>NZ_RQRS01000043.1 GCF_004335085.1 Pedobacter nototheniae | reverse complement strand
ATGAAGAAAATGATGGAACTACTGAAACAGAAAATTATTTTCTTATTTTATAAGATACAAATTATGCTGTTTTCTAATCCTGTTTTTAAAAATAAATTAAATAGTGGGTTTTGTTAAGGAACGACTAGTTAAATTTAGTCTTGAAAAATTGTCTTTTTTTTGGTAAAACTAAAAAAAGACCTATATTTGCACCAGTAAAAACAAACAATCTTAAATCTTGTTTAAAAAGTGACCTATTCGGTGACCTAAAAATAAGAGAACGATATAAAGCTTATGGATAGGGAGTTTTTCAAATATGAACAAGTCCCGTCCGGATCGCAACTATTACAGCAAAATAGTTCAAAACGCTTTAAAACATAGTTTTTAAAGCGTTTTATGTTTTATATCTGTTCAAGTGGACTAATTCAACAGAATAAAAGTTACCATTCAGTTTCCTAAAAAGATTTGATAAAATAGGTCAATGATCAATTCGGTCTTTCTAAGAGTATTTTTTTAAGATTAGTGACTAAAGAAATGATTTATTTCAGTTACCTATAGAATTTAATAGAAATTAGCGAATCTAGAGCGCAGGGATTAGTCGGTTCGTCAGAAGATACCAAATCGTACAACTCATATTTCAAAACTTTTGCGCTAAAAATTTACGACGCCTACAATACTTTGTTGAGAACGGACGACGCTGTTACCTGTAATAATGCTTAAGAAATAAATTGTTAAGTAAATGTGAGCGGCTACGAACTTTAATCTGTATTTTCAAAGACCATAATGACCGTGAGGAGAAGCTTATTGGAATTGAATTAGCAAAACGTACACTGAATAGATACAGTCGAGTTTCTTTTAAATGCTATAGGTCGGTTTCTTTTTGGGTGTTGCCATATTTAAAGGTAATTAATTCTGTCAATAATTAAAAAATGAGTAGACATAAGATTTTATCATTTGTCAATTGAAGTATTTTAATAAAGCTTAAAAATTCATAGTTTCAGTACATAAAATACGAATTTCGGTACATTACGATAGATTATGGCATAACATTTGTAAAATTCTCCTCAAAATTATTGTTGATTTACAAAATAATATAAATCATTAATCAAAATCTAAATTATGAGTTTTATAGACAAAGTAAAATTGGCTGCCGAGCTAGCAAAGGCGAATTTCAGTGAAGGTATCGATGATGGTTACGACCATTCCACTACATCTGCCGGAAAAAAAGGGTTAAGATCCGGTCGTGTATCTGAGTTAACTGCGATGGCAGACCTAAAACCCGGAGGTGCAGAAAATCTCAAAACCATAATGGAAATTGCAGGCGGAGATCTGAAAGGTGCAACCAAAGTAGGAACGCTGCATGATCTTCGTATAGTTTTGTTTGATAACGATACCAAGATTCTTTTCTGCACGGCTTACGATGGTGATTGGGATGCTTATATTGATGATTTCGCTACAAAAATTCCGCAGCTGATGGACATCATTTTTGGGAATGTTGAAGGCTGGCCAGGCATAAAAAACCCGAGTGTAAAACAGTTCATTCTAGACCATCAGATTACCGCGACAGGTTGGTATGTAGGTGTTCCGCATCTTACGGTGAATGATATAAGGAGAAATGATAAAATCATTAAAGGACTGAATAAGGCAATTGACGAAGCAAATAAAATCTAATCTATGGCACTGGAATTTTTAAAGCGGATTTTTAATCCAAATAAAGTAGAAATTGAGCTGAATGAAATACAGGCCTTAATTCTCAGAAGCCGACCTATACCATATTTCGGAACAGTGGCTATTATTGAAATCAAAGATGCTGTGGCAGCCAGACAAATGCTCCAAAAACTTTTGCCGATTGTGAGTTCTGCGGAAGAATGGCATAAGAATGAAGGCGCATCGGTTACTTTGACATTCACTTATAAAGGTCTAGAAAAAATCGGTGTCCCTCAAGAGTCACTCGATACTTTTCCCGAATCCTTCAAGGAAGGAATGGCAGAACGTTCCCGGTTTCTTTATGACATTGGAGTCAATGACCCTAAAAACTGGGAAAAGGTTTTTAAAAGATCACATATTCACATCGCAGCGGCAGTTATCGCCAACAATGAAGAGGCGTGGAAAAGCAAGCTGGAGGAATTTCGTTCTAAATTGGCGAATAACAGCGGCGTAGAAGTAATAATGAGCCACGATTTCGCAGTATCTGAAGAGGTTAAAAATGTATTCGGATTCAGGGATGGCATCAGTAATCCGGAGATTGAAGGCAGTGGGATAGATGTGCCGCCCGGATTTGATCGTCCACTTAAAGCAGGCGAATTTATAATGGGCTATCCTGGAGAAGCAGGCTTCATAAAGCCATTTCCACAACCTGAAGTTTTAGGAAAGAACGGTTCTTTTATGGTTTTCAGAAAGTACCAGAGCCAAGTGGCAGAATTTAATCAATTCGTTAAAGAAAATTCTTCTTCGCCGGAAGAGGGAGAGCTCTTGGCTGCTAAAATGGTAGGTCGCTGGCGAAGTGGTGCACCTTTGGTTTTAGCTCCCGAAAAGGATGATAAATCGCTAGGAGATGATATGCAAAAAAACAATGATTTTTCTTTCAAGAATGATGAGTACGGTAAAAAGTGTCCGTTCAGTTCGCATATCCGCAGGATGAACCCAAGAGATTCCAAATCTTTTGTTTTGGAGGATGAACGTTTGCACAGGATCATCAGAAAAAGTGTAACTTTTGGCGACATTGTTCCGCCGGAGGTAACTAAAAATGACGGTAAGGAACGTGGACAGTATTTTATTGGCATTAGTGCCGATGCAATGGGAACACTGGAATTTCTTCAAAAACAATGGGCAAACGATGGTAACGCCCAAAATCTGGGAACAGAAAAAGATCCTATGATCGGTGTACAGGACGAAGACGCACTGTTTTCTGCACCTGGAGAACCCCTCATCAAAAGATACCGTGGTTTGCAGACCTACAACATCGTGAAAGGCGGCGAATATTGTTTTATCCCAAGCATTTCTGCTTTAAAATGGATTAGCGAATTAAAATAAAAAAAAGCACTATGGAAGAATACATCAAGTACAGTTACGAAGTGGAAGAAATTCCAGAAAATTTCGATGAGTATATTACCACCATTAATAACGATATCCGCGAATACATCAAAAATACGCCAAACCTAAGCAGGGCGACCCATCATACAAGAGATGCGCACGCCAATGGCTATGCAGTGCTGAAAGCAGAGGTTGAAATTTTGGATAATCTGCCCGAAGAACTGGCGCAGGGCATTTATGCGAAACCCGGAAAACACCAGGCAGCAGTTCGCTTTTCCAATGGTTCGTCCAGAGTTTTGCCCGATAAACTAAGCGGTAATGCACAAGGATTTGCTTTAAAGATTTTTGGGATAGATGGCAAAAAATTATCTCCCGGAGAGGAAGATTCTCCCAATGTTGATTTTAACCTGATTAATAATCCCGTGTTTTTCTGTAACTCGGCAGAACATTATGTTTTCATTTCAAAGCTTTTTTTAAAGCTAAATGATTTCTTTGAAAAGGGAGCCTTGGGAAAATTGGAATTTGCCACACTTTGGGTCACCGAAAATAAAAAAGCATTTCCAAATTTTGAGGCTTTGAAGGAATTGGGCGCTCTTAAAACTTTTGAAAAAATCCCTTCAATCAACAGTTTTCTTTATGAATTTTACAGTATGGGAGCGGTACGCCACGGTGATTATATCGCCAAAGTAAGAGTGATCCCAACTGAGCAGACCAAGAACGCCATCACGGAAAAAGATATTGATCTAGACAGCGCAGAATGGCCGTACAGAAAAGGAATTATCAAAGAAATAGCTCAAAAAAACCTTACGTTTGAGTTGCAAATACAACTTTGCAAAAACCTGAAAGAAATGCCTGTGAATGACCTTACAAAAGAATGGTCGCAGGAATTATCACCATTCCGTACGGTGGCAAAAATCACAATACCAAAACAAACGGTTCCTGAGGATGGTAATTTTGAAATTATGGAAAATCTGTCTTTTACACCGTTCAGAACCATCGAAGAGAATTCACCGATCGGAAATTTACAGAGTTCACGGCAGTCAGCGTATGTAACATCTTCAACCTCAAGACACGAGCTAAATCACAAAAAACGTAAAGAACCAAAGAATTTGGAGGAAGCATTCAGTCCGAAGTTTTATCAATTATAATTGAAAATGAAGATTGCTGAGTCCTAGTTCCGTAAATTTTATTACCAAAAATCAACCAAAATTATGAGCAAAATAAAAAATGTAACGGTAGCTGGAAGTGGTGTTTTAGGATTCCAAATTGCTTTTCAAACTGCAATTCACGGATTTGAAACCACTGTTTACGATATCAGTGATGAGGTGTTGGAAAAGGCGAAAGCAAAGTTCGAGGGCTTGGCCGAAAGTCATAAAAAGGATCTTGGCGCCACCGAAGAACAAATTACAAAAGCCAGGGAAAGACTGCACTATTCATCCGATTTGGCATTTGCCGTGAAAGATGCCGATCTTTTGATAGAAGCAGTGCCAGAAGATATTAAAATAAAAACGGAATTTTATAAGCAACTCTCCGCAATTGCACCGGAGAAAACCATTTTTGTAAGTAATTCATCCACCTTGTTGCCAAGTCAGTTTGCTGAGGTGACAGGAAGACCGGCTCAATACCTTAACCTGCATTTTGCCAATCAAATATGGTTGCGAAATACGGCGGAAATTATGCCACATCCAGGAACCGACGAAAAAATATCTGAGGAAATAGTCGATTTTTCAAAGGCGATAGGGATGGTGCCTATTTTGGTAAAAAAAGAAGTTCCAGGTTATGTGCTCAATTCTTTATTAAATCCATTTCTGAATGCCGGAATGCAGCTTTGGATTGGCGATTATGCTACGCCAGAAACCATAGACAAAACCTGGATGCTGGGAACAGGTTCGCCTTACGGACCAATGGCTTTGTATGATGTTATCGGATTGACGACACCATACAACATTTACAAACTGCAAGTAGAGAAGGGCAAAACAGATGATAAGATTGTTCTGGATAAACTTAAATCAACTTTCATCGACCAAAATAAACTGGGAATTTCTACTGGCGAAGGCTTTTACAAATATCCAAATCCTTCGTGGCAAAGTCCAGATTTTTTGAAAGTGCCGGAAGCCGATTTATCTAAAATCAGTATCAAAAATGTTGTGGTGGCTGGAAGTGGCGTTCTCGGTTTTCAGATTGCGGTGCAGTGTGCTTATTTCGGCTATAAAGTCATGGTTTATGATGTTAATGATGAAGCTTTAAGTAAAGCCAAAAACCGTTTTGATGTCTTGGCTGAAGAATATAAGAACTACCTGAAAGCTGATGAAGAAAAAATCCAAAATACCAAAAATAATCTCACTTATTCTACAGATTTGAAAGCTTCTTTACAAGATGCTGATTTATTGATAGAAGCCGTACCGGAAAGCATCGATATCAAAAAAGATTTCTGGGAAAAAGCTTCTGAGCACGCGCCGGAAAAAACCATTTTCGCGAGCAACTCATCCACACTTTTGCCGAGCAGATTAAGCACATTTACTGATCGTCCGGAAAAATTCATCCATTTACATTTTGCCAATCATATAATGGTTCGTAATACGGCAGAAATAATGGGTTCTGATCAAACCGACCCAACGGTTTATAACGAGATTGTAGAGTTTGCAAAATCCATTGCTATGCTTCCCGTGGAACTGAAGAAGGAAAAATCGGGCTACGTTCTGGATTCTTTGTTGATTCCGCTTTTGGTGGCTGGTCTTGCGCTGTGGGCGAATGACGTTGCCGATCCTGCAACAATCGATAAAACCTGGAGAATAGCAACAGGTGCTCCTTTTGGACCGATGGCCATTTTAGATTTGAATGGGATGAACACCAATTACAACATCTTAAAAGAAATCCCGGGAGAATTAACACAGAAAATAGCAGAAAAGCTAAAAACCGAACTTATCGACAAAGGAAAACTTGGTCAGCAATCCGGCGAAGGTTTTTACAAATATCCTGATCCAGAATGGCAAAGCAAGGATTTTTTGAAAGCTTAATAAATGCTAAATTTCCATTATAAACTAAGTATTTTAATTATTAATCAATTATTTTTAATTAAAATACTTTTTTGGTTATGATATTTTTTCATAGAGCCAATCTTTTATACTTTCATAGACAGATTCTTTAATATCTTCATTAAGTATTTCGTGCCGCATAGCAGGATAAATTTTTGCATTAACATCTGTAAATCCATCTTTTTGCATTTGTGTTACCGTTTTTTCAACCCCTTTTCCGAAGTTTCCTATCGGATCATCAGCTCCGCTTACAAAAAGAAAGGGAAATTCTTTTGGTATTTTTTCTGCCCATTTTCTTTCCGTTGCCTGTTGGTTTAGAGAAACTAATGCGTAAAAACCATTATTGGTAAAAGGTACTCCGCATAGGCTGTCCCGGCAAAATGATTCACGGTTGGATTTGCTGAGGCTCAGCCAACTGTTAAGGTCGCCATCTTTCTCGCCTTTAAAATGTTGATTATTAATTTTTGAAAAAGTTTGGTTGATGAATTTGCTCCTGTGTTTTGGGGCAATAATATTCTTAATGGACAGGAAAAATTTAGCCAAACCGATTCCGTTGATTTTTCCTCCCGTTCCCACGATGACTGCGCCTTTAAAATCGGCTTCCTGATTCTGAAGTAAGCATCTTGCAATGAAAGACCCCATAGAATGACCTAGTAAAAAGTGAGGAATGTTAGGGTAGTTGTTTTCTAAAAATGCAGCCATCGTTGCGGCATCGTCTATCAGTTGCTGCTTGGGATTTTCTTTTTGAAAATAGCCAAGTTCTACCCGATTTTCCGCCGTTTTTCCGTGTCCGAGATGGTCATATAATAGAACTGCAAAACCGTTGTTCGCCAGATATTCTGCAAAATTTTTATAACGACCGCTATGCTCCTGCATCCCGTGTAGTATAAGGACAGTAGCCTTTGGAGGTTCATTTATTGGTTCGAATAATTCATAAAAAAGTAAGTGTGTACCTGAGTTGGCAATTTTCTGCCTTTTTATATAGCCTGGTGTATGTTTTGCCATAGTCGGTTGATTTTGTACAAAAATAAAAATTCTGCCCTTTCGAAAGAAAGAATCGAATAAAATTAGAAAAATGGGTTATTGCAGTCAATCTCTTTTATAGGATTTAATAGAGATGCGTATTTAGCGCGAAAAAACTTAGACAAATTCTTTGCCAGATACATCACAGGTTGGCCCAAAAAAATGAGCTTTAAGCGAATCACGACTGTTAATATTTCCAAATCATTTGTCTTTTTTATCTTCATCGATGAGGACAACGACATCGAAAAAAATTTTGATGGTTCGTTATTTAGTCTCTCCTTAAACCACCTATAATTTACTGATTATTAGTATTTTGGGTTTAAAATAGCTTGTTTTTTATTGCAAGAATTTGTATCTTAGAGCTTTAAAACCTTGCAAATATGTTGGGGAAAAATCCAGAAAAGAAGCCAGAATTATTCCGCCCAATGTTGGTGGATTTTATTGACCACGAGCATGAACTTGTTCTACTTTCAGAAAAAATAGATTG
>NZ_RQRS01000042.1 GCF_004335085.1 Pedobacter nototheniae | reverse complement strand
TCTTGTATTTATTAATCATAGAAATGGATGGATAAATCCTGTGACTGGATGGAAAATTATGCAAGCACAAATTGCTATATTTTTTGAGGACAGATTTAATCAATGACACAGTTTATTGAACAGACCCAACGAGGAGCATCATTTACCCAACGAGGAGCATCATTTAAGAGAGTGTAAATTAGATTGTGTAAACGGAATAGAATTAGTGTAGGTTCTGTTCACCAAACTGTGCCATTGATTAAAGGAGCATTATTTAATAACACCTCAATTTGAGGTGTTATCGAATTACCTTTTTATCAATAAAGAGGAAATTTCATTTTTACAATTTGAGATACGCCTAAATTCCGAGTTCTGTTGCTTTAGCTTTAACAAGATCGCGTAGTGCAGCCATTGGCATGCTTAAACTACCTCCTGGATCTTGTTTATCATTAACTTTGCCAGCTTCTTTTCTTAATTCATCATGCCCTGCAACGTAATCTAAATCAAATTCATCATTTTTAGATTTAGCCCATAGAATAAAATTTATCAATGATTTTTCCTGTGCTTCTGTATATTTCTGGTATTTACCTGCAACAATATAACCTTCAGCTACCTTAACTTCTCTATAAGGGCCAACTGCAGAGCCTAATCCCCAGCAACAAATCTCCATCCCGGCAAAATAATCAGATACATTTGTTATCCCTTTCCATTTACTAACGCCTGAGTGATAGTTCCAGTTTTTAAAGATATCAAACTGCTCAGGAATGTAAATAATGCCATTTTCATCCATAACCATACAACCAAAGCCTTCATTTTTTAAGTAATTTATTACACCTTCTGCATTAGCTGCAGTTCTTCCACTTACGGTGTAGTGAACAGTTAAACCCTTAAATTTCTCCGATGGAGTTGCATAGTTTCCACGATCTTTAAATTTAATGCCCTTTACAGTAACAAATACGGGTTCTGTAATGCCAGCAATAGTTTTATTTACCATCGCAATATCAGCAGGCATACTGGCATTATCGCGAATTGCTTCTACCTTAAATTCAAAATCTTCTGCCGCAGCCGTAGATTTTGGTCCCCATTTACCATCAACTTTAAGGTTCGCTCCCTTTCTGTTCATAGCTTCCTGAGCTTTTTTTACAAGTGTTTCATTTTCCATAGTAGTTTGTTTTTAGTTTATTACCCTTTACATAAATTACTGAAATGCAAAAGATTAATCGAAACTAAGCAATGCAGAGTTGATGATAAATACCTTGATGGTGGTATTTTATTGAAAAATAATACCACTATTAAAAAACTTGGATCACAGGAAATTAATTGAAAACCAATTAACAGACTTGCACTGGTTTGCCCAGGTTTTGTTGTTGATAAAAGATTAACTTAATGACTTATTTTATTAAATTTAATATCCTGAATAGCTTTATACAACTGATGATCTTTTTTTAATACAGCGCGACTATAAGTTTTAATATCATTGGCAATATCTACAAGCCCTGTTTTATCCGCATAAAAAAAGTTATATCTATTTTTCCGGGCTACATCTACAGGGCTTTTAGATAAGGCTACCGCTGTTAGTGCTTCACCCATTTTTACTGCCAAATCATTAAATGTTTCCAATTTAATATCACTTTCTAATGGTAAATAAACCTTAGTATTTTGCAAGGCATCTATATATCTTTTAAAATTTTCTAATTTATTATCGTAAGATGTTTGTGATTGCGAATGATTTGTTTTGCCTTCTTCCACAGGATCTGTTTTTTTATTAACGCCCCTAATCTTATCAGCAATTGTTTTAATGGTTTCTAAATCTCCTGGGTTATCTACTACTACTTTTAAATAATTGTAGCTACGGGTAACCAGATTGTTTTGTGTACTAAAAATGAGTTCTTGCTTATCTACACATTGGTTGTATATAGGTGCCAGCTGACTTAAAGTACGCATAAGTTCTTCGCTTTTTATAGAAATTGCCTCAAGGGCTTCTATATTTAATGATGGTTTTGGTGGTTGATAATCTCCTTCAAGGTTTTTTAACTGAATAATTAAATCTTTAAAATTGGCTGCATTTTTTGCATAGCCGGTTTCCGAGCTTGACATAAGCTTTTAAGTTTAAATGAAAAATATAGGTTATTTATTTTAGGGGGAGATTGATGTAATAGTACAACAAAAATTCTTATAAGGAGTATATCAAATATTTTAACTAAACATTAAAGCCAGTTTAAAAGTAAAATACCCGTTTCTAAATTTACTCCTTAAATATTGGAAACATTTTTGGCACGCATCAATATTACAGCCTGCTATACTGCCTTAAGCCTGCCATAAATGCGGTTAAAAAAACTGACAATTTTACAAAAAAAGTCAGATTGGCAATTTGGCAGCGCTCAAAAATTAATCAATCGATTAACTTTGTGTCACACTAAAATAATATTGATTTAACATTAAATTTATATCTGTTTATTACATAAGAGGTTATCTAAAAACTGATTTTTTGATGACGTAAGGAATGTTTTTTGGCACAACCATTGACTTTTAGCCAAATATAGTCAGAAATTAAAAAGGTAGAATTTGACTATAATATTAACAAAATAAATAATAAAAAAGATGAAAAAACTATTATTATCATTAGTTGCAGTTGCAGGATTAGTTTATGGTGCAAATGCACAAACAGAAAAAGGAAAAGTTATTTTAGGTGGTAATGTTGGCTTCAATACTTCAAAAGTTGATGGCGCAAATAAAGCTGATGTTAGCTTTAGCGTTGTACCACAAGCTGGATATTTTGTAGCAAACAATTTCGCAATTGGTACAGGTGTTGGCTATACATATAATAAAGAAGTAAGTAGATTAAGACAAACTGGTGCTTTTGAAGTTGCTCCTTTCGGTCGTTACTATGTTAACTTATCTGATCAATTCAAATTCTTCGGACAGTTATCAGTTCCAATGGCATTTGGTACAGTTAAAGCTGTTGATGCTAATGGCGATACAGGTGCTAAAGTTGGTACTTCTACTTCAATTGGTGTTAACGTTGCTCCAGGTTTTGCTTTCTTCCCTACTAAAAGAATCGGTATCGAAGTTTCAGTTAACGGTTTAGGTTATGAAAACTATTCAGTTAAAGCAGAAGCAACTGGTGCTAAAGTAAAAACTAACTCATTCGGTTTAGAAGCTAATACTTTCGCTCCTAAATTAGGTGTAATGTTCCACTTTTAGTAAACCATTACTTTAATAAAAAAAGCCGTATCATTTTAAAATGATACGGCTTTTTTATTGCTATTTATTTTTTTGATGAATTGAAACTATCAACAAAAATTAACCTTAGTTTTTAATAATCTTAATGTTTAAAAAAATAAAATTGACCTATCCAAATAGATTAACCCATTAATATAGCTACCTAATCCTACACAACCATCCTTAAAAGCACCCAATTAACCCATAACACAGCTTACAGATATCTTTAATAAAATATTTACATATAATTTAGAAAATTAACACAACTAAACTATATGAAAAAATTTCTACAAGGCTTGCTCTTTCTTTTGAGTATAGCGTGGTCATCTTACGCACAAGAAAGAGTAATAACAGGAACAGTTAGCTCAAAAGATGACAAGCAACCACTACCCGGGGTAAGTGTAAAGATCAAAAACAAACCAGGTGGAACAGCTACAAATGCTGATGGTAAATTTAGCATCAGTGTATCTACCAACGATCAGTTAATCTTTTCTTACGTTAGCTATCAATCAAAAGAGATTACTGTAACGGTAAATACTAAAAGCATTGCAGTAGAATTACAGCCAGATAACAATCAGCTTACCGAAGTTATGGTAACAGCGATGGGGCAACTGCGAACTAAAAATTCCCTTACTTATGCAGCCCAACAAATTAAAGGAGAAGAATTAAGCCAAACAAGAAGTGGCAATGCTGCTTCGGCACTTTCAGGAAAAATTTCAGGGCTGCAAATTATTCAGGGCAATTCAATAGGTGGCTCTACAAACGTCATTATCAGGGGTTATAAATCACTAAAAGCTAATAATCAAGCATTATTTATAGTGGATGGCGTTCCAATTAATAACGATAATAACAACTCTACAAATCAAACAACAGGAAGAGGTGGTTACGATTATGGTAATGCAGCGGCGGATATAAATCCAGATGATATTGAATCGGTAAATGTTTTAAAGGGCGCAGCAGCAAGTGCTTTATACGGCTCTAGAGGTGCCAATGGTGTAATTATGATTACCACCAAAAGCAGAAAACAAAACGGACTTGGTATAGCCATTAATACTGGTTTAAGCGTAGGTTTTATAGATAAATCAACCTTTCCTACCTATCAGCATGAGTATGGTGCAGGATATTCTAGTGGCTATGAAAGTGGCGATGGATTTAACTTAATAGATGTTTTAGGAAATGGTGTAAAAGAAAAAGTGGTACCTACTACCGAAGACGCTTCTTATGGAGCTAAATTTGACCCTAATTTGTTGGTTTACCAATGGGATGCTTTCGATCCCAGCTCACCAAATTTCCATAAAAAAACACCTTGGGTTGCTGCAACTAAAGGACCAGCATCCTTTTATGAAACAGCAATTTCCAATAACAATAACATTATCTTAAATGGCACTTCAGATAAAGGAACCATAAAGCTTGGTTATACCAGAAATGATGAAAGAGGAACTTTACCGAATAGCAAGATTTTAAAAAATATTTTAAACTTTAGTGGTAGCTACAAAATTACCGACAAAATAACGGCATCTGCATCGGCTAACTACTCTCAAATTAATGGCTTAGGAAGATATGGTACCGGTTATAGTGGATTAAATGTAAATCAAAGTTTCCGCCAGTGGTACCAAACAAATGTTGATATCCAATCTCAAAAGGATGCATATTTTAGAAATGAAAAAAATATTACCTGGAACTGGCAAAATCCATCTACAACTAGCGGTCTTATTCCAATCTATACAGACAATTATTACTGGACAAGGTATAAAAATTATGAAAATGATACCCGTAACCGCATTTTTGGTAACGCATCTTTAAACTATAAAGCTACTGAATGGCTAAATATTTTAGGTAAGGTAAGCTTGGATTCTTATAGCGAAATACAGGAAGAACGCATTGCTTATGGCAGTAAAGAGCCTGGTGCTTACTCTAGGACAAATCGTTCTTTTCAAGAAACCAATTTTGATTTAATTGCCAATTTTGATAAGAATTTAACTACGGATATTAACTTAAAAGCTTTAGTGGGCACAAACATTAGAAACACCACATTAAATAGCATATATGTTACAACCAATGGCGGGTTAATTGTACCAGATTTATACGCTATCTCTAATTCTGTTGGAACATTAACATCCCCTGTAGAATATTATAAGCCAACAGAAGTTGATGGCATTTTTGGAGGTGCTACATTAACATACAAAGATTACATCACCCTTGATGGTACATTTAGAAGAGATAAATCTTCTACTTTGCCAACAGCGTATAATGCATACAACTATTACTCTGTTGCGGGTAGCTGGTTATTTTCTAAACAACTGGAAAAGGAATTCGCCTGGTTATCATCGGGTAAGTTAAGGGCAAGTTACGCCACAGTTGGTAACAGTGCAGATTGGGGAAGCACAATAAATACTTATACTCCAAAGAACAAATTTGGTAGCAGTATTTTATATGCATACCCTGTAACCACTAATAATTCTTCACTTAAACCTGAATTAACTGAAAGTAAGGAGGTTGGTTTAGAAATGTCCTTTTTAAAAGGAAGAGTTGGCTTTGATGCCACCTATTACCTTGCAAATACTAAAAATCAAATTTTACCCCTTGCAGTATCTCCAAGTGTTGGATATTCATACACATACATTAACGCAGGTATAGTTAGAAATAGAGGCTTTGAGCTTTCGTTATTTGGTAGCCCAATAAGAACACCAAACTTTAGCTGGGATATTAATATAAACTGGACAAAAAATAATGCTAAAATAACTGAACTTTACAATGATAGTAAAAACGTATTACTTGCTGATTATCAGGGTGGAGTTACTGTAAACGCAACACTAAACCAGCCATATGGCACTTTACAAGGTAAAGATTATGTTTATAACGCCAATGGCGATAAAGTTATTGATAACGATGGTTATTATAAAATCACTAGCACTACTACCAACATTATCGGTAATATAAACCCAGATTGGATTGGTGGTATTAATAATAAATTCAGATACAAAAATATTTCATTTAGCTTTTTAATAGACATCAGAAAAGGAGGCAACGTATGGTCATTAGATCAATATTACGCAACCTACACTGGAATTTTACCCAACACGGTAGGCTTAAACGATTTGGGCAACCCGGTAAGAAACCCCGTTACAAGTGATAGTAAAAGCGGAGGCGTTGTACTTGCTGGGGTTACAGAGAATGGGCAACCCAATACCAAAAGAGTTGTAATTGATGCAAACTCCCCTGCTTTACCTCCATCTGCATTTTCTTATGATGCCAGTTATGTTAAATTACGTGAAGCAACATTAACCTACTCGCTCCCTAAATCTGTTATAGCAAAATTAGGCCCTGTTAAAGGGATTGATATTTCTGTATTTGGAAGAAATTTATGGATTATCCATAAAAACCTACCATATTCTGATCCTGAAGAAAACCTTTCATCAGGAAATGCTCAAGGCGTTCAAAGTGGTGCATATCCAACAACCAGAACGATTGGACTTAATGCCAAACTATCATTTTAACTTCTAAATTAATTATAATGAAAAAATATAGCATGCTTTTTATCCCTCTACTATTATTGGCGGGCTGCAAAAAAGATATTACAACGCTTAATAACGACACTAAAAGACCTACAATGGTACCAGCAGGAAGTTTATTTACTTATGCTACTAAATCTTATTCTGATGCGATAACAGATCCTAACATAAACGTAAACTTTTTAAGGTTTACAGTAAGTCAATGGGCTTCTGTAACCTATCAAGATGAACCGCAGTATGACTTTACAACCAGAGGTGTACCAAACAAGTGGTGGTTAACCATGTATAGTAATGTTCTTCAAAATTTAAAGCAGGCATCTATAATTATTAATAATGATCCTTTAATAGCAGCAGGAGAAAAAACAAATAAACTAGCAATATTAGATATTATGCAGGTTTTAGCTTACAGTACATTGGTTAATACCTTTGGCAATGTACCTTATTCACAGGCATTGAATCCAGATAATTTGTTCCCAAAATATGATGATGCAAAAACAATTTCGCTCGATTTGATTAAACGCTTAAATGATGATATTGATAAGCTAAGTGTGGGCAGTATAGGTTTTTCACAAAATGAAGATTTAATTTGTAAGGGCAATATCTCAAAATGGATAAAGTTTGCCAATACACTACGCATGCAACAAGGATTAATTTTGGCTGATGTAGATGATCTTTCGGCTAAAACAGCATTTGAGGCTTCAGATTCGAAATCTATTGCATCTGCTACGGATAATATAACGCTTGTTTATCAAGCTGGCGCTCCAAGTCAAAACCCTCTATATGTTGAGATTGTAACAGGCAACCGGGGTGATATTGTGGCAGCAAAAGACCTTGTTGATAAGCTAACTTCGTTATCAGATCCTAGATTGGCTTTGTATTTTACACCAAATAATGCAGGAAATTATAAAGGTGGAATAGTTGGTGCTGTTAATACACCGTCAGAAATATCAAAACCTAATCCGAAATTGTATGCTGCAAATGCTGAAACTTTATTTATGGATTATGTAGAAACAGAATTTTACAGAGCGGAAGCAGCAGAAAGAAATTATACCGTAACAGGAACCGCCGCATCTCACTATAATAATGCAATTACAGCATCTATATTATATTGGGGTGGTACAGCTGCTGATGCTGCTACTTATTTGGCCAGACCTGATGTAGCGTACACAACAGCCGCAGGAACATGGAAAGAAAAAATAGGTACTCAAAAATGGATTGCTTTATACAATCGCCCATTTAATGGCTGGACGGAATTACGTAGATTCGATTATCCAAAAATAACGCCACCTATTAGTGCTAAATCAGGATTTCCAAATAGATTTACCTATCCAAGTAATGAGCAACAGTTGAATGGATCTAATTACACCAGCGCTGCAAGTGCAATTGGTGGAGATAAAGTTGAAACAAAATTATTTTGGGATAAGTTTTAAACTTCAATTATTAAAAAAGCCGTGTCATTTTAAAATGATACGGCTTTTTTATTGCTCCTTATTTTTGATGAATTGAAGATTCCCTCACTAAAAATTAAGTTTAGAAACTGTTTAAATTTCACTAAATATTTTACTCCGTCACCCTGAATTTTTCAGTAGCAGTTATTGTTGCTTTTGTCTTCAAGAGGACTACGTCGTTTAGTTCAGGGTCTTTTAAGATAGATTCTGAAACAAGTTCAGAATGACGATAATTTTTTAGACAAATTTAAACAGCTTATTAATTTTTAATAATCTTAAACTTTTTAAGTTGTTGTTTATTTTTAGATATTACCCCAACATAAATACCAGATGTTAATCTGCTTAAGTTAAACCGGTTACTATCATTGGATGTTTCTTCAAAAACCTTTCGCCCTAACATATCAAATAAAGCCAGCGAATAATTATCAAATGCTCCATTTAAAATGCTTAATTCTGTACTAACGGGATTTGGATACACAATGAGATCATCCTCTTTAAGGTAATTTATAGAGATAATTTCTGATTGAATTTTAGTGCCATCTTGTGTTACAAAGGTAACCCTATACCTTTGTATTCCAGTTCTTGGTGAGGCATCAACTGTGGCATAGCTTAATACATTTTCTTTTATACTTTCTTCCTTAATCGGTACAAAAGTGTTTGCATCTATTTGTTTTTCCCAAATAAAGCTTTTAAGATTATAAGTTGTTCCTATGTTTAAACTTAACTGAACGGCATTAGCTACAATATCACCATTTAGGCTTGCTAAATAGCAAGCTATTCCTTGGTTTTGATAATTTATGGTATAACTTTTTAAACCTGTAAAATCTGTTCCATTCTCCGATAGGGCAAAATAAGGCGATGCGCCTGCAACCTTTTTTACAATAATCATAGTATCTACAGTATTTTCAATTGGAGTAAGTTTATTATCAATGATTGTATAAAGTGTATAACTTTTTGCAAGCGGTTGAGGTTTCCAATGGAACAAAATATTGTTGGTACAGTTAAAGCCTACTTTTAAAGCCGGAGGTGTAGAAATTATAAATGAATTGCCTTTAAATTCCTGTCCTTCTACCTCCATTTTAAACAATGCACGTGTAAAACGATTAGGAGGCTGCCAATTGTAAAACTTGGTACTTAAATTTAATGATTCGGCTACAACAAGCCAACTACTTCCATTATCGTAACTTACAGAAAGCTTGCCTGTTTTATTATCAAATGTATTTTCCCATCTGATGTAATTGCTTTCTGTAGCGAAGAGATAATCGTTTTTTTCAGGGAAGGTAAATCGAAATTGATTTGGCAAATTAAGTTCATAAGCAAGGTAAAATGCTTGTTTATCCTGCGTTACCTTTCTGCCTTTAACATGCACAATATATTTACCTGGTTGCAAAGCATCTAGTGTAACTTGTTGCACATTGTTAACCTGATCAATTCTTCTGGTTGCCACCTTTACAAGAGAATCTGCCATAGGATAGATACTCAAAACCCAAGGTAATACAGCTTTACCATTCAAATCCTCTACAGAAAGATCGAGATGATTAACAATACTTTGAACACTATTTATGGCTGCAGGTAAATCATTCCACACTAAAGTAACCTTTAGCTCTTTTACAGCTTCTTTAACTTCAATTGGAAAAGTAAAATCCTGAGCTTGCGTTACCTCTCCTTTTGTAAATCTATTTTCGGCAAGTGTATTGAGCGCTTTTAAAGCATTAATTTTCCCGAAACCATAAAAGTAATCAACATGCGGTCTGCCTAAATCATCTGCAGAATTTACTAAAACACTTTTAATTAAGGCTGCTGATGCTGCTTTACCAGTTAAGCTATGATACTTTTGCTGCAATAAAGCTACAACGCCTGAGGTTAAAGCAGCTGCACCAGAGGTACCATCCTGACCAGAAGATACAACATCAGGCTTTACACGCCCATCGTAAGCTGGGCCTTTGCTACTTAAAGCCTCAGAAACATTTTCACGACCTATGCCACCTATAACGAAAACATTTTTTGCCTGCTTGAAATTACCCGTAAGGTTTGCTGCGTTTTCAATATTTTGATAAACCCCTGATGGTGCTTTTGATGTACCCACATTTCCGGCAGAGAAAACATGTACAATCGTATCTGCCTCATATACTTGCTGATCGTAAGCCTGCGCCTCTATACCGTATGTATTATCAATCCCTGTACCATATGAGTGGTTTTGAACGGAAACATTTACTGCAGAAAGCTTTTTAATATCATCAGGCAATAAATTACTATAATCTGAAGTTATTAGTTTTGCTGAAGGCGCTACTCCTAAGCCTTTTAAAAAAGAATTGCCTGAACCTAAGGCTAGCGTAGCCATAATAACGGCATGACCATTATCTGCAGAACTATTATTACCAGGAATTACTTTACCTAAAAGATCTAAATCATTTACATCAAAAATACCTTCCTTTAAAGAGAGCGTAATGTTTTCACCATTCAATTCGGGATATTTATTGTGTGCCGCAAAAACATCAACGGAAGAAAGATCTAAATCGCTAATTACAATTTCTTCTTTGGCTGTTTGTACCACATCCGCAAATAATATTTCACTATGGTTTAGTACATTTTGTAAATCAGAGAGCGGTAAAGAAATGATAATTAATTTATATGTGTTATTTACCGATTGTAATTTATATGACTTCAGGTATTCGGGCACACCACTAAACGAATCATTAAAAACCAAGCGGATTAACTGCTCTTGCCCCTTTTTATTACCCTGCTCCCATCTTTGGATTAAATTATCACTTGCTTTCCACAAACTATTGGATTGCGTTTTATTTATAAATGCCTGAGAAATAAGGCTAAGGTTTTTAGAACTTACAATAAACTGGTTTGCTGAAAATTGCCTTTTAGGATTTATTTTAGAAATTTCTTCGGCGGTTAAAGCTGTTTTAAACTCAACTAAAACAACGCTATCTGAAGGATTGATAAAATTATTATGATCTATATTAATGTATTTCTGTAATTTCTTATCTAGTTTATTAGGCGCAACCTGTGCCACCGCCACGCTGGCTGAGCATAACAAAGATATAGTTAGGCACCAATTAGTAAATTTCACGCAATAGTAGATTGTATTTTAAGTATCTGCCCAACGCATTATAAATTAGTTATAGGCAACGATTACAAATTACATAATTAAAATCTAATTATATTCTATAGCTGCAATTGTTTTTTACAAAAAAAATAAAAATATTTTTTCAGTTAAAAATTTATTCTAAACAGTGCTTATAAAAAATATAAATATTTAAGAAAAGCATAAAAAAACAACAAACATAAACATTCAAAAAAGTATTATTA
>NZ_RQRS01000041.1 GCF_004335085.1 Pedobacter nototheniae | reverse complement strand
GGCTGCAAAGGTAGCAATCTTTTATTCAATCGCAACTTTTATTTGAAAATAATTGCCGCTCTCTCTTTTCAACCACTCTCCTCAATTCCTCTTCCTCCGAAGCGGGTTGCAAAAGTAGAAAAATTATCCAAAACAGCAAAACCAACAAACCCTTTATTTCACCTAAACATCCTAACAGCATGGTTTTCAAGCTTAAAAAATAAATCATAATCCCAAACTTTTATCCTTTATAAGTGTTTTAAGGCGTTTTGAGAAAAGAAATGAAGTGGTAAATACAATGGTGGGCTTTAATAAAACTAGATGTGAGAAAGAAATATTGGATTTCCTTTGATAAAAACTAATGAAATAAGTACCATTTATTTCATTACATATTGTGTAAAAAGGAGAAAAACGTTAAAATATTGTTACAGCTTTTATTATAATTGGATTATGGTCTTAGTGTGAAGATTTCTAATTAACAACAAAGCCTCAACCAAAGGCTGAGGCTTTATATTTTTAGCTTAATTATATTTATAGGTTAAACACCTAATAATAATCGAGCTGGATCTTCTAATAATTGTTTAACACGAACTAAGAAACCCACTGACTCACGTCCATCGATGATTCTGTGATCGTAAGACAAGGCAACGTACATCATCGGACGGATTACAACTTCACCTTTTTCTGCAACTGGGCGTTCCACGATATTGTGCATACCTAGAATAGCTGATTGTGGCGCATTGATAATTGGTGTAGACATCATTGAGCCAAACACACCACCATTAGTGATTGTGAATGTTCCACCTGTCATTTCCTCAATAGTTAATTTGCTATCACGAGCTTTTAAAGCTAATTCCAATACCGATTTCTCGATTTGCGCCAAAGTCATGCTTTCTGCATTGCGAATTACCGGAACTACTAAACCTTTTGGAGCAGATACAGCGATAGAGATATCAGCAAAGTTATTGTAAACTAATTCTTCTCCTTCGATACGACCGTTTACTGCAGGGAAATCTTTTAAAGCTTCTGTTACGGCTTTGGTAAAGAAACTCATAAAACCTAAACCAACACCGAATTTTTCTTTAAATTGATCTTTATATTTTCCGCGTAAATCCATAATTGGCTTCATATTAACTTCGTTAAAAGTAGTTAACATTGCGGTTTCATTTTTAACGGCTACTAAACGTTTTGCAACAGTTCTACGTAATGGGGACATTTTTTCGCGACGTTCAGTACGGCTTCCTGTTGGTATAGCAACTGGCGCCGAAGTTGCGGCTTTTGGTGCTTCTGCTTTTTTACCAGCTTCAGCTTTTACAGCATCTTCTTTAGTAATACGACCATCAACACCAGTACCTTTTACGCTGGCGGCATCAACACCTTTTTCTGCAAGAATTTTACCCGCAGCAGGTGATGGGGTTCCAGTTGCATAGCTATCGCCAGATTTTGCAGCTACAGGGGCAGAAGTTTTATCTTCAGCAACTGTTGCTTTTTCTTCAGCTTTAGGTGCATCTTCTTTTTTAGCTGGGGCAGCGCCACCATCTTCAATTTTACAAACTACTGCACCGATTGGTAAAGTATCACCTTCGGCAGCTATGGTTTTTAAAGTTCCGGCTTGTTCTGCGGTTAATTCAAAAGTAGCTTTATCAGATTCTAATTCAGCAATTACTTCATCCATTTCTACGGCATCGCCATCGTTTTTTATCCAGCGTGATAAAACAACTTCGGTTATCGATTCGCCAACCGGCGGAACTTTTATCTCTAAACTCATATTTTTATTTTTGTAATTTTCTTTTTTATTAATGTTGAAAGGTTAAAGATAGAAAGCTTTACCTTTTGTGTTATTAGTCTATTTGTACAAGTTTTTTACCTGCTTTTTTAGCAATGTCTTTTACTTCTTCAGTTACTTCAACCTCTAAAGCTTTTGCCAAAATATAAGCTTGTTGATTAGCATGTTGTTTTGCAAAACCTGTAGCGGTACTACTGCTTTCTTTTCTTGAAATTACATCAATACCTTTTAGTGCAGTTTTATACAATCTACGGAATAGGTATGGCCATGCGCCCATATTTTCTGGCTCTTCTTGTACCCAAAGAATTGATGTAGCGTTTTTATATTTCTTTTGGATTGCTTCCATCTGATCAACAGGAGTTGGATATAATTGCTCTACACGAACAATAGCAACATGTTTTATTTGATCAGCTTGTTGTTTCTCTAACAATTCGTAATAAATTTTACCGCTACAGAAAACAATACGTGTTACATCTGCAACTTTAACATTTACATCGTCAATTACTTCTTTAAATCCACCTTCGGTAAAATCAGCTAAAGGACTTACGCATTTAGGATGACGTAATAAACTTTTAGGGGTAAAAACGACCAATGGTTTACGGAAATCACGTTTAAACTGACGGCGTAAAACATGGAAGAAGTTTGCCGGAGTAGTACAGTTGGTTACCTGCATGTTATAATCTGCGCAAAGCTCCATAAAACGTTCAATACGTGCTGATGAATGCTCTGGTCCTTGGCCTTCATAACCATGAGGCAATAACATAACTAAACCGTTTTCACGTTGCCATTTTGTTTCAGCGCTTGCAATATATTGATCGACAACAATTTGTGCTCCGTTAAAGAAATCACCAAATTGCGCTTCCCAAATGGTTAAAGCATTAGGATTTGCCATTGCATAACCATATTCGAAACCTAAAACACCGTATTCTGATAAGTGTGAGTTATAGATATCAAATGGTGCTTGTTGATCTGAAATATTTGCTAATGGTACATATTCCTCTTCACTATCTTCAAGTGTTAAAACCGCATGACGGTGTGAGAAAGTACCACGTTCAACATCCTGACCGCTTAAACGAACACGTTTGCCTTCTGATAATAAGGTACCATAAGCTAATTGTTCGCCCATTGCCCAATCAAAAACGTTGGTATCGTTAACCATTTTACGGCGTTCATCAAATAGCTTTTCAATTTTTTTGAAGAACTTTTTGTTTGATGGTAAAGTAGTAATGCGTTTACCGATTTCAAGCAAAGTAGATTTTTTAACTGCAGTAACTGGAGAAGTTTCAAAATCCTGAGGTGTAGCGATACGCAAATCTGCCCATGCGCCACCAAATTTAACTTCGCTGTTTGCAGCAACGTATTCTTTAGCTTCATTTAAACGCTCTTGCAAAATACCACGGAATTCTTTTTCCATTTCTTTTGCTAAACCAGCCTCTAATTTGCCTTCTTTAGTTAATTGCTCAACATAAATTTCACGTGGGTTAGGGTGTTTCTCAATCGTTTTGTATAATAATGGTTGAGTGAATTTTGGTTCATCAGCCTCATTATGCCCAAAACGACGGTAGCATAAAATATCAATGAAAACATCATTTTTATATTTCTGACGGTATTCCATTGCCAAATTAATTGCATAAACCAATGCTTCAGGATCATCACCGTTTACGTGGAAAACTGGCGATAAAGTTACTTTTGCAATATCTGTACAATAAGTACTGGTACGGGCATCTTTATAATTAGTAGTGAAACCAATTTGATTATTAATTACCAAGTGAATGGTACCACCAGTTTTATAACCCTCAAGGCCAGCCATTTGAATAACTTCATAAACGATACCTTGCCCAGCAACTGAGGCATCACCATGAATTAATATCGGTGCTAAACGGCTGTTATCACCTCCGTATTTAAAATCGATTTTAGAACGGCTCATTCCTTCAACCACACCATTTACTGTTTCCAGGTGAGATGGGTTTGGACATAAACTTAGGTGAACGCTTTTACCAGCTACAGTGGTTACATCGGTTGAGTAACCCAAGTGATATTTTACGTCGCCACCAAAAGGTGTATCTGCATTATAGCTTTTACCTTCAAATTCTGCAAAGATATCTTTATATGTTTTTTGCATGATGTTGGCCAACACGTTCAAACGACCGCGGTGTGCCATACCAATTACAAATTCTTCGATTCCTAAATCTGCACCTTTTTCTATAACTGAATCTAGTGCTGGAATTAAAGCTTCTGCGCCTTCTAATGAGAAACGTTTTTGACCTAAAAATTTGGTTCCTAAAAAGTTTTCGAAACTTACTGCTTCGTTTAATTTTTTAAGGATACGTTTTTTTTCGTCGATAGAGAAGTTTGGCGTATTGCGTACACTTTCCATTTTTTGCTGAATCCAGTTCAACACTTCTGGGGTACGTAAAAATTTAAACTCTGCACCAATTGAGTGCGCATAAGTTTGTTTTAAAACGGCAACAATATCTTTCAACTTTGCTGCACCAATTCCAATTTCAACACCAGAATTAAAAACCGTTTCTAAATCAGCATCTGATAAGCCAAAGTTTGCAAGATCTAAAGTTGGAAGATGTTTACGACGTTCGCGAACTGGATTTGTATGTGTAAATAAGTGACCGCGACTACGATAGCCATCAATCAGGTTTAACACATTAACTTCTTTAAGAAATTGTTCAGGTGTTTCTACGGTTGCTGAAGGAGCTTCAGACCCACGTCCGAAATCAAAACCTTCAAAAAATTTTTGCCAGCCAAATTCAACTGATTCCGGATCTTGTTGATATGACTGATATAAAGACTCTATATAATCGGCGTTTGCGCCATTAAGATAAGATAATTTATCCATTATTAACTATTTACTATAAGCATTACAAAATTAGAATTTTACCTTATATAAATGGCAAAAATCTCGATTAAAATGAGAATTATTGAATTAGAAATTTATTGAATTATAGAATGATAAAAATATGATTGGTATTAACCGTAAAAATCTCAAGTTCCATCATTCAAAATTCATTCACACTACCCTAACAATTATGATGCCCAGGTTAAAGCATAATTACCTTTTGGATCAAGATTTTTGATGTTCTTATCCAAGTCGAAAACATTTTTTGTTTTCTGATCGTTGCCCACACCGGCAATATTTGCCCAATTGCCCCAGTTACTTGCGGGGTTATAATCAATCAATTTTTCTTCGAAATAAGCAGCGCCTAAAACCCAGCTCACTTCTAAATTGTTAACTAAATAAAGAGCTGCAGTTTGGCGGGCAATATTGGTAATGTAACCTGTTTTGTTAAGTTCAGTCATTACGGCATCAACAACGGCAAATCCGGTTTGACCGTTTTTCCATTTATTGAAATTTTCGTCTTCATTTACAGAATCTACAACACCTTGACTGCCGAAACCATCTGGATGAAAAAATGTATTTCCATATTTTTTAAACATAAACCTGAAATAATCCCTCCAAAGCAAGCCTAATAATATATGGTTAAACATGGCTTTAGTACTTGGGGTACTTTCCATTTTCTTTATTTCCCAATAAACCTTACGTGGAGATAAATTACCCATTGCCAGCCAAGCAGATAGTTTGGATGCTAAAATTAAGTTCTTAGTAGTTGCGGCCTGTTGCATGGCTACAATAATTTTTTGTAAATGACTTATACCTGAATTTTCACCACCAACAAATTCAAGTTCTGCACGGCTATCAATAGCATGTGGCTCCAAAGCAAGATCCGCAAGAACAGGTAATATTCCCCAATCAATTACTTCTGCTACATTTATTCTATCAGGAGCGGCGAAACAAGGCTTGATAATAGCGTCTCGTTCAATTTTTTTCTTAAACTGATTAAATGCATCTGGAATATCTTTAATCGGGAATGGCAAATCTTCTTTATTATATAAGGTATGCCCTATAAAATGTTTTAAATTAATGCGAAGTTTCCACAAACCATTTTCTACTAACGAAGAAATATGTGTTTCTTCTTCGGCAACTTCTCGATGGTGGTATACTTCGGTAATTTCATACTCTTGTACCAGCTGAGGAATAATTTCTTCTGGCTGGCCTTCTACAATTAATAAATTGCCACCAATTTGTTTTAAAGAGTTTCTTAGAGCTTCTACACTTTCAAGAATAAATTTGGCCCTGATGTTTCCAGTTTTTAAGGTACCGTATTTTGTTTCACCAAAAAGGCGCTTATCAAGAATATAAACTGGCAAAATTGTATCAGATTTAGCAATCGCCTCCACCAGCATTTCATTATCGTGCAAACGAAGATCGTTTCTAAACCAAACTAGAATTTTTTTGGACATCTTTTAAGGAAAAAGGGTGTTAAGAACGCAATTACAAATCTATCTTATTTTTCTTTTGGGAACAAAAATGAGTGGCATTCTTTACAAATACCCAACAAAAACCGCATCAGTTATGGAAAATCATGATCTTATTCATCTTCTTTTTAAAATATTGATTTTCACAATACCATAATAAGAAAAATAAATGAAAAAGCTACTATTTACTTTGCTATTCCCATTGAGTTTATCGGCACAGCAACAAATTAAATCAAAAGCCCTGTTAGAAAGTGTAACGGTTTATAATAACGGAGCGCAGCTTACACACAAGGGAAAGGTTAATCTTCCGGCTGGCACATCAGAAATTGTAGTGAATAACATTTCTGGTAGCGTAAATGAAAATTCGATACAAGTTGGCGTTTCTGCTGGCGTTACCATCTTATCCGTACAGTTTAACCGCGACTTTTTAAATGTAGATGCTCAAAATCCAACGTTCAAAAAATTAACCGATAGTTTAAAAATAGTTTCTGCCGAATTAATAAAAACAAAAAACAGCAAAACTATTGAAGAACAAACTTTAATTTTATTAGATGAAAACCGGAAATCGGGTGGTACAAATACAGGTACAAATGTTGCAGAGCTGATTAAACTTGCAGAATATTACCGCACCAAAAATGCGGAGGTTAGAAACACAATTGCAGCGTTAACATTGGTTGAGGAAAAACAAAATGAGAAGATCCAGGCTTTTCAACAACAAATTGCCGAACTTAGAAATAACCCAAACCAACAATTAGGGCAATTGGTTTTGCAGGTAATGGCTAAAGATAATGCCGATGCCAGTTATAATATTTCTTACGTAACCCCTAATGCAAACTGGAATGCGAGCTATGATATTAAGGCCTTAAATATTTCTAATCCACTTGCTGTAATTTACAAAGCCGCTATTACACAAAATACTGGTTTAGACTGGAAAAAGGTAAAATTATCCTTATCAACTGGTAACCCAAGCTATAATATTACAGCGCCAAATTTAAACCCGTGGTTTGTATCGGCTAATCAGCCACAACGTGCTTTATCCGGTAAAGTTCAAGGTATACAAATTGATGAAAAACATCTAAATGAAATCGTGGTAACTGGCTATGCAAAAGTTAGAAAGGAAGCAACCAGCTATTCCGCATCTACCATAAATAATTATACAACTGTAAACGAAAGCCAATTGGGTGTAACCTTCGATATTGATATTCCGTACGACGTAAATAGCGATAACAAACCACACACGGTTGCCTTTAAGGAATATGAAGTGCCTGCAAAATATAAATATTATGCTGCTCCAAAATTAAGCACCGATGCTTATTTACTTGCTGACATAATCGATTGGGAGAAACTAAACTTGCAGGCGGGAAACGCCAATATCATTTTTGAGAATACTTATACGGGGAAATCTTACATTGACCCTCAAAGCATTAGAGACACCTTAAGTTTAAGTTTGGGTAAGGATAAAAAGATCATTATTAAAAAAGAAAAACTTGCAGATTTTAGCAGCTCCAAATTTATCGGAAGTAATAAAAAACAAACTTTTACTTATACCATTACCATAAGAAATACTAAAAAGGAAGCTATAGAAATTTCACTTAAAGATCAATACCCATTATCAACCGAAAGTGATATTGAAACAGAACTATTAGAAAGTAGCAATGCCGAAGTAAATAAAGAAAATGGGATGCTTTCGTGGCAGCTTAAACTGTTGCCTAATGAAACTAAAACTTTAAAATTAAGCTACTCTGTTAAGGCGCCAAAAAATAAAACAATTGCCGGTCTTTAAATAAAGTAAAGGATATAAGGGTATGCTCCTGCCCTTATTCCATACCACTCATCTAAACCTTTTAGTATCTTTAGTGTTTTAAAAATATGGCTAAAAAGATTCTTATAACAGGCGCTACAGGTTTGGTGGGTACAGCACTTAAAAAGCAACTTTTAACTCTGGGATACACCGTTAATACTTTATCCAGAAAGAATGAAAATAATGATCCAAACGTGTTTTTATGGGATGTTTATAAACAGGAAATAGACCCAAATTGTGTAAATGGTGTTGATGCCGTTGTTCATTTAGCAGGAGAACCAGTTGCAGATAAAAAATGGACTGAAGAACGTAAGAAACAAATTATAGATAGCCGTGTAAAATCTACCGAACTTCTTTTCAAAACAATTAAAACTAATCCTAATCATCAGATAAAATCTTTTATCTCTGCCTCTGCCGTTGGTTATTATGGTGATTGTGGGGATGAAATACTTACGGAGGAAAGCTCTAATGGGTATGGCTTTTTAGCCGAATGCTGCAAACTTTGGGAAGATGCCGTTGATGAAGGAAAAAAATTGAGCTTAAGAATTGTTAAACTTCGAACCGGAATTGTAATTACTAAGGCTGGTGGTGCTTTACCGCAGCTGGATTTACCTGTCCGCTTTTTTGCTGGTGCTGCACTGGGTACAGGAAAACAGTGGACTCCCTGGTTGCATATAGATGATATGGTGAATATGTATATTGATGCCATTGAAAACGTAAAAATTGAAGGCAACTATAATGCTTGTGCTCCTAACCCTGCCATCAACATCAACCTTACAAAAACCATTGCTAAAGTATTGCACAGACCATTTTGGCCTATTAAAGTGCCGAAAGCCGTTTTAACTTTAATATTAGGCGATAGAACCGAAGCTGTATTAATGAGCAACAATACATCTGCCCAAAAAATATTGGATGCAGGCTTTAAGTTTAAGTTTATACAACTGATAGATGCTTTGAAAGACATTTATAAGTCTTAATTTTTACTTTGCTGCTTTATTTTGCTTCCCTTTTCTTATAACGATGCCTAAATAAATTGCTCCTCCTCCAAAAAGAAGAATGAAAAACGTAATTCCTATAGACCAATAAATAATATTTAAAACATACCTTTTGTAAGAAACATTTTTATTGAGCATATACTGTGTTAATGGCAACAATCTTCTGTTATCATCTGTAGGATGTGCGGCACTATCTGTATAAAAATCTACCTTATTATTTTGCTTTGAATACCAAACCTTACCTAAAGAATTACTCGTTAAAGTATCTGGTAGCGTAATTTTTTCGAAATTTTCGAACACATATTTGTTAAAAGGAATTTTTAAAACCGCAATTCCTTTTTGGTCACATTTAATTTGCTCATAATGATCGCCAGTCCAATACATACATGTTTGAATGGAGATCAAAGGATTTACATTAAATAAACGTTTGCTTTTATCTTTCCAAAATTGGGTTAAGCATGCTGCTATAAATATAATTATCGCAACACCACATGTAATTATAATTTTCGGAGTCTTCTTAGCTGGTTTAATAACAACAGTGTTCTTTGGCAATAGGGTTTGAGCGGTAGTACCAATTGGGATTGGTTGCCCGCCGTTCGCATCACCTAAGTTACCCTCTCCATTTAAACTAATATTGCTTTCTGGCTCGGATTCTTTTTCCTCCTCTTTCCATGCATCCTCTTTCTTTATAGTTTGTCTACCTGTATCACTATTCCCATTTGAATGAGTTGGCATAACCAGAGGAGGCCTTAATGGAACACCACCATCATCTACTTTTGATGGCTGGGGTATATTCAATGGTATACGATCTCTTGATTCAAAATCTATCAACCATGCTATAAGTTTTAGGTTTTTGTCTTTCGTAGTCTTTGTTTCTTCAATTAAAAAATTTACGACTGGTCGGAATTTATCAATATCAAATCTTCTAATTTTCTGTATATAATCCTCTGCATGATCTACGGAACCAAAAAAAGACCTCAATGCAGGAGTCTCTTTAACCATTCCCCTCTCTTCGTAAACGATAAGACATTCATCACGCAAATTTCCTGGAGTTGGTGCTGCTAAATGAATCGATAGCGAATCTTCTTTTTTTCTTTTTTGATAGTAATCAAATACTTGCTTGGTATAGGTATCTGGCATTTTTTTTCGGGATTAAAATGTAAAAATAGAACGGAATTTCCGGAATTTTTACGGTTTTCCGGAATTATACCGTAATCAAAGGAATCTTCGGAACCATTTGATAGCTAATCATTTGAAGCCCCATACATTTGTTCAACACAATCAGTAAAGGTAACGACTTATGACCGATACTTAATTTAAAAGCTGGTTAATTAAAAGAGTGAAAATCGCGGAGGTTTATAACCGGATTGGGAAGCAGTTATAGGCTCCCGCGACAGACACTCACACTTCCCAAAAATTTCAGAAGGCCTTCTGATACACAATCGTAGTAAACCCCGAGAATGGTCTCGGGGAGCTACCAGTATATCACATTCTAAATTTTTGAACACATGTTTATTCCATATTTTATCGCTATCCTTTTAGGATTAGTTAACCCTTCGAATACAAATCATTCTGGAAACTGTAATGGCAACACAACAGTAAGTGCAACTAGCACCGATCCTGGAAATCCAGGAGATGATGGTTCTACACCAGGCCCTGGCCCAGGAACTGGAACAGGAGGAGATACAGGACAAAATCCACCTCCAAAAATTAATTAATTATTTTAAGATAAGGCGATTAAATCGCCTTATCTTTTTTTAAATATAACCTGCGTTCAGTAGAAGCTTAAATACCTTAATAATATTACATCCATTAATTCGCTATACACAGCCAGCTAACCTAAAAGAAACATTATTGTTTATTTTTTTAACTTAGTAGAAAAGAAACGCTGTGAAATCTCTCTCTCTCCTTTTATTCTCCTTAATATTTTTGTTTTCATGTACTAAGCCTAAAACAGAAATACAAAAGCAAAAAAAAGAAAATCCTCTCTACGATAAAGCATTTGAATATAGAGAAGCTAAACAAATTGATAGTGCTTTTCAATATTTTAACAGAGCTAAAGATTTGTTCTTAACAAGAAAGGATAGCCTTGGTGCTGGAAAATGCTTAATAAACATGGGCATTATTTTAGAAACAAGGGGGGATTATTTCGGGGCACAAGAAATTGCCTTAAATGCTCTTTATTATCTTAACAAAAAGAAAAAAGACCAACATATTTTTCTTAGTTCAAATTATAATAACCTTGCAATTGCAACATATAAGCTAAAGGATTACGAAAATGCTTTCAAATTTTATGACTTAGCGATTCATTTTTCAACGGACCTTAAGAATATAAATCTGTATCTTAATAATAAAGCTAAAGCTTATCAAGAACTTAAAAAGTATAATGAAGCATTAAATATTTATGATCGTATTTTCAAGGAAACAAATAAAAATTCTTTGGAGTATGCCCGAGCATTAACAAATGTATCTTTTACTAAATGGCTTCAAAATCCAAATTATAATCCCCGACCAGAACTTTTAAAGGCACTTAACATCCGTGAGAGAGAAAATGATTTGTGGGGTTTAAACTCTAGTTATGCTAGTCTTTCCTATTTTTATAGTAAAAAAAATACTGATTCTGCTTTAATCTATGCAGAAAAAATGTATCGTATTGCAAATAAATTAAATAGTCCGAAAGATAAATTGCAGGCACTATACAGACTTGTGAGTTATGGTCCACCTAAAAAAACAAAACAATATTTTGAAATTTATGAGGATTTGAGCGACAGCTTGCAAACTGTAAGCAACATAGCTAAAAATCAATTTGCGTTAATCAAGTACGAGGCGGAAAAAAGCAAAATCGAACTTTTAAAGGCCAAAGCTGATAACATAGAAAAAGAAAAAAATATGCTGATTGCAAAAATTTCAGTTGGTATACTAATCATACTTTTAATAGGTGGCTATTTTTGGTTAAAACAGAAAAGAAAATTAGAAGTTAAAAACACAGAGTTGAAGTACGTTAAAAAAGTTCACGATCGTGTAGCCAACAGAATTTATCAGGTAATAGATGAAATAGACAATCGGCCAGAAATGCAAAAAGATGAAGTAGCCGAAAAGTTGGATATAATTTACAACATTTCAAGAGATCTTTCTTACGAGAGGATCGAACCAAAATACACACAGGATTTTGCTAAAGAACTTGCAGCCATGTTTTCATCTTATCAATCGACGAGGGTTAGTATTGAAATAAACGGAAATGAAGACAAGCTTTGGAGCGGCATTAAAGACGCTGTAAAATCTGAAGTATTTATTATTCTTCAGGAGCTAATGACTAATATGAGCAAGCACAGCGAGGCAAACCATGTACAATTAAATTTTTTAAGGGATAAGGAGCACATCACAATTTTGTATTTTGACAATGGAAAAGGTATTGAGAATTTTTTACCCGGTAATGGACTGAGAAATACGGAAACCCGTATTAAAAGTATTTCTGGCATAATTACTTTTGACACTAAGCCGCATGAAGGGCTTAATATTAAATTCTCTTTTCCTATATAACAAAAACATTGTATGTTCAAAAATGTATTAATTGTCGAAGATCATGAAATGATGAATCTATCTCTACGAAATGTCATCAACAATTTTGGAATTATTATTACTGATAGAGATTATGTATTTCAATGTGATGATGCATTAACGAGGGTTCAAAAGGCGATTCGCGATGGCGAACCTTATGAGTTAATGATTACAGATCTTTCTTTTGACGATGATTATCCTTCGCAAAAAATTGCTGATGGCAGGGCATTAATTAAAGCTGTAAAAGAAGTGCAACCCGATATAAAAGTGTTGGTATTTTCGAGCGAAAACCGTTCTCTTATTGCCAATGGTCTTTTTAAAGATTTAAATATTGATGGTTATGTACCTAAAGCTCGCCATGATGCCAAAGATCTTAAAGCAGCGATAGAAACAATTTATAAAAACAAAAAATACGTTTCGTCAAACCTAAAACAGAAAGAAGAAAATATCCATCAGTTTACCGATTACGACAAAATGATTATTTCATTGCTTTCTAGCGGTAAAAGTCAAAAGGAAATGCCAGATCTTTTAAAGCAAAAAAAGATGGAACCTTCTGGTTTAAGTAGTATCGAGAAACGACTTAACCTAATTAAAACCACCCTAAATATCTCTAACAATGGGCAACTAATTGCACATTGTATTGCGAATAAGATTATCTAACTTATCAGAAAATTCTTAAATCAATTTCGGAATTCTTTGTCGTCCATTATCTAGAATCACTTGGTAACGATCTGGAATGACTTGGTAATGATCTAGAGGGTCTGTTCAATAAACTGTGTCATTGATTAAATCTGTCCTCAAAAAATATAGCAATTTGTGCTTGCATAATTTTCCATCCAGTCACAGGATTTATCCATCCATTTCTATGATTAATAAATACAA
>NZ_RQRS01000040.1 GCF_004335085.1 Pedobacter nototheniae | reverse complement strand
TTGTATTTATTAATCATAGAAATGGATGGATAAATCCTGTGACTGGATGGAAAATTATGCAAGCACAAATTGCTATATTTTTTGAGGACAGATTTAATCAATGACACAGTTTATTGAACAGACCCTCGATGGAAACTTCCTTTTAAAAGATTTATAGTCAGCTACATAGCAAGAATTAATTATTAGATAAATTACTGTTTCTTTGAAAATAAAAAAGGTCGTAACAAATGTTACGACCTTCAAAATTGCATTTTTCTTTATTTAAGCATAAGCCACAGCATCTCTCGATGCAAGCTTTGTTGTTCCCATTAAATATTCGTCTACTTTACGGGCAGCTTCTCTTCCTTCTGAAATTGCCCAAACTACCAAAGATTGTCCACGACGAACATCACCAGCGGCAAAAATCTTCGCAATATTAGTTTGATAAGTATGCTCTGATGCTTTAACATTACCACGATTATCGAGTTCAACGCCTAATTTTTCAATCAAGCCTTCTTTTTGAGGATGTAAGAAACCCATTGCCAATAGAACCAATTCGCAAGGCAAATCTCTTTCAGTTCCTGCAACTTCTTTAAAACTTACTGGTCTACCGTTTGCATCAATATCCCATTCAACATCAACCACTTTTAAAGCTTTAAGGTTACCGTTTTCGTCGGCAATAAAGTTTTTAGTATTAACTGACCAAGTTCTTTGAGCACCTTCCTCATGTGAAGAAGTATTTTTTAAAAGCATTGGAAAAGTTGGCCAAGGCATGTGCGCATTACGCATAGAAGGCGGCATAGGCATAATTTCGAACTGAGTTACCGATTTTGCACCATGACGATTAGAAGTGCCAATACAATCAGAACCAGTATCGCCACCACCAATTACAATTACGTTTTTGCCAGTTGCCATAATATTTTCTACCACAACATCGCGGTTTGCAACACGTTTATTCTGTTGCTTTAAAAAATCCATTGCAAAATGTACGCCTTTAGCAGAACGCCCATCAATAGGCAAATCGCGTGGAATAGTTGATCCACCGGCTAAAACCACCGCATTATAATCTCGTAGAATGGTTCCAATTTCAACATTTTCGCCTACGTTGGCATTACATTTAAATATAATTCCTTCTTCTTTCATTAAATCAATACGGCGATCAACTACATTTTTTTGCAGTTTAAAATCAGGAATACCATAACGCAATAAACCACCTGGAGCATCATCACGTTCGAAAACGACTACCTCATGACCAGCTTTATTTAACTGAGCAGCAGCGGCCAAGCCAGCGGGGCCTGAACCAATAACAGCTATTTTTTTACCCGTTCTAATTAAAGGTGCTTTTGCTTTAATAAATCCCTTTTCGAAGGCTATTTCGATAATATGCTTCTCAATTTCTTCAATTGAAACTGGTGGTCGATTAATCCCTAGCACGCATGCAGATTCGCATGGAGCAGGACAAATACGACCTGTAAATTCAGGGAAGTTATTGGTGCTTAATAAAATATTAGCCGCCTGCTCCCATTTGCCCTGGTAAACGGCATCATTAAATTCTGGTATAACGTTACCCAAAGGGCAACCTGATTGACAAAATGGAACGCCGCAATCCATGCAACGAGCCGCTTGTCTGTTTAATTCTTCTGAGGGTAATTCATTTAAAAACTCCCCATAATGTTTCACACGTTTAGCAGCTTCTTCTCTAAGCGGTGCAACTCTATCGTATTCTTGAAATCCTGTTACTTTTCCCATGGCTTAGTGTGTTTTAACTTGTTGATTACGTTTGCTTAAAACCGCTTTGTATTCTTTAGGGAATACTTTTACAAAATGAGCAGACTGAGTTTTCCAATCGCTTAAGATAAATTCGGCTACTTTACTATCCGTCAAACGAATATGAGTTTTAAGTAGAGCCAAAATTCGTTCTTCATCTTCAGCCAATAACGGATCTAAATCAACCATTTCTTTATTGCACTTACGGGCAAAAGTTCCATTAGCATCATAAATCCAGGCTACACCACCACTCATGCCTGCAGCAAAATTACTTCCGGTATCACCAAGAATTAAAACTTCACCACCAGTCATATATTCACAACCGTGATCTCCAACACCTTCCACAACCGCAGTTGCACCAGAATTACGCACAGCGAAACGTTCGCCAGCTTTTCCACGGGCAAATAATTCGCCAGATGTTGCTCCGTAAAGTGCTACGTTACCAATAATGATATTTTGTTCGGGCACATAAGTTACATTTCCGAAAGGATAAATAGCCAACCTTGCTCCAGAAAGACCTTTACCAACATAATCGTTTGCTTCACCTTCTAGCGATAAGGTTACGCCACGCGTACTAAAAGCACCAAAACTTTGTCCGGCAGAACCATTAAATTTAAAGTTAATGGTATCAGGCGGCAAGCCTAAGCCTAAATGCACTTTAGAAATTTCGTTGGATAGCATAGTACCGATGGCACGATCGGTATTTTTAACATCGAAGCTTGCAAATACAGGTTCATTGTTATCAATAGCCTGTTTAGCTGCAGCAATTAATTGATGATCTAATACATGATCCAAACCATGATCTTGCTTTTCAGTATTATAGTAAGGCAAGCCATTATTTTCTGCTTTATATAAAATTGCAGATAAATCAATATGTTTCAATTTCCAATCTTCTGCCCCTAAATCTCGAACTTTTAAAGCATCAGCCTGACCTATCATTTCATGAATAGTTCTGAAACCAAGTTCGGCCATTACTTCACGTAATTCTTCTGCAAGGAAATAAAATAAGTTTACAACGTGATCTGGATCGCCTGTAAATAGTTTCCTCAATTCAGGGTCTTGGGTAGCAACACCAACCGGACAAGTATTTAAATGGCATTTACGCATCATAATACAACCCGAAGTAACTAAGGCCGCAGTTGCAACACCCCATTCTTCGGCGCCTAATAATGCTGCAATAGCAATATCTCTACCTGTTTTTAATTGTCCATCTGTTTGAAGAACAATACGGTTGCGCAATCTATTTTTCACTAAAGTTTGATGTGCTTCTGCCAAACCAAGTTCCCAAGGCAAGCCTGCATGCTGAATAGAAGTTAAAGGTGAAGCCCCTGTACCACCATCAAAACCAGAAACTAAAATTACATCGGCATGTGCTTTTGCAACACCCGCTGCAATTGTGCCTACACCAGCTTTAGAAACTAATTTAACATTAATCCTCGCCTCGCGATTAGCGTTCTTTAAATCGAAAATCAGCTGCGCTAAATCCTCAATTGAATAAATATCGTGATGCGGCGGCGGAGAAATTAAACCAACTCCTGGTGTTGAGTGACGAACTTTTGCAATCCAGTCATCCACTTTATGTCCAGGTAGCTGCCCACCCTCGCCAGGTTTTGCACCTTGAGCCATTTTAATTTGCAACTCATCAGCATTTGTTAAATAATAACTGGTTACACCGAAACGAGCGGATGCCACCTGTTTAATAGCCGAGCGCATGCTATCGCCATTTGGCAATTTGGTATAGCGCATTTCATCCTCACCACCCTCTCCGGTATTACTTTTGCCGCCAATTCTATTCATGGCAATAGCCAAGGTAGAATGTGCTTCGTGAGAAATAGAGCCGAAAGACATTGCTCCAGTGGCAAATCTTTTCAAAATTGCTTCAGTAGGTTCAACTTCATTTAAAGGAACGGAAGGGCGGTTGTAATTAAATTCAAACAAACCACGAATGGTGTAAGCCTGTTGGGTTTGCTCATTAACAAGTTTAGAATATTGTTTAAAAATGTTATAGTCGTTTTTACGGGTTGCGTTTTGTAATAGATGGATTGTTTGAGGATTAAACAAATGCTGCTCGCCTCTTCTACGCCATTTATAAGTACCACCTGCAGGCAATAAATTTTCTGTTTGAGTAGAAACACCAAAACTACGGCGGTGTTTAATTAAGGTTTCGTGAGCAATTTCATCCAACCCTAAACCACCAATACGAGAAACAGCACCAGTAAAATAAGTGTTTACAACTTGCTTATTTAGACCTAAAATTTCAAAAATTTGTGCTCCATGGTATGATTGTAGGGTGGAGATTCCCATTTTAGAGAAAATCTTTAACAAACCACTATTTACCGCATAAGTATAATTTTTAGTTAGCTGATCTATTGATAAACCAGACTCATCTTTAAAACCATGAATAGTTTCTAAAGCCAGATAAGGATTAACGGCTGTAGCACCAAAACCAATTAGGGTAGCAAAATGGTGAACTTCCCAAACATCTCCAGCCTCAACCACGATACCTACTGCACCACGATACCCTTTACGAATTAAATGGTGATGTACTGCCGAAACTGCCAAAAGCGAAGGCATTGCTGCGTGTTCAGAATCGATGGCTCTATCTGTTAATACAATTACCTGGAAACCATCTTCAACGGCATCTACAGCGTAACGGCAAAGACGATCCAATGCCTTAGCCATTGCGCCAGGCTTACCATCAGCCCTGAAATAGGTTTGCAGGGTTTTCGCTTGAAAAACGCCTGTATCAATACTTCTTAGTTTCTCTAATTCTTGGTTGGTTAAAATTGGGTGCTTAATACCTACACAATGACATTGCATTGGGCTTTCTTCTAGCAAGTTGCCATTATTACCCATAAAACCTGCCAAACTCATTACCACTTTTTCACGGATAGGATCAATTGGTGGATTGGTTACCTGCGCAAATAATTGCTTAAAATAATTAGATAAATGTTGTGGCTGTTTAGATAAAATGGCTAAAGGTGTATCCGTTCCCATTGAACCAATTGGCTCTTTACCCTCTAAAGCCATTGGCTTTAATAATAAATCTACATCCTCCCTGCTATAACCAAAAACCTGCTGGTATTTAAGTACAGATTCCTTCGAAAGTCCGGTAAACATTACACGTGGCTCAGGTAATTCTTCCAAACGGATTTGATATTGATTTAACCAATCTGCATAAGGGCTAGCACCACAAACCTGGGTTTTTATTTCATCGTCGCTAATGATTCTACCCTGCTCCATATCTACAACAAACATTTTGCCTGGTGTTAAACGACCTTTTTCAATAATCGTACTTTGATCGATTGCTAAAGCGCCTGCTTCCGAGCCCATAATTACACGGTCATCAGAGGTGATGGCATAACGCGAAGGGCGTAATCCGTTACGATCTAAAGTAGCACCAATCAGCTTTCCATCTGTAAAAGCAATTGCTGCAGGTCCATCCCAAGGCTCCATTAAAGTAGCATGAAACTCGTAGAAAGCTCTTTTAACCGGATCCATATCTTCGTTGCCATCCCAAGCTTCGGGTACAAGCATCATTAAAACATGAGGCAAAGTTCTGCCGGCGTGGAGCAATAATTCAATTACATTATCCAAGCAGCCCGAATCTGAATTTGTTTCATCGATAACAGGCAATAACATATCCAGTTCTTCTGGCGTAAAATAAGCTGAAGCGAAAGATTTAACGCCAGCTCTAAACCAGTTTAAATTTCCTTGTAAAGTATTGATCTCTCCGTTGTGAGCAATAAAACGAAAAGGCTGCGCTAATCTCCATGAGGGAAAAGTATTGGTTGCAAAACGAGAGTGCACCAAACCCAAAGCGGAAACTAAGCGTTTATCACTTAAATCTTTAAAGTATGTACGTACCTGTAAAGATGTTAACTGACCTTTGTATATAATAGTTTGAGCGGATAACGAAACGATATAAAAATCCTTTCCACCATTAACGGTGTTTAAAATCAGCTTAATTAAGTAGTTTTTAAAAATGTAAAGTTTACGTTCAAAATCGGCTCCAGGAGCTACAGCATACGGGCGAGCAATAAAAACTTGCTCAATTTCCGGCTCAACAGAAAGTGCCATACTGCCAATATCAGTAGTATCTACATCAACTTTTCTAAAACCTAAAACCTCAAGGCCGAGCTTTTCTGCAGCACGATAAATTAACTCTCTGCATTCTTCTCTTGATCTTAAATCTTTAGGCATAAAAAGCATACCCACGCCATAATTATTTGTAGCAGGAAGGCTAAATCCTGTTTTCAGACATTCATCGTAGAAAAATTCATGAGGAATTTGGATCATAATTCCTGCTCCATCTCCGGTATTTGGTTCAGCTCCCGAAGCCCCTCTGTGGTCTAAATTTTCTAAAATAGTAAGTGCATCTGAGATGATCTGATGCGATTTTCGCCCTTTCACATGCGCAACGAACCCAATGCCGCAGGCATCGTGTTCAAATTGTGCATCGTACAATCCACTGTTTAATTTCATTCTTTTGCTCGTTAGTTGTTAGTGTATAGGAAACACTAAGATAAAAGAAATCGATTATAAATTATAGAGTTTACATTCTTTTTAGAATAATTTTAGTTTTAAAGCAATTTAAATTAAGTTAATTACAATATTGACAAATTATACAATGATTAAATATAATTTTAATAAACACACAAATCATTAAAAAAACGCTCGAAACAGTGTTTTTATTCGCTAAAACAATTTACTAAAAAATAGATTTGCGCATTTTAGGCTTGAAAGAAAAGGCGATTAAAATTGTTTTTCGACTTAAAAATCTAATTATTGAAACCTAATTAAGGAATCTAAAAATAATTTAATAATTATATTAATTTAACAATCAACAACATAGCTTTACTATTCAAAAAAAGAGAAAAATGAATTTTGTAAAACAACTTGTTTTTCTACCTTTGTGGCGGGCAAGTCTTTTACGACCAGCTCCCTTTGAATCCCCCCAGGGCGGGAACGCAGCAAGGGTAGAAGGTTGTAGCGGTGCGATAAGAGGTGCTTGCCCTTTTTTTTTACTCCCCCATTCCCCTGAAGGGGGACACGAAATTCTTCAGGGTTTACACCTAATTATCACTTAAGAATTTATAAACATGAAATTTTTTATTGACACAGCTAATCTTGATCAAATCAGAGAAGCACAAGATCTTGGCATTTTAGACGGCGTAACCACTAACCCTAGCTTAATGGCTAAAGAAGGTATTACTGGCGATCAAAATGTAATTAACCACTATAAAGCAATTTGCGATATTGTTGACAACAATGTAAGTGCAGAAGTTATTTCAACTACTTATGATGAAATTATCAAAGAAGGTGAAGCTCTTGCTGCTTTAAACCCAAAAATTGTTGTTAAAGTTCCGATGATTAAAGATGGTGTTAAAGCCATTAAATATTTCTCATCAAAAGGAATTAAAACCAACTGTACCTTAATTTTCTCTGCCGGACAGGCATTATTGGCGGCTAAAGCTGGTGCAACTTATGTTTCTCCGTTTTTAGGTCGTTTAGATGATATTTCTAGCGATGGTTTAGTACTAATTGAAGATATCAGAACTATTTTTGATAACTACGGTTACGAAACTCAAATTTTAGCTGCTTCTATCCGTGGTCCTTTGCATATTGTAAACTGTGCTAAATTAGGTGCTGATGTAATTACTGCACCTTTGGCTGCTATTGTGGGTTTATTAAAACACCCTTTAACTGATAGTGGTTTAGCTACTTTCTTAGCAGATCACGCTAAGGCTGCAGGCAAATAAGCTTAAAACACTTTATAAAAAAGCCCGAATCGTTTTGATTCGGGCTTTTTTGTTTGTGTTAACGATGGAAGCGGCATCCTCCGATTTTTTCTATCGGAGATATAGCGAACAGCGTGTTAAAACGCCCAAATAAATTTTATTAATTAAGGAAAAGCTATTATTAGGATTTGAAGCGTAAGGTTCTGTACTCATCGGTTACCATACTCCTGCTTTCCATTATAGTCCCGACAGAAAAATCGGGAGCTGCCATTTCAATCAGGGCTACGAAACCACATACTCCATTATTAAATGGTTAAACTCAGTTTTTGTTTGCGTTAACGATGGAAGCGGCATCCTCCGATTTTTTCTATCGGAGATATAGCGAACAGCGTGTTAAAACGCCCAAATAAATTTTATTAATTCAGGAAAAGCTATTATTAGGATTTGAAGCGCAAGTTTCTGTACTCATCAGTTACCACACACCTGCTTTCCATTATAGTCCCGATAGAAAAATCGGGAGCTGCCATTTCAATCAGGGCTACGAAACCACATACTCCATTATTAAATGGTTAAACTCAGTTTTTGTTTGCGTTAACGATGGTAGCGACATCCTCCGATTTTTTCTATCGGAGATATAGCGAACAGCGTGTTAAAACGCCCAAATAAATTTTATTAATTAAGGAAAAGCTATTATTAGGATTTGAAGCGTAAGGTTCTGTACTCATCGGTTACCATACTCCTGCTTTCCATTATAGTCCCGACAGAAAAATCGGGAGCTGCCATTTCAATCAGGGCTACGAAACCACATACTCCATTATTAAATGGTTAAACTCAGTTTTTGTTTGCGTTAACGATGGTAGCGGCATCCTCCGATTTTTTCTATCGGAAATACAGCGAACAGCGTGTTAAAACGCCCAAATAAATTTTATTAATTCAGGAAAAGCTATTATTAGGATTTGAAGCGTAAGGTTCTGTACTAAATCCGCTACCACACACCTGCTTTCCATTATAGTCCCGATAGAAAAATCGGGAGCTGCCATTATAATCAGGGCTATTGAACAAAGAATGCAAAAACAAGCTTAAATGTTTTTACATTTCTTATATGGTAAAAAGAAATCCTAAATCTTAAACCGATAACACCGACTTAAAACTTAGGATTTTATTTTGAGAAGGAATTAAAACTATTTACGCACTTAATACCTCTTTAATTTTTTCGTAGCTAATTTGTTCATCAGGCTCAATTAAAATACCCTTCACTCCTGCTCCATTTGCAGCTTCAACATCACGAGGTTTATCACCAATCATAACAGATAAAGCCGGATCAATATCGAACATATCAATAGCATCTAAAATCATCCCCGATTTCGGCTTGCGGCATTTACAGTCGCCAGAAACAGTTGGATGGTGCGGGCAATAATAAACGGCAGCAATTTCTGCTCCTTTTTTGGTAAATGCATTACGTAGTAATTGATGCATAATTGCCAATTCTTCTTCACTATATCTTTTTAAAGCAATACCGCCTTGGTTGGTAATTACAATTAAAAGGTAATCTTCGTCGAATAGTTTTTTAAGTACTGGAATTTGGTAATCAAGAATTTTAAAATCTTCTACACGACAAATGTAATCGTGCATTTCGTGATTTAAAACACCATCACGATCCAAAAAAATAGCTTTGTTCATTATTAGATATGAATATTGAGATATGAGGAAAATCCCCATTTTTATAATTGTCCAAAATAAGGGAAAATTAACGGCATAAAAAAGCCCAATCTGGTTTGGATCGGGCTTTACAAATATTATATGTTTTTCTACTTCAATTTTAAACCTACTTTATGACCTTTAACGGCAAAAAATAGAATGAACAAATAGCATGGTAAAACGGTAATGAAGTAGGATAATTGGAAATCCAAATGTAGATGATCCTTTAAATAAGCGTATAATAATGGCCAAACTGCACCACCAGCTATACCCATAATCATAATTGCAGATCCAGTTTTAGTAAATTTACCTAAATGACTAATGCCTAAAGGAAAAATGGCAGGCCACATTAATGAATTTGCTAATCCTAGTAAAGCTATAAAAATAACCGAAGTATAACCTGTAGTCAAATAAGCGATTAAAGTAAAAATTAAACCCAAAATGGCACAAATTCGTAGCGCAAATTGCTGCGAAATATATTTTGGAATGGCTATAATACCCAAAATATAGCCGATTAACATGCTTGATAAGGTTAGCGCTGTAAAATATTTACTAATATCAGGGCTGATACCTAAAGCTTTTCCGTAAACACCGATAATATCTCCTGCCATTACTTCTGCAGCGACGTAAACAAAAATACAGAAGGCACCTAAAAATAAGTGTGGAAACTGGAATATGCTTTTATGCTCCACAACAGTACCATTGTTTTCATCCACTACATCTTCTTCTACTTGCACTTCGGGCAAATTGGTGAATTTAATTACCAAAGCAAATAGGCAAAAAACAATAGCCAAAACAATATATGGCATATTTACACGTCCAAGCACATCATTTAGCAACTGTTCTTTGGCAACTCCTGTGGCTGCTTCTATCTTTTTCTCAATATCTGATGCATTTTTAAGAAATAGCGTTCCCATGATAAATGGAACAATAATACCTGCAAATTTATTACAAATACCTGCCATGCTAATTCGTTTTGCAGCACTTTCTATGGGTCCAATAATAGTTAAATATGGATTTGATGCGGTTTGCAATAAAGCTAAAGCCGCTCCTTGAACAAAAATCCCCGTTAAAAACAATCCAAATGTTCTGGTTTGTGCTGCAGGAATAAATATTAATGAACCAATACCCAACACAATTAAGCCTAAAATGATGCCATTTTTGAAACCTATTTTTTTCAAAATCCATGATGCTGGTAGCGCTAAGAAGAAATAAGCCATGTAAGAGGCAAAAGTAACTAGGAAAGCCTGAATATCAGACAAACCGAATGAGAGCTTAAAAAAAGGTATTAATGTTCCATTTGCCCAGGTTACAAATCCGAAGATAAAAAACAAAATACAAATGATAACGAGTGGTTTCGGTCCCTTTGAAGGATTTTGAGTGTTTTGGTTCAGCATAAGTTTGGTTATTGGTTGTTTTGATTGATGGAGCCAAACTAAACAAATAATTTAAAAATTCTACCATCAAACGTTTGCGTGATTTTTCAGACTTTATTAATCACTTTTCTAATTGTTCGGTTATAGATGAAAAACATACAAATAATTGCTTAAATTTTGAAAAGCTGCCATACTGAGTTATAAACTGGTTATTTAAATTATGGCACTAATAATTAATCTTCCTATAAATCAAGAGAGTAAGGGATTTTGAGAAAAATTATTTGCAAAACATGCATTAGAACCCTACATTTGCAGCACTTCAAACAAACGGAGACGTTTAAAGAAGAGATGATTCCGTAGCTCAGCTGGTAGAGCATTACACTTTTAATGTAGTGGTCCTGGGTTCGAATCCCAGCGGGATCACAGACAATAGTATCAAAACTACGTAAAAGCTTGCAAATCAAATGATTGCAAGCTTTTTTGTTTTAGTGAAAAAACTAAATTACTCACCGATTCTCATATTAAAAGTGTGTAATTCGGTGAGTAATTCAGGCGGTAAAAGAACTCACCGAATTAAATATAACCACTTGTTTAACAAGTCGTTCGACCATCGAACGTCTTGACGTTTTCAGACTGCAGGGCTAATTTTGTTAACCTTAATTCAGTTTATATGAAAACTAATTTTAACCTGCTTTTTTATCTTAAAAAGCAGAAAAACTACCATGGCGGCCATGTGCCAGTTTATTTAAGAATAACCGTTGGCGGAAAAAGGGCAGAAATGACCAGCGGTCTTGAGTGCGATCCTGAAAAGTGGAATACCAAATCAGGCAGACAGGATGGAAAAAAGGAAGATGTCAGAAGCTTTAATGCTCATCTGGACAATCTCCAGTCAATCATCAACCAGGTTTACAGGGATCTTTTTGATGCAGGCGAAGTTATTACATCCGAAGGCATTAAGTGCAGATTTATCGGGCGGGAAGTCAGGAAGCACACCTTGATGGAAGCCATCAAAGCTCATAACGAAAAAATGCAAGCTTTGGTAGGAAAGGAATACGCCATTGGTACTTTGAAGCGCTTTCAGGTCTTGGAAAGACATCTTACTGCCTTCATGAACGAGAAATACCAGATACCAGATATCAACATCAAAAATATTAACCATGCGTTTATACGCGATTTTGATTTTTTCCTGAGGTCAGTAAACGGTTGTGCCAACAATACCACAGTAAGGTATCTGAAAAGCCTTGGTAAAATTCTTCGCATTTCATTGAGCTTAAAATGGATTGACAGCGATCCAATGTTCGGGTACAAACTAAAAAGCAAGAATGTAGAGCGGTCGTTTCTCACAGAGGAGGAGTTGACAAAAATTTCTGAAAAGCAGTTCTTAACCGAGCGGTTAAGTCAGGTACGTGATGTCTTTATCTTCTGCTGTTTTACAGGTCTTGCCTATTCCGACATAGAAAAATTACGCCTATCTAATATCAAAACTGGAGTGGATGGCAAAAAATGGGTTTACACAAATCGAACCAAAACAGGAACCCGGTCGGCTGTTCCCTTATTACCACCTGCAATAGCAATATTGGAGAGATACAGTGATCACCCCTACTGCATCACCAAAGACAGGGCATTACCAGTTTCTAGCAATCAAAAGCTAAATGAGTACCTCAAGGAAATTGCCGCAGTTTGTGAGATCGATAAACCTTTAAGCTCACATATTGCAAGGCATACCTTCGCTACCACCGTAACCCTTCTTAATGGGGTGCCGATGGAGAGCGTATCGAAGATGCTAGGGCATACAAATATCAGAACTACACAGATATATGCAAAGGTCTTGGATATCAAGGTGAGCGCAGATATGGCGCCTTTAAATGATAAATATAACTAAATAAATAACCAACAACTGACAAATATTTAAAAATATTAGGCATTAACTTCTGTTTTAGTTAAATTTGTATGATGTTAAAGGAATTGAACAAAAGAGTTATCGTTGTGCACTGGAAGAGATTTGCCAGTACGGATATCGACGTGTTTTCAAGTCTGAAGGGATTTTGCGACAGCTACCCCGCTTATAACTATAATACACTGAACAACTATCTTTCCAAAAAGAAAGTTCCATTCGAAAATGATGAGATCAAAATCGAAAGACAGCCTCTGATACAAAAAGTTAGAAGACCCGATCTGCCCAAGGTATTGTTCTGGGACTTTGATTTTGACAAGCTTGACTGGAACAGAAGTTATAGAACCGTTATGGAACGAGTGCTTGATAAAGGCAACCCCAAGGATTGGGAGGAGATGATCAGGTTTTACGGGATGGAAAATGTGGTAAACGCTCTTAAAAATGACATTACCTATCTTTCTGACATGACCATGGAAGCCGTTTGCGAATATTTTCAGTTGAGCAAAGAAAAACTCAGATGTTACACAAAGAAACAGTTAAATCAGGGACACTGGATCTAATCCAGACGCTGATGAAAGACAATCAGCTCAATTCTTTTTACCTCGTAGGCGGTACAGCACTATCGCTGAGGATTGGACACAGAGAATCCATAGACATTGACCTGTTCAGCTCTTCGGATTTTGATGGAAACGAACTGGCTGAACACTTACGAAATAAATACGGTGCAGACGTAAAACGCCACAAGGAAAATTATGTCAGTGGAAGTATTGGCGAAGTGGATTTTGATTTTATTTCGCACAAATATCCATCCATTAAACCGATTGAAAATATAGAGGGAATTAGGATGATGTCCAATCAGGACATATCGGCCATGAAAATCAATGCAATTGTTAATAGCGGACAGCGCATCAAGGATTTTATCGATATACACTATCTTTTGAAGGAAATGCCATTGGATGAAATAATTGGTTTCTACTGTCAGAAATATCCAAATGTAGATCCTAACACCGCCAAGTCGTCTTTAATGTACCATAGTGATATCGATTTCAACGTTCCAGTAAAATTGATGGATGGAAAACTAAAATTGCAGGATGTTCAGGATAGTATAGTAAAAGCAGTACGGGAATATACCCGTATTCAGGAAATCAAAGAGCTGAACAATAAGTTGAAAGAAACAAGGAACGACAATAAAAATGAACGAGGCAGAGGAATGGGTCGTTAGGTTAGAGAATGCACCAATCCAATCATTTCGGCAAACCACCGTCCCAAAGGTAATGGCATTTTCATTACAAGGCTCAGCGGGAAAACATACTTCGACAGCTTCACCATCGGCGAAGTATGTTTTCTAGCAAATCCTAAGGGCTTGTCGTTGGCACAAAGGGATTCTTCAAAGGTTATCACAATTTGTGATAACCTGCCATCAATGTGACTATTAACTCATCCGAATATTTGAACCACTTAGGAATATGATTGCTGATAACACCTAAAGTCGTCTGGGTATAGAAAAGAAAAAGCTGAAAAACTATTGTTTTTTAATACCTGTTAGCGGTAAAGGAGCCACCTGTTTCTAAACGAAGGAGCATCGGGTTCAAATCGGATGAACTGTAGTACCTAGATGCGGAATCGCATTTCCTTATATACCATGGTGAAAAGCGTTGGGTAGTGATTGGGCTTTCACAGGCCGAAAATGCGGGAAGGCCAGCTCTCGCAATAGTAGATTAAAAATAACTTAATGATAACAGAAAGCAACTCCCTTATGATCATGCTCTCTGTTATTTGTTCATCTATTTTGTTTCTGCCTTGTTACTATAAAAGAAAAGTTCAGGAAGCTGATCATCTGGTTACAAAAGAAAAGCATATCAGTCATTTCCTCTCCTTCCGGAGATTCAGCTTCCAAATGCACCCAGCCCTTGTAAAGTTCCCATAAATTTGCCCTTGCCTCATGCAATGGAAAATTAACGAAAAAATATTCCATCTCAGAATCCGCATTTTCGATTTCTTCTTCTGTAAGCCCTGAAGGTTGATAATCGATTAGTTTTTTAATCTCTTCCATGTCTGTGTTTCTATTTGATTTCAAGCTCATACTGTTTTTTGATTTCATCTATATACGCTTCGAAATGCTCCTTATAATAACCTTTGGGAATTTGAATCTTAAAGTTCTTACGGCTAAAAAACAGAACAACCCTCGAATCCGTTTCACATTCTAATAAATACCAGACAGTGGGGTTTGAAGACGAACAGATGAAAAACATAGCAATCCTGTCTTCGCAAAAATGCAAGACCTTTGCTTTCACCTTGAACCTCAACTTAAGTTCGTAATAATCACCCTTATCACTAAGTAAAAAATTTAAACTCGGTACTTCACTTGAGAATCGGGCAACCTGCATATACTTTTTCATAGGTCTCTTCTGAATATTTCTCATCCCATAGGTAAACAGGTAATGTGTAAACGGCTCGGTCGATAGCATTGGGAGTGCTTTATTGAATAGTTCGAAAATCTTCTTCTTATTGCTGAAATTGAGATCATCTATTTCGTCAGAACGTTCATCACTGTCTCCGTATTCCCTAAACTGAATCTTTGCTATTTTCTTCATTTCATAGCAGATGCTGTTCAGCTCAGTTTGATTTGCGGACAGTTCAGATTGTTCAAAACTATCGTCTTCTTCGAAAAGAAACCCAGTGAAAGATTTTACAGTCTTATTATCCGCATTCATGGAAAAGCTATACGGTATCAGAAATGGATAATGGTTGGAATGGAACCTGACAGCATCGGTATTTGCAAGGCAATAACCAATAAGGTACTCCCGGTTTAAAGTAGCTAATCCATCATTTACATACTTTCTTTCCAATACTTTCCGTTCGGGTATATGCAGGAAATAATCATCCGGCCTGAAAAAACCTTTAAATTCTTTTTTGAGCCTGATGTCCACTCCATATCTATCACAGACTACTTCAAGATATCTGGACTTTCCGGCTACTTCATTGAAGCATTCCGGCCAATAATATTTTTCAAAGTCATGAAATCCATTCCATAACATCGCCCTCAAAGTACGGTAGGTATATCTTCCCAGATAATTTTCATCCGTATCAATACTGCAGCTTACCAATAAATGATCATACTCGACCCTCAGGTAAACTTTTACCGGCGGCTCATTTTCGAGCTTTACCCTCATTGTCAAAATTCCTTTTTTAAATGAGAGCGCCTTTCTTTCAACCATGTAATATGGTCGGTTCCCGGCTCGAAGTTCTGTATGTGACTCCAAAACATTTAATCTCAATATGCGGGTGTTCTTATCAAAGGGAAGTTTATAGAACTCGGATTTAGGTTTTCCGGCAAGGATCATTTCATCAGCCATTGCAAATTTCCCCTTTCTCTGCTTCCGCCTCTTCACATTCGGCAGTCAAAAGAATAATCTTTTTATCACAAAGATCTTTGGCGAGAATTAAAAAATTATGAACCAGGCTATAGAGTTTATCAGCATCGCCCATCTCAACATTAAAATTGTCCTTATACCTGGCGTGGCTATAACTATTCATGAGCTTCTCAAAAAGCCTTCTGTTTTCTGGCGTTCCAAGCAAAAGCGCTCGCGGCTCTGCTGAGAAACATGCACAGATATCCAGTAGCCTACCCAAATGATGAATATCTGACCTGTAAGCCATAAAAACCCTGATCATCGCAATGCAGGATTGCTCAACTACTTGATGAAGCATAAATACGCACACATTGAATTTTTCGTTACTAAAACATTCTCCTGCACCATCTAAAAACCCCTGCGCCATGGGAATCCGATGATAAAGGTGCTTTCTGGCTTTTTCAAGAGATATTTTTTTATCAAGAATATATTCAGGAAACAGGTTCAGCGTACCGTCATGACTGTATAGCTGAATACCGGTATTAAATACTGTTATAAAAAATCTGTTGTTACCTGCAATAGCTGTATCGACGCTCTCTAGGCTATGAACAAAGATCGTGATTTTGCCATGGTTAAAATGCATATTTACATAATCCTGAACACCATGCTCGATTCTTGTGGTGCCCTTTATTACCATTAATAGATAATAGTGAAAACTATTGTTGGCCTGTTCGGGAAAGAAAGAAGTAAAAGAATTCTTTGTAGAACTTATTTCACCGAACTTTAGAATTTGCAAGGGCGTGAATCGCTGTGCAAGTTCTCTAACAAAATTGGAGAACAGCTCTTGCCGGTCCTCCACTGGATTTAATGATTTCTTTTTCATATCTTCATGTTTGTTATGAAGACCAAGTTCGATTAGAAAAAGCACGTACCGAACCACTACAGAATGTTAAATACAAGTGCAGGGTTGTTTTTAACTGTCGGAATTTTTTAAATATATTTGGCCATGGAAACCTCAGAAAAAACGAACAGAATGCATCTTGGTAGAAAAATAAGCCGTATCCGTGAACTGCGTGGGATGAAACAGGAAGCGCTTGCCGCTGAACTTGGCATAAGCCAACAGGCAATTAGCAAACTGGAACAAAGTGAGGAAATTGAAGAATCTACACTAGAGAAAGTGGCAAAAGCACTAGGCGTAACTGCTGAAGGGATCAAACACTTTACAGAAGAGACAATTTTTAACAATATCAATAATTTTCATGATAATTCAATTCAAAATAATTTTAATCCTATCGAAAAAATTGTTGAATTATATGAACGTTTATTAGCTAGTGAGAAAGAAAAGAATGAATTACTTAAAAACAGATAGAAGCTGTGTTTTAAATGTTTAGCATTATTTTGAAACAATGCCAAATTCTTAAATATAGTAGTATAAGGTTGCATCAAGGCAACTTACGTTATAGCTGACGAGCAATTAAAATTACCACACCAAAATTCATTCATATTTTAAAGCATCTACAGGATTTGCCCTTGCGACTTTAAAAGTCTGCAAGCTAACACAGAATAAAGCAATGATAATTGAGATAAAAAATGCAAACATAAATGGTGCCACACCAATTTCTATACTATAATCGTATTGTTGGAGCCATTTATTTGATAATATGTAAGCAAAAGGAAATGCAAAAATATTTGATATAAGGACTAATATAATGAAATCCTTATTTAATAGCAACAAAATACTGTTTAAATCAGCGCCTAACACCTTCCTGATGCTAATCTCTTTTTGCCGTTGTTCGGCTACATAAATAGCTAATCCCAACAGGCCTAAACAGGAGATGAAAATGCAAAAGCCTCCAAAAAGGTCAGCAAGTACGCTGGTTATTTTTTCGTCATGTAACTTTTCAGACATATGTTTATCAGTAAACTCAATCTCGATTGGAAAGTCAGGGTTTAAACGCTGCCATAGTGCCTTAATTGTATTTACGGATTCGTTTAATGGTACTGTTGAATTTAACCTTAAGAGCATTACTTCGGTACGTCTGGGGTTATTGTAAAACACTGTCGGTAATACTTTTGAATCAGCTCCATCGTTAGAATAATCCTGGATAACTCCCACAATCTGCAATGATTCATCGTCACCCCAGTTTATTAGCGAACCCACAGGATTTTTTAACCCCATTATTTTAACTGCAGCCTCGTTTAGAATTAAAGATGTAGCAGTATCTGCCGGAAAATTTGTTGAGAAATCCCGCCCCTTCAACATCTTTGCTCCAATAGTCTTCACATAATCGAAACCTATACTCCTGAATTGAATGGATATATCTTTACTCATATCTCTCCCAGGCCAAACAAAATCCCCGGAACTGTTAGAATTGTTTGTTAAGCTTCCTCCTATTTCAGAAATAGATAAAACAGATCCGGAATTTTTCAACTGTTCCTTAAATAATTTTAATCTAGTGAAATCTTTAAAATTTCCGTCGCGACGAACTTGCAATAAATTATTTTCATCAAATCCTAATGGCTTATTGGTAACATATTGTATCTGAGAATGAATTGTAATTGCACATACAATCATGCAAACTGAAAGGCTAAATTGAATAACGACTAATAACTTTCTAACAGACAGGGTTCCTGTACCTTTAAAGCCTTTTAGCACTTTGTTTGCAGAAAAAGATGAAAGATAAAAAGCGGGGTAACTTCCCGCTATCAAGGTAGTAATTAAGACAAGGCCCGCTAAAATTCCCCAGATTCTGTATGAGCCATAGTCAATCTCTGTATTAGTGTCCAACAAATAATTAAAATACGGTAACGACAGCTCAAGAAGTACTAGCGCTATAACAGTAGCAATTGTAGAAAACAATAAAGATTCAATAAAAAATTGCATCATTAATGATTTCCTATTTGAGCCAAGCGCTTTACGAACACCCACTTCCCTGGCTCTTTTTTCAGATCGAGCGGTAGATAAATTCATATAATTAGTCGTTCCTTAACAAAACCCACTATTTAATTTATTTTTAAAAACAGGATTAGAAAACAGCATAATTTGTATCTTATAAAATAAGAAAATAATTTTCTGTTTCAGTAGTTCCATCATTTTCTTCAT
>NZ_RQRS01000003.1 GCF_004335085.1 Pedobacter nototheniae | reverse complement strand
CTAGTATAAAGAGTTGTTGGAAGTAATAAAAATTAAATATTATATTGTACCAGTAAATCAAATAAACAGGTGTAAAAAACCTTAGTAATTAATCACCAAAACTGTCAAGCTATTTTAGGAACGGTCACACGCCTTAATTAACCTTATAAACTTCATGTAATCGATGGCACCTGCATTCGTAAAACATCATTATTACAAGCCATTTCTATCGCCTCAACCTGTTATTTTAGGCACACACACCATAAGGAAATGATCAGCTTATTTAAAAACCTGAGATTCTGTGTTAATAAGAAAACATTTGAGCAACTATAAACGTTGTTTAAATTATTAAGCTCAAAATCATTACCTTACAAATAAAACAAACAAAATATATACCCTCAGTGTGGAATTGGTATGGTTTTTACATCATTAAGGAAACACACAAAGAAAATAATTATATGAAAAAGTTATTAATAATTGCATCAATTGCATTTTTCGGCTTAACAACAGCCATGGCACAACAAGTAGATTTACGTAGAAAAATTAATGTTAGCGGCTCTGCCGAAACTGAGGTTACTCCAGATATTATTTACATCAGCATTTCGCTTAAAGAATATTTGAAGGATGGTAACAGCAAGAAAAAAGTTGAAATTACAACACTAGAAAATCAATTGTACACCGCAGTACAAAAAGCAGGTATTGCTAAAGAAAACTTAACCGTTAGCAACTTAAACAGTTGGAACTACGAAACTGAAAAGAAAAAGAATCCAGACTTTTTAGCGAGTAAACAATACCGTTTAAAAGTAAGTGATTTAAATAGGTTTAATGATATTATTGCTTCTATTGATCCAAAGGGCATTTCAAACACAAATATTGAAAGCTACGATTATTCTAAAATTGAAAGCTTGAAAAAGGATTTAAAAATTAAAGCTTTATTATCAGCTAAAGAAAAAGCAGCTTACATGGTTGAAGCACTTGGTGATAAATTAGGAAGTGTAATCGAAATTCAGGATGGTGGTGATAACGTAATCCAACCGGTTTACAGAAACTACATGATGAAATCGGCAATGGCTGATGGAGGGGCAGAATCTGCACCTGAAATTGATTTCAAAAAGATTAAGTTAAACTTTACTGTAAACGCAGTATTCGAGATTAAATAAAACACTGTTTAATACATTATTCTGATCTCTTTCAGAATCGACAAACATTTTTTATCTATTATTTTAAAACCTACCACAACATTTTGGTAGGTTTTTTGTTATGAAATCATCAGAACACTAAAATTTTAAATATTATGAAAAAATTTGTTTACACTTTAGCTTTAATTTTCAGCTTAGGACTAAGTTTTAACGCTGCACAAGCTGCTGATAAACCAGCAAAAAACCCAACAGAATTAACTGCTGAGCAAACAGTTCAATTGGAGAAAATCAAAAGTCGTGTTGAAGAGATTAGAGAAATGGATAAATCTAATTTAACCAGAGCTGAGCGTAAAGCTTTACGCAAAGAGTTAAAAGAGATGAAAAACCAAGCTCGTGCAATCTCTGGTGGTGTTTATCTTTCAGTTGGTGCAATTATCATCATCATTTTATTACTTATTTTGATCCTATAATCTATTTTCAGAAAAACATCACATCTATCTATATAAAAAAAGCTTCGCAATTAATTTTGCGAAGCTTTTTTTATACCATTTCCCTATTTTTTTCAGGGTTTATGCTCAGGTATGATTAATCAATAATATCGAAACCTGTATATTTTACAAGAGCTTCAGGAATTTTAATTCCATTCTCTGTTTGGTAATTTTCTAAAATAGAGGCAACAATACGCGGTAAAGCCAATGCACTTCCATTTAAAGAATGCGCCAGCTGAGTTTTACCAGATGCACCTTTAAAACGTAGTTTTAGTCTGTTACTTTGATAGGTTTCAAAATTTGAAACAGATGATACCTCCAACCAACGTTCTTGCGCAGCACTCCACACTTCCATATCGTAAGTCATGGCAGAAGTAAAGCCCATATCACCACCGCATAAACGCAAAACGCGGTAATGCAAACCTAGTTCTTTTAACAAAGATTGAACGTATTCGCTCATTTGCTCTAACGTTTCGTAAGATTTATCTGGATGTGTAATTTGAACAAGTTCTACCTTATCAAATTGGTGTAAACGATTTAATCCACGCACATGTGCACCATAAGATCCAGCTTCTCTACGGAAACAAGGTGTATAAGCCGTATTTTTGATAGGAAGATCTTCTTCTTTTAAAATTACATCACGATATAAATTCGTAACCGGAACTTCAGCCGTTGGAATTAAATATAAATCATCAACGGTTGAGTGGTACATTTGTCCTTCTTTATCTGGCAATTGTCCTGTTCCAAAGCCAGAAGCAGCATTAACCAAGTGTGGAACCTGCATTTCCTTATAACCAGCATCAACTGCATGATCTAAAAAGAAATTAATTAAAGCACGTTGTAATCTTGCACCCTTGCCTTTATAAACAGGAAAACCTGCGCCAGTAATTTTAACACCAAGTTCAAAATCAATAATATCATATTTAGCTGCCAATTCCCAATGAGGCAAAGCTTTTCCAGGTAATTTCGCTGGTTCACCAAAAGTAAAAACAGTTTCGTTTTCTTCTGCTGTTGATCCTTGCTTAACCAACTCACCAGGTAAATTAGGCAATTGTACAATCAGGCTAAACTGACTAGCTTCCAGTTCTGCTAATTTTTCAGAAAGATTTTTAATGTTTTCCTTATGAGAAGTTGTTTGTGCTTTAATTACTTCAGCTTCTTCTTTTTTACCAGAACGCATTAAATCTCCAACTTGCTTGGCAGCTGCATTTGCTTCTGCAGAAATATTATCAAGCGAAGTTTGAGTTTGGCGACGATCCTCATCAATTTTGATGATTTCATCTACCAATTCTGGTTGTTTAAAATTACGTATACTTAAACGTTCTAAAACTTTCTCTCTATTTTCGCGGATATAGTTAACTTGCAGCATTATTTTAATTTTTAACAAAGATAATAATTAAGTCGTCATTGCGAACGCAGTGCGGCAATCTCTCTCGAAAAAGATTGCTTCGTCGTTCCTTCTCGTAATGACGAAAATAAAAAATATGGACGGCAAACTCTTTCTTGTACCTACACCGATAGGAAACCTAGAGGACATGACCTTTAGGGCAATTCGGATTTTAAAAGAATGCGATTTAATTTTGGCTGAAGATACTCGTACCAGTGCGCCAATGCTTAAACATTTCGGTATCGATAAAAAGGTTTTTGCGCATCACCAGCATAATGAACATAAGGCAACCTCTGAGATTATCAAATTTTTAAATGAGGGCCAAAAAATCGCTTTAATTTCTGATGCAGGGACGCCTGCAATATCCGATCCTGGTTTCTTCCTTGTACGCGAAGCAATAAAAAATGATATTGCTGTAGAGTGCCTTCCGGGCGCCACCGCATTTGTACCTGCCTTAGTAAACTCGGGTTTGCCAGCCGATGCCTTTGTTTTTGAAGGTTTTTTACCCGTTAAAAAGGGCAGGCAAACAAAATTTAAAAAGCTTACGGAAGAAGATCGAACCATTATACTTTATGAAAGTCCGCACCGTTTATTAAAAACTCTCGAAGAATTTGCACAATATTTGGGTGCAGATAGGCAGGCATCTGTTAGTAGAGAATTAACCAAAATGTTTGAGGAAACTGTGAGAGGAACACTCGCAGAAATAAAATCACATTTTGAAAACAATACTTTAAAAGGAGAATTTGTAATTTGCATTGCAGGAAAACCTGCTGGAAAAACAAAAAATAAATATGAAGACGCCGAATAAAATCGGCAGACATAAAAAATATATTAATTTAAAAAAGAAATATGATTAGCATAGATAGATTTTTAAGTGACGAACAAGACCCAAAAGCGGTTGAAAAAGTTATTGGAAAATTAAATGATCTTTTAACCACTGGCGAAGAAATTTTATACTTAGCGGTGCAAAAAAAACCTGCTGTAAACTTATTACCAGATAGCATTGCGATTACCAACAAAAGAATTTTTTACTGCGAGCCTGGAAACCTGGGTTTAACCATGAATTTTAAAGATATTTCTTGGAAAAGTGTTAAAGAAGTTTCTTTTAAAGAAGAATTTTTTGGCTCTAAATTTATTTGTGTTCCGCAGCATGGCGAAAATATTGTAACGGAGTTTATTCCAAAAACACAAGCCAGAAAATTACATCAGGCGGCAAACCAACAGTTAGAAGAATATAAAGAACTTCTTCGTCAACAAAAGCTAGAGGAAAATCGTGCAACAGCATCTCCAATAAGTTTTAATGCACAACCAATTACAGAAATTCCTGCTGTAGAAGCATTGCCAGAGCCTGAGCAACCTGTAATCCAAATTGCAGAAGTTGTAGAAGAGCCTGAAGATGAAACTACATTAAAATTACGTAAGCTTAAAACTTTGTACGATAAACACCTGATTACTCAGGATGAATATGAAGCTAAAAAAGCTGATATTTTAGATAGTTTGTAAGCCTCACCCACTCTATTTGTCACATGGGCTTGTCGAAATGCCAATATTAATCTGCACTTCGACAAGCTCAGGACAACAATATTGCATTAGCATTCAAAAATGAAATCCAAACAAACCTATCTTCTGGCTTCACTTAGTGCATTTTTACTTTGGCTAGCCTGGCCACCGATGCCATTTACCACACCATTATTATTAATTGGACTGGTACCTTTATTTATTGCGTTGGATGCCATTATTAAAAGTAATGTTAAAAAAACTGGTAAAAAGGTATTTTTAACAGCTGGTTTAGCTTTCTTAGTTTGGAATACAGCATCAACTTATTGGGTTTATAATGCCGTAAAGGCTTATAATGGTGCTGCCGTAGCGCTTCCGGTTTCATTAATTCCTTATGGTTTAGGTGCATTTTTAATGACATCTGCATTTTGGTTATATTACCGTTTGGGGAGATATTTGAGCCAAAAAATTGCTTATCTGGGCTTAATTTCGTTTTATATTGCTTTAGAATATTTACAGCAAACCTGGGATTTAGCGTTCCCTTGGATGACTTTAGGAAATGGATTGGCTGGGATGCACCAATTGGCGCAATGGTATGATTATACAGGAGTTTATGGCGGCTCTTTATGGATATTAGCGAGCAATATCCTTGCTTTTGAAGCTTACAAAAAGTTAAAATCACAAAGTGGATATTTAAAATATCGTCCAACTGCAATTTGGTTATTGGTGGTCATTATCCCAATTGGAATTTCTTTAACTAAATATTATAACGCTACGCAAAAAGGTACACCGTCTAATGTGGTGGTGGTTCAACCGAATATAGATCCATACCAAAAGTTGGAAAATATTCCTGCTGCTGAGCAAATTAGAATTTTAACGCAGCTATCGGATTCAATCGGGCAAGTAAATACGGAGTATTTTATTTGGCCTGAAACTGCCATTCCGAATTATGCAGATGAAGATCGAATCAGATCAAACCCGGATTACATAAATCTTCAAAATTTTATAAGTAAATATAAAAACGGAACCTTAATTACGGGGATTGAAAGCGTAAGGTTTTACCCAGATAAAAAAACAATTTCTGCAAAATATGATGAGCAGGGAAACCGATATTGGGATAATTACAACTCTGCTATGCAGGTTGAAAATTCTTCTAATGTTCAGTTTTATCATAAATCTAAGCTTGTACCTGGAGCGGAAAAAATGCCTTTCCCGAAAGTATTTTCTTTCCTGGATTTTGTTTTCGCAAAGTTGGGTGGCAGTGTTAGTGGTTGGGGTTGGCAAGATGAACCGAGTGTTTTTTATGCGCAAAGTGGTATTGGTGCTGCACCTGTAATTTGCTACGAAAGTTTATGGGGCGATTGGATTGGGAAATCGGTTAAAAATGGGGCTCAGTTTATTGCTATAATTACAAACGATGGCTGGTGGGGCAATACAACGGGGAAAGATCAACATGAAATGTATGCAAAACTAAGAGCTATAGAAACACATCGGGATGTTGCAAGATCAGCTAATACGGGTATTTCTTGCTTTATTAATCAGCGTGGTGATGTTGTAAAAAGAACTGAATGGTGGACAAGAACTGCCATAAAAAACGATATTAACCTAAACGATGAAATTACTTTCTATGTAAAAAGTGGAGATATTATTGCGAAACTATTAAGTGTTGCCGCTATATTGTTGGCATTAATTATTCCTTACAGAAAGTTTATAAAAAAATAAACTCATGAAACAAAAACGAATTATGCGTTTAATTTTTTTAGCAATTGTGCTCATCTTAAACATTGGTTTCGATCAGGTTTCTAAAAATATTGTACGTAATAACATTAGTGAGTACGAACATATAAGTGTAATCAAAGATCGTTTTACTTTAACTAAAGTAGAAAATAGCGGCGCTTTTTTAAGCCTCGGGGATAATATGCCTTATATATTTAGGTTAATTATTTTATCGGGCTTACCAATTGTATTTTTAGGTTATGGCTTATATTTCCTTTTTACCAAACAAAACCTACCAAAAACCTTTCAAATAGCTTTATGCTTTTTAATTGGCGGTGGTATTGGCAATCTTTACGATCGTATTGTGCATGGTTCCGTTACCGATTTTATGCACATGGATTTTAAAATTTTCCAAACAGGTGTTTTTAATTTTGCAGATATTTCGATTATGATTGGTGTAGGAATATTACTTTTCCAATCCATCAAAAGCAAAATTGTTAGGCAAGAGCCAATTCAATCTGAAGCAGACTAAGGCAGCTTTTTAAAGATATTGCCAACTACCATAGGAATATCATTAATTGCTTTTTCGGCATTATTTACTTCGCCTTGCGCCCAACCTCTCCAGATTAATTTTGATGTTTTTCGTTCTATAATGTCAATTACAATACTACCTTCTTTTATTTGCATATGTCTGGCTCTGCTTCCTACATAAACCGGAAGCGGATCGGTATAGGTATAATAATATACATGTCTGCCTCTGTAATAGCCCACTCTTGGCATTAACCTGGCTGGTGGATTATAGTAAACGGGATCGTTATAGGTAACATTTTGTTTGTTAACATCAACAGTATACTTCAAGAGTAAATCTGGAGCGGTATTTTTCATTGTAAAGCCACGTTTATCCATTTCGGCGCTTGCCGCATCAACAATTTTATCACTAGCAATATCATTATTATAGGCCGATGTTGTATTTGTTTGTGATTCTGGAATCCAGGCATACGTTTTATAGTGCTGATTATTAACGGGTTTATTACTAACTGAAAAATAATCATATGTTGAGCAACTACTTAAACCAATAGTAATACTCAATAAAATTAATATCTTTTTCATAACCATTTAATTACTTTAAAAATTAGACCATAAACGAAATAAAAAGTTTATTTACTGATAACAAATAAGTTGCAGGTAATAGGCAAACATTAAATATCTTTATTTGTTTGTTCATCAATCATCAAAACAATTAAAACATGAAAAGAAATGCAACAGCCGTTTGGCAAGGATCAGGTAAAGAAGGTAAAGGTAACTTAACCACTCAAAGTACAACATTAAGCAACACACAATATTCTTTTAACTCTCGCTTTGCTGAAGGTGTGGGTACAAACCCAGAAGAATTAGTTGCCGCAGCACATGCAGGTTGCTTTACTATGAAACTTTCATTCAATATAGACGAAGCAGGCTTTACAGCCGAGAAATTAGAAACCAAATGCGACATTAATTTTGATCCGTCACAAGGTGCAATTGTAGAATCACATTTAACCTTAACGGCTACTGTACCTGGCTTATCAAAAGAAAAATTTGATGAATTAGTAGCTGATGCTGAAAAAAACTGTCCTATTTCAAAGTTGTTAAATACGAAAATAACCGTTGATGCAACTTTATCTTAACGAAGGCTAAAAACTAAAGAAAAACCCTCATTAAGTTAAGCTTAATGAGGGTTTTTAATTAAATCATATATTTCCCAACAATAGGCATCCGTCTGCCCATACCAAATGCTTTAGGCGAAACCCTTAAAATTGGTGGAGTTTGGTAGCGTTTAAATTCGGCAATGTTTACCATTTTTAAAATCCGTTTAACTAAAGCCTCTTCGTATCCTTCAGCTATTATTGTTGCACTACCTTTTTTCAATTCAATATGTTCAAATAAAATTTTATCTAAAACATCGTAATCTGGCAATGAATCAGAATCCTTTTGATCGGGTCTTAATTCGGCACTTGGTGGTTTAACTATGGTATTTATTGGAATAATTTCTCTCTCTTTATTAATGTATTTGGCCAGTTCAAAAACCTGGGTTTTATAAACATCCCCAATAACACCAATTGCACCGCACATATCTCCATATAACGTTCCATAACCTACTGCACATTCGCTTTTGTTTGAAGTATTTAATAAAATATAACCGAATTTATTGCTCATTGCCATAACTATTGTACCGCGAATACGTGCCTGAATATTTTCTTCGGTCAAATTAAAAGGTAAACCTTTAAAAGCAGGAGCTAACATATTATCAAAAGCCTGTGCAGCATCTTTAATGGGTATAATTTCATGCATGCAGCCAATATTATTCACTAAATCTAATGCATCCTGTACTGAGTGATCTGACGAAAATTTTGAAGGCATTAAAACAGCCATAACATTTTCGGCACCCAATGCACGGCAAGCCAGTGCGCAAACTACGGCAGAATCTATACCACCAGATAAACCGAGCACAGCTTTTGTAAATCCTGATTTTTTGAAGTAATCCTGAATACCTAAAATTAAGGCATCGTGTATTTGTTCAATATCTGTAGCTCGGGGAGCCTCAGGGTATTTATTTCGTACATTTTCAACTTCCTCCAAATCAAAAACCTGCAAATCTTCTTCAAAAGATTTCATCTCGGCTTTCTTTTCGCCCTGTGCATCGAAAACCAATGAACCACCATCGAAAATAATTTCTGTTTGTGCTCCAATCTGGTTTACATAAAAAAGTGGCAATTTGTATTTCTTTGCATTATCTGCTAAAACCTGAATCCGCTCTTCGTCATGTGTATAAGAAAATGGCGAAGCAGCAATATTAATCATCACATCGGGTTGTTCCTTAATTAACTCATCCATCGGATTAGAAACATACAAAGGATTATCATTAATATTCCAAAGATCTTCGCAAATGGTTAATGCAATTTTCTTCCCTTTAAAATCAATACATTTAAAGCTTGTAGCAGGCTCAAAATAACGATATTCATCAAACACATCATAAGTTGGTAAAAGCGCCTTTTTAGCAATTGCTTTTACCTTTCCATCTTCAATAAAATAAGCTGCATTAAACAAATCCTTACCTTGCAAAACATCATTTCTAATGGGTAAACCTACAATACAGGCAATATCAATACAATGCCTAGCAATTTCTTGAGCCGCATTTTCGCAAAGCGAGATAAATTCATCAAACTCCAAAAAATCACGTGGTGGATATCCGCAAATAGCCAGTTCGGCAAAGACAACCAAATCGGCACCTTTACTTTTAGCGATTTCAATATTGCTGATTATTTTTTGGGTGTTTAACTCAAAATTGCCAATGTGATAATTAAGTTGCGCTAATGCTATTTTCATGCGTATAAATTTATTTCGATGGTAATGAAGGTATCTCTTTAATTGTTGGGCTTAAAATAAAATACCCAGATTTAATGCGATGTAATGATTTTTAACGCTTTTACTTTTATCAGTTACAATATTGGTAAAACCATTGTTTAAGGTAACCCCAGCTAATAAACTTGTATTGCCTTTAATGTCAAATTCGCCGCCGCCACCAATAATCAAACCAGCCCTGTACCATTTAATGTTATCAGAAATTTTTTGATTACTAACATCTAAACCGCTAGATTTTGCATTTTGTTTAGCGCCAATATTAAATGAATTTGATAACCCAAACTGTCCATACCACCTCATTCCATCTTCTTTTACAGTTTTTAGTTTAATGGTTAAAGGTAATTCTAAATAAGTAAGCTTATATTTTAAATCGTAAGCTACTGGGTTGGTTGTTGATTTTGTATTGGTATATGGCGCTACATCAACCTCAGTACTTTTACCATTAATTGTTGTAATGGTTAAGCCTGTTGAAAAGCTATAATTCTCTGCAAAGTTAAAATCACCTAATAAACCGTAAGAAAAGCCCAAGGCTATACCATTTGTTTTTCCTTGATCTGGCTTTATCCAGCCAAAAGTTGGTGTGGCGGTTAATCCTAATCTAAAACCATAATTGGTTAATGGTGAATTTTGAGCCCAAACGCCCAAACTTAAAAACGATAAAATTAAAAAAGTCCCTATTTTTTTCATGCTTTATGTGTTTATATTTGTTGTACATGATGTATAACGTAAAACACTGGCAAATTTATCTATTTTTTCTTTTTGCCATCATATTTATTTCCTGCAAGCAGAGTAATCGCCCGGATATAAGTAAAATTGATCTCGATATTAAAATAGAACGATTTGACAAAGAACTGTATGCAGCTAAGGAAAAGGACGTTGTACAAACCAATGCATTTCTAAGTAAAAGTTACGGTTTATTTTATGATGATTATATTCACCGCATGGTTGGAACGCCAGAATATAGTAATACGGAAATAATAAATACGCTTTATAAAGATCCTGCCTATACTGATTTAACCAAAGAGGTTGATAGTGTTTTTCCGAATTTAAAAGCACAAGAAGCAGGCTTAACAGAAACCTTTAAGTACATTAAATATTATTACCCTAAAGCCAAATTGCCAAAGTTTATTTCCTTTGTATCTGGCTTTTCTTACCAAATACCAGTGGGCGATAATTACCTAGGAATTGGATTGGATATGTTTTTGGGTAAAGACAGCAAATTTTATAAAGGCATTATAGAGAGTGTTCCATTATATTTATCTAAAAGGTTTACTCCAGAAAATATTGTTCCTCGTGTTGCTGAAACTTATGCACATGAAGAACTTTTTACCGAGCCTGATGAAAACAGATCTCTTTTATCAAAGATGATTTTTCAGGGTAAAATATTATACTTTTTAGATCAGGTTTTACCAGAAAACATAACAGATTCTACAAAGATTGGTTACACCGAAAAGCAATTGGGCTGGGCACAAAACTTTGAGGGTGATATTTGGGCTTATTTTCTAGAAAATAATTTTCTTTATCAAACAGATTATCAAAAAATTCAGGTTTTCTTGTCAGAAGGACCTTTTACGCCAGGACTTGGCGAAAACCGGGATTCAGCTCCAAAACTTGGTGTATGGATGGGTTGGCAAATTGTGCGCAAGTACATGAAAGAAAATCCAAAAGTAACTTTGCAACAACTGATGGCTGATAATGACGCACAGAAAATTTTAAATCAATCGCGATATAAGCCTAAGCAAAAATAGTTTCAGTTTTACTTTCACTAAAAATCCAATATTCGTAACAAATAATCGTTCTCAAATCTAATATCTATCATCTCACATCCATATTAAATGAAAGTTGGCATTGTATTATCAGGCGGAGGAATAAGAGGAATAGCACATTTAGGTGTTTTAAAAGCATTCAGTAATTTAGGAATTACCTTTAGCCATATTAGTGGTACCAGCGCAGGCTCAATAGCAGGTGCATTTTTTGCAGCAGGCATTGATCCTGAAGAAGGCTTAAATATCTTTTTAAAAACTAAGTTATGGCGCTTTGTTCGCCCGTCAGTTGGCTCGCTTGGCTTGATAAACATAGAAAATACCTCCAAAATTTTAAAGGAATACTTCCCACACGATACTATTGAAGGCCTTAAAATTCCATTAACTATTGCTGCCGTTAATTTTAGTGAAGGCAAACTAAAATACTTCACTAAAGGCCCATTAATTCAAGCTGTATTAGCTTCAAGCTGTATTCCTGGCATTTTTAAACCCATCATGATAAATGAGCAAATGTACGTTGATGGCGGTATTTTAAACAATTTCCCTGTAGAGCCATTACAAAAAGATTGCGACTTTATTATCGGGTCTTCTTGCAATCATTTAAATCCTGTTGATAAAATAACCGGAATTACCAATTTAATAGGTCGTGCCGGCGTAATGTCCATTAACTATGATATGGAAAGAAAGGCTAAATTTTGTGATGTAATGATTGAACCTAAAGGCTTAGGAGCGATTAGTACATTTGATATGAAACGTGCGGAAGAGATTTATTGGATTGCACACGAAGAAGCTTTAAAGACCATTAAAAGTAACCCAACAATAAGGGATCTGATTACGAAATAAAGCGGGTTTAAAACGTTTGAGTCTTGGTATCTTTTTGTTAAGAAAAAGGTATGACACCCGTTTGGCAAGACAAATCTTTTTCTTCCGCCACCATTACCGTCTTTGCGAGGCACGAAGCAATCTTAACAACAATAGATAATTATGATTTTAATGAGGTATTGCTTTCCCCTTGCTTCATTTCGCAAAAAACGATAGCCTTAAATGTCTTATATGGTTTTAATACTATACTATGAATGTGATGCAATTCTTTTTTCCGCTGCCGCGGGGGCTTTCTCTTCTTTGGGCAACCAAAGAAGCAAAGTTGCCGGCTCGCAATTTTTCTGTGTAAGTTAGTGGATAGGCTTTGCTTGTACTTCCCGAATAATTGACCATGCCGATTGAAAGCTTAACTAAAAAACAGTGGTTTGGATTTGTTAATTGGTTAGGCGATCGCTAAACTAACTTTCATCATCGTACAGCCGCTACCATTACCGTCTTTGCGAGGCACGAAGCAATCTTAACAACAATAGATAATTATGATTTTAATGAGGTATTGCTTTCCCCTTGCTTCATTTCTCAAAAACGATAGCCTTAAATGATCTTAAATGTCTTATATGGTTTTAATACAATACTATGAATGTGATGCAATTCTTTTTTCCGCTAGCCGCGGGGGCTTCTCTTCTTTGGGCAACCAAAGAAGCAAAGTTGCCGGCTCGCAATTTTTCTGTGTAAGTTAGTGGATAGGCTTTGCTTGTGCCTCCCGAATAATTGACCATGCCGATTGAGAGCTTAACTAAAAAACAGTGGTTTGGATTTGTTAATTGGTTAGGCGATCGCTAAACTAACTTTCATCATCGTATAGCCGCCACCATTACCGTCTTTGCGAGGCACGAAGCAATCTTACCCAACAATAGATAATTATGATTTTAATGAGGTATTGCTTTCCCCCTTGTTTCAGTTAGCAAAAAACGATAGCCTTAAATGATCTTAAATGTCTTATATGGTTTTAATATAATTCTTTTATCCGCTGCCGCTGGGGCTTCTCTTCTTTGGGCAACCAAAGAAGCAAAGTTGCCGGCTCGCAATTTTTCTGTGTAAGTTAGTGGGTAGGCTTTGCTTCTGCTTCCCGAATAATTGACCATGCCGATTGAGAGCTTAACTAAAAAACAGTGGTTTGGATTTGTTAGTATATTAAGCATATTGCTATAAAAACTTTCATCATCGTACAGCCTCACCATTACCGTCTTTGCGAGGCACGAAGCAATCTTACCCAACAATAGATAATTATGATTTTAATGAGGTATTGCTTTCCCCTTGCTTCATTTCGCAAAAAACGATAGCCTTAAATGTCTTATATGGTTTTAATACTATACTATGAATGTGATGCAATTCTTTTTTCCGCTAGCCGCGGGGGCTTTCTCTTCTTTTGGCACCAAAAGAAACAAAAGTGCCGGCTCGCAATTTTTCTGTTTAAGGTAGTGAATGGGCTTTGCTTGTACTCCCCGAATAATTGACCATGCCGATGGAGAGCTTAACTAAAAAACAGTGGTTTGGATTTATTGGGAGTATAGGCGATCGCTAAACTAACTTTAAATTATATTACTGAATTATCCGATTACGCCCAGGCATAGCAGCATTTCGCAGAATAGCGCATTATAATTCTTGTACTTAATTCGTTTTACGAATAACCCAAGGAATATGCAGCGAGCGTAGGATTTTGTGTTGGGCTAAGCCTCATATTACTGCTGTCGGAATTATAATGTAGCTATGCAAGAAAGGATGCCAGCCTTGACTTTTGGGTACCTTTTTGTTAAGAAAAAGGTACGAAGCCCGTCTGGCAAGACAATGTTTTCCGCTGCCGCGGAGGCTTCTTTTCTTTTGGCACCAAAAGAACCAAAAATTGTCGGCTCGCAATTTTTCTATTTAAGGTAGTGAGTGAGCTTTGCTTGTACTTCCCGAATAATTGACCATGCCGATCAAGAGCTTAACGAAGAGATTGTGGTTTGGACTTGTTAGTGAGTTAAGCGATCGCTAAACTAACTTTAATTAAAATCGCTAACCCTTTCCAATTACGCCCAGGCATAGCAATATTCTTAATGCCTGAATTTAATTATTACTTTATTTATTAAGTGCTACTAAACGCTCACCCTCTAAAACAGGAATTGCATTACAAACATTTAATTGCAAGCAAAAAACTACATCATCTTCAATATTAAGTTCTGCCAAACGGTTGCTGTGGGATGATTTATGCAAATACCCTCTTAAATTATCCTTCGCTAATAAATACAAATCCTCAGCGGCGACGCTAGAATCATCGAAATGCTCAAAATTTTGGCGCAGACTATTTACAACTGCTCCGGCAAATAAAGTATCTTCTAAATTAAATTGATCTTTCCAGCCTGCACAAAGTAAAAGCACATTTTTTTCTTGATCTCTTAAATAAGCGCAAAGCGAATCTAAATTTAAAAAAGACCCTATTACAACCTGAAACGCTCTTTTATTTGCTAAATGCAAAGCTTTAGTACCATTTGTGGTAGTTAAAACAATGGTTTTACCTGCAACTTTATCTTTAGTGTAAGAGAAAGGTGAATTTCCGAAATCGTACCCGGCAACTACTTCCCCATTGCGCTCGGCAGCCAATAAATAACCCTTATCGCTATAGTTTAAGCAATCTTCTACATTTGCTACAGGAATAATAGCTTTGGCGCCATTATCAATTCCATAAGTAATTGATGAGGTAGCCCTTAATATATCAATAACAACAACAATGCTTTGCTCAATATCATATAAATCGATCAATGCAGGTGTTAAACAAACTTCTATTTTTTTCGACATATATCGAGTATCGAATATAAAGTATCAGGCATTAAAAATTTAATCTCCCTACCTAATACTTTATACTTTTATCTATTTGTAAAAAGGAAACTTAACTACTTTAGCTTTAATTGGTGTGTTGCGGATGTTGATGAAAATTTCTGTACCTTCTTTAGCAAAATCTTTTGCTACATAACCCATTCCAATTGCTTTTTGTAATGATGGAGCTTGTGTACCCGAAGTTACTTTTCCAATTACATTTCCTTCAGCATCAGCAATTTCATAATCGTGACGAGGAATGCCGCGGTCGATCATTTCAAAACCAACTAATTTCTTTTGGATGCCAGCTTCTTTTTGTGCTAGTAAAGACTCAGAGTTGGTGAAAGTTTTTGAAAATTTTGTAATCCAGCCTAAACCTGCTTCAATTGGCGAAGTTGTATCGTCGATGTCGTTACCATATAAACAGAAACCCATTTCTAAACGTAAAGTATCGCGTGCACCTAAACCAATTGGTTTAATATTAAAAGCAGCACCTGCTTCAAAAATTGCATTCCAGATTACCTCAGCGTGTTCGTTTTCAAAATAAATTTCGAAACCACCAGCACCGGTATAACCTGTTGCAGAAATCAATACGTTTTCTATACCAGCAAAAGTACCTTTAACGAAAGAATAATATTCCATCGAGGCTAAATCCACATCTGTTAAACTTTGTAAGGCATCAGCAGCTTTCGGCCCTTGAATGGCTAAAAGAGAAGTTTTATCAGAAATGTTGTGCATTTCTACATTGTTGGTATTAAAAGATTGAATCCAATTCCAATCTTTTTCAATGTTTGATGCATTTACAACAAGCATATAACTTTTCTCATCCAGGCGATAAACCAAAAGATCATCTACTATACCGCCATCTTTATTTGGCAAGCAAGAGTACTGAACTTTACCATCATAAAGTTTCGAAGCATCATTACTGGTTACACGCTGAATTAAATCTAAAGCATTTTCACCTTTAAGGATAAATTCGCCCATATGACTTACATCAAAAACACCAACTCCATTACGTACAGTTGCATGTTCTGCGTTTATACCTTCGTAAGTTACAGGCATATTATACCCTGCAAATGGAACCATTTTAGCGCCTAAAGCGATGTGTTTTTCTGTTAATGCCGTATTTTTCATTCTTGATTTTCTTGTGCGCAAAACTACTAAGAAAAAGATAAAAATTTGAGATTAATTTTAAAGGAGCCCGAGGTGGCTATGGAGATGCGTAGCTATACAAACGCTGTTAAATAAACCAGAAGCGGTATCCCCGATTTTTTCTATTAGGATTTAGCAAACGGCAAGACTGCGTAAGCCAATAACTTCTGCCGTTCATTTTCAGATAATAATGATTCAAACTGCAATGTTAAAACTATCACCTGCAAACCTTAAACTACCTACTGCAAGTTCAAAACTGTTAACTGCGTACCTAAAACTATCAGCAGAAAGTATAAAACTGGCAACTGCAAGCCTAAAGCTACCTACTACAATTATAAAACTATCTACTGAAAGTTTAAAGCGTTTAATTGCAAGACCAATACCGTCTACTGAAAGTTTAAAATTTTTAATTATGAGTTCAAAACTATCAACTACAAACCCTAAACTGTCTACTGCAAGTTCTAAACTTTCAATTGCAAATTCTAAACTGTCAACTGTAAGTTCTAAACTATCAATTTCTAGTTCTAAACTGTCTACTACAAACCCTAAACTGTCTACTGCAAGTTCTAAACTTTCAACTGCAAGTATAAAACCCTGCGGAACATCCCGAGGATGAAAAGGGCAGAACTGCCTAAGCCAATAATTTCTGCCGTTCGTTTTCAGATAATAATGATTTGGAAATGAAGGGTTCTGTATTTTATGGCAACTGTAGCCCCGCTTTTGTTTCTCCCTAAGAAAAATCGGGATTCACTCCAATCGGGTTTATTTAACTAAAAACTGTATGTGAGATGCAAACGGCTTGCTTTAAAAAAAAATTAAGCGCTAATTAGACCTTCGTAAATTTTGAGCATTTTGGAAGTTATTAATTGAATGCTATGATCTTTCTCTACCCTTTCGCGGGCATTATCTCCTATTTCCATCCACTTTTTAGGGTTGATGATGCATTGCAAAATAGAACGATAAAATTCATCAGCAGAATCTGCAATTAAAATGTCGTGCCCATGTTTATAGTTAATCCCTTCGGCAGCTGTAGTGGTGGCAATAATACATTTCTTCATTGCCATGCCTTCAATAATTTTCACCCGCATGCCCGTTCCAGAAATAAGCGGAACAATCATAATGGCTTTTGAATTCATAAAATCAACCGCATCAAAAACTTCACCTTCAACAATCAGATTTTCCGAATCGTATTCAAAAAAGTGTTTCTGCATATTTTTGCCAGCAATGTAGAAGCGAAGATCTTTATTCAGTTTCTCAATATCGGGCCAAATATCATCCAAAAACCATTCTAACCCCTCCTGATTTGGTCTCCAATCCATTGCACCCAAATGAAAAAGTGTTGGAAAACTTGTTTTACTTTTATCTACCTTATACTTTTCTAAATCAATAGCCACCGGAAAAACCGTCATGGGTATTTCGCAGCCAAACCTTAAAATATCTTGTCTATCAGGTTCGCTTATGGCAAAAATTTGATGAAATCTATTAATCTGATCCGTTTCATAAGCCTTTAGTCGTTGCGCTAAAAAAGCCAGATACTTACGGCGCACAATAAATTTTTCTAACTGTGCAAGGCGCTCCCACATGGTAAATTCAATATTATGGGCCCTATAAATTAGTTTGGCATTGCTATTTGCTTTAACGGTATCCAAATAAGGAACAACAAAAAGTCCTTCAAACTGGATAATATCAAAAGCGTTTTCTCGCAATATACTTTCCAGTTGTTTCGCTGCATCATCATTAAAATACCTGGAAACGTTATAAGATTCGTTTGTGAAAATATTGAAAAATGCCGACCAAACATTTACTTCGGTATCCAAATCGTAGGTATGAAATTTAATCTGATCAAAAATTGGATCGTAAATATCTTCTACATCTATTTTACCTTTTGTGGGGTTAATACTAAACAAAGTAATATCTGCGCCAAGCTGCAGCAAGCCTTTCATGGTATTATAAACCACAATTGGATAACCACTATTTGGCGGAAAGGGAACCCGCTTAGTAATTAACAAAATCTTCACAATGCTGTGAAAATACGAAATTTAAGCCTCTTTTGAAAACAGTTCTAACTGTGGATCGCTAACATTAAAAGTTTTACGGTGAAATGGCGATAAACCAATTTCGATAACTGCTTTGCGATGTGCTATTGTTGGGTATCCTTTGTTTTGAGTCCAATTGTAATGAGGAAAATCTACATGAAGATTATCCATATATTCATCCCGATGCGTTTTGGCTAAAATTGATGCCGCAGCAATATTTAAATATTTGCCATCACCTTTTACAATGCAGCTGTGCGGAATTTTCGGATATGCTTTAAAACGGTTTCCATCAATAACCAGATATTGAGGTTGGGTTATCAGTTTTTCGATGGCACGGTGCATAGCCAGAAAAGATGCATTTAAAATGTTTATACGATCTATTTCTTCATGATCTACAGAAGCTACTGCCCAGGCTAAGGCTTCCTTTTCGATAATTGGACGAAGATTTTCTCTTTGCTTATGATTGAGTTGCTTGGAATCGTTTAAACCTTCGAAATAAAAATCTTTAGGTAAAATTACTGCAGCTGCAAAAACAGGCCCAGCAAGGCAACCTCTACCCGCTTCATCACATCCGGCTTCTAAAAATTCTTGCTGATAGCAATTTAATAACATAGGGCAAATTTAAATATTTATACTTTCTGGAGCTTTAAATTTTAGTCTATATTTTTTCATCACCAAAAGCCTTAACGCTATTACCCTGAAATGGGCCTTTTCTTGTTTTGATTTTTTCGTTTTTAAAAAAATCAAAACGAAATATTTACACTTTGTGAAACGGAAATTAAAAGACTAAATTGTTATCGTAAATTTTATACATTTATAATTTATGCGCAAATTATTAGTTGCTGTATTGCTATTACTTATTAGTCATTCTGTAATAGCACAATTTGGCCCCCTTAAAAATCTATCATTAGAAGAGGAGACTCAACTAATGGAACATAACTCCATATGTGCATATCGTAATTTGTATAATAAAAAACAAAGATTAGCCTTTTACCCCTTTAATAAAACCAACAGAATATCAATAATATCTTTCGATAATCCAGTATTTGAGATTTCTGGAGAGATACCTGTAAAAAATGGAATTTTGGATAAAAGCCTAGTTAAAGAAAAAAGAAATTTGTCAGATACTGAAATAAATAACCTTACAGACTTGCTTTACAATTATGGCTATAGATCTAAAAAATATGGTGTTCTAATTAGTAAAGGTGCCTGTTACGATCCTCATAACGCAATTTTATTTTTTAATGAAAAGGGCAAAGTTATTGAATATATTGAAATCTGTTTTGATTGCCTAGGACAAAGAACAAGCTCTAGAAAAATTAAAACAGGTGAAAATTGCATAGAGAAATTTGCCTTATTGAGAGGATTCTTTTCATCGCTTGGCATTAAAGCTGGCACAGCAACCTTTAAAATCTCCGATTAACATGAGATACAACGAAATATTAGCTGATCGCGTTCGCGAGTTTTTAATGCACTTACCCAAAGTAGAAGAAAAACTAATGTTTAGCGGTCTGGTGTTTATGGTTGATGATAAAATGTGTATTGGTGTAAAACAGCATGAACTGATGCTAAGGATTAATCCTGAACAGGAAGAAGAACTTGTAGAAAAGAATGGTTGTACACAAATGGTGCATGGTAAAAGAGCGATGAAAGGCTATGTTTTGGTAGAAGAGGAAGTAATACAAAGTAATAAAGAATTAAATTATTGGTTAAACCTTGCTTTAGATTTTAATCCACTGGCTATGGCATCAAAAAAAAGACAAACTAAATAAATATATATGCAACTTATAAACAGGTTTTTCCCTTTAATTTTTGGGTTACTTTTTTTACTAACTGAAATTTATCGGAATATTAAATTAAGAAATAAAGCCGAGCAGAAAAGTAATGGAGCCGATAAAAACAGCTTAACCATTTTATGGGTAACCATTGGCATATCTATGTTTTTGGGTGGTTATTTAAGTCAGTTTGAAAGCACAAGAATTACGTTTTTTCAGCCCTATTTCTTTTACTTCGGCATGCTGATCGCAATTTTGGGCTTTATATTAAGGTTTGTAGCTATACAACAATTGGGCAAATCATTTACAGTTGATGTTCAAATCGCCAAAAATCAGCAGTTAAAACAAGATGGGCTTTATGCAACGCTTCGTCATCCATCTTATACTGGCGTATTGATGGCTTTTTTAGGCTTGGCAATAACATTTTCAAATTGGTTAAGCTTAGTTGTTATTTGCATACCAATTTTTATTGCCTTTATTTATAGAATTACTATTGAGGAAAATGTATTGAAAAATGAATTTGGAGATGAATATGTTGAATATTGCAAAAAAACAAAGCGATTAATTCCTTATTTATACTAGTGCACGGAAATTTAAAGCACTGTTAATCTTAAAATTATCTTTATTACTTTTTGGTTATCTTTATTTAACCAAACGTATCAAATTATCAAAAAGGCGCTCTTCATATTTACCCTTTTAATGGGGCTGCATAATTTCTTGCAGGCACAATTTTATGTAAAACGAAATACTTTTACTACAAATGAAGGCTTGCCGAGTAATCATATTTATGATATTGTTGAGGATAATAAGGGCTTTTTGTGGATAGCAACTGATAATGGCGTTTCTCGCTTTGATGGCAAATACTTCCAAAACTTCGGCGTAAAAAATGGGTTACCATCTAATGATGTACTCCAGATATTTAAAGATGGCGATGGTAACGTTTGGGTAAATAGCTATAAACAGCTTCCGGCTTATTTTGATGAAATTAATGGAAGCTTTGTAACCATTAAAGGCAACCCGTGTTTAAATGCAATATCTAAAACCCTACTCGGCTCTACCGATTTAATAGATGGCTCAATAAAGTTTTACAATCAAATGGGTTATGTTATTTTCAAAAACAAAAAAATAACCGACTATCAATACAAATCTAAAGTAAATGATAAATTAATTATTAATGGTAAACAGATCGAATTAAGATACCAATCGGGTGTAATAAATAACGCCGCCTACAATAAGAATTATATCTACTCAAAAAATAAATTACTAGATAGCATTGTTATAAAATCGAATTATAATTTTACCCGAAGGTATGTGTATCACAATGATATTTTTCAGTTTACAGTTAAGAATAGAATTTATAAAACATCAAACATTCGTCTTTCACCCTTTTCTTATCAGGTAGATTCTGTTACTACACCAGAAAATGTTGCGTGGTTTAAATTTTCTGATCAGAGCATGACTTTGGTAAGTCCGAAAGGCAATGTATACGTTTATACCAAAAAAAACTTTACTCCTATTAGCCAGCTAAAAAATAACATTAACGCCAACTGCGCCTATGTTGATAAATTTAAAAATATATGGGTAGGTACGCTTGATGGTGGTTTAACTTATTACAGCAAAAATATAATCAGGAACATTAGCCTCCCACCAAACTACATTAAACCTAATTTTTTAAGCATTACGATAGATAATAAAAACCAAATTTTTGCGGGGAATTATTATGGGCAAGTTTTAACGATTAATAATAACCACCTTAATAAATACGAAAACCACAAAAGGGAATCGCCTGCATGGGTAAGGAAAATAATCAGTATCGGGAACAAAACTGTAGTGGTTAATGATATGGGTTATAGCATTAATTTTAAGCCTGATGAAGATATATTTACAGCGGATAATAAAATTGTATTATTAAAAACTGCTGTAGCCGTTAATGATAGTGTAGTTGTGTTTGGTACCATTACGGGTTTATTAGCCTTAAATTTAAATACTGGTAAAACTAAAAAGCTAAATAGCGATAACGATCGGGCTTTAGCGTTGGTAATGGCAAATGATAAGTTTATTTATTATATAGGTACTAAAGGTTTATTTAAATATGATTTAACCAATAATACATCAGCATTTATTCCATTAAGTTCTAGCTTTAAAAATGAAAACCTATCCGTTTTAACTTTCGCTAAAGATAATACGCTTTGGGCAAGCTCACTTAGTGGAAATTTACTGGTTTTTAAAAATGATAAAATAGTTGCAACCATAAAAGGCAATGCAAGTTTACCCGAAAACATTACATGCATGCAAGCCTTCCAAAACAAAATTTGGATAGGAGGTAAAAAAGGTATTGCCGTGCTTGACTATAAATTTTATGGAAATAAGTTTAATTACAGTATAAATAACATTTCTAAAACTGATGGTTTACTATCAAACACCATTAATGATTTAGCTATAAAAAACGATAGTATTTATGTTGCAACAGAAAACGGTATTTCTATTATACCTGCAAACTATCAAAATCCAAAATTTGAAATTTCACCAGCTTTAACCAATGTTAAAATAAATCAGATAAATACTCCTATTGCTCAAAACTATACTTTAGAGAGCAATCAGAATAACATTACACTTCAATTTGCTGGTATAGAAATTAGTGGTCACTTTAAGGCTATACAATATTCTTTGGATGGCCAGAAGAACTGGAATAGTTTAGAAGGCAATATTTTAAACATTCAATTAAATAGTGGCAGCCATACCATTTTTATTAGAGCCATAGATGTAAACAATCAAATTAGCAAGCAAACCTTAAAAATCAATTTCTTTATTAAAACCCCTTTTTACAAGGCTTTATGGTTTTGGCTCTTTATTGCAATTTTAATTACCGGAGCAATTTTCTGGTGGGTTAACAGAAGAAAACTGCTAAAACAAAGAACAATTTTTGAACAACAATTAGCCTTGGAGTTGCAACGAAAAAAAATAACTGCCGATTTACACGATGATATTGGTGCAACGTTAAGTAGCCTGCAATTAAACAGTGCAGTAGCAAACCAAATGATTAATACCGATATTAAACAAGCTAAAAAAATTCTGAATAAAATTGAAGATCAATCCAAAAACCTGGCCGATAAAATTGGTGATATTATTTGGAGCATGAAACCTGGCAAAGATGAGTTTATGACCATTAGCAGCCGAATAAAAAACTTTGCCAATGATATTTTATCCGCAACAAATATTAATTATAAAATATTGATAGATCCTGAGGTTAATAAAAGGATACAAGATATTACAACCAGAAAAAATATTGTACTAATTACAAAAGAAGCAATAAATAATGTTGTAAAATATAGCAACTCATCTGAAGTATTGATTAGCCTTAAAATTAAAGATAACCAGGCAAGTTTAATTATTCAGGATGATGGAATAGGCTTTAACCCTTGCGAAAAAAAGGGCAATGGCTTGGCAAACATGCGCAAAAGAACCGAAGAATTAAATGGTACATTTGCCATCACTTCAGCAATAAAAAGTGGTACTTCCATTTCTGTAATCATTCCGCTTGTCCCTTAATTTAGGTATGTTACCTTTCATATTATAAATTAGCTTTGTATTATGTCCATTAGAATTTTTATTTATGACGATAGTACCGACCGGCGTGATAGCCTTAAAGCGTTACTTAGCTTAAATGATAATCTTAAATTTGTTGGTGAGGCCAGCAATTGTAAAAATGCAATTGAGGATATTGAAACTTTTTATCCAAATGTAGTACTCATGGATATTAACATGCCTGAAGTAGATGGCTTGGAGGGCTTAAAACTTATTAAAAACAAGTTTCCGGAGGTTAAGGTTTTAATGCAAACGGCTTATGATGATAGCGAGAAAATATTTACGAGCATAAAGAATGGGGCAAGTGGCTACATATTAAAAAACGACAAGCCACAACGCATTTTACAAGCTATTGATGAAGTATTTGAGGGTGGTGCAGCCATGAACCCAGCAATTGCTCAAAAAGTACTCGATTACTTTAAACCCGACAAAAAGAAATCTCCTCTTAGCCCAAAAGAAAATGAAGTTTTATCTTTACTAGCCGAAGGGTTAAGCTATAAAATGGTTGCTGATCGGCTTGGCGTAAGTTATACCACTATAAATACGCATACCAAAAGAATTTATGAAAAGCTTCATATTTCTTCGTTGGGGGAAGCAATAGCTTATTTCTATAAAAACATTAAATAAGTTAAAAAACACTTAGAAACTGTTTAAATTTCACTAATTAACGTATTTTAGGATTAGCATACGTTAAATAATTCCAGACAAGTTATTTGAGCCGCTAGCTGAGTCGATCGTCTTGCTGAACTTGTTTCAGCATCTTTCCCGCCAAAATAGACCCTGAAATAAATTCAGGGTGACGATTATAGCTTAAAAATGTTTACAGGAGATCTTTTAAAAGCATATTATAATCGATTTCTCAGCTTATAAAGTAAAAATTATCGTTGATAATAAGGATGCATATAGTTCCAGAAAATCTGTTTTGGGTTATTTGAAACTGTTTAAATTTTCACTAAATATTTTACTCCGTCAGCCTGAATTTTTCAGTAGCAGTTATTGTTGCTTTTGTCTTCAAGAGGACTACGTCGTTTAGTTCAGGGTCTTTTAAGATAGATTCTGAAACAAGTTCAGAAGGACGATCATTTTTTTAGACAAAATTTAAACAGTTTCTTAATCTCTATATCATTTCCTCTATCCCTATAATCAGGGATTTTTAAGATCGCTTAAATATTCAATTTCATAATGACTTAAAATAGATCATTATGAAAAAAATTCTACAAAAAATTTCAAACACATTCTTTTCCTTTCAAAGGCTGTATTATCAGTTTATTTCTATTCATCGAAAGATTATGAATGAATAATTGCTAAACATCCTTTTAACTGCAATGCGACTAAAAGCTAAATGCCATTGACAGATCTAAAATAAGGCATTAGCGTGTAAACTTCTCTATGCCATTTTACCATTAAAAATAAAACAGCGAAGCCGAAAACTGTAAATAGAGTAGGCAAAATCTAAAAAGATATGTAATGAAAAAAACAATCTACCTTCTCGCTATTTTTCTAGTAGGAACGTTAAGTGCATGGTCTCAAACCACCACTACTGATAGTCTCAATCGCTCTGGTTTCAGGGCATCAATCCGGGCAGGCTACGATATATTGCCGATGTACAAAAATAATACGCCCTATATTGATTATAAAGGTGGGTTGGAATTGGGGGCATCAGTAAATTATTATTGGAACTGGATTGGCCTGGGTGCAGATTTTGATTACATTAAAAACAAACCAAAAAGCACTTATCCTACAAGTAATCTTTTTAACGCTGCTATGTTGCCAATTTCAGGCTTCAATACTACCGAAGCAAGTATTACACGAATGTTTTACGGCATTGGCCCTAGCTTTAAATATCAACCAAACAATCGTTTCGATGCCGAACTTTACCTTCGCGGTGGGTTAGGATCCGTAAAGGGAGGGCTTACAGCACTTACCTCTACCACCCCGGCATATTTGCTCAACTACCACGCAGGGTACGATGCAAAAAATGTTCCTTCAGCGAAACTTCAATTACAATTTAACTATTTCTTTACCCCTTCTCTTGGTATAAATGTGGGTGCCTACTATCTAACGCATTTTAATGTAAAAGAATTAAACGGTTCATCTATACCAGGCTTTAACACCGCTAATATCTCTTCAAGCTATTACTCTATAGATCGAAAGAATGAAAAAGGCGATGTTATTACTCAGGGACCAAGCGTAAGGGCCGAGCCCTGTAAGTGCAACATAAGCTCTATTGGTGCATTTGCAGGCATAGTATTTAAGCCTCAAAAAAAGCAAGTTGACAAATGTCCGGTATGCAATAAACGTCATTATCCACAGTGTTGCCAAACTTGTGGCTGCAGCATTACGGTTACAGCAAGAGATAAATATACCAGAGAGCTGTTACCCAATACTGATGTTGTACTAACTAATGAAAAAAATGAAATTGTACAAACTGGCACAACAAATACGTATGGTGTTGTGGTATTTAATAACATCCTTCCGAAGAGTTATGGTATAAAAGGCAAATTATATGATGTTCCTTTAGAAATTGCAGGGATTGCCATTGGCGAATTTGAAAAATGCCGCGAAAATGGAGGCATACAAAAAGAAATTTTATACAGTGATGAAAACTTCATTTTAAAAGGCAAAGTAGTTCAATGCAATACCGCCATACCATTAAGTGGTGCATCAGTTGTTTTAAATAATAGTACCATAGCCGAACAAAAATCAACCGTTACGGATACCAATGGAGAATTTATTTTTCACGTAACCCAAAATGTTTCTTACAACATTTATGGTAAGAAAAACAATTACTTCTCGCAAACTGAAACGGTAACCACCAAAGATTTTGATAGAAAGAAAACCTTGTTTATTAAACTCGAAGTGTGTATGGAAAAAGTAGATTGTGGGGCAGCTATTGTGCTTAAGAATATTTTGTACGATTTGGATAAATACTTTATCCGGGAGGATGCAAAACCTGACTTAAACCGACTGGTTCAGTTTATGAAAGACAACCCCAACGTAAAGGTTGAACTTTCATCACATACGGATTCAAGAGCATCTTTTAGCTACAATAACACGCTTTCACAAAATCGTGCAAATGCAGCAGTAGATTATATCGTATCACAAGGTATAGAAAGAAGTAGGCTTATAGGCAAAGGTTATGGTGAAAGCAAATTATTAAACAGATGTAAGGATGGAGTGGAATGTACCGAGGCCGAACATCAAATAAATAGAAGAACAGAGATGAAGGTAATTTGTCCTGATAACAAATAGAAAAATAACTCAACTGTATTTTAATTATTCATTTGCAGAAATGATTTCGAGAAAAAGCTTAAACATTTGAATAATTGTGATACCGCACCATACTTAACAAGAATCGACATGAAAAATTATATAATTATATTTTGTTCAATAATCAGTTGCTTAGTTATTATCTCTTGTAAAAAGAATGAAGCTGCTTGTGCATATTGTAGTGAAGAAGAACCATCAGGTTTTATGGTGGGTACTATGGCTTCTGATATTAACACTGTACCTAAAAATCAGGTTGCAACTTTATACAAAACTCTTTACAATGCTATTGCTCCTGTTGGAAATAATTGGAACGACCCGAGCGCAGCACCAAATAGAGTGCAATCTATATTTCCATCGGGATGGACTTCTGATAAAATTGGCGAAATATTTGGAATTGCCTTAGATCATGATAAGGGCATTTATCTTAGCGCTACAGATGTGTATAAATTTGATGGTTTACAGATATTGCCCTACAACGGGGCTGCTGGTATATCATCCGGAAGTGGACCTGCAGGAGCTGCCGCCATTTATTACACAAATTACACCTCCATTAATACAACTACTGCACTGGTTACAACGCTTAATAGCTCTAGTGCCAATACGGTAGGCAGCAATCAAATACCCAGCACTGGGTTTACTACATCACCAGGTAATAGTATTGGTAATATTGCATTCGATTATAAAAATAATCAGCTTTTTGCTACCAATTTAGAAGATGGAAAAATCTACCGGATTGATCCTTTAACGGGGAAAGTAAAGAGCACCTTAGATCCGTTTAATCCCGATAATGGAATTGCGGGCATTGCACCTATTGGAGAACAACTGTGGGGCATTGGCGTGTATACTTTTAATGGCATTACCAAAGTATATTTTGCATTAACAACATTACCACATATCACCAATAGCTTAGCACCAGGCGGTGTAGAAATTTGGTCTGTAGAGTTAAATGCTACTGGCGAGTTTAATGCAACCGCTGGTAGTGGCGGTGCTTACAATGCTACGGTGGCAAGTGGATTAATAAAAAAGGAAATTTCTTTAACTCAAGGCACACAAACCAAAGTAACCGATATTGCTTTTTCTAACAGTGGCAGAATGCTTTTGGCAGAACGGGGAAATCCACATGCTGCAGGTGTGTTTGAGTATGTTTTTAATGGCACCTGGAATATTGGTAATAATTTTTATACCGGAGCTGCCCTTTCATCTGGTCCTCCTGCAAATTATTTACCTGGTAAAAATGCCGCAGGTGGTGTAGATTATAGCAATAGAGAGCAAAAATCGGGTTTTGCATGTAGCGATATCGTTTGGGCCACAGGAAATTATATGCCTACTATATTACTTACAGGTCCTTATCCAAATTTCGTTTATGGAGCGCAAGGAATGAGTAGTGCTGGTAATAATGTTTTACCAAGCATAAATCAAAAAAATGATTTATACATTGATTATAACTGTACGGGCTGGCCTCATACCTTTAGTCCGGGTATATCATCTGTTAAAAATAAAATAGGTGATGTAGAATTTTTCGACCAAACATGCAATTGTAAATAATTTTTTATTGCGCTCTGTTTCTTTAAATGAAAAACAATTTCTATGGTATATAAACATACCATGGGAATTGTTTTCTCTTAATTTGAAATGAAATGTATAACTCAATTTCTTCTATAAACTCAGGATGGCAATTTACCTGTGGTTTGTGTTATCACCGTACCATCTAAATGTTATAATGCGATTATATGTAATTGTTGTATAACACCAACCGCAAGGGTAACAACAGAATAAGATTTAACTTTTTACCTCAATTTTGATACTATTAGTCTATAATTAATCACTAATAGTATCAAGATATATACTAATAGTATCAAAATATAGATTAATAGTATTTAAGCAGTTACTAATAGTATCTACTTAATACCGCAGAGTATCAAATTATATACTATTAGTATTTAATTAATAGCTATTAGCCTTAAGTTAATTTCTAATGGTATTTAAGAAGGTGGCAAGTGAAAAAGTTGAGGAGCGTAATTAACGACTAGCAGCTGTTTATTTTCGTTAAGTAGCTAATGCTTTTTGCTAAGCATTATAATTTGGAAATGAACGCTTCGGTGTGCATGGCAATTGATGTCAGGCTTTCCTCTATATCCCGATGGAAAAAATCGGGATGCCGTTTCAATCCTGTTTAGATACAATGTTTGTGCCCTTGATTTAACAAATTTCTTGCTGCCCTTGTTAAATAAACCAGACCGACAGCGGTATCCCGATTTTTTCTATCGGAATTTACCAAAGGGCGGGGCTGCATAAGCCAAAAGCTACTGATAATAGTTTCCAAAAAATGCATCTGGGCTTAGTTAAAATAACGGTTAAACCAAAAGCAATATTTTATAGAATAAATTTTGGGTAAGCGCTTTTATAAAATGACAATTGTTTACGAAATCTTTTTACACCGTTACATTTTGCCCTTTAACATCAAAGGCATCTCGCAAGCCAATGGCTAAAACATTAAAGGCATACACAGTAAGCATAATGGCTAAACCAGGCAAAACCGCTAAATATGCGGCATCCATAATAATGTAGCCATAATGTTCTTTAATCATACCGCCCCAACTTGGCATTGGTGGCTGTGCGCCGAAACCTAAAAAGCTTAATCCGGTTTCCAGTAAAATAGCAGAAGCAAAATTAGAAGATGCTACTACCAAAATAGGCCCTGCAATGTTGGGTAATATATGTTTTATTATCGTTCGGGAAGTGCTGAAACCTAAAGCCCTTGCGGCCTCTACAAACTCTACTTCTTTTAAGCCCATAACCTGCCCGCGAACTAAACGGGCAACATCTACCCAGGTAGATAAACCAACGGCAATAAAAATTTGCCAAAAGCCTTTTCCTAAAGCAAAAGAAATCGCGATTACTAATAATAAAGAGGGCAACGACCAAACCACATTCATAAACCAGCTGATAGCTGCATCTATCCTACCGCCAAAATACCCAGCTATTGCACCTAAACTTACGCCAATAAATAACGAAATTAGTACCGCCATTAACCCTACGGATAAGGAAACTCGAATTCCTAATATTAATCTGCTTAATAAATCTCTCCCATAAATATCTGTTCCTAAAAGAAATTTTTGCTCGTAAACATTGTATCTTTTAAAAAGCATTTCAGTATTACCCAGTTTAGAAGGCAAAGTACATGTAGAACATAATTCATTAAGGCTATACTTAGTTTCTTCGGCTTTTTCATCATCACCAATATACTCACGTACCAATACCTGATTGTTTACAATTCGCCATGAAGTAATGGGGATGCTTTTAAAATTTGGCTCCTGCCCATAAAGCATCTTTTCAAAAAAGCCAACTTGTTTTACCTTATTATTTTTACTGATGGTTAAAAACTGGAAAGAACTTCCTGGCTTTTTATTGCTTAATTGCAAGTGCATTACATTTGCGTTAGGAGAACTATCGGGCATAATCAAATAACCCAAAACTCCCATTATCATTAGCAACAGGATAAATATTAGCCCTCCAAAAGCAAATTTATTTCGCTTAAACTTTAACCAAACTTTTTTCGATGGGCTATTATCCATTATCTAACCATCCTGCCTTTCCAATTGTATTTTCCGCTATTTCCGGCAATGCCGATGTAAACCATGTATAAGATATGTAGCACATTTAAAATAGGGATTAAAATGAGTAACCGTCTTCTGTTTGCAAAGCCTGTTACATCCCATAAAAATAAGGTTTCTAACAACATTTTTATCACCAACTGCCAAAAAACAACAGGCAAAAATTCGTTATAAAATAAGCCAATAGCAAAATTAGCAAGCATACTCAAATTAAAAAGCCATATTAAAACGCCAAGTACAATAATTCCTTTGTTTTTATACCTTGTACTTTTGGATGCCCAGCGCCTTCTTTGCTGAATAAATGCATTTAAATTTTCTTTTGCATGCGTATAAACAATTGCATCTCTATTTTTTAAAAAACCAATACGATCGGGATATTTTGAGGCAATTTTATGCAATAGCAATTCATCATCGCCTGATGCTAAATCATCAATACCTGTAAATCCTCCTACCTCATAAAAGGTTTCCTTTTCATAAGCCAAATTTGCACCGTTACAGGTTGATGGTTGCTTATTTCCTATTGTAGATGCACCAAGACCAATTAAATATAGAAATTCTAAAGACTGTAACCTTTCAAAAAAGCTTTTCTCTTCAAAATATGCAACCGGCGAAGAAATCATTTTATAACCTTTCTCTTCATACAAACCAATCACAGTTTCCAGCCATTTCGGCCCCATTCTGCAGTCGGCATCAGTTGTAATAATTAAATCTCCGGCGCAGGTACCAATAGCGGTTTGAATGGCTTTCTTTTTATAGGAGTTTAACGCCTTATCTTCATTTAATTTAATGAGTTGTACCTTTCTATCTGCATAACTTAAAACTATTTCAGCAGTACGATCCGTGGAGTGGTCATCAATAATAATTATCTCTGTTAAATGCTGTGGGTAGCCTTGCGCAAGTAAATCATCAATAGTTTTAGCAATTTTATCTTCCTCATCCCTTGCGGCCACAATTATGGAAACCTTAGTTTTAAATGTATTTTGTGTAGGGTGAAAATAAATAAGCTTATGCCAGCCCCGAATGAAGCTCACAACTAAAAAGCCATAAATTAAGGTTAAAGCAGCGGAAAGTAGACTAAGTAGATTTATGATTTCCAAAAAAGTTGAGTTTAAAAACGAAATATGTGCCTAATATAGCAGGAATTATAATATTTATAAGCCAAATACTCGCCGTACATGCAATTACAGCAGCGTTTTGATCTGTAATGTGCTTAAACAATTCTACAGCTGTTACGCTTCGAATACCTACATCAAACAAATCCAACGATGGCAAAGCAGATTGAATAAGAAACAGAATACAAATCATCATTACAATATCTGCATATTGAAGACCTGGCACCAACCATACAAAAAGAATAAAGTATTGCGAACTGAAAACCAAGTATCGAGCAAAGCAATAAAGTAAAATTTTAAATAGTTCGGCTTTTTTATAGCGGGCCAACACACTGTAAAACTTTTTATACTTTCTGGTAAACTTTATCGACAATAATATTCCATTCAACCATTTAATATTGAAATAGAACACTACAAAAAATAAACAAAAAGCGACAGCTAAAATAACAATGGCACTAAAAAATAATGGATCAACGGGAATAAACCGATGTATAAAAAAGCAAGCCGCAATTGCTCCAAATACGTTTGTTAAAACCATTTGTCCAATATTACCCACAGCCATGGCTACTACTCCAATAATACGACGTTTTGGAGATAAGAAAAATACCCTACCGCCATATTCACCCAAGCGGTTAGGTGTAAAAATTGCTAAGGTTAAGCCACAAAAAACAGATTCAATTGCTCGCCATAATGATATTCTTTCTACGTGATTAATTAGGCGTTTCCATTTTGCTGATTCTAAAAACCAGTTAAAAAGCATTAATAAAACCACTAAACCAATAACAAGGGTAATTTCTAAGCTTCCAATATTACGGAGTAATTCGCCAAAATTATGTAGATTTTGATTTGCCACCAGTTTATGGTATATAAACCAAAAGGCAAACATAACAATGGCTGCTTTTATTACAATTGAAAGTATTTTTTTATTCCTGCCCGTCAAGATTATCTTTTTAGTTTGCAAATATGCTTAATATTGCTGTAATGTTGAACGAAAAAAAGGAACGGATCATTATGGGCATAGACCCTGGTACTGCGGTAATGGGTTATGGCGTAATTTTGGAGAAAGGAAATAAAACCGAATTATTAAGCTTAGGCGTTGTTAAAATGACGCATCTTGACGATCCATTCTTAAAACTTCAACGCATTTTTGAAAAAACAGTAGTTCTAATTGACCAGTATAAACCAGATGTTTTAGCTATTGAGGCACCTTTTTATGGTAAAAATATACAAGTACTGTTAAAGTTGGGGCGTGCTCAAGGCATTGCTATTGCTGCAGCATTATCAAGAAGTATTTCTGTAACTGAATATTCTCCACGGAAGATTAAACAATCCATTACCGGCAATGGTAACGCCACTAAAGAACAAGTTGCCGCCATGTTGCAAAGGCTATTAAACTTTAAGGAAACACCCGAATTTTTGGATGCTACCGATGGCTTAGCCGTTGCAGTTTGCCATTCTTTTCAAAAAATAACAACCGGGGGAAAATCAAAAACCTATTCAGGCTGGGAATCTTTTGTAAGTGATAATAAGAAAAAGGTTACTGGAATAGCGGCCAAAGCGAAAAAATAGTTTAACCTATTTTCTATGAACGAAGCAATTTTAACTGTGGCTTCGTTCATAGAAATAAAGAAAGTTTTATGCTTTGGTATTTTGGTTAATCATATTTCTTGTAGCTTCTTCAGTTGCCAGTTTATTCTTTTTTACAAAATACCTAATGGCGAAAAATGTTGCTATGCCTGCTAAAACCAGCATCCATAGATTTGAAATTGCAATAATAATTTCTTTAAAAATTGTCCAGCCGTTTACTATGCCTAACCAAAGTCTGGTTCCAAAAGCAGGGCGATAATCATACAAGTTATCGTTGGCAACAATCGTAGTTTTAACAGTATTGTCCTGATAAAAATTAAGGGTAATGGTACTAAATTTCACCTTATTATCAATCTGCATGTTTTCAATTTTCTTATCTACATAATCATCTTTAATGTAGAGAGACGATTCAACATTTGCACTTTTCTTAGTCGCAACCTTATTGATTTTATTTATTGCATCAACCCTGTTTTGAGCTTTTAATTTGTTTGATAAATATGCGACACTCTGGTCATCAAGTTTCATTGCTTGATGATCGACAAATACAGCCATTTTAGCTATGGTGTTCGTAAAATCGTCCAGCTTTTCTGATGGAACCTTAGCTACTAAATACCCCTCCGTGCGATAAGAAGTAATTTCTTTCAATGAATCCGTGGATTGTTTAACCTTGTCTGTTTCCTGAATATTGCTTTCGATAGAAAATTCTGCAACAGTTCCTCCTTCAGTTTTTATTGTAGCACTTAATTGCTCTTTAGTTTTTTGAACATCTTTAACTCTAAACCGCATATCGGCAGTTTTAACAATTTTTTCTGTTGCTGTTGTATCAGCCGCAATTGATTCAGCAGTTTTTATTTCTTGAGTACTGGCGTAATCTCCTTTTTTATTTTGGCAGCCAAAAAATGTTAAAATTATGGCTATAGCAATAATATTCCTTTTCATAATGATGAGGTTCTAAAAATGTTATCATTTTAAAAATTGCTTCAAATGGCCATTAGAAGTTTTGCGTTTTTTGGTTAGATTTTAAACGCTCTTTTCACTTAATACAAGAATTTGCTTTAGGTAACCCTTTGCAGTTTTTAGGCAACTATTTTCATTTACCATTTGCAACTAAAAGATACTTTTGGCTTTTTTTAGGGATGTGAATGATTTAAAAGGAACAGAATTAAATAAACCCGATAGTAGCGAGCACGGTTTCCAATTTTTTCTATTGGGAACCGTAAAGCGAATGGCGGGACTTCCGATAATATTGGTACCGAAACTTGCTTTCCAAATCATTGCAAAAAGATTTAGCATAAAAAAAGCCGATCATTTAAACATGATCGGCTTCTATATTCAGAGAGAAATATTTTTATGCATCTAAAATTTTGAATACCCCTTTAATGCAAATAACTGCACCAATGAAAAGGATAATCCATGAAACCAAAGATAAAACCCACGAATCGAAAGCAAAACGAGCATACGTACCAACCATACAAACCAGTACTCCAAAAATCATTAATTTATAAATACCAGGCTCATTAGCCTTTTTCATGCTCTCTGTATTGTGTTTTAATTCGTTTTCCATAATTGTTTTATTTTATGATGCTGCAAAAGTAATACTTATTGCTGAATAATTATAAATACTTAGTAACTTTTTAATCGTTCTAATCTTTGTTTTGCTTTATCCCTGTCATTCAATTTTTCTCCTTGATACAAAGGCTTTTCCCAATCGCCATACATTGGGTTAGGCAATACAATATATTTTGTTCCAAACAGGGTTTGATTTTCGTTTACTTGCGCAAATGTATCCTTGCCTTCGCGATAAAAAATATTAGAAAAATCACTTAAGTTATCTCCACAAAGCAATAAAATATTATACCTTTCGGCAACCGATTGTCTTCTTGGTTCTTTATTTGAAGTTCCCTTCATCACCAACAAATGTGCTTCATCAGCATAAGGAAAACCAAATTTTTGCAAGTTTTTTAAAGTGGCAGCATAATCTTTCTCATCACGATTACTCAGATAAATGGTTTCTATGTTTTTACTTGCGGCAAATTTTAAAAATGCTAAAGCACCAGGAACTGTATCGGCTTGTGCAAGGTTTGTCCATTCGGTCCAATCAGCAGGAATATAGCTAACATCTTTTTTTATTTCGTGACCTTGAAAAGCAGAATTATCCAAAACTGTTTCATCAATATCTACAATTACACAGTTGGGTTTAGTTGTTTTAGCATCCCAAAGTGCTTCTTTTAACGATAAACGAGCAAAGTTATAGGCTTGAAAACATAATGCTCTATACTCGCCTGATCGTTGTTGCCATAAAACAGCGTTGGTATAATCTCTGGCTGGAGATTGTGCGAGACTAAAAAATGGAGCAGCGAAACAGATGGCTATTAAAAGGTATTTTTTCATGATTTGAAATTAAAGAACAAAGATATCAAACATCTCTTTTATACAGCAGTTGTTACATCATCTTTACGTTCGGGTAAAATCGCTTAAAAATATTGTCCTTCTGTATATCATCTTTAATCATTACATTGGGTAACACACAAATAAAATCTTAATTATGAAATTTAAAAATTTATCAGGCCTAATTATGGCTCTGTTATGCCTTGCAGCCTGTAAGAAGAATGATCCGGTTATTGAACCTAAAAACCCTTTAGAATTACTTAAAGATTCGGCATCGTACGCTATTGATGGAAAAACCTATACTGCTATTGGTATTGACAAAGCAGGTACATTTACAACACAATCAAATCTTAAAATTACTTCTGGAGTAAACTTCAATTATGAATTAGAAGGAGATAAGGATTTTCTTCTATTTGTAAGAGAATATAGCATTAGAGCTCCCTATACTAATATTGCAGTTTCATTTGTAAAAATATACAATAAAAATGAAACTGAATTTACCAATGAGAACAATGGGGGCTATCTAAATTATCCAAAAAACAAAACAGATATATTTTCACCAGGTTTATATAATTATTCAACGGAGTTTTATAGAAGCAATTCTACTTCTGGAGTCGCGTTTACAGTTAGCAATCAAAAAGGTGTTTATAAATCATATAGCCAATCAGATTTAGGTAAACCTGCTTCAGTTACATCATCTGATCAAACTGAGTCAAAATTTGAAATTATTAGCTTTAAAAAACGTAAAAATGATTATTTACTGGAGGCTAAGTTTAATTTAACAGTATTTGATGAGCATAAAAATCCTTTGAAAATAGAAAATGGTTATCTGCGACTAAGCGTACTAAATAATTAATATCCATTTATAAAATAGAAAAGTTCACATACTTATCAACTGCTTTATGATCAGTTTTTAACAGTTGCGCCAATTCAGAAAATTAACATTATTTCCGATCTGTGAAGCCAATGCTTTTACAATTTTCTCGAGCAGCAGCGGCTTTTTTATTCACAAAAATTATAATAATTATAAACTACAATTAATGAAAAAACAAAAAAAGCCCATTTCAATTAAGAAATGGGCTTTTTTACGCTTGGAATAAAGACTTCCGACTTTAAACTCAAAAAATTTTATCCGTTCAATGCAGCAGCACCACTTACAATCTCAGTTAACTCAGTTGTAATTGCAGCCTGACGAGCCTGGTTGTAAGAAAGTTTTAATGCTTTCAATAATTCACCAGCATTTTCAGTTGCTTTATCCATTGATGTCATACGTGCACCGTGCTCAGATGCGTGAGAATCTAACACTGCTTTATATAACTGAATTTTAATTGATTTAGGAATTAATTCAGAAACGATCTCTTCTTGCGAAGGCTCTAAAATGTAATCAACATTAGTTGTTTTAACATTTACAGTTGCAGGATCTTCAGTTTTTGCTAAAGGCAATAATTGTTCTGAAGTAATAATTTGTACTGCGGCATTTTTAAACTGGTTATAAACCACTTCAACTTTATCAAATTCGCCCTTAACAAAACCGGCCATAATGGTATCGGTAATTTTAGTTACGTTTTCGAAGGTTAAATCGGCGTATACTTCGTTGTTGTTTCCAATAACGTTGTATTTACGTTTTTCGTAAAAATCCTGTGTTTTCTTACCGATTGAGATAATGCTCACATTACCATTTTTTAACTGCTCAGCATATTTCTCAGCAATTAAATTATTGGCCGCTTTAATTACGTTCATGTTAAATGCACCTGCCAAACCACGGTTTGATGATACGGTAACAATTAAAACCTTATTAGGCTCACGCTCTTGAATAAAAGGCGATGAAGAACCTTCTAAACTTGCAGATAGATTACCTAAAATCTCTTTAAGTTTAGTAGCATAAGGACGCAAAGCGATAATTGCATTGGTAGCACGTTTCAACTTAGCTGCCGAAACCATTTTCATAGCTTTGGTAATTTGCTGCGTTGATTGCACTGATGCAATTCGGTTTCTTACTTCTTTTAAATTAGCCATTCTTTGTTTAGTATCGAGTAAAAAGTATCAGGTATCAAAATTCTAATCTCGATACTTGATACTCGTTACTTGCTTCTAATTAATATTTACTTGAAATTTCTTTTGCAACTGTATCTAAAACACCTGTAATGGCATCATCAAATTTACCAGCTTTTAATGCTGCTAAAGTTTCTGGATGACGCATTTCTAATTGTGTTAAATATTCAGTTTCAAATTCTTTTACTTTATTAATTGGCACATTACGCATTAAGTTTTTAGTACCTGCATAAACAATTGCAACTTGTTTCTCAACAGTAAATGGAGAGAATTGCGCTTGCTTTAACATTTCTACGTTACGTGCACCTTTATCTAAAACAGATTTTGTTGCTGCATCTAAATCAGATCCGAATTTAGAGAACGCCTCTAACTCACGGTATTGTGCCTGATCTAATTTTAAAGTACCTGCAACTTTCTTCATAGATTTAATTTGAGCGTTACCACCTACACGAGATACCGAGATACCTACGTTAATAGCTGGACGGATACCTGCGTTAAACAAGTTAGACTCTAAGAAAATCTGACCATCTGTAATCGAAATTACGTTAGTTGGAATATAAGCAGAAACGTCACCAGCTTGAGTTTCGATAATTGGTAATGCAGTTAATGAACCTCCACCTTTAACGATACCTCTGATAGATTCTGGTAAATCATTCATTGCTTGAGCAATCTCATCGTTAGAGTTGATTTTAGCTGCTCTTTCTAATAAACGACTGTGTAAGTAAAACACATCACCTGGATAAGCTTCACGGCCCGGTGGACGACGAAGTAATAAAGATACTTCACGGTAAGCTACAGCTTGTTTAGATAAATCATCATAAACAATTAAAGCTGGACGACCTGTATCACGGAAAAACTCACCAATTGCGGCACCTGCAAACGGAGCATAGAACTGCATTGGAGCAGGATCTGCAGCCGAAGCAGCAACAACAACTGTATATGGTAAAGCGCCGTTTTCTTCCAATGTACGTACAATGTTTGCAACAGTAGAGTTTTTCTGACCGATAGCTACATAAATACAGAACACAGGCTGGCCTGCTTCATAAAATTCTTTTTGGTTGATAATTGTATCAATACAAACGGCAGTTTTACCAATCTGACGGTCACCGATTACCAACTCACGTTGTCCACGACCGATTGGAATCATTGCATCAATTGCTTTGATACCTGTTTGTAAAGGCTCATTTACCGGCTGACGGTAAATTACACCTGGTGCTTTACGCTCTAAAGGCATTTCGTAAGTATCACCTAAGATTGGACCTTTACCATCTAAAGGCTCTCCTAATGTATTTACTACGCGGCCAAGCATACCTTCACCAACTTTAATAGAGGCAATTTTTTTGGTGCGTTTAATTGTATCACCTTCTTTGATCTCGTCTGAAGCACCCAAAAGTACCACACCAACGTTATCTTCTTCAAGGTTTAATACAATGCCTTGCAGGCCGTTCTCAAATTCAACCAGCTCACCCGATTGAACTTTAGTTAAACCGTAAACACGGGCAATACCGTCGCCTACTTGCAACACGGTACCAACTTCCTCCAGTTCGGTTTCTGATTTGAAGCCCGCCAATTGCTGTCTGATAATTGCCGATACTTCGTCTGGTCTTACCTCTACCATAATTTTACTTTATATCTTTTTGTAAATGTAAATCTTGTATTCTATTTGTTTGGCTCAATGGCAATGCCTATTGTGCAAATTCTTTTTTCAGTTTACTTAAACCACTGGCAATACTTGCATCAAATTGCTTATCGCCAACTTTAAGAATAAAACCACCAATTAGTTTTTCGTTAATTTTTTCGTTAACAATAACTTCGTTAGCGCCTAATTCTTTTTTAACTATTGCAATAATCTGATCTTTAGCTGCAGCACTTAAAGCACTGGCAGTAGTTACATCAGCAGTAACAATACCTTTAATAATATTATATTGTTGTATAAACTGTTTTGCTGTGGCAAATAATATTGCTGAACGGCCTTTGTTAACAACAATCGTAAAAAAAGATAATGTTAACTTACCCACTTTATCAGCAAAAATACCGTTTAAAATACCAGTTTTTTTGTCTAAAGGTACAATAGGGTTTTTCAATATCGCTTCCAGCTCAGGCGTTTCGTCAACTACCTTTTCAAAAAGTACCATATCCTTATAAGAAGCTTCTAAACCGTTGTTTTCCACGGCTAAGTCTATTAATGATTTGGCGTATCTGCTTGCAACTTTAATTTCTGACATATTATCTTAGTTGGGAGTTAGGAGTTGGGAGATGGGAACCCCACTCTAAACTCTAAACTCATTACTCAAAACTAGTTTAGTTCAACGTCTTTTAACAAGTTAGCTACTAAAGCTTCTTGTTTTGTTTTATCATCTAACTGAGTACGTAAAACACGTTCAGCAATCTCTAGCGATAATGAAGAAACCTGATCTTTAACTTCAGCTAAAGCGGCTTTCTTTTGGTTTTCGATTTCGATTTTAGCTTTCTCAATTAGTTTAGAACCTTCTACCTGAGCTTGTTTTTTAGCTTCATTAAGGATACTATCTTTAAGGGTTTTAGCTTCCTTCAAAATTTCATCACGCTCAGCACGGGCTTGTTGCATTAAATCCTGATTTTGAGCTGTTAAGCGAGCCATTTCCTGCTTAGCTAATTCTGCTTTGTTTAATGCCTCATCAATGCTTTGCTCACGATCGTGGATAGCACCTAAGATAGGTTTCCATGCAAATTTTCTAAGCAATATTAATAAGCAAACAAATGCAATAACGGTCCAAAAAACCAGTCCGATGGTTGGTAGAACTAATGGGTTCATATATTTTAACTTTCTTAATTTTAACTTAAATTAACCGGAAAAACAACCAATCGTTAAATTTCCGGTTAAAATTGATTCTTAATTGCTATTAAACTTGTAAGCCTAATAAAGCAACTACCACACCGAATAATGCAGCACCCTCAATAAGGGCAGCAGCGATAATCATTGCAGTTTGAATTTTTGATGCAGCCTCTGGTTGACGAGCAATACCTTCCATTGCTTTACCACCTACTTGACCGATACCGATACCAGCACCGATTACTGCTAAACCGGCACCAATTGCCGCGATTGAACCTACCATAACTAATTTAATTTATATTAATTTGTAAAAAATAGTTTATAACTAATGATGCTCTTCTACTGCCATACCTATAAATAAGGCAGTAAGTAATGTAAAAATAAAGGCTTGTAAAAACGCAACCAATAACTCCAATACATCCATAAATAAAACGAATGCTACAGATACAGGTGCAATTGCCAATGTTTTGAAAATAAATATTAAGGAAATTAAACTTAATACGATAATGTGACCAGCCGTAATGTTTGCGAACAAACGAATCATTAAAGCAAATGGTTTTGAAATAATACCAATTAACTCTACTGGGATCATAATTGGATATAACCACCAAGGTACATCAGGTAATAAAATATGTTTCCAATAGTATTTATTGCCATTTAAGTTAACAACTAACATAGTTGCAATTGCCATAACAAAAGTTAAAGCAATGTTACCCGTTACGTTTGCACCTCCTGGAAAAATTGGAACTAAACCTAATAAGTTGTTAAACCAGATAAAGAAAAACACGGTTAACAAATAAGGCATAAACTTAGCGTATTTGTGACCGATGTTTGGCTTAGCAATATCATCTCTAACGAATACAATAATTGGTTCAATAAACGATTGCAAACCTTTGGGTGCTTTACCTACACGCTTTTTATATGCAGATGCTACAGCAATAAATACAATAAGGATTACAAGAATAGCAACAAACATTGCTGCCACGTTCTTAGTGATTGAAAAATCTACAACTGTATCAGAAGCTGCTTCATCAATTTTACCATCAGCACCAACAACTTTGATGTTTTTGTTTAAGATATTTTTAGATACACTTTGCTCTAAATCAGTTACCAAACGGTATTTATTATATTTACCTTGATAATCAGCTTCGCCGTGGTGAAAATGTTCTGAAGAAAAAATCTCCAATCCATTTGAAGTATAAAGAATTACAGGAAGCGGCAATGAGGTATGCCCCCATAAATGCCACACATGCGAATCTGCAATGTGTTCCATAATTACTTTAGTTGGCTCAAACTTTTCTTCGCCATGCGCTGTTTTACCTTCAGTATGCTCACCTGAAATAGCTTCAGCACTTTCAACAACGCTACTATCAACATGTGCAGTAGTACTGTCTGCTTGTGCAAAAGCACTTACTTTAACAGACAAAAACGCGATTAAAAGCGTAAAAACAACAATTAGCCTTTTAACTTTCGACACAAAAACTTGGTTACAATCCATTTATTGGCAGTTTTTTACTTTAAATTTTGGTGGCGCAAGTTACGTAACAAACAGTAAATTTCAAAGGCCGTAAACAATAAATATAAAGAAAAAAAATTTAGCAGAAATACGAGCCCTATTCCCTTAGCTTTTATACTGTAAATCAGCACAAAAGCCATACAAAAAATCATTTTCACTGCAATTGATCCCATAATAGCCATTATACCCACCTCTGGATCCCTTTTAATACCAATATCAACCAGTACGTAGGCGATATAAGTAATGCCTGCTAAAAACCCAAACATTACCCAAAAATTAGGTATAAATAATTGTGCTCCTGAAAATAAAGAAGGTAAAATAGCTATGATACCGATTAAAACCCCGGTGAAAATAAAATAGATACTGGTAAATTTGGCTAGAGTCAAACTAAATAATTCTTTTTCAATGTAATAAAAACGATGCAAAGATAGGTTTTTAGCTTCAAGTGCCAAGAAATACGTTAGGAAAATAAGTTTTACAACCTAATCATCAAATCTAATGATCAAAAACTATAATATTTTGGCTTTTTGCCGATTCTTAGTTATTCCTTTGTGGCTTGCTTTATAGCCTGATATAAAGCAATTGCTACACCAATTAACCCAAATATTGCAGTGTATATTTGGAGTTTGCCGCTCCTGTGTTGATCTATTTTATGACCGATAAAAGTTAACAAGCCAATTGTTGCGATCATTTGGAAGCCTATTGCTGAATATTTAGCCGCATTTCTAAGCTTTTTACCCGTATTTTCTTCTTTCGGATTTTCCATTTTTTAATGCAATAATTAAATTAACTTTGAATAATTAAAACTTGTTGCCAAATAAAATAATTTTGCATACTTTTTGTTTATTGTATACACTAGAGATTTTTATACTTGAAAAATAACGCTACCAAAACCTTTCATCCATTATTTCTCTGTCTAGGATTGCTATTTATATATAGCTGTATAACGCCTAAAGATACTGCGATAAGCCGTAAGATGCAAAACTTAACGGCTAGATATAACTATATATATAACTCAAATGTTTTACTTACGGAGTATAACGAGGGTTTAGCTCAAAGTTATAGCGATAATTACGAGAAGGTTTTACCTGTTTATCTTGATCCAGAGCCGCAAGTTAACCTGGTGCTTACGCCTGGCATTTCCAACAAACAGCTTGATGAAATTGTACACAAAGGCCAAGCCGTTATAAACGATAAAAGTTTTAGTAATTATATTGATGATGCATATATGCTTTTGGGCAAGGCAAATTATTTAAAAGGCAATTACTTCATCGCTTCAGAATACTTTGATTATACCGCAAAAACTTATGGTGATAATCTAAAAACCTATATTATGGCTTTAAATTGGAAAGCCAGAAGCCAAATGGAGCTTAATAATATGAGCAAGGCTGATTTAATTTTAGATACCATGTTGCGTGCAGCAGATTTATTAAAGAAAGATCTTGCTGAGCCTTTAGCTACAACTGCCCAAATGCGTATTTACCAAAAGCGGAATAAAGAGGCTATGTTATTGTTAGAATCAGCGATAAAAGCCACTAGCGAAACTCATCAACGTATTCGATGGAGATACATTCTTGCACAATTACAAGAAAAGGAAAACAATTTACAAGATGCCTATCTTAACTTTACCAAAGTAGAGAAAAGCAATGCGCCTTTTGAAATGTACTTTCATGCTAATTTAAACCGCATTAAACTTAAAGCTTTATTGGGTGGCGAAAAACTAAATAAGGAACAGCAATTGCTGGCTTTGCTAAAAGACGATAAAAACTCTGATTACATTGATCAAATTTATTATCAGGTTGGAGAGTTGTTTTCTGCCGAAGGCGAATACATTAAGGCCGAAGAAAACTATAAAAAATCTATTAAAAACAGTACCCGTAATCAAACCCAAAAGGCATTATCTTACCTCAAAATTGCTGATTTAAACTTTAAACAGTTTAATAACTACATTAAAGCCAAACTTTATTATGATAGCACAGCGATGATTTTGCCGAAAAATTTTCCTGATTATGATAACATTGTTAAAAAGGCGCATAATCTTCAATACTTAACAGACCGTTATACCATAATATCTACAGAAGATACTTTACAAACTATTGCAAAATTACCCGTTTCTGAACAGGAGGCTAAAATTAAAGCTTGGTTAACGCCAATGGTTAAATTAACAAATATAGGTAGTACGAGCAATGGATCAACATTTGTCAACAATCCGGATTTTCCTGGTCAGCCATCAAGCGCAAGCCTTTTAACAAGTACCACTAGCGTAGGTAATACTTTTTACTTTAACAATACATCAGCGGTAAGCAATGGCTTTGGCGAATTTAAAAAGCGTTGGGGCAACAGACCATTAGAAGATAACTGGCGCCAAAGTATCCGTTCTGCTGCACAAGAAAATAATCAGGTTTTGGCAGGAGGCAATGTTGCCAATGGCATCCAAACTTCTACAAATACAAATGCTCCAATATCACAGGATCAAAGTACTTTAGAAAAGAAATATTTGGAATCTTTGCCAATTAATAGTGATTTAGTGGCAAAATCCAACCAAAAGATTATTGATGCTTATTTCGAAATTGCTAGTTTTTACCAGCAAGAATTAAACGATAAAGCCGAGGCAAATAAGGTTTATGTCGAATTATTAAAGCGTTTCCCAGAAAACAACCACCTTGTGGCGGTTTATTACAGTTTGTTTTTGAATAATCAAGGGGTAAACCAGGCAGAAGCAGAAAAGTATAAACAATTGGTGTTAACTAAATTTCCAAATTCAAGTTTTGCCAAAACCATTTTAGATCCTTCTTATTCTGCCAAGCTAAGTCAGCTAGAAAATATATCCATTAACAATTATAACGCAGCTTTTGATAGTTATTTAAAGAAAGATTATGCTAATGTAATTAAGCAAGCTAATGATAACATTGCTGCTTTCCCTGAAAATGATTTAGCTCCTCAGTATGCATATTTAAAAGCTATAGCTGTAGGTAGAACTTCTAAGGTTGATGCATTGCTAACTGAATTTAACTCTATAAATACCCTCTACCCTAACGATGTGATTATTACGCCATTGGTTAGAGATCACTTAAAATATATTGAAGCTAATTTAGATGAATTTAAGCAACGTAAATTTGCATTAGTTGATTTTGATGCAAATGAGCCACGTTTCATGAGTCAGGCTACGCCTATAGCCGTAGCAGCAAAACCAATTACAAATCCTGTTATTAACGCTGCTGCTGAGCCTAAAAAAGAGGAGAAAACAAGTGACAAACCGATTGAGAAGCCTCTTGCAAAAACCGCCGATAAAGTTGAAACTGTGAAAGTACCTGAAGTTAAACCTATAAGTATTTTTAGTACTGCAACCTCCGAAACTTATTATTTTGTAATTGATGTTGCCGATGCATCGTTAACTTTAAGTTCGTCAAGGTTTGGTATTGGACAGTTTAATCGTGGCAACTATCCTCAAAATGATTTGGTACATAAATTGGTGGAATTAGATCAGGATCAATTAATTTATGTAAGTAGTTTTATTGATTTAGAAGATGCTAAAATATACGATGAAAGCATTAAGAATCATTTAAAAAGCATTATGAAAGTGCCTGCTAATATTTACAAGAGCTTCATTATTAGTAAAGAGAATTTTGAAAAACTAACGGATAGAGCCCGTATTAATGAATATATTGAGTTTTATAAAAGCAATTATAACAATTAACAATCGGCTAAATCAACATTCTTTAAGATTAAGATGTATAATCTGACAACAAAACTAGGGGTTTAGCGTATTAACTTCTTATTTTTGCTTTTTCTAATTTTAAAAACGATCCTTAAAGCAGTTTTGTTTAGGGCTATCGAATAACATACATTTAAAATGAATAAATCCCTTTCAAAAGAAGATATAAAAAGATACAGTCTGCGCATTTGGAAAATTTTAATCGGCTGCATAGCCGTATTTGCTATTTTCATCTCTTTGCTTAGCGTTGGTGTATTTGGCGAATTACCATCTTTTAGAGATATAGAACATCCAAAAAGTAATCAGGCATCAGAAATTATTGCTGATGACGGGCACACGCTGGGTACATATTTCGTTCAAAACAGATCAAATGTTTCTTATAAAGAAATTTCACAAAACGTAATTAACGGTCTTATTGCGACTGAAGATACCCGGTTTAAAGAACATTCTGGAATAGATTTCAAACGTACTTTCTCAATTATCTTTTACAATCTTGTTGGTAAAAAGCAAGGTGCAAGTACAATTACACAACAATTGGCTAAAAATCTTTTCCCCCGTGAAACTAATCTTAACTTTTTCACATTGGTTTTAACCAAATTTAAAGAATGGATTGTAGCGGTAAAGCTGGAGAGGAACTACACTAAAGAAGAAATTATTACGATGTACCTAAATACGGTTGATTTTGGTAACCAGGCATATGGTATTAAATCGGCGGCACGTGTTTACTTCAATACCAGCCCAGATAAGTTAAGTTTAACCGAAGCAGCTACTTTGGTTGGGATGCAAAAAGGAATTACCATGTACTCGCCTACCCGACACCCTGAGCGTTCAAAAGATCGTAGAAATACCGTAATGGCGATGATGGTAAAGTCTGATTTCATTACTCAGGAAGAATTTAATAAGCAAAAAGAAAAACCCCTTGATTTACATTTTAATGCCGCAACAGTTAATGATGGCATTGCACCATATTTCCGCTCAGTGTTGAAAAACGATATTAAAGCTATTTTTCAAGAGCAATCTATTACTAAACCAGATGGAACGCCTTATGATTTAGATCGTGATGGTTTAAAAATTTATACCACCATAAACTACGATATGCAGGTTTATGCAGAAGAGGCTCAAAAAGAGTACATGAAAGTTTTACAACAACAATTTGTAAACAGTTGGAAAGGTCGTGACCCTTTTAAAGATAAAGCACTCCAAATTGAACAAGGAATAAAAAGATCAGATCGTTATAAATCATTAAAGCTAGAAGGTAAATCTGAGGAAGAAATTCGTAAAGATTTTAATACCCCTACCGATTTAACCATTTTTACATGGAAAGGAAACATTGATACGACAATGAAGCCTATTGATTCTGTACGTTATTACAAAATGCTTTTGCGCAACGCAATGATGACAATGGACCCAACAAATGGCCATGTTAAGGCCTGGGTTGGCGGTATTAATTACGAGCACTTTAAATACGATCAGGTAAAAATGGGAACCAGACAAGTAGGTTCTACAGCTAAACCATTTACTTATGCCGTAGCCATTGAAAATGGTTATTCGCCATGTTTTACAGTTCCAAATGTCCCCGTTACTATTGAAGGTTATGGAAAACCATATATCCCGAGATCATCAGGCACTATCCAAGGAACCCTAACTTTACAAAAAGCACTGGCTTACTCACAAAACTACATTACTGCGTACGTAATGAAACAAGTTGGACCTGTGGCTGTATCGGCTTTGGCTACCAAAATGGGTATACCAAATGTTCCGGCTTACCCATCTATTGCACTGGGTTCTTTTGATGCTTCTGTTTACAACATGGTTGGAGCTTATGGTGCTTTTGCAAACAAAGGCTATTATACTCAACCTATCTATCTTTTAAGAATCGAAGATAAAAATGGCGTGGTACTTTACTCTAAAAAAGCAATCCCGAAACCGGTAATGAGCGAAGAAGTAGCTTATGTAATGACCCGTATGCTTAAAGGCGTAATCACGAATGGTACAGGTTCCAGATTAAATTATAAATATAAAATCAACGCCCCTATTGGTGGTAAAACGGGTACAACTCAAAATAACTCTGATGGTTGGTTTATGGCCATTACGCCGCAATTGGTAACTGGAATATGGACAGGTTGTGAAGACAGGGCTTTCCACTTTATAAGTACCCGAGAAGGTGAAGGTGCTAATACGGCACTCCCTATTTTTGCTGGTTTTATAAAACGTGTTTATGCAAATCCTGCTTTAAAAATCAGTCATGCTGATTTTGAAGCACCAAAAACACCTAAAACTATCACTTTCGATTGTAATGAATATCAGCAACAGGAAGAGGGACCAAAAAGCGAACTTGACGAAAAGCTAGGATTTTAGTCCGACAAATTTTATAACTAACAAAACATCAAAGGTCCACAACTAATTTTAAATTAGCTGTGGACTTATACATTATATCTAATTTAGTGCTCAGGATATCCGAAACTAAATTTATGTGTTTAGCATAACTTTAACTTAGAAGCCTAATTTTAATAAATGAGCAGTTTCGACCATAAAACAGCCTTAACGGCAATTCCACATAAACCGGGTGTATACCAATATTGGGATGCAGATGGCAAACTCATGTATATTGGTAAGGCCAAAGATTTACGCAATCGGGTTGGTTCTTACTTCAATCAGGATAAACAACAGTTTAATGGAAAAACAAGAGTTTTAGTATCGCGTATCCGGAAAATCACTTTCACTATTGTTGATACCGAAATTGATGCTTGGTTGCTCGAAAACAGCTTAATTAAAAAACATCAGCCTAAATTTAACATCAATTTAAAGGACGATAAGACCTATCCATGGATTATTGTTAAAAACGAGTCTTTTCCACGCATTTACTGGACGAGGAAAGTAATTAAAGATGGTTCAACCTATTTTGGGCCTTATGGATCCATTGGGATGATGCATACAATTTTAGATCTTATTAAGGAAACCTATCCACTAAGAACTTGCAGCCTGCCTTTAAACGAGAAAAATATTGCTGAAGGTAAATTTAAAGTTTGTCTTGAATACCAGATTGGCAACTGTAAAGGGCCATGTCAGGCTTATCAGCGAGAAGAAGATTACAACAATAACATAGCAGAGATCAAAGAAATTCTGAGCGGTAAAATTGGAAATGTAATTCGTGAGGTAAAGCAGATTATTAAGACTGCTTCAGAAGATTTAAATTTTGAACTTGCACATCAATATTCAAGAAAATTACAGGTTTTAGAAAAATATCAAAGCAAATCGACGGTTGTAAATAGTGCCATTACAAATGTTGATGTGGTTAGCATTGCTTCTGATGAACGTTATGCTTTCGTAAATTACCTCAAGGTAATGAACGGAACCATTATCCAAACGCAAACCATAGAGATTAAAAAACAGCTGGATGAAAGTGACGAAGAATTGCTTACTACCGCTATGCTCGAATTTAGAACCAAATTTAATAGCACTTCCAGAGAGATTATCGTTCCTTTTGATTTATCATTAGAAGATGAGAGTTTAAGATTTACCATCCCAAAACTTGGAGAAAAGAAAAAGTTGCTGGAGCTTTCTCAAAAGAATGTACTCTTCTTTAAAAAGGAAAAATTAAACCAGTACGAAAAACTAAATCCGGATTTAAGAACCGATCGCATTTTAACTCAAATGCAAAAAGATTTAAGTTTAACACAACTACCAAAGCACATCGAATGTTTTGATAACTCCAACTTCCAAGGTAAATACCCGGTTTCGGCCATTGTAGTTTTTAAAGATGCAAAACCTTCTAAAAAAGATTATCGCCACTTTAATGTGAAAACAGTAGAAGGTCCAAACGATTTTGCAACCATGGAAGAGGCCGTTTTCCGCCGCTACAGAAGAATGTTGGATGAAAACCAACCTTTACCTCAGTTAATCATCATTGATGGCGGTAAAGGGCAGTTATCTTCCGCAGTTAAGAGTTTAAAGTTATTAGGTATATATAATCGCCTTACGGTAATTGGAATTGCTAAAAGATTAGAAGAACTTTTTTATCCAGGCGATTCTTATCCACTTTATTTAGATAAGAAATCTGAAACCTTAAAAGTTATTCAGCAGTTAAGAGATGAGGCTCACCGTTTCGGAATTACTTTCCACCGCAAGAAAAGAGATCAGGGCACTTTAAAAACTGAACTGGAGCAAATAGCTGGAATAGGTAAAACAACAGCGGACAAATTGCTAACACACTTTAAATCGGTTAAAAAAATTAAAGAAGCAACAGAGAAAGAACTAGCTGATGTTTTAAATAAAAAACAAGTAGTTACGCTGCTTGAGTATTTTAAAGCCCAACAATAGTTTTTCTTATATTTTGGAAAAGAAAGCTTCTGCTTTTGGCAAATGTAATCCCGCCCTTTGCTAAATTCCGATAGAAAAAATCGGAATACCGCTAACGGTCAGGTTTATTTAACTAAGCCTAGTAACCCCAATATTCCAATCTTATTTGATAGTATGCATTTCTTTCAAACCTCTATTCTGAATATTGAGGAATAATCAAACACGCTTAATAAAGCAAAAAAGGCTTCGATTAAATCGAAGCCTTTTTATTAATATTCCCAAAGAGATTGTTCGTAATCCAGAACAGATTTCTTAATTCTTTCTGATTCATACAACCTATCTCTTGGATCAGTTATAATATCTCTGATTTTATTATCTCCAGGATTTGATTCCTTAACAATATAGCTGCTAAATAAGCGGCGAATAAAGAAATCATCAAAGCTTAAAGATGATGCATCATTATTTGTATTGATTAAACGTTTCTTGGCTAAAATTGCTCTGGCTTCTGTATAGTAAATCCAGAATACAGGTTGCCATTGTTTTGATACCTCATTAAACTTTAATGGAGCAATACCAATAATACGTGGTTCGAAAATAGAACGTTTAACATCAAAAATCCAATCTTCTTTAATTCTAAATTTTAGGAACAATTCAGGATTAAAATCGTTGGTTACCGTAGTTACAGTACCAGTTTTATTGTTTGATACCTCAGCGGTTCCTAAAGCTGCTCTTGCGGCAGAATCTGCTGATAAAGGATTATTAAAAGCATCATCCTCATTTAATACACTATCAATTGGCGAATAAGCTGTTAATTCTTCTGATTTAATTGCAGAAATAAAAACATCTATTAATCTTGATTTTGGTGATTTTAAAACGGAGTTAACGGTATCACGTAAATCAATTTCACGCCAAATTCTTTTAGCATAAAAAACATCTTCCTCACGTACATCTGCTAATGGAACCATTTCAGTACTATCTATATCCTTGCGTGCATAGAAGCCATCTTTTGGTGGCACCTTTAATTTTTTCTTACCAATTTTGGTTGGTGCTTTCGTAACAAGTGTATCCGTTACAACAACCGGTGCAGGAATTGTTTTCTTTACCGTTGTTGTTCTTTTAACGGGTTTCTTTTGTGCATAAGCAAAGCCAACACATAAAACTAAAACCAGTACGCTTAATATCCTTTTCATCATCTTCTTATTTTACCGTGAATGCAAGTGAAGGTAAAATTCTCTGACGGCCGTCTGGTCCTACAGAAACAATATCTTCAAAAAATACTCTGGTATTTGGAGTAATAGAGTTTAAAGCAGCTTTTACAGCTCCAGTGAAACTACCGCCACTACCCGCTATTGTAACCGCATCTGAACGTGGTTTTATAATAGTTAATTTGTAACGTTGAATTTTAAACTGCACATCAAAAGGGAAATCATCAAGATCTGCCTCAATTTCTGATTCGCTTTTTAATTGTACTGAAGCAACTTCGCCACCAGCACGACCTCCAACTTTAGCAACTGGTGCAGGAATAGCTTTTACTCTAAATTTCTGAACACCAAGATTTACAGTTTTACCTGCATTTGTTGCAGTTACATTGATTGATACTTCCTGACCAACCTGGCCACCAGCAACGTTAACTGTGTAATTACCGTTTCCACCAGACATTGAACCTGCAGATATAGATGCTTTAACACTTTCTAATGGGAAACCCGCTGCTGATACTGCAAATGGATTAGGTATACCTGCATAAATTACATTCATTTTTGTAGATGAAACCGTTGCAGATGGTTTTGCTACTTGATAAGTTTGCTCTGGAGTTTTGTATTCTTTAATCTGTCCATCGGTTTGTCTAACACGAATTGTACCAACCCATTTAAACACACCCACGCTTCCAGTACCACCTGTGTAAGTTCCTTTTCCGTCTTTTACGGATAATTTACCTCCACCAACAGAAATATCAGGATTTGATTTAGAATCACTAGCTGTTAAAAATACTTCGGCAGTATATGGTTGTCCTTGAATTACATAAGAAGTTGGAGCCACAGCAACTGCAGCAAACTTATCTATGTTAACTAAAGCTTTATCCATATTTCCGAATAATCTTTTTACAACATCTGCCTCAGCATTTTTAGTATCTGTTTGCAGTTTTGTTAAAATGGTCATTGCAGCAGTTAATGGAGTACCTTCTCCAAAATAAACTTCTTCCCAATTTCCTTTACCTTTTTTTACAGGATCTTTTGCCTCAAGAGAGAAAGAAACATTTTTGCGATCCGCTTCATCTAATAAAGAAATTAATTTTTCGCGGGTAGCATTTACTTTTTGTTTCAATTTTTCACCCTCTTTACCATTAATCATAATGTTTTGGGCAATATCCATGTTATCACGTCTTACTAAGTCACCAGTTTCAGGATCAATACCATCACCAGCAGTCGTGAATTGTTTTTTAATACTCTCGATATAGTTATTTAATTCATCCGCAGCTGCCTTTGCCTGTTTAGCTTTATCGTAAATTGGCTGTGCACGTCCTGGTTCTTCTTTTAACTTCGAGTTTTCGAATGCAGCGAAAAGCTGATCGATGCTTAAATTAACGTTAGTTTTAGAAGTTTCTAAACTGTCGTTAATGTTTTTAAATGCATTTAATATAGTGTCTGATACGTTTAAGGCAAGCATAGCGAGTAATACCAAATACATGATATTAATCATCCGCTGCCTTGTTGTTTCTTTTCCGCCTGCCATGTGTTATGTAGCTTTTTTTTAAATTAATTAAAAACTAAACCATTATACACGTGGGCTATTCATAGCCGAGAGCATGTTACCGTAAATTGCATTAAGTGACGACAAGTTTTTAGCTAATTTGTTCACTTCTTCTTTAAACTGTTTCGAATCTTCCATTGATTCGTTGAAGTTTTGCATAGTAAGTGATAAATTTTGATAGAACTTATTCATCGATTTTAAATGTGCGCTTGAATCTTGTAATTCTAATTCATAAACTGCATTTAAAGCTGATAAGTTTTTAGCTAAGTTATTTACCTGATCGTGATAAGCCTGAGAATCTACATTGCTTTCTCCCATAGCTTTTAAATTAGCTGTGGCTTTTTCAAAAGAAGCGCTTAAGTTATCAAAACCGGCAGAAGCAGTTTTAACTTTACCAGTAAATTCATTTGTAGCAGCAGATGCATCAGCAACATTAGAAATTGCAGCAACTTTATCACCGAAAGTACGTAAACCTGTACCTAAGCTTTCAATTAATTCAGGACCGATTTTAGCATCCGAAAGCATTTTATCTAAAGCAGCTGTATTTGATGAAGTAGCAACAGCAGCAACTGGTCTAGCAGAAGCTGTTGGTAACTCGCCTTTATAATCTTCTCTTAACTCTGGATATACCCTTTCCCAAGCTGGTTCTGGCTCAGGAGGGAAGAAACCCGTTAAGAAAAATAAGATGGATTCTACACCAAGACCAATACCGATCATATAATTACCCAATATCCCGCCTATGTGCAAAATTTTAAATAATGCCCCAATAATTACAATACTTGCTCCCCAAGAAATCGCTACGTGTAACCAGCTTGGTTGTTTTTTTCCTGCCATAAAATTTTAATGTTTTTCTAGTTTTTAGTTTTGGTTTTTTAGTTTCTCAGATCTGTTCCCGGGTATGAAGAAACACATCTAAAGCCGATATATGATCTCTGCTGATCCTGATATTCGTAAGTTGAAACTGCATTTTGAAGGAAATATCCTGTGTCTTTCCAAGATCCACCTTTTACTACTTTACGTTTCAAATATTTACTATCATCTTTCCCAGCTACATAGGTAAAGTTAGGATTCAAATCGTGCAATAAAGGACTTGCAGATTTGTTGTAAGCTGTAATTGTCCATTCAGAAACGTTTCCAGCCATGTTATACAAGCCATAATCGTTAGGGAAATAAGATCTTACACCTACTGTGTAAATACCACCGTCGCTTGAATAATCACCACGACCTGGTTTAAAGTTGGCTTGTAAACATCCTTTTGTATTTCTGATGTAAGGACCTCCCCAAGGATATTTTGTTTTGGTATTACCGCCTCTGGCAGCATATTCAAATTCAGTTTCGGCAGGTAATCTGTAATCTAATCTTGAGCCAACAGGCAATTTTCTAGCCGTTGCCACACCGTCATAAAGTTTGGTGCGCCAGTGCGAAAATGCCTTTGCTTGCTCCCAACTTACGCCTACTACGGGATAATCATCATATGAAGGGTGGTTGTAGTAGCCACGAACCATTGGATCATTTTGCGAGTATGAATAATCTGTTTTCCAAACCATTGTATCTGGATAAACCGCAATAACATATCTATCAATATAATCCTGGCGTTTGCTATTTGGATCTTTATGGCCAAGGGCAGCTTTATCCATATTTAGCTCAGCATAAGCATATTCGAATTTACGAACGTCGAATTCTTTTCTTCCTGGTAAAGCATCTAAACCTGAATAATACATACCATCGAGCTGACTGGCTTGTGCACCAGCTGTTGCACCTCTACCTCTATTACGCCAAATATTTGCGCCATTTGGCCCAACCTTTCTCCAATCAATATATTTTTCGCCACCCAAGCTCGCTGCTGCACCGTTTCTTGGCGTAACTGTAAACTGAGCAGGCATTCCCATCATAGTTACAGCGATAGAATCGCGTACCCAGTTGGTAAACTGACGGTATTCGGCATTAGAAATTTCGGTTTGATCCATGTAGAAAGCACTAATTGTTGTCATTCTACTTGGTCCATTTTGAGAAAATGTAATATCCTCATCAGATCCACCAAGAGGAGTATGACCTGGAGGAACATAAACCATTCCTAAAGGGATCCTGTTGTTTTTAAATTTCCGGTTATAAGCACCTACTAACTCGCCCTGGCCTCCATGACCGCAACTTGCCAGTAACCCACTTACAGCCACAATAGCTAGAAGGTAAATTTTCTTCATATTTTTATAGTGTGTAAAACACAATTAGGATCTTTTTTTTATCAAAAATCACTGAAATTATCAACAAAAGCAAATATTTTATTTTAAAATCGCCAGTAAGAGGAAATAATTCAAATTAAAATCTTTCTTCCTATCATTCTCGTTACAATAAATTCGTAACCATGTAATAACTATAAAATTACGAATTTATTGCAACGACTTATAATAAAAGTATTATTTGTTAGATACCTTAATGTAATTTTCAATTGCCATTGTCATTGAAGGTACTCCAGGAGTTGGCGCAGCTATATCGACAATTAAGCCCATATCGGTAGCTGCTTTGCTGGTATTAACGCCAAAAGCTGCAATACGGGTATTATTTTGCTGAAAATCGGGAAAGTTTTTAAATAGCGACTGAATACTTGAAGGGCTAAAGAATGCAATTACATCATAAAAAACTTCAGCAAGATCAGATAAATCACTTACAACTGTTCTGAATAAAACTGCTGGTGTGAAATTGTAGCCGCTTTTTTCAAGAAAATTCATGGTATCCTCTGTTGCTACATCCGAGCAAGGATATAAAAATTTCTCATTTGCATGCTTTTTCAACACTTCTGCCAGATCAGCAGCGGTTTGTTTTCCAAAAAAGATTTTACGCTTGCGGTATTGGATATATTTCTGAAGATATAAAGCGATGGTTTCTGACAAGCAGAAATACTTTAAATCTACAGGTACATCATACCTCATTTCTTCGCAAATGCGAAAGAAGTGATCAGCGGCATTACGGCTCGTAAAAATTACGGCTGTAAAATCGGCAAGGTTAATTTTATCTTTTCTAAAATCCCTTGCAGGTACACCCTCTACATGAATAAAGGATCTAAAATCAACTTTAAGGTTGTGTTTTTTAGCCAAATCAAAGTAAGGAGATTTTTCTGTTTCAGGCTTCGGTAAAGTAACTAAGATACTTTTTACTTTACGAATTCTAGCGTCATTTTTTTCTTGCATTTTCCTTTTTCCTGCTACAATCCTATCGTTTTAATTAGTATTAAAATAGGACATATTTCGAGGGCGCAAAAGTACAAAATTAAATGCATTCTAGAAAACTTATTATTAGAAAGAATCGTTATACCTGCTCTTAATAGCTGAAAGGTAAATATGACCCCTAACAGTAAGTATGCCAGTACGATATATACAACGCCATATTTTAATGGTGAAAGGGCAAAAGCAACTACTAAAGGAATAAATAATAACGATGCATTAAAATAACTTAAATATAATATTGAGATGTATTCTCCAACAGGTTTTTGCACATTAAACAGGTAACCAAGGAATCTTAAGATAATCAGTTTCAATGCATAAAAAACAATTATGAGAATGGAGATGGTGAAGAAAAACTTAAATCCCTGCTTCACTTGGTACATATCATAATATTGGGCCACGAGGAAAAAAAACATTCCTAAAATAAAGCCAAACTGAATAAAAAGCAATAAAAAAGGCCAGGAACTAAAAAGGTTATCTTCCTTGTTAATATTATTTAAAACCCTGTTACTAAAAAATGATTGTACAATAGCTGATAATTGTTTAGAAAAGGCATTTTTAAGAATCGCAAAAATCAGTAGCATAATAAAGATGAAACCTAAAAGCCAAACATTTCCCTTCGGTATTGCGTGCCCCAATTGATAAGGATTTTCCTTCTTTTTTAAGTGCTGATATTTCTTTTGCCAAGCCAACAAATCAAGGGTAGGAAATAAATATTCTTTTTGAACGCTATCCAGCAAAGCATTTTTATTTATCGCACTATCTGGCAAAACCCAAGTGTGTTTTATGATGGAATCGGTAACGATTTTTTGCCTAATAAGCTGAGCTGAATCTAATCGATAACGCCTATATTGATATTTCTGAACTATGGCACTATCAGAAACTGTGGAAATTTGTTGCCCATCAGCAAAATTTGCACACCATAAAAAAGCAAATAAGATGAATATAAATTTAGGCATTCAAACAGTTAAAAATTAAGGAAGCAAAAGTACTTGAATATTTATTGTTTACGCAAAAAATAAGCCCATTTAATTGTGTTTAATCATACCTTGTTAATAAAATCAGTTTTATGGCTAACATTAGAGTTTTGCAATGAACCTTTAACCATCAAAACATTATGAAAAATGCTATGTTTTAAAATATAAAATACCATAAAATTATGTCAACCTTAAACGAACATAACAGTAAAGTTGTTGTATTGGATTTCTTAAATGCCTTAAATGCTGAAGATTTTGATCTTGCAAAGGAACAGTTAGATGTAAATATGACCTTTAAAGGTGTAATGGGCGAGCGCACTGGCGCTGGTAATTACATCGACGATATGAAAAAAATGAAATTCAAATACAGCATTCAAAAGCTTTTCCTAAACGATGATGACGTTTCAGTTTTCTACGATATTAATATGGGCGAGAAAACCATTTTTGCTTCAGGTTGGTATTCACTAGAAAATGAAAAAATTAAATCTATAAAGGTTTTGTTTGACCCAAGGCCGTTGCTTTAGGACTGTAGTTTGAATGTTTATTACTGGCACTAAAACTAAATGAGTTTCATTCCACGCCAATTACATTAGTGCACTTTAATATTTTTAGACCTCATGCCCCTTTGAGATTTTGAAATAAAACCCTTTATAAGCTCTACCAATTGGTATTTTCAAATCGTTATTAAGGAATACATATGATCGCTGAACTGCCTTAATTTGATTTATGGATATAATAAATGATCTGTGGATACGCGTAAAATACCCCGTCCACATTAATGAAGCTAATATCTTTGATAAAGATGTATGGACTAAAATATTTGTTTCATACAAATGAAATTTGATATATCTGCCTTGAGCTTCAATGGCAATAATATCGCTAAGAAAAATCTTGAATAATTTATCTTTTTCTTCCACTTTTCTAACAAAAATAAAATTTTCATTTTCCTGTTTTATACCTATTTCAGTTGTTTGTTTGGGAAATAATCTTCCCAGCATTTGTGAAAAATTTTGTTGAGAATAGGGCTTAAGCAGAAATGCATCGGCATTCATTTGGTAAGAATTAATAGCATGTTCTGTGTGAGCCGTAATAAAAACTAACTTCTGTGCCTTATGCCTAATTAATGTAGCCAAATCAAGGCCACTCATCTCCGTCATTTCTATATCAATAAAGATAATGTCTATCATTTGTTTCTTTAAAACAAAATCTAATGCTGATTTCGGGCTATTAAAAGTTTTTAACAGATAAAGATTTGCCTCTAATTCGATATAATCTTTTATAATTTCTAAAGCGAAAAAATCATCGTCAATCGCAACACAAACATATGGCATTCCTAATTACATTAATTGGTTAGCGGGATGCGTATGTTAAGTTATACATTATTAGTTAATTAAACAAACACAACATATTTAAAATTTGCCGTTCATGACGTTAAAGTAGTTGCTTATGCAAGTAATATGGTTGTATAGATGAAAGTTTTAATTAATAGATTTTCGCATCTAAATTGCTGATAATTAACCTAATAATAACTTTATAAATTTAAAAATGAAAAACTCTTTAAAAACCATTTATCTACTATTTATTTTTACAATCATTTGCATAAATGGCTGTAAAAAGAATGAGAATTCCAAATCGGAAGGGAATTCTCTTGAATCTACACAACAAAAGTCTTTACCAGATAAATTCAGGTTGGCAAATTATGGATTAGACGTTATTAAAGAAAATGGAAAGTTTTTTTTACGATCCAAAGGTGTAAGTACGCCCATTTCGGAAAAAGAATATCAACAAATAACAAAAATAGTAAGTCAGTATCAAGTGCCAAGCGCAACTAATAACTCGATCTCAAAAAATGCCTTAGCCACGACTGAATCTTATTTAGATAATCCATTAGATCTCACTGTAGTTATTTTACAGAGTATAGCAGTAAAAATTCTGGCTCCTATCCTCGAAAATATGGTTCTTTTTCACCCAACTACCGATGGTAGGTATTCATTAGCAGGCCTTGGTTTACTTCTCCCTTCTTTAGAATTACAATCGACATATGATTTAAAACAAAGGTTCATCAATACTGATGAAAATACAACAATACATGCCTTACATTACAAAAGGAAAGTAGGTCCATCAAAGGGTCTTATCTTTTTTTTACATGGAAATGCCGGAGAGAATCTTACATTTAAGCCTGCTGCAGAAAAGTATGTTCAGGATAGTGGATATGATCTTGTTATGATGGATTACAGAGGTTTTGGATTGTCTACAGGTACTCTTACTAATAAAGAAGAATTATTCAATGATACGGAAATTGTATATCAGGAGGTGTCGAAGGAATATGTAGGTGTACCTATTGTGGTGATTGGCTATTCGCTCGGGACAGGAATTGCAGCTCATCTGGTTGCTGAAACAAAAACTAAACCTTCTGGTTTGACTTTACTAGCTCCATATTATGATATGTATAGCGAGGCACTTTCCATTCTGCCGATTTTAGGCCTTATTCTTAATGAGCAAACCAAGCAGTATATGAATTTTAATATTGAAACGAGTAAATACCTTCAAAAGGCTACCATACCTGTTCAAATTTTCCATGGAAAAAAAGATGTTACTATTCCTTCAATTCATTCAGAAATGATTAAAAAGGAAAATCCTAACGTTGTTGTAACATATTTAGACGATGCAGATCATCAGTCAATTTTTAAATATTGGACCTGGTCGAAGAAGCCATAAACATTTAAATTAATGATGTTAAATAAGAATAAGTACAAAATTCTGGCATAACGTGCAGATAAGTTTGATTTGCAGAAGCCAAAATTAAAGAACAATAAAAGATTATAGCTCGTAGAAATACGGGCTATAATTATTTAACAGATATTCAAATTATCAAGACAATCTTTTTTATCAACTCCCACCTTATGATGTGGTTATAAAAACTAGCAATTTCCCCATAATCCATTCTTACGATTCAATAAGAACAGCAGTATACAATGCCAATTTATCTTTATTTTCGTCAATTAATTCAATTAACAAAGTATATTAATACTATAAATTTATTGAAAATAAACATTTTAAAAATATATCTTTTTTCATACAGATATATGTTATTGATCTTATCTTGGTATAAAAATCTAAAAACTCTCAATAAAATTGAGATGAAAAACGTAATCGATGGCCTTATGGATAAAGATACAACACTTGAATATTGCATTGAGCCTAATACACCCGCACTTACAGGCAATTCTTATAAAGATGGCCTAAGAGCAGCAGTTGTTGCGGATATGTGTTTGTAAAATTGGGAAAGAATAACTTCGTAATGCACAAAAGTAAATTTACAATAACATTTATCATTATGTTATTCTCAATTCAGGGTCTGTATAGTCAAACTCTGAATCGCAAAATCAATGGACTATTAATTAATCAATTGCCTTATAAATATGCTTATTTAGTTGATCTTAACAGAAAAGGTATTACTATGAGTCCTATCCTTAATAAAAAATTCCATTTTGATGTTAAGCAAGATGATGATTTTGAATTAAGGAAACTGTTCCTATCAGGAGATTCTACAGAAAATTTCGATACCTATTTGCAAAAATCAAGAGAGAGAACCCTTGATGAAAGACTTCTTGCTATAGACAGTGATGCTGAGATTTTTATAAGAATGGATGTTAATGGAGCAACAGTTAAGGGGGGTAAATATAATTCAGATATTGAAGATATGAATGCAACCATTCAAAACAAAGAATATCTAACCTTTTTTACAAACCATCCTGATTCACCAATTTCATTAATGTTTATAAATGTTTTATTATCGATCAATAGCTCCTTTTCTTTATTAAAAAAAACAGATTTTGAACAGTTTTTCAGTAAATTATCGATAAAACTGAGAAATACAGAAAAAGGAAAAGAGGTTTCAAAAAAAATTGAAGCAATATAAGATGCCATCATGAAAAGAGGTTTCAATTTATGTGGTTATAAAAACCTCTAATTCATCATAAACAGGTAAAATCAATTCAAAGCGAATTACATTCGCAATATAACGCATAATATTATCTCGTATCTTTGCAGGAATGTCCGGTATCTATATCCATATTCCTTTCTGTAAAAAAGCTTGTCATTATTGTGATTTTCATTTTAGCACTTCTTTAAAGTATGCTGATGAAATGGTAGAAAGCATTTGCAAAGAAATTAAGTTAAAAAAAGATCGGATTAGCGGCCAAGTTGGGAGTATTTACTTTGGTGGTGGTACACCTTCTATCCTACCGGAAGCCAGTTTGCAAAAGATATTCGATGCTATAAATCAAACCTTTTCGGTTAGCGCAGATGCAGAGATTACGATTGAGACTAACCCAGATGATTTAACTGCACAAAAATTAAAGGAATTAAAGCAGTTGCCTGTTAACCGTTTTAGTGTTGGCATTCAATCTTTTTATAACGAAGATTTAATTTGGATGAATCGGGCGCATAATGCTTTAGAAGCAGAAGATTGCATAAAAAGAAGTCAGGATGCAGGTTTTGAAAACCTAACACTGGATTTAATTTACGGCTATCCCCTATTAACCGATACAAAATGGCTTTCTAACATTCAAAAAGCTATTGAGTTACAAGTTCCACATATTTCTGCTTATGCATTAACTGTTGAACCAAGAACGGCGCTGGCTCATGCCATAAAAAACAAAAAACAAATTCCGGTAAGTGATAATCAAAGTGCAGCTCAATTTATAATTCTGATGGAAAAATTGATTGAAGCAGGTTTTGAGCATTACGAAATTTCGAATTTCGCTAAGCCAGGTTGTTATGCTATCCACAACACCAATTATTGGAAAGGGATAGATTATATAGGTATCGGCCCATCTGCCCACGGTTTCGATGGTTACAACAGATACATGAATCCCGCAAATAATGCGCAGTACATAGAACTTTTAAATAGCAATAAATTACCGGAAACTGTTGAAGAATTAAGTATTAACGACCGTTTTAACGAGTACATGATGACTTCCCTTCGAACAATGTGGGGTATTAATTTGGATAAAGTAAAAATCGATTTCGGGAAAGATTTCCATGAAGAAACGCTATATAATTTAAAAAGTTTTGAAGAAAAAGACTGGCTGATTAAAGACGGCGAAACACTTACTTTGAGCAAGGAAGGTAAATTATTTGCCGACCACATTGCATCCGAATTGTTTATCATTAATGACTGAATTAACGAGTTTTAAAATTAAAATATATGTCTAAAATTGTATGGATAACTGGCGCATCTTCAGGAATTGGCGAAGCCTTAGTTTACAAATATTTTAAAGCAGGCGATAAGTTAATTATATCCGCACGCAATCGAGATGAATTATTCAGGGTAAAAGGCAATTGCCAAAATTCTTTTAATGTGCATGTGTTGCCATTTGATTTAAGCGAAACAGAAACACTTAGCGAAAAGGCAGAGGCGGCTATTCGTATTTTCGGGAAGATTGATTTACTAATTAATAGCGGCGGCGTAAGTCAACGTTCCTTAGCTTTAGAAACCACTATCCAAATGGAGCAAAAAATTATGGATACCAATTTCTGGGGAACCGTAATTTTAAGCAAAACTGTTTTACCTGTTATGATTGCCAATGGTGGTGGCCAAATTGTTTGCATTAGTAGTTTGGTTGGTAAGTTTGGCACTAAATTTCGCTCTGCGTACGCGGCATCCAAACATGCTTTGCACGGTTATTTTGACTCTTTGAGATCAGAAGTTTATAACCAAAACATAGATATTACCATTATTTGTCCAGGTTTTATGAAAACTAACGTATCTATAAATGCACTTACAGCAACGGGCGAAAACCAAGGAACAATGGATGATGCTCAAAACAGTGGAATGAGTGCAGATACCTGTGCTGAACAAATTATTATCGCCATTAAAAATAAAAAAGAAGAGGTTTATATTGGCGGTAAAGAAACAAAAGCAGTATTGCTAAAACGCTTCTTTCCAAAAATTTTCTCCAAAAAAGTAAGAGAAGCAAAAGTAGTTTAACTTAAAAAGAGCTTTTAAAATTCAAATTAAACCACTGAAAAACAACAGTTTAATTATTTTTATTGTTTTCTAAAAAACCAGTTTTTGCAAGTCCTCGTAAATGAGTTCAAATAACAGAAACTTAAAAAATAGAAATAATGAAAAAATTAATCTTATCAGCAATTGCCGTAGTTACAATGGCATTTACATCACAAGTTTACGCTCAAAAAAATCCGATGGTTGGTGGCGCTGCCATGTACGCTACTAAAGATATTGTAGATAATGCAGTAAACTCAAAAGATCACACTACGCTTGTTGCCGCTGTTAAAGCTGCAGGTTTAGTAGAAACTTTAAAAAGCGCAGGTCCATTTACCGTTTTTGCTCCAACTAACGAAGCTTTCGATAAATTACCTAAAGGAACAGTAGAAACTTTAGTTAAACCAGAAAACAAAGCAACTTTAACTAAAATCTTAACTTACCATGTTGTTGCTGGCAAAATGGGTAGCAAAGAAATTGCTGCAGCAATTAAAGCTGGTAAAGGTAAAGCAGAATTAACTACTGTAGAAGGTGGAAAACTTTGGGCTTGGATGGAAGGTAAAAAACTAGTATTAAAAGACGAAAAAGGTGGAATGAGCACAGTAACCATTGCTGATGTTTGGCAAAAAAATGGTGTTATACATGTTGTTGATACCGTTTTAATGCCTAAATAATTTTAGTCATCCCTATAAAAAAGACGTTTTTGCACATGCAAAAACGTCTTTTTTTATTTCAAAACGAATAACTTTCTGACTTTTTTCGTTTAATTGTCAGACTTTTTTCACGATTTACCTGTCCTTATATATAGATGTAGCTAAATATTTAATTTTGCCTGTCTTAATAATAAGTTAACATGAAATTCGATTTATCTCCAATAGATATAGTTGAAGACATATCTAAAATTGATTTTGAAAAAAACTACTTAAATCCGCGTAAACCACTGGTAATAAAAAACATGGCTAAAAAATGGCCTGCTTACCAAAAATGGACAATGGATTATATGAAGGATGTAGTTGGTGATAAAAGTGTTCCTTTATATGATAGTTCTAAGGCAGATCCATCTAAACCGATAAATGCCGCAGCTGCAGAAATGAAGTTTAGCGATTATATAGATTTGATTAAAGAAATGCCAACAGACTTACGCATATTTTTATTCGACCCTATTAAGTTTGCCCCTAAGTTATTAGAGGATTACATTGCACCAAAAGATTTAATGGGTGGTTTTTTAGATAGCTACCCCAATATGTTTTTTGGCGGTAAAGGCTCTGTAACCTTTTTACATTACGATATAGATTTAGCACACATTTTCCATACTCATTTTAACGGGCGAAAGCATGTAATTTTGTTCGATTACAAGTGGAAAGAACGTTTATATCAAATTCCTTATGCCACATATGCGCTTGAGGACTACGATGTGGAGAATCCTGATTTTGAAAAATTTCCCGCATTGGAAGGTGTAAAAGGTGTTGAAGCCTTTTTGGAGCATGGCGATACGCTATTTATGCCAACAGGCTACTGGCACTGGATGAAATATCTCGATGGCTCTTTTTCAATAAGTTTAAGGGCTTGGGATAAAAGTTGGGCCGTTAAAACAAAAAGCTTGTACAACTTAACCTTGCAACGTAAATTTGACGACTTTATGAAAGCTAATTTCAGAGAGAAATATATGAGATGGAAAGAGGAACTAGCAATTAAAAGAGCAACTAAAGCATTACAAAAAAACTTACCGAGATAGAATGATTAAATGAGTGATTTTTGAATGAGTGAATGTGGAAATTCAATTCATTTGTTACTCAAACTTCAATTATTCAAGATTCAACAATTTAAAAAAGCATGCACCAAAACATCGTTAAAATCCAGGAAAATATTGAACCGCTTAGGCAGCAGATTATTAATCATAAGGTTTATTCTGCAATAAGCGAACTCGAAGATTTGCAAATTTTTATGCAGCACCACATTTTTGCTGTATGGGATTTTATGTCGTTGCTAAAAGCTTTACAAATTAATTTAACGTGTACTACCCTACCTTGGTTTCCTGTTGGTGATGCTGTAACCAGACAATTAATCAATGAAATTGTTGCTGGTGAAGAATCCGATGTGGATGCAGATGGCAATATTAAAAGCCACTTTGAGCTTTATTTGGATGCAATGCAACAATCTGGAGCAGATACAGAACCTATTAATATATTTTTAGCAGAATTAAAAAACGGTAAAAGTTTTAATGAAGCTTTTGAAATTGCAAAAGTTCCGGCGGCAGCAAAGGATTTTGTAAACGCCACTTTTAAAACCATTAACGGTGGTAAAACACATTTACAAGCAGCAAGCTTTACTTTCGGTCGCGAAGATTTAATTCCAGGAATGTTTTTTTCAATGGTAACGGATTTAAATAGTACCAACCCAGAAAAAGTATCCATTTTCAAATACTATTTAGAGCGTCATATTGAAGTAGATGGCGATCATCACAGTCATTTAGCCTTACAAATGACAGAAAAACTTTGTGAAATTAATGATGAATTTTGGAATGAAGCAGAGAATATAACGAAAGAAGCCCTAGAAATGAGGGTAAAACTTTGGGATGCAGCTTACGAGCAAATCATTAGTAGAAAAGTAATCGCGTAACTTTCATTCGTAAAACAACAAATTGTTAACTAACGGCAAAATTTATAATAAGTAATTTTCATCACATTTGTCCGTTGGTATGTTAATTATAAAATAAATTTTACACATTTGTTGTTCGGTTACAAACAACCGATTTAAGCGCATGAGTTTCATTTTAAAACCAGTAGACATTGTTGAGAGTATCACTCCAGAAGATTTCAAAAAAAATTATCTGAAAACAAAACGTCCGTTAGTAATTAAAGGTTTAACAAAAGATTGGCCTGCAAGAGAAAAGTGGACAACTGAATATTTGAAAGAAATAGGTGGCGATTTAGAAGTTCCTCTTTACGATAATTCAAAAGCCGATCCTTCAAAACCAATCAATGCAGCAACTGCGCATATGAAATTTGGCGACTATCTGGATTTAATTAAACGCGAACCAACAGAATTAAGAATCTTTTTCTTTAACCTGTTTAAAAAAGTTCCAAGCTTAATTAACGATGTAAAAATCCCCAAAGATTTAATGGGCGGTTTTATAGAAAGTATGCCAGCAATGTTTTTTGGTGGCTCCAACTCAGTTACCTTTCTACATTACGATATAGATTTACCACACATTTTCCATACCCACTTTGGTGGTAGAAAACACATCATCCTTTTTGATAATAAATGGAAAGATCGTTTATATTGCTTACCAAATGCTACATATGCTTTGGAAGATTATGATGTGGCGAATCCAGATTTTAAAAAATTTCCAGCATTAAACGGTGTTGAAGGTTATGAAGTTTTCTTGGAGCACGGCGATACTTTATTTATGCCAACAGGAATGTGGCACTGGATGAAATATTTAGATGGCTCATTCTCATTAAGCTTACGTGCCTGGGATCAATCCATTACCCGTAAAGTAGCCAGCGTTTGGAGTTTGTTTACACACGGTGCAATTGATAGTTTAATTAAAATGACTTTTAAAGAAAAGTATGCCAACTGGAGAGAGAAAAAAGCAGTAAAAATTGCCGAAAAAGCACTTGCAAAAGGCAAACCATAAAAATATTAACACATAAATGAATGGGGCTTTCGTAAAACGAAGCCCCATTTTTTTTTTAGAGATTAAATTAATTCATCAGTTTATGGAGCACCTTTTCTTATAGAAGAATTATTAACAAATAGATAATTATTTGGTAATCTCATTATAATTTGTTAGACGCTATCTTACAAAGAAAAACTTACTAGTTTAAAATCTAACAACTTAATTTATGAAACACTCTAACGCTCCCAATAAGATCACATTGACTATGATTGGAAAATCATAAGAGCACAGAAAGTTGAGTTTATTGGTAATAAAAATGAGGATAAAATCGATCATTTGAATGAGGGGTTAGAAGGGATTACACCCGCGACTGAGATTACCATATCAAATTTCATTCTTCAACCAACTATTGGTAAGTATTATGCGACAGCAAAAGCATATTTTAATTTTAAAGCTAAAATCATTTGTGAATCTAAACTAAATCCAGTACCAGGAGTGAGCCAAAACCTAACAGCTACGTGTGAAGTATGGAATGTAAATGATATTTTTTAATGAGAACGTTGTTAATATTTTTTGTGTTCGGCTCGTTTTTTACAGCCTGCAAGGTGAATAAAATTCCAGATATGGCAATTATCGGTATCGAAACCAATATTCGTATAGTTGATCGGGGTTCAGGAGCAATTTACGATTCGCAAAATGACACATTGTTAGTAGCAAAGTTTGACAATGCCTTTCTATATCGTACTTCCATAAAGTCAACAATTTACAATAGTAAAGCGATTAACAACGGTCAAATAGAAATATCAGATAATCCAGCAGCCATAAAGTCAAAATCATTTCATCATATGTATTTTGTGCATTATCTAAATAGTAATTCTGGATTAACTTTTGAAAAAGACAAAGGTATCAAAGTCTCAAAATTCTTTAAAGTCGATTCCCTTCTTTTTGAAAACCCTTTATTAAAAGGTGGAAGAGCAGATTTCGACGAGCAAAGCATACTATTTTCTAAGAAGGATATTTCCAAAGGTCTTATCAAAGAAACCTATGTTTATAAATCTAATCTTAATGGAAATTATCCTGATACAACTTACTTAGTTTTTGATCCACATTGGAAGAATAGCTCAAACTACTCTCTCTCTCAAAACATTGACAAAGTAAAAAAAATGAAATTGATTCAGGTATCATCTGTTTATAATCCCACGACTACAGTCCACAATAATAAAAAAATCGAAATGCCTAGAAGAATAATCGATGTTAAAATATTCAAACCAATTTTAAGCAACTTAGATTCAGGGGAAATAAAACAGGCATTTCAAAATTTAAGAACCAAAGGGTAGTAATATGTTTTGCAATACTTTTAAGGGGTTATACATTTCGTAAATTGTGTAGCCTCATTTTTCGTTTACAATATTTTATTGAAGAGCATCACATTATTTTTTTTAAATAATTCCTTTACAAAAAATCTTTATTTCTTGACTAAATTCGCATAAATTAAATTTGCCACATGGTATCAAATATACAAACTGAGAAACAAAAAATGTTAGCTGGTAAAGCTTACCAGGCAGGTGATGCTGAACTATCAAAAGAACGATTAAAAGCTCGTGAAATTATTTTCGAGTTTAACAATTCAGCTCCAAAATTTATTAAACAACGTAAGGAATTGCTAAAAAGATTATTGGGTAAAACTGAAAAAATGTTTTATTTCGAGCCTCCTTTTCGTTGTGATTACGGTTACAACATAGAAATTGGAGATAATTTCTACGCGAACTTTAACCTTGTTATTTTAGATTGCGCTAAAGTGAGCATCGGCAATAATGTTTTTATTGCACCAAATGTAGCTATTTATACTGCTGGCCATCCTATTCACCCGCATTTAAGAGATCAGGAATATGAATGGGCACAGCCTATTACCATTGGGGATAGCGTATGGATTGGTGGTAACGTGGTGATAAATGCAGGTGTAACCATTGGCAGCAATACCGTTATCGGCTCTGGCAGTGTAGTTACAAAAGATATTCCTGATCATGTTTTAGCTGTAGGAAATCCTTGTAAAGTGATTCGACAAATTACAGATGCCGACAAAGATTTTTATTACAAAAACTTTAAACTAGAAGAAAAATCTGATTTATAAATCAATTTCGTGCAACTAGATATAATTTTTAAACGTCTATATTCCAACACCCTAATCTATGAGACGATTTTACATTATTTCTAGCTTAATTTTAATTAGCCTACAAATACACGCACAATATATTGCTAAAAGCCAGGCAGTAGCAGATATTGATTTTTACGATAAAACTTTACGCGAAGTTCATTACAATCCATTTCTTTATGTGAGTGAGGCGCAATATTTAAAAAAGATAGATAGCTTGAAAAACAATCTTCCTGATTCTATCGAAATTAGACCCTTTACTTTAAAAATGGGTGAATTAACCAGTGTGATAAAAGATGGTCATACTACCCCATCTCTTATCCAATCGGCATTTCAAGTTGATTTTCGCAAGAAAATATTTTTTCCCTTTAGCTTTGTTGCCGATAAAAAATCAAACGTTTATGCGCTCACTAGTTTTCAAGGAACGGAAATCCCAAAAGGCGCTCAAATTATTTCTATAAATGGCACTGATTTAAGTCAGTTTTACAAAAAAGGAGCCACATTAATTGGAGGTATAGAAGCCTATCGGCAAGAACTGGCAATTAAATTACTCGGCTACAATTTATACCTATCGGGAATTAAACCGCCATTTAATGTGGAATACATTTATAACAAACAAAAACAGCAAAAAACCATTGCTGAAGGTACAATTCTTAAAGATTTACTTGGCAACGCTTTCCCTTCAATTTTAGGAAAATCATACACTTTCAAAATCATAGAGAATAAGGTTGGCTACATCGATTTAATTTCAATGGGAAGCAACTATAAAATCTTTAACAAATTTTTCGATTCCTGCTTTAGTGAAATCCGAACCAAAAAAGTAAATACTGTAGCCATCGACTTGAGAAAAAATACTGGAGGTAATTCCATTATTGCCGATTTATTAATCAGTTATTTTAACAAGGATAAATACATACTATCTGCAGCCAAATACTGGAAAATAAGTGATACTTATAAGAAAAGTATTATAGCCAATGGCGATACCAGCAGTACTTATTTAAAAAAGAATAGTAATACCATTTGGGAATTTATAAACTGTGATGCCAAAGACCCTATGTTTATTACAGATACAGTTTTTAATGGCAAGGTGTTTATAATTACCGGGCCAATGACTTTCTCTAGCGCAAATATGCTGGCAGATGGCGTTAAAACCTTTAAAATGGCAACTTTAATTGGCGAACCTACAGGCGAAAACACAAGTGATTTTGGTGAGGTTTATAGATTTAACCTTCCAAATAGTAAAATAATGATGCAAGTAACCACATCTTTTGATTTAGGTGCAGATTGTAAAGACAAAACGAAGCATCCTGTTATACCAGATAAACTAATTAAAACAACCTATTTGGATCAAATTAATGGCATTGACCCTGTGATTAATTATTTGCTTAAACAGTAAATTTATGAGCTATGATCTACCACAACTTTCCATTCTCCTTTTATCTTTTTTAAAAGAAGGGTAAAAAAGCCTTTTGGCTCATCTTTTTCTCTTTTCAAATTCCAGCTCCCTAAAACGAAGGCTACATCTTTATTTAAAAATTCTACTTTTTTTATTCCAAAGGTTAAATAACCCATTGCAGCTTTATCAGGATAACCTCGTTTATAGTTATCTAATGTTTTTTGCCATCCATAGGTTGGTCCACTTTTGCCAACAAACAATAAGCTATCACTTTTTACATAGCCTTGCATATAACTTTCAACATCACCCTTATTCCAGGCTGCCCGTTGGTTTTCTAATACATTTAGAATAGCTTGCTTATCTTTTGGCGTTTGTGCCTGAACGCTTAAACCAATAAAAAATAAAGCGATGGTTAATAGTTTTTTCATTGTTGGATTAGTTTAGAATAAAAGTGCATTTAATTTCTCAAAAACTTAAGAAACTGTTTAAATTATCAATGAAATTTAGGCAGATCCTGAACGGTATTTTTCTTGTTGTAAATTTTTCGTTGTAAAAAAATTTAAAACGAAAAATTTACAACAAGAAAATCACATGAGTTTAAAGCCTGTTTAAGTTTTAGGAAACTGCTTAATTTGTTTAATTATCTTCTTGTGTAGAGAAGCCGTTTTCTCCATGCTTTTCAGGAGCCAAAATTATACTATAAAAAATTTGATTTAAATTCAAACAGCTTCAATTTTTGTAAAATTGATTTTACGCTTTGCTTTTTTGCGTTAGGGATTGTAAGGGTTTAGTACCAATTTTTTATTGGTACCGCAGCGAAGCGAAGCCCTAAAAAGCCCGACCGTTCCCGATTTTTCATCGGAGCGGTAACGCTCAAATCAATAGTTTGCATTTTCGCTTTATGCTTTAATCTTTCCTCTCTAAATATGACACCACGCTTAAATTAATCCACTACCAAACTTTTATCTTCGATTATCCGTTTATACAAGCACATGAGAGGTTTTCGTTTTTCTGATTATAAGCCTGGCGATACGCCAAAGGGTGGATTTGATGAGTTGTTGAAATTATTCAGCGAATTGCTGAATTATACAGCGGGTGATGCAGCGGAAGCTTTAAGCTGGTTAAATGAGCTAGATAAGCAATATAAGCTCACCAATAACGATTATGGCATCGGTAATTTTATAGATGATTTGAAAGAAAAGGGTTATTTAACAGAAGATAACCAAACTGGAGATTTCAAAATTACGGCTAAAACTGAACAAACAATTCGTAAATCGGCATTGGAAGAAATTTTTGGCAAATTAAAAAAAGCTGGAAAAGGAAACCATAATAGCAACCAATCTGGCATTGGCGAAGAGAAAAATGCCGATAGACGAGAATATAATTTTGGCGATAGTTTGGATCAGATTGATATGACGGCGTCCATTCACAATGCACAAATTAATCATGGTATTGGTAATTTTACCTTAACAGAACGTGATTTAGAGGTGGAAGAAAAGGATTTTAAAACCCTAACTTCTACTGTGTTGATGATTGATATTTCGCACTCCATGATTTTATATGGCGAAGATAGAATTACGCCTGCTAAAAAAGTAGCCATGGCTTTAGCCGAACTCATTAAAACCCGCTACCCAAAAGATACGCTTGATATTGTTGTGTTTGGAAATGATGCCTGGCCAATAAGTGTTAAAGATTTGCCTTATTTACAGGTTGGCCCTTACCATACCAATACTTATGCTGGTTTGGAGCTTGCCGCAGATTTACTACGCCGCAGGAAAACACATAACAAACAAATTTTTATGATTACTGATGGAAAACCAACCTGCTTAAAGGAAAATGGTAAGTATTATAAAAATAGTATGGGTTTGGATCGTAAAGTGATTAATAAAACACTTAATATGGCCGCACAATGCAAGCGATTAAAAATTCCAATTACAACATTCATGATCGCTAAAGACCCTTATTTGCAGCAGTTTGTTCGCCAGTTTACCCAAATTAATGGAGGCCGAGCATTTTACAGTTCATTAAATGGATTGGGCGAATATATATTTGAAGATTATATTAAAAACAGAAAAAGAACTGTTCGATAAATTTTAAACCAGTAATGATTAAACGCACTAATAAATACCAACTTATTTTAAAAGAAATAGCCTTAGCAAAGGAAGAAGATATTAAAAATGAACCTTTAGAGTTTGAATTTGACAACCATGATAATCTTTTTGAAATTATTAAGACTATCAAAAGCAAAAATATTTTTGAAGACGACCAGCAAAGTGCTGAATTTGCCATTGGGCTTAAAATGTTTAGCGAAGTGATGATTAAAAATAGAGATAATCCACTTTTTACTGAGCTTTTTCCAGTATTTGGCTCTTTTATGCGCAAATTAAAAAGCCACCAATAATTAGAAACGCCCTTTAATACAAAAAAATCTGTATGGATATTAAAACATTAGGCCAGTTAAAGGCTACAAATTATACATCAAGAAGCGTTAAGGATGAGTTAAGAGAAAACTTAATTAAACAACTACGCGATAATAAAGCAGAGTTTCAGGGCATTATTGGTTACGATGAAACCGTGATTCCTGAATTGCAAACAGCAATACTATCACGCCACAATATTTTACTTTTGGGTTTACGCGGACAAGCAAAAACAAGAATTGCCCGTTTAATGGTCAACCTTTTGGATGAATATGTTCCTTACGTAGCTGGAAGCGAGATTTTTGATGATCCTTTAAATCCAATCTCCTGGTTTGCCAGAAATGAGATTGCCACAAAAGGTGATGACACAGAAATTGCCTGGTTGCACCGCAGCGAGCGCTATACCGAAAAACTGGCTACACCAGATGTTACCGTTGCCGATTTAATTGGAGATGTTGACCCAATTAAAGCCGCTACCTTAAAACTTACTTACAATGATGAACGTGTAATCCACTTCGGGTTAATTCCGCGTGCACATCGCAGCATTTTTGTTATTAATGAGCTTCCTGATTTACAGGCCAGGATTCAGGTTGCGTTGTTTAATATGTTGCAGGAAAAGGATATTCAAATCCGCGGCTTTAAATTGCGCTTACCTTTGGATATTCAGTTTGTATTTACTGCAAACCCTGAAGATTATACCAATCGTGGAAGTATTGTAACGCCATTAAAGGATAGGATTGAAAGTCAGATTTTGACTCACTACCCTAAAAGCATAGAAATTTCCAGAAAGATTACTTTTCAGGAAGCTAAACTATCACCAGAGCAAAAAGCAAATATTGAAGCCGATGGACTGGTAAAAGACTTAGTGGAGCAAATTGCTTTTGAAGCACGTAAAAGTGAATACATTGATCAAAAATCGGGTGTATCTGCGAGGCTAACCATTTCTGCTTACGAAAATTTAATAAGCACTGCAGAAAGAAGAATGTTAATTGCTGGCGAGAAAAATACTTTTGTACGTTTATCTGATTTGGCTGGAATTATTCCTGCAATTACAGGAAAGATTGAACTGGTTTATGAAGGCGAACTGGAAGGCCCAGCACATGTTGCAACAACCTTAATTGGTAAGTCCGTAAAAACTTTATTTGCACGTTACTTTCCTGATCCCGAAAAAGCTAAAAAAAGCAAAACCGCTAATCCTTATACAGAAATTAGCGAATGGTTTACTGAAGGAAATGATTTGGATTTAACTGATAGCCTTACAAACATTAAGTATAAAAAGGCTTTAATGAAAGTGCCGGGTCTTTATGATTTAGTTAAGAAATTCCATCCTAAATTAAGTGAAAACCAAACTTTACTTTTAATGGAATTTGTATTGCATGGATTGGCAGAATACTCTCAGCTGAGCAAAAACTTTTTAAACGGAGGCTTTGGTTTTAGTGATATGTTTGGAAGCCTTTTTAATGCCGAGTTTGATGAAGAAGAAGATGAAGACGATTTAAGATAATACATTATTAACAGAAATAATTTAATTTAGGCAGGCCAAAAACCTGCCTTATTTTTTAATATTAAACCAATAAATCCTGTAAAATGGGAAGATTACCCTTAATAATTGTTGCTTGTATATTTATCATAGCCTTTGATGTTTACTGTTACAAAGCTATCATCGCCGTTTTTAAAAAGTGGAAACCAAAAACTAAAAAAGCATTTTGTATTTTATACTGGGGCTACAGCATTTTACTGATTATAGGTGTTTTTTGTGGCATTTATTTAAATCTCTTTTTAACATTAAGGGCAATTATTTTAGTTGCATTCTTTTTAACTGTAGCTTGTAAATTAGCCATGCTCCCATTTTTATTGGTAGATGATTTAAGAAGAGGAATTATAAAGCTTACCAGATCTGCCAGGAAAAAAGAAGTACAAAAAACCGAAAATGTTCTACCAACAAACGAAGCAGAACCAATTTCAAGATCAGAATTTTTAGTTAAAGCGGGTTTGGTGGCAGCGGCAGTTCCATTAACCTCATTAAGCTGGGGCATTATTTCTGGCGCTTATGATTATCAGGTAAGAAAAGTTGATTTAATTTTACCCAACCTTCCAAGGGCTTTTGATGGCATTAGAATGGGGCAAATATCCGATATTCATTCAGGCAGTTTCTATAACAAAACAGCTGTTAAAGGTGGTGTAGAAATGTTGTTGGCAGAAAAAACGGACTTTATCTTCTTCACCGGCGATTTGGTAAATAACCTAACGAATGAGGTTAAAGATTATCAAGATATTTTTGCTAAAGTTAAGGCCCCACTCGGTGTTTTTTCTAGCTTAGGAAACCATGATTATGGTGATTATTACTTTGGTAAGGAATCTTCTCCTGCAAAAGTAAAAAACCTGAAAGATATGGTTGATGTACATAAAATTATGGGCTACGATTTGCTTATGAACGAAAACAGACGTTTAAAAGTTGATGGTGAAGAAATAGGAATTTTAGGGATTGAAAACTGGGGGATGGGTCGATTTCCTAAATATGGTAAAATGGAACTTGCCGTTAAAAATACAGATGATTTACCTGTAAAACTTCTGTTAAGCCATGATCCTTCGCATTGGCGTGGAGAAGTGCTGGAAAAATACCCTCAAATTGATGCCATGTTTAGCGGTCATACACATGGCATGCAATTTGGCGTTCGCTTAAAAGAATATCAATGGAGCCCAATTCAATATATTTATAAAGAATGGGCGGGCTTATATAGAGAGAAACAACAACAACTTTATGTTAATGTTGGTTACGGGTTTTTAGGCTATCCTGGTAGAGTTGGCATTTTACCGGAGATTACAATCTTCACCCTAAAGAGAGCTTAATTAATTATTGAAGGACTGAATTATTGAATGAGAGAATTATTGAATGAAGGAATTATTGAATGAGAGAATTTAGACATTACGCCTTATCCATTCATTCAATAATTCTCTCATTCACTCATTCAAAACTCAGTCATTCAAAACTCTCTCATTCAAAACTCAATAATTCAATTACCCTGCATTAAAGCGGTAGCCTACGCCACGCACCGTTTGCAATAACTGAGGGTTATCAGGATTTAATTCTATTTTCTTGCGTAAACGAACAATGTGCATATCCAATGTTCTGGTATTTACATCAGAGTTGTAACCCCAAACCACTAACATTAATTCATCACGATTAATAACCTTACCAGGGTTACGCAAAAAGTAAAGCAGAATACGATTTTCTAAAATCGTTAGCTCAATCTTTCTACCATCTCTAAATAAAGTATGAATATTTGGATGATGCTCCATATTGCCAAAACGATGAATCTCGGCCATGTCTTTATTTACGATAAACTTAACCTTACTTTCTAGCATGGCAACTAAAACATCCATATTAAATGGCTTAGTGATATAATCCGAAGCGCCAAAATTGTAAGCATCAATTTTATCTACATCCTGTGCCTTTGCCGTCATCATAATAATCAGGTTTTCAAAACCCTGTCCGCGTACACTTTCGCAAACATCAGAACCCTGTTTACCTGGCAACATCCAGTCCATTAAAACAATATCAGGTTGATCTGCCAAAATCATTCTTTCACCTGCATCCCCATCATGAGCCTCTAATACATTATAACCTTCTGTTTTTAAACGATGTGCAACTAAAAAGCGAAGATTTTCATCATCTTCTACGATTAATATTTTTACTTCTTTAGACATTTATATTTCTGTTATGTTATAAAAGTTTGAAGGTTGTAAGCTTATAAAGTTTACCAGCAACGCTCCAGCTTTTCAATTTCTAATTATTATAAGGCAGTACAATTTTAAACTCTGTACCCATGCCTACCTTACTTCTTACGGTAATTTCTCCCTGCATAAAGTTAACCAGTTCTTTGCAGAATGCCAAACCTAGCCCTACGCTTCCCATTTGGTTATATTCATTCTGGATTCTGAAAAACTTCTTAAATATATTATTTAATTCGCTCGATTGTATTCCAATTCCCTTATCAGTAAACCTAAATACCAAAACCCCCTTAATTAGCTTTGCGCTAATGTGTAATATCTTCTTATCAGGCTTAGAATATTTGTAGGCATTTTCTGCAAGGTTATCAAACAAACTCCCCAGCAATACCGGGTCTGTAATAAAGGTTTTAAAGCCCACAACTTCATAAGTCATGTTAAAATCTGGGTGCTTTAAAGTATGAGATTCTACCGTACTTTCTATAAAATCGCGAATATTAACTTCTTCCTCATTTAGCTTAATGGCTTTATTTTCAATTTGCGTAAAGGCGAGCAACTTATTCATTAAACCATTAAGTTTATCGGCTTCTTCATCTAATATTTTACCGTATAAACTAAGTTCTCTTTCTGATAGTGATGTTGCACTTTTAATGTTATTACCAGCAATTTTTATTACGCTTACAGGTGTTTTAAACTCATGTGTAAGGTTATTTACAAAATCGTACTGTAACTTAAACATTTTACTATTGATGTTTAAGTTACGGAAAATTAAAAATGCAATGAGTAACAATACGCCATAAACAAGTAAAAGCACTACGGCAATTGGCAAAAAGTAAATAAATATCTCTTTTTTAATATGATCCTTTGAAGAGATGAAGAATAACTTAAAATTAGAAAAGGCATTGGGCAGTGCAATTTCTGTTGTTAAATTATCATCCGATATATTAATCGGATCATAAGTAAGCGCTTCTACCTTTATGCTTTGAAAAAGCGAAGGCTTGGTGTTAATAATTTTAATCTTATTTGGATCAAGCTGAAAAACAAACATCCCCAATTTATAAACCGGTGCTTGAGGCAGTTTTTTATGGAGCATCTCCTTATATACCTTCAGCTCTTCGAAACTTGGAATATTTAAATAAGTAATTTTATTGGATGCCACTACAGAGAAATTGGTAAATAGCTCTTCCTGCCCAGGTACTTTTGCGGTATCCAATCTACCAATATAACTTAGCAATTGTAAAGCCATTGGATTAAAATCACTATTTACATCAAAAGATCTTCTATTTTCTTCTGAGTAGATTTTAATTGAATCAGCTGGAACTTTTTTCCCGAATTGATAAATATTTTTAGGTCCGAAACCAAAAGATTTAGAGTTTACGCCATCTCTAACGGGCATATTTTTCACCTCAGAATCGTAAAAGGTAATTTTAGTTACAAAAGGATACTTAAGCGTTGTGGTATCGGCAAATCTTGATGCCGAGGCCGAATCCAGGTAACCGCTATAATAAGATACCTGCGGCATCTTAATTTGAAAAAAATCATTGTAAGGTTTAATCGTTTGCTCCAGTACGTTTACCTTTTCAGATACAAACTCATTTTCTATATATTTTTTGCTGAAGTTAAAAGCTAAAAACAGCGAAATGATAAATAAAATAGAAATGAGAACAATAAAAGTTACAATAAGCAGAAAGTTTTTACGATAGCCGCTTTCTTTATCCAGTGCCATACGTTATTTCCTGTTGATATTATCTTTTAAAAATTGCTCCAATGCTTTATACATTATTAATCGGCTTTGCTGTCTTTTTATAGGATCAGGGCCTTCTTCTTTTTCAATATGCGTTACGGGTACGTTTCTTTTTTGCAACTCCTTAATAAACTGTATTCCTTCGGCAATATTAGCATGAGGATCTTTAGGGTTTTGCGCAATAAAAACTGGTGCATGAAACCGATCAGCATGAAAAACCGGAGATGCCGAACGCACATATTCGGTATCAGTTATTGGGTTGCCAACTATTTCGTAATACATCTGCAATTTAGATTTTAAAAATGGAGGAATCATTTTAAAGTAACTAAACAGGTTAATTACTCCAGAATTTGAGCCACCACAGCTGTATAAATCAGGGTTTTTATATAAGCAGTTTAATGCAATATAACCACCAAAGCCATTACCGTAAATGGCTACCTTTTTTGAATTTACAATTTTTTGATCAATTAGCCACTTTACTCCAGCATTAACATCATCTTGTACCTTATCGCTTAGTTGTTTAAAACCTGCAGCATAAAACGCTTTCCCATAACCGATAGAGCCTCGGTAATTTACCTGTAAAACTGCATAACCACGGTTAGCCAAAAACTGAACATCGGCATTATAACCCCAGCTATTGCGCCATACAGGGCCATCGTGCGGAAGCACAACTAAAGGTAAATTTGTAGCCTTTTTATTTTTCGGCAAGGTTAAATAACCATTAATAGTTAATCCATCTACACTTTTATAGCTTATCGGCTTCATATCGCACATATCATCTTCCTTGATAGAAGAATTTACATCAGCCAGTTTTCTAAGCTTATTCTGATTAGCGAAATATAAATAATAAGATCCTGGGTTTTTATCCGTAAAGGTTCTAACCACAAAAACATTATCAAGCTTGTCCTTATCTTCCACTTGCCACTCGGTACCTGGCAGTAAAGCATCAATCTTATTATAATTAACCCTCGTTGTAGAATCCAGATAGAATTTTTCTTTTTTCCAAGTCTCGCAGGTTACAAAAATCATTTTCTTTTTCGTTCTCGAATACTTTGCCTCAACCACATTTAAGGTATCATTAGCGAAAAGGATTTTTTTCTCCTTTCCAGTTTTAAGATCAAGCTCTACCAAAGCATTTTTATCCCTGTTAACATTAGAAATAGCATAAAGCACATCAGACTGGTTTTCTGCTATTGCAACGGGATTCAGTGTAGTTTTAAAATTATTGGTAATAACGGGCTTAAAAGATTGATTTTCATTTTCGCGATATAAAAGCGTTTTATTTACACCATCACTCGAAATTGCCATTTTCAAAATCCCCTTATCATCGGTAATCCAATTGGTGATATTGCCTGGGTTTTTCGCGGCAATATCCATCTTGCCATTTCTAACATTTAATCGGTATACATCAAAAACAGACGAATCTCGTTTATTGGAAGAAACGATTATATATTTATCATCAATAAGTTGATTTTCCAAAACATCTATCTTTGCTTTCTCGTTAGAACCCAGTTGAATTTGCCTGGTTCCATCTTTATTAATCACAAAAAGATCAGATTTTCTGTCTCTCGAATCATCTTTTGTATAGTAGATTAATTCGTTATTGCTAGTCCAGAAATAAAAGCCTAAATTTTTCTCAGTAAGGTGAGTTAATTGCAAGCTTTTGCCTGTTGCTAAATCTTCAACAAAAAGATTATTTTTCTTATCCTGTAGTTTAACGTACGACAAGCTTTTACCGTCAGGAGAGATATGATAATAAGCCTTATCCTGCGTTTTAAAGAAATCATCAATAGGTATAGTTTTCTCCTTTCTGAAGCCTTTACAAGCACAAAACAAAGCAACCATCACCATTATCAAAACTCTATTAACCATATAATTTCCCCCCGGGAGCACAAAAATAAATATCATGAGTATTTAAACTATGATATACACCAACAATGTTACTAAAGTATAGGGATGATGTGGTTCAATTTAGGATTTTAAATAAGTTTGTAAACCAAAACAGAAGTAACATTATTATTGAATAAATAAAATACTACAAAAAGCTATTGATTTCTTTCGCTTTCTGCTTTACCTCTTTTTAACTACATTTAAATCTTTTAATTTAGAGGTATGAAGCGTTTACTTTTCATCGTGTTTTTCTTTCTGTACAACGGAGTAAATGCTCAGATATTTCGCCCTAACCAACAAATTGCACCCGATGAAAGTTCTTTAGCTATTCAATATTATCAAGAGGGTGATTACGAAAAAGCAGCCCTTCTTTTAGAGAAACTTTATGCCAGCCCTAATAATGAGGCCTACTTCGATTTATATTTTAATTGCCTACTTAAACTAAAAAAATATGACGTTGCAGAAAAGCTTGTAAAAAAGCAAGTGAAACAAACACCTCAAAACGATATTTATTTGATTGCTTTGGGCAAACTTTATCAGGAAAAAGGTGATTTACCAGCTGCCAGTAAAATTTTTACGGAGGCCATTAATAAGCTTCCAAAGGATGAGTATAAAATAAGGTCACTCGCCAATAATTTCTATCGGTTTGAAAATTATGAATTTGCTATTCAAACCTTTAAGCAAGGCAGAAAACTCCTTGATAATAACCAGCTTTTTACCTTCGAACTACTTAATATTTACAGGTTTAAGAAAGATAAACCCATGCTAATGCAAGAATATTTAGATGCATTAAGCACCATGCCGCAGTTACTAGCACAGGCTGAAGCTGTTTTACCTGCTATTTTTGAAGATAAAAATGATTATCAAAACTTTCAGATCGGTATTTTAAAGAAAATGCAAAAAGAGCCCGATGCCGAAATCTATGTTCAGCTTTTAACCTGGAATTATATTCAACAACAAGAATATGATATGGCTTTACGCCAGTTAATAGCTTTTGATAAACGTACAAAGGCTGATGGTGGAACTTTATTTAATACCATTTACACTTTTGTTGATAACAACGCATATGATACTGCGATTAAAGCATACGAGTATTTAATAACCAAGGGTAAGGAAAATGCTTATTATTTGCCTTCAAAAATTGAATTATTAAACACAAAATACAACATACAAACGCCTGGAAAATATAATGTTGTGGATTTAGAGGCTTTAGCGAAAGATTATCAGACTTTACTTGATGAATATGGCAAAAATAAAAACACCTTATTCGCCATCAAAAAGTGGGCTAACTTGCAGGCTTATTATTTAAAACATCCCGAAAAGGCAGAAATTGCATTGGAAGAAGCGCTAAAAATTCCAGGAATAAATACTGTAGATATCGGTCAGCTGAAATTAGATTTAGGTGATGTTTATATTTTAACCAACCAACCCTGGGAAGCCTTTTTAGTTTACGAGCAGGTAAGCAAGCAATTTGAAGGACAAGCCATTGGCAATGAAGCCCGTTTCAGAAGTGCGAAACTTTCTTTTTACCAGGGTAATTTCGAATATAGCAACGGACAGTGTCTGGTTTTAAAAGCAGCAACCTCCCAGCTAATTGCTAACGATGCCTTAAACTTAAGTTTATTAATTACAGATAACATCCAAACGCCAGCGGATAGCAACGCCCTAAAAATGTACGCCGATGCAGAGATGTTATTGTTTAGAAACCTACCCGCACAAGCTATAAAAAAGTTGGATAGCATTGCAATTGCTTATCCTCAAAATAGTTTGACGGATGCAGTAATGATGAGCAAAGCTAAAATTCTTTTAAAAGCAAATGATTTTCAAGCTGCCGCAGATATATTAAAAAAGGTTGCTGAAGATTTTAAGGATGGCATTTGGACCGATGATGCCCTTTTTACGCTGGCCGATTTATACGAAAAGAAGCTGAATGATTTGGCCCAGGCTAAAATATATTTCCAAAAACTGATTACTGATTATCCAGGCAGTATGTTTAGTGCCGAAGCCCGAAAAAGGTTTAGGAATTTAAGGGGTGATGGGGTTTAAGAATGAGGCCAATTTGTTTATTTTGAGAGAGGCTATTATTACCAAGTCGTTCTAGACCATTACCAAGTCAATTGCGACCGTTGCCAAGTCAATTGTGACTGTTACCAAGCCAATTGCGACTGTTACCAAGCCAATTGCGACTGTTACCAAGCCAATTGCGACCGTTACCAAGTCAATTGCGACCGTTACCAAGCCATTCCGGATCATTACCAAGCCAATTGCGACCGTTACCAAGCCATTCCGGATCATTACCAAGTCAATTGCGACCGCTACCAAGCCAATTGCGACCGTTACCAAGTCATTCCAGACCGTTACCAAGCCAATTGCGACCGTTACCAAGTCATTCCAGACCGTTACCAAGCCATTCCAGATCATCACCAAGTCATTCTAGATAATTATCATGTCATTTAAGATCAGGTTATTGTGCTAATTGTCCAATAGGAGCTACTCGAAATGCACGCTAAATAAAACAAATCAGCCTTTTCGAGATGTTCAGCAGGGCATTCCGAAAGTAAATAAAATGAATTTAAAATCCGTAAACTTTTAAATATGTAACCATCATTTTTTTCTGATTGAATGATATAAACAGCTTATATTTCATTTGGCATCCCTATACAAAACCTTATCTTTGCCTCATGCTTTTATACAACGTAACTTTAATTTTAGATGACGCTGCTGCCGAAGAGTGGCTGCAATGGGCTCAAGAAACTCATATTCCTCAAGTAATGGCTACAGGTCTTTTTGTATCACACCGTTTATTAAAAGTTTTAGATTCACCAAACGAAGGCGTTACTTATTGCGTACAATATGTTGCGGAAACGCAGGAACAATACAACGAATATTTAAATGTTTATGCTCCAGCTTTACAGGAGGATTTAAATTCAAAATTTAAAAATCGCTTTGTTGCTTACCGCACTTTAATGGAGTTTGTTTAAAACTCCATCACAATATCTACGGATTTATTTTCTTGTTATTTTTGTGTCTGTCCGTATCGCGGATGCTTTTCTTTTCGAGGTTTTTCTCTAAAGCATCCGTTAGATTAATCCCTGTTTGATTGGCCAAACAAATCAGTACAAACATTACATCGGCCATTTCATCAGCAAGGTTTACTTCTTCATCACTCTTTTTAAAAGATTGCTCACCATACTTTCTGGACATAATACGGGCAACTTCCCCCACTTCTTCCATTAAAATTGCCGTATTGGTTAACTCATTAAAATAGCGTATTCCAGTCGTTTTAATCCAGTTATCCACCGCTTGCTGCGCCTCGTTAATTGTCATTTTGATCTTCTTTTATTTCAGATAGAATAATTTTATTAATATCAACATTGGCATCTTCCAGCAAAAAAACACTTGCCCCATACTCTCTGGAAAATTTGTTTTTCACTTCACCAATTTTAGTTATTCTGCCAAAATAAGGTTTTTCTCTTTTTCTTTCAGGGTCTCGGTCATCAAATTCTCTTATCAGGATGAGGTGTTTAATCGGTTTATCCATTTTAAACCAATACAAATAGTCGGCATTGTACGATACAGCATTTATATTTTTATATTTCGAATAATAATTAACGGCACCCGCTTGTCCGTAATTATCTGCCCTTATCAATAAAGCCGATTTATCTTTAACCTTTTCGTAAGCAATATCCGTTAGCGCTGCCATTTCTTTCCAGCCCTGCATATCAGCGTAATCTTGTGGCAACTGATGATTTTTTCCATCTTCCCAACGGAGGGCACCTACCCTTTCAAATCTTTTATGGTGTGCAACAATCTCATCGGGACTATAAAATGGCATTATCAGTGGCAGCAAATAAATAAATGAGCCTATTGTAAAAGCAAATAGCAGGCTCGTAAGTACGTATTTTTTTGATAAAGCACGGGCTAAATAAACTGCACCAAAAGCTAGTAAAACCGGATACAAACCTAATGCATAATAATCCTTCGCTTTAAAGTAGCTGAATACAATGAGTGTAAAAAGGTAAGTAAGGATCACCCAACTGTGCTTCCTAAAATCTTTATAAAAAAACAAACTGCCTATTCCAGCGAGTAAAATAAAGATTGAACTTATAAAAAATAGGATCTGACCAATAAAAAAATCGATTCTATTTACATGAACCAATTGTGTTGCCTGCAAAAGTTTCATATGCTTTAAAACAGGGAAATGATTATTTATTTGCCAGATTACGTTTGGTGATATAATTAATAAGATCAGTAAAATGGAAAAATAAAAGTGTTTATCGGCAAATATTTTCCTTTTAGATGTTAATAATACTGCTGGTAATAAGCCAATAATTAGAAAAAGGATATTGTATTTATTCAAAAAACCTAAAGCAACAAAAATTGCAAATGCATATAGATGTTTAGCTTCATTTTTATCAAAATACCTTAACAGATAGTAAAATACGGCTGTCCATGCTAAAACATCAAACGAATTAGGTTGATAAAGTGTATTTAACCTTAACAATGAAGAACATAGGCAAGCAACCGCAACTAAACACTTAGCTAATAAGTTACCTCCTAAAAAATCGACTATCTTCCAACAGAATAAAAGAGTAAAAACACCAATTAATGCTGGCACCAGCCGAACGACGAAAAAGCTATTGCCTAAAGCTTTAATTAACCAGGAAAAAAGCGAAGTTAGTGGTGGAACTGAGGTGAAACCTGCAGCCAAATGATTTGCCTGGTCTAAATGTAAATATTCATCTCTGTGCAGTTCATAAACAGAATTAACCAATAAATAAGAAAGAAATATTTTCAGTAAAATAAAAAAAAGTAGATAAGCGTATTCTGCTTTTCGGTTTGAATATTTATCTGTCATATCAAGAATAAAAGTTTAGGGCAAACATTTTTAGTTTGATTGTTATTTAATTAATTAGTTACACAAGTAATCTAAGTTTTTAATACTTACACAAATAGGTTACCTTGTATATAAAGTTCACATTACAAAACTTTAATATATTTGTTTTAACCAGAAATATTGAGTTAATCATCTAAATTGAAAATATGAATCTGCTCTTCAGTGAAAAACAACAAAAAGCCATTAATTCTATATGGATTTTAGGTACAATTATTGCCTTTCTACAAATCAGCAATTACTTTGTGGATAGCTACGGTCCAGATAATTTATTTTATACCTATTTGTGGAAGTCGCAGAACTGGCTTTTTGAGAGTTTAGTTTTTGCCTGGTATTTTTACAGCAATAAATTAATTGCTAAAGGTTTAATTATTCAGTTGCTATTTCTCCCTTATTATGTATTTAAAGCAGATTGGGCTGGCTTTCTCGATTATCATTTAAGCATTGATAATAGTAATCTAATTTATAGTGGATTAGGTTTCGCAACCTTTGTATTGCCGCTTGCGGCCTTCGTTATTTTTTACTTTAAAAGTGAAATTAAGCCCGCTGGAGTATCAAAAATAAAATCAATTATTATACAAGTTGTCGCTGTATTAATTTTCAGCTACACCGTTTCTTCAGATCCTGATTCCTTATATAAATTTATTGGGGGCTTTGTTGGCTCTTCGCTTTATGTTAAAGATATTATTGTTTCTATAATTTTCAGTTTAATATCTCTTAAAACCATTGCCATTTTAACAGGATTCTTTTACCTATCGAATAGAATTTATAGTATCAAACAATTGGTAAACCCGCTTGATGTACAAAATATTTCTGCTAGCTTTTTTAAGTGGGCATTTTTAATTAGCTATCCCGTGTTGTTACTCATGGTTGTAGATATGGCTGCTACAATATTTTCAATTTCACTCTCCTTTTCATCTTCCTTAAAAACAACAGCGATTATTTATATCCTGAGTTATTTAATTGTTCTTTTTATTTATGGAAGGTTTTTCGCCAACTTAATTCAATATAGAAACTACTCTTTAAAAAAATATTTTGGCGTTATAAACTCTCTTTCCCTATTACCCATTTTTAATTTAATTCCCTTTTTCACATTAATTTTCGCAAAAAAAAGCGGTAATTCAACTAGCAACTACGTTGAAAGATTAAAATCCAACAGAAATATTCATTTAATTATTTATTGTGCTTTACTCACTGTTTATACTTGTTATCGATATTTTTCAAAACAGGCAGAGCTAAGAGATTTTTCTGCTTTTTATAGTCTTGCGGTTTACATTGTTTCCGTTTTACTGCTTGCCAGATTTAAGTTAAGCACCAAAATAGTTCCTTTCCTTGCTGTAATTATATTATACTACGCAGATTTTAAGGATTTTTTTGATTTTACCCAAGGATTTTTAACTTTTATTAAAGCCAAAGTACTTTCATTTATATGGTTAAGTACCGCATCAATGTTTTTATTGTATTACGTTGTGGATTATATTTTGCATAAATGTTTTTACACAGAATATTTTGAACAGCATAACGCTGAAGAGTTTGAAGCTTATATTGAAAAGTTTCAGTAAGGATTTAAATGGATTTACGGAGTATAATTGATATTTCGCTACTCGGGAAACTAGTGCCCGCCTTAGTTAGCTTAAAATCAAAATTATACTTTCCATCGCGTGGTACCGTAAACTTTTTATTTTCAATTTCAAAATCCCAAACGGTGTAATATACAGTACTATCGCCTGCAGAGCTACTTGAATTGTATGATTCTGTTGTTTTTTTAGAATTAACAATATGAGTTCCACCCATAACATTCAAACTATCGAACATTAAAGATTGACCTCGACTTTCTACATTAAACTTTATTTTAAAATCTGGCGTGGCTTCTTTTGCTGCAACCTTAGACCATATAGTTACAACATCACCCTTTTTTAAATCAACGCCCTCGGCAGATGTAATTTCACCAATTTGTAATGGAACTTCTGTTATATCAGTGCCAATTGGATTGCAGGAAGCAAAACTTATAATGAACAAGGCAGCAAGTAAATTATTTTTAAACATAAAAATAGTTTTAGATGGTTCTTTTTATTTGGTATTTAAAGTATAGTTCTTGCTAAAATAGCTAAACATTTTAATGAACAAATCTGCATCCGCTTCCGTCAAATCGTCCATTGTTCTTATAAAAAAACTCTTACTTTTATATTCTATCGGGCAAACAACGGTTACTCCGCTACTATAAACTTGGCCAGAATAATTTCTAGCTGAAAAATCAATTACATAACAGCCCTCTTCTTGTCGCACTTTATATTGACTATTACTCCTTACATCAAAAATTTCATTTCCATATCCTGAATCACCTAATTCACTCGCCTTATTCGCTTTAACTGCATCTATAAATTTATAAAACGCCAATTCGTTACCTGTCGTAGCACGATATAATTGTACAAACTCATAATTACCTGCCGTTCTTGGCGCTACCTTTTCTCCCTCTTCCAAAAAGACTTTAAGTTCTTTTTCAATCTTCTTAAAAATGTCTTTAAGCGCATCAATCTTTATAACAGGACTATTTTGAACATAATCTTCCCATGAAGTAAATTTTGCATTAGTATAATTTGTATTGGTTAAATTTTGGGCTTGTTTTAGTAAATGAAGAAAAAGATTTAACTTTTGTTTTTTAGGAAACTTTTTACTCCAGCTCATTTCTGCTCTATAAAATATATAGCTTTTATGGGCTTCGTCATAATCAAAATGGATGGTAAAAAAACTATCGCTTTGCTCAAAAACTATACTTTTTTCATCTTCAAAATATACAAAATCGGCTCTTTCATATTGATTTTTCACATCCTTAATGGTTAATATTTTCGAATCATTTTCGGGTATAATCAATACTTCTTCTTTATATAATTCGCCGTGACGGGTAAAAATATTATCGAAAGTAACGCTAAAGTAGCCTGCAGAAATTTTAGCCAAATCTATTTTACCAATCTTCTCGGCCTCTTCACCTGGGGTCGGTTCAATTTTAGAAACACTAAATGTATTGCTCTCTGGTATGGTTAAATTATAAGTTTTATTAATTAAAACTGTTTTCAAAGGCAATTTTAAATCCATTACCTTTTTCATTTCTGCGGTAGAAACTTCTTCTATATCATCTGCCCCAGCAACACCTTTATCATCTTCCCTAACAACTCTTTTACAACCTAAAAAGATTAAACTTAGCAACAGCAAATAGCAAAAATTTTGTTTGCTCAAAGAAAATATTGCTTTTTTAAAGTTGAGATTTGAAATAGCGTTCATAAGCAGATTTTGAGATGTATAACCAAATATATAATTTAACCAGTCAATTATTCCTTATTCTTCGTATCAATTAGAATAGTTACAGGCCCATCATTTAACAAACTAATTTTCATATCGGCGCCAAAAATGCCTGTTTCTACATTTTTTCCAAGTAAAGTTGATAGTTTGGCAATCATTTTCTCATATAGAGGTATCGCTACATCAGGTTTTGCAGCTCTTGTAAAACCAGGCCTATTTCCTTTTTTTGTAGCTGCATATAAAGTAAACTGACTAATCAGTAAAATGTTTCCGCCAACATCTGCCAGCGCCTTATTCATCAAACCATTTTCATCACTAAAAACCCGCATTCCAACAATTTTTTGTGCCAGCCAATCTAAATCTTCTGAAGTATCAGCATCTTCAATCCCTAATAAAACTAAAAATCCGGTTGCTATTTCGCCTGTTGTATTTCCTTCAACTACGCAACTTGCTTGAGTAACTCTTTGTAAAACTGCACGCATTTTATACTACTTTTGATGAATTAATTGTATGCGCAAGATAAGTATTTTAATAATTTCCGCCCTTTTTGTAATTGGCTGCAAACCGAAACCAGCAGTACATTCAACTTTTTATTACTGGAAAACAGATTATCAAAATAGAAAGGCCGAAACCAATTATCTGGAACTATTTAAGTCGAAATCTCTTTATGTGCGCATAATGGATGTAGATTTTGATCCTGATTTACAACAAGCAGTTCCTGTATCTCCAATAAGTTTTTCTAATCCATTGCCCGCAAAAGTTGATATTGTTCCTGTGGTTTATATTGTAAATCAAGTATTCAATAATTTGGATAGCCAAAAAAATGGTGAAATGGCTAATCGCATTGCCAAATTTGTAGATGCAAAGGTTAAGCAGGCAGGGAAACAAAATTATACGGAACTGCAAATTGATTGCGATTGGACCAAAACTACAAAAGCGCAATATTTTAATTTCCTCAATCTGCTACAGAAAAATCCTTTGCTAAAAGGTAAAACCATTTCGGTTACGTTGAGGTTACATCAAGTAAAAAACTTGGTATCGAGTGGCATTCCTCCTGTTAAAAAAGTAATGCTTATGTGTTACAACATGGGCAATTTGCGTAAGTATGGCACCCAGAATTCTATTTTAGATATGCATGAAATGGATGTATATCTAAAAAAAGATATAGGAAGCTATCCACTCAAAATGGATGTTGCTTTACCTATTTTTGAATGGGCAGTTGTATTTAGAAAGCAACAATATGCAGGTATATCCAAGCGGATTAATAAAACTGTGCTACACGACAAAAAATTGTTTAAACAAAAAGGTGAATCCAATTTATATACGCTTTTATTAGATTATCCAACGGCGGGTTTAAAAATGGGTGATGAAGTTAGATGGGAAGAAATTACTTTAGATAATTTGCTTGCTTCATCTAAATTTTTATCTCGATATTTGCCTTCAGACGAGCGAAATCTCGTTTTCTACCATCTAGACATTGACCTATTAAAACATTTTACCAATGAAGACTTTCAAAAAATTATCGCTGATTTTTAGTGTTTTTCTTTTCACTTTTTTTGGAGAAATAGCTGTAAATCTTGCCTGTGGAGGCGAAATTGACCCCTACGATTATTACATTTCTTATTTCCATAATAATGTTGATGGTGATGAATTTTTGCCTTTTGCCTACAATCAAATGATTTACTTAAACAGTGAGGAAGAGGTAGAGAGTGAACCTGAAATTAATAGCCGAGAATGGGCAAAATATCTAAATGTAAAGCAAGGCGATGTATTTAAGGTAATGTATAATACAGATAGCGCTACCAGTGTAAAACTAGAAAATTATAGTGGCGTTATTAATGAATTACCTGATAGTTTGCTTAGTAATACATTTATTCAGGGATTAAGTAAAAATACGGCAGCTTTAAAGTATTATCGCTTTGCTAAAAGCTGCGAACCTTTAGCCAATACAGAATTTAGCCTTTGGAACCCACAGCCACGTGATACAACAACCATGGTAGAAAAAGCTGCAGAGGGTTTAGAGTTAGCTAACGCTGAGAAGGACGACTTTTTAAAGCTTCGCTATGCATACCAAACGGCAAGAATGTTTCATTACGGAGGTGCTTATAATGATTGTAAATCAACTTATAATAAACTGATTAAAACCAGCAAAATAAACAGCGCTGTTAAAGGCTGGGGCTTAGCTTTATATGCCGGGGCGGTGCGTAAAACTGGAAATCCTGATGAGGCAGCATTCTTATTCTCTAAAGTTTTTTCTAGCAATCCTGAACGTAGAGTTCAAGCTTATAAAAATTATTTTTATACTGGATCGGCTATTAATGGAGTTTTAAAATATGCAAAAACCACAAATGAAAAAGCCAATATATGGGCCATAAGTAGTTTTGGAAATTCTGATCCCGGTCAGGTTAGTTTAGAAAAAGTATATCAATATGAGCCAAAGAGCTTATTAAACGGAGCAATTTTGGTTCGTGAGGTAAATAAGTTAGAACAACGCTTAATTGCTGATAATGATGTTGCAAAAATATCTTATAGCTATTATTTTTATGATGAAGGACGAAGTACCAAATATAAAGACAGTGTTAAAAACGAAAATCTTAAAAACCTTAATCAAATTAGAAATTTTGCTATAAAGCTTGCTTCTGAGAAAAAATACCCGCAGCCAGAACTTGGTACTTTAACTGCTGCTTATTTATCATGGATGGAAAATAAGGATTTTCTTGCAGCTAATTACTTGGCTATTCTTAACCCCGATAAATTACCAGAAAGATTACAAAGTCAGTATAGAATTATTGATCTTTTAATTAAATCTAAAAACATTAAAAAGGGCAATTCCTTTAATGAGAATGATTTACTTGCCACCTTAAAATGGTTGGATGAAAAGCGTTTTTCGGAGAACAAAACGCAATCAAAAGATCAATCATATTATGATTGGAGCAATGCCAATAGACGGTTTACTTTAACAGCAAGAAATTTTTATCAACAAATTTTGGCACCTGCTTATATGAACATGGGCGATACTGCAAAAGCCGCTCTTGCTATGGTAAAAGGAGATTTGAGGTACAAAACCCTAACGGAAAACTCATTATTTAAAAACATGAGCTACCAAACTACTTCTTTTTGGCAAAAATACTTGAGCCCAAATAGTATGCATGGCATTGCTGCTTATAAGGCTAAAACCAAAGGAAACGATTTAACTGCTTTATTAGCAAAGGCTTTAAATCAATTAAAGGATGATGATTTTTATGAGCTTTATGGCACAACTTATTTACGTACCCATCAATACGATAAAGCGTTAATTATGTTTAATAAAGTATCTGCCACTTACCAATATTTCAGTCCTGAAAATTGGTATGCAGATCAAGACAATGCCAAGCTTTTTGCCAATCCTTTTATCGAAACAATTAATGATTACCCTAAACAATACGTTGCACTTGATCAAAATATAACCAAAAAAGGTTTTGCAAAAGAAATGGTGCGCTTACAAAGGCTAATCGTAACTGATAAAGCAAATGCGGCACAATACTATTATAAAATGGCTAATGCTGTTTACCAAACAGGTTATTATGGCAATAGCTGGTTTTTGATTAGCTACGATTGGTCATCATATGATAATTACAATAAACCAAAATATGGTTATGATGTGGATTATAAAAAAGCGCAAACCGCTAGAGTGTGGTATTTAAAAGCAAGGGCATTAAGCACAAATGCAAACTTTAAGGCTAAATGTACTTTTATGCTTGCCAAATGTGCGCAGAAACAAATTATTATGAACGCCAGCCCAATGTCTTTTGCTTATTACAACACAAACGATGTGAAGTACAAAGATTTTATCAGAGCAAATTATAATAATCCTTATTTTAAGGAACTGAAACTAAAATATGCTAAAACCCCTTTTTATGAAAATGCTGTGGGTGAGTGTAGTTACCTCAGCGATTTTATAGCTGGCAAATAACGTTAACAAAAGAGGTTGTTAGAAATAAGCTGATAACCCTTTTTTGTTTTGTTCGTGCTATTGAATTTATTTCGTGTCAAGTGAAAAAGTTGGGGAGCGTAATTAACGACTAGCTGCTGTTTGTTTTCCCTAAGTATTAGAATTTGGAAATGACCGTTTCGGTTAGCATGGCAATTGAAGTTTTGCTCTTACCCTTGCGGTTGGTAATCACAGATATAAATAAATTTTGATACTATTAGTCTATAATTAATCACTAATAGTATCAAATTATAGATTAATAGTGATTAATTATAGACTAATAGTATTTAAGCAGTTACTAATAGTATCTACTTAATACCTCGCAGAATCAAATTATATACAAATAGTATTTAATTAATAACTATTAGGCTTAAGTTAATTTCTAATTGTATACCCTAGCGGTTTGTGATAGTACCAATCGCAAGGGTAAACACATTACGTAGATTGCATTTAGATGGTACAGTGATAATACCGACCATAGGTATAATGTTTTCCAAAAAATAATTCCCTTCTAACCCTAGTTAAAATAATAGTTGAACCAAAGGCAATTTTTTTTCAGCATAACGAAATAACTCATCTATAATTTTAACCAATCATTACCATCTTATTAGAGCACTTGCCCAGGTAAAACCTGAACCAAAAGCTGCAAGGCAAACCAAATCACCATCTTTTATTTTTCCTGCTTCCCAAGCTTCACATAAAGCAATTGGCACCGAAGCTGCTGTGGTATTTCCGTATTTTTGAATGTTATTAAAAACCTGGTCATCTCTCAGCCCAAGTAAATTTTGAACATATTGGCTTATACGCAAATTTGCCTGATGTGGCACTAACATATCAATATCTTTCTCGGTTAGGTTATTTGCTGCCAAAGCCTCTTTAATTACCTCAGGAAATTTAACAACAGCTTTTTTAAATACCGCCGGGCCATCCATATAAGGTAAAGCTGCTCCACTTTCTAAAATTTCATTCGTCATAAATAACCCACCTAATTCTTGTTCTGGATAAGCAGGTTTATCTTTAAGCCATTTATTAGCATGCGCACCTGGATAATACATAGCCAAAATTTCTGCCTCTGCACCATCACTGTGTAAATGTGTACTTAAAATTCCTTTTCCGGGTTCGTCCGTTGGCTGCAATACAACTGCCCCTGCTCCATCACCAAAAATTACAGATACATTTCTACTTCTAGTTTCAAAATCCATTGCAAAAGAGTGCTTTTCACTCCCTACAACAAGTACGTTTTTATACATCCCCGTTTTTACAAACTGATCTGCCACAGAAAGTGCATACACAAAGCCTGAGCATTGGTTACGTATATCTAAAGCACCAATTTCGCCCATTCCCATTTCCCGCTGCAATAAAACGCCACAACCGGGGAAATAATAATCAGGACTTAAGGTTGCAAATACAATAAAATCAACATCCTTAGCCGTGATTCCAGCTCGTTCCAATGCAATTTTAGAAGCCTCAATCCCCATTGTAGTGGTGGTTTCTTCATACCGATCTGCAAATCTTCGTTCTTTAATTCCTGTTCGTTCCTGAATCCATTCATCACTGGTTTCCATAAAACGACTCAAATCATTGTTGGTATATACATTTTTAGGAACGTAGTACCCTACTCCTGCAATTTTAGATTGGTGCATGCTCTTTATTTAATTTGGTTAGCAAATGTATTAAATTAATGTAAACTCGGTAAAAACTAATGGAATAGATGCTAAGCTTCTGTTAAGATAATCATCATCGGGTTAACAAATTACATCTTCCATAAAAGTATTATATGTTTCATAAAAATCGTTATTTTTGCATCATGTCTACAGAAACCCAGGAAGAGACCTTTACGCTCGAAGAAATTTTAACTTCTATTAAAACTGTACATCGCCTTATTTTGTGGAATGATGATGTAAATACTTTCGACCATGTAATTTATTGCATGATGAAGTATTTGGATTACAACGAATCTCAAGCAGAAAAAATTGCATGGAAAGTACACAATGATGGTAAATGCCCTGTTTTAGAAGGCTCTTTTACTGAAATGGAAGTATACAGAAAAATTCTTCAGCAAGAAGGCTTAACGGTTTCAGTAGATTAATTCTGTTTATTTTTTACTCCGTCACCCTGAATTTATTTCAGGGTCTTTGTAATATGAAAGATGCTGAAATAAATTCAGCAGGACGAGACATCTAATTCTATATCGATTAATCTTCTTTTTTATTCAAATATAATCGACTCAGTTTTATAAACTTACCCCAGACTTTTTATAACACCGTTTAATTCCGCCTGGGTAGTTTGCGTTTTGTCTTTTGCATACCAGCCATGAAGTTTTTCGGCAATTTCCATCATATCGCTACTTTCTTTTTTCCAATCGGCTAGTAAAGCTTGTAAAATTTGTGGTCGAGGACCCCATTTTACTAAAACCTCTTCGCCGTTTTCATCTAATACCAAAACCACCGGAATTGCTCTGCCACCGTTTGTTAAATGAGCATCGATAAGTGGAAGGTTCTTATCACGTAGCACAAATTTAAGTTCAAATTTATCAGGTGCTGCCAATGCAACTTTATTAAAGATTGGAATAATCTGCGCTGCATCACCACACCAACCTTCGGTAATAACCAGTAATTTATATTTACCTTTTAAATTCGAAATTACCTGCTGTAAATCTTCATTTAAAGTGGCTGTTTTATCCACACGATTCATTCTTTGCACATTCATTTTACTATAGTGCAACATCGCTTCAGAACTATCCGGACCAGTTGTATGCCCTTCGGCTAAGAGTTGATCAACTAATTGACGGTAAGTGGAGTAATCCATTCCTTCTTCTTCAAAAATTTCGCGATAATTAAGCATAATGTTATTTAAAATTACAGCGCAAAGGAAAGGAGAAATTCAGTTATAATCATCATTAATTTGCAAGAAAAAATATGCCCGATTATAACCAGAAATTTATTACAGCAGCGAGCTTACATGTTGTGTTAGCGCCACAAAATCAGCTACGGTTAATTGCTCTGCACGCTTTTCGAAATAAATATGATCGTCCATTTTATCCTTTGGCATTACCGCCGATAAAGCGTTACGCAAGGTTTTTCTTCGTTGATTAAAACCTGCCTTTACCACACGCCAAAATAATTTCTCATCACAATCCAGTTGTTCAACTTCGTTACGTGTTAAACGAATTACAGCAGAGTTAACTTTAGGTGGTGGATTAAATGTTCCGGGTTTTACTGTAAAAAGGTATTCAATTTTATAATAAGCTTGTAGAAAAACACTCAAAATCCCGTACTCTTTATTTCCTGATGGTGCAGCACAGCGTTGCGCAACCTCTTTTTGAAACATCCCAACCATTTCCACAACCTTATTGCGGTTATCTAAAATCTTAAATAAAATTTGTGATGAAATATTGTAAGGAAAATTGCCGATGATGGCAAAGTTGCCAGGAAAAATATCGTCAAAATTAAGTTTCAAAAAATCACCGTTTATTAAGCGATCTCCCAATTGAGGATATTTTTCATTTAAGAAATGGAAAGATTCAGTATCAATATCGATTAAGTAAGTTTGTAAATCCTCGCGTTGCAATAAAAAATCAGATAAAATTCCCATACCAGGCCCAACTTCCAATACCTGTGTGTACTTTTCGGTATTTACCAAACTTTCTACAATTCGATTTGCTATACCTTTATCGGTTAAAAAATGCTGACCTAAGTGTTTTTTCGCTTTTACTAAACTCATCTTAATGTTTTTTGCCGAAGAACTTCAGAACAAGAAAATTGAATTATGCCATTCATTTTCTTTGATAAACCTTAATTCTTAGACTAATATTTTTATACAAAATAACTAATTTTTATTCGGTAAGCGCCCGTTTAATCGAAAATCAGTAATTTGCGCTAAAATTTACCATTTATTATGAGCGATAAACTTAAGATTGGAATCAGTATAGGCGATGTAAACGGCATTGGTTTAGAGGTAATTATTAAAACCTTATCAAACCCTGCTATTTTAAACTATTGTACACCAATTGTTTACGGACATACTAAAGTTTCTTCTTTCCATAGAAAAGCAAATAACCTTGGCGATTTTAGCTTTAATGTGATTAATCATGCCAACCAAGCGCAGCCAAAAAAGGCAAATATGATTAATTGTTGGGAGGAAGATGTGAAAATTGAATTGGGTCAGGTAACCGAAACCGGAGGTAAATATGCACTTCTTTCACTTGAAAAGGCAACAGCAGATTTAGTTAACGGTGATATAGACGCCTTAGTTACTGCTCCAATTAACAAACATAATATCCAATCAGAAACTTTTGCTTTTCCTGGCCATACAGAATATTTACAGGAAAAAAGTGGAAGTAAGGACGTATTGATGTTTTTAATTAGCGAAAATTTACGTGTTGGTGTTGTAACAGGTCACATTCCAGTTGCAGCAGTTCCAACAAATATTACCAAAGATAAAATTGTTAGCAAGTTAAAACTGATTAACGATAGTTTAAAAAAGGATTTCTGGATTGAAAAACCAAAAATTGCTGTTTTAGGCTTAAACCCTCACGCTAGCGATAATGGTTTATTAGGTGCAGAAGAAGCAGAAATTATTACACCTGCAATTCAGGAAGCGTATGATAAAGGTATGATGGTTTTTGGTCCTTACCCTGCCGATGGTTTTTTTGGAAACGGGAGTTATAAACAATTCGACGCTGTTTTAGCTATGTACCACGATCAAGGTTTAATCCCTTTTAAAACACTCGCTTTCCATAACGGCGTAAATTATACCGCAGGTTTAAATTTTGTACGCACCTCTCCAGATCACGGTACAGGCTATGATATTGCCGGAAAAGGCCTAGCCGATTCTACATCTTTTACCGAAGCTTTATTCGCTGCAATTCACATTGTGAAAAACAGAAGAGAGCAGGAAGAAATGCTGAAAAACCAATTGCGTGGTGGCGGAAAAGTGGTTGAAACGCAATTCGATATTAAAGACGACGCTTCGTAGGAAAATAGCTAAACACTATTAACTATTATTTAATTGCTGTATATTAAACGCATATTTAATCATTATGCCTGCTGCAATTCATTCATTTATCCACTTATTATTTATTGGTATCATTACACTTTTTCCAGTTGTTAATCCTATTGGAAGTGCCTTTATTGTAAGTCCATATTTTGCACACCTTAATAATGCCGATAAAAAAAGAGCTATTAAAAGAATCACTTTATATGCTTTCTGTATTTGCACGGTTTCGTTATTTGCTGGTCATTACATTTTAGAACTTTTCGGTATTTCAATACCAGTAATTCAAATGGCTGGCGGAATCATGATTTGCAAAATGGGATGGGAATTTCTTTCTTCGGATGATAACCTTAAAACAGATGGAGATTCTACTGAAACTTTACCAGCATCAGAATATCATAATATCGAAAACAAATTATTTTATCCTATTACTTTTCCAGTTACTACAGGCGCAGGCACACTTTCAGTTTTGTTTACATTAAGCGCTCACAGTGCTACAAGTAATTTCACCAATTATTTAATTAATACGGGTGCCATTATTCTCGCCGTAATTGTAATGTGCATCTTGATTTATGTTTTTTATCTGAACACTAAAAGAATAATAAACTATTTGGGTAGTAACGGTGAAAAAATTGTAAATAGGATTACTGCATTTTTAATTTTCTGCGTTGGTTTACAAATTGCAATATCTGGCATTCGAGCCTTAATTAAAGCACAATAACAAAAGCATTTCTTTTCATTTATTTATATTTGGGTTCAATACATTTAAAATGACACCAATAATACAGCCCGAAGAACTTATCCTTTTAAGTAAAGAAAATTATATTTTAATTGATGCAAGCGCCGGTTCAAAAGCCAGGTACGATGAAAATCATTTGGAAGGTGCATATTTTGCCGATGTAAATAACGATTTAGCCAATATTGGTGATTTCGCTCTCGGAGGTAGACATCCATTACCTACTTTTGATCAATTCGGAGCCGTGCTAGGTAAATTTGGAATCACAAAAGATAGCCATGTTATTGTTTATGATGATAAAAATGGTGGAAATGCAGCCGCCAGACTTTGGTGGATGCTAAAATCCATCGGTCATCAAAAAGTTCAGGTTATAAATGGAGGTTTTAATGCAGCAATTAACGCAGGATTTCTACTAAGCAGCAAAGCTGAAATTCCAAAATCAGTCGAAAACTATCCTATAGCGGAGTGGGAACTTCCCCTATCAGATATTAATGAAGTTGAGGCCGTTGCCAAAACAGAGGATCATGTAGTAATTGATGTTCGCGATGCAAATCGTTATGAAGGCCTTACAGAGCCTATCGATTTAATTGCAGGTCATATTCCCGGCGCCATCAATATTCCTTTTACAGAGAATCTGGATGCTACTGGAGCCTTCTTATCGCCAGGCATATTAAAAGATAAATACATTAAAGCTTTAAGCGGCATAAAGCCAGAAAATATTATTGTGCATTGCGGATCAGGAATAACGGCCTGCCACACGCTTTTGGCAATGGATTACGCTGGGCTTAAAATACCTAAGCTTTATGTTGGGTCGTGGAGCGAATGGTCGAGAAATAATAAAGAGATGATTTTGGCAGAAAACTAGTCATTTCTTGATATTTTTAAGGATTAATACGTTTATTTTGATTTTTAAAAGAGGCTAATAAAGCGTTTTTTAAATGAAATACGTCAGCGATAATGCTTTACGTGAAAAATCATTTTTGAAAAACATTTTTTATCTAACAAAATAATCCCTACATTTGCAGGCTAAAATTTTACAGTACTTTGAACCCGTTAAAACAATTTTCAGTACCGTTTACCGGATTAAAATTGGGATCTCATCAGTTTGAATATGAGCTTGATGACTCTTTTTTTAATGCCTTTGAGTACTCTTTGATTAAAAGCGGCAAATTAACCGTTAACCTGGAACTTGAGAAACAAGAGACCATGTTACTGTTAAAATTTAAAGTAATTGGAACAGTTAATTTAGATTGCGATAAATGTTTATCGGAATTTTCACTTCCTGTTAATTTGTACGAAAGACAAATTGTAAAATTTGCAGAGGCTGAAATGGAAAGTGATGATGAGGAAATCATTTCACTAAGCCGTAAAGAAACCTCAATTGATATTGCAGGGCCATTATACGAAATGATAAACGTAGCGGTTCCATATATCAAAAACTGTGAGCAAGCTGGTAAAGATTGTGATCAGGAAATGATTGATCGATTAGAGCAATTATCTATCGACAAGCAAAACGAAGAAAATGAACAATCAAGCGACCCGCGTTGGGAAGCACTTAATAAGTTAAAAAAATAATTAGATTATACACCAATGGCACATCCAAAACGGAAAATCTCGAAACAGAGAAAAAATAAAAGAAGAACTCACTATAAAGCTGTGACTCCTTCTTTAGCAACATGCTCGGCAACAGGTGCTATCCACGTACCTCACCGTGCTTATAACGTTGATGGTAACCTATACTATAACGGTAAATTGGTTATCGAAAATACTCAAATCGGGTAATTTTCTTAAAAAATTGTTTGTGTTTTCAGCGGCTTTAGTTATACCTTAGTCTTCTGAAAAATTTATAGGGCTAATCCTATTATTTAACACAAACATTTTTTTTCTATGAAAATAGGCCTCGACATAATGGGCGGAGACTATGCTCCCAAAGCAATTGTTTTGGGAGCAATAGCAGCTCATCAATCGCTAAATGCCAATGAACACCTTGTTCTTATTGGCGATACCGAACAGATTAAACCCATTCTGGCAGAAGAAGGTTTTAATCCGGATCATTTTGAATACGTTCATACTGATGAGGTTATTGGTATGGGCGAACACCCCACAAAAGCAATTGTTCAGAAACCAAAATCGAGCATAGCAGTTGGTTTTAACCTTTTAAAAGAAGGAAAAATCGATTCTTTTGCAAGTGCTGGAAACTCTGGAGCAATGCTGGTTGGCGCTGTTTTTAGCGTTAAAACCGTTCCGGGCATTATCCGCCCATGTTTATGTACCATTCTTCCGAAAATTAAAGGCGGCACAGGTTTATTGCTTGATGTTGGCGCTAATGCGGATTGTAAACCCGATATTTTATTACAATTTGGCGTTTTAGGTAGTTTATACGCAGAAAATTTACTGCAAATAAATAGTCCTAAAGTTGCGTTAATGAATATTGGCGAAGAAGACGAAAAAGGAAATATGCTAAGCATGGCTACTTTTCCACTAATGAAGGATACAAATTTATTCAACTTTGTGGGTAATGTAGAAGGACGTGATTTGTTTAACGATAAAGCTGACGTGATTGTTTGTGATGGTTTTACTGGAAATGTAATGCTTAAACTGGCAGAATCATTTTATGTATTAACCATTAAAAAAGGATTGAAAGATGAATTTTTCGATCGTTTTAATTACGAACAATATGGCGGCAGCCCAGTTTTAGGCGTTAATGCTCCAGTTGTTATCGGACATGGCATTTCTAGTCCTACGGCGGTTAAAAACATGGTGTTACAATCAAGAGAAATGATTACAACGGGTTTAGTAGATAAAATTAGAAACGCATTTAAATAATTATCAAATTTATTTTAAAATGAGTAAAATTCACGCTGCTATAACAGCAGTTAATGGTTATGTCCCCGACTATGTATTAACAAATGCAGAGTTAGAAACCATGGTTGAAACTTCAGATGAATGGATTACCAGCCGAACCGGGATCAAAGAGCGTAGAATCTTAAAAGGCGAAGGTTTAGGTACATCTGATATGGCTGTTCATGCCGTAAATGGATTACTTAAAAAGCGAGGTATTTCTGCAGAAGAAATTGAATTGATTATTTTTTGCACCACCACACCCGACTTTACTTTTCCGGCAACGGCAAATGTTTTAGCTGATAAAATTGGTGCTAAAAATGCTTGGGGTTATGATTTACAAGCGGCTTGTTCGGGCTTTATATTTGGTCTTTCTACGGGTGCATCATTTATTGAATCGGGTAGGCACAAAAAGGTATTAGTTGTTGGTGGCGATAAAATGTCATCAATTATTAATTACGAAGACCGCACTACTTGTATTATTTTTGGTGATGGTTGTGGCTGCGCCTTGCTTGAGCCTAATGAAGAAGGTTTAGGTATTATGGATTCTATTCTTAGAACTGATGGTGCCGGAAGAGATTTCTTAGGTATGAAAGCTGGAGGTTCAGTTAAACCTGCAACGCACGAAACTATTGATGCACGCGAACATTATGCACACCAGGAAGGACCAACTGTATTTAAATTTGCAGTAACCAATATGGCTGATGTTGCTGCAGAAATTATGGATAGAAACAGCTTAACTGCTGATGATATTGCATGGTTAGTGCCTCACCAAGCAAATAAACGTATTATTGATGCAACTGCCAACCGTATGGGCGTAGGTACCGATAAGGTAATGATTAACATTGAACGTTACGGAAATACAACTAACGGAACCATACCACTATGCTTATGGGAATGGGAAAGCCAGTTGAAAAAAGGAGATAATATTGTTCTTGCAGCCTTCGGTGGAGGTTTTACATGGGGATCAATTTATCTTAAATGGGCTTACGATAGCAACTAGTCTTTAGACTAAACTATATTAATTTAAAACAAAAAAAGTATAACTTAGTTAATTCATTTATACACTATTTTTTACATAACAACGATTAAAAAATGGATATCAAACAAATACAGGAACTGATTAAATTTGTTTCACGTTCTGGTGTAAACGAAGTTGCGATTGAGCAAGAAGACTTCAAAATCACCATTAAAACAAACCAGGCACCAACAGTTGTGCATGCAACTATTCCGCAAGCACCACTTGTTCAGGCAGCAGCACCGGTAGCTACAGCTCCTACTGCACCAATTGCCGCAACTCCAGTAGTACCTGCTGCAGAAGATACTTCAAAATACATTACTATTAAGTCGCCAATGATTGGTACTTTTTATCGTTCATCAAGCCCTGATAAACCAATGTTTGTTAATGTAGGTGATGAAGTAAGCACTGGTAAAGTGGTTTGTATCATCGAAGCGATGAAGTTATTTAACGAGATTGAAAGTGAAGTTTCTGGCCGTATTGTTAAAATATTGGTAGAAAATGCTTCTCCAGTTGAATACGATCAACCATTATTTTTAGTAGAACCTATTTAATTATTAGCGAAAACTTTCTACTATTATTTGCGTCACCCTGAACTTGTTTCAGGGTCTCATTTTTTTAAAATCATTTAGATGCTGAAGTTTCAGCATGACGATAGTACTTTTAAGAAAGACTGACGAAAAAGGAAAATTATGTTTAAAAAAATACTAATTGCCAACAGGGGCGAAATCGCTTTGCGTATCATCCGTACCTGTAAGGAAATGGGCATCAAAACGGTTGCTGTTTACTCTACCGCAGATCGTGAGAGTTTACACGTACGTTTCGCTGATGAAGCGGTTTGTATTGGTCCCCCACCTAGTAAAGATTCTTATTTAAATATCCCAAATATTATTTCGGCTGCCGAATTAACAAACGCCGATGCCATCCATCCTGGTTACGGATTTTTATCAGAAAATGCTAAGTTTTCTAATATTTGCCGTGAGTATAACATCAAATTTATTGGTGCTACACCTGAACAGATTAATGGTATGGGTGATAAAGCTTCGGCAAAAGAAACCATGAAAATTGCTGGTGTACCAACAATTCCAGGTTCTGAAGGTTTATTAACCAGCGTTAAAGAAGGTATTGCCATTGCAAATGAAATGGGTTACCCAGTTATACTTAAAGCTACTGCTGGTGGTGGTGGTCGTGGTATGCGTGTTGTTTGGAAAGATGAAGATTTTGAAAATGCTTGGGATAGTGCCCGTCAGGAATCTGGAGCAGCATTTGGTAATGATGGTCTTTATTTAGAAAAATATATCGAAGATCCACGTCACATTGAAATTCAGATTATTGGAGATCAGTTTGGCAAAGCTTGTCACCTTTCTGAGCGTGATTGCTCTATTCAACGTCGTCACCAAAAATTGGTAGAAGAATCTCCTTCTCCTTTTATGACTGATGAATTACGTGTAAGAATGGGCGAAGCTGCGATTAAAGGTGCAATGGCTGTAAATTACGAAGGTGCCGGAACAATCGAATTTTTGGTTGATAAACACCGTAACTTCTACTTTATGGAAATGAATACCCGTATTCAGGTAGAGCATCCAGTTACAGAAGAAGTAATTAACTTCGATTTAATTAAAGAACAAATTAAAGTGGCTGCTGGTATTCCAATTTCAGGAAAAAATTATTTCCCTGATATGCATGCTATCGAGTGCCGTATTAATGCAGAAGATCCATTTAATAACTTCCGCCCATCGCCAGGAAAAATTACTAATTTCCACTCTCCAGGTGGTCATGGTGTAAGGGTTGACACGCATGTTTATGCTGGTTATCAAATCCCATCTAACTATGATAGTATGATTGCAAAATTAATTTGTGTGGCTCAAACCCGCGAAGAGGCAATTTGTACAATGGAGCGTGCTTTAGGCGAATTTGTAATTGAGGGTGTTAAAACAACTATTCCTTTTCACTTACAATTGATGAAAGATCCTAATTTTAGAGCAGGTAATTTTACCACTAAATTTATGGAAACATTTGTTTTATCAGAATAATATAAACTATTTCTATATTTAACACGTAAATACCATTCTATTCATTTAGAATGGTATTTTTGTTTTCAACATGAGCGACACCAACGAAAAAAGATCCCTAATCAAGAGCGTAGCCAATAAAGGGACAACACTAGAGGCCGAAATGTCCTTTTTTGATCACCTTGATGTTTTACGTAAACATTTAATTAGATCAGCACTAGCCATAGCTGTTTTTACAGGCATTGCTTTTTATTTCAATGAGGAATTATTGGATAAAGTAATTTTTGGACCTAAAAAGCCTGATTTCTGGACTTACAGAATGATGTGCAAACTGGCCGAACATTTCCCTTCTCTTGGTAAAGACATGTGTATTACCAAAATTAATGGCGAAATTATCAACACCGAAATGGCGGGTCAGTTTAATCTCCAGCTTAATGTTTGTGTTATGACTGGTATTGTACTTGGTTTTCCGTATTTGCTTTGGGAAATCTGGCGCTTTATTAAACCGGCATTACACGAAAAAGAACGCAAATCGGCTAGTGGCTTCGTGTTTTTCGCATCACTTTTATTCATGATCGGTATTGTATTTGGCTATTTTATTATCTGTGCATTATCGGTTAATTTCTTAACTGGATATACTGTGAGTAGTGAAATCAAAAATACATTTACAATTGATTCTTATGTATCGTCTATTGCTACGCTAACTCTGGGCACTGGTATAATTTTCGAGCTTCCGATTATTATTTACATTCTCTCAAAATTGGGATTAATGACGCCTAAATTTATGAGGTCGAGCAGAAGATATGCTACTGTAATTATCCTGATTATTGCAGCAATTGTAACGCCAACACCGGATATTTTAACAATGTTGACCGTAGCGGCACCACTATTTTTATTATACGAGCTAAGTATTTTTGTTTCGGCTTATATTGAGCGTAAAAAGAAAAAAGAAGAAAAAGCTTTCTATGCTAACTAACAAAAACATTACGAATACATTTCATAATTCTATATAAATTTGAATAATGTCTGATACAAAGATAAAAATTGCTATTGGCGCTGATCATGCGGGTTTTGAATACAAAGAAGTACTAAAAAATTTCCTCAATCAATATGAGGTTAAGGATTTTGGTACCCACTCTGCTGATTCTGTAGATTATCCAGATTTTGCACACCCTGTTGCTTCGGCAGTAGAAAGTGGAGAATTTGATTACGGTATTTTAATTTGTGGCTCAGCAAATGGTGTAGCCATTACTGCCAACAAACATCAGAAAATTAGGGCAGCGCTTTGCTGGGAAAATGAAGTTGCATCGCTTGTGCGCAAACATAATGATGCTAATGTTTTATGTATTCCAGCCAGATTCGTATCAGAAGAACTTGCAAAAGAAATGACAACAACCTTTCTAAATACTGACTTTGAAGGTGGCCGTCATCAAAACAGGGTTGAAAAAATATCTTGCTAAAGGCTAAACAACCAACTTATTAACCAAAATATGAATAAAAAAATTTTAACAATCAGCTTAGCTTCTGTTTTGAGCTTGGGTTGCTTTGCCCAAATTAAACCACTTGCTCCCAATAAGGATGCAATTAAATTTGGTCAGGCTATTAATCCAAAATCTGCTTATAACCACCTTTCCGTATTGGCATCTGATGAATACGAAGGTCGCGAAACAGGTACCAAAGGTGCTTGGATGGCAGCAGATTACATTAAAAACTATTTTAAATCAATAGGTTTAAAAGGACCTGTAGACGGCGACTATTTTCAAAAAATTGACCTTGTTAATTATGCAGTTTCCGAAAGCATGTTAACCATAAACGGTCAACCAAAAGAAGCTTATAAAGACTTTGTTATTCCGACAAATTCTGTTGGTATAAATGGTTTCACATTTAGTAGCGATGATATCGTATTTGCAGGTTATGGTTTATCAAAAGATGGGTATAACGACTTCGATGGAATTAATGTTGAAGGAAAAGTTGTCCTTATCTTTGCTGTTGGAGATCCATTACCAAAAGCCGGCGATAAAAATGACAGAAGATCATTAATGATGGCTAGGTCAAAAAAATTAGCTTATTTGAGTCAAAATAAAGCTAAAGCAGTAATTTTAATCGACCCAACATTAGATAATTTGACCGAAGATCGCAAGATTTCTTACACTAAAGGTCAAAATGTAATGAAATCAGCCGAAATGGTTGAGCGCATGAAGAAGCAAACACCTTTTACAACAATTTTAATTTCTACAGCTACTGCAAACGATATTTTAAAAGCCGCAGGCACTTCAGTTGATGCTTTACAGAACAAAATAACAGAGAGTAAAAAACCAGCATCTCAAACGCTTAGTGTTGCAGTTTCTGCAAGTGCAATGAAAAAAGAATTGCCAGTACGTTGCGAAAATGTTTTAGGTTTCTTAGAAGGAAGTGATCCTATCCTTAAAAAAGAAGTTTTAATCTTAACGGGGCACTATGATCACATCGGGATTACACCTGAAGTAGAAGGGCCAGATAAAATTAACAATGGTGCTGATGATGATGGATCTGGTACAACAGGCGTTTTACTAATGGCTAAAGCATTTATGGATGCTAAAAAAGCTGGAAAAGGGCCTAAACGCAGCATTTTATTTATGACTGTTGTAGGTGAAGAAAAAGGACTTTGGGGTTCTGACTGGTATTCAGAGCATCCTGTATTCCCGTTGGAAAACACCATTGCTGATTTAAATACAGATATGATTGGCCGTGTTGGTGAAGAATATTTAGGTAAACCAGATTCTGCAAATTACATTTACTCTATCGGTTCTAACATGTTAAGCAGTGATTTAGGTAAGTTAAGTGAGCAGGTAAATGCAACATATACCAAAATGAAACTAGATTATAAATACGATGATCCTAAAGATCCTGAACGTATTTACTATCGTTCGGATCATTATAATTTTGCTAAGCACGGTATTCCGATTATTTTCTATTATGATGGTATGTTACAACAAGATTATCATAGACCAGGAGATGAAATTAGCAAAATTAATTTCCAACTTTTAGCAAAAAGAGCCCATTTAACCTATTATACAGCTTGGGAATTGGCAAACAGACCAAAGCGCCCTGTTGTTGATATGGACGGAAAAGGCAATCCAAAAAAATAATAAAGTCAAAATATTAAAGCCCCGGCAAAATGTCGGGGCTTTTTTCTGCACATTACTTTTGCTGGAACAAGATTTTCCTATCTTTGAAATATGATGAAGACTGCCGATGAATTCTTAGAAAAATCTGATGAAAAAGCTTTCGATCTGCCTCACCGTAAAACCATTAATTATAATATTGGTAAATATAATGCGGCCGTAGAACGTGGCTTATCTAAATTTGAAAATCTGGAAGCATCAAAGAAGAAAGCAAATGTGATTAAGTGGCGTGTGATGGAAAATCTGGATAAGTTTCTTCCAGAATTTGAAGCAAATTTTCAGCGTCGTGGTGGTAAAGTGATTTGGGCAAACGATGCTGAAGAAGCACAACGTGAAATCCTGAACATCATCAAAAGAAATAATGGTAAAACGGTTATCAAATCAAAATCCATGACGACCGAAGAAATTCATTTAAACGAATTTCTTGAAAGCAACCAAATAGAATCATTAGAAAGCGATTTAGGAGAATATATTGTTCAATTATTAGGGCAACCACCCTATCATATTGTAACGCCTGCCATGCACCTCAGTGCTGTAGAAATTGCCAAGCTTTTTCATGATAAATTTGGCACTCCTCTGGATGCAACTCCTGAGCAGCTTACCCAAAAAGCCAGAGAATTACTTCGAGATAAATATTTAAATGCGGATATAGGCATTAGCGGGGGCAACTTTTTAATAGCTGATACTGGCAGTATTGCCCTTACAGAAAATGAAGGAAACGCCCGTTTAAGTACTACTTTCCCTAAAATACATATTGCTATTGTTGGTATAGAAAAGATTATTCCTTCTATGGCTGATCTGGATTTATTTTGGCCTTTACTAGCCTCACATGGAACAGGACAAAACCTTACCGTTTACAATACTATTTTAAGTGGCCCACGGCAACCAAATGAAACCGATGGCCCTGAAGAAATGTATGTAGTTTTGCTTGATAATGGCAGAACAAATCTTTTAGCGCAAAAAGAACAACGCCAGGCGCTTTACTGCATTCGTTGTGGTGCTTGTTTAAACGCTTGCCCAGTTTATAAAAATATTGGCGGTCATACCTATAATACAACTTATAGCGGCCCAATTGGCTCTATCATTACACCACATTTAAGGGGCATGGAAGAATTTAAACACTTAAGCTATGCTTCCAGTTTATGCGGCAAATGTTCAGAAGTGTGCCCTGTTAAAATTGATATTCATAAAATGTTATTGCTTAACCGTAGAGATGCGGCAGCAACGCATGAAAATGGAAAAGTTGAAGAAGTTGGCTGGAGCATGTTTAGTAAAATGATGCAAAAACGCAAATGGATGGATTTCTTCGGTGGAAAGTTTAAAAATTTCATGCTAAAAACTTTCTTTAAAAAGAGTTGGGGTAAATATCGTGAAATGCCAAAAGTTGCCGATAAATCGTTTGCTAAGCAATGGGAAGAAATTAAAAAGAGTAAAGAATAATAAGTTTATTAACTTTAATTCGAAAACCAAATAACCAAATTTATGCAGTTCAACCGTAAAGATAAAGACGACCAATTTTTATTAGAGATTTATAAAAAGTTGCTTTATCCCAGAATGGTTGAAGATAAAATGCTCAAATTGTTGCGTCAAGGCAGAATTGGGAAATGGTTTTCGGGTATTGGGCAAGAAGCTATTGCCGTTGGGAGTACAATGGCTATGCAGGCAGAAGAATATATTTTGCCAATGCACCGTAACCTCGGTGTTTTTACTTCCCGTAATATTTCCCTGAAAAAATTAATGGCTCAATGGCAGGGCAAATTAACTGGCTTTACAAAAGGAAGAGATCGCTCCTTCCATTTCGGTACGCAAGAGCATAAAATTATTGGAATGATTTCTCACCTTGGCCCTCAAATGGCATTGGCTGATGGAATAGCGCTTGCCGATGTTTTGGCAAAAAAACAACATGCAACCTTAGTTTTTACCGGAGAAGGTGCCACCAGTGAAGGCGATTTCCACGAAGCGGTAAACGTTGCTGCAGTTTGGAATTTACCCGTAATTTTCCTGATCGAAAATAATGGATATGGTTTATCCACCCCCATAAACGAGCAATTTAAATGCAAAAACCTGGTTGATAAAGCTATTGGTTATGGCATTGAGGGCGTACAAATAGATGGAAATAATATTTTAGAGGTTTACGATACAATAGATCGCATTGCGAAAGATATTCGCAAAAACCCAAGACCTGTATTGCTAGAGTGCTTAACCTTTAGAATGCGTGGGCACGAAGAAGCATCAGGAACCAAATATGTGCCGCAAGAACTATTTGACGAATGGGAGAAGAAAGATCCTTTATCAAATTATGAAAACTTTTTAGTTGAAGAAGGAATTCTAAATTCGGATGCTATACACAATTTAAAGGCTCAGTTTAAATCAGAAATAGAACTAGAAGTTGAGGAAGCTTTTAACGAACCAGAGCCAACTGTAAATTCGCTCACAGAGGAAAGCGATATGTATTTTCCCTATCAGCAGGAAATTGTTGAAGCAGAATTTACCACAACTGAAAAACGATACTTAGATGCCATAACCGATGCATTGGATTTAGCGATGCAGAAATACCCAAGCCTGGTTATTATGGGGCAAGATATTGCCGATTATGGTGGTGCTTTTAAAATTACCGATGGCTTTACTCAAAAATATGGTAAAGGGCGGGTAAGAAATACACCAATTTGCGAATCTGCTATTGTGGGTACAGGCCTTGGCCTTTCTATCAATGGATATAAAGCTGTTGTAGAAATGCAGTTTGCTGATTTTGTAACGGTAGGCTTTAATCAAATTGTAAATAATTTAGCTAAAACACATTATCGTTGGGGTGAAAAGGCTGATGTTGTAGTTCGAATGCCTACAGGTGCAGGCACTGGTGCGGGGCCATTTCATTCGCAAAGCAATGAGGCATGGTTTACCAAAACGCCAGGACTTAAAATTGTATATCCAGCCTTTCCTGAAGATGCTAAAGGCTTACTTCTTGCAGCAATTGAAGACCCTAATCCGGTTTTATATTTCGAACATAAATATTTATACAGAAGTTTAACTACCTCGGTACCTGATGGTTATTTCACCACAGAAATTGGCAAGGCTGCAGTGCTTGCCAATGGGAGTAAATTTGCCATAATTACTTATGGTTTGGGTGTGCATTGGGCACTTGATTACCTCAAAAACAACCCTCAAAGTGGTGCTACCATCATTGATTTACGCACATTGCAGCCCTGGGATAAAGAAACTGTTCTTAATGCCGTTAAACAAACAGGCAGGGTTTTAATACTACATGAAGATACCCTAACAAATGGCTTCGGAGCAGAAATATCTGCCTGGATTGCTGAACATTGCTTTCAATATTTGGATGCACCGGTTATTCGATGTGCAAGTTTGGATACCGCCATACCAATGAGTAAAATATTGGAGGATGACTTTTTAGCTAAAGCCCGGCTAACAGCAAGTGTTGATAAGCTTCTTAAATATTAAAAATGAAATTTAACAGCAGAAAAAGTACACGGTTTAAAATCATGATTATAGCCGTTGTTATCTTATCCCTGAGTACAACAATTTTTAGTGATCTAAACAGTGATTCAGCTTTCTCAACCGTATTTTCTACAGTTATTTGTGTGGCAACAATCGCCTTTTTATTATGGATGTACTTTATTACTTATTATAAAATAGAGGATAACAAGCTGATGTATAGAAGTGGACCAATAAATGGCAAAATATTGATCGCTCAAATAATAGAAATACAAACTAATGCAAGTAATTTTGTTGGCTTGAAGCCTGCAACGGCTAGTAAAGGAATAATTGTAAAATATAATCGCTGGGATGAAATTTATTTAAGCCCCGAGCGTGAAAAAGATTTTATTACGGCATTATTAAAAATCAATCCCGCAATAAAAGTCGATATAAAATAGCAGATAGCTAAAAACACAAAACATGAGCAATTTTAAAGTTGAAGGTAATATTGTTGACATTGCCAAAAGAACTATTTTTTTTGGTGAGGTTGAAGTTGAAGACGGTAAAATAAAATCCATCAATTCCCTAGCAAATTCAGCCAAAAAAGATTCAAACTATATCCTTCCAGGCTTTATTGATAGCCATGTACATATAGAAAGTAGCATGCTTATTCCGAGTGAATTTGCACGTTTAGCGGTTGTTCACGGTACGGTTTCAACTATAAGCGATCCGCATGAAATTGCCAATGTTTGTGGCATGGAAGGTGTAGAATTTATGATCGACAATGGCAATACCGTTCCTTTCAAATTTAATTTCGGTGCCCCAAGCTGTGTTCCCGCAACAATTTTTGAAACTGCTGGTGCTGAATTAAATCACGATGATGTTAAAAAACTTTTAGAACGTCCCGAAATAAAATACCTGAGTGAAATGATGAATTTTCCAGGCGTTTTGTATAAAGATGAAGAAGTGCTTAAAAAGATTGCCGCTGCTCATGAATTAGGTAAACCTGTTGATGGGCACGCTCCTGGCTTACGTGGAGATGCTGTGCAACAATATATTGATGCCGGGATTTATACCGATCATGAGTGTTTTACAGCAGAAGAGGCGCTAGATAAATTACAAAGGGGAATGAAAATCCTGATTAGAGAAGGTAGTGCCGCGAAAAATTTTGAAGCCCTGATTGACTTACTAAATGACTGGCCAGAAATGATGATGTTTTGCAGCGATGACAAACATCCTGATAGCCTTGTCGAAAATCATATTAATGAGCTTTGTGCAAGGGCCATAGCAAAAGGTATTGATGTTTTCAATGTACTACAAGCGGCCTGTATTAATCCGGTTCTTCATTATAAACTAGATGTAGGAACGTTAAATGTTGGTGATTTTGCTGATTTTATTGTTGCAGAGGACTTATTAAACTTTAAAATTAAGCAAACTTACATTGATGGAATTTTACTCGCTCAAGATGGTAAGGTTGTAGGAGATTGGGTAAAACATATTGCAGACCGCGAATCTGTTAATCAATTTTCTTGTAGTTTAAAAAACGAAAAAGATTTTATTTATCCATTTACCGAGCAGATTGAAATTCCTGTTATTGAGGCTCTGGATGGCCAGTTGATTACTAAGAAATTATTTCATAAGCCTAAAGTTGAAAATGGAAATATAGTTAGTGATTTAGAAAACGACATTCTAAAAATGGTTGTTGTTAATCGCTATCATAATGCACCCATAGCGGTTTCGTTTGTTAAAAATTTCGGCTTAAAAAATGGTGCTATAGCATCTAGTGTTGCCCACGATAGCCATAATATTATAGCTGTTGGCATTGATGATAAAAGTATTTGCGAGGCTGTTAATTTAATTATTAAAGAAACGGGCGGAGTTGCAGCTCTAGGCAATGGAAAAGAGGAAATTTTACCACTACCCGTAGCGGGTTTAATGAGCAATCATAATGGTTATGAGGTTGCAGATCGTTATACATCTATTGATAAATTTGCAAAAGAATTGGGTTCTACTTTAATTGCCCCTTTCATGACGCTTTCTTTTATGGCTTTACTCGTTATCCCTCACTTAAAATTAAGCGACAAAGGTTTATTTGATGGTGATGAATTTAAGTTTTTGTAGTTTTTAAGGAATTACAACTTAAGCGTTCTAAATACGTAGCTTGATATTCAACACACATAATTAGTGCTGTATAACCTATAGCTTAAAGTTCGGGGCGTATAATTTGATGTTTTTAACAGGCAGCTTAATATTCCGAACCTAAAAACTTATGAAACTAACTATGGGTTGTAAAGTAAGGGATCTAAATCTACCTCGCCAGGTAGCATTTTATTTTATTCTATTAAAAAAACTTCGGCCAAAGGATTAAAAAGATAGATTCGCTTATCATCCAAGCAAACACAACGATAGCGTTTTCTAATTCTATCACCTTTGATAAAACGTCTTCCATCTTTAATTTTAAAATTAGCGTGCAGGGGCAATTGCTCTAAATGTAAGGTATCGGTTTGTGCCGAATCATATTTCTTTAAAGCCCTTGATAAATGCAAATCAGAGCAACTGGAAGCTGCCGGATTAGACATGTAATTGTTGATCGCCTTGTGTACATCTTCTGGGAAAATCTTCATATCAAAGAATGGAACCATCATTCGTTTAAAGTTATTTTTCCATTCGGTTCCATGTGGTTTCACCTTATTTTTAAAATCATTCCACGTTAATAAATGTGCAAATTCGTGTACTGTGGTAACCAGAAAAGAATAATGATTCAGATTAAAATTTACAGAAATCCTGTGTCCTTTATTACGATAAGGATGGCGGTAATCGCCAAGTTTAGTAGAACGGGTTTTGGCTATTTTAAATTCGCATTGAAAATAATCTATCCACTTAGCAATTAGCGGTGCTGCCTCAGCAGGCATATATTGCGCTAAAACATTAACTTTCTCCACAGGGCTAAGATAAATATTTTAAAACTTTTACCACATAAGATATATAAGAACATTTAGAAATGGCAGTTTTTATAAGTTTTAATGTAAATACCTGTAGAATTCATTTACATAAGTTCTTTGTCCAGCTTCAAATATATTTAAGCAATTAAAATTTATCATTAAACCCATTGGCGCACTTAGCAATTTCATATAAGTTAATAGCTGTGCTTCGTGAATAGGTAAGACTTTTTCTATGGCTTTTAGTTCAACTACCAAATAACCTTCAATAAACAGATCACAATAGAGTTCGGTTTCGATTAAAAGATCCTTATAATAAACAGGCACTAACATTTCTGATTTAAAGCCGACTTCACGAATGGTAAGTTCATGCTTTAAACATTTGTGATAAACACTTTCTAGCAGTCCAGGCCCTAAAGATTTATGTACTTCAATTGCAGCTCCGTTTACTTTATAAACTAAATTCTTTAAAGTTACCCTATCCATATATTTCCCTCTATTTATTTAAATGTCTTTATATGCAATTGGTCAAAACCTAATCCACATCTTTTCTTTACCTTCTTAAATGTCCTTCTATGTCTTAAATGGCTCAAAACCTAATTCACATCTCTTCTCTACCTTCTTAAATATCCTTATATGTCTTAAATGGTTCAAAACCTAATTCACATCTCTTGTCTACCTTCTTATATATCTTAAATAGTGCAAAAACTAATCTTCACTTGGGAATAAAGAAGCAAGCGCCATTTTAATTTCTCCAAAAGTATAATCGTTTCCAAGAAAATCCTTAACCACCTTTAGCGATTTAGTTTCCAGGTTTTCTATCGCGGCAATAATATTTTTAAGTTTATTTGATCTCACAAAAGACCTCACATCAAGTTGCTTGGTTGATACATAATATGCCAAATGCCCTTCAATTGTGGTTAAAGATAAGCCACGTTCCTTCGCAATTTCTTGCAAAGTTTTTCCTTGATTATACATTTCAAAAGTCACCAACTTTGTATCAGGCTTCGGATCCTTCTTTTTCTTTTCAACAGGCGTTTTTACCTTAAGCACCGCTCCCTTTAGTTGTACAGCCTTTTGCAACTGCTGGTTTCTTTCAACACTATTTAACAAAGCATCGGTATCTGCCTTACTAAATTCTTTGCCATCAATAATTGCCTTTAACAAGGCCTTACTTTTGTGCATTTTCTTTAGCTGCTCATAAACCAAAATCTCCAGTTCCAGCAATTCAGTTAAATAAGTTTTAACCTGCTTTTCTTCTTTTACACTTTCTATATGATGTAAAAACCGATCGGAAATGCCCTTTACTAAAGGATTAAAATATTTAAGTGCAGCATCTACCCTTTTAGAAACATTAAACAAAGTATGCTCCGTTTGCTGGGCAAGCATGGCTTTTAATTGATTGATAAATGTATCGGCTGTTGCTGTAATCTTTTGAAAATCTACATATAAAGCAGTTGTCCAATCATCATGCTTCTGTTTTGTAGATTTACCCTCACTTTTATCAAAAGTTTGCACATGTTCCTTAATGTAATAACGAATGATATTTAAATCGAAGGCCGTTAATAAATAGCTTTTAATGAAACTATAACTTTCTGCACTAATTTGATCGTTTAAAACATCAGCCGGTTGTTTACTTTTAGAAAAGTAATGAATATTTTGATCCTGTTGCAAACCACCATCACGCAAATGCGAAGTTAAAATAAGCCCCTTTAAAGATCTTAATCGAGAGAGCGCCACATAAGCTTGTCCGGGTGCAAAAGCATCGCCAACATCAATAATAGCTTTATCAAACGTTAAACCCTGGCTTTTATGTACTGTAATTGCCCAAGCTAGTTTTATAGGATATTGAATAAAAGAACCTGCAACATTTTCTTCTATTTCATTAGTTACCTCATTAAGTTTATATTTTACGTTTTCCCATGTGTATGGAGAAATGGCGATAACAATTTTATCTTCTGGGAGTTCAATTTCAATTAAATCTTTGCCAATGTTATGCACAACCCCTATTTTGCCATTGTAATAGCGCTTTTCGATGCCCATATCATTTTTAATAAACATCACCTGAGCACCAACTTTAAGCTCCAAGCTTTTATCATTTGGATAAGCATATTCATTAAAATCACCTTGAATTTTGGCATAAAAAAAATAAGATTTTGTTTCCAGTTGAGTTAAGCGTTCGCGGTTAATACTATCAGCTTTATTATTGTGAGTGGTAAGTGTAATATAGTTTTCATCAGCCGCAGGTTTAAAATCTTGCCTGAAATGCGATTTAAGCAATGCAGTATCCTCTACAGTAATCTTATTGTTCCTTAAGTTATTTAACAAGCCTATAAAAACGTCGTCATTTTGACGATAAATTTTATCCAACTCAATATAAATAGGTGGATTATCCTTTAAGGCAAGTGCATCAAAAAAGTAAATACTTTTATAAAAATGAGCCATTACTCGCCATTCATCATTTTTAACTACCGGAGGCAGCTGATGTAAATCGCCAATAAATAAAAGCTGAACGCCACCAAAAGGTACATTTCTATTTCTTCTGATATAACGTAGAGAAAAATCGATAGCATCGAGCATATCTGCTCGCAACATGCTTACTTCATCAATAACCAACAATTCTAGCTCCTGTAACATGCGGCGTTTATTACCTTGCATGTTAAGGTGTTTTACTATTGTACGAGGTGTGTTAAAGTTAAAACTGATATTTTCATTTATAATTTGACTTGCAGCATCAGGGAAAAAGGCACCAAAAGGCAATTGAAAAAGAGAATGAATAGTAACTCCCGCAGCATTAATAGCCGCAATGCCTGTTGGCGCAGCAATTAATACTTTTTTGTGCGTTGCCTGAATTAGCTTACGCAAAAAAGTAGTTTTCCCTGTACCGGCTTTTCCGGTTAAAAAAACATGCTTGGATGTATAATTAACAAATTTAGCCGCAATTTCTGCAGGCAAGATCGACTCTTCTAAATCGGGCATCAGGCTTTAAATTAGTGGATGGTAAATGCGGGAAGGCAAATAAAAATAACCAATTAAATACAAAAATAGAAATTTTAGCCGGATGGATTTTTTTAATTTTGAATGTATAAGTTTTGAATGAGTGAATGTGGCATTGGCGTTACGCTCTAGTTTCATCATTCAATTCCTTCTCTAATTCAATCATCCTTTAATTCTATAATTTAATTTTTACTATCTTTGCAACCTCATGAAGCACAAGTCGAAACTTCTTTTTTCTGCAAGATTTCTTTAAAGCTTCCTCCTATCTTATAATTTCCTTTTTATTATGCTTAACCCTGAAATAGAAAAACGTAAAACCTTTGCCATTATTAGTCACCCCGATGCAGGTAAAACTACATTAACAGAAAAGTTTCTGCTTTTTGGTGGTGCGATTAATACGGCTGGGGCTGTAAAAAGAAATAAAGCCAATCAAAGCAATACTTCAGATTTTATGGAGATTGAAAAGCAACGTGGAATTTCTGTTGCTACTTCGGTAATGGGTTTTGAATATAGCGGTAAACGCATCAATATCCTGGATACACCCGGCCACAAAGATTTCGCTGAAGATACCTACAGAACTTTATCCGCTGTAGATAGCGTTATTTTGGTGGTAGATTGTGTTAAGGGGGTTGAGGAACAAACTGAAAAATTAATGTCAGTTTGCCGTATGCGTAATACACCGGTAATTATCTTCATTAATAAAATGGACCGTGAGGGTAAGGAAGCATTTGATTTATTGGATGAGATTGAAGAAAAATTAAACATTAGCCTTTGTCCACTTTCATGGCCAATTGGGCAAGGACATACCTTTAAAGGAGTTTACAGTATTTATAATAAGCACTTAAATCTTTTTAATTCTGATAAAACCAAGGTAACAGATTCTGTTGTTGCCGCAAACGATTTAAATGATCCATCGCTATTGGATTATTTAAAGGAAAATGAAATTAACAACCTTAAAGATGATGTAGAACTTGTTGAAGGTATTTATGGCACTGTTGATAAATCTCTTTATACCGAAGGTTTATTAGCGCCGGTATTTTTTGGTAGTGCTATTAATAACTTTGGGATTAAAGAACTTTTAGATACTTTTATTGAGATAGCACCTAGTCCGCGCCACCGCGAAGCGGAAGAACGTGATGTATTGGTTGATGAGAAAAATTTTAGTGGTTTTGTATTTAAAATTCACGCCAACCTAGATCCTAAACACCGCGATAGAATAGCTTTTTTAAGGATTTGCTCGGGCAAATTTGAGCGTAATAAATTTTATTACCACACCCGTCAGGATAAGAAATTAAAGTTTTCTAACCCGATGGATTTCATGGCTAATGAAAAAAGTATAGTGGAAGAAGCCTGGCCAGGTGATGTTGTTGGTTTATATGATAGTGGCAACTTTAAAATTGGCGACACCTTAACAGAAGGTGAAAAACTACAATTTAAAGGGATCCCAAGTTTCTCACCATCTATTTTTAAAGAGGTAGAAAATATGGATCCGCTACGTACAAAGCAATTAGAAAAAGGTATAGAGCAATTAACAGATGAAGGTGTAGCACAGCTATTTGTAATGCAACCTGGTAATCGTAAAGTTATTGGTGCAGTGGGCGAATTACAGTTCGAAGTAATTAATTTTAGATTAGAACATGAGTACGGTGCAAAATGTCGCTTCCGTACATTAAGTTATAGCCGCTCAAGTTGGGTAAACTCTACCGACAAGAAGAAACTTGATGAATTTGTTAAACGTAAACAACAGCACATTGGAGTTGATAAAGAAGCAAATCCAGTGTATTTAGCTGATAACGACTATATGATTAACTTAACAAAACAAGATTACCCAGATATTGATTTCTACAAAACAAGCGAGTTTAAATAATAGTTTGTAACCTTTAAAGGTTAATGTTATTGCAAATTTTAACCTAAAATGGTAAAAATGGCAGATGATAAAAATCTAGAAGATTAATTTTAAGCCCTATAAGCCCTGCTTGTAGGGCTTTTTATATCAGATAATATTTGTAAGCCACTTTTAATGGTAAAACAATGATAATTTAATGCCTTATTGGAATGAAATTTGGGCAATTGATAACATGAGAAAACCTAGCCGATACAAAATAAATACAACCTCATTTGATTATTATTGGACTAAAGGTGCTGGTTTGGAATTACTAAATAAACTTCCGCATCCATTAGACCTTAAAAAGGCAGAATCTTTTGTGCCATATCTATTTGATTTTGATAAGCAAGGCGATGAATTGGTAAATGAATTACACCAAAAAATTGGTTTTGTTAAGGCTCAAAAAACTGTTGATGATTACCTGAAAAATAAAGACAGCATTGATCCTAATTCAAAAAAGCTATTAGATACCTTTTTTGACCAGATTAATGTTGGCCCAGATTGGCTAGATCAGGATTTATTACAATATGGGCTTGATTTCAGTCAGCGTTCTGGCATCTCAGGCTTAATTGTTCTTCGTAATTATTGTTTGATGGGTGGTTATGAATCTGCAGCTATTAATAAACCTTTAATTTATACAGGTGCACTAAAAAAGGGTGCTGCAAAGCGCTTAACAGAAACAACTGTTTTTTGGGTTGATGTTACTGAAAACAATTCGTTATCGGCAAACAAAGCTGGTTTTAAAGCCATTATGAAAACGCGATTTATTCATTCTTTCTCTCGAATAAATATTTTAAAATCTACCGATTGGGAAACTGATAAGTGGGGAATTCCTTTAAATATATGGGATATGCTTGCAACAAACCTTGGCTTCTCTTTAGTTTATATGGTTGGACTTAAAAAAATAGGAATTGTAGCAAATGAGAAAGAGTTAGAAGGCACTTTCCACCTCTGGAAATATATAGGATATTTATTAGGAATCCCTGAACATTTATTGCCTAATAATGAAATTGAAGCAATTGAGGCATTATATTATTGGACCATGACTCAATCTGAAGGTGATGCAGATACCATATTGTTGGCGCAGGCATTACAAGAAGAACCAATACACGCTGCTTATCCTCCGTTCAAAATCGGTCGCAGTATAATGCACGAACTGCATTTATACTATAATCATTTCTTGTTGGGTGATTATTCTTGTAGGCTACTTGGTCTCGAAAAAACTAATATTGGCAAAATTGCTCATCTGAATATTTTTAAGAATAAATTTCAGCACTACAAAATGACTAGCGAAAAGCAGCGACAAAAAGCCATTAAACAAGGGCGCAAAGAACATGAAAATGTTAAGCGCATCTATATGACCTACAACGCAAGATAATTAATGCAAAAGAGCCTGCTTATTTGATAAGCAGGCTCTTTTAGTATATTTTTTTTGATTACAAATTGTTATCAGATATTGGAAAATGCTTAACTACAAACTCCTTTTTCACTTTATCTTTACTCCACTTCACTTTAATTAGACTGGTATTTAAAACAGTAACAAACTTTAATGGATCACCATCAGATTCTGAAATGACTACTTCAGCAAAATTATTATAATCCAGTTCTGTATTATTATCCTTTAAAACGTCGTAATTACGTTTTTCCAGTTCGCTTACAAATTCATTTTTGTTGCTTACATATGGAATAACAGCAATTTGTTTTCTTTTCTTCATCCAGGTATCATTCAACTCAGAAAAAGGTTGAGATACTTGACCATTAAGAACGGCGAGTAAAATACTGAGCATAATAATCACAAACTCGCCAAACCAGATGCCCCAAAGCATTAACCCTGATACATTAGAGCTTCCCTCTATCCTAAAGGTTCCTACTTTATTTAAACCTGCAATTTCCTTAAATAAAATATTGGGATGTGTAAATAAGTAAAAAATATCTTTGGCTAAAATTTTAAGGTCATCAGCACTTAGATTGAAGGTAAAACCTTTCTCACTATACATCAACTCATCAAAAAGAACCCACTGAAAGTAAAAAGCTAGTAACCCGCAAAAAATAGCGACAGAAACGGCAACTTTTACACTTCTAATTTTACCTATTTTAACACCTAAATCTATAAAAAAACCAAGGCCCAAGCCTAACATTCCAGCACTTATTGCTGCAAACCAAATATTAGGAATTAAGCGATTTGCAATAATATAAATTGCGGGTAAAACTAATGAAGCCAGAATACCAAAAAGGACAGTTTTTAGCACACCAGATGCAGATGCTACACCTGATGGAGAGTACGTTTGTGCCATAAAATGTTATTTTAACTTGCTATAATTGTTTTCCTTTCCCTACAATTCTATCTACAAAGTTATTTTAGTTTGCTTAGTGCCGTTTTTATTCTCGGCATCATATCTTTAATATCCTGTAAGGTACAAGCACCAACTGATGCCCTGAACCAAGGCATGCTGTCCTCATTTCCAAAAGCAGAGAACGGAACTAAGGCTGCTCCTGCTTCTTTAATAAGATAGAAATTTACATCCGCACTATCTTTTAACACTTTACCATCGTCAGTTGTTTTACCAATGTAATCTATTTTAATTGTTAAATAAATTGCACCCATCGGTTCAACGGCATCAACATTAAAACCTTCGGCTTTTAAATCATTAAATCCGTTATAAAGTGCATTTAAACTATCTTGAATCTGTCCTTTAAAACTAGTTAGGAAAGTATCAACCTGTGTTTTATCATTAAAATAGTTAGACATTGCTACTTGCTCTGCTTTTGGTGCCCAAGCGCCCATGTGCCCAACCAAGGCTTTCATTCTATTCACAATATCTTCTGGACCAAAGCCCCAGCCAACACGTACGCCTGTTGCCGCTAAGCATTTCGAACTACCATCAACAAAAACAGTAAATTCTCTCATAGCAGGGCGTAAAGAAACTGGATTTACGTGTTCTTTACCAAAAGTTAAAAGCGAATAAATTTGATCGTACATTAAGTACAATGGTTTCTCATCTGTACCGCGGGTAGCATTTTCTTCCAAAACCACATCACAGATTTCTGCTAAAGAATCTGCATCGAACATGGTTCCGGTAGGGTTTAATGGCGAACATAAAGCCAATAAAGTTGCACCTTTTAAGTGTGGTTTCAACTGAGCTGCTGTTGGCATAAAGTTATGTGCGGGATCAGTTTCTACAGCAATGGCTTTTGCCGAAGTTAAGTGGCAATAGTGGTTATTATTCCACGATGGTGCAGGAAAAACCACTGTATCGCCTGGATCGATTAACGCTAAATAGGTAGCATAAATTAATGGACGAGAACCACCTGAAACTAAAATACTGTTTGTATTATATTCTAATCCAAATCTATCTTTCAATAATTCGGAAACAGTTTCTCTTAATACCAAAACACCATCTGCAGGTGGATAATTGGTTTGATTTTGATTATAGGCTTCTACAATGCCTGCTTTTAATTCAGTTGGAATTGGATAAATATTGGCATCAAAATCTCCAATAGTTAGGTTAGCGATAGAAGCGCCCTTGCGTTTCATTTCGTTTACCTCGTTACCAATTTTTATAATTTCTGAACCGATTAAAGAACCGGCTAATGCTGAAACTTTCATATTATGCTATTAAATTTTCTATTGCTTTATTAACCTTTTCGAAACCAAATTGAGACAAAACTTCTTGCATTGCTGCATTAATTTGTTCGTTACAAAGGTTGCCTATGCTTCCTTCGTGAGTATGATGTATTTGGCTCGATGGCGCAAAAGTACCATTTTCTATTTGTTCGCCAACTATTTTATATGCTTCTCTGAAAGGAACACCTTGCAAGGCAAGCTCATTAACCACCTCAACACTAAATAAATAGTCGTATTTTTTATCCTTCAAAATATCATCTTTTATTGTGATGTTTTGGAACATGAAGGTTGCAATTTCCAAACACTCGTTTAAAGAAGTAATTGCAGGAAAAAGATTTTCCTTTAACAATTGTAAATCTCTGTGGTAACCTGAAGGCAAGTTGGTAATCATCATTGCAATTTCATTTGGCAAGGCCTGAATTTTATTACAACGTGAGCGGATTAATTCAAAAACATCAGGATTTTTTTTGTGTGGCATAATGCTGCTCCCAGTTGTTAGCTCTGCAGGAAAACTGATAAAGCCAAAATTCTGATTGATGAAAAGGCATACATCCATAGCCATTTTAGCTAAAGTTGCAGCAACAGATGACATTGCTTGCGCCAAGATTCTTTCTGTTTTACCACGGCCCATCTGCGCATAAACTACATTGTAATTTAAGCTTTCAAAACCAAGCAATTCGGTTGTCATGGTTCTATTTAATGGGAAAGAAGAGCCATAGCCAGCCGCAGATCCTAATGGGTTTTTATTGGTAATTTTCCATGCTGCAAGCATCATTTCCATATCATCGGCAAGGCTTTCGGCGTAAGCACCAAACCATAATCCAAATGATGAAGGCATAGCAATTTGCAAGTGCGTGTAGCCAGGTAATAACTTATCTTTATGCGTATTGCTCAGTTTAATAAGCTCATTAAATAAGGTTGAGGTTTGTCCAACCATATCTTCAATACACGCTCTGAAAAACAGTTTTAAATCGACCAGCACCTGATCATTACGAGAACGACCGCTATGTATTTTCTTCCCTGCTTCGCCAATGCGCTGTGTTAGCAACCATTCTACCTGCGAATGTACATCTTCTACACTGTTATCGATGGTAAAATTTCCAGCTTCAATTTCAGCATAAATATTTTTAAGCTCTTTTTGCACGGTTTTTAATTCATCGGCAGTAAGCAGATTAATGGTTTCGAGCATTTCGGTATGAGCCAAAGAGCCTAGTACATCAAACTTTGCCATTTGTAAATCCAGTTCGCGGTCTTTACCTACGGTAAAACTTTCTACGAACTTATTTACATCTATATTTTTTTGCCAGATTTTCATTTATTAATATTTATCTGTTTAATTTTTCGTCTATATTTTTTATCCTCAAAAAAGGTAACTACAATTAGAACAAAGCCTCCTAAAAGCGCAATATATGCGCCTCTCATACTCTTTTTGGAGAAATCTTTTCTGCTTATAATTATCTGATTTCCGTGCTCTATCTGGATTATATCAACCTCAATATTCGCCGGATTGATTTCATTATAATAAACTTTAACGGTATCGTTTAAATTTAATTCCTCATCAAATCTTTGATAAGTTTGATCCATTCGATACAATTTTAGTGTTTTTTCAAATCCCTCGATCTTTATATAAAAGGCCTTTTTAGCAATTTTTATACCGCCTCTAACATTTAAAGGATTCTGTTTTATACCTTTTTCTAAAATTTTACCTGTTATAACTTTAGAATAGCGAAGTTTTGCATCGTTTAAAGATAAATAGCTTCCAAAAAAGCAACAAAGACTTAAAAATAGTCCTGCAAAAATACTTCCTATTCTTTTAACCTTTAAAGGGATATTCACAAATATTTATTCAATAACTGGTTTTAGCATATTTACATATCCTTCTACACCCTCAGCAACTTCTCTAACGTATAAAAATTCATCAGCCATATGGGAGCGACCAGAAAAACCAGGGCCACATTTTACTGATGGAATATCTAATAAGGCTTGATCTGATGTTGTTGGCGAACCATAAGTTGTTTTTCCAAGTGCAACACCAGCTTTTACTACCGGATGATCTTTATCAATTGATGATGGTTTTAAGCGGATAGATCGTGGCGTTACATCACAATCTACATTTGCCCGGATAATTTCCAAAACCTCCTCGTTTGTATAGGCATCTGTTACCCGAACATCAACCGTGAAAGTGCAATTCGCTGGAACTACGTTATGTTGAGAACCTGCGTTAATGATTGTAACCGTCATTTTTAACGGACCAAAAACCTCAGATACTTTTGGAAACTGATAGTTTCTAAACCACTCAATATCTTTTAATGCTTTATAAATAGCATTTTCACCCTCTTCACGTGCTGCATGACCTGCTTTACCGTGCGAAACACAATCTATCACCAAAAGGCCACGTTCAGCAATTGCCAGATTCATTTCTGTTGGTTCGCCAACAATTCCGAACTCCAAAGTTCCTAAATCTGGTAAAACCAATTCAAGTCCGTTGTTTCCAGATATTTCTTCTTCTGCTGTTGCAGCAAGGCAGATGTTGTATTTTAAATTCTCTTTAGAATAGAAATAAAGAAAAGTGCCAATTAGAGAAACCAGGCAACCACCAGCATCATTACTCCCTAAACCAAATAACTTATCGCCTTCAATTGCAGCATCATAAGGATCGCGTGTATAACCAGAATTTGGTTTAACAGTATCGTGGTGAGAGTTTAAAAGAACCGTTGGTTTGGCAGGATCAAAATGTTGGTTATATGCCCAAACATTATTCATTTTGCGGTGAATTTTGACACCCCGTTCTTCTAAAAACTGAGCAATTAAATTTGCCGTTCTATCTTCTTCTTTACTAAAAGACTGGATTCTTATTAACTGACGTAACAGATCAAGACTTTCTTTTTGTATATTTTCAATCATAATTGTAGTAGCAAGTTTAGTACTAAGTATCGGAAGCAAAAATCTTAACCTTTATACTTATTAACTATCGGTTAGGCACACCATCTATTTTACCTTAACCATTTACCTAATCGTTTGTATATAAATTTCCAGCTTTTAATGCCGAAAGTTTAATGCCTTTTATTAGCGATGAGCTAAAGCCATTGTGTTCCATTTCATTTAAGCCGGCAATGGTACATCCCTTTGGCGAAGTTACCTTATCTATTTCTGATTCGGGATGTGTTCCATGTAATAAAAGTAAATCTGCTGCTCCTTTTGCGGTTTGCACAGCCATTTTAAGGGCTTCATCTGCATGGAAACCAATTTCTACTCCACCTTGTGATGCTGCTCTAATTGCCCTTAAAAAGAATGCGATTCCACAAGCACATAATGCAGTTGCAGAAGTCATTAAATCTTCATTGATTTTAACAACAGACCCTACTGTTTCAAACATCAAAGTTACGTTTTCTATATTTTGCGCAGAAGCGTTATCACTTGCAATACACGTCATGGATTGACCAATGGCAATTGCAGTATTTGGCATTGCCCTGATTACCTCAACATCATTACCTAACTTTTCACGAACGGCCAGACAACTAACGCCAGAAATAACAGAAATAATCAGGTGTTTAGCTGGCACGACTGATGTTTGTATTTCATCAAGAACTGTATTTAATTGTTGTGGCAAAACAGCTAAAATAACAATATCTGCATCGGTAACAGCTTGTTTATTATTGTTGCTTACCTGATAGCCAGCTTCGGAAAAAGATTTTAAATGATCGATATTTCTACGGGTAAGGGTAATATTTTCTGCTTTGGCGAAATCAGCTTTTACTAATCCTTTGGCTAATGATAAACCGATATTTCCGCTTCCGATAATGGCTATTTTTTTCATTGTTTGGGTTATTATAAAATGCCTGGGCATTACGTGGTTCATTATATTTTGAAAAGCAATGTATCACACAACTATTAAAATTTAGTCCTGCTATATGCTTTACTTCGTTGCACTCCGTGTTCGCTCCTATCAGGTTTACATGGCAAGGTTCTGTTGTGAATCGGTTCCTTTTTATAACCTTTGCACTAAACCTTTCTACCTTATTTCAGCATTTTAGTGCCAAAGGTACCATTAGCAAGTTCTGCAAGCTCATCAGCCTTACCGATATAAACGGCAGAAACACCTTTATTAATCGCCTCAAAGGCATTGTGTAATTTAGGAATCATTCCACCTGCAACTGTTCCATCTGCTTGCAAACCTTCAAACTCATTTGCTTTAATTTCTCTAACAACCGTTTCATCGTTGTTAACATCCTTTAAAACGCCTTTCTTTTCAAAGCAATATACCAATCGGGTTTCGTATAACGAAGACATTGCAACGGCTAAAGCAGAAGCAATTGTATCTGCATTGGTATTAAAAAGTTGCCCATCACCATCGTGTGTAATGGCACATAAAACCGGAACTAAATTGGCTTTCAACAAACTATCTAAAGTGGTAGTGGATACAGAATCTTCATCTAAATCTCCAACAAAACCATAATCTATAGCTACACCAGCCTGTGCTTCACCTTCTTTTCCGTAGGTTTTAGTTACAACTGGTCGTTTTTTTGCCTTAATCACATTTCCATCAGCACCGCTAAGTCCAATAGCATTACTGCCTTTTGCCTGAAGCTGTGCGACCATATTTTTATTAATCAAACCTGCATAAACCATAGTTACAACACGCAGGGTTTCTATATCGGTAATTCTTCTGCCATCAATCATTTTAGCTTCAATACCCAAGCTTTCGCCAAGTTCTGTTGCAATTTTACCGCCACCGTGAACTAAAATCTTTTTTCCTGGCAATGCTGTAAAATCCAACAGGAAATGATGAAGTTTTTCAGAATTATCAATTACGTTGCCGCCGATTTTTATTATAGTAAGTTGATCCATATTTTTAAACTCTTACTAGTTTCATTAGAGGTTCGAACGAATATAAGGCCGCTCTTCTTCCAGCTGATTCTTGTTTTACCATTAAATATCCGTGTTCAATCAATTTTTTAATTATGGTTACGGCGGTTGCATTTGGAATCCCCGTACTACTTACAAACCTATTATTTCTAAAAACTGGATGAGTGAATATAAAATCTATAATTTCCATATTCCATTTGGAAGACAAAATAATAGAAAATTCATTTTTTGTATCTTCATATAGGTTTTTGATCTGCTCTGCAACTTGTAAGTTATTAATTGCTTGTTCATTTACTGCAATTAAAAAAAACTTAATCCACCGATTCCAGTTTCCTGTTTTAGAAACTTCTCTCATCATTTCTATATATTCATCCTTATGTTCTTCAAAATAACCACTAATATAAAAATGTGGTTGAGATATAATGCCCATTTTCCATAACAGCAAAGTGATTAGCATCCGTCCAATCCTGCCATTTCCATCTTTAAATGGGTGCAATGCTTCAAATTCTAAGTGCATAATCGCTGTCCTTATTAATGGAGGCAAATCACTTTTCTCTATAAAATTGAAAAGTCCATCTAAGCCTTCTTGTAATTTTTCAGGACTAATTGGTACAAACTGTATTTCTTTTTTTAACCTATCGGCTAAATAATTTTGTTCTTTTTTAAACTCACCTGGAGATTTACTTGCACCTCTACCTAAAGAAAGTAATTGCTGATGCATTTGCTTGATAAAATGAAGAGAAAAGCCATAACCATCTTCCAATGCATTTTGTGCGTTTTTTAATGAGCGTTGGTAAAGTATAGTTTCTATCACATCTGATCTTACACCAACATTATCTGTACCATCATTATCCGCTTCATACTGTAATATCTCATCCATTGTACTAATAGTACCTTCAATACGTGACGATATTACTGCTTCCTGATTACGTAAAGGAGCCAGTAAGATTTCTGTATTATGAAGGTTTTTTAGCATTTGATCAAACCTAGCTAATGCTTCCGTAGCTTTCAAAAGCTCTTGAATAAGTGAAGCATAATCTATCTCCTTAGGTGGAAATTGATCATAATGATAATGAACTGCATTGTTTAAATTATAATCCATTTCTTTTATTAGATTACAAAAATAGTCATTTTTAAGTCAGCAAAAAAACTTGCGAACAATAAAATGAATTTTATCGAAAACAAAAACATTTGATTACAGAAATCGTTAACAAGGATATTTGATTACGGTTTTACATAAAATTCTGTAAACAAACATCATTGTATTCAAGAATTATAAACAAACTCTGTTGTCTACAGATTTTTAACAAATTCCGTAAACAACAAATCCTATTTCAATTCTTCTAGCATTGCTTTAATAACGGCTTGTGCTGCCCATAAACGATTTCCTGCTTCATGAATAACCAAAGAATTTGGTCCATCCAAAATTTCTGAAGATAGTTCTAGATCGCGGCGAACAGGTAAACAATGCATTATTTTAGCATCGTTGGTCAGTTTTAACTTTTCGTTGTTCATCATCCATCCATCTGGATAGGTTAAAACTTTACCATATTCTTTATAACTGCTCCAGTTTTTTACGTAAACGTAATCTGCATCTGCCAAAGCCTCTTCTAAATTATATTCAATTTTGGCACCCGGCGTAAAATCTTCCGCAAGTTCATAACCTTCAGGCTGGGCAATGGTAAAATCGATCATTCCTTCTTCTTGCGCTTTACACATCCACTCTGCAAAAGAGTTTGGTACCGCTTGCGGTAATGCTTTTACATGAGGTGCCCATGCCAAAACTACTTTAGGCTTTGAGCCATCTGGTTTTTTTGTCCATGTTTCATGAATGGTAATAATATCTGCAAAACTTTGTAAAGGGTGGCGTGTAGCACTTTCTAAACTCACCACTGGGACGGCGCAATACTTTACAAATTTATTAAAGAAATCTTCGCTATAATCTTCCTCACGGTTATTTAATTTTGGAAAAGAACGTAGTCCCAAAATATCGCAATATTGCCCCATAACAGCAGCAGCCTCACGAATGTGCTCTACAGTTGAGCCATTCATCACCACGCCATCCTGAGTTTCTAAAGCCCAGCCCTCTTTATCCATGTTCATCACCATCACATTCATGCCTAAGTTTAAAGCTGCTTTTTGGGTACTTAAACGGGTACGTAAGCTTGGATTCATAAATACCAATCCTAAAGTTTTATTTTTACCTAAACTTTGGTGTGCGTATGGATTCGCCTTTAATTCAAGCGCATCTTTTACAAATTGTTTGATGCTTGGTACATCGTGTACGGAAGTGAAAAGTTTCATATTAAGGTATAAGGTTTAAGGTTTAGGGTTTAAGATCCCCTTTACCTGCTCTTAAAAATTTTAAAAAATAAAATTAGCAATGCCCTAACTTCATTTGTTCATTTTGTCGTGTTTTTAGCTACTTCACTAGCTTTCCAAAAGCTGCTAAAAATTCATCAGCATGCTCTTTAGTTAAGTTCAAAGCTGGCAACAAGCGTATAACGTTTGGTTTTGCTTCGCCAGTAAAAATATGGTGTGTAAATAAAAGCTCTTTTTTAACATGGGCAAGTTCTGCAGGTAATTCAATACCAATCATTAAGCCACGGCCACGAACTTCAACTACTTGTTCAAATTTCTTTAATTGGGTAATTAAGTAATTGCCAACTTCTTCCGCATTCTTCATTAGGCTATCTTGCTCCATAACTTCTAACACGGCTAAAGCTGCTGCGCAAGCCAAGTGGTTACCGCCAAAAGTTGTGCCTAATTCGCCATGCCAAGGTTTAAATTTAGGTGCAATTGAAATTCCGGCAACCGGAAAACCATTTCCCATTCCTTTTGCCATAGTATAAACATCGGCTTCTACACCTGCATAATCATGCGAATAGAACAACCCTGTACGGCCATAACCGCATTGAACGCTATCTGCAATGTATACGGCATTATACTCATCGCAAAGCGAACGAATTTTTTGAAGGAAACTTTTTGAAGCCTCTTTAATTCCTCCAACACCTTGAATGCCTTCTATAATTACGGCACAAATTTCATTTCCTTGTGCTTTAAAGGTTTCTTCTAGGGCTACTTCATTGTTATGAGGCAAGAATATTACATTTTCAGTTTGATTAATTGGTGCCACAATTTTGGGATTGTCGGTTACGGCTACCGCTAAAGATGTACGACCATGAAAAGCACCTGTAAAAGCAATTACCTTTTTTCTGCCATTATAAAATGAGGCAAGTTTTAGTGCATTTTCATTTGCCTCAGCGCCAGAATTACATAAAAATAATTGGAAGTCTTTCTTACCAGATACTTGTCCTAATTTCTCTGCCAGTTGAACCTGTAATGGAATTTTAACTGAGTTAGAGTAAAACCCAACCTTTCCCAGTTGGTCTGTTAAACGTTTTACATAGTTTGGGTGTGTATGCCCAATAGAAATTACAGCGTGACCGCCGTATAAATCTAAATATTTTTGATCATTAGCATCCCAAACATTGCTGCCTGATGCTTTTGTAATTTCTATATCGTTAAGTGGGTAAACGTCGAATAAATTCATTTTTTTTAAGATTAAAGACTAAAGACTAAAGACCAAAGCTCCTGTAATATTTCAATAAGCTTAACTCTTAAGAATTTAATCGATGAGTTATTGTGGTCGTAAATGCTTAATTAAGCCAATTAACATAGCTTTAACTTCGCCGGCCATTTTATAAATTTCTAAATATTTGCTTTCTTCCAAATATTCTAAATCCTTTGCAAGAAAACAGGCATATTCCATTTCTTGAACCGAACCTAAGGCATTATCAAGAAAATGAGCAAAATCTTTTTCAGTACGCCGTCCTGCACCCTCAACTATATTTAATGGAACCGAATAAGCAGCTCTTTTTACTTGACTATGTAAATCATATTTTTCATGAGGTGGAAATGCAGGTAAAATAACTTTGTAAATATATAAAACCATCAGATGTGATTTTTTCCAAACGTCTAATTTTTGATAATCTCTCATTTTCTAACCTTAAGGGTAAAAGCAAAAAGACCAAAGCTTATTGCAATATTTAAATCACTATTTACTTTATGCTGGTTCCACGCTATCATTGCTTTGGTCTTTGGACTTTATTCTTTTAGCGTTGTTCTTATCAAAAATTCGCTGCCTTTAAACGCAGTCCTGCTGTTTCTTCCAAGCCAAACATTAAGTTCATATTCTGAACCGCTTGTCCGCTTGCACCTTTTAACAGGTTATCAATAATGCTGATGATAAATAATTTATCGCCATGTTTTTCAATATGAATCAATGCTTTATTGGTGTTTACAACCTGCTTTAAGTCTATATTTTTCCGACTTACATGTGTAAAAGGATGAGCACTATAATAATCTTCATAAAGTTTTTGTGCTTCCTCTAAAGTTAAGTCGCTTTCTGTGTAAATGGCAGCTAAAATACCACGGGTAAAATCACCACGTTGTGGAACAAAATTTAAAGCTTCGGCTAACGAAGGTTGTAATTGCACAAGGCTTTCACTAATTTCATTCAAATGCTGATGCTCAAATGCTTTATAAACAGAAAGATTATTATTTCTCCAGCTAAAATGTGAAGTCGGTGCCAAGCTTTGTCCGGCACCAGTAGATCCCGTTGTTGCATTAATATGAACCTCATTTTTAATTAACCCTGCAGAAGCCAGCGGTAATAAACCCAACTGAATACAAGTTGCAAAACACCCAGGATTAGCTATGTTTTTAGCACTTTTTATAATTTCGCTATTTAGTTCGGGCAAACCATAAACAAAATCTTTCGTTTTAAGGTCTGAATCAGGCGTGTTAAAACTGGAATTAGCATGAAGTCTAAAATCCTGAGATAAATCGATAATTTTAATATTATCATTTATTGGGTTCGCTGCCAAAAATTTCTTCGCATCGCCATGCCCAACACATAAAAATAAAACATCAATATCCTGAGGTAGTTCACTTGTAAATTTTAAATCTGTATCACCAAATAAATCGGTATGCACATCAGATATAAAATTACCTGCGTTACTACTGCTATTTACAAAAGCAATTTCTACGTTTGGGTGATTAACCAAAATACGAAGCATTTCGCCTCCGGTGTATCCGGCACCACCAATAATCCCTGCTTTAATTTTTTTACTATTCACAATCTGTTCTGTCATTTTGCGTAGATGGATAAGAGAATAAAATAAATTCTAAATCATGGTCACTCTCGTTCATGATTTTATGTTTGTTGCCAGCTTTAATTTGCAATCCGGCATTTGCAGTAACATTAACAGTTTCGCCTTCAATTAAAAATGTAGCTTCTCCCTTTAAAATAAAGAAAAACTGTTCAGCATAGGTATGGAAATGCAACTTTTCGGCGCTTTTTGCAGGCATTAACTCTTGCTTAATTGCCGCCTCGGGTTTGCTTATAAAGTTCCATCCGTCGCAATTGTTACCCCATTTATAATGGTTTACACAATTTTCTTTTGAAAGGATTTTATTCATAATTAAGGTATAGGGCTTGGCGTTTAAGGCTTAGGGTTTGGGCGTATTAACCTTACGCCTTTAACCTTATACCTTTAAACTCAGAGGCTACGCCTCGTTGTTAACTTTATGCCAAATCATTACCTGGTTACCAAATATTTTAGAGAAACCTTTAACATCTTCTCCACTCCAGGCGTTGTTCATTTCACCGTAGCTACCAAATTTATTACTCATTAAATCATGATTAGATTCAATGCCAATAATTTGGAAACGATATGGCAATAACTCAACAAATACTTTACCGCTTACTACTTTCTGAGTATCAGCTAAAAAGCTTTCAATATTGCGCATAATTGGATCATGAAATTGACCTTCGTGCAACCAGTTACCATAGAATGATGACAATTGCTCTTTCCAGCTTAACTGCCATTTAGTTAATGTATGTTTTTCTAAAGTATGGTGTGCTTTTATGATAATAATTGGAGCCGCAGCCTCAAAACCAACACGGCCTTTAATACCAATGATAGTATCGCCCACATGGATATCTCTTCCAATACCATAAGCTTGAGCAATGGCTTGCAATTTTTGAATCGCTTTAACTGGTGCTAATGTTTCACCATCTAATGCAACTAATTCGCCTTTTTCGAAAGTTAATTCAATTTTACGGCTTTCAGTTTTTGTTACCTGAGTTGGCCATGCACTTTCTGGTAAAGTTTCGTTAGAAGTTAGAGTTTCTTTTCCACCTACAGATGTTCCCCACAAACCTTTGTTTATTGAGTATTGAGCTTTTGCCGCACTATATTCAACACCATGATTGTTTAAATATTCTATTTCCGCTTCGCGGGATAATTTCAAATCTCTGATTGGGGTAATAATTTCGACACCAGGAATTAAGATATTAAAAATCATATCGAAACGAACCTGATCGTTACCAGCCCCTGTGCTACCGTGTGCTACATAATCAGCGCCGATTTTTTTTACATAATTGGCAATTGCTGTTGCCTGGCTTACACGTTCTGCACTAACAGAAAGCGGATAAGTAGCATTTTTTAATACATTACCAAAAATCAAGTATTTAATACACTCATTATAATAATCTTCGGTTTCATCAACCACAGCATGCGAAGCCACGCCTAAAGCGTATGCACGTTTTTCAATTTCCTTAAGCTCTTCTTCAGAAAAACCACCAGTATTTACAATTACAGAGTGAACCTCCAAGCCACGATCCTGTGCAAGGTAAATACAACAAAATGAGGTATCCAAACCTCCGCTAAAAGCTAAAACGACTTTTTTCTTCATGCTATTTAAATAATAAGGTAAATAAAAACAAAAGGGCCTTTAACCCGGTTTTTGGTTTCGGTTTAACAACTAAACGTTGTTTAATGCGCATAAAACGCTCATATAATTTGGGTTTCTTTTCTAATTCTTCAGCAAAACGCTTGGCTGCATCATGCTTTTGGGTAGCCGGATCGTAAAGCATAGCTGTACACATGCAGTTTTTACGCTCCTTCATTTTTAAAATTTCGAAGTTAACGCAACTTTGGCACCCTTTCCAAAATTCTTCATCCTGTGTTAATTCAGAGTAGGTTACAGGCTCATACCCTAAATCGGAATTGATTTTCATTACGGCAAGACCGGTGGTTAAACCAAATATTTTTGCTTTAGGATATAGTGATCGAGATAGCTCGAAAACTTTTTCTTTAATGGCATGGGCCAAACCAGCTTTTCTAAATTTCGGACTTACTATGAGGCCTGAGTTGGCTACAAACTGACCGTGGCTCCAGGTTTCGATATAGCAAAACCCTGCCCATGTACCATCTTTATGGAAGGCAATTACCGCTTTGCCTTCTTCCATTTTTCCGGCAACATATTCTGGAGAACGCTTAGCAATGCCCGTACCACGAGCTTTCGCAGATTCTGCCATTTCAGTAACAATTTCTTCTGCAAACACACGATGTTCAGAGATTGCAACCTGTACTATAAATTCATTAATATCCATTCGTTTTCTAACGAAAAATTAAGGTATTCTTGTTAATTGGGTTTTTAGAGAGGATCAATTCCTCATAGTATTAGTAAGATGTACTAAATACGCGGCGTAAAATTTTGCCGACTTAAGGGGTAATAGAATGCGGACCGAAAATGATTAATAAACATACTCTTCTCAGCAACGACTTGCGCTGTGAAAACAGAAAGTTTATATAAAAATTGTTTAATCATTTCTTGCGTATTAAAACGGCTTTAACTCTATTGAGGTGCAAAGGTTTAAATAAAAATCGAGTTACGCAATATTATGCCCATTTTTTTATCATTTCTTCTGAATTTTATTGGATTCTCCTGACTAAAAGTGGCTATATCCTTTAGATGATATTAAAAACGTTAAAAAGACAATAAAAAATTAACATCTGCTTAACATCATTTAACACTATGCAATGCCCGTTAAACACAATATTTGCATGCCTGTAGCGAATACCACCTAACAATCGTTTTAACTGTACAGGTCAGTTCAAATTAAAACCTAAAAAAGAATTATGAAAAATTTTACATTATTAAAAAAATCTTCTCCTAAACTACTTCTTTTACTAACCATGGCAGTTTCTATAGTTGCTTGTAAAAAGACAGACACTACAGAAACGCCAGTTACAAATTTAAGGGTAGTAAACTCTTCGCCTACTGCTGCTACCTATAATGTTTATTTGAGTGGTACTCAAATAAATTCGGTTGCGCTACCATTTGCTGGCGCATCTGTTTATAAAGCAGGCTCACCTGGAACTTACACTTTAAAGTTTACTACGGCCAGCAATACTGAAAGCTTGCTTAGTAAAGATTTAACGCTTGCACAAAATAAATACTCTTCTTTTTATTTAATTAATAAACCTGGTCAACTCGATGGCTTATTAACGACCGATGATGTAAGCACACCGGATGCAACTAAAGCATACATCCGTTTTATAAATTTATCTCCTGATGCTGCGGCACTAGATTTAGCAAAAACTGGCGCAACTACTCCATTAATTAGCAATAAAGCTTTTAAAGCTATTAGCGGTTTTATTGCTGTAGATGCCGGTTCTATTTCTTTTGATGCCAAAGAAACAAGCGGTGGTGCTGTAAAAATTACGCTAGCAGGCACAACTTTAGCCGCCGGCTACCATTACGATGTGATTTTTGGAGGTTTAGCTAATCCCGCAAGTGACGCCGAAAGACCATTTACGTTGCAGGTACTTAAAATTCAATAAATTTAAATCATACACAAATAAACCAGGATTGTCTTTTTGTAAGGCAATCCTTTTTTAATGCCTATTTTTTTTATATTCACTACAAGAACTAGGCAATCTTAGTAATTTCCCTCGCTTGCTACCAGCAGCGCTCTCTTTAACTCCCAATACACAGGTACTTTAACCCTTTTTAGTTTGGTTTTTAACGCATTTTTCGGAATGAAATGTTAAATACGCCGTCCTTATTTAGAATTAGTCAAAATAATTTGGATTCTAAGTTTTTGTGCCGTTATTTTGCGGCTGTTTAGAATTAATCCAAATAAAAGACGATATGCGTAAATTTTTACTTCTCAGTTTAACAGTTCTCCTCTCCATAATAAGTACAACTGCTTTTTCTCAGCAACTTTCAACCATTAAAGGTACTATAACCACATCAGATGGTAAACCTGCAGCCTATATTTCTGTTGGTTTAAAAGGCAAGGGCCTAGGCAACGAAACGAATGAAAACGGAGTTTTCGAAATCTCAAGAGTTAAGGCAGGTGTTTATACTATACGGGCTTCGGCAGTTGGTGTAAAAACTACAGAAAAAACGATTACCGTTATTGCGGGAGAAAACCTTACTGTTGATTTTGTTATTAGCCAAAGTGCCAATCAGTTAAGTGAAGTAAACATCAATCGCGGCAAAACAAATAAATATGCCTCAAAAAAGAGTGATTTTGTAGCAAAAATGCCGATCACCAACCTTGAAAACCCTCAGGTTTATACCACAATTGGTAAAGAAACTTTGGCAGATCAGTTGGTATTTTCTGTAGATGATGCAACAAGAAATGCAACAGGGCTTCAAAAAATGTGGGAAGCTACTTCTCGCGGTGGCGATGGTGGTGCTTACTATGCATCAAGGGGTTTTATTGTACAGGCAAAACTAAGAAACGGGATTGCTGGTTTAGTAACCAGTCGTAATGATGCTGCCAACCTTGAAAGTGTTGAAATAATTAAGGGCCCATCCGCTACATTATTTGGTAGTACATTAACTTCATACGGTGGTTTAATTAACCGTGTAACTAAAAAGCCTTACGAAGGCTTGGGCGGAGAAGTAACCTACTCTGCAGGTAGTTACGATTTTAACCGAGTAAGTACAGACTTTAATTTTCCTGTTGATAAAAACAATAAAATTTACGCTCGCTTAAATACTTCTTATAATTACAAAGGTTCTTTTCAGGAAAACGTATATGACAGAGGAATTTTTATCGCTCCAAGTTTATCTTACAAAGCAACGGATAAGTTAGACTTTAATTTTGATGCGGAAATTTCAAGTGGAACAAATACTTTAAAGCCTTTTGTTTTCTTCTATTTTCCTGTAAAAGATTTAGGATTTGACAGAGCAGATCAAGCTGGTATTAATTATGAAAAATCGTTTACTGGCGATGCAATGAAGCAAAAATATAAAAGCACAAACTTTTTTGCTCAGGCCAATTATAAGTTTAACGAAAACTGGTCGTCACATACTAATTTTTCATCAAGCTATAGCTTTTCAAATGGCCGCGGAACTTATTTGTTTTTAGTTCCGAATAAAAATATTCCCGGAGGAAATCCGGCAGCAGGCCCCGGAGCTGAAAATCTTTCAAGAGCAGATCAATCAACAGATAACAGCAAAGTTAATTTCTACGAAGTACAACAAAACTTTAATGGAACTTTTAATATCGGATCAATTAAAAACAGAGTTGTTATTGGGTTAGATTATTTACGCCGCAACTCTGATCAGTTATTTTATTCGATTAATACATTTGACTTTACAAACAAAAACGGAAACGGTGCCAATTATAATAATTTCACCGAGTATAATCTAGCAAATTTCTACGCTGCAAATGCTAAAGACCCAGCTACGGTTTTCAATTATGCAGATAATGGAATATCTAATACTTATAGTGCTTATGCATCTGATGTGATTAACTTAACGGATAGATTAATTGCGCTTGCTGCTTTAAGGGTTGATAGATTTAGCAATACAACTTATACAGACCGTGCGCACTCAACACCTCCTACAGCTTACAAGCAAACGGTTTTCTCTCCAAAATTCGGTTTGGTCTTCCAACCAATTAAAGATCAGCTATCGTTATTTGCCAACTACCAAAATGGCTTTAACAATGTAAACGGAATAGATTATAAAGGTTCTGCATTTAAGGCAGAACAAGCCAACCAAATTGAGGGTGGTGTTAAAATGAATGCTTTTGGCAACAGACTTACTGGTTCGGTATCTTATTACTACATCAAGGTTAAAGATATTGTTAGAGGTTACAGTGGCGATTTATCAAATCCTAATGCTAGAATTCAGGATGGAAATAAAATCAGTAAAGGTGTTGAAGCCGAAATTATTGCCAATCCAGTTAATGGCTTAAATATTATTGCTGGTTTTGCTTATAACGATAATCGCTTGGTAAATGCAGATGCAGATGTTGAAGGAAAAAGAGATGCTTATTCTGCAGCTCCATATTCGGCAAATTTATGGATCAGTTACAAATTTATGGATGGTGCAATTAAAGGTTTTGGCTTAGGTGCTGGCGGAAATTATGCTAGCGATAACAAAATTGTAAATAGCATTAGTCAGGGTGTTTTCATCCTTCCAGCTTATAAAGTATTTAATGCTTCAGTATTTTATGACCACACCAGATTTAGAATTGGTGCTAAGGTAGACAACTTTACAAACAAAAAATATTGGACAGGTTACAGCACCATGAATCCTCAAGATTTAAGAACCGTTACCGGTAGCGTTACCTATAAATTTTAATACTTAAATAAATTAACGATCAATGAATAAACTTAGAGTATTAGCATTAACAGCAGGGATGTTGTTTTTAAACATGATTGCATTTGCACAGCAGTTTGCAACAATAAAAGGTAAGGTTACTACCGCAGATGGTAAAGCAGCATCCTATATCTCAATTGGTTTAAAGGGTAGTAACTCTGGAAACACAACGGATGAAAAGGGTTTTTATACTCTGCATAAAATAAAGCCAGGCACTTATACAATTGTTGCATCTGCTGTAGGAATTAAGCCTTCGGACAAAACAATTACAGTTATTGCCGGAGAAAACAAAGAGGTAAACTTTACTCTTGTAGAAACCGATCAGGCTTTGGAAGAAGTTACCATTGCAGGAAAAAACAATCGTTATAAAATTAGTTTACCTTCTGCATCCTTGAGATTAAATGAACCTTTACTTGAAGCACCTCAAAACATACAAATTGTGAGCGATCAGGTGCTAAAAGATCAGCAAATTATTAGCATGAGCGATGGTTTAATCAGAAATGTTAGTGGTGCCGTAAGGATGGAGCACTGGGGAGATATGTACACCAACATAAGCATGAGAGGTTCGCAAATTCAAGCTATGCGCAATGGTTTTAATGTGGTGAACTCTTTCTGGGGCCCGCTAACAGAAGATATGAGTTTTGTAGATCATATTGAATTTGTTAAAGGACCGGCTGGCTTTATGTTAAGCAGTGGCGACCCGAGTGGAATGTATAATGTGGTAACTAAAAAACCTACTGGCTTTAACCGTGGCGAAGTTTCTTTTACCGCCGGAAGTTATGGTTTGTACAGAACAACTGTAGATTTTGATCATAAATTAACAGATGATGGAAAGTTATTATTCCGTTTAAATACAGCTGTTCAAAACAAGGGCTCTTTTCGCAAGTATGAGCAAAACGATAGATATAGCTTTGCGCCTGTTTTAAGTTATCAAATTACTGATAAAACTAAGTTAACGGCTGAATATACTTTCCAAAATGCGAAAATGACGGAAGTTGGTTCTTACTATCTTTTTGCTCCAGGTGGCTATGCACAATTCCCTCGTGAATTAACTTTGACTCAGCCTGGATTACCGCCTACAAGAATGAAAGACCATAGTTTGTTTTTAAACTTGCAACATAACTTTAGCAGTACCTGGAAATTAACCTCTCAGGCGGCTTATTTCAAATACCTTCAAAACGGTTACAGCTCATGGCCATCCTCTGTGAACGCTAATAACACTCTAATTAGAAGTGTTGGGATTTGGGATGCAGAAAGTAGCATGAAATTGGCTCAGTTATTTATTAACGGTCAGATTAAAACAGGTGGCATTAACCACAGAATTTTAGCTGGATTTGATGGAGGTAAGAAAAACTATATAGCAGACTGGGGGCAATCTCATGACTTAGATTTAGCATCTTCTCCTTTCGATTTAAATAATCCAAATTATGGTTTCCCATCCAATGGTTATCCGGATTTTGACCGTACAACACCATTGAAGCAAAGAGCAATCAACGCAGGTGGATTAATAGATTCCAAATACTTAAGCGGATACCTGCAGGACGAATTAGGTTTCTTTAATAATGTTGTTCGTTTAACACTTGCTGGCCGTTATACATATGTTAATCAATCGGCTTGGGGTGGCGCTCCTGATAAAGCAAAACACTTTACGCCACGTGTTGGTTTAAGCGTATCGGTTGATAAAAGCACTTCAGTTTATGCTGTTTACGATGAAGCCTTTTTACCACAAAGCGGAATATTGCGCAATAATGGTAAAGTAGAACCAATTACGGGTACAAATAATGAAATTGGGATTAAAAAAGATTGGTTTGATGGAAAGTGGAACACAACATTATCTGTTTATAGAATTAATAAACACAACGAATTAACACCCGATCCAACGAACGCATTTATTCCTAATCCAACTGATCCTACAAACCCAACTAAAGAGAACTACAGCGTTGTTTTGGGTACAAAAAGAGCGCAGGGTGTAGAATTTGATTTAAGAGGAAAAATAACTAACGGGCTAACTTTAATTGCAAACTATGCCTATACGGATGCAAAAGTAACAGAAGTAGCACCTGGCGTAACATCTATCAATGTTGGAGATGTAGTGCCAGGCTTTGCAAAACACGTAGCTAATGCATGGCTAACGTATACCATACAAAACGGCGCTTTAAAGGGTTCAGGAATTTCTGGTGGTTTTACTTATCTGGCAGATAGAGCCACAGATGGCTGGAGCGTTGGGTTGCAAAAGCTTCCAAACTATTTTAAACTGGATGGAGGTTTATTTTACGAACATTCTCAATTTAAAATCACCGGTAATGTTTTCAATATTTTGGATAAATACTTATACAGTGGTTCTTACTACGAATGGTTAAATGCTTATTACACACAAGCAGAGGCACCTAGAAATTGTAGAGTTAGCGTAGCATACAAATTTTAATCCCCGTTGGTGGCGGTTTTCAGATGATCGCTACCAGCTTTTAAACATATAACCTCAAAATTATGAAAACTAAAATCTCTCTATTACTCCTTTTCTTTGCATTTAGCGTTTCCAGCGCTTTTGCTCATGCATTGTGGATAGAAACTTCTTCTACAGGTAAAAAAGGACAAGCGCAAGAAGTGAAAGTCTTTTTTGGCGAATACGAATCCAAAGAACCAGATTCGGCAAAAAAATGGTTTAGCAACTTAAAAGAATTTAGCTTGGTTTTAACAGCACCAAATGGGAGTACAAAGGTTTTAACTGCAACACCAGATGTGCTTTTCTTTAAAGCTACTTTTACTCCAGATCAGGATGGGACTTATAAATTATCAATTGTTCATGAAGTAAAAGACATTTACGAACATGCTAAAATTGAATATTATGCTTTTGCTGACGTAGCTGTTGGAAATGCTAAAAATAATTTGTCTTTCCCAGCAAGTGCAGCACTAATTATCAAACCAGAAAAAACTTTTTTAAAGGTGGGCGAAACAACCACACATGAATTAGTTTACAATAAAGCACCTTTTGCAAAACAAAAAGTTAGCATCATTAATCCTGATTGGACAAAACAAGAACCAGAAACCGACGCAACAGGCAAATACACTTTTAAAGCTGTGCAAAAGGGAAATTATTTCCTCGAAGCATTCACAGAAGATAAAACACCTGGTACTTTGCATGATAAAAGTTATGACAAAGTATGGCACTTAGTAACTTATTTTACTGAGGTTAAATAAGTTATATACCCTAAATTTATACCCAGTTGGCTTTTTTATAGTCGACTGGTCTTTTTTATTAACACCATTTAAATGGCAACTACAAAACAAAACCCAAAAACGAAATCTAAAAAATCCAGATTAAGGAGGATAAGCGATTGGCTGCACCTATGGCTCGGCATAGCATCAGGGCTTGTTGTTTTCCACTTAGGTGTTACCGGTTGCATTTTCGCTTTTCAAAAAGAGATAACAGAGTTTATCCACAAAAAGGAAATGTTTGTAGATGTTCCAGCCAACCCGCAAACAATTGCATTAAGCACTTTAAAAGTAACTGCAGAAAAGGCTTTGGGGGGCAAGAAAAAAATATCATTCATTAATGCTTATAAAGCACCGGATAGAGCTTGGGAATTTGGTACCTACAAAGAAGGCAATTCTAAAGCATTTTGGTATTTTGACTCAATAGATTACTATGATTTAGTACTCATCAATCCCTATTCGGGAAAGGTTACCTTAGTTGCCGATTATAAATATGAGTTTTTTGGAATCATTAAAATGCTCCATTGGAGTTTCCTGATTAATCATCCAATTGGGCAGCAAATTATTGGCTGGGCTACCTTTATTTTTGTTTTCTTACTTATTTCAGGCATCGTAATGTGGTGGCCTAAAAACCTGAAAAAATCTAATTTCGATAAAAGTTTTAAGGTTAAATGGAGTGCAAAATTTAAACGGATCAACTACGACTTACATAATGTGTTAGGGTTTTATGTAGTAACAATTTGCTTGGTGCTAGCTTTAACAGGAATGGTTTGGGCATTTCAATGGTTTCAGGCAACGGTTTATGTTGTAGCATCAAGAAGCATTACGCCGCCTGTAAATATTACTGGAAAATCAGACTCCACACAAACCAGTATTAAAAACCCATTTGATATTGCGTTTGAAACTGCTAAACAAAAATTTAAGGATGCCGATCGTATTGGCATGTCTCCAGCATTTAGTACAGGTAGCGCAGTAATTTACGCCAATGGTTATAAAGGAAAACAAACCTATTACAACTATGATGAATTACAATTTGACCAATACACCGGAAAAATATTAAACAAGAGAGATTACTCTGAAAAAAATGCTGGCGAAAAGCTAATCGCTATGAACTACGATATCCATGTTGGCGCAATTTTGGGCTTGCCTGGTAAAATTTTAGCCTTTCTAGCAAGTTTTATTGCTGCAAGCTTGCCCATAACCGGATTTATAATTTGGTGGGGCAAAAAGAAAAAGAAAAAAATACCCGCAATAGCGGAAAACAATAAATCCTAAAATAAATAATAATGAAATTTTTAAACCTAGTTTTAGTCTTAACAGGATTAGTTACTGTTAAAGCAAATGCCCAAAGCAAATTGGAGCAAGATAGAAAAGCAATAAAATCGTTAGCTGGCTTTTATGAGGTTAACTTCAACTATGGCGAAGTAACCGCACCAGATACTGCCTATAAATTTAGTAAGCCTTACGAAAGTCATGGTAGTGAATGGGCTGAAATTATTGTTGATGAGCCTAAAAGAATTGTAATTCAGCATATGCTAGCTATAAACGATACGACAGTAATTAAACACTGGCGCCAGGATTGGACTTATGAAGATGCCGATATTATGCTTTACACGCAAGATAATGCCTGGAAAAAGGCAAAGTTAACTGCTGCTGATGTAAAAGGCACGTGGACACAAAAAGTGTATCAGGTAGATGATAGCCCACGTTACCAAGGTTACGGAACATGGAGCCACGTTGGCGGTCATGATTCTTGGCAAAGCGAAACCGATTCTCCACTTCCAAGAAGAGAATCTACAGTGCGTAAGGATTATAATGTTTTAACCCGAGGCAGTAGAATTACCATTACTCCAAAAGGTTGGATGTTTGAGCAGGATAACAAAAAAATTATCCGTACCCCAAATGGTGATAAATTGCTTGCAGTTGAAAAAGGCTATGAAGAATTTACTAAAATCGATCCTAAAACTTTTGCTTACGCTCAAAAATGGTGGAATAGCCAACAAACTTATTGGGCAGATGTACGTAGCGTTTGGGCAGATATTATTGGTTCAAACAACACCTTTAAAGTAAAAACAATGGCTAATGGCAAATTACTTTACGAAACATTATTTGCACTTGGTGATCAATCTATAAAAGAGAAATGGAGCGCTTCAAAAAATAAAGAAAAAGTAAAAACAGCCTTACAACCTTACTTGGCTAATTAAGAAACTGTTTAAATTTTGTTTAAAAAATGATCGTCATTCTGAACTTGTTTCAGAATCTATCTTAAAAGGCCCTGAACTAAATTCAGGGCGACGGAGTAAAATATTTAGTGAAATTTAAACAGTTTTTAAAAAAATTAACCCATTTAAAACGCCATTCTATTTTGCATAGAGTGGCGTTTTTGTTTTATGGCTGCAATGATTAAATTATGCCATATTTAGATATATGAAAAACAGCTTCGTTATTTTCCTCTTATTGATTGCTTCCAGCACCTTTGCCCAAGATTCTACCTATACCAGAAACATGGTAGATACCCTAACTGCTAAAACATTTTGGGGCCGTGGCTATACTAAAGATGGAATGACAAAAGCTGCGGATTTTTTGGCATCAACCTATAAAAATATCGGCCTTTTGCCAATGAGTAACGATTACAAGCAAAATTTCAATTATCCTGTAAATACATTTCCGGGTAAAATGCTTGTAGAGTTAAATGGTAAAAAACTTAAGCCAGGTATAGATTTTTTAGTTACCAATGAAAGCCCAGGCTTAAAAAAGAAAACCAAACTAGTACAAATAGACAGTTCAAAATTTCAATCATCACCTAATTTAGTTGTGCTTATTAAAAATAAGCTAACATGGTCTGTCGCTACAGAAGTTTCTAATTTAACTACAATAGAACTAAATGGTAAAACTGTTAAAGAACGACCAGAAAAAATTAACATTGATGTTGAAAATAAATTTATAGAAAGCTTTAATGCATCTAATATTTGTGGGTTTGTAAAAGGAACTCAATTTCCAGATTCAATTTTAATTATTACGGCACATTACGATCATTTAGGTGGCATGGGAGGAGATATTTATTTCCCTGGCGCTAATGATAATGCCGCAGGTGTAGCAACCTTATTAAGCCTTGCAAAATATTATATTGCAAATCCGCAACCCTATTCTATTGGCTTTATTTGTTTCGCAGGGGAAGAAGCTGGTTTATTAGGCTCACAATATTTTGTTGAAAACCCACTAATACCACTAGGCAACATTAAATTTTTAATTAATCTGGATTTAGTAGGTACTGGAGAAACAGGTATGACTGTTGTAAATGCCAGTGTATACCCTAAAGCTTTTAAACAATTGAACGATATTAATAACGAATATCAATATATCCCAAAAATAAACTCCAGAGGAAAAGCGGCAAATAGCGACCATTATTTCTTTACGGAGAAGAATGTTCCTGCGTTTTTCTTTTATACGCAAGGAGGAATTTCAGCTTATCACGATGTATTTGATAAACCCGAAACTTTACCTCTTACCAAGTACAATAATTTGTTTAAGCTGATAGTTAAATTCAATCAAAAATTGCAGAATCAATAATTATACTTTAAATATATATCTTATCTAAAGTCAATTTTAAGGAGTTGGGATAATAATTAAGGACTTTGGGATAATTAAATAGAGTAGCCGAGCTGGGATAATCATCTTTGAATCAACAAATCAAAAACAAGATTCATTATGAAAAATATATTAAAACTTAGCCTCGTACTTTTAGTATTAAATGCATTTGCTTTAAAACTAAGTGCCCAAAATCAAATCGAAATTGTAATTGTTGCTTCAGGACACGACAATTCTAAATCAGCTGAAAATTTTCAACTAATTATTGATAAGCTGAAAAAATTTAATCCTGATATGGTTTTTGGTGAATATACATCGCCTGAAGATTACCAGAAATTGCCAGCAAATAATTGGGCGGTAACAAGTTTTTCTAACGGACGTAATTTCATTATAAAGCGTAATCCTGAAGATGTAAAAAATCTTTCCTCTCAAGTTAATAAAGCTCAAAAAGCACTTACTGCCTTTCCTTACTATCATAAAACTAGAATGGAACTGGCCGTTAACTATGCCAAAAATTTTGACCGTGCCAATACCGAATATCAAATTTTTGTAATGGAAAATTATATGAAAAATTCATTTGGAAAAGAAGAACAAGCTGTTTATTCTAAAATGTTTGGCAATACCGATTCGCTTACAAAAGCAAGATTATACAGAACAAGTAGTGAGTACAGCAAAATTTATTTCCCTTTGGTGTATCAACTTAAGCAAAGTCAAATTTACTCTATGGATTGTCAAAAATATGATAGTGCATGGTCTGTAGCTTGGGCAAAGGCACGTTCCTTAATCGAAGTTATGGAGGCAAAAGCAAAGGCAGATACTCTTTCTGCAGAGGCTAAAACTGTAAAAGCGATTGAAAAATATTCTAGCTACACAAAAGAAGATTATAAAATTTTTAAGAAATCTGAATATGCTGGTATGAACACCGCGAGGTATGCAGAGCTTGATGCTTCATGGAATTTTTATGGGGGTGAGCATTTTTACGGTTATGAGGGCTTCCCTACTGATGCAATTAAAGCCATGATTGAACAATGGGTTTTAAGAAACCAGGGCATGTGCGATAATCTTGTTAACCAAGCAAAGCAATACCATGCTAAAAGAATTGTTGTAGGTGTTGGTTCTTCTCATCGCAAATGGATGGAAGAAATTCTGGCAAAAAGAACAGATATTAAAGTAATTAATTTCAACGATTTACCTTAAAACTAACCCCTCCATTTCAAATCCCTTAGACGTCAATCTAAGGGATTTTTTATTTTATAAGCCTTTGTAATTTTTCTGATTGGTTTGATTATTCTACATATAGCACATTTATTTACCTAAAAGATTAGTTATACATTTAACCTGTGCAACATTTTTTACTTTTTGGTGTCTTGAGGTTAAACTAACTAAACTTTCCATTCATCACATTTAATGGATTGTTCATCACATTTTTAAAAACACAAATGAGAACAACCCTAAATTTAAATTGCTTATTAAGATAATATACATGAAGAAATTTTTATTCTCGCTCGCCTTTTGTCTAACATTTTTTAATTTGTTTGCACAAAAAAATGGAAGCATTACAGGTATTTTGGCCGATAGTGCAAACCATAAAACAACTTTAAACTACGCAACAGTATCTGTTTATAAAGCTGGTGATAGCATTTTAACCACGTACAAACTTTCTGATGATAAAGGATTATTCAAAATAAATAGTCTGCAAACAGGAATAAAATACCGCCTTATTATTACAGCCTGGCAATATGGAACTTACCACAAGGAGGTGCTTGTAAGTGCAGATAACCCAACAATTAATCTTGGCACAATTTACCTATCTACAAAAGCCAATAACTTAAATGAGGTAACTATTTCTGCAGAAAGGCCTCCGGTTATTGTTCGGAAGGATACGATTGAATTTAATGCTGAATCATTTAAAACATTGCCCTCTGCGGTAGTAGAAGATCTGTTAAAGAAATTACCAGGCGTTCAAATTGCTGCCGATGGCTCTATTATGGTAAACGGCAAAACGGTAAGCAAAATTTTAGTAGATGGTAAAGAATTTTTCGGAGGCGACCAGCAAATTGCGACTAAAAATCTTCCAGCCAATATTATTGATAAAATTCAGGTGGTTGATGATAAACAGGCAAAACGCAGAGATCCTGATTTAGCGGCTGCTGATATTCCACAGGTAATAAACCTTAAACTAAAAAAAGCGATTAAAAAAGGGGCATTTGGAAAATTATATGCTGGTGGTGGTTTAAAAGAACTTTATCAGGCTGGTGGAATAATGAACTTTTTTAGAGATACCACTCAGGTTAGTATTCTTGCTTATGCCAATAACATTAATCAACCTGGTTTTTCACCTAACGATGTACGTCAAATTGGTGGCTTTGGTAGAAGTGGCGTTAACTCAATGATGATTAATTCAGGAGGCTATTTCGAATTTAATGGTATCAATTTTGGAGGAAGTTATAACGGTGTTCAAACCTCTTCAGGCGGCGGTTTCAATTTTAATACACTAACAAAAAAAGGAATTAAGGTAAACACACAATATTTCTTCGGCCGATCCGATAATTTATTAGAAAAATTAACCAATACAAATCAAACCCTTGGTACCGATCGTTTAATTACCAATGCCAATGAAAATACTAGTGCATTAACGCTTAAGCACAATATTGGAGGCAAAATAGACTGGCAAATAGATTCTTTAACTCAACTTACCATCGAGCCATCTATTGTATTAAATTCCAACAACTCTGTAAGCACAAATTATGCAACCAATGCAAATGCAAGTGGCGATTTAATTAATACGTTAAATATTTTAAACGATAGAAACGCCTCAACCAACAAATATCAACTAGTTGCAGATTTAAGTAAAGATTTTAAAAAGACTGGCAGAACATTTAATGCTGGCTTTAATGCTTCTACCACGCCAAATGCAATGAAGAATTATAACCGCAGCAATGGCATCTACTATCTTACCCCTTCAACTTCCGAAATAGATCAGCTTAGAAACAATCAAATTGATAATTTTAGATCTTACCTGTACGCTAATTATACCGAACCGATAGGCAAAAAATTTAGTTTAAAAGCCGATGTAAATGGAAGTCTAATTAATAATGAAAATGCATTAAATACCTTTTATAAAAACCCAGCTAATCAGTTATACGATATTGTTATCCCTAGCTTAACTCAAAGTGTTAAGCAAGAAGGTTTTAAAACAAACACCAACATAAGTCTTATTTATAAAATTACAAAAGATTTTAGCCTTCAACCTGGTTTAGTTTACAACTACATCTCCTTAAATAATAGTTTTAGCAACAGTGCAAATATAGATCAGCGTTATAATTTTATTTGGCCAACGTTTCAATTAAGATACAAAATATTCCGCTTCACATATTCGGCTAGGTTCGCTGAGCCCGATGTTAGCTACTTACAGCCTGTTGCCGATAATACAAATGCATTATATATCAGAAATGGAAATCCTGATTTATTACCCGCCAGAACTCAAAATTTTAGTATGAACATGTATAAATATGATCCTAAAAGTTTAATTAACTACAATCTTTATGGATATGGAAACTTTACTAAAAATGGCGTAATAAATACCACAACCATTAGCAACGGCGTGCAAACTGTAAACCCAATTAATGCCAGCGGAATTTATAGTTTTAATGGTGGCGCAAATATTTCTAAAGATTTTAAAAGAGATAAAAATACCTTAAAACTTGGAGTAGGTTTCTGGATGAACTTCAATCACTCGCCAGTAATTGTAAATAATATAAAAAGCAATGCTAATGTTTTTTATATCGGTCCAAATGGTAGCGCCCGCTTAAATCTTAATGATATTGTCGAAATTAATCAATCGTACTCAGTTAACTTTAACCGAAGTAAATATCAGGATAGTTTCTATACTAATTTAAGCTATAACACTTACCAAAGCTCATCAGAATTAGTAATTAGATACCCTAAAAAATTGGTTTTTGAAACAAATTATGCCACAACAATAAACAATCAGAATATTAATGGTTACAACAATAATATTAAATTATGGAATGCTGCCCTAACTTATCTGCTCATGAAAAATGATCGCTTGCAGTTAAAGCTTGCTGTAAATGATATTTTGCAAAGTAACGTAAAACGATACGTCCAAATTACTGGCAACAGTGTTATCGACACTCAAAGTAATAGTTTGGGTAGATATGGAATGTTAACCGTTACTTATAATATCCAAAACTTTGGACAAAAAGTAGGCGGCAGACAAACTTTCTTTAACTTTTAAATGATTTTCTTTTGGCTTGCCGGAGGTATTAAAAACTTCGGCAAGTTAATTTAATGAGCTGAAAATGAGCGGTTCTTTGAACGTGGCAATGATAGTCCCGCTTTACACTATATCCCGATAGAAAAAATCGGGATGCCGTTTCAATCTGGTTTAGATACAATGTTTGTACGCTTGATTTAATAAATTTCTTGCTGCCCTTGTTAAATAAACCGCCAGCGGTATCCCGATTTTTTCTATCGGGATTTAGCAAAGGGCAGGATTGCACAGGCCAAAAACTACTAACGTTCGTTTATAAAAATAAATCAGCCAACAACTGATACGATTTTATCCGATCTTCAAAATGTTCGGTAATCGTTACCGCCATCAACTCATTTACATCATAATCTGCGGCCAGCTTTGTAAGTTTTTCTTTAATTACATCGGGCGTTCCGTAAATCATCCTTGGCTTATTGGCATCTATTCTATCTTGCTCTGCAAAGTTATAAGTTACATTTTTAATGTCGTCCCAGCCCACAGAAGTTAAACCTCCACCCTTTTCTAATTGTAAAAAACGATAAGACATTAAAGCTTCCTGCTGTTTTACTTTTTCTTCATCTTCTGAGCAGAAAACAAAAAATGCCACATTTTCTACGGGTTTGGCTAAATCAATTGAAGGCTTAAAATGCTCGCGATAATATTGAACGGCTTGAGGACCGCCGTGTGGATTTATAAAATGTGCGAAAGAAAAACCCATTCCAAAATGAGAAGCAAATAAGGCGCTTTGACCGCTACTGCTCAATAACCATTGTGGTGGTACCGTTTCCGCAATAGGAATGGCTTTTATTTTGGTTTGAATGGTTCCTTCTTCAGGAGAATCGTGTAGGTAATTATGCAAATCCTGAAGTTGAATAACAAAATCCTGTTCGCTAAAGTTATTCGACGGGTTAAGCATGGAAGCGGTTATTCTATCCGTACCAGGTGCTCTACCCATGCCTAAATCGATCCTGCCAGGATGCATAACTTCTAACAAACGGAAGCTTTCGGCAACTTTTAAGGCGCTATGATTAGGTAACATAATCCCTCCAGAACCTATCCTTAATGTTTTGGTATGATTTGCCAAATGGGCAATTAAAATTTCTGGAGTTGAGCCAGCTAAACTGGTTGTATTGTGGTGCTCTGAAACCCAGAAACGATGATAACCCAATCTTTCCGTTTCTTGCGCCAATAATGTAGTTTCCTCAATCGCTCTACGGGCTGTTACACCTTTTCTTACCGGCGACTGATCTAATACGCTTAACTTAATTTTTGATATGCTCATATGTTAAAAACAAATTTATGAGCCTACAGATTTAAAAAAGTACGGGTTTAGCCTTTATGACTTTTAGATTATTGCGCTAATGTTAATTTGACTAAATATTGATCTTCACCATCATCAAAAATTAATTCGCAATTCCAGCCAGTTTCTTTAGCAATGGTTTTAATGGTTTCTTCATCAATATAAAGCCAGTTAAACCAGTTACCCTTTTCGCCTTTGTATTCATATTGATAAGATACCTCCCCATAATATTGGTTTTGCGGCTTCGGCATATCTTCGTACAAATAAGCAATATCCGAAGAATCGAAAATTAATTGTCCGTCAGGATTTAAAAGCCTTTTAACATCCATCAAAAAAGTTTTAAAACCTGGTAATGTACCAGTTAAACCAATGCCATTCATCAGCATAATAATACTGTCGAACTTTTCATTATAGGTATGAATATCTTGTAAGAATGCTTTTTTTACTCCACGATCTTTCATAATGTTCACCGCAGCTTCTGATACATCAATGGCCGTTACATCGATATTAAAAGCTTGTAAAAGTAAGGCATGGCTACCAACACCTGCGCCAATATCTAAAACTTTACCCTTACACAAATGCAAAGCTTGCAGTTCGAGCACAGGCATGTCTTCATCATCTCTGAAGAAAAACTCAAGCGGCATTTCTTCAGGTTCTCCATAAGAATTATGTAACCAAAGTACGTCGGCTTCGCCAGTTCTATAAATATCGGTTAAAGCTTTACCAAAAACATCCATATTACAAAGATAGAAAAAATGGAAGATGGCTCAGGGAGATTTTATCAATTACCGCTATTGCAATAAGCTTAAAGCCATTTGCAATAGCGATTGTTATATTTATTCCAATTCAAACTCCTGATGATATTCAGGAATGGCAACGTGTTTAAAGCCTTGATCTTTTAATCGTGTTGCAAAATGTTGCTGCACTTCATATTCTCCATGCACTAAAAATAACTGTTTAACTAATTCTGGATTCTGTCCTGATAAAAAGTGTAGTAAATCTTCGTAATCACCGTGTGCACTCATGGATCTTATTGATCTTACTTCGGCTTTAACCTCATAATCCTCGCGGAAAATATCAACTACCTTTTGCCCAGCCATTAATCTGCCACCTAAAGACGAAGGTTCGCAATAGCCAACCATTAAAATTGTATTTTTCTGGTTGCCAATATTATTTTTAATGTGGTGTTTTACTCTTCCCGCTTCGGCCATTCCTGATGCTGATATGATTACGCATGGTCGCGGATCTTCGTTTAAAGCCTTCGATTCTTCTACGCTTTCAATAAATTTTAATCCTTTGAAAGCAAATACATCATGATCTACTTTTAAAGTTTCTTTAACACCATTATTGTAAACCTCAGGATGATTTTTTAAAATTTCTGTCGCTTGTGTAGATAAGGGGCTATCCACATAATAAGGTACATCAGGCAACTTATTTTTCAGTTCCAATCCATTTAAGGCATACAAAAGTTCTTGCGTACGCCCAACGCTAAAAGCTGGAATAATTACCTTTCCTTTTTTAATGTTGCAAGTATTGCTGATAATTTCTAGCAGCATATCCTCAATCGGATCAAGATCTTTATGCAAAGAATCGCCATACGTAGATTCCATTAAAATATAATCTGCCTGATCGAATTGTTGTGGGCTCTTCAAAAGTAAATCCCCATAACGACCAACATCGCCACTAAAAGTAATACGGTTTTGTTTACCGTCTTCGGTGATAGTTAAATGTACTGCCGCACTACCAAGAATATGGCCTGCATCTGTAAACTTAAGACGAATACTGGGTTCAATTTCGAAATCTTCTTCATATTCCACAATCTTCATTTGGCTTACCGTTTGAATTACATCATCATCAGTATAAAGAGGTTCTTCTTTTTTCTCGCCCTCGCGTAAATGCCGGTTTGCATATTCAGCATCCTGCATTTGTATTTTAGCAGAATCCATCATTAAAATTCTGGCTAAATCCATCGTAGCTGAGGTACAAAATATTTTACCTTTAAAACCTTCAGCAACCAAGCGTGGCAATAAACCACAATGATCTATATGAGCGTGAGACAAAACTAAATACGTTACCTTTTCGGGATTAAACCCGAAGTAACCATTTAATTTATCAGTAATACGTCCCATGCCTTGAAAAAGGCCACAATCCAATAAAATTTGTGTTTCGTTTTTGAGTGTTATTAGGTGCTTGCTGCCTGTAACGGTACGAGCAGCGCCGTGAAAAGCGATTTTCATTTATTAAGGTTAGAAATTATATATTTAATAAAAATGCCGGAAAAATCCGGCATTTTCAATTATTTAAGCTTTTATTTCAGCTATTTTATCTTTAACCTTATCTGCTACTCCAGATGCTTTATCTGCTAAACCTGCCAACTTATCTTTTGACGAATCCAATAGGTCGCAAAACCAATCAGATACTTTACCTTTTATATCATCTGTAGAATCAGAAGATAAAGCCAAAGCAATTGTTGCACCTAGTGCAGCACCAGCTAATACACCTACTATAATTTTCGTTTCCTTTGTCATAACTTAAATACTTTTATTAATAAACATTAAATTGGCATTGTTGTTTTCTTAAATATTCATAACATAAATCATTCCATTAATGAAAACCGTATTTTTTATTGATTTAGATAACACCATATATTTTACAAAGCCTAACGAAAAGCAATTGATGAGCGGCTTATATAATTTGCTCGAAAATGAAGATTTAGGTATTTCAGCAGAACAATTTCAACTTGCAAAAGCTGAAATGCTGAGAACTCCATTTCAAAAAGTAGCTACTAAGTTCGGATTTAAGCAAAAAGCAGTAGACCAAGCTATAAAATTTTTAATAAACGGCGAAGTTACAGAGCCTTTGACTCCATCTGCCGATTATCATTTTATAAAAAAACTAAAAGGAAGAAAATTTATTGTAACGGCAGGTTTCTTTAAAAAGCAAACTACAAAAGTTAAAATGTTAGGCATTGCTGATGATTTTGAAGAAGTTTATGTAGTGGATGCCACAACTTCAAATCAAAATAAAAAAGATGCTTTCAAAACCTTGATTGAAAAACATAGGCTAAATCCTGAAGAGATTTTAGTAATAGGAGACGATGCTGAATCAGAAATAAAATTTGCGTTAGAGCTGGGAATAGAAACTTTTCTTTTAGATCCTGATAACCTATATCCAAATGCAAAAACAACATTTAGAGGAAAAGATTTAAGCAATCTCCACGATGTAGCTCGACAGTAAAACACAAAAAAAGTCCCGATTTTCATCGGGACTTTTTCATTTATCCTCTTCCGCTTCTTGATGCTCGGCCGCCTTCAGAACTACTTCTTTCACCACCACCACGATTTTGTTGTTGCTGTTGTGGTGGAGCAGACTCAGTTCTGGTTCTTTCCATACGCTGTTGCTGCTGTTGTTGCTGCTGCTGCTGACGTTGTTGTTGAGCTTGGGCGTCACGCTGAGCACGTTGTTGTTGCTCTGCCTGCGAGCGTTGCTGTTGCATTTGAGCATCACGCTGTTGCCTTTGTTGTTGTTCCATTTGTGCACGTTGCTGATCGGCTTGTTGACTACGCTGCTGTTGAGCCTGAGCATCGCGTTGTGCACGTTGTTGCTGAGCTTCCTGGATTTGCTGAGTACGTTGTGCTCTTTGCTGCTCCATTTGAACATTACGATCTTGTTGCTGCTGCTGATTTTGCTGCGCCCTTTGCTGTTGAACTTGAGCATCGCGTTGCTGCCTAACTTGATCTGCTTGTTGCGAACGTTGCTGTCTTTGTTCATCTGTTTGCGCAGAACGATCGCCTGGGTTACGCTGACTACTCTGATCAACTTGTGTACGCTGATCGTTACCACGGCCTAATGCCTCTCTGCTCCTTTGGTTTGCATCACCACCGGTTTGACCTAAGCGATCTGACCTACCATTAGTACTTCTGTTAAATACATCGCCTCTATTTGTTCCAGAGTTATTATCACCACGACTTCCATTTACTTCGGTTCTACTTCCTGCTTGTGGTGTACGTCCGTCATTTCTCTGTTCAAATCTATTATTATCATTAATTCTAGAGTCACGGTTGCTGTTATCTGCATTTCTTCCATTTCTGTTGAAACCTGCATTGCCTTGTTCAAATTTTCTTGGCGCAGCACTACGATTATCTACATTTCTATCAGGTCTTGGCCTGTAAATAGAAACATCTCTACCACTTACACGACTTGCGCCTGGCCTGTTGCTTTGATCAAAACGATAAACCCTAACATCTCTATTTGTTGCCCTTCTAATATCTTCTATTCTTGGGCCACCATAATAAGTTCTTCTGTTATACACATAAGTATTATTTATGATCGTAGTATTACGGATGTAAACGTTGTTACGTCCATAATCATACCTTGGGAAGGTATTAATATAAATATTGGATTGAGGAATAAAGTTCCAGCAAAACTCGGGTACAGAATAGCGACGACCAAAGCTTAAGTTAATGCTAATGCTTGGTGCCATTGGCGCCCATCCGTAATAACCATCTCCGCTTCTCCAATCTACCCATGCTGGCCCCCAGTTAGTATCTGGCAACCAAATCCATTGTCTATAACTATTAATTACCCAGCGGCCATAGTGAAATGGAGCCCATCCCCAATCATAATTAGAAACCCATGTATTACCATATTCGGTCATAGCCCACCTTCCATTTGTATAGTAAGGGCGAAAATCACTCTGATCTACATCTGGGCGCCAAACATAACCATATTGAGGATCCTGAATCCAGGTGCCATATGGAGAAAGTTCATCATAAAAGGTTTGCAAAGAAACATTCCCGGTGCTGTATCCATCATCCTGGTAACTGTTCTGATAGTCTTGTGCCCTGACAAGGGTTGTGGTTCCGGCAAGGAGCCCAAAGAGCCCCAGCACAAGTGCCGTAGATTTAAGTGTTTTCATTTGTGTGTTTATATTAACCTAACATTGTGTGTGTATCAATTAGAGAACCAAAATCAATTAAGGTTTAATATGCTTGCATAGTTTTAGCAATTTCCTTTAATTATTGTGTTCCAACGCCTTTTTAACTTATTTTTAACGTTTTACATTAAATTTAATTGTGCAGAAAATAAGTCATTTAGAAATAAAATTTGCTACACATATGGATATAAAATAGAATATACTGTACAATGATTAAACTTTAAAACATAAGTTAGCTAATTTGTAAGTATTTTTGCATTATGCAGAACGGCACCTTATACCTTATTCCTGTACCTCTTGCAGAGGAAGCAGCACATAAAACCTTTACCCCTTACCTGGTTGATACCATTAACCAAATTGATACTTATATTGTTGAAAACAGTAAAACTGCTCGTAGATTTTTAAAAGAGGCAGGGTTAAAAACACCTCAAAAAGATTTAATCGTTCACGATTATGACAAACATAACCGCAATACCAGTTTAGTTCCTTTTTTTAAAGAACTTTTAGAAGGTAAGGACGTTGGTTTAATGAGTGAAGCTGGGTGCCCGGGCATTGCCGATCCAGGTGCAGATATTGTAGCCGAAGCTCACAAACGTGGAATTAAAGTAGTTCCCTTAGTTGGCCCAAGTTCTATTTTACTTGCTTTAATGGCTTCGGGTTTTAACGGACAAAGTTTTACATTTTGGGGATATCTTCCGATTGATAAAGAACAACGCAGCAAACGCATTAAAGATTTGGAATTATCTGGTACTCGTTATAAGCAAACCCAAATGTTTATTGAAACGCCTTTCAGGAACAACCAAATGCTGGAGGAGATTTTAAAAAGCTGCAAGCCTAGTACTCAACTTTGTATTGCAAGCAATTTAACTGGCGAGGACGAATTTATTAAAACGCAAAGTATTTACAATTGGCGCAAGGAAGAAATTGATTTGCATAAAAAACCAACCATCTTTTTATTAGCGTAAACTATGCGAGAGCAATTAAACTTTCAGATCGATCATAACATTCATCTTGAATTAACTCATGATGTTCATGCTGAAGGTTTATTTGCCGCTATAGATGAAAACAGAGATCATATATCCAAATTTTTATCGTGGGTGGATCATATGAAAACTGTTGAAGATGCCCGAAATTACATCGAAACTTGCACCCAATTATTTAACGCTGGCAAAGAAGTTAGCTTTGTAATTATTTATGCAGGCAAAATTGTTGGCAGAGTTGGCTTGCACCATATTAATAGTTTAAACAAAAGTGCGGCTATCGGTTACTGGTTAGCAGAAGAAGCTGTTGGCAAAGGCATCATTATTAATTCTTGTAAAAAACTACTCGATTATGGTTTTGATGTTTTGGGATTAAACAGAATAGAAATTAGAGCAGCAACTCAAAACTTTAAAAGTCAGGCAATACCCGAAAAACTAAATTTTGTAAAGGAAGGAATTTTAAGACAAGCAGAGATTGTGAACAACAACTTCCTTGATTTAGTACTTTATTCTGTACTCAAGGAAGAATGGGTAAATAAATAATGGTTATATTCATTTTATTAAATCATTAATCTGTTCGATGCTTAATGCTATTTCCTGCCAATTTTTATGTGATAGCATAAACTGGATATTTTTTCATAAATTAGTTAATATAGAATCATAAAAAGTTCTGTACTAACTAATCTCTCAAAATCATGAAAAAAATCATCCTTCTCTTATCTGTAGTGGTTCTTCTGTCCGCTTGCGATAATACTAAACAACAAGCTATGGACACCACTAAAAATGAAGATTTAATTAAGCAGTATTTCGAACATTTTAATAAGCACGATTGGGCTAAAATGGCTGCTATGTACACTGAAACAGCAGATTTTAAAGACCCCTCATTAGGACAAGGAATTGTTAAGCAAAGTAGAGCTCAGATTATAAAAAAATATCAAGAACTAAGTACAACTTTCCCGGATGTTAAGGATAAAGTATTAAAAGTTTATCCTTCGGGAGATAAGCATATTATTGTAGAATTTTTATCTACAGGAACAGCTCCAGATCATTCAAAATTTGAATTGCCAATATGTACAATTTTCACGCTAGAAAATGGCTTGATTACCCAGGATTTTACTTATTACGACAACTTTAATGAATAAGGACCGATAAATCATCGATTTCCTTTGTAGCTTAACTCTATTTGTACATTCCTTTACCTTCGATAAAATCAACAACTTTATCGGGCAGGAAGAACTGTACATTCTTTTTTTCTTTAATTGATTTACGAATAAACGTAGAAGATATTTCCATTAAAGGAGTAGAGGTAAAAGTTATTGAAGGATGGCTTTTCCATTCATCAACATTTGCACCTGGGCGGGGGTAAACAAAAATTTGATAGTTTTTAAGCAGCACTTCATAGTTTTTCCACTTCTTAAACGATACCAGATTATCTGCTCCCATAATTAGTACAAATTCCTTTTCAGGGTACTTTTCATGCAGATAAGTAAGGGTATCTATGGTATAAGATGGTTGTGGTAAAGCAAATTCAATATCACTTACGCGGATATTTTCAGCATTTTCTGTAGCCAGTTTTGCCATCTCCAAACGATCATACATATTGGTTAATCCACTTTTATCTTTTAGCGGATTGTGGGGAGAAACAACCAACCATACCTCATCAAGTTCGGTATGGTTGGCCATATAATTGGCAATAATTAAATGTCCGGTATGAATTGGATTATATGATCCGAAAAATAAGCCGGTTTTAGAATTTGTAGTTTTCAATTTTCAGTTGCAAATTTACAGTTCATTTAATATAGCAAGCAGATCTGGATGATCTTCTTATTTGGTCTGTTAATGAGTACATCTCCAAATTAAGAACTTCTGAATTCTTAACTATTGATAAAATCGCCAACTAATTTTTCAGCTTCAGCACAAGCCGTAGCCAAATCATAGTTTTTTAAAATTACATCAAACTTATCAGCATAAAGCAACTCTTTTTCCGCCTTTATAAAACGTTCCTGTAGTTTTTCCTGGCTATCAGTACCTCTGCCGCTTAAACGTTCCTTTAAAACTTCTAATGATGGTGGTTGTACAAAAATAGCTAAGGCATCTTCCTCATATTTTCTTTTTAAACGAATGCCACCTTCAACATCAATATCGAAAATTACGTGTTTTCCTTCATTCCATATGCGTTCAATTTCCGAACGTAATGTACCATAGAAAGTTCCGTTATAAACTTCTTCAAACTCTACAAATTCCTGACGGGCAACTTTATGTAAAAACTCTTCCTTACTAATAAAATAGTAATCGTTTTCATGTGTTTCTGCACCTCTTAACTCACGCGTGGTTGCGGAAATAGAAAAGCTCAGTTCAGGAAACTTTTTTAATAAATGGTGTACAATAGTGGTTTTACCTGCTCCTGATGGTGCTGAAAATATAATTAATTTACCCTGCATTCTTTAAATATGGAAGGTTGGAAAGTTAAAATTAGAAACTTGCAATAACTACAAGCTTTCAACCTTAAGCATTACAACACGTTTAATAGTTGTTCTTTTATTTTTTCTAATTCTTCTTTCATGCCCACCACAAACTGCTGTATTTGCGCATCATTTGCTTTTGCGCCCATGGTGTTTATTTCACGGCCAATTTCCTGAGAAATAAAACCTAATTTTTTACCGTTTGCCTCTTTGCTGGTTAATGTTTGTAAAAAGTAATCACAATGGCTTTTTAAACGGGTTTTTTCTTCTGTAATGTCGATTTTATCAATATAATAAATCAACTCCTGCTCAAAACGATTTTGATCAATGTTAACTTTACCAACTGCATCATCCAAAAACTGACTGAATTTTTCGCGGATAGCTGTTAATCGTCTTGGCTCAAGCTCTTCAACCGATTTAAAATAAGAAAGGATATTTTTAATTCTTAATTCAAGGTCTGTTTTTAAAACCTTGCCTTCATCTTCTCTAAATTTATTGAAATTAGAAAGAGCCTCATTAAATATCTGATATAAATGGTTCCATTCGTCCTCACTAACACTTTCCTCTTTATAATTTATTACATCAGGAAAAGTTAAAGCTGTTTGCAATAAATTACTGCTATTGGCATTTAATTCATCATTAACGGCTGTTAATTGGTTATAATAATGGGCAAGCAACGCTGTATTAATGGTAGCGCCAGTAACTTCTGCGGCAGAACGCTCAACATTTATGCTTAAAGCAACTTTTCCACGTTCAATATCTTTACTACAAACATTGCGGAGAATTATTTCTTTATCAGAAAAGGCTTTAGGATATTTTAAATTTAGCTCAAGAAATTTACTGTTGAGCGATTTTATTTCGACACTGTATTTTGCATTCGCATAGTCTGCTGTTGCAAGGCCGTATCCCGTCATGGATTTAATCATGTGCAAAGATAGAAAATTTACTTTAGAGTTTTTATAATTCCCTCATTGTGACACTGGCTTGAGCAAAGCAAGGATGGAATTGTAGGTTTTCTCTTTCAGCATTTCCAAATCATCTGCCACTAAACCGCTTACTTCAATTACTGCTCCAAACCGAGTTTTTATAACTCCTGGCTTAAGCATTAAAGGATTTATTCGAGGCAAATGTTCTTTACTATTTATAATTGCAAAGGGCAAAATTGGTGTCTGCGTTTCAATGGCTAATCTAAAAGCACCATCAAAAAATGGATTTAATTGAGCGCTACCTTTATTCATTGTTCCCTCAGGAAAGATTAATATAGATTGTCCTTCGGTGAGGTCTTTTCTAAGCGCTACCACAGAGTGATCTCGACTTTCCCGACTGCTTCGGTCTATTACTACAACCAAGCTTTTATAAATCCACCCAAATACAGGAACTTTAAGCATTTCTATCTTACCCAACGGACTAAAAGCTTGAGGAATAGAAATAACAATTGCAATGGCATCCAAAAAGGAGCTGTGATTGCCAACATAGATATAAGATTTAGAGGTATCTATTTTCGCTTTACCATAACTTTTAAACCACAAGAATGTAAACAAACTAAAGCTCCATGCCCAAAATTTAAGAAAGATAAATGAAATACTTTTTCCTAATTTTTCTTTTAAAATCGTGGTTACCAAAATTATAAAAGGACAAACCAACAACATGAGCACAAAAAATATAAGTGCCGAATACAATAAATAAATCGCTCCAACAAGCCTACGCATTTGTATTAACGTTTTTTTAACAGATTACTTGGTTAACAATTGTTAATTTTACAAAAAATAATCCATACAGGATGAAAGCTAATCATTTGCCTTTTCTGTTTTTATCTTTTCTCTTGTTTGCATGTTCTTACGGTTATGCTCAGGAATTTCCTTTAAAAGGTGTAATTTTTGAGAAAGGAACAAAAATTAGAATTGCACTAGCTGAAGTAACCAATAAACGTACAAAAGTTACAGTGGGAAGCAATGATTTAGGGTTCTTTCAAATAAAAACGATACCTGGAGATACTTTACTTTTTAAAAAGAGGAATTTTCTCAATCAGGCCATCGTAATTTATGGAACAAGCGATGTAATTGTTAATCTAATCAGAGAGACTAATGAGTTAAGTGAGGTAACAATAGTTGGACAAACCAGAAAGCAAGAACTAGATGAGATTCAAAGAGAATTTAAAAGACAGGGTTCATTTTATGCCGGGAAACCTCCGCTAGCCTTATTAAATCCATTTGGAGGAGCTCCGCTTACATTTTTCTATGAACTTTTTGGAAAAACACCTCGTAGAGCACGTCGATTTAATAAATATTATAATGCTGAAATAAAACAATTGCAGATCGATCAGTATTTTAATAAGACATTAATTAGCAATAACACACATTTAAAGGGCGAAGAATTGAATAAATTTATGTTGGATTACAGCCCCAACTATGAAAAGGTTCAGAAATGGACAAATTATGATGCAGTGAAATATATTAAGGAATCAGCAAAAAACTACACTGATACACTTAAAAAGCCTGCGAAAATTTAAAATATGAAAAAAATTATCTTCGCCTCCATACTTACTTTTTTTTGCTGTGCTTTAACTTTAAAAGCACAAGAACAGCTTATTAAAGGTGTTGTAATTGAAAAAGGGACTAAAATAAGGGTCGCACTGGCAGAAATAACTAACAAACGCACAGGTTTAGGCGTTGGCAGCAATGATCTTGGTCTTTTTCAAATTAAGGCTGCAGTTGGCGATACACTTTTAATTACCAAAAGAGATTTAACAGATCAGCAAATCGTTATTCATGGCCCACAGGATATTATTATTTACTTGGTTAGAGCAAGTACCATGCTTGATGAAATAACCATCAGAGGAAATACTAAAAAACAGGATTTGGATGAAATTAAACGCGAATTTAAAAACAAAGGCGTTTATAATGGAGGCAAGTCATCACTTCTATCTTCAATTTTTAACCCTTTAAATGGGTTGTATAATTTAATTGGTAAAGATCCAAAAAATGCACGCAGGTTTGGAAGATATGCCGATAATGAAATTAAACAAAGTCAAATTGACCAGTATTTTAACACAACGATTATAAAAAATAACACAACGCTAACAGGACAAGATTTGGAAAACTATATGCTAAATTACCGTCCATCCTTTGATAAAGCCCAACACTGGAATAGCTACGACTATATTAAATACATTAAAGAGTCTTCTAAAAAATATTTAGATACCTTAGGAAAAGATAAATAGCTAACGGTTAATTAATTTTAAAGATTAAAGTATTAGAATTTTTAGCTTAGATAGATAAAACTTCGCAAGCTTTTTCTGCAGCTAATTTTTCGGCATTTTTCTTATTGTAATCACGTCCCATGCCAAAAGTTTCACCGTCTACTACTGCATTAATGGTAAATAATTTAGTGCTTTCGCCCTCTCCATTTTCGGTTAGCTCAAACATTACATCTTTACCATGACGTTGGCACCATTCAATTAATTTACTTTTAAAATTGGTTTCGGTAAGCTCAAGTGTGTGAATATCGATATGAGGTTTTACGATTCTACGTAATAAAAATTCTTTGGTAAAGTTGTAACCCTTATCCAAATAAATAGCACCTATAATGGCTTCAAAAGCATCGCCAAGCATAGAGTTATGCTTAGTTTGAATGCTTACAGAACGTTGATCGAACTGAATTAATTTATCAAAGCCTATTTTTTTTGCCAGTTGATTTAAATTTGCCCGGTTTACTATTTTCGAACGCATTTCAGTCAAAAAGCCTTCTTCCTTATATGGATAATGTTTAAAAAGCAATTCGGCAATTACAGAACCCAAAACAGCATCACCTAAAAATTCTAAGCGTTCGTTGCTGCTTCGGCTTCCGTTCTTTAAAACTTTAGCCATGGACCGGTGCCTGAAAGCCATTTTATATAGCGTAACATTCCCCGGAACAAAACCTAAAATATTTTTCAGCTTTTTAACAAACTCCTTTTCAGGAGAAAGATAAAGTTTATATAATCTTAATATCGGCATTAAAGAAATAACACAATTAACGGCTAAATAGCATATTTAACTAAGTTATCCATTTTTAACCAGCATCCAAAATTATATAACAAGACTGTTTAATTTTAATCTTCGTATTTTTTGAAAATCACTGAAGCATTGTGACCACCAAAACCGAAAGTATTACTTAAAGCGGCTCTAACTGTACGTTTTTGAGCTTTATTAAAGGTAAAATTCAATTTAGGATCAAAAGCAGGGTCATCTGTAAAGTGATTAATTGTTGGAGGAACAATATCATTTTGTACAGAAAGAATTGCTGCAATCGCTTCAATGGCTCCAGCTGCCCCTAAAAGGTGGCCAGTCATTGATTTTGTTGAGCTGATGTTCAGTTTATATGCATCTTCTCCGAATAAATCTGCAATGGCCTTGGTTTCACTAATATCACCAAGCGGTGTAGAAGTTCCGTGAACATTGATATAATCGATATCAGAAGTACTTAAACCTGCATCTTTAAGGGCATTTGTCATAACCATTCTGGCTCCTAAACCCTCAGGATGTGGTGCTGTGATGTGATTAGCATCGGCACTCATTCCACCACCAACAAGTTCTGCATAAATTTTTGCTCCTCTTGCTTTAGCGTGTTCAAGCTCTTCCAAAATAATTGTTCCTGCACCCTCACCTGCAACAAAACCATCACGATCTTTATCAAAAGGACGAGATGCTGTAGAAGGATCATCATTTCGCGTAGATAATGCATGCATGGCGTTAAAGCCACCCATTCCAGCTTCGTTAATAATTGCTTCAGAACCACCGCTGATGATTACATCGGCCATACCCAAACGGATATAGTTAAATGCATCGATCATTGCGTTTGTTGAAGAAGCACATGCCGAAACCGTTGCAAAATTTGGCCCGCGTAAGCCATACTTGATTGAGATATGCCCTGGAGCGATATCAATAATCATTTTTGGAATAAAAAACGGATTGTACCGTGGGGTACCATCTCCTTTGGCAAAATTGGTCACCTCATCTAAAAAGGTTTTCAATCCGCCTATGCCAGCGCCCCAAATTACACCGATTCGATTAGTGTCTAATTTCGAAAAATCAAATCCACCATCCTTTACGGCTTCGTCTGTTGCGACTAAAGCATATTGTACAAAAGGATCTAGCTTACGAGCTTCCTTTTTTTCCAAAAAATCTTCCGGATTGAAGTTTTTTACCTCGCAAGCGAATTTGGTTTTAAACTTCTCAGTATCAAAACCCTTAATAGGAGCAGCGCCACTCACCCCGTTAGTCAATCCTTCCCAAAAATCAGGAACATTATTGCCTATAGGAGTGAGCGCACCCAACCCTGTTACTACTACTCTTTTTAATCCCATTTATACTGAAAGCGTGTTTCTTACTTAACGTTTTTTTCCAAATAAGCGATTGCCTGACCAACAGTACCGATGGTTTCAGCTTGATCATCAGGAATAGCTACATTAAATTCTTTTTCAAATTCCATAATTAATTCTACGGTATCTAAAGAATCTGCACCCAAATCGTTAGTGAATGAAGCCTCTGGCGTAACTTCACTTTCGTCAACACCTAGTTTTTCTACGATAATAGCCTTAACTCTTGAAGCAATATCAGACATAATTTTATAATTTAATGGTTAAATAATTCTGTGCAAAGAAAAATAAATTCTTACAATTTTCAAATGTTTTTATTTCGACACTGAATTTCGGTATCCAAATAACAAGGCGAATATAGAATTAGTTTTTTAATTTTGCCCTGTTAATAATTTATTTTGCTTTGAATAAAACTTATCTAAAGTTAACCTTAGACCTTGATTTTATACTAATTGCGATCACTGCGCCCCTAAAAGACTATGTGTTATGCCACAAAATTAATACGAGGTTGGGTACGCAATTTGAAAAAGTTGAAGACCATGAAATTTTTTTTAATATCGATGAACCAGCCTGGTCTTTTTCGAAATATTACTTTTTTGTGGAGCAAGGGGAGGTGGAATATTACCTTTTAAGTAACAAAAGTAGCGATGGTTTACTGGTGCCGGAAATGAGCAACGTAGACTTTTTTATCATTATAAGAGAGTTTATAGATAAAGAAGATCTAAATTATTTAATAAACGGATTAAACAAACTACCTGATATACAAGTAGCTGCAAGAATAGAACCTACCAAACTTAAGAGTAAAGAGAATTTGGTAATATAAAAATTATATACTTGGTGTATTAAATACACTATATTTGAGGGTTATAAAAGAACAAAACAATTAATACATAAAATTTGATGCAGTTTAATTAATTTAGATAATTAATTAGCGTTATCGAAACTGCATTGTTAAAATCAATTAATAAATGAAACCTTTTCATTCAAGAACTAAAATTGTTGCCACTCTTGGGCCTGCCTCCGCTAAACCAGAAGTTTTATATAGTATGTTTAATGCCGGATTGGATGTTTGCCGTTTAAATTTTTCACACGGTTCACAGGCAGATCATCAGGCGGTTTTAGATACTATTCGCGATCTAAACAAAAAATACGATTATAATGTTGGTATCCTTGCCGATTTACAAGGGCCTAAAATCCGTATTGGTTTAGTAAAAGAAGGCGGTATCAACCTAATTAATGGCAAAACTACCATCATTACCACCAAAGAATGTATTGGTAATGAGGAGCGTATTTATATCACTTACCAAAACTTCCCTCAGGATGTACAAGCGGGTGAAATTATCCTTTTGGATGATGGAAAACTGCAAATGAAAGTTTTAGAAACTAACTTAAAAGATGAAGTAGTTTGTGAAATTGTTCACGGTGGTATTTTAACTTCAAGAAAAGGTGTAAATCTTCCAAATACTAAAGTTTCTATCCCTTCTTTAACTCCAGAAGATCGTGAAAACCTAGAATTTGTTCTTCAAAATGATGTGGAATGGATTGGTTTATCTTTCGTTCGTAAGGCTGAAGATATTATAGAGCTTAAAAAAATAATTGCTGAGCGTGGCAAAACTGCTCGTGTAATTGCAAAAATTGAAAAGCCAGAAGCTATTGCAAACATTGATGAAATTATTGCTGTAACCGATGGTATTATGGTTGCCCGTGGTGATTTGGGTGTTGAATGTCCGATGGAAGAGGTTCCATTATTACAAAAAATGATCGTTGCTAAATGTCGTGCGGCTTCTAAACCAGTAATCATTGCTACACAGATGTTGGAAAGTATGATTACCACTCCTCGCCCAACACGTGCTGAGGTAAATGACGTAGCCAACTCTGTTTTGGATGGTGCTGATGCGGTAATGTTAAGTGGCGAAACTTCAGTTGGAGAATTTCCTTTAATCGTTATTGAAACGATGCAAAAAATTATTCAAAACATTGAAGTAAACAACTATCCTTTCAATCCTGATAAGTTTTTAAAACCAAAATCACCATCTTTCTTAAGTGATGCAATTTGTGATTCGGCTTGCTTTTTAGCAAAACAAACTAATGCTGTAGGGATTGTTTCAATGACTTTAAGTGGTTATACTGCCTTCGAAATTTCAAGTCACCGACCTGAAGCTTTAACTTTTATTTTTACAAGTAACAGAGCATTACTAAATACTGTGAGTTTACTTTGGGGTGTTAGAGGCTTTTTCTACGATAAATTTGAAAGCACCGATAACACGATTATTGAGGTTAACGAATTCTTAAAAAGCAAAAAACTGGTTAAACAAGGTGATATTATCATCAATACGGCTGCCATTCCAATGGAAGTTAAAGGTAAAACCAACATGTTAAAAATCACTGTAGTAGACTAATAACAGTTTATTCTGTATTAAAATAGAAGCCCTTAACTTTTTTGTTAGGGGCTTTGTTGTTAAAGCGATATAAAACTATATTTTTGCAAGCCACAACCGGAGAGGTGTCAGAGTGGTCGATCGAGCACGCTTGGAAAGCGTGTGTACTGCAAGGTACCGCGGGTTCGAATCCCGCTCTCTCCGCGAATGTATAATCAAAATACATAAAAACGCTTTAAACTTATGTTTAAGGCGTTTTTTGTTTATAGTCCCTAGTAAAATCCTACAATTTTTCGCAGTATAAGGTGCCCCAGTAATAGTCGAAATAGTAATGTCATTTGAAATTTAGCACTTCTATAAATTGAAAAGAAAATTAATATTATGCACTTTACATAGCAGTCTATTCTTCAATTCGTGTAAGAAGGAAACGACTATGCGGAAACATCTACAAAAGCTAGAACAATGACTAGAAAGGCTAAAAAGATTGAAGGAAATAGTATTTTTATAAAGCTTTTGCCACTAAAACGTAAAAACAAAAGTTGAGCAATTCGCTGGCTACCCGAGTAACTAGTTGAAGGCAGCGATAGCAGAAAAGTATCTAGATGACACTAAATAAAAAATCAATACAAATATGGAGGATTTTCAACCGCTTTATAATTATCTACAGTTATTTCGCTCAATTCCAGTAGAGGACTGGGAGCTGATAAAAGCCAACCTAGACTTACGAAGAGTAGAGGAAGGTGAGAAATTATTGCAGGCAGGTAAAATTGCTAAGGAGATGTTTTTCGTGCGAAATGGTGTGTTGCGTATTATAAAACATACTGAAAATGGAAATGATGTTACTATTTTCTTTCTGAAAGAAAATAGCTTCTGTACTTTTCTCGATAGCTTTACTAATAACACACCTACTACAGAAAGTTTACAGGCAGCCTGTGATACAGATTTGATTATATTAACAAAAGACAAATTGTTCCGTTTATACGAAAAGTTACCTTATCTCCGCCAACTAATCGGAAACATCGTACAGCAAGCACTGTTGAATAAAATCACCACCCGTAATATTTTTATGGGTCAGGATGCTACTGCCCGTTATCGGAATTTTTTATTGCATCATCCGGAAATTGCCTTACGTGTATCACTGAGCGACATAGCTTCTTATCTTGGAGTCACACAACAATCATTGAGTCGAATCAGGAAAAATTTCTTCGTTTAGTATTTTTTACCATTTGGTAAATGTGTACTCCTAACTGATAACGAGTTTTGTAATTCAAAAATAGTTAATTATGAGTGCGAATTTAATTGGTAAAAAGATAGTGGTTTTGGGCGGCACTTCAGGTATTGGACTAGCTACTGCAAAAGCAGCCGCTAGTGAAGGCGCAACTGTAGTTGTTGTTTCCAGTAACCAGAAAAGAGTAAATAAAGCCTTAGCAGTATTGCCCGGTAACTCGCAAGGTTACGCCATTAATCTGGCCAATGAAACGGCTGTGAGCGATCTCTTTAAGCAGATTGGCTTCTTTGATCACTTGATATTTACAGCCGGAGAAAAGTTGCTTATAGGGAAATTGGCGGACCTCAGCAGTAATGATGCAAACGAAGCTTTTCAACTCCGTTTTTTTGGCGCTTTAAATGCTGTTAAGTATGGTAGTAAAAACATATTACCTGGTGGCTCTGTGGTACTAACGACTGGCATTGCAGGTTTGCGGCCGCAGGCGGGTTGGGCAGTAGGTGCCAGTATTTGTGGTGCAATGGAATCGCTAACCCGTGCTTTAGCAGTAGAACTAGCACCTATACGTGTAAATGCGGTATCACCAGGTTTTGTCAAGACAAATCTTTGGTCGGATATGACTGCCAGAGACAGGGAGACAATGTATCAACAAGTAGCTCGCTCGCTTCCTGTACAACGTGTAGGTGAAGCGGAAGATATTGCGAAAACCTATCTCTATTTGATGAACGAAGGATTCAGTACCGGTCAAATCATTGTTGTTGATGGTGGCGCCGTATTGGTTTAAGGTATCTTTCCTCCAAAAGAGAATCAATTTACGACATCCAATACTAATTAACAGTCAATTAGTGGTAAAAAAAGAAAGGGCAAACGAAAATTTCTTCTGTTTGCCCTTTCTTGCTCACACAATAAACCTCGAAACAACACCAATTGTTCATATCTAGTATTACCATATTTCTCTCCCACTCATTTGTGGTCTGCAAAACCAAAGGATTTTGCGTGGGTCTTTACGGGAAAGAACACTGTCGACTATTGAGGCATTCCTGTAACGTTAAACCCGCAACTTAAGCAAAATAAAGCAATTCCTTGATTTTGGAAAGATTGAAGCTTGAGGGTTTTAGCGAAGTATTGATATGAAATATCCGTAGGCTGATAATTCAGATCTTCCTAAAGATCAAAATCCATTCGCAGGTACTGGAACGCTCAAAAAAAAACGCCATAATTCCTACAAAATAGCGAAACGACCATAGCCACTCCGAATTATAGATATGCTCCCAAGAGTCTTAATTTTATGCAGAAATTGAAAAATTGTCCCTGAAACCAGTCGTGAAAAAAGCTTATCGAAAGATCAGAACGGTCGGTTTGTCCCGGAACAGGTGGTCACTTTAAAGCGAAACTGGGTGACAGTTTAAATGCGGAGTGGGCGGTCATTTTTGCCGAAATGCCTACTTAAAAATGCAAGTCTAGAAATTAGCAAACATTACTTAAATGCAAATAAATGTAGTTTTTCAATAACGTATTTTTTTTATTTGGTATATTTCCGAGTTAGCTGTAATTGTAACAAAACGCTCATCCAAAAACAAGTTGACAAGATGCACCCTGTCAAATCTCAACCTATTCAATAAACACACTGAGCCTCCTACCAACCTAAAATTGAGCCTCCTACCAACTAATTCTATGGCTATATAGTCTATATTCGTACTATAAGTTTTAAATATAAAAATATGAGTAAGAGAATTTTAATTACAGGAGCTGCAAGTGGATTTGGAAAAATCGTCGCTTTTGATTTAGCAAAACGAGGACACAAAGTAATTGCAACGGCACAAGTTTATCCGCAAATGAGCGGCTTGATAAGGGAAGCCAAAGAGCAAGGAATAGAATTGACTGTGGATAAATTGGATGTAACCAATGCCAGAGACATCGCTTACATCACCCAAAAATACGACATCGATATTCTAATCAGCAACGCCGGAATTATGGAAGCTGGTCCAGTTGCGGAGCAACCTTTAGATTTAATACGTTCGATGTTTGACGTAAATGTTTTCGGTGGATTGCAGTTGGCACAAGGTTTCATCAAGAAATTTATTGATGAAAAAAGACCGGGCAAAATCGTATTCACAACTTCTATGGGCGAATTATGGACGGTTCCTTATTGTGCCGCTTATTGTGCATCCAAACACGCAATGGGTTCAATCGCCGAAGGTTTGAAAGCAGAATTAGCATCATTCAACATCAAGATCGCAACTTGTAATCCGGGCGTTTTTGGGACTGGCTTTAACGACCGTGGTGCGGATACTGCCAGCCGTTGGTACAATCCTGAGATCAATTTCACTCCCTCGTCTGTTTTTGACGGAGCTGCCGAAGCTTTGGCGAACCAGTTAGACCCACAATCTATGGCAGATTGTATTGTTGATGTGGTTTTGGACGAAAATCCAAACTTCAGAAATGTACATCCTAAAGAAACCGAAGATTTTGTAAAACATTTGCAGGCAGACGCTTGGACGGCAAAAAGCTAAATAAAATTTCAGAAAGTGCAGTTCAGAAGACTGTACTTTTTTTTTAATCAAGCAATTTGGGCAACTTTTCCACCTAGAATTTATCCTGAGCTTGTCGAAGGGTTCCTCATAAAAGAGCTACGTTCATATCGGGCTGCGAGAAATTTGCTGTCAAAAATTTAATTCAAATAAATTCAAGAAATCGGTAAAATTAAAATTTAAAAAAAGATGAACATCAATTATAACGAAGCAACAAAAGCATTAAGTGCTTCCATAGAAAAAGCAAAAGCGTTAAACATTCCTGTAAGCATTGCCGTGGTAGATGCAGGTGGACATTTGGTTGCATTTGCAAGATTAGACAGCGTTTTTGGCGTGATAGAATTTGCCGAAAAAAAAGCCAAAACTGCCGTAATGTTTGGTGCAGATAGTGACATAGTGGGAACCATCGTTTCTGGAGCAAACATGCACGGTTACGGAATGTTAAATTCAAACGACGGATTATTGACCATTGCAGGTGGTGTCGTCATTAAAAATAGAGAAGGCAATATCATTGGAGCCATCGGATCTTCGGGCGGTTCGCCAGAGCAAGACAAAGAAATTGCAACCGCAGGAGCCATTGTACTCAATTAAAATTTAAGATATTTGTAATATGGAAACAATGCGTGAAATTATTTTTGATAAGTTGGTCTATTCCTGTGCTTTTGAAAAGCACAGAGGAACTGAAGAATTTACCCCCGAGCATTTTTTAGTATTTCAATTGTCTGGAGAAACACACGCTTTCAACGCAGATGGAAATATGGTCATTCCTGAAAATACCATCGTATTGGTTCAGAAAAATCAATTGGTAAGAACAATTAAATATCCTTCAAAATCAGGGAAATACCAGTTATTATCGATTACATTAGATAAGGACACCTTGCAACAATATGCCTTGGAAAATAAAATCGTGGTTGATAAAAAATATGTCGATAAAGAGAAATTAATTTTTGAACCCGACGATTTTCTGCAAAATTATTTCGTTTCACTAGCACCCTACATCAACAAGAAAAAAGAGGCAACAGCAAGATTGGCAGATTTAAAAATCAGGGAAGCGATAGAATTATTACTACAGTACAATCCTAATTTTAAACAAATATTATTCGATTTTTCTGAACCTTACAAAATGGATTTGGAGGAATTTATGAACAAAAATTATATGTTTAATATAACGGTAGAATCCTTTGCAAAGCTTACTGGCAGAAGTCTTTCGGGTTTTAAACGTGATTTTACTAAAACATTCAACATATCGCCAAAACAATGGTTGCTGGCAAAACGTTTGGATGAAGCCCATTATTTAATCAAACAAAAAAAACAGAAACCAACCAATTTTTATTTGGATTTAGGCTTCGAAAACATTTCTCATTTCTATACTTCGTTTAAAGAAAAATTTGGGTTAACCACTTCACAAATTTAAAAAATGGATTTCATACAACAAATATAATTTCTAAACAAGATGAGGATTAGAACAGGGATAATGGATGTTAGCCTGTTCCTTAGTGCTCTTATCACTGAAGCTATAGGTAGTGGGTATCTCTTTATCTTAGAAAAATAATTGCTGAATTTTTAAATATAGATTGTAAAAGCACAAAGAATTTGCCATACCAGTTATTATATTCCTGGGAAGACATGATTATACGACTCCGCAGAACCTACTAATATCTGGCTATAAATAAAGAAATAATCAGGAACCAGTTATACCAGATTGATTTAGAAGAGGAACGTTTGAAAATGATTTAATTATTCGACATTCATTGTATGGATAACGTTCAGTTTTAAACTATTAGTATCTACGGAAAAATATAGTTTTAAAACGTTGTTTTGATAGTTTAATCCATATACTTTTGGCTTTACACATCTGCTAAAGCCATCTATATGAACCCTTATGCTATCCATTTTCAGGAGATTGACAAATCTAACTTTATGCTTGTTGGAGGTAAAGGCAATAATCTGAGCGAACTTTCTAAAATTAAAGAGATACAAGTGCCAGAAGGTTTTTGCATTACTATTGATGCCTACAAGAAAATCACTAATAATAAGCCTGAGCTTGGTGATTTATTGGATAAACTGTCAAATATTAAAGTCTACGATAGGGAAAGCATTAGTGAGATAAGTTTAAAAATACGTTCAATTATAGAAAACGCTCTCATCCCTAATGAAATAATAGAAGATATTAGATCTTCCCTCTCAAAATTTAATAAAAACGATGCCTTTGCGGTTCGTTCCAGTGCTACTGCAGAAGATTTACCATCAGCCTCTTTTGCTGGTCAACAAGACACTTATTTAAACATTATTGGCGAAGAATCAATCCTGAAACATATTAGCAAATGCTGGGCTTCATTATTTACTGAGCGAGCCATAACTTACCGGATTCAAAACGATTTCGATCATCGTAAAGTTCAGCTATCTGTTATAGTTCAAAAAATGGTTTTCCCACAGTCGGCAGGAATTTTATTTACTGCTGATCCAATTACCTCTAATCGAAAAATATTATCAATTGATGCTGGTTTTGGGCTTGGCGAAGCCATGGTTTCAGGTTTGGTAAATACCGATTTCTATAAAGTAATTGATGATAAAATTATTGAAAAGAAAATTGCCTCTAAAAAACTAGCAATATATCCTGTAAAAGATGGAGGCATCATAACCCAAGAAATTGAATTGAATCAACAAGCAAACCAGGTATTAACAGATGTTCAAATTTTAAAACTTGCGCAAATAGGAAAACAAATTGAAGCAAATTTCGGCTGTCCGCAGGATATTGAGTGGTGTTTGGCAGATGATGAAATTTACATTGTGCAAAGCCGTCCAATTACAACTTTGTTTCCAATCCCTGAATCTAACGATAATGAAAATCACGTTTATGTTTCGGTTGGCCATAATCAAATGATGACTGATGCGATGAAACCATTGGGATTATCTTTTTTCTTGCTCACTACGCCCGCCAAAATGCATATTGCAGGTGGAAGATTATTTGTTGATGTAACCCAGCAACTTTCCGCTCCGGAGAGTAAAAAAAAATTAATAGAAACTTTCGGACATTCAGATTTACTGATAAAAGATGCTCTGATTACCATCGCAGAGCGAGAAAATTTTATAAAGCCATTCGTGGATAATGATAAAAACACTGCAATAAACCAGTTGGAAAAACCAGAATTCTGGGAAACTAATTTCATTGAAAAACAAGAAATGTGGGGGTTTGAGCCATCAGCTTCTGCTGTATTAGCTAAAGATTTTTTCATTCAAAAAAAGGTAAAAAACCTTCTTATTCCTGGTTTTGGTTATGGGCGAAATGCAAAAATTTTTACAGATAATGGAATAATAGTAACTGGGATTGAGATCTCAAAAACAGCGATTCAAATGGCAAGAAAGCATTATGGATCGGATATGATTATCTACCACGGATCTGTAACGGATATGCCTTTCGATAAGGTGCTGTATGATGGAATATTTTGCCATGCGCTGATTCATTTGTTGGATGGTAGCGAAAGGCAGAAGCTTATTGCTAACTGTTACAACCAGCTTGCAGAAGGCGGTTGCATGATTTTTTCTGTGATTTCTAAAAAAGCTGAAACTTATGGAAAAGGGAAGTTTATAAGCAAAGATCGTTATGAAATATTAGATGGTGTAAAAATGTTTTTTTATGATCGAGAATCTGTTACCGCTGAATTTGGAAAAAGTGGCTTATTTGAAATTGCTGAAATTGAAGATAGTTTCCCCTTCTTTTTAGTTAAATGTAAAAAAGAAAGTAAAGTAAGTCCAAATGTAATCGAAAATGATCCGGCAATTATTGCTGAATTAATTAATAATAGTCAGAAATCTATAGAAAATTTACGTCAAAATATTCAAACTAAAACTGGACCCGAAGTATTTGACTTTATACTGGAAGATATTCCGGAGTTAAAAAAGGCTTTGTTTAATGCACAAAGTTTGGCAGTAATTATGGCGGCGATGAATGCTTCGGCATGGGTTAATGAAAAGATGAACGAATGGTTGGGCGAAAAAAATGCAGCCGATACGCTTTCTCAATCTGTAGCCAACAACATTACTTCAGAAATGGGGTTACAACTTTTAGATGTGGCTGATGTAATTCGCCCCTACCCTAAATTAGTTGAGCACTTGAAGCATGTAAAAGATGATAATTTTTTAAATGACCTCGATAAATTTGAAGGAGGGCATGCGGCAAAAAATGCCATTCGTGCTTATTTAAATAAATACGGAATGCGGTGTGCCGGGGAAATTGATATTACCAAAACCCGTTGGAGTGAAAAACCATCGTTACTCTTGCCTTTAATTCTCAATAATGTTAAAAATTTTGAAGTGAATACAAGCACCAAAAAATTTGAACAGGGTAAACTGGAGGCTTTCAAAAAAGAGCAAAATTTATTAAATCGGTTGGCTCAGTTACCAGATGGTGAGCAAAAAGTTAAAGAAACAAAGGAGAAGATAGATCTGATTCGTAATTTTTCAGGTTATCGTGAATATCCGAAATATGGATTAGTTAACCGATACCTAATTTATAAACATGCATTATTAAAAGAGGCCGAAAACTTGGTTGCAGCGAATGTACTTATTGAAAAAGAAGACATCCACTACCTCACTTTTGAGGAGTTTCGTGCAGCCGTGGGCTCGAAAAAAGTTGATTATAACATCATAAACAAACGAAAAGAAGATTATAAGTTTTATAAAAAATTAACTCCGCCCCGTGTAATTACATCCGAAGGCGAAATTATTACCGGTCGTTATAAAAAAGAAAACCTTCCTGAAGGTGCTCTCGTAGGTTTAGCGGTTTCATCAGGAATTATAGAAGGACGAGCTCGTGTTATTTTAAACATGGAAGATGCTAACTTGGAGCATGGCGATATATTAGTTACTTCATTTACCGACCCAAGCTGGACACCTTTGTTTGTATCCATAAAAGGATTGGTTACCGAAGTTGGCGGATTGATGACTCATGGTGCGGTTATAGCTCGAGAATATGGTTTAGCTGCAGTTGTTGGGGTAGAAAATGCAACAAAACTTATAAAAGATGGGCAACACATCAGGGTAAATGGCACCGATGGATTTATAGAAATACTGTAAAGCGTTTCTTGCATAATATTAGTTTGTAAAACGATATATTTATATAATGAATTAAATTACAGCACGCTATGAGCTCCAATAAGGAAACAGTAAATAAATATATTGATGGATTTAACACCAATAATCACTCAAAAATTTTAGCCTGTCTTACCGATAATGTAATTTGGGAACTCCCGGGGGTTTATTTAAAAACGGGTAAAGAAGCCTTCGATCAGGAAATTGAAAATGAACTTTTTATTAGCCCGCCAGAAATAACAGTAAGCAGATTAACAGAAAGTAATAATGTTGTAATTGCTGAAGGCCGTGTTGTAACAAAAAAGAAGGATGGAGAGGTAATTAAGCTTGTATTTTGCGATGTATTTGAAATGGAAAATGGATTAATATCAAAGCTAACGAGCTACTTAATGAATATACCATTATCGCATTAAAACATATTGCGTTAAGTTCTGTTAAATTTATGATTGCCAATTTTTTATAATGTAACTTCGTTTAACATCTTGTCGCCATGAAATATCTTTTATCACTCGCAATAACTATCTTTTCTGTTCAGGCTTATGCACAGCAACTAAACGGACAAGCATTGGATCGTTTTACAAAACAGCCTGCAGTAAATGCAGTTGTTATTTATGGCAACCAACGCACCCAAACAGCTATGAATGGCAAGTTTAAGTTAACCAGAATTAAGGGTACCGAAAAAATTATAATCAGGCATATGGGGTATCAACCTTATGAAATTATGCCTGGTCAGGGCGATTCAGTTTTGATTTATCTTACTCCAATTTCTATAGATTTAAGTGATGTAACCGTTAGCGCACGCAAGGATTATACAAAAGCTATCCAGAAACTGCAAAAAGAATATGCAGATATGGAAACGTACGAAAAGCCTATCCTTGGAAATGTTCTTGTTGAAAAGGGATTACGTGATAAGTCTGACTTTGCTGGGCTAGTTTCCAACTCCACTTCTAGCATTGCTACTGTAGATTTATTAAGAGTGGTAAACTTATTTAAAACTAAAAAAACGGACTCTACAACTCTTCAAAAAACTCAAAAAATTCTCGAAGATCAACAGTATATTGAAAAGCATTTTTCGGCAGAAACCGTTACTTCAATTACGGGGCTGAAAGGAGATGCACTCAAAAATTTCATACAGAAATATAGACCAACAGTTTCAGAAATCAGGAAAATGAATGACTATGAAATTATGACCTATATAAAACAGAGCTTCACAGAATTTAAAAAGCCTGATTAGTTATTAAAATCGAATATGACAGGAAAAAATGTAATTATTACCGGCACCACTGGAATGGTTGGCGAAGGCGTGCTTCATGAATGCTTACAAAACCCAAAAATAGATAGTGTTCTAATAATTAATCGTAAGCCCTCGGGTTATAGCCACCCCAAATTGAAGGAAGTTATTCATGCTGATTTTTTTGATTTTTCACCCATTGAAAAAGATCTTATTGGATATAATGCCTGTTTTTTCTGTTTAGGAATAACCTCCGTTGGAGTTGCTGAAGATGAATATTATAAAATGACCTACACTTTAACCATGCATGTAGCCAAAACTTTAAGCAGGTTAAATGAAGATATGACTTTTTGTTATATATCCGGAGGTGGCACAGATAGTACCGAAAAAGGAAGAACTGCCTGGGCACGCGTAAAGGGCAAAACAGAAAATGATTTAATGAAATTACCCCTTGAACAAGTATTTAATTTCCGCCCTGGCTTTATTAAACCTACTAAAGGATTAAAACATACGCACAAATTCTATAAATATATTACTTGGTTATTTCCTATTGGAAGGGCAATATATCCTAAGGGTTTTTGTACCATGGAAGAATTAAGTTTAGCAATGATTAATACACTTGACCGTAAAAATGAAAGACGGATTTTAGAAGGGAATGACATTATTGCAATGGCGAAAGCATAGTTAAAATTAATTTTTCTATTCTATTTCAGACTGCCATAGGGTTGTCAGTTGCCTGTAGTTATTTTGTAGAAACAAATAAAAACTATGATACAGGAACAATTACAATCAACAACTCTATTTAAAAGAGATGCCATTACTGAATTAATGAAGAATTACGCCAATTATAATTTTTGGGCAAATATGACGCTTGTAAATTGGCTTAAAAAGCAATCTTTAGTCTTATTAGAACAAGAAGTAAAATCGAGTTTTAAAAGCGTTAAGGCAACCTTAATTCATATTTTGCAAACTCAAGAATTTTGGTTTTCTGTAATTAGTAAAACAGATTTTTTAAGAATAGATTACAAATGCGATGTGGAAGAAATATTTGACTTACTACTTCAACAATCCGAAACATTAGCTAATTATATCCACGATATGGAAACCGTAGCGCTCGAGGAAAATGTTTTTGTTCAAAGCCCTTGGTTCCACTCTAACTTTCAAAACTTTGAATATGTAATGCAGGTTTTTAATCACAGCACTTACCACCGCGGGCAGGTTATTACAATTTGCCACAATTTAGGCATTGTGGGAGCTCCAATGACGGATTATAATTATTACAATGTAAATGCCAGATAATATTGAAATAGTTTTTTATCTCCTGAACTTGTCGAAATGAAATCATCTGAGTCATCCACCAAGTTCAGGAGGCAATTTTTCTAATTTTTATTTTCGCGTTTCCGCTCGTTATCTTTATTCGAAGTTTGATCAGAACGCTGTCCGCCGCCATTAGTAATACCCTGAATTTTTTTATCTGTTTTTACATCATGATTGGCTCTATCAGCTATTGAACTGCCCTGGGTTGTAGGGTTGTTTTTTGGTGTGGTTGTGTTTTTCATGGCTTTATAATTTAATTTAATACTGAATTACAAGGAGCGCTTTATTATACAACCATAGGTTGGAGCATTATGTTTTTATTTTCTTTTATCTGACCTTTTGAGCTTATAATTTCAAGATTTTAATGTATAAAATTAATTACATGGACTGGTTTTTGTTTAATTGAGCTTTTGATTACTAATTTAGCACATCAGATAGACAACAAAACACACGTGAGAAAAAACTTAATTATCCTTGTTATTTTATGCTCTGCCGCTTTTTCGGGCATTGCACAGCAAAAAACGTATTTAGAAATGTTAGCCAATCAACCTAAGTGGGTTGATTCTGTTTTTAATAAATTAAACCGAAGAGAGCGTATTGCACAAATGTTTTTTGTACGAGCGCATACCAATCTGGGCAAAAAATACGCTGACTCCGTTGGGTTAGTTATTAAAAAGGAACAACTTGGGGGAGTTGTATTTTTCCAAGGTGGGCCAGGCAGGCAGGCAGCAGTAACAAATGCGTACCAAAAAGTAAGTCGTGTGCCCTTAATTATTTCAAATGATGGAGAATGGGGATTGGGTATGCGTTTGGATAGTACCATTTCTTTTCCTTACCAAATGACATTGGGAGCCATTCAAAATAAAGAACTTCTTTATAAAATGGGGCTTGAAGTTGCCAAAGATTACAAGCGTATGGGGATGCAAATGAATTTAGCACCTGATGCTGATGTAAATAATAATCCAAAAAACCCGGTGATTAACTACCGCTCTTTCGGAGAAAATAAATACAATGTGGCTGCAAAAGTTGGCGCTTACATGAAAGGCATGCAAGATGGAGGCTTATTAACCACTCTTAAACATTTTCCTGGGCATGGCGATACAGATGTAGATTCGCATTACGACTTACCACAACTAAATTTTAGTGCAACCCGTTTGGATACTTTAGAAATGTACCCATTTAAAGAATTAATTAAGCAAGGTGCATCAGGTATTATGGTAGCACATATGAATATTCCTGCCTTAGATAATACACCAAACTTGCCTTCAACCCTATCTAAACCGATTATTACTGGCATTTTAAAAGAGAAATTAGGTTTTAAAGGGTTAATTATTTCTGATGCTATGGATATGAAAGGCGTAGTAAAATACTTTAAAGATGGCGAAGCGGATTTAATGGGAATTATTGCAGGCAATGATATTTTGGAGCTTTCTGAAAACAGCGAAAGAGCTATTAAGCTTGTGCGTAAAGCTGTAAGACAAGATAGAATTGACATGAAAGTGATTGATGCCAGCGTACGTAAAATTTTAACAGCTAAATATTGGGCAGGATTATACAAAAGAGATACAGTAGTTACACAAAATGTAGTTGCAGATGTTAATCGTAAAGCCAGCAACGCACTTGTACAAGAACTTGCAAATGCTTCTGTTACTTTATTAAAAGGTAAGGATTATATTAAAAACCTGATCCCGATTAGAAGAACGGCTATTATTAGCATTGGTGTACCATCGGTAACGCTTTTCCAGAAAGAAATATCAAAAGGTTATTACAATTCCGTTTATTATGTATTAGATAAAGATGCTACCGCAAGCCAAATTTCTAATATAGCAAGAGAAATTGGTGCATTTGATCAAGTTATCGTAGGGATTCACGATAGCCGATCGAGGCCTGCAAACAATATCCCTTTAAACGCTGGGGTTAAAAACTTCATTACTGAATTAGCAGGAAAAAAAGCTGTTTTCGCATTATTTGCTAATCCTTATAATTTAGCGAGTTTACCAGGATTAGAAAAAAGTAAAGGCTTGGTTGTAGCCTACCAAAAAGAAGACTACATGCAAATATCCGCTGCCGCAGTAATTAATAATAGATTGGTGCCATCAGGAAAGTTGCCAGTTAGTATTGCTCCATATTATAAATTTGGTGATGGTTTATAACGTTTTCTAAAACAATTTCGAGTTTAAAACACTTATGTTAAATAAAATATAAATGTTATGATAGACCCAAAAGATAACTATTCGGACGATCCGAATGATGCTTTACGCAGAGAAGATGGTGTTGATGGGATTGAGGAAATTAGCGGCGATGATGTAAGCATAGAACATGATAAAGATATGCTTGAACAAGCCGATGAAGCATCCAGACCATCATACGAATTAGATTTGGATGATGATGACTCAAACGACTAATAAAAAAGCCGCAGATTAATATTAATCTGCGGCTTTTTTATTTTCTGATATTTCTATTTACTCGCTTTTGCTTTATAAGTTTCAGGATTAACCGCTGTGGTTGTCCAACCTTTCAAAAATGCGGTAATCTTTTTAACATCATGCCCAACTTTTCTTTTGCCATTTGCGGCAACTTCTTCACTTTCTAGGTAAGATGAATTTTCGATGTGCAGCACTTTTCCTTTGCCATCTAAAACTAAAAATACGGGGAAGCCAAAACGTTGAGGATAACCTAAATCCGCTAAAACGCTTTCGTTTTTATTCTCTGGGCTATAATTTACTAAAACGGTTTCGAAATTATCGTTAATGTATTTTTTCAAAGTAGCTGTACTATCCACCAAATTATGGAAAGCAATACACCAAACACACCAGTTGCCGCCAACCTGCACTAAAACGTGCTTGTTTTCTTTAGCCGCTTTTGCAACCGCTGCTGCTATATCAGCTTTGGCATTGGCTTGTGGATTATAAATATGAACGGCATCCTTTTTCGCCTGTCCAAATGATGCAGTAGAAATAAATACCGCAGCCAATAAAGTTAATATCGTTTTCATAATTTTATAAAATGATTATACAAATGTAATAAAGACCACTATTTTTATAGATTATTCGCAAATTCTTTACAGAGTGAATACATTTTTTCAAAAGCTTATCTTTGTATCTCAATGGATTTCTTAGATATACACACCCATAAATCTGCTCAAAAAAAAGGCGTAATCAGCATTCAAAGCCTGTCGCTAACCAGCGATATATTTCTTGCGATGCCCAAAACTAAACCAATTTCCATCGGTTTGCATCCGTGGTATGCAACAATTGATAAAATGGAAACACAACTTAAGTATTTGATGGTTTTAGCAAAACAAAGCAATGTAAAAATGATTGGCGAATGCGGTTTGGATAAACTGAGAGGGGAAAGTCTGGAAAGCCAAATTCTAATTTTGGAACAACAAATTGCCATTGCGCAAATGTTAAATAAACCGATTATTCTTCATTGTGTGAAATCTTTTGCCGAGTTAATAGAAATTAAAGATAGGCTTAAAGTAAAAGTGCCAATGATTATTCACGGGTTCAATAAAAATGAAGAAATGGGTAAACAGTTAATTGCTAAGGGCTTTTTTCTATCATTTGGTAAAGCAATTTTAAATCCCGAATCAGGAGCAGCACAAATTGTTGCCAATACAGATTATTTCTTTTTAGAAACAGATGATGAAGAAATTTCTATTGAAGAAATTTATGAAACTGCCGCAAATTTAAAAAAGTGTAGTGTAGAAGCACTGAAAGCTCGTATTTTTGCCGACTGGAAAAAGTTAATTTAAGTTTTATGTGATCCTGAGCCCGTCGAAGGATAATCAAAATACCCAAAATATTTTATGTCTGATGTTAGCTGGCTATCACGCTCTGCCCTACTTATTGGCGACGCCGGAATTGAAAAATTACAAGGCAAACACGTTTTAGTGATTGGATTAGGTGGTGTAGGTTCTTTTGCCGCCGAATTTATTTGTCGCTCAGGGATTGGAGAAATGACAATTGTTGATGGCGATGTTGTTGATCCAAGTAACAGAAATAGGCAATTACCTGCGCTTGCAACCAATCATGGTGTTAGCAAAGCACAGATTATGCAGGAACGTTTATTGGCCATTAACCCAGAATTGAAATTACATGTGGTAAATGCCTTTCTTACTCCCGAAAAATGCAGGGAAATTTTAGAAACCAAATACGATTATGTGATGGATTGTATTGACAGTGTGATGCCAAAAATCACACTACTTTCAACAGCATTAGAAAAAAATATTCCAATTGTAAGTTCTATGGGCGCTGGTGGTAAAATGGATCCAACCAGATTACGTATTACCTTACTTCCTGATACCTATCAATGTGTTTTTGCAAGTTATGTGCGTAAAAGGTTAAATAAATTAGCAAATGCCGGAAAAATTAAAGCAGTATTTTCTACGGAGGAAATGGATAAAAATTCTATGATTATGACCGATGGTAGTAATTTTAAACGTTCTGCTTATGGCACGGTTTCTTATTTGCCTGCTGCATTTGGTGGTGCTTGCGCATCTGTTGTTGTGCGAGATTTATTGGGCTTACCCATTGAAATGGCCGAACGCCCAGCCCGGATTAGTCATAAAGTTTTAGCCAAAAAGAAAAAGAAGAGCACTTAAGTTCATCAACACATTGTTGAAATCATGATTTCGGGAAAATTTTAAATTGTTGTAAGTTTAAATTTCCGAAACGAAATCATTTTATGCCCCAACCCCTAAAAATTCTTCAAGCTTCTGCCGGTTCAGGTAAAACATTCAGTCTTACCGCACATTACCTTACTTTGCTTTTTAGTGGAGAAAATAAATACCGAGAAATTTTAGCCGTAACCTTTACCAATAAGGCTACCGAAGAAATGAAATCACGAATTTTAGAGGTTTTAGTAGGCTTAGCAAAAGGAAATCCTTCAAAAAAAATAGATGATTATAGGAAATTAATCCTAATTGCATATCCTAATTTAAGCGCACAGGAATTGCAATTTAAAGCAGATAAAATTTACCGTAAAATCCTTCACGATTATAGCCGTTTCTCCGTAAGTACTATTGATGGTTTTGTACAAAAAGTAATTCGTGGCTTTGCCTTTGAACTGGGCTTAAATGCTGATTATAATTTAGAAATGAATTATGACAAGGTTAAGGATGATTTGGTTAATAAACTTGATGAAGCACTTAACGATAATAAGCAGCTTTTACAATGGATTATTGATTTAGCCATTGAGCGCATTGGCGATAATAAAAGTTGGAACTATAAAATTGAACTTTATAACTTAATTGGAGAAATTTTTTCAGAACGCTTTCAGGTTTTTGAATCCGCGGTGGAAGAATTGGGACTTGAAAATATAGATGAACTTTTTAAGAAATACATCAGTGTTACAAAAGATGAGATTAAAAATTTCGAAGAAAAAATTATCCAGTTAGCAACTGATGCACATGATGCATTAAGTGTTTTAGGTGTAGAAAATGAACATCTAAAAGGAAAATCAAGAAGTGCCTTAGCAAAGATTATTTTAGTTGCACGAGGAGATTTTTCGAAAATTGAACCACTCTTTAATTACATTGATGAACCTGAAGAATGGTTCCAAAAAAACGTAAGCTTTCCTGAAGCTTTCGAAATTGTAAATCCTATTTTAAAACAGATAAAAACCCATTATTTAGATTATCTGCCAAATTATAGTTTAGCCATTGCTTTTAACAAAAACCTATATTATTTAAGGTTAATGCAGGAAATTGCTGTATTATTAAAAGAATATAGAGCAGAAAATGATAATCTTTTAATCAGCGATGCACAAAAATTAATTTCCGGAATTACTGATGATGCTGGAGATAATCCATCTTTTATATGGGAAAAAGTTGGCAACCGATACCGCAATTTTTTATTTGATGAATTTCAAGATACTTCAACCAGTCAATGGGGAAGTTTCAAATCACTTTTAACCAACGCTATTGCAACACCAAGCCAGGATTTAATAGACCATTTAATCGTGGGCGACACCAAACAATCTATTTACAGATGGCGCAATGGCGATTGGAATATTTTGCACAAACATGCCAAGCTTGATGTTGGAGCACATAATGTTGTTGAAGAAAGTTTGGAAGAAAATTATCGCAGTGCTGAAAATATCATCACTTTTAACAATTTCCTTTATCGCTCTATTCCTCTCACCTTGCAAAATGAGTTAAATCAAAATTTAGCAGGTAAGCCAGAAAGCATTTCTAACTGGTGGAATGAGCAAAATTATGAACAGATAATCACCGATATTTATGCAGGTTCAACACAAAATTTTGCTACAAACACATTAAAGGGCGGAACTATAAAAATCAAGAAATTTGGTAAAGAGCATGCACCAAACGAAGCTCGTTTTACCGAAACGGTTTTCAGAGATATTGCTTTAGATGACCTTATAAAAGAAATTTTTTACTTAAAGGATCAACAAAACTATGCATTGAAAGATATTGCAATTTTGGTTCGTTCAAACAGTGAGGCATTATTGACGGTACAAAAATTAATGGAGCAAAAGTTACCCGTATTATCTGGAGATGCCTTACTTATATCAAATAATTCTGCCGTTCAATTAATTATAAATACTTTAAAAACCTTAATCGGTTTAGATGCGCAAACAGCACTTTATAAAGCAAATTGTATTGCATTATATCACTCACTTCACAATAAAGAGGCAAACGCAAATCATTATTTAAACCTTAATAATGTTTCTTTAAGCACTTTAATAGCTGTATTACCACAATCGCTTTGCGAAAACTGGCAATCATGGTTGCAATTGCCATTACCAGAATTGGTTGAAATTTTAATTGAAGTATATGGCTTGAAAGAACTTACCCAGCACTTACCATATTTATTAGCTTTTAGAGATTTAACCGCCAATGCCGGAAAACTTGGAGAAAAAGGCATTATTGCTTTCCTAACCTGGTGGGATGAAGATGGAGTGAGAAAATCATTGCCCTCGCCCGAAGGAGCTGATGCTATTCAAATTATAACCATTCACAAATCCAAAGGACTAGCTTTTAGAGCTGTTTTTGTTCCTTTTTGTAATTGGGAAATTAAAGGGAAAGCAAATTCAACATTTTGGGTTTCATCAGAAGATACAGTTTATAAAGAACTTAGGGGGATACCATTAAAATACAATGAAGAATTGGCAGATTCTGCAATTGCAAAAGCGTATTATGAAGAATTGCTTTACAATAATATGGATGCCTTAAATATGCTTTACGTAGCAACCACACGCTCTAAAGATTATTTATACATTGCTACAATGGGCAAAAAAGAGCTGAAATTATCAAACATGGGCGATGTAATTAATTTAACTTTCGATAATGAATTTGATGAAAATGGCGTTTACGAAATTGTTGATTATGTTGCTGTTGACAGTAAAACCGAGGATTCGAATTTCATTAATTTAAAAAGTTACCCCACAACTACGCGTTTATCCGAGCTTTATATTCCATCAGAAGAAAAGCATTTAAAACATTTGGTTAACATCGAAAAATCTGGAAGAAAGGGTTCTTTACTTCATGATATTTTAGCAAATGCCAGTACTGAAAAAGAAGTAGATGATTACATTATCAATCTGGTTTTACAAGGAATTATAAAAGAGGAGGAGAAATCTGCTTTAAAGGAATCTGTAATGGAAGTGCTAAACCACGAAGATTTAAAAGTGATTTTGCAAAGTGCAACAGAAAGTATTACCGAAAAAAGCATAATTGATACTCAAGGCAAATTACACCGTCCAGACCGGGTTTTAATTAATGCTGATGAAGTGATTATTCTGGATTATAAATTTACACTGGAAGAAAGTAAAAAACACATTGAGCAGGTTGAAAATTATAAAAACCTATTGGCCGAAATGGGTTATAGCAATATAAAATCTTATTTGTTTTATGCAGTTAGCGGGAGGTTGAAATTAGTATAATATGGAAAAAGCAAACGATTTATACGGCAACGTATTAAATATACTGAAAAGATATAGAGCCGATGCTTACAAAGCAGTTAACACAGCTATGGTAATTTCTTATTGGCAAATCGGCAAAGAAATAGTTGAAAACGAGCAGGGAGGAAATGTAAAAGCGACTTATGGAAAAGAAGTTATTAAAACATTGTCAAAAAAATTATCTTCAGAATTTGGCAAAGGCTTCTCTGTGGCAACTCTAGAAAGTTTTAGGAAATTTTATATTATCTATTCAGATATTGAAAACATCAATAATCCAATTTCCTACGCACTGCGTAGGAAATTGGAAACAACTGATAATCAATCAAATGAAATATCGTATGCACTGCGTAGCAATTTGAGCTGGACACATCACCGCTTGATTATGAGGGTTGATGATATACAGGCGAGGGCATATTATTTGAGTGAAGCAGAAAACCAGCAATGGAGTTCAAGAGAACTAGAAAGAAATATTAATTCATCATATTTTCAAAGAGTCTTGTCTAATCAAAAAGAATTGAAAGAATTAGATAGTGTCGATCAACATTCACATAATTTCATTAAAGACCCTTATGTTTTAGAATTCCTCAATGTTGAACAACCATTCACATTAAATGAGAAAGAAATAGAAGCTAGAATAATTGATCATTTACAACAATTTTTACTAGAACTGGGAAAAGGGTTTTCATTTGTTGGAAGACAGTTTAGAATAAGTACAGAAACGAGTCACTTTTATATTGATTTGGTTTTTTATAATTATATCCTAAAATGTTTTGTTCTATTTGATTTAAAAACCACTAAACTATCTCACCAAGATATTGGTCAAATGGATATGTATATTAAAATGTTTGATGATTTAAAAAAACAAGAAAGCGACAATCCAACAATTGGCATTATACTTTGTACCGATAAAGAAGAAACGGTTGTTAAATATTCGATGTTGAAAGATAGTAAACAATTATTCGCATCTAAATATCAAATGTATTTACCTACAGAAAAACAATTGGCAGATTGGATTGAACACGATAAAGCAATTATTGAATTGCAACGAAAAGATAACGACTCAAATTCCTTAATCTAAACATGAAACCATTTTTACAAGAAGTTGCTGAAGATTTAATAGCCAAATTTAGTGGTCAATTACAAAACTGTGCCATTGTTTTTAATAATAAACGCCCTTCTGCATATTTACAAAAGCACTTGGCTGATATTATACAGAAACCCTTTTTCAGTCCATCTATTTATACCATACAAGAGTTTTTTGCCAATTCAACACATTTTAAAATTGCTGATTTCTATCTTCAGTTTTTCACGCTGCACAAAATTTATAATCAGCTTTTAACAGAAGAGAAATTAGAAACCATTTCAAGTCATAAATTTTTTCCACTTGCTAAAATTATTCTAAGCGATTTTAATCAAATTGATAGCGATTTGGTTGATGCGGGAAAACTGTATCGCGATTTAGAAGATATTTCTGTTATCAATAACGAATTTGACTACCTAAGCCCCGAACAGTATGAATTTCTTTCTCAATTTTGGACCTCCTATTCTGAAGGGAAGCACAAAAAACAGCAAGAATTATTTATAAAAATGTGGCGCCGGATGCCCAAACTTTACCATAAATTTCACTCAGCATTAAAAGAGCAAGGGTATTTAACTAACGGTTCTGTTTATCGCCATTTGGCTGATGATATTAACAATCACCAGGAGTTTCTTTCAAATTTTGATAAAGGCAAAATAATTTTCGTTGGTTTTAATGCTTTGAGTAGTGCCGAAGCAAAAATATTTACTCAATTACAGGAAGCCGGTAAAGCAATTTTCTATTTTGATACCGACAGTTATTACCTAGATGATTTGGCGCAGGAAGCTGGTTTATTCTTAAGAAAAAACATTAATCAGCTTGGCTTAAAAAACGTGTTTGAAGGGCATGAAAGCTTAATTAAATCTGCTCCACACCATGTAAATGTTTTTAAGGTACAAGGACAATCTGCACAAGCAAAAATCCTCAACAATATTTTAGAAGAAGATTATACTGATGCCGAAACTATTGGAAAAACGGTGGTTGTGCTAGCAGATGAAAGTTTGCTAATCCCAACTTTGCAAACCATTCCAACTTCGTACAAAGGCAAAGAGATTGATTTAAATGTAACCATGGGTTTTGCATTAGGAACATCGAGTATTTTCGGCCTCGCAGATTTATGGTTAAGTAGCCAGCTCGAAATTCTACACCACGATAAGGTTTCATATAAAAATGTGGAAGCTTTTTTAACGCATCCATTAGCTGGGTTAAGCCAAAAGATGCGGGATAAAATTCAAACCGCCCTGCTAAATGAAAATGAAGTAGAAATTGATCATCAAAGGTTACTAAGACAAAGCGGATTATTTGAGGTTTTCTATAAAAAAATAGATCAACCAGAAAATGTTGTTACCTACTTATCAGATATTCTCGATTTCGTTTTAACAAGATTATCGAATGCGAAAACACTTAAAAAAATCGATGCTGAATTGTTTGTAAAAACCATCCAGGAATTAAACCGATTGCACGATACTTTTGGTAAACACATTGGTAAAGAAGAAATTCCATTTGTAATTTATCTTGTTCAAAAATCGTTGCAAGCTATTGCAGTCCCACTTTCTGGCGATCCACTTAATGGCATTCAAGTAATGGGTTTGCTTGAAACCAGAAATTTAAACTTCAATAAGGTTGTTATTTTAGGCTTTAATGAAGGGATTATTCCAAAATCATCTATTGGCAATAGCTTTATTCCCGATTCCATTCGCCGTGTTTATGGCTTACCTGTTTTAGAAAATCTCGATGCCATTTCGGCCTACATGGTTTACCGCTTAATGCAACGGGCAAAAAATATCAACTTCGTTTACAATAGTTTAACCGACGAATCAACATCTGGCGAGGCCAGTAGAATTTTAAAGCAATTGGAATATGAAAGTGGCTTTGATTTTACGTATAATGAGTTGAGCCTTGATATTAAAACGGAACAATTCAGAGATGTTCAAATTGAGAAAACTGGAAATGCTTTTATTCAGGAAACTTTACAAAAATACCTTGATAAGAAAAAAATACTTTCACCATCGGCTTTAACACAATACATTTCAAATCCCATTGATTTTTTCTTCAATTATATCGCCGGAATTAAGGAACCCAAAGAAATTAGCGCCGTTGTAGAAGCAAATGAAATTGGCTCTATTTTACACAAAGTGATGGAATATTTCTATCAGGATTTAAGAGCTGCTGAAATTACTGCAGAAAAAATAAAAGAGCACAAGAAAAAAGTACCTGAATTAATTCAGAAAGCTTTTAACTCGGTTATGTTTAATAATCCAAACAAAGTTATTGAGTATAAAGGCATGCAAAAGGTTATTCTATCAATTGTGGATGCCTATGTAAATATTATTCTGAATCAGGATATTTCACAAACGCCATTTAATATTATTAGTTTGGAACAAAAAGTGGAAGCAGAAATCAGTTTTCCATTAAATGGTAAGGAAGAAAGTGTAAAAATATTCGGCTATATTGATAGAGTAGATGTTAAAGATGGCATTACAAAAATTATTGATTATAAAACCGGAAGCGATAAATTGGCTTTTAAAGACATAGATGAGCTATTTAATTCGGACGGAAAACATATTAATAAGGCATTAATTCAAACGCTTCTATATACCTATGCTTACGAACAATTTTCGGGCAAAACCTGTGTAGAACCAAACTTATATATTGTGAAAACAATGAATAAAGATGGTATTTGGTTTAAAACTGGTAGACAGAATTTATCGGGAGATTTCCTTGAAGAAATTAAACCTCAATTTTTAACTCGACTAAGAGAAAAACTAGCCGAACTTTTTGGCTCGCCATATTTCAAAGCTAGCGAGGTGCCTGATAATTATAAATATTCTATCTATAAAACCTTGTTTGGAAAGTAAGCTTTACAATATCAAAATCGAAGTAGATAAATATAAATTTGTGCTTATAAAAGATTCATTATGCTAAACCTTAATTTCACCAAGTTTCCACACTTAGAAACCGACAGATTAATACTTCGTGAGCATGCACTAACAGATGCCGATATGCTATTTGCAATGCGAACAAACGAAACCATAATGCAGTATATTGATAGAGAAAGACCAAAAGATCTCTTTGAAATAAAAACTTTTATTACCTCATTTAATGAAGGTTTTGAAAAGGGAGAAAATTTGGCTTGGGTAATTGCTTTAAAAGAAAACCCCGAGCAAATGATTGGCTCTATAGGCTATTGGAGAACAGATTACGCCAACCACAGGGCAGAAATTGGTTATATGTTACAACCTGATTATTGGAGAAAAGGAATCATATCAGAAGCACTTATTAAAACAATCGCCTTTGGCTTTGAAAATATTAATCTCCATTCTATAAAAGCGAATATTAACCCTGAAAATGATGCATCCAGACAAATTTTAAAGAAACACGGCTTTGTTAAGGAAGCTTATTTTAAAGAGGATTTTTATTTTAGAGGACAATTTTTAGATAGTGAAATTTATGGCTTGTTAAATCCAAATCACTAAATTTAGAATAAGATTTAAAACTATGCTTAAAACTGCAACACCAATTCTCGCCTCGCTAAATGCCGAAGAAACTATTAAATTTTATACCGAGAAACTAGGTTTCACTTTTCACAATAATTGGGATGGTTATTTAATTTTTAGTAAAGATGAAATTGGCATTCACCTTTGGCCAACCGATGATGAAACTGTACCTAAAAATACTGGGTGCTACATTTATGTAACCGAAGTGAATAAACTTTATGTTGAATATCAAAAACAAGAGGTGGTACATCCCAACGGAAAATTAAAAGATATGCCTTGGGGAATGCGTCAGTTTTCTATTTTAGATAACAATGGTAATATTATCCATTTTGGAGAAGATATTTCGCAAAAAGCTTAAGCTTTAATACAAACGCTACTTCAAAAATATAATTTCCCAATTTAATTTTACAGTTCACTAAATATTCAACAATTATCACTCTTAAAACCAACCAAAAATCTTTTTAACTAAGCATAATTATTACAAAACACACGCATTATTGCCTTTGGTTTCAAAGCGATTAATAATTATATTTGCCGCTGTTATTAAAATTTACAATGAGAGAAATCCAATTTAGAGAAGCACTACGCGAAGCCATGAGTGAAGAAATGCGCAAAGATGACCGCGTTTTTTTATTAGGTGAAGAAGTAGCAGAATATAACGGAGCATACAAAGTAAGTCAAGGCATGCTTGATGAATTTGGTGCTAAACGAATTATTGATACCCCAATTGCCGAATTAGGTTTTGCAGGTATAGCAACTGGTGCCGCAACAGCTGGCCTTATTCCAATTGTAGAGTTTATGACATTTAACTTCTCATTGGTAGCTATCGATCAGATTATCAATGGTGCAGCTAAAATTTTATCAATGAGTGGCGGTCAGTTTTCTTGCCCTATGGTATTTCGTGGCCCAACAGGTAACGCAGGCCAGTTAGGTGCGCAACACTCACAAAACTTCGAAAACTGGTATGCAAATACTCCAGGATTAAAAGTTGTTGTTCCAGCTACTCCTTACGATGCAAAAGGTTTATTAAAACAATCTATCATTGATCCAGATCCAGTTATTTTCATGGAATCTGAGGTAATGTATGGCGATAAAGGTGATGTACCTGAAGGCGAATACTACATCGAGTTAGGTAAAGCAAACGTTGTAAAACAAGGAACTGACGTTACAATTGTAACTTTCGGTAAAATGTTAACCCGTGTTGTAAATCCAGCGGTTGAAGAATTAGCTAAAGAAGGAATCAACGTTGAAGTAATCGATTTACGTACCGTACGTCCTATTGATTATGCAACAATTATCGAATCTGTTAAGAAAACCAACCGTTTAGTTGTTGTTGAAGAAGCATGGCCATTGGCTTCACTTTCTGGTGAAATCGCTTTCAACGTACAAAAAAATGCATTCGATTATTTAGATGCACCGGTATTGCGTATCACTTGTGCAGATGTACCACTTCCATATTCTCCAACTTTAATTGCAGCAAGTTTACCAAATGCAGAGCGTGTAGTTAAAGCTGTAAAAGAATCTATGTACGTTAAAAAATAATTGTCATTAATTCGACTGTCAGTCTAAGCTTGTCTAAGACTTAAATATTAAAAATCCTCTAAGTTAAATCTTAGAGGATTTTTTCGTTAACACAGGTAAGTTAGCTGTTGGCAATCTTTCTATTATTAATCAGTAAAGCACTTTCAGTGATTTTTAGCGTCGGTTAGTCCCGCCGTACACTGCAATCTTTTTGGTAATCACCTCTAATTTATTTCTGAAAAATTACCAAAAAGGATTTCCATTTCTGTCGGGTTTAGTTAATTCGGCTTCTTCCCATAACCCAGATCTCAGGCAAATATTTTATATTAGATAAAAAACAGAACAAAATGCTTGCTGCAAAGCCTAAAAATTTTGAAGAATACGTTTTCCAGTTTCCAATAGAAACTCAGGTTATATTGGATCAAGTGCGTACAGCGATTAAAAAAGCTGCTCCAAATGCCGAAGAAGTAATCAGTTATGGCATGCCAGCTTTTAAACAAAATGGAATTTTAGTCTATTTCGCAGCTTATAAAAAACACATAGGTTTCTATCCGATGCCCGCTTCATTAATTGCTTTTAAAGAAGATCTTTCTAATTATAAATCATCAAAAGGAGCAGTACAATTCCCAATAGATAAACCAATGCCATTAGCCTTAATTGCTAAAATTGTTAAGTTCAGAATGAAAGAAGACCTAACTAAAGAAGCTAAAAGAGTCAATAACCTATAGCAAAACCTTGTTATCAACTTTATTTAGTTTAACAATTTACTCACAAAAATCGGTGGAAAACTTCATTTTAAAAATCCCTAATTATCATAAATCCTGATTAGATTTGCCTCCCTTAATTTTAGAAAAGAAAAATGCAAGCTCACCATAAAACCATCGCATCTGAATTAAAAGTTGCGGAAAAACAAGTAACCGCAACCATCGATTTATTAGATGAAGGTGCAACTGTGCCTTTCATTTCCCGCTACCGTAAAGAGTTAACAGGAAGTTTGGATGAAGTACAAGTTGCCGCAATCCGTGATAGAATGCAGCAACTACGGGACTTAGATAAACGCCGCGAAGCGATTTTAAAATCTATGACCGATTTGGGTAAATTAACCCCAGAATTAGAAAAACAAATAAACGAAGCAGAAACTATTTCGCTGCTTGAAGATATTTATTTACCATACAAGCCAAAGCGCAAAACAAGAGCAAGTATGGCGAAAGAAAAAGGACTGGAACCTTTGGCTTTACAAATTTTTGAGCAAAATGGTTTCGATCTGGAAGCTGCAGCTGATAAATTTATTGATACTGAAAAAGGTGTAAATTCTTTTGATGAAGCATTGGCCGGTGCCAGAGATATTATTGCCGAAATGATTTCAGAAAATGCTGAAGCTCGTACCAAAATGCGCCATTATTTTCAGGAAAAGGCAGAGTTTAAGGCCGAAGTAATTAAAGGCAAAGAAGAAGAGGGCATAAAATACAAGGATTACTTTGAATGGAATGAGCCTGTAAAAACGGCTGCTTCACACCGTGTTTTGGCCATGCGCCGCGGCGAAAAGGAATTAATTTTACGTCTTGATGCCTTACCTCCGCAAGAAGATGCAATTGCTATTTTAGAAAACCAATTCATTACAGCTAACAATGCTGCATCAAAACAAGTTCAGCAGGCTTTAGAAGATGGTTATAAACGTTTGCTAGAACCTGCAATGGAAACAGAGCTTCGTGTTTTAACTAAACAAAAGGCAGATGAAGAAGCTATTCGTGTCTTCGCTGAAAATGCCCGCCAGCTATTGTTAGCAGCTCCCATGGGACAAAAAAATGTGTTGGCAATAGATCCAGGTTTCCGTACAGGCTGCAAAGTAGTTTGTTTGGATAAACAAGGTCAGCTTTTAGAAAACACTGCCATTTATCCGCATACCGGACAAGGCAACGTTAAAAATGCTGAATTTACGATAGAGGAACTTTGCAAAAAATATGATGTGGAAGCCATTGCCATCGGAAATGGAACTGCAGGTAGAGAAACAGAATCTTTTGTACGCAGTTTAAATTTGCCTAATGTTACCATCGTAATGGTAAATGAAAGTGGTGCATCAATTTATTCAGCTTCGGAAGTTGCCCGCGAAGAATTCCCAACTCAAGATATTACCGTTCGTGGTGCGGTTTCTATTGGTCGCCGTTTAATGGATCCATTAGCCGAATTGGTAAAAATTGATCCGAAATCTATTGGTGTAGGTCAATATCAGCATGATGTGGATCAAAATAAATTACAACAGAGTTTGGATGATACAGTTATTAGTGCTGTAAATGCAGTTGGTGTGGAATTAAACACAGCATCGAAGCAAATTTTAGCTTACGTTTCTGGCTTAGGACCAACATTGGCGCAAAATATTGTGGATTACAGAAACACAAACGGAGCATTTAAAAACCGTGAAAGCTTGAAAAAAGTTCCTCGTCTAGGGGATAAAGCATATGAACAAGCGGCAGGCTTCTTACGTATTCGCAATGCAGAAAATGTTTTAGATACTAGTGGAGTTCACCCAGAGCGCTATGCTGTAGTAGATAAAATGGCGAAAGATTTAGGCACAACTGTTTCTGCTTTAATGAAAGATACACAACTGCAAAAACAAATTAAGCCTCAGCAGTATGTAACGAGCGAGATTGGTTTGCCAACCTTAACAGATATTTTAAAAGAACTTGCAAAACCAGGTCGAGATCCCCGTGAGCAGTTTGAAGCTTTCAGCTTTACTGATGGTGTAAATGCGATTTCGGATTTAAGAATAGGAATGAAATTACCTGGTATTGTAACCAATATCACCAATTTTGGTGCCTTTGTTGATATAGGCGTTCATCAGGATGGCCTTGTACACACAAGCCAGCTAGCCAATCGCTTTATTGCAAACCCAAATGATGTGGTTAAGGTGCACCAAAAAGTAGAGGTAACCGTTATGGAAGTTGACGAGGCTCGTAAGCGAATTTCTTTATCAATGAAAACTGAAGAAACTCCTAAACCAAAGGCTGAAAGAGAAAAACAAAGAGATAATAGACCTAAACAAGATTTTAAAAACAACAATAAATCAAACTTTAAGCCTAAACACGAAACTAAAGATGCAGATGGCGATTTGCAAGAAAAACTAGCTAAGCTTAAAGGAATGTTTAAATAAAATAAATATCCAGTCACTAAAACATATTTGGTGACTGGATATTTTCTTTAAACTCCAATCTTTTCTTTGGTAAACCCTGAGGATAATTGGTTTGAATAAAAGCAATCATCTGCTCTCTAACATAACAGCGTAAATCAAAAGCCCTTGATGAGTTTGCCGCACTCATCAAAAAACGCACTTCAATTGATCCATCTTTATTGCTATCCGTAACCTGAACTACATTTACTCTTTTATCCCAAAGTGAATTTGTAGTAAGCAATCGGGTTAACTCTTGCCTTAAAGGCTCTATCGGAATGGTATAATCCAGATATAGAAATACAGTACCCAACAAATCCGCAGATACACGCGTCCAATTTTGAAAAGGTTTTTCTATAAAATAAGTTATAGGCAAAATTAACCTTCTTTGGTCCCAAATACTTACAACAACGTATGTTAATGTAATTTCTTCCACCCTCCCCCATTCTCCTTCAACGATTAAAACATCGTCAATTCGTATTGGTTGTGTAAAAGCGATCTGAAAGCCAGCTAGCAAATTACCCAATGATTTTTGGGCAGCGAAACCGATAATAATTCCACCTATACCCACTCCAGTTAGCAAGCCTGCGCCTATTTTACGCATACTTTCAAAGCTTAATAAAATAATAGAAATGGTAACCAGAATAATTAACGAAACAATAATTCTGCGGATAAACTGCATTTGCGTCCTTATTTTACGTTCCTTCAAATTATTCTCCTTATTCAAATCATATTTGAGATAAAAATAATCCTCAAAAACATTAATAATGCGAATCAAAATATAAGCAAACGTAATGGTAAGCGCCACCTCAACTATTTTCGAAAGCGGATTTCTAAAAATAGTTTGCAGATCCATAAATGATAGAGAAAAGTTGAGTAATAACAGTGGAATAAAAATGCTAAATGGCCCTCTCAAATGTTTAATAGTAGATTTAATAAGAATGAAATCCCACCATTTAGAAAGAACAAGAAAGATTTTATGAATAATATAGGTTATCAAAATCCCAGCAAAAACGGCAATACCTGCTATAAGAAAATTCTTTAAAAACAAAGGAATTGTGTAACCAAAAGCTTGATCTAAATACTGCATCAATAAAAGGGTTGGTAAAAAATAGAAATGACTATAGACCTTTTATTAACAAATGCTCATTAGGATTGTTTGATACTAGAAGCTGAAGGGTTTTGTTAAGCCCCTTAAATAAGGCCGATAATTTAGGTTATTTCCTTTTTAATAGATATGAAACCAATTATTCCTATAATAAAACAGATCAGCCATACATAACTATCAATTGGGCAACTTATAATTGTTACCGACATAATAATACCACAAGAACCACTAACATAACAATTTCTATAGGTATATGGTGGGTTTATTGATGTACTGAAACACCTTAAGCCAGGAATAGAGCCGGCAATTGGCGAACCATATACAGGTATTGTTGTGCCTACAGTATTATTAGGATTACAGTATAATGTTGTATTAGGAACAGTTGCACCAGTAGGTGTGCTATATACTGGCGTAATTAGTGGAAGTTCCAAACCTCCATTATTTACAAGTACACAACCCGTATAAGTTTGCGCCTGTACAGAATAAATAGTTATAAATAGAAAACCAAGAAATATAACTAATTTCTTCATAATTAAATTTAATAAATCTAATTGGATAAACCTAGCATAAAAAGGAATTAATTTTCATATAACCGCATGAATTACAACTAAATAAACACTAAAAACAACCCAAGTTGACGAATTATATTTATTTATTGATCGCATTTTTTTAGTCAACATTATACAGATGCACACTTAACTTCGCTTGTACTATCCACTAGTAATTAAGGTTATTTTTAAAACTACATGACTGGTAATCTTAAACTGTAAACTTTTTTCAATCAACTATTTGATAATAAAAGTATTCTATCTATCTTTGCAGTCCCGAATTTTGCGGGGTAATAAATAATTGTTTAATAAATTAAATACAAGCAAGTGAATACGTTAAGTTACAAAACTGTCTCGGCCAATGCTAAAACTGTAAACAAACAGTGGATTGTTGTTGATGCGCAAGGCGAGATTTTGGGGCGCTTGTCATCGAAGATCGCTATGATCATCCGTGGTAAAAACAAGCCTGAGTACACCCCACACGTAGATTGCGGAGATAACGTTATCGTTATTAATGCAGACAAGGTTAAATTGACAGGAAACAAATTCAGCGAAAAGCAATATGTTTCTTATACTGGTTATCCAGGTGGTCAACGTTTTATTTCTCCTAAGGAGTTAATGGCGAAACACCCTCAACGTGTAATTGAAAAAGCAGTAAGAGGTATGTTACCTAAAACTAAATTGGGCAAAAAATTGTACACCAATCTTTTTGTTTATGCTGGTGAAACTCATCCGCATGCAGCTCAATCTCCAAAAACCATTAAACTTTAAGAAATGTCAGTTACTAACACTTCAGGAAGAAGAAAAACAGCTGTTGCACGTATCTACTTAAAAGATGGTGCTGGCGCAATTACCGTTAACGGAAAAGATCACAAAGTATATTTCCCTACTTTACCTCTACAATATATCGTAAACCAAAGTTTAGAAGTTTCTGAGCTTGTTGGTCGTTATGATATCAATGTAAATGTACAAGGTGGTGGTATCAAAGGACAAGCAGAAGCTGTTCGTTTAGCTATTGCTAAAGCGATTGTTGAACTAGATGCGGAGAAAAAACCTGCATTACGTGCTAAAGGCCTAATGACGCGTGATATGCGTATGGTTGAGCGTAAGAAACCAGGACGTGCTAAAGCTCGTAAGAAATTCCAATTCAGTAAACGTTAATCACAGGAGGCAAAGACAATGGCAAGAACAACTTATCAAGACTTATTGGATGCAGGTGTACACTTTGGTCACCTTACCCGTAAATGGAATCCAAAAATGGCTCCTTACATTTTCATGGAGCGTAATGGAATTCACATTATAGATTTAAATAAAACTTTAACTAAAACTGAAGAAGCTGCGGCTGCGATTAAACAAATCGTGAAATCAGGACGTAAAGTTTTATTCGTTTCTACAAAGAAACAAGCTAAAGGAATCGTAGCTGAACAAGCTAAAAAAGTAAATATGCCTTTCGTAACCGAGCGTTGGTTAGGTGGTATGTTAACTAACTTTGCTACTGTTCGTAAGTCAATCAAAAAGATGTCTAACATCGATAAAATGACTAAAGACGGTACTTATGCGATTTTATCTAAAAAAGAGCGTTTAATGATTCAACGTGAGCGTATTAAATTAGAATCACTTTTAGGTGGTATCGCTGATTTAAACCGTTTACCAGCAGCTTTATTCTTAATTGATGTTAAGAAAGAACACATAGCTGTAACTGAAGCATTAAAATTAAACATCCCAACTTTTGCGATGGTTGATACAAACTCTGATCCTTCTAACATCGATTTCCCTATCCCAGCGAATGATGATGCTACAAAATCAATCTCTTTAATTACTGATGTAATTATCAAAGCTATTGAAGAAGGTTTAGATGAGCGCAAACGCGAAAAAGATGATGAAGCAGAAAAAGAAGCAGTAGCTGTTAAAGCTGCAGCTGATGCGCCAGAGGTTAAAGAACCAAGACGTAAAAAAACTGCTGAAGCTGAAGTTGAAGCATCTTCATCAGAAGAAACTAAAACAGAAGAATAGTAATATTTTTTATTGCAGGTTACTGGTTTCAGGTTTTAAGTTGGCTTAACATGAGTTTAACTTTCGGCTTGTAACTTGTAACCTGTAATTGTTATAAACAAGATTATAAAATTTAAAAAGGAAATAAAATGTCTACAGTACAAATTACTGCCGCAGATGTAAATAAACTACGCCAACAAACTGGTGCTGGTATGATGGATTGCAAAAAAGCTTTAGTAGAAGCTAACGGCGATTTCGAAGCTGCGGTTGATTTATTGCGCAAAAAAGGTCAAAAAGTATCTGCTGCCCGTTCTGGAAATGCTACTTCTGAAGGTCTTGTATCAATCAATGTATCAGCTGATGGTACAAACGGTAAATTAGTTGCTTTAGCTTGTGAAACTGAGCCAGTTTCTAAAGTTGAAGATTTCCGTAATCTAGCACAAGCTGTTTTAGCAGCTGCGGTTGCAAACAATCCAGCTTCTATCGAAGAATTATCTGCAATTGTTTTGGAAGACGGACGCACTGTTGCAGAAACCATAACTGAACTAACTGGTAAAATCGGTGAGAAAATAGTTATTCAAGAGTACGCAAATGTATCTGGCGAAAAAATCGTTTCTTACATCCACTCAAATGGTAAAATGGGCGTTTTAGTGGTATTTGAAGGTGCTAATGGCGCTGATATTACTGAAGCTGGTAAAGATGTTGCAATGCAAATTGCAGCAATGAATCCTGTTGCTGTTGATAAAGATGGTGTTGATCCTGCTACTATTGAACGTGAAATCGAAATTGCTAAAGATGTAATCCGTCAAGAAGGCAAACCAGAAGAAATGGTTGAAAAAATTGCTGCTGGTAAATTGAATAAATTCTACAAAGACAGTACTTTATTAAACCAAGAGTTTGTTAAAGATAGTTCAGTAGATGTTCGTAAATTTTTAGATAACACTTCTAAAGGCTTAACAGTATCTGCTTTCAAACGTGTACAATTAGGTGCATAAGCATTATTAAATATTAAAAAAGGTTCCTTGCAAAAGGGACCTTTTTTTTTGCCTTATATTTGCCCTCGTTAAGTATATTTTTAATTTAAACGCATATGTTAGCAATTATTAACTCTAGATTTTATCAGGACGAAACACTTATCGAAGGAAAAACAATTCTAATCGATCAGGATAAGATATCTTCCATTACAGATAACCCAAATGATAATTTCGATGTTATCAGTGCTGACAATGGTTTTTTAGTCCCAGGCTTTATAGACCTTCAAATTTATGGCGCTGGTGATCGGTTATTTTCTGCTGAGCCTACTATAGAATCATTAACATTAATTGAAGATGATTTGCTTAAAAAAGGAACAACTGGTTTCCTTGCATGCATAGCAACAAATACTCCCCAAGTTTTTAATGCTTGCATAAAAGCGGCAAAGGAACATCGTTCAAATGCAAAAAACTGCTTAGGTTTACACCTTGAAGGTCCTTTTTTAAATCCAAAACGTTTGGGTGCACACATTCCTGAGTTTGTTCGCAAAGCAACATTGGATGAAATTAAAGAATTAATAGACTTTGGCGATGGCGTAATTAAAATGATGACAATTGCACCTGAGGTAAACGATGATAACGTAATTCAATATTTACTTGATAATGGCGTAGTAGTTTCTTTAGGCCATAGCAATGCTAATTTTAATGAAGCTACCACAGCCTATAATAAAGGCGTTCAAACCACCACTCATTTATTTAATGCAATGAGTCCTATTCATCATCGCGAACCCGGTATCCCTACTGCAGTTTTTAATCACGATAAAGCAATGGCTAGTATTATCCCTGATGGACAACATGTGGATTTCGAAGTTGTTAAGTTTGCCCAAAAGCTTTTAAAGGAACGACTATTCATAGTTACTGATGCTGTTACCGAATGTTTTTCTGGCCCATATCAACATATTCGCAAAGGCGACAAATATGTAATGCCAGACGGAACACTCTCAGGATCGTCTTTAACGATGCCACAAGCTATTAAAAACTGTGTTACCAAATGCGATATCGCATTACCTACAGCATTAAAGATGGGGACTCTTTACCCGGCAAAACTAATTGGAATAGAAAATTTAACAGGAATCATTGAAACAGGGCATCAGGCTAATCTTGTTATTTTGGATGAGCAATTGAATTTAAAAAAGGTAATTTTTAAGGGTAAAATAATTTAAAAGTAATACTCAAACCAAATTGATCATGTTAAAAAAGATTAGTTCAATTATTCTTCTAATATTTATTTGTATCACCCAAGGCTGGTCGCAACAAAGCAGTACTGCATTTAAAATAATCCCACTTGGAGTTAAAGGCGGAGATGATGAAAGTAATTTATCAGCCTATATGATTGCTCCAAAAGGTAGCGAAAACTATATTTGTTTAGATGCAGGCACTATAAATGCAGGGATCCAGAAAGCGATTGAACAAAAAACATTTAAAGGCATTAGCGAAGAAATTCAACGTAAGCAAATAAAAGGTTATTTAATATCACACGCACACCTAGATCACGTTGCAGGATTAATTATCAATTCCCCGGCAGATACTGCTAAAAACATCTACGGCATGTCATCAGTATTAAATATTCTTAGAGATAAATATTTTACTTGGGATGCATGGGCAAACTTTGGAAACGAAGGCGAAAAACCACAATTAAAAAAATACACTTATACTTCGCTTGAAGAAGGAATTGTTTATCCGCTAGCAGAAACAGAAATGAAAGTGCAAGCTTACGAGCTTAGCCATAGTAAGCCTTATAAAAGCACAGCCTTTTTAGTTCAAGCAGGCAATAGTTATATTTTGTACCTTGGAGATACAGGTGCAGACGAAATTGAGAAATCTGATAAACTGATAAAATTGTGGCAAACGGTGGCTCCACTTATCAATGCAGGCCAGCTGAAAGCAATATTCCTTGAAGTATCTTTTCCAAATGAGCAACCTGAAAATCAATTATTCGGTCATCTTACTCCAAAACTTTTTTTCAATGAGCTTAGCAAGCTTAAGGATTTAACAAATGCAAAAGCCTTTAAAAAAGTTTCTTTTATCATAACCCACATTAAACCTCCGCAGCAGAATGCTGAGAAAATAAAACAACAACTGGTTTCGGAAAATACATTAAATTTAAATTTGGTATTCCCTGTTCAGGGGAAACAGTTAACAATAAATTAATATAAGCAGAACATTTTCTACTGTAAGGCAGAGTACTTTTACTAAAAAACTACTTATGAAAAAAAACTTACATCTGCTTATACTCTTTCTATTTTTAATTCTCTTAAAGATAGATGCCGTAGCACAAAACGAAACAACAGCTTCTATAAATGGAATGGTTACTGATTCAAAAGGATCAATTAGCGGTGCTACTGTTATTGCCATACATGAACCATCAGGATCAAGATATGCCACCTCTACCCGATTGGATGGTCGTTACAATTTACCAGCTATGCGCATCGGTGGACCATATTCAATTACTGTATCATTTATTGGATTTAAAAATCAAACACAGCGTATTGAAAAATTAGCCCTTGGCCAAAACTCCACTTTAAATGTAATGCTTAATGAAGATGCCAATAATTTATCAGAGGTTACCGTATCAGGAAAGCAGAGCAAAGTTTTTAACTCTGGTAGAACAGGGGCTTCTCAAAATATTTCCAGAACAGCAATTCAAAATTTACCAACTTTAAATAGGAGTTTTACTGATTTTGTTAAACTTACTCCCCAATTCTCTTTACAATTTGGAAGTCCGAGTTTTGCTGGTAGAAGTAATTTGGCGAACAATTTTACTGTAGATGGAGCCTTATTTAACAATGCTTTTGGTTTACAAGGCACAATTGGTAGTCAAACAAATTCTCAACCAATTAACATGGATGCTTTTGAAGAAATTACTGTAAATATTGCTCCATATGATATTCGTCAAAGTGGTTTTACAGGCGCAGCAATAAATGCAGTAACCAGAAGTGGCACAAATGAATTTCAAGGTTCATTAAATACTTACTATAGAGATCAAGATTTGGTAAGTGACTACAATTATGCAGGGTTAAAAGTACCTGTAAATAATTTTAGCCTTAAGGGATATGGCTTTACATTGGGTGGTCCAATTATTAAAAATAAATTATTCTTTTTTGTTAGTGGAGAATTGGAAAGAAGATCAGATCCTGGTACAGGTTTTTCAGCCTCAAGAGGTGGAAGCACGGGTCCAAATATTTCTCAGGCAAAAGGAGAAGACTTAGACAAATTAAGTTCTTTCTTACAAACCATTGGTTATGAGCCAGGTGCTTATGAAAACTACGCTTTAAAAACGAGAAGTGATAAATTATCAGCCAAATTAGATTATAACATTGATGATAAAAACACATTAAGTTTAAAATATTTCTATTTCAGATCCTATAAAGATATTTTACCAAGTAATAGCGGTGCACCAAAAGCCAACCGTCAGCCTTCGCAACTTGGACTTCCGTTTCAATCAGCTGGATACGGTATTAATAACAACATGGACAATGTTAACCTGGAATTCAGAACGCGTTTTAACAATAAATTCTCTAATCAATTAACCGTTGGTTATAATAATATGAACGATTTCAGGGAATCTAAAGGAAATAAACCATTTCCCCTTGTTGATATTATGAATCCTGATGGAAGTTCTTACACCGCTTTTGGTTATGAGCCTTTTACCGCTTTTAACACCTTAAAAACAAAAGTTTATCAGATTACAGACAACTTTAATATTTATGCAGGTCGCCATGAAATAACATTGGGAGCCAATTATGAAGGCTACAGAACGCTTAATGGTTTTGCGCCTAACTATTATGGTGCCTATACCTTTAACAATCTTGCCGATTTTTATAATAGTGCGCAAAACGGTGTATCCAATGCAACAAAATATCAGATTCAATACTCGGTTATGCCTGATGGATCATTCCCATATGCAGAAATTCAATCGAATATGTATGGTTTGTATGTACAGGACGCTTTTACCGTTAGCGATCAGTTAAAAATAACAGCTGGTTTACGTGCCGATTTAACTAATGTTTCTTCGCCAGCATTATTAAGCAATCCAAATGTGGCAAATTTGACTTTCGAAAATGGAGAAAAAATCGACGTTGGCAGATTTCCTAAAAGTTCTATTTTATGGTCGCCACGCTTAGGCTTTAACTGGGATGTAAATAATGCTGGAAAAACACAGGTACGCGGTGGTACAGGATTATTTACCGGCAGACCTCCTTTGGTGTGGATATCAAACCAAGCTAGTAATAATGGAGTTCAGTTTGGTGCAGAATCTATAAACAGCCCAACAAACAGACCATTTAATCCTAATGTTGATGCTTATAGAAACGTAAACAAAGCAACTGCAGCAAATAACACAGCGTACAATCTTGCTGTAACTCAACAGGATTTTAAATTTATGCAAGTTTGGCGCTCTAATTTAGCTATCGATCAGAAATTACCTGGCGGTGTTACTGGAACCATCGAAGCACTATATTCAAAAGATATTAATTCTGTCTATTTCCGCAATGCGAACTTAAATACTTCGTCATATACGCTGTTAAAAGGCGCAGATAATCGCCCGAGATACACCAGCACGAAAATTTATGGATCTGCAACACCTACCCCAGCAAATCCAAATATTTCTGACGCAATTGTAATGACCAATACCAATAAAGGGCATAGCTTATCCATCACTGGAACATTATCAAAAGAATTTGCTGGTGGTCTTTTTGCAACCATGGGCTACACTTATACAGATTCTAGATCGGTTAATGATGGTGGCTCTATTGCTCAATCTATGTGGAGAGATCGTCAGGTTTCAGGTAGTCCAAACACAGATGCACTTTCATATTCGAGTTACATGGTTAAAAATCGTTTTATTGCATCCGTTGTTTATAGAAAAGAATACATCAACCACCTAGGCACAACATTCTCTATGTTCTACCAATTACAAGATGGGCTTAGATATTCTTATACCTATGGAAGCGATTTAAATAATGATGGTTTAAGTGGTAACGACTTAATTTTTGTTCCAGAAAACAAATCTGATATTATCTTAGTTCCAGAAAATACAGGCGATACCCGCACACCTGATCAGCTTTGGGCGCAGTTAAATAGCTATATTTCTCAAGATAGCTATTTGAATAAAAGAAGGGGTAAATATGCAGAAAGAAATGGCCTTGTTGGAAATGTAATTGGCACACTCGATATTCGCCTTGCACAGGATTTGTTCGCTAATGTAAAAAACAAAAAACACTCTCTTCAATTTACTTTTGATATTTTCAACTTCGGAAACATGATTAATAAAACATGGGGAGTTCCGAAAATTAGCAACAGAAGCAATGGGCTTCTTAATTTTAAGGGAGTGGATGCCGCATCAGGTAAACCTACATTTTCTTTCCCTTATTTAAATGCAGAAAACAATGTGCCTTTAGTGAATACATTTTCAAGTAGCATTGATGAAACTGCTCGCTGGAGAATTCAATTAGGATTAAAATATAGATTTAATCAATAATCTTTTAAAACAAAATAAGCAATTAGAAATAGCTAGGTTAACACAATTAACCTAGCTATTTTTTTATTAAAAAGCTTAATCTAAAAAGTAATGAGAGGGCAACAATTGTTTAACATAGTTAAGGTAGGTTTAAGAAAAACATTTTAAACCTACCAATTATTATGAAAAACCAATTAAAATTTACGGTCACAGCGGTAACTGTATTTGTAACATTACTAAGTTTTAATAGCTGTAAAAAACAAGAAGTTGAAACTACTCAAAGCGCTTCCCTAAAGGCAAAATCACTAGGACTTACATCTACCAATGTAGCACTAACGGTACAAACTGTAGAAAATTTTGAAGTTGGCGCAATCAGCCCAAAAACTGCTTATGATGTTTCTCCGGCAGGCTCGGCAGGTGGAGATGACGTTACACTTAACGGCAAATCATGGAATTTATTCGATGCGTTAATTGGAAATCTTGATGCAGATAAAAAAAATGGCTCATGGTCTGCCCGTGTTCGCAACTCTGGAAAAATTACCATGCAATTTGACATCACAACAGGCATTAATACAGTAAGTATCCAACACGCTACTTATGGCAACAATACTGATAGCCAATGGGGTTTATGGTACTCAACCAACAGCGGAAGTAGCTGGACACAATCTGGCGTTAATATAACCAGTACATCAACCATGCAAACTCAATTATTCACTTTAAACCTTACCGGAAATGTTCGTTTAGAAATTAGAAAACTTTCTGGTGCCTCAAACAGGATTAACTTTGATGATATTACCATTGGAAATAGTGATGGTGGCACTAATCCCGGAACAAATCCTGTAATTACTGGAAAAAAGTTTCTATTTGATGCTTCAAAACTGGAAAATGCAGGTAGCGCAGATTGGCAAATAGACGCGGATGGAACAGAAAAGGTACCAAGCTACACCGGTGGAACAACTTCTGAACTTGCGGCACAAAGATTTCCAACTCCATCATACACAGGCATAACTGCATCAACTCCAGAAACATATTGGAAAGGCGCCATGTCTGCCTGGGCAGTAGAACTGGTAAAACGCGGCGAATTAGTAGAAACATTACCTGTTGGTACCGCCATCACTTATGGCGATACATCTAATCCACAGGATTTAAAAAATTACGACGTTTATGTTGTTATCGAACCAAATAAACTATTCACTACCTCAGAAAAAGCTGCTATTATGAATTTTGTGGCTAATGGTGGTGGCTTAATGATGGTAGCCGATCATACTGCTGCAAGTACTGCTGGAGCAGATGCCAATGGATATAATCCTTCAGATAGAGATGGAGATGGTTACGATTCCCCAAGAGTTTGGAATGATTTAATGAGCAATAACGGCATTAACAATAATAAACCTTTCGGTTTTAATGTGGATTATGTTGACATCAGCGAAAAGCCAAGTACCAACGTTTATACTGGAACAAATACTAGTGCCAATATAGTTTTAAATGGAGCTGCTGGAAATGCTTCAAAGTTAGCCTTCTATAATGGCACAACCGCAACCTTATTTCCACTGCAAAATGCTGCTGTTCAAGGATTATTTTGGAAAATGAGTAGCACATTAGGTGGCAATAATGGTGTTATGGCATTAATTTCGACTTATGGTAGTGGTAGAGTAGCATTTGTTGGAGATAGTTCGGCATCCGATGATGGAACTGGGGATACCAATGATAATTTATTTAATGGCTGGTCTGGCGATGTCCCATCCGGGTATACTTCTCATCCAGCCTTGCATTTAAATGCATCATTATGGCTTGCTAAAGCTCAATAAACAATTTAATGTGGGGTTTAGCATAAATAAAATTGTTTATGCTAAACCCCTTTTTATTGTTCAAAATTAACCTAATTAAATATTTACATCAATTGTTAAAAACCATAGCCTGTAAGTAAAAAATTGTTAATATTTTTGAGGTCATGAAGTACAAACGCATTCTACTAAAACTTAGCGGCGAGTCGCTAATGGGCGAGAAACAATATGGGATTGATAATGAGCGTGTTAAGCAATATGCTGAAGACATAAAAGCCGTACACGACAAAGGCCTTGAAATCGCAATCGTAATTGGCGGTGGAAATATTTTCAGAGGTTTAAGTGCTGAAAAAAGTGGAATGGACAGAGCACAGGCAGATTACATGGGAATGCTTGCTACCGTAATCAATTCAATGGCTTTACAAGATGCTTTGGAGAAAGTAGGTTTAAAAACAAGATTACTAACTGCTATTAAAATGGAGCAAATTTGTGAGCCATTTATACGTAGAAGAGCTGTTCGTCACTTAGAAAAAGGTCGTATTGTTATTTTTGGTGCAGGTACTGGTAATCCATATTTTACAACAGATTCTGCCGCAGCATTACGTGCAATTGAAATTAAAGCTGATGCAGTTTTAAAAGGCACACGTGTTGATGGTATTTATACTGCTGACCCTGAAAAAGACCCAAATGCAACTAAATACGAGCAAATTTCTTTTAAAGAAGTTTATGCTAAAGGTTTAAATGTAATGGATATGACCGCTTTTACTCTTTGTGAAGAAAATCAGGTTCCAATAATTGTATTCGACATGAATAAACATGGTAATTTCATGAAAATTGCCAACGGAGAACCTATCGGAACTTTAGTAAGATAAATTTAAAAACGATCATTTTTCTATTTTATCATAAACCTGTTTACAAGCCTATACACCTATCGAAATAGATAAATAATATTTATATTTTTGTAGAAATACACGCAATTATGAATGACCTCATAAAGTTACAATTACTGGATGCTCAATCTTCAATGGATAAAGCTATTGATCATTGTGAATCTGAATTAACTAAAATTAGAGCTGGAAAAGCTTCTGCAGGAATGCTTGATGGCATTTTTGTAGATTATTACGGTGCATCTACTGCCCTTTCTCAAGTGGCAAGTATTAACACGCCTGATGCTAGAACATTAATTATCCAACCTTGGGAAAAATCTCTTTTAGTGCCTATTGAAAGAGCAATACAAGAGGCTAATATTGGAATCAATCCTCAAAATGATGGTATTGTAATCCGTTTGGTTGTACCTCCTTTAACAGAAGAACGTCGTAAAGATTTAGTTAAAAAAGTTAAGGAAGAAGCAGAACGCGGCCGAATTACTGTTCGTAATATCCGTAAAGATGCCAACGAAAAGATTAAAAAGTTAAAAGGCGAAAGCGTTTCTGATGATGAAATTAAGACAGGAGAAGCTGAAGTACAAAAATTAACTGATGCCTACATTATTAAGGTTGATAAGCACGCAGAAGCGAAAGAAAAAGATGTTATGACTGTTTAAATCAACAGAAAACTAAATATTTTGAAAGGGATCAGATTAATTTGATCCCTTTTTTTATTTTATATTAATTTATTTTTCTGGCACTAGATCCTCTAATATTCAGGATAGCTGGCAAAACAGATTCCATATAATCAGTGCTCCGTTTTTCTGCATTGAGTTTTGACAATAACGTTTTCATAATCCTTTCTGCAATGGCCTTTACAGGCTGAGCTATTGCCGTAACCGGTGGATTGCAAAATTCAAGTAATTCAAAATCATCAAAAGATACAACTGCAAGATCTTCCAGAATATTAATTTCCATTTGTTTAAAGGTTCTCAACCCATCCATGCAAATGTAGTTAGCGGCAAAAATAACGGCGTCCAACCCTTCTTCAGTATTAAAAAACTGTGTCATTTGCTTAATTGAATCAGCAGAATCTACATAATTTAACTTTTTAGTATGTAGAGTTAATTTATTCTCATTAATTGCCTGTTCGTAGCCTGCCAGGCGATCAATCATTTGCTGTTGTTCAGTATCAATGGTAATAAAGCCAATATTTTTATAGCCGTTAAATATCAAATGCTGAGTAGCTTCGTAAGTGCTCCCTTGATTATCAATTACCACATAATCGCTTTTTAATTCGGGTACGTAGCGATCAAATAATACAACAGGGTGATTGGATTGAATTAGTTTACTAATCTCCTCTTCTAATCCTTCTGGCAATGCTATAATATAACCATCAACATGCCTGTCTTTAAAAATTTGAAGTAATTCAATAGCCTTTTTTTTATCGTTTCTGGTGCTGCTAAATAGAATTTTATAGCCCATTTCCGAAGCCTTTTCATCAATAAAACGTGCAATTCCGGAGAAAAAGGGCTCAGAAATATCATCTACTAAGAAACCTAAAATCTTTGTTTTACCAGTTCTTAAACTCTTTGCAAGCGCATTTGGCTGATAATCGAGTTTCTCCACCAAATCCATAACTCTTTTTGCCAAGGCATCACTAATGTTCTTTTCCTTCGCTTTTCCATTAATCACAAAAGATACCGTGGTGATAGAAACATTTAACTGACTTGCTATATCTTTAATTAGAATTTTCTCTTTCATTTACTACTGATCCAGAATTTTAATGGATTTGGAGGGAAATATAATGATTTATTTGCAGTGCCTAATTGCATTGCTAAGAAAAGTTAAATAGTTTTTACAGAATAAATGACGGAAATAAAAAGAGCAACCCATCCAGATTGCTCGATTAACTAACTTATTATTCATAAAAAATGCTGTTGGGGAAGGAGTCGAACCTTCAAGGGGTAGTTAGCTACAGTTCAAAAAATTAATTGTGGTCAACCCAATAAACTGCGTTTGTCCCATTATTCCCCACCACCGAGACAAGGAGGCGTGTCTGCCAATTTCACCACCCAACATTTCAATTAGTGTTAATAAGCAGTTTCCAATTTTCAGTTACTACTGTATACTTGAAACTGCAAATTAAACAGCTGTAGGGGAAGGAATCGAACCTTCAAGGAGTGGTTAGCCATTACTGGTTTCCCATATTCTCCGCCACCGAGACAAGGAGGTGTGTCTGCCTGTTTCACCACCCTACAGTATGTTCAGCATTTAAAAGAACGTTCCTTTTTGTTATTTGCTTAATACAAATGTAAAGGAACAAGCATTATCTTACAAATATTTTAAACATTTAATTTTATTTTTGTAATATTAATAAATTATTTTAAATTTGATTATCAAAATCAAAAAATATGCTTAAAAAAGACAATTCCAATTTAGAAATTGACAACCTAGACATTGACATATTGAAACAATTAATGCAGGATGCCACTAAACCTTATACAGAAATAGCAAAAGATTTGATTGTTTCGGGTGGTACAATTCACGTAAGAATGAAAAAATTGCAAGAAATGGGCATTATAAAAGGTTCGCATTTAATAATTGATCCACAAAAGGCTGGTTATGATATTTGTGCCTTTTTGGGCATTTATTTAGAAAAAGGAATTCAATATAAAGATGCGGTTGCTCAATTAAGTAAAATTAAAGAAGTAGTAGAATTACATTACACCACTGGAGCATATAGTATGTTTGCTAAAATTATTTGTAGAGATACAAACCATTTACGCCATGTACTAAATGAGGAAATACAAGCTGTTAATGGCATTCAGCGTACTGAAACCTTAATTTCACTAGAAGAAAGTATTAAAAGGCAAATAGAACTGGGTTAATTACTAAAGGTTGATGCCCTGCAGATAACATTCTAGCTTTTAAACCTAATTGAAATGGCATTCCCCGATTTTTTAATCGGGGATATAGTATGAAATAGTAACAAACATTAATAATTGGAGTATTATACTCTCTTATTAAGTATCTGCGTTAAATGTAATTTGCAATTATTTTGATGGATTATTTTAGCAACTGATAGGCAATCAGCGCTGCTACATAAGCCATAGCCGTCATATATCCAAGCTGAATAACTGGCCATTTCCATCCTTTTGTTTCACGATATACAATTGCAACGGTACTCATACATTGCATGGCGAAGGCATAAAAAAGCATAAGTGAAATACCTGTCGCAAATGTATAAACAGGCAAACCCGTTTTGCTATTGATAGAAGCACTCATCCGCTCTCTTATGGTACTACTATCTTCTTCGCCACCATCTACACTGTAAATGGTCGCCATTGTACCTACAAAGGCTTCGCGGGCAGCAAATGAGGTTATTAAGCCGATACCTATTTTCCAATCGTATCCTAATGGACGAATTGCAGGCTCAATAAAATGCCCTAGAATACCTACATAAGAGTTTTCTAATTTCTCTGTTGCTACCAAAGTTTTAATGTGATCTGTATTTTTTGTGGTATCAGCCAAAGCAGACTCATATTTCTTGTCAATATTTTCAAAGCGGTTTCCAGGACCGAATGATGCCATTACCCAAAGGATAATTGAGATGGCAATAATAACCTTACCAGCTTCGAAAACAAATGTTTTTGATTTTTCGTACATGGTATAGAGCACGTTTTTCCATCTTGGCATACGATATACTGGTAGCTCCATGATGAAATATGATTTCTCTTTTGATTTAATTATAATTTTCATTACCCAAGCCACAACAACTGCTGCCACAAAACTAATTATGTACATAACCATTAATGCTAAACCTTGCATATTAATGATCCCTAGTACATTTTTTGAGGGGATAATAATCGAAATCAGTAAAATATAAACTGGTAATCGTGCAGAGCAGCTTATTAAAGGTGTAACCATTATGGTAATCATCCTGTCTTTCCAGTTTTCGATATTTCTGGCAGCCATAATAGATGGCACAGCACAAGCTAAACCGCCAATCATAGGCACTACAGATTTACCGTTTAAACCAACCTTACTCATGATTTTATCCATCATAAAGGTAACCCTTGCCATATAACCAGTATCTTCCAGAATTGAAATAAAGGCAAATAATATGGCAATTTGGGGGATAAACACGAAAATACCACCTAAACCGGCTACCACACCGTCCAACAAAAGATCGGTTAACATTCCAGCAGGCAAATATTCATGTCCATATTCTGTAATCCAGCCAAATGTGGTTTCAATCCATGCCATGGGATATGATGACCAAGCAAATATGGCGTTAAAGATTACAAATAGTATCAGTAGGAAAATACCAAAACCCCAAATTTTATGCGTTAAAATAGAATCAAGCTTATCGCTGAAAGAGAACTTTTGGGCTGTTCCTGTATCTACTACAACATCTGATAGAATTGTACTTAAATGTTTATATCGGGCAATGGTTTCTGCCGCCTGAGCTTTTGAAGATTCAAATTTATTGGATTGTTCTATTTCTTCAATTTCAATTTGATCTTGTTCGCTAAAAAATGTTAAATGCTCATGTTGGTGCAAAACCTGTAAAGCATAGTAATTATTATCGGTATTTATTCTTTGTTTTATAGCCTCAATTGCATCCGGGGCAAGGAAGTGAAGATCTACATCATTAACTTGAGTTGCTATTTTTGTAGTATTGGCAACGGCACTTTTTAATTTATCAATGCCAATATTATTACGTGCTGAAATAGAAACAACCTGAATACCTAATTTTGTTGCCAATTTATTAGCATCAATTTCAATACCTTGCTTTGCCGACAAATCGACCATGTTTAAGGCTAAAATCATTGGAATACCTAAATCTGCAACCTGAGAATACAAAAGCATGTTACGCTTTAGGTTGGATGCATCTGTAACCAATACGATTACATCAGGATGGCTGTTATTGTTTTTATCAGCTAAAACCTGAAAAACAATGCTCTCATCATTACTTTTAGGATACAAACTGTATGTACCAGGTAAATCTATAATTTCTGCTTCTCTACCTTCTACAAGTTTGGCAAAACCTGTTTTCTTATCTACAGTAATTCCCGGAAAGTTTCCAATTTTTTGATTTAACCCTGTTAAACGGTTAAAAAGAGTAGATTTACCTGTATTGGGATTTCCAACTAACGCAACTTTAATATCCAAACCAGCTTATTTATTGAATGATAATAACTTCAGCTTCACTTTTACGTAAACAAAGCTGATAACCTGCTACACGAATAGCCATTGGGTCGCCGAGTGGAGCGAAACGCTCTACTTCTACAATTTCGCCAGGTAAGCAGCCCATTTCCATAAGCTTAACAGACATTTCCAAATCTGTAAATGCCACTATTGTTCCTTTTTGCCCAACCTTTAAATGCGAAAGTTTCATGTGCTAAATTTGGCGCAAGTTAACCTTTCTTTAGATTTATTCCAAATAAGATAAATCATCTTAAATTAAGATTTCCTTAAAAGCGGAAGAATTTGTTGTCGCCAGCTAGTTATTTTTTCTCCCTCCGCCAAAGCCTCCACCATTTCTTTGTCTACCTTCTCCTTGCATAATTCTATTTTTGCCACCCATTCTATTTAGAGAATAGGTGAAAGAAAACATGAAATATCTTTGCAAAACATTATAATTAATATCTTGTATGGTATTGTTATCTGCTGTTCTCGTTACTCCTTGATTTTCGTTCAAAAGATCGTTTACGGCAGCTTTAAAAGTTCCACGATTTTTAAAAAACTGTTTGCTCAGGTAAGAGTTTATAAGCGTAAAATGAGTATTAAAACCTTCACCCCTACCAGTATTTTGATTGTAATCTACATCTACCGCCCATCTTATTTCTCCTGGGAATAAATAGCTTACACTAACATTTGGACTAAAGGTATAATATTGAGTGTTTGAATTTGGCAGCACTGAATAGGTTGCCCGATTAATAGATCCGTTTATTCCTGCTACTAAATCAAGCTTATCCAAATTCGATACCAATCTATAGCCATTGCTGATAGACCAGCTGTTTGTGATATTTTTTAAGGAGTTTGTAAAGTTTACATCTCTATCGTAATTACCACTTAAATTGATGTGAAAATTAAGTTTATTTTCGGGCATAAGGGGCAAGCTTAAGGATGAGGAAATTGAACCGGAATAAGATCCATTTACATTCACTGGTAAAATAGCTAGCTTCCCTTCATCCTTTCCACTTTGGATTAAACTACTACTATTGGCAATTTTATTTGTGGTTTGTCTTAAATTTAAATTCACGAATAAAGATCTGTTTTTACCTACGGTGAACGTGTTGTAAGCAATGCGCAAAGTATTGTTAAACTCTGGCTTTAAATCTGGATTACCCACAGGAATGCTTTGTGTATTGGTATTATTCGGTATAGGTTGCAGCTGCTGTATTGTAGGCTGGTTAGTACTCCCTCTATAATTAATAACAAGGCGTTTGCTATTACTAAAATTGTACCTAAACATTGCTGAAGGCGTATAATTATTAATATTTTGTTTTAATAAAATACCCCTGCTTATATTATCATTGGTTCTATCGGTATTTTGAAAGGCCAAACCCACATTCCAATTGTATTTTTTTGCAGTTTTAGTAAAGCTAAATCCGGCGGCATTGGTTAATATCGTATTTTCATAAGCATTACTAAATGTTAAATCCAGTAGGTCATATGCCAATGTTAATGGATTAAAGTTATAAGTAAAGCGATTTGATTTATTGTGGTTATATCCATTTTGGTAATTAAGCTCAATACTTAATGTATTGGAAATCGGTTCAGTATAAACAATTCTGGTTACCTGGTTTAGTGATTCGCTTTGCTGATCGTTAAACTGATTGGTAATCTTTTGAGTTTTTACCCCATCTTCAGTGTTATTATCGGTAATGTTATTATAGTTATTAGCATCATTATTGTTTATGCTGGTATTAAAATTAAAGGATAAAGTTCTCCCTCTGCGCATAAACTTTTTACGTAAAAGAATATTATTATTTATAGATGGCGCTGTATTATGATTATTTAATTGCTGGTTTCCATCAACTTTGTACAAGTTATAATCTCTTGTATAAACGCTATTGTTAATACTTTCGTTATCGGTGTAACTTAATGTTGGCTGCACACGTAACGATATTAATGAATCGATTTTAGTATCGACCATAAAATTAAGTCGGTGGTTTAACCTCTCTGAAGTATTGTTTTGGTTGTTGGTAAAAATCGTTGTTGTAGAACCTAGTAGATTTTGAGTTACACTATTTTTTAAAATCAAATTTTCTGATTTGTTATAAAAATAACTCATGTTAATTTCAGTTTCATCTGCATAGCGATCGGCAAAATTAAAACCACCAGCATTTGTATTGGTAATCCCCAGTTTACTTGTATTTCCTCCTGAGTTACCTGCCAAACCGCCGCCAAAGTTTTGTTTATTTACATTGTTAAACTGAGCAACTACGCTCATTTGCTGGTCTTGGTTAAAGCGATTAATATTTGCATTTACGTCATAGCGATCATCTGATCCATAACCAACACTGGTATTACCGAAATAGCCGTTTTTCTTATCTTTTTTTGTGGTAATGTTGATGATTTTTGTTCTTGTTCCATCATCAATTCCAGTAAATTTTGCTTGATCAGAAAGCTCATCAATAATTTGAATTTTATCGATCATATCAGCCGGTAAGTTTTTTGTAGCTAGCAACGGATCGTTACTAAAAAATTCTTTCCCATCCACTTTAACTTTAGTAATGGTTTCGCCTTGCGCTTTTACCGTACCTGCTTTATCAACTTCTACGCCGGGTAATTTTTTCAACAAATCTTCTACAACTGCATTTTCGACTACTTTAAAAGAACTTGCATTAAATTCTAAAGTATCTTTTTTAACAATAATTGGTGCTGCTTCTGCTTTTATTTCTACTGTTTGTAAATCTATACTTTCACCATCAAGAACAATATCTCCCACGTTAATTTCGGTTTTATCTGCTGTAATGGCGAAATCTTTGTTGGCATTTTTTAACCCTATAAAAGCTGCATATAAACGGTAATTTCCGGGAAGTAAATTTTTAAAAATAAATTTTCCGTCTGCTGCAGTAGTATTTGCGCTAACCACACTAGAGTCTTTCATGTTTTTTAAAGCTACCGAGGCATAATCTATAGGTTGCTTATCTTTTGATTGAATAATTCGTCCAGTAACCGACCCTGTTTTCTGAGCGTAAACAACAAAACATGACAGGACAAGCAGGAGCGTAAAAAGTTTCTTCATTTGGTTAATTAATGCGTGTTGGTATTTATGACTTGATGTTAAATAAAAGGTTTGTTTTTATGAAGTAACATTTGGAATACAAAAATTAATGGGGCAAAAAAAAGGTCCCGATAAAATCGAGACCTTTTAATCTTTTAATGTTCGTGATTACATTCTCATGCGCATACCACCGCCACCTGGCTGATTAGGCATTTGAACATCATTACCTATGTTACGACCGCCAATGCGGGTTAACGAATAAGTGAACGAGAACATATAGTATCGTTTAAGTACGTTGTAATTTAAATCGGCGATGGTATTGCTTGTTGATGTACGGCTAATTCCTTGATTTTGATTTAATGCATCATTAACAGCAATTTTAAAGGTTCCACGATTTTTAAAGAATTGACGACTGATGTAAGAATTAATTAAGGTATAATCTGTGTTAAAATCATCACCTCTACCGGTATTTTTAATATAATCTAAATCAATTGCTAAACGGATATTTCCTGGAAACATATAACTTACATCAAAGCTAGGGTTTACCGTAAAATATCTCGTATTTAAATCTGTTTGTGCAGAATATGTAGCTCTACTAATAGAACCGCTGATACCTGCAGTTAAATCCAACTTATCTAAATTGGTTACAAATTTATAGGTATTGGTTAAACTCCAGTTGTTGGTAATATTAGTAATATTGCTGGTAATATTTGTTCCTTTTGAGTAGCTACCGCTTAAACTTGCATTTAAGTTTAATTTATTGTTTGGTAAAATTGGTTGACCTAAAACAATGTTTGCATTACCGCTATAGTTACCATCTACGTTAATGTATTTTGAGGCAATTTTACCATAATTAATATCATTTGGATCTGAAATTGGACTTTGGCTTGATGCAAATGCGTTAAATGTTTGTGTTAAATTAAGAAACACCGCAAAGAAGCGCATTTTCGCGAAGGCAAAATTATTATACCTTACCGTTAAAGTATTATTAAATGCAGGCTTTAAATCAGGATTACCTAAAATAACCGATTGTGTATTGGTATTATCCAGAATAGGTTGAATTTGATCAATTGTTGGCTGTTGTGTTGTTCCTCTATAATTAATAACCAATCTTTTACTGTTGCTAAAGTTATATCTAAATTGTGCTGATGGTGTTAAATTCACAAAGTTTTGAGTGAACACATTACCAGTAGTTAAATTGGTATTTTCTCTGTGAGTTTGTTGTCCGGCTATACCAATGTTCCAGTTGTATTTCTTCTCATTGGTTGTAAAGCTCATTCCTACTGCATTGGTTAAAGTTTGGTTTTCAAAACTGTTTGAGTAGGTATTATCTTTTATATCAAACTCACCTGTTGCACTGTTAAAATTATAAATGTTACGTTCAGAGTTACTATTGTTAATTCCGTTTTGATAGTTAAACTCTAAACTTGTGGTTTTAGATAAGGGCTCAGTATACACCACTCTTGTATTGTTTACAATGCTGTTGCTGTTTAAATCATTTAACTGATTTGTTAATTTTGGTGTAGTTACCCCATTAACGGTGTTCTTATCTAAAATGTAATTCAGATTGGATGCATCGCTATCATTAATTGATGTATTTATATTTAATGATAAAGTACGCCCTCTACGTTTAAATTTCTTTCTAACCAAAATATTGTTGCTAATAACCGGGGTAGAACTATTTGTGGTGTAACTTTGATTACCAACTGTACTCGAAACCCCTGCCGCTACAATGTTGTTCCTGGTGTAGCTATTTAAGCTTAAACCGCTATTTTCTGTATAAGCAATGTTTGGCTGTATTTTAATGCTTGTAGTAGAATCCAATTTGGTATCAATCATAAAGTTTAATCTATGATTGGTTTTATCGGTATTGCTGTTTAAGTAATTGTTTACATTTTGAGTGTTACCACCCAATAAGGTTTGAGTTAAACTGGTTTGCTCGTTAAAAACAGAAGATTTATTAAAGAAATAACTGCCTTGAATTTGAGTTCCATCTTTATAAGTATCGCCAAAGTTTAAACCTGCAGCATTAGTTGTGGTAATACCGCCACTTGCTGAACTGGAGTTTCCTCCACCACCACCAAAGCCGCCACGACCGCCGCCGCCACCACCTCCAAAACCATTGCCTGCACCGCCGCCACCTCCAAAGTTTTGTTTGTTTACGTTGTTAAACTGTCCAATAAAACTAAATTGCTGATCGTTATTAAATTTATTTACGTTTAAACTGGCATCATAACGATCATTAGAACCATAACCGACAGTACTATTTCCAAAATAACCTTTTTTCATACCACTTTTTGTAGTGATATTTAAAATTTTGGTTCTTGTACCATCATCTATACCTGTAAATTGCGCTTGATCAGAAAGCTCATCAACCACCTGAATTTTATCTACCATATCAGCTGGCAAATTCTTGGTTGCCAATAAAGGGTCGCTTCCAAAAAACTCTTTACCATCTACCTTAACTTTAGTAATGGTTTCGCCCTGCGCTTTAATGCTACCATCTTTTGCAACTTCTACACCAGGTAACTTCTTTAAAACATCTTCAACAACTGCATTTTCTCTTACCTTAACAGATTTCGCATCATATTCCAAGGTATCTTTTTTAACCACTACAGTTGGCACTTGCCCAACTACGTTTACTGTGTTTAAATCTACACCATCATCAGCCATAACTATATCGCCAACATTAACAGCAGTTTTAGCTACTTCAACATCTTTTGTTGTAGTTTTTAAACCCAGGTAGGCTCCAATAATTCTATATCTACCAGTAGGAATACTTTTAAATGAAAAAGTTCCATCAGGATTTGTTTGTCCTGAAGCTACCACACTAGAATCCTTTAAGCTTTTAACAGCCACGGTGGCAAAATCTATTGGCTTTTTATCTTTAGCGTTTACTAATCTACCACTTACGGCACCAGTATTTTGAGCGTGCGCTACATAGCCACAAAATATAAGAACAAGTAATATTGCTCTTTGAAAGTTCTTTTTCATCAAAAAAATTTAGATATACTATTTACAAAACTATGCTATCAGACTGCTATAAAGCATAAAGGTTTGGTGGCGAATGTTAAAAGTAAGGTAACATTTTAAATACAGCTTATTGGGATGGCTGCATCTGTAGAAAATAGGAGGTTTAAAGTTTGTTATTTGCGTTGAGCAGGATAGCTTTGGTAATATACCTTGGGGCAGTTACAGCCTTTTTTAAAAATACCGCATCCACTAAGGCCAATTACTATAATTAAGCAAATTAAACTAAGTATTTTTCTCATTAAAATTTAATTTATGCAATAAAACGTAACTAAAAACGGCCATGCAGGCACCAATCATATCACATGCAAAATCCCACCACTCGGCAGATCGGTAGGTAAAAACCTTCCATTGTAATAATTCTATTCCTCCGCCAATTAAGGCATTGATGAGTAATATTTTAAAAATCGTTAAAGTTCTAAAACCAAAACTATGCTGATAATTTATCTTACCATAAAAAAGCAGCACTGAAAGTATAAAAAAGAAACCCAAATGGGCCATCTTATCAAATCCCTGAAAGAAAAAACCGCTGCCTTTGGTTTCAGGCATTTTCATATTACAAAGCACTAAAATAACTATGGTCCAAAATATAGCCCACTTTTGTTGTTTTAGTGCTTTGTACATGTATTTTTATGCGCCAACTAAAGCTTGGTAAGCTTCAGCAGTTAGTAGGCCTTCAACTTCAGCTAAATCGCTTAATGATACTTTTACCATCCAGCCTTTACCGTATGGATCAGAGTTTACCAATTCAGGGTTATCATTCAATTCTGAATTAACCTCTAATATACTTCCTGTAACAGGCATAAATAAATCAGATACAGTTTTTACAGCTTCAACTGTTCCAAAAACTTCTTCTTTAGCTACTTCTTCACCAACCGAGTTAATGTCGATGTAAACGATATCGCCTAATTCGCGTTGTGCAAAATCAGTAATGCCAATAAATGCTTCGTTACCTTCTACCTTAACCCATTCGTGGTCTTTAGTGTATTTTAATTCTGATGGAAAATTCATTTGTTCTTTATTAGTTTTATGCCAAAGTTAAATAATATTTTGAATTGGATTTAAGATTCTTCTTTTTTCCACCCTTCTTTATCTCCTTAATTAAAGGTAAATCTTAAACTAAATCCAAAATTGCTAAATGATGTATTAAATGTTTGCGATGTATATGGCTTAGTGATATTAGAATCATAAAACAATTTAATATTGAATTTCTGATTCAGTACATAATCAACACTTGGCCTTAATGTAATGTTTTTAGCCCCTGATGATACTTCCGATGTTGTTACATCGGCACGGTAAATAACCGTTTTATTATCACGGATAGCCACATCTAATTTAAAGTCCATATTGTTATCCATTTTTACGCTTTTAAACCATCCAAATGGGAAACGGAATTTATTAGTACGATAACCTAAACCAAATACCATATTATTTTCTGATAACTGAGCCAGCTGACTATTTGCTAAACTTAAACCCAACAATCTCGATCTATTTAACTCGAAAGTTGCGGTAATGTTATTTTTAAACCTGGTATCAATTCCAATTAAAGGCGAAAAATACTCTGATATGGTTACTTGCGCAAACTGGTATTCTGGTAAAAAGTTTTGGTTAGGGTCCCTGATGTTTGCAAAACCGTTATTTTCATCATAACGCAATAAAGATCTAAAGCCATTAATGTTATAGGTAGAACGGTAGCCATGTCTAATATCAACTGATGATAATTTATCGGCAATAAACGGAATGCGTGTTAAGCCGCTATAAGTTAAATTCCAGTTTGGCAAAGGAATGCTAGGAAATGAGCTTAATTTCGATGAATTAGCATCTTTTCCAGTATAAGCTGCCATAAAAGCGGCAACTAAAACATCCTGGCTTTCCTTACCGTAACCATCGGCATAACCACCTGCGCCAATACCTGAAGAGTTGGGGTTTCTTGCACCCAACCTTTTAGATATGATAATTCTGTTTGCCATAAACTGGTTAAACAAAGTTGAGATTACGCTCGAATTATTTTCTTTAAAAGAAGTACCAATTGCAATATAAGATACACTGTAATCTCCGGTGGTAACTCCACTCAGATTCTCAAAAGATGCAGCACTGGAAATATATCTAAAGTTTGAAGAATAATTTTTAGACTGTATTTTATTTGCTCGTAACGTAATTCTTAAATCGCGGATTGGTTCTAGTTGGCCAGTAATATTTAAATCCTCACGCATTGTATTTATATACAAATTGGTTTGCAAGGTATCTGTAGTTAGCCAACCATTGCTTACTGCTATTTCTCTAATATCCCTTTGGCTTCCAAATACAAAACCTAAACCGGGTGCACCGAAATTATCAAGACCAAAGAATCTTGTTTTAGGTAAATAACCTGGCAAGTAAATACCTTTTGTTTGCGTATAAGCAGCATTAATATTCTTTAAGCTGGTTAATAAATTAATAAAGAAATTCTTCGCTTTGCCTCCGTCCTGGTTATTGCCTGCATTTCTAATAAACCCAAACTTATTGTAAAGTGTTGTTAAGTTTAAAGTTGGATTAATTTGAAGGTTTCTACTATTTTGTATTGTATTTCCTAAATTAATTGTAGGATCCAAAAGAGTAGAAAGCGGTTCTGTTTGCCAGTTAAAGTTTGTTCCGTATCTGGTTTTTACATTAATCCAGTTTAAGCCTGGTATTTTATCAATTGGCAAATTATAAGTAACGTTAAGGTTATGGTTATAATCTGTTGTACGACCTAAACGAATTAAATTTTGCCAAACGGTATCCCGTTTAGAACCTTGGATTCTTCCATCTGGTTCATCAATAATGGAATAATTTGTAGCATTAAAATCCAGCTGTAGTGAGCGTGTTAAATTCCAGGCTACGCCATAAATTCTGCTCATTCTAAAGTTTTTGTTATACGTAGTTCCGTATCCGTTTCGGTATTGCGGAAGCGTATTCAATGGATCATTATTCCTCAATGTATTTTCAGAATATAAACGATCTACATCCACTCTAAAGTTAATGGCACTTGGAAACAAACTGATGTTAAAATCCTTTAACAGGGCAAGCATGTTAGATTTAATAATCTTCTCGAAAGGTGCGATCGATTTGGCTTCTTTTGAATAATTATATTGTAAAGATGCCCTGTAAGTATTTTGTATACTGCTTTGATTTATAAAATCGCGGTGGTTGTATTGCGTATAAGCATAACTAGCGGCAAAGTTTTCTATATCCCACAAATGTACGGGCTTCGTATTATTTGTGCGCTCTTTCCTTACGTTGGTAAAGTTTATACTTCTTCTAACGGTATAATCTTGAGCGAAGTTTAAGATAGAATCCTTTTGTGCTTTGGTGGATTGATCCAATGCATTTTTTAACTCAATATCAGGCGTACGTGGGTTGTACTGTGGTGTAGAAACCTGCTTTGAGTAACTTACAAACATTGGGATTTTAACACCAGATTTTTGCGGCAAAAACTTACCTAATTCCACTGCTGATGAAACATCAAACAATACATTATCGGCACGGTTTCTTTCACTAACTTTTGAATCTATCGAACCAAAACCGATTGTAGATTTACTTGCTGAAATATTTACATCTGCAAAATCTGCCAGTTTAAGGTTTAATCTTCCTGTTGCCGCCCAACCGCCTCTTTCATCAAACTCTGTTAAGCGCAACTCATTAAACCAAACTGTAACACTTTTATCCTGTGCTTCAGATTCTGGATTGGTTAAATCTCGTAATTGATTTTTAACCCCAAGCATGTACACCCTAACCTTACTCATATCTGGCTGTCCTTTTACAATAATGGTTCTAACCCCATCAGAATATGTAAATGGAATATTTATTGGCCAAGGTTGTCCGTTAGGAAGTTTGGCAACATTACGGGCAAGTTTAGCATTCTGGAAAAGTTTTAGTTCAATATCCATTCTGTTATCCTCAGGCCAAATGGCATCAGGATCACTTGTTCCTGGCGGTGTTATTTTTAGCGGTAAATTATATTCGTAATAGTTATCCTGATTATCCGTTCCTATCCTTAAAAATGCGGCAACATCATTGTTATTAATTACCAAATTATTTACAGCCTCAGCGTGGATAAACATTTCTAGGTGCTTGTACGACCTAAAATCACTATAAGCCGTTTTAAAAGCTGCTCTACCGTAACCATCTCTCAGGTTTTTGACCGTTACCGATAAAGATTGTTCATTTAATCGGGTATCTCCACGATAGTTACTGTAATCTCTCTCTCTTAAAATTCCTGGAGGGGTTACATATGGAATAGGACTTCTTTTTCCGTTTTCTTCAATGTTTACTGTTGCTACTTCAATTGTTGAATTATCTGGTGTTAAAACTGGCAAAGCAGGATCAACGATAATTTCTTGAGCTACATTTTTTACGTTATACTCTCTCCACTCTCCTCTAATCAATTGTAATTTTGCAAAACGCATTACAGCTGTATCAGCAAAATTGGTCATAAACATTCTGAAAAAACGGATCGACTTAAAATCCTGAATATTCCCTACCTTTTGTTGGTAAGAACCAATTGGCACCCTAAATTGATACCAAGAAACGGCCTGTGTATTTCCGTTAGCTAATTTAACTTGTGAAGTAACTTTATCGGTAATAAAATTTTGACCAACCACTAAATCAGCTGGGCGCATAGATACTTTATACTGGAAGTATTCATCGCTCTGCGTCATGTTATTATCGCGGTTAATGTCTTCACCATCTGGCAGTGAAGTGGAGGCCGAATTTTCAATCCCTAATTCATCTTGTGATTGTTGCGATGTTTTAGAGTTACCTTCTGTTCCATTATAACGTTCGTAACGTTTTAAAATGCCTGCATTAATTTGATCTAAGGCTGGTCCTCTGAAATAAGAATAATTATCAGATGATGGATCGGCATCCAAGGCAGATGCTGCCGTTGCATTTAACTGCCCTTTGATTTGGTTAATTTGTGCAGCAAATTTTGTCCTTTCATTAGCATCTGATAAACCATCTAAACCAACATCTTGTGCTTTTCTTGTATTTGGATTATTATCAAAAGCTTGTACAACGGGTTGTAATTTTGGTACACGCCCCCAGTTTGTTTCATCATATTGACTTGGATCATCGTTACCCGGCAATCCATTTTCTAAAGATTTACGCCCATCTTTTAAAATATCTTCTGATATATTTCCAAGATTGAAGTAAACATCACCACCAGCAGAATTTTGTTTGTAGATAAAAGGGTCCATCACCCAAAATTCTATAAAGCCAATATTTAGTGCCTCGAAATCGTTGGTTTCAATTTTACGTTGGAAACCTCCCCAATTATTTTGTGGTTGTAAAAGAGAACCATCAGGTTTGAAACCAAAAGGACGGTAATTATAAGGACCACGAACTGTTGGGTAATAGGCCACATCTAGCGTTGTAATATTTAAGGCTTGCCCAGTTGCAGTTTCCTTAAATGGAAAAACCTCTTGCTCTATTACTTCCCTTACGTAATGGTTTGATAATTCGTTCTTATTGTTTCTGATATTTGCCGGCGTAGTTGATGCTGATGAATTATAAAACGTTGGATCGATATTATAAAATGCAATTCTTGCACGATTATACCCATAGGCAAGATCATTTACCAATGCTGACTCTCCAAATAATTGTGGAGTACCTGATAACTGCCACGAAATTGCACTCTTCAAATCTATTACAGATCTTGAGGCTTCAAAGTCATCCAAATAACTTACTCCATTTTTACTTCCTGCAAAATTCAATGCATTCGGGTGCCCTGGAATAAGCTGTGCAAATTCTCCATAAAAAGTAACACTTGATGGCGCTTTAGTTGAAATTAAAGGAATTTTATCAACTAACTTAGTTAAAAATCTTGATGGAGAACTATAGTTTATATCTGCTCCCCAGATGGTATTTGAAATTGGCTCTTCTCCTAAATTTACTTTCTGAGTAAGTGGTTTTTCCGTTAAGTTCATAATAGTACCACCTATATTCAGTTTATTATTTACCCGATAATCCAATCGTGTTCCAAATAAAGATCGCTGTTGTAAACCGAAAAGTTCGTTGTTTTCTGTTGTAATATTAATGGGCTGGCCCGAACTTAAAAGCGCTTGATTAATAATACTTACTCTACCACCCTGATAATCTACAGTAAAATCTACTCCTTCAATTAAAGGAATGGTTCCTGCTGAAACCTTAACAGATCCTGCCGGAACATTGATTGAGTTTAAGCTAAACTCCGAAGAAAATTCAGATTGATAATTCCCTTTAAGAACGTATCTATTTTGGTTTTGGAATAGCTGTCTTGCTATTGTTTGAGTTGAATCGTATAAGGCAGTAAAAGTATACTTATCAATTAATGCCTGCTCACTTGGTAAAAACTTGGATGCTAAATCTCTTCCAAAAGGCTCAATTATTGGAAAAATAATACGGCCCCTTGTTGGGTCAATCGTAACATACCCTGTATTGGTATTGTTAATTAAATTAGAAACACCGTTTGAAGAAAAACCAGAGCTTAGGTTATTATTATTTGTACTTGAATTGGTAGAAGAAAAGAATGAACCAAAGGCATTACCTGCCGTTACAAAATCGAAAACACCATCGGGCTTTCTTTCATTTTGTTGATTTAAACGATCCAGTTCGGTAATACTTATCCATTGTTTATTGGCAATATTTTGCCCTTCGTTCATAATTGGAGTTTCAACACCCGTTTGGTTGTCTATTCTATAAATGTCCAATTTAAAATTCTGACTGCTAATTTGATATCCGCCAATAGAATAGATATTTTTCATCATCAAATTCCAGGTTGGCAAATTCACTTTTGTTGTTTCGTTTTTCAACAACTTAGCATACAAAACCTTTGGGTTGTTGGCATCAAAAGTAATATCAGTTGAAAACTCCCCAACTTGATATTCTTTACCGTTGTAAGTATAGCTATAGGCTACGGCTAAAACCTCATCAGCATTTAATGGATTATTTAATGAAATATAACCCAACTGCGGTTGGTATGTATATTCACGCTCTGTTAGTTTACGGGCGTAAGTTAATTTTGCGTAGTTATCTGTACCAGCTCTTGCTCCACCAGTTGCCTGGAAGTAAGAGATAATTGCATTATCATTTGTAAATCTCGCATTTGCAGGTAGGTTTTGAATCAAGTTATTAGATTGTTGCCCAAATCCGGTTACGGTTGTTCCTGCAGGTAAAACGGATGTACCACCAAGAATACCTGGATTATATGGTGCATTTTCTCCTAAATCCAATAAACCCAATACATCACGAGAATCTGTAGTACTTCCTGATTTATTAGTAATCCAAACCTCAATTTTTGTAATTTGAATTGGTGAGGTTATGATTGGCGCATTAATTAGGTTTTTATTATAGTTGTTGCGAAAATATTGAGCTAAGAAATAATGCCTATTTGCTTCGTAGGTATCGGCGCTAATTCTGAAATCATTTTGCTGAGAACCATTTGTGATGTTAATTTGCTTCGATTGTGATTTCTGTTGCGTGTAAACACTTGTTACATTAAGTTTACCAAATTGCAATTGTGTTTTAACACCAAATAATGCCTGCGTACCAGTAATTAAGCTGGTGTTTAAAGGCATACTTACATTACCAACTTCAATTTTCTTTATAATTTCATCAGGCGATCCAGTGTATTCTAACTTAATCTGGTTTTCGAAATCAAACTGCGCTTCGGTATTGTAATTACTCTTAATTTTTAATTTGGTACCAATATTACCCACCAAATCCATTTGAATCCTTTGATTAAAATCGAAATTGGTTTGTACTCGCTGACGTTCATTAAAAAGTGGATTTTCATTTTTATTAACCCTTCCCAAAAAGGTTAGTTCAGCTTCGCCACGAGGTTGAATATCTATTGTTGTGCCACCAAATAGTTTTTCAAAAGACTTACTATTTACCTGAATTTGAGGAATTACGCCAGTGGTTCTAATATCACTTAGCTCGGCATTGGAAATGTTTCTCCAATTTTCTCTTTTAATTTCACTATTAACCAAGCGTTGATACTCATCAATAGTTAAATATTGAGTTTTGGTTACGTATTTATCGCCGATTAACTCTTTAACAACGTAGCGTTTATTTTTTGCATCATATTCAACAACTCTTTTCATGTTGCTGGGCAAAGGGTAAAATCCATTTGCAGATGAGCTTATCCCAAGAAGCTGTTTTTCGCGTAAACTGAAGTTATTTTTGGATATAGTAGTATCCGCTTTGCTGGGAACAACCTGTGAGAGGGCGTTGAGAGTAGCAAATAAGAAAATTGGGATGAGAAATAGGTGTGTAAATATTCTCTTCAAAGGCCGTTAATTCTATAATTTTTTTAAAGCTTGTTTTATTAGTTGCTCTACCGAAAGCGTTCCTTCTGTTACTTTTAATATTTGGTCTATAGTTTTTTCGGCAGTTTGTTTGGCAAATCCGAGCATTACCAGTGCTGATAACGCTTCGTCTTTAATTGTATTGTGTTGAGGCATAGAAATTAATGAATCCACACCCTCTTTTTTAAGCTTATCCTGTAGCTCTAAAACTAGGCGTTGTGCGGTTTTTGCTCCCAAGCCCTTAATCCGTTGAATTAAAGGAAGATCTGCATGCACAATTGCACTTTGTATTTCTACAGGGGTAATTGATGATAAAATCATCCGACCGGTGTTCGGGCCAATGCCCGAAACCGAAATCAGATGTAAAAATAAACGGCGTTCGCCCTCATCGGCGAACCCATATAATGTATGTCCATCCTCTTTTACATGCAACCAAGTATATAACTTACACCTTTCTGATTCGCCAAGGTTGCTATATGTATTTAAAGAGATGTTTATGTGATAACCTATACCTCCGGCCTCCACCACAACATAAGCAGGGTTTTTGAAGACTAATTTACCATCGATATAGGCGTACATGTTGTATTATTTCTTAGTTGTTTTTCCAAATATACCGTTTCGTTTTGATGTTCCAGCAATTTCTTCTTTTGCTTGTACATCAACAACAGCAATGGTAACCATATTTACAATTTCACGTACCGAACTTCCTAACTGAACTATATGTACAGGTTTGTTTAATCCCAATAAAATTGGACCAACAGCTTCTGCCCCGCCAAGTTCTTGTAAAAGTTTGTATGCAATATTGCCTGATTCTAAGTTAGGAAAAATTAATGTATTTGCAGGTGCATCTGCCAAAGTGCTAAAAGGAAAATTATCTTTTAACAATTCGTTATTAATGGCAAAGTTTCCTTGCATTTCTCCATCTACTACTACTTCAGGATGATTTTTGTGTAAAAGCTTTACAGTTTCTCTTACTTTATTTGGCGTTACACCATCGTTTGAGCCAAAGTTTGAATAAGAAAGCAATGCAATACGTGGCTTAATGTTAAATTGCTTTACAGATTTATCAACCAATAAAGTAATATCTACCAGCTCCTCTGCAGTTGGATCTACGTTTACAGTAGTATCACCAAAGAAAACAGGCCCCTTTTTGGTCATCATCATGTACATACCTGCAACACGCTTAACCCCAGGTTCTACACCAATAACATGTAATGCTGGTTTAATTGTTGAGCCATAATTTTTAGTTAAACCAGAAATCATTGCATCAGCCTCGCCAAACTCTACCATTGAAGCGCCAAAATAGTTACGATCTCGCAATAATTTAGTCGCATCATTTAATGAAACTCCTTTGCGTTGACGTTTTTTGAATAATGCCTCAGCATATTTCTTTGTTTTTTCTGGCTCCTGCATTTGGTCGATGATTTGAACACCTTCCAATTCTAATCCATGCTCATTTATAATGGCCTGAATTTTCTCTTTATTACCTAAAAGGATAGGAATAGCGATATTATCGTCATTTACAATTTGTGCAGCTTTTAAAATTTTGTAATTATCAGCTTCAGCAAAAACTACACGTTTAGGGTCAGATTTCGCTTTAATGGTGATGGCACGCATAATGGCATCATCTAAGCCTAATCTTTTTCTTAATTCTTCTGAATATGCATCCCAATCGGTAATAATTTTACGGGCAACGCCACTTTCAATAGCTGCTTTTGCAACCGCGATTGATACTTCGGTTATTAGCCTAAAATCTACTGGTTTAGGAATGATATAATCTTTACCAAATTTTAAGTTACGTGCATTGTAAGCCAAGTTTACAGCCTCAGGAACTGATTTTTTGGCCAATTCTGCAATAGCTTTAACCGCAGCAATTTTCATTGGCTCATTAATACCAGTTGCACGAACATCCAAAGCCCCACGGAAAATATACGGGAAACCTAAAACATTATTTACCTGGTTAGGATAATCAGAACGGCCTGTTGCCATAATAATATCCTTACGGGTACTGATGGCTAGCTCATAAGCAATTTCCGGATTAGGGTTTGCCATCGCAAAAACGATAGGGTTTTTAGCCATTGAGCTTAACATTGGTGCAGTAACACAATCTGCAGATGATAAACCAATAAACACATCTGCATCTTTCAATGCTTCTTCCAACGTGCTTATTTTTCTATCTGTAGCAAACTCAGCTTTAATATCATCTAGTACTTCACGATCTTTACGGATCACGCCGGAACGATCGCACATGATGATGTTTTCTTTCTTAGCACCTAAAGAAACGTATAGTTTGGTACAAGAAATTGCTGCAGCACCAGCACCATTAACCACAATTTTAACCTTATCCATTTTCTTTTTCTGGATTTCGCAAGCATTTATTAATGCTGCTGCAGATATAATTGCGGTACCATGCTGATCGTCGTGCATTACAGGAATGTTCATCTCCTCTTTTAAGCGACGCTCAATTTCGAAACACTCTGGAGCTTTAATATCTTCCAGGTTTACACCACCAAATGTTGGCTCTAAAGCTTTAACGATTTTAACAAAATCATCAACGTTTTTAGTATCCAGCTCTAAATCGAATACATCGATATCGGCGAAAATTTTGAAAAGTAATCCTTTACCTTCCATTACGGGTTTACCAGCTTCAGGACCTATATCTCCTAAACCTAAAACGGCCGTACCATTACTAATTACCGCAACAAGGTTACCTTTTGCGGTATATTTATAAACATCTTCTTTATTTTCTGCAATTTTTAAGCATGGCTCAGCTACACCTGGCGAATAAGCCAAGGTTAAATCGCGTTGCGAGTTTGTCGGTTTAGTCGGTACAACTTGTATCTTTCCCGGGCGGCCTTGCGAGTGGTAATCCAGCGCATCTTGCTTTCTATTGGTTTTGCTCATTTCGTAACTTATTAGTGACGGCGCAAAGGTACAATTCTTTTACGAGGCAGAAAATAAATATACCTATCAAAAACATCACTTAAAGTTGGTAAATGTTTATTACCGAGTATTAAAAATTTTGCAAAATGGCTAAACTGAACAAATTTTTATCGCTCAATAGTTTTCATTTTGCCCCATTTACCTTATAAATTTTAAACCCTGCCCATTACCGGATCTGTAAAACTTTCTTTACCTGTTTCTATCCTACCTGCAAATCGTTGTGCAAATACATTGTTGGTAATGGTTTTAATTTCGAAATCGTACCAGCCATAACTTGATTGTAGATTGAGTATAAGAACTTCTTCTGTTTTTGGCTTAATTATTTTCTGCAGGTTATTTGTTTTGTAGCCCAAATCGCTCAATTGAAGATTTAACGTGCTACTGCCTTCATTTTTTACAGTTAGTTTTATATTTCCAGTGGCAACTTTAGTTAACCTGTTTATTTCTGTTTCGGCGATGATGGTTAAAAGGGGATCGTTGGCTGTACCAGTAAATTCTCGATAAAAACCGTTAGGACCATTTAACCGCAAATGATATTTACCATCCTCAAAAGCATTTAATGGCCAGTTATAACGAAGTTCATCATTGGCTTTAACGGCAAACGACCAGTTTCTGCACACTTCTGCGGCACCTTTTTCGGCTTTAAAACTTCCTGGTGCATAAACAGTAAAAGGTGATCCGGCGGTTTGTTCATTAAAAATTTGATTGCGGGCAGCCATATTAATTTCGAAGTTCTGTTTATCATCAGATAGCATACCACCTGCTATTAATTGATAAGGCAGGGCACATGCTTTCCGGATTCCCTTTTCTTGTTGCGGTAATAAACTTGAATAAGCCCCTTCAGCATTTTTCAAATCACCATCGGTAATCTGTTTAAAACTTGCGGGTTCCTCTTTAAACTTGGCGTTATAAATGGTTTCCACAAAGGGATTACGTTTTAAAAATGGAAGCGGATCTACATTTGAATCAAATGGAGCAAAAGCTGAAGTTAAATTTCCTGCAATTGTTCTTCTCCATTGGCTAATATTCTCCAGTTTCAGCTTTTTATTATACTTCTTATTTACAAATTCTTCTAAAAACTGTAGTGTTGAGGTATGATCAAATACTTGCGAGCAAACCTTTCCACCACGGCTCCACGGAGAGGCGATTAACATTGGTACCCGAAAACCTAAACCAATTGGTGCTTCACGAGCTTGCTTTTCGGCAATACCCTGCTTCAATTCGTTCGCCAACCTAACGTGCTCAATTTCCGTTTCAATACCATCTGAAACTTTCCCTGTTTCTGGCCGCTTATTATCTGGAATAGAAAACGGCGGAACGTGATCGTAATAACCATCATTTTCATCATAAGTAACAATAAAAATGGTTTTCTTCCACACTTCTGGATTTTTAGTTAAAATATCCATCACTTCAGAAACATACCAGGCGCCATACCACGGTGCACTCGGGTGATCTGAAAAGTTTTGTGGCCCGGCAAGCCATGAAACAGTAGGCAAATTACCGCTATTTACATCAGCCCTAAATTGGTGCAAAACATCTCCCTGGGGTACCGTCATTTCTCGTTCCGTACCTTCATCATTATATTTCAAAGAGGAGATATTTCTATAATCAAGGTCGTTTTTATTGATAACAAAGGCATGGTAAAATAAATTCTTTTCCTGATCTGATAGCTTATCGAAGTTTTTTTGACTCCAGGCTTCAAGCTCCACCGCAGCGGTATCAAGTGCTTTTATTTTATTTTTAAGGTCTTTTTGGATTTTCTTTGCTGCTTCATCGGTAAGTGGTTTTGCTTCCTGAAGTTTATTAATCTCACCAGGTAAGGTTTCTACCTGTTTTTGAAGATTTTCTACATATGTATCCTTAAACTTGACGTTGTAAGCTTTAAAAAATTCGAGCAGATTGCATCCAAAATTAGAAAGCCATGCACGTTCTTCTCCTTTAAAACCACCGCCACAACTAATTTCATTCTGATAAAATTTCCAGTTGATTTTGTTTTCTTCCAATAACTCCGGAAAAGTTTTCCAAGTATGCTTACCATAAGAATAATCATCATTTCTAATGTTTGCCTTAGGCAAATCATCTTCCTGATGGGTTATTTTTCCAGTCCAGAAGAAAGAACGATTAGGTGTTGTACTCGTCATGGCCGAACAAAAATTCTGATCGCAAACCGTAAATGCATCGGCTAGGGCGTAATTAAAAGGAAGATCTTCTCGGGTATAATGGCCTAATGTTAAGGGTAAGTGAGCATAGTTGCTATGGGTAGATTGTTTTGCCGGCAACCATTTATCATGTTTACCTTTATTATAGGCATCAACCTGGCTGGCACGTGAATGTGGCAAATCGCCCATCCAGGTAACTTTAGAATCTTTTATATTTAATCTGAATGGCGCATATGTATTGCCAACAGCATCTGTTTGAAACCAAACGGGTTTTTTATTTGGTAGCTGAATGGCTCGTGGATCATTAAATCCTCTTACCCCTTGCAAAGTACCAAAAGCGTGATCGAAAGAGCGGTTTTCTTGCATCAGGATAACCACATGTTCTGCATCAAGAAAGGTGCTGCCCGGCGCAGGGTTTATAGCCAGCGCTTTTTGTATTGATGAAGGCATTACAGTTGCTACTCCTGCAGCGCCCGAAAGAAGTAAAGATTTACGGAGAAATTCTCTTCTGGTATCCATGTTTTGTATAGAAAATATTTAAGACAAGTTTAGTCCAAAATAATTTCATCCAAATAAAATTAAGATTAACTAAATGTTAATCTACAGCATTGTTACATGTTAAGAAATCCTTTTTAAGGTATTGAATGGGGTTTGGATTGGAAGTTTATTCTTGAAAATTGAAGCAATTACACAGTTTATTGAACAGACGCTTATATAACGCTCCTCGTTAGTTAAATGATGCCCCTCATTAGTTAAATGATGCCCCTCGTTAGTTAAATGATGCTCCTCGTTAGTTAAATGATGCTCCTCGTTAGGTAAATGATGCTCCTCGTCAGTTAAATGATGCTCCTCGTTGGGTAAATGATGCTCCTCGTTGGGTAAATGATGCTCCTCGTCAGTTAAATGATGCTCCTCGTTGGGTAAATAGGCCGTTCTTAAGCTGGGGACAAAAACCTATCCTTTGCTAATTCTTAAAATCATACCTGGTTGTAACCCTGCTTTAGCTAAACGATTATCTCTTTTAATTTGATAAACGGTTGCACCTTCAAATTTTTCGGCAATTTCTGATAAGGTATCGCCAATTTTAACCTTATAACTGAGGTAAGAAGATGGAGCTTTTAAAACTGTACGGGTTTTAGTATAAATCTTTAATTTTTGTCCGGGTACAATGGTTTTACTTTTCAAACCATTCCAAACCCTTAAATCCTGTACTTCTACACCATACTTATCGGCTACTGTATTTAAACTTTGTCCTGATGTAACTTTATGATAAAGCACATTATTTGACGCTACAGTTGCGGTTTTCTTTTTTCTTAAATCTCGTACATCATCTGTACTGGCTTCATAAACTCTGGTATCAATATCTAAATCTGCGTTTAAAACCTCATAAATACCAGCATAATCTACATCCCTAAGTTTAGGCATTACAATCCTTCTAGGTACATCATCAGTACCGTTTACAATCTTTTTCTTATACGATGGATTTAAGGCACACAACATTTCTTCATCTACATTTAAAGCTTTCGCCAGTAGCGGCAAAGAAACGAAGCGATTAACCTGAACGGTATCCGTTTTTAAAAACAGGTTAGAAGCCTGGGCCGTTATTTGATGCTTGCTAGAGTAATTCATTACATAAATGGCAGCAATAAAAGCTGGCACATAATTACGGGTTTCCTTTGGAAGAAACTGTCTAATTACCCAAAAATCTCTGGAACCTGCCTTATCCATTGCACGGGTTACATTCCCTTTACCACAATTGTAAGCTGCAATGGCCAGTAGCCAATCGCCAAGTTCATCAAAAGCATCTCTAAAATAAGCCGCAGCAGCATAACTAGCCTGAATAGGATCTTTACGTTCATCAACAAAATTATCCATCTTTAAGCCGTAGGCCTTACCCGTGCCAAACATAAATTGCCAAATACCAGTTGCGCCCACCCTGGAAATAGCATGTGGATTCATTTGAGATTCTACAATCGTTAAATACTTTATTTCTGTTGGCAGGTTATAATCTTTTAATGCCTTATCAAAAATCGGAAAGTAATAACCAGATAAGCCCAACATTTTACCAAACATATCCTTCCGCTTGGCATAAATATCAATGTACTGCTGCACATATTCATTGTAAGGCAATGGAATAGTTTTAACGATAGAATCTAACCTGAGTTTATAAATGTAGTTCTGGTTTAACATTAACGGATTTTCAATTGGCAACGGAACTGCAACTGTATCTGTGTTAATGAAAATGTTGTTTTGAACTTTATGAAGACTGTCTAATTTTAGAATTTGTTGTGCAAAGGTTGGAGTAATTAATCCTGATAATGCGCAAAGAGTTACAAAAAGTAATTTTTTAATCATGGGCTATTTGTTTAATAATCCGCCATGTTAAATTTATAGATTTTCTTTAAAACATCTATTGGATTTAACTGGACCGTAAGTTAAAAAATGCCATTAACCCATATTAAATGGGTCGGAGTACAACAATTTCCTGCTTTCGCGTTTAGAAATTGTTCTCTACCTTACAATGACGGTAATACTTATGATAAAAATGCCTGAGAAAAAGCCAGCAGCTTATCTTCCTCAAAATGTTTGGCTGTAAATTGAATACTTAACGGCAAACCTTCGGCATTATTGCCCAAAGGCAAGGCAATGGCTGGGTTTCCACTCAATGATGGTAGCACAGTAAAAATATCTGCCATGTACATTACTAACGGATCTTGCATATTATCGCCTATTTTAAATGCTGGCGTAGGTGCTACCGGAGATAAAATCAAATCGTAATTATGAAATAGTTCATCTAATTTTTCTCTAATCAACCGCCTCACCTGTTGTGCTTTTTGGTAATAAGCATCATAATAACCTGCACTTAAAACAAAAGTACCAAGTAAAATTCTGCGTTTAACTTCTTCGCCAAAGCCCTCAGCTCGTGATAATTTATACAGTTCGTTTAAAGATTTTGCTTCCGTATTGCGATGCCCATAGTGCACGCCATCATAGCGGGATAGATTGGATGAAGCTTCAGCAGTGGTTAAAATATAATATGCAGGAACAAGATAATCCAGCAAATCGAACGATACATATTCTACTGTATGTCCTTTTGCTTTTAAATCTTCTATTGATTTTAAAATTGCCTCTTTAATTTCTGGGTCAAGGGCATCACTTTCTATAGTTTCCTTTAATACGGCAATTTTTTGTTTTGAATGGTTATGAAGATGTGCAGGATAATCTGGCACTGCCAATGGAGAAACCGTACTATCATTTTCATCTGCTCCTGCTAAAACCTGCAGCAATAGAGCGGCATCTTCTACCGATGAGGTAATGGGGCCAACTTGATCGAAAGAAGAGGCATACGCAATGACACCGTAGCGGGAAATGCGACCGTAAGTTGGTTTTAGCCCAATTTGACCACAAAAAGCCGCTGGTTGCCTAACCGAACCGCCAGTATCTGTACCTAAGGCGGATAGACACATATCTGCCTGTACAGCTACAGCCGAACCGCCAGAAGAACCTCCGGGAACTAATTCTGGATTGGCTGCATTTTTTGCGGCACCAAAGTATGAAGTTTCATTAGAACCGCCCATTGCAAATTCATCACAGTTTAAACGACCGATAATTACGGCATCTTCCTGTAATAAGCGTTTAACAACGGTTGATGAATAAGGGGATACAAAACCATCGAGCATTTTTGATGATGCTGTAACAATATGATCCTGATAACAGATATTATCTTTAATACCGATAACCATACCGGCCAATTTACCGGAAGTACCTTCTTCTATCTTTTGTTGTACCGCTTTTGCCTGAACTTCTGCCGTATAAAAAAACACCTCATTAAATGCATTGAGGTGTTCATTATCCTTAATTTGCTTAAAATAATAAGCCAATAAATCCGGTAAAGTTAGTTGCTTTTGCGAAATGAGCGTTTGTATCTCCTTGAGAGAGCTGTATTTCTTCAAAACTTAAAATTAATTACGATTAAACGGTTTTATCTCTGTTTGATGGATCTACTTGATCTCCGTCAGTTCCGTCTTTACCATCTTTAAATTCTTTTACACCTTTACCTAAACCACGCATAAGTTCAGGGATTTTTTTACCTCCGAAAAGTAATAGCACAACGACTAAAATAATCACAATTTCAGGTGTACCGAGCATTGCTGCTATTGTTGTATTTAACATAACTTTTTGTTTAAACTTTTTGACTATCAGTTACAATTTTTTCATCTATGGGCGTACTCGAGGGATGAGGAACATCTGATGATACTTTTTCATCAACCGGACTTGTTTCAGTTGGGTGATGACGTTCGTTGTTGTTGTTGTTTACTGTTTCTTCTGCCATTTCTTTATCTAAATCCATGGCATTAATATTTCTGTGAATCTCTCGCTTTACTCCGTCGGAAGCATCTTTAAACTCCCTGATTCCCTTGCCCAATCCTCTTGCTAATTCTGGTAATTTTTTACCTCCGAATAACAAAAGTACTACTACTAAAATGAGTATGATCTCTGACCCACCCATGTTCAAAAACTCTAATAACGTGCCTTGATACATCACTAATATAATTTATACAAATATAAACAATTTAAAACTCTCTTCTTTATTTACTAATCCAAGCTTCCGGGTTAAGCTTATTCATTCCTCTCATCACCTCAAAATGTAGTTCTGCTACATCACCAGTATTTGCTACTGTACCTATGGTTTGTTTAGTGCTTACTTTGTCGCCTTTATTTACACTTACTGACCTTAAATTTTTATAAACAGTGAAGTAATCTCCATGTTTAATTACTATAAAATATTGCCCATAAATCAAACTCACCATAAACACATCGCCTTCAAAAACCGCACGAACAGAAGAACCTTCAGCAGTTGTAATGTCAATGCCTTCGTTATTCATTGAAGCCTGATCCACTTTATATACACCAAAACGCTGTGTAATTGTTCCTGTGGCAACCGGATAAGGCAAACGTCCTCTATTATTTTCAAAACCTGCTGATAGTTTAGCAGATTCTGGCGTAGCGGTAAGCAATTCGCTATTTGATTTAGCTTTTGCAGCAGGTGCAGCAACTGGAGCTGGTCTATTTTCTGCCTTAGCTTTTGCCGCGGCTATTCTAGCTTCTTCTGCTGCTTTTTTCCTAGCTTCTTCTGCCACTCTCCTTCTTTCATCTTCAATTGCTTTTTGAATAGCTAGTTTAATTGCTCTATCCATTTGCGCTTCTTGCTTTTTCTTAGTTGCAATATCTCTTTTAAACTGCTTTTCTTGCTTACTAAGTTGATTTAAGGCTACAGATTGCTCATTTTTATCTTTACCAAGCTTTTCTTTCTCTTTTTCCTGATCTTTTAAAAGTGAACTTTTTTCTTTCAGTGTTCTATCCAGAATCACTATTTTACCGTTAAGGTCTCTTTGTGTATTTTCTATATAACCCGCTTGTTTTTTACGGTATTGGCTAAATTGTTGTAAATATTTGATTCTTTTATAAGCCTGATTAAAATCTCGGGCTGCAAAAATAAACATCATTTTATCGTACGAGTTTCGGTTGCGTTGTGCAAAACGAATCATTGCTGCATACTCTTTTTTAAGATCACCTAACTGACCTTGCAACGTATGTACGGTATTTGTGTTCTGAGAGATTTGGTTATCTAAATTTTTTATTTCAGAATTGATGGTTCCAATCTTATCCTGACGTAAGCGAATTTGAGCATTTAAGGCATTTATTTGCTGTAACGTAAGTTTTTTTCCATTAGCGGTTTTGCTAAGGTTTTTTTGCAACTGCTCAATTTCACGCTGAATAGCTTCCTTTTTCCTTTTAAGTTCATTTGCGGTTTGTGCAGTAGCCGAAAGACCAAAAACACAAAAAACAAGAATAAATACGAGTCTGTGTAGCTTCATTAAGCCAAAAGTATAAAAATTTTACAGTAAAATATATTAAAATTGATATACAGGGCACTTAAGCGCCAATAGTAAAAACATCTTCACTTAATCTTCATGCTCGAAGAAAAATTTATTACAGCAAACAGCACCATAACTCTATCTTTTTTAGGGAGAAACGGTGCTGAATATTTTGTAAATATTTGGTGTAATCTTATTTTACTACTGTAAACCTCTTTGGTACATTAAACGGAAATTCTACAGGAACATTGCCATCAATCTTTGTAAATTCTAAATTGATATTAATCTTTTTTCCGTTAGATAAGGTGTTGATTTTTAAAGCGCTTGGAAACAAATATTCGTTTACTTTTTGATATCCATCATAAGTTACCTTTAATGCCTGACCAGCTTTAGCATCATTTAAATTAGTTTCAGACAATTTAAATAACGTGTTGAATAAAAAGTTATAGTCTAAATTATCTTTGCTACCCGCAACTGACCATACTCCATTATCCATTTTTAAATTAGATTGGTTGTTTAAATAATCGCCGATTGCGTTACCTGTTAAAATGGCTTGTAGGGTATTAAAATTAATCTGCTTATTGGTGAAATTATAAATGTAGCTAAAAGGTTTTTTAATGTATTCACTTTTGGCTCTATTCATAATTTTAATACTATCTGGCGTAATTAATGCTCTTGCAGGTTCGTAAGCGCCCCCTAAGGCTGTAATACTTACCCAAATTACTTCCTTATCTTTCATTCTAAAGTTCATGGTTACATCATTAGCATCACCTGCAATATCTAAATTAGCTTTAGCCTTTAATGATAAGGTATTAAATTTAAGCTGTTTGCTGTTTAACAGTGTTAGCGCCTCTTCTTTGGAGTGGTCGGTTTTAATTTCTGCTTTAGTTGGTGGGGCAACTACAATTTCACGTTTTGGCTTACATGCAGAAACTAAAGTTATTGCAGCAATTACAAATAGGCTATTTAAAATATTTCTTTTCATTTATCTTCTTATTTAATATCTCAGAACCATTACCGGCTTCCTTAGCTTTTTGCCACTGTAATAATGCAGCATCCTTTTCGCCTTTCATATAAAGGATATCTCCGTAACGCTCCAAATAAACACCATTACGGTTACTATTGTTTTGCAAGGCTTTCTCTATCCAGGTTTGTGCTAAGGCATATTTTTGTTGCTTAAACAAAATAAAGGCATAGGTATCTGTTATTGATGAGTTATTGGGCATTGCATTGGCTGCCGTTTCTGCATATTTCGCAGCCTTACTCAGGTCATCGTTTTTTAAAGCGAGGTAATAGGCATAATTATTCATAATCAAATAATTATCTGGCTCCATAGCAATTGCCTTTTCAAAAGCGCCTTTTGCGGCACTAAAATTATTTTGGTTAATGTAAATATCACCCTGAAGTGCATAAACCTGGGCTTGTAAACTTTTATTATCCACATCCAGTTGTAAAGCAGTTTTCAGGTTGTTTTGAGCCAAATCCAGCTTTCCGGTTTTAAATAAGGCATAAGCCAAGTAATAATATAATCCGGCTTGATTTGGGTAAATATTTAACGCTTCATCACCAACTTTTACAGCATCTTCATAATGGCCAAGCAAAGTTTGAATGTTAATTACCTGTTCCCAAACTGCATAAATTTGCTGGCTTTGTTTTAAAGCGGCCTGATATTGAACCAATGCTTCTTTCAATTTATTTTGCTGATATAAAACATCTCCATAAAGTGAAAGTGCTTTAACATCATTTGGATTTTTTTCTGCAACAATTCTGCTTAGTTCTGTTATATTTTTAGCTACAACCGGCTGACTTAATTTAGAGAATAATGCGGCAATTATTTTCACCTTTTCATTATGTGGCATTTCATCACTCAAAAAGGCCTGTTTTAAGGCGGAGAAAGCTTCGTCATCCTTTTTCTGCTTGCGATAAATATCGGCTAAACCGAGATTAACCTCATAGTTATTCGGCTCTAATTTTTGTGCTTTTTCTAAAACCTTTAATGCTTCTACATCATTATCTTTTTGCAACAATAAACCTGCAGCGTATAAATAATTTTTAACATCGGCCTGGTTGCCTTCCAATAACTTTACAATATCACTTTCTGTAGCACTTCCACTTTGCTGGAAACGCTGCCTGGCGCTTGTTAATTCTTTCGATAGGCCAAACTTTTGCTCAATATCGTTATAAGTTTTTTTTGATTCTTCGGGTTGATTTGCTAAATATTGTGCGTTGGCTTTATCAAAATAATAGGCATCATTATCGGGCTGAATCCGAATTAACTGGTTAAAAACATTAACCAGCTCCGTCATTTTGTTTGTGCGCTTATAAATTTCGCTTAGCAAACGCCAATACCATTGGTTATCAGGATTTATTTTTAAGGCTTGCTTAATATTTTGCTCCGCATCGGTAAGTTTATCCATGCGGTAATTTGCATTGGCTAATTCAAAGTAAGCAGCGTGATTATTAGGGTCGAGATTTACTATTTTATTAAAGTTGGTTGAAGCTAGTGGATAGTTTTCAGACATTTTCTCCTTTAAGCCAGCAAAAAACAGTTGCTTTACCACATTGCTATCGGCTGCACCAGTTGCAGAATTTATTTGTCCAAAAGCATTTACACTAATGAAACTTAATGCCAAAAGGGAATATTTATTTTTAAACTTCATGATATATGCTCCACAAATAACGCAAAACTAGGCTTTTCCAGTATGCCCATAACCACCTTCTCCTCTTGAGGTTTCGGTTAACTCATCAACAGTATTCCAACTAACGGTTTCATGTTTTGCGATAACCATTTGTGCAATTCTATCTCCGTTATTGATCTTAAAATCTGCTTCGGATAAATTAACGAGCAAAACCTTAATTTCACCACGGTAATCGGCATCAATTGTACCTGGAGAGTTTACAATGCTAATTCCATGTTTATAAGCCAACCCACTTCTGGGGCGTATTTGGGCTTCGTAACCTATAGGTAACTCTATATGTAAACCTGTGGGAACAAGCTTACGCTGTAAAGGTTTTAAGGTAATTTCTTCTGCAGTAAAAGCACGCAAATCCATTCCTGCGGCATGTGCAGTTTCATATTGTGGTAATGGGTGTTCAGATTTATTAATAATTTTGATTTCCATATTCTTAATTCCTTTTCAGCATTTTCATCAGGTTATCCTTCTCGAAGTAAAATATACCAATCAAAAATACGATCAACAGACCATTACCAATGTAAATATTTTGTTTGAAGACTCCAAAAGATAGATAAACCAATACTATAGAAACAATTAGGTAAGTTACCATCCGTTTTAAGTTATATGGAATAGGATAATGCTTTTGCCCCAGAACGTACGAAATAACCATTATAATAAAATAAGCAAGCATTGATACCCATGCTGAGCCCATGTAGCTGAATTTCGGAATTAAAATAATGTTCATTACAATGGTAAATATGGCGCCCACTAAAGAAATGTATAATCCATACCTAGTTTGATCTGATAAACGATACCAGATAGACAAGTTCATGTAAATACCTAAACAAACATATCCAAACAGTAAATAGGGTACCGCTGGTAATCCAACCCAATATTTATCTGATATAAAGTGTTTAATAATCTCAATATTAGCGGTTAAACCGACGAATAAAATAGTTAAGGCTAATACAAAATAGTATAAGATTGTTGCGTAAGTTGTTTTGGCATTTTTATTTTTAGCATGACTAAAGAAAAACGGTTCTGCCCCTAAACGAAACGCCGTATTAAAAATACTGATAAAAATAGCCAGCTTACAAACAGCTCCGTAAATACCAATATCATGATCGGCGATGTTTGTAGGAAGGTACTTGCTTAATAAAATTTTATCAAGGTTTTCGTTAATAATAAACGATAAATTTGCTACTAGCACGGGCCAACTGTAGCCAAACATGTTGCTAAATAAGGCTTTATTAAACTTGAAACGAATTTCGAGAAACTGCGGAATAAGCATTAACAGCGTAACAACGCTTGCAATTAAATTAGATACAAAAACATAACCAACCCAACGGCCTTTATACCACGATGATAACCAATCGCTAACTACATGATGTTTTATAAGAAAAGGTATTACGAAAATAAAAATCAGGTTGAAGCCTACAAATACACCAATATTTAAAAAACGGATTACACTATATCTCATCGGCTTTCCATCAGCACGTAGCTTTGCAAAGGGAATTACGCTAATGGCATCTACAAACAAAATCCAAACGAAAAACTTAATGTATAATTTCTGATCGTTTAGTTGATCCAGGCTTCCGTTTAAGGTGAAACGAGCAAGATAATCTGAAAAAACATGCCCAGTAATTAGGAATAAAACAGAAATAAAACCGATTACTAAAAAGCTATTGTTATAAACTTCTTGCTTTCGATCTTCATGTTTATTTAGATACCTAAAAAAGGTGGTTTCCATTCCAAACGCCAAAATGGGATTTATTATAGATGCATAGCTAAACATCTTTGTAAAAATACCATAAACACTTGTTGGATAAACCCTTGTATAAATTGGAGTTAAAATAAAGTTAAAGAGCCTTGAAAAAATAGTGCTTAACCCATAAACTAAGGTTTGACCTGCAAACTTTTTATATACTGACATATTTTAGTGTAAAATTGGTAAGGTAAAATGTTTAATGATGCCGTTTACCATAACAAATTCTTTTTTACAACCTCGAAATTGCGGTAGTTCTTAAATTCGCCATCAGTTACCTCCACATTTTCTACTTTAGATTTTTCTGGACCTTCTTTACACCAGTCTATAAAAGCATCTAATATAAATTGCTCTGCCTCTGCTTCAATATATACCGACCCATCTTTTTCATTTTTAACAAAGCCTTTAATGCCCATTTGATCGGCAACAGCCTTGGTGCTTGCCCTAAAAAATACGCCCTGAACCTTGCCCGAAACGACTATATTAATGTGTTTTACCTTTGATGATTGATCACTCATTTTTGCTAGTTATGATGCAAAGTTATAAGTTGAGCCAATAATTAGGCTATCTTTTAGTTTATATTGAAATATAATCTACAATTTTTAGAAACTTAACGCGGCAATTTTTTCCTTTTCAACCAGAAATTCATTCCAAATATCTTTCAAAATCTCCGCTGCGGGTTTTATTCCTTTAAGCATGGTACTTACTTGCCCAATCTCAAGTTCGCCATTTTCCAAATCGCCTTCAAACATGCCCAACTTTGCCCGTGCCCTGCCTAAAAGTTCCATTAATTTTTCTCTGTCTGCGCCATCAGCTTCTGCTAGGGCAATAGCATTAGCAAATTCATTTTTTAATAACCGTACAGGAACCAATTTTTTCATGGCAAGTTTGGTATCGCCTTCAACTGATGAAATTATTTTATTTTTAAATGCAGGGTGTGCTGATGATTCTTCAGCAACGGCAAAGGCCGACCCAACTTGAACACCTTTGGCTCCAAGCGCAAAAGCCGCAAGCATTGCTTTACCGCCACCAATACCTCCAGCTGCAATAACTGGAATTTTTAAGGCTTCAGCAATCATCGGAATTAAGCAAAGCGTAGTGGTTTCTTCTCTTCCATTATGCCCACCAGCTTCAAAACCTTCGGCTACAACAGCATCAGCGCCTGCCTCCTGAGCTTTTAGGGCAAACTTTGTATTTGCAATTACATGGACAACTGTAATTCCATGCTCTTTTAAAATGCCCGTCCATGTGGCAGGATTTCCTGCAGAGGTGAAAACAATTTTAACGTCTTCTTTTATTATAATATCTATAATCTCGCTAATATTTGGGTAAAGTAGTGGAACATTAACCGCAAAAGGGAAATTAGTTGCCTGCTTGCACTTTTGAATATGAGTGCGCAACACTTCAGGATACATAGAGCCAGCACCAATAATGCCTAAGCCACCAGCGTTGGATACAGCTGAAGCCAAGCGCCAGCCGCTACACCAAATCATTCCAGCTTGTATAATTGGATATTTAATATTGAATAGCTTACAAATTGCGTTCATGTTTATGATATGGTTTCGGGGTTTGCAATGTTATTTTTTTCCGTTTTATTTAATACTAAAACATCATGATTTTTAATTTGCTGAAGGCAGTTTAATGTTTTTACAGCATCCTGATAATCAACTAATGTGGCTATTTTCATTACGTTACATATTAAATTATCCTTTGAACATTATCATTTTCAATAATAAAATCATCCGAAAGGTTAATTAAATTTATTCCTGGTCTTTTGCCTGGCTCCAAAGTTCCAAGTTGTTTATCTAGCTCTAAAAATTCGGCACCATTTATTGTAGCCCATTTCAAAAGATCATTAAAACCAATGTGCTTTTCAATTTGCAGTATTTTCATTTCTGCCAAAATATTTAATTGATGATTACTCGCTAAGCTATCCGTTCCTAGCGTTATTTTGACACTTTCATCCATTAACAAATCTACATTTGGAAGTTTATTTTCTATATAAAGGTTAGCTTGCGGACAAAGGCACCAATACAAATCGGCTTTATTTTGTTGTGCAAACTCCAAATCCGTTTTATTGGTAAATGTATTATGAACCAATAATGTTTTTTGGTTTAGATGAGGCAACCATGTTTGTAGGGATGTTTTACCAGATGGTTGAAAGAAATCTATATTGAGATTTAAAAATTCATAAAGCTTTAAGAAACCACCAGTTTTTGTTTCGAAAAAGGTATTTTCCTCTGCTGTTTCCTGATTATGGATACTTAAAAAAGAATCTTGAGCATAATCATCAATAAGCTGAAATAGTTTTTCGGATACCGAATAAGGTGCGTGAGGAACAATAGAACATGGCAACGGTGCAAACTGTGCTTTTACGCCTTTGGCATAATCCATAATTGCTTCTGCCCTTTCAGGATTAAAACCCATCGCCTCAATAAAAGTATAGTAATAAATTTTACTGTTCTGCTTTATTGATTTAGAAATGGGTTGGTTAGAAATATCGCCAACAGCAACAATTCCATTTTCAAACATTTGCTCATCTGCCCTTTCCATTGCAGTTACAATTAAATCTGTATCAGCCTGCCTATTCTTTATAATAGATTGTACAAATTCTACCAAACCAGTACGCTCTGGTATTAACCCAAGCATGTTTGATAGTTCTAAATGGCAATGCGTATTGATAAATCCTGGTATTAAAGCACCTTTAAGTTTAGTAATACCTTGCAAATCGAGATTCACAGCTTCGTCTTCAGTAAGAACTTCTTTAATTTCCCCATCTGCAGTTACAACTACAACTCCATTTTTAATTGGCGGCTGATTTACGGGGAAAACCCAATCGGCAGAAAAGTATTTTAGCATAATCACAAATTAAGGGGAATAAGGGCAAGCAAAAAAATTTATTTTTTGAGTACTGTATTTTGCTTGAAATATTATTGAAGAATCTCCTGAGGATTATTGAAAAGAATAAGAGATTTTGTAAGAAAAAAAGAGCCTCCTATCGGAATCGAACCAATGACCTACTGATTACAAGTCAGTTGCTCTACCAGCTGAGCTAAGGAGGCTTTTAATTTTCTGCAATGATAGAAAAAAAACTTCTTTTTTAAAACTCAAATTTAAAATTTTTACGCCCCTATTATTACTCAATAAACGCAGTTAACCTACTTTAAAGCGCTAAATAATTGAATATCAATTTTATTTAATAAGGCGACTTGTATAAAATTTCAAGTTTTTAAATAAAAGAATTGCTTCTAATTTTTGGCACACTCCATCTCCTCATTTTTAAACCAAACCTTTTTCAGCTGCTTTTCTGTTGCCCTTACCCCCATTTTGTGGAGAAACTCCACACATTTGTTTTAGGCGCTAAAAATATAAAATACTGAAAATTAAACATTTAAATAAAAAATGCTGCTTTGGCATCATTATGTAACCTTAGCAAGTATTGTTACACATATAAATTTTAAAAATCATACTATGAAAAAGTTCATTTTATCAGCAGCATTAGCTGTAGCAGGATTAACAGCAGTACAGGCAAGTGAAGTTAAAGATTTTAAAACTACTGCAATTGTAGCAGTTCAAGATAGCGTTACTAAAACTCCAGTTAAATTAGAAGAGCTACCTGAGCCAGTTACAACCGCATTAAAAGGTGATGCCTATAAAGGTTGGACAGCTACTGAAGCTTGGCTAGTAAAAGATGGAACAGCGGAATATTATTTAATTAACGTTAAAAAAGAAGCTGAAACAGGTTCAGTTAAAATTGACAAAGACGGAAAACCAGTTCAATAAACTAAATATCATCTATTTATTAAATAAAGTCGGGTAAAACCGGCTTTATTCTAACAAAAATTAATTATTCACAGCTCTTTAAAAGAGAGCAATAAAAAAATAAAGTTATGAAAAAGTTCATTTTATCAGCAGCATTAGCTGTAGCAGGATTTACAGCAGTACAAGCAAGTGAAGTTAAAGATTTTAAAACTACTGCAATTGTTGCAGTTCAAGATAGCGTTACCAAAACTCCAGTTAAATTGGAAGAATTACCTGAGCCAGTTACAACTGCCTTAAAAGGTGATACTTATAAAGGATGGACGCCTACTGAAGCTTGGTTAGCTAAAGAAGGAACTAAAGAATATTACATCATCAATGTTAAAAAAGAGGCTGAAACAGGTTCAGTTAAAATTGACAAAGATGGTAAGCCAGTACAATAACCCTTAAATATTACATCTACCTTAATAACAAAAGCCGGATTTTATCTGGCTTTTGTTATTTTTGTATATGGCGAGAATCCTGATTTTAGAAGACGATACAACTTTTGCTCAATTATTAGAAGGTTTTTTAATTAAAAACAAGCATGAGATTACACTTGTAACTCACATCCGTCAATCATTTAAATTGATTGAAAATCAGGAATTCGATTTACTATTAATCGATTACCGCCTACCTGATGGAACTGGCTTTGAGGTTTTAACGCATACCAGAGATCTTGGTTTATCTATTCCCATTATTATTATGACCAGTTTTAACGATGTTAGAACTGCTGTAAAATCCATTCAGCTTGGTGCTTTTGATTACATTACCAAACCGGTAAACCCCGACGAACTTTTAATGGTGATTAAAAATTCCTTATTAAAAAAAGAGGGCAAAACCACCGAACAGAAAGATACGGACACCGATTTTATTAAAGGTAAAAGCGCAATAGCGGATAAATTATATGAGCATATTAATTTGGTAGCTCCAACAGATATGTCTGTAATTATCCAAGGCGAAAGTGGAACTGGAAAAGAATATGCAGCCCGAACCTTGCATAAACAAAGCAAAAGAGCCAATAAACCTTTTATTGCGATAGATTGTGGTGCCTTATCAAAAGATTTGGCCGCTAGCGAACTTTTCGGGCACGTTAAAGGTGCTTTTACTGGCGCTTTAAATGATAAAAAAGGTCAGTTTGAGGCTGCTGATGGCGGCACTTTATTTTTGGATGAAGTTGGTAACCTGAGTTATGAGGTGCAAATTAAATTGCTACGTGCGCTACAAGAAAGAGTTATACAGCCCCTTGGCAGCACTAAGCAAATTCCTGTTAATGTTAGAATTATAACGGCTACAAATGATGATTTAGCCAACAGCATGCAACAGGGCGAATTTAGAGAAGATTTATACCACCGTTTAAACGAATTTAAAATACAGCTGCCAGCTTTAAGAGACCGTGGTGGCGATTTAGAATTATTTATAAATCATTTTGTACAACTATCTAACCGAGATTTAGGTAGAAATGTAAAAAGCATTTCGGCCGATGCCAAAGCTTTATTATTACAATACGATTGGCCCGGAAACTTACGTGAGTTAAGCAATGTAGTTAAAAGAATGGTATTGCTAAGCCCTGGAGAAGTTGCCCAAATTGAAGCTTTGCCAGATGAAATGATGATTTCCATCAATCAGCAAGCACCTAAAAACAGTTCTTCAGATTTAAAAGCAGTTAATGAATCTAATGAGAAAGCTTTAATTACCGAAACGCTGATTAAAGTGAAACATAACAAATCCAAAGCTGCAAAACTTTTAAATATCGATAGAAAGACTTTATATAGCAAAATGGAACGCTACGGTATTGAATAGTAATTTATGCCAGAAGTGTAATTTTAACGGTAGCTAAACAGAAACCTGATCCATTTTTTCTATAAAATTAATTAGGTTTTCAAGTTTTTTAAGTTCCAGTGAAACATTATGCCTATTTTCTGTAGTTAATCCGTTGCCATCAATTTCAATTTCCAAATTTCTAAATGCAGCGGCTAATGTTTTGGCACCCATTTGTGCAGTTCTTCCCGCAAGGCGATGCACCAGCAAACGGCTTTTTTCTGCATCATTTTCATTCACAGATTCTTTTAGCTCAACTGTATCCGTTCTACAATCCAATTTAAATCTATTCAATATTTTATCCAGCAATTGCTGATCTCCAAAAGTCATTTTCTCAATAGAAGAAAAGTCAAACTCTGGTTGCTCCGCTAAAATTTCAGTCCTTTCAAAAATGGAGAGCAAATCAACCATACGGAAAGGCTTCATAATCAACCCATCAAAACCTTCGCTTAATACAATTGCTCTTTCCTCCGGCAAAACCTGAGCTGTAATGGCAAAAAACTTAACATCTACAGGCAATTTCTTCTTTAAAATATGGCAAAGTTCAATACCCGACATTTCAGGCATGCGCATATCTATTAAAACATATTTTAAATTTTCATTCGGTTCTTCACCCAGAATACCCGCAACTTGATTGAAACTTTTAAAAGGAATTTTATTCTTTTCAAAAATCAAACTACACAAATCTAAAATTAGCTTATCATCATCAATAACCCACACTTCGCCAGGTTTTACAATAGCATAATGTTCCAAATCAAGCGCATCATTTACTTTTTCGTCGGTATATTCATATTTAAGGTAAATATTAAAAGATGTTCCAACGCTTGGTTTACTTTTCACATAAATCCTTCCACCTTGGTTTTCGATAAGAGATTTAACAATTGTTAAGCCTAAGCCTGTTCCTGTTTGATTAATTAAATGTTTTTCGGGTGTTTCTATCTGCTCAAACTCTTTAAATATTTTATTAATATCGGTTTCGGCAAAACCTATGCCCGTATCCTTTATAGTGAAATTAAAGTTTAAATCATTTTCTTGTCGTTTGCAGGATGCCATGAGCGTAATTTCGCCCTTCAACGTGAATTTTACTGCGTTGCCTAATAAATTAAAAAGAATTTGCTTCAATCGGAATGCGTCTCCTCTTACAAATTCAATTCCTGATAAATCTAAATCTACAATTAAGGCAAGTGATTTCTGTTCTGCCAATGGGCGCATAACTGAAACCACTTCATCAAGAACCTTTTTCACATCAAAAACCTGATTATTAAAGCTAAATTCGCCTGATATAATCCGGTTATAATCTAAAACCTCATTTACAATCTGCAATAAATGAATGGACGATTGGTAAATGGCATTTACATCTTTTTTACTCGGCGAATTTTGTTGGGCAATCAGCTCTGCATAGCCTAAAATAGATTGCAAAGGCGTTCGTATTTCATGACTCATATTAGAAAGAAAACGCTGTTTTGCCTTACCATGATATTCTGCTTCATCCTTAGCGGCCTCAAGCTCTTTTCTATATTTGTTACTTTTGGTAATATCGGATAATATTAAGTACAGCAAAATCACAGTCAATAAAAAAAATGCGATTAAAATAGTTGTAATTTGAGTAATACCATCGTTTACAACTTCTTTGGCCTGTATTCCGTTTAAATCTACTTGTGCAACGGCTTCGCCCTCTACTTCACGCAAAATTTGAAGCATTTGAGCCGTTAATGCATTACTAGCACTCGATAAATCGGCTTCTTTCTTTAAAAATTTCTGGCTTTTTTGTCGTTGTTCGTGTTCAATATTTTTCAAAGAACCCGTCATGCTTTTCATAATGCTATCCTCGGCCTTTGCATTTAGAGTATCTCGTTTTACTTTAAATTCTTCATTAATAATTTTGTAAACATCAGCCTTTTTCTTGCCAAAAAGCTTACTTAAAAAGCCTCTTGATTTTGCTTCTTCATCTGGCGCAACAGTTGTGGTTGATGTTGTAGTCTCGGTGGTAAGAACGGCACTATCTGTTTGCATTGATCTTTTAGTAACCAGCTCATTTAGTTTCTGCACCTCATCAGAAAATGATTTCGTATTTACCAGTGTTTCTCTAACCTTTAAATAGTTTACAAACTGTTTATCACGATCTAACAACAAACTTTTTATTGATTTAATCCTCGCTAGCTGCGCAGAATCGCCAACGTATAGTTTACGAAGGGTATCCAAACTGGATCTTAATCTTCTTGATTCTCTTAAAAAACTATAATCACCTTGCTTATTAAAAGCTTCATCGCGTTGCAGCTGATCCAACCGGGCTATTTTATGCGATAAATCATTAACAATTCTCAATCGATCATTTGGTGCAGAAATTTCTTCAACGGTATTTAACATGCGTGTAAAAGCGAATTTACTGATTCCCCAAGCCAGCAGTAGTGCCAAACAAGCAAATAGGAACCCTAAAATTACCTTACTTTTTACCGCCCTGAAAAAACGCTTTTGAATTACAGCCGCCATTTAAATTCTGATTGTGCACCCTTTACAGTATTTATTAACGATAGTTTTGAAGAAAAAGGATGTGCTTATAGTTCGCAAATAACGTACCACATAGTTTTTATAAACTTCCTACCCAAACATTTTTAGAAAAGCTCATCATATATTATGTCCGCAGAAGTAAATTTTATTGATGGATTAATTGTTTAATTTTACCCCCTCAGCTTAACAAACATTATGAACCGTATCGACCGTCTTTTTGGGATTTTAACACTGTTACAATCAAAAAAGTACATTACTGCCGATAAAATTTCGGAACGTTTCAATATGAGTGTTCGTACCGTTTACCGTGATATTAAAGCGCTCCAGGAACAAGGAATCCCGGTTAGTTTTGAGCAGCATAAAGGCTATTTTCTTGTGCAGGGTTATTTTTTACCACCAGTTTCTTTCAATATGGAAGAGGCAAATGCTTTATTACTGGTAGAAAGTTTGGTTTCTGGCTTTGCAGATCGATCTATTAATGAGCATTATGCAACTGCATTAACTAAAGTAAAGGCTGTTTTAAAGGCCAGTCAGAAAGAAAAGTTAGAAAGTTTAAATCAGCATATTAAACTTCAGATTCCTGAACGGATGACTTTCAATTTTGAATATATTTCTCTAATTCAGCACGCCATTTCAGAAAAAAACCTGATTGAAATCGATTACAAAAATGTAAAGGAAGAGGTGAGTAAGCGTGAGGTAGAACCGATTGGCTTAATTTTTTATGCTTTTAGCTGGCACCTTATTGCTTGGTGCCATGTTCGTAACCAATACCGTGATTTTAATCTTACCCGAATTATTTGCCTCAAAAATTTAGGAATGCCTTTTAAGAAACCCGAACACATGCCGTTGAGCGAATATATGAAGGTACTTCCTGTAAATTATTAAATTTATTTTCATCTTATTTTTTAGACTGCCATAGGGTTGTCACTCGCTCCTATTTTCTTTGTTAAACATTAATAAATGAATAAAAACAAAACGAAAATATGGACATTATTAAATTATTATTGACCGAATTAGAGGCAGAATCTAAAACAACTAAAAAGTTTTTAGCCTTGGTACCTACTGAGAAATTTGATTGGGCTCCCCATGAAAAAAGCATGAAAATGAAATCTCTTGCTTCTCATATTGCCGAATTATCAACCTGGATTACGCTAGTTTTAACCACTGATGGGTTGGATTTTGCAACAACACCTTATGAAGAGGCTAAGGTTGAAAATAATGAGGACTTAATTGCTCTTTTTGAAAAAAGCTATGAAGATGGAAAATCACATCTAGAAAAAGCTTCCGATTCAAATTTCAATAAATCATGGATTTTAAGGCATGGCGAGCAAATACTGGCTGATGTTACAAAATACGAAATGATCCGTCAGGTTTTTAGCCAAATTACACATCACAGGGCACAACTTGGAGTTTATTTGCGCTTGCTAAACATCCCAATTCCTGGAAGTTATGGCCCAAGTGCTGACGATCCATCATTTTAATTAAAAAACTGAAGGCACAAACAACATGTAGATGTAAAATCTATTCTGCATGTAATTTGTGTCTTCTCCCTTTACAATTGCTTTGTTACTTTTAGCAAATGAAAACCATTTTTGCAATTTGTGGCAGCACCAAAGCAACCTCAACCAACAAGCAATATATTAAAGCAGTAGCTAAATTACTTCCCGCTGGTTTTAAAATCGAGATACTTTCCTCAATTGCCGACATTCCACATTTTAATCCTGATTTAGATTTGGAGCCTTTTCCGCAAAGCATAACAGATTTAAGAACCAAAATTGAACAGGCACCAGGCATTTTAATCTGCACACCAGAATATGCAATGGGTTTACCGGGCTCTTTAAAAAATCTATTGGATTGGACAGTTAGCAGTGCATCTTTCTCTAAAAAACCTGTCCTTGCCATTGTAGCATCATCGCAAGGCGAAAAAGCATTTCAATCCTTACAGGATATTTTAACAGTTATAGAGGCCGAAGTATTTCCACAATTAATTTCTTTCGCTAAAACTAAAATAAACGATCAGTTTAACCTAACTGATGCAGCTACCTTAGAAATACTTAATACTCAAATTGCCCTTTTTGTTGAAGCGGTAAAGATAACTAACAACTAAAAACAATTTATTTCCGTAAAATTGCAGCATGAATAACTCTTCTGCAACCCGTTTAAATAAATTCATTAGCGAAAGTGGATTATGCTCCCGTCGTGAAGCAGATAAATTTATTGAGCGTGGAAGTGTGTTTATTAATGGCAAAAAGGCCAAAATTGGAGATCAGGTTTTTGCAGGAGATCGTGTAATGGTTAACGGGCATAACATTGAGCCCAAAGAAGAAGAAAACTTTGTATTGTTAGCTTTTAACAAACCCGTAGGCATCACCAGTACAACAGAATCCAACGTGAAAGATAATATTGTTGATTATGTAAACCATAGCGAACGTATTTTTCCTATTGGCCGTTTAGATAAAGATTCATCTGGATTAATTTTCCTAACCAATAATGGTGATATTGTCAACAAAATTTTAAGAGCTGGCAATAAGCACGAAAAAGAATATATAGTTTCTGTCAACAAGCCCATTACAGAAGATTTTATTAACGGAATGGCAAATGGAGTGCCTATTTTAGGTGTAAATACCCGTAAATGTAAGGTGAAACAAATTAGCACCTTTGTTTTTAACATCACGTTAATTCAGGGTTTAAATAGGCAAATTCGTCGTATGTGTGAGCACTTTGGCTATGAAGTAACCAAATTGGAACGCATTAGGATTATGAACATTAATTTAAAAGGTATTCCTTTGGGCGAATGGAGAGAATTTAATCCTGAGGAGATGGAAAGTATAATGAAAATGATTGAAAAATCGTCTTCAGCAGAAAGCGTTACCAAAGCTAAAAAGCCAGCCAAGAAAAAAGGAAACTCTTGGGAAGAAATTCCTGAATTAAAGCAAGAGCAACCTAAAAAATCTTTCCGTCCTTCTAAACCTGCTCCACATAAAAGTGGCGCCAAAAAATCTTCAGGAAATTCCACAAAACCTACTGGAAAAGGAAACTCCAATAGCAGAAATTCCAGACCGGCAAAGGGCAAACCAACAGGCAAACCGAATTCACGCAATAAAAGGTAGCCATGCAAAGTACCTTAATTTACATTAATACAATAATATTTCTGTTTTTATCCGCTTTACATTTTTATTGGGTATTTGGCGGTAAATGGGCAGCAGAAAAAGTAATCCCAACATCTTTAGAAGGTAAGTGCATGCTTAATCCAAGTAAATTATCTACTTCAATTGTAGCCTTGGTTTTATTATTTTTTGCACTTACTATTTATTTACAAAATCATTTGATCTCTTTTTCCATTCCAGTTCAATATTTAAAATACATGGTTTTCTTTATTGCTGGTATATTTTTATTAAGGTCAGTTGGTGATTTTAAGTACGTTGGCTTTTTTAAAAAGGTGCATGATACTGTTTTCGCCAAAAACGATAGCAAAATTTATAGTCCACTTTGCCTTTACTTAGCGTTAAGTTGTTTAACAATTGTAATCTTACACACTGCATAACAACACATTAGCTTTCAATCTTTCGGCTTACACCTTTTTTAAGTATCTTTGCGGCAAATGGTAACAGCAAAAAAAACCGATATCCGTGCATTAGATCTGCCGCAACTGCAACAGCATTTTACTGCTATGCAACAACCCGCGTATAGGGCTAAACAGGTGTATCAATGGCTTTGGGAAAAATCGGCAACGAGTTTTGAGGATATGAGCAATCTATCAAAAGATTTGCGCAAAGCTTTAGACGAAAGTTTCGCCATTAATGCTGTACAAGTTAATAATTCGCAATTTAGTAACGATCATACCATTAAAAATACCTTCCGTTTAGCAGATGGAAACATTGTTGAAGGCGTTTTAATTCCTTTGGAAGATAGAATGACTGCCTGCGTAAGTTCTCAGGTAGGCTGCAGTTTAACATGTAAATTCTGTGCTACTGGTTATATGGATCGCAAACGCAACTTAAATGCTGATGAGATTTATGATCAAGTTGTTTTAATTGATAAGCAAGCTAAGCAAAATTACAATAACCCATTAACCAATATTGTGTATATGGGTATGGGCGAGCCTTTATTAAATTATGCCAATGTTTTAAAATCTATCGAACGCATTACTGCTCCTGATGGATTAAACATGAGCTATAAACGCATTACGGTTTCTACAGCTGGAATTGCTAAAATGATTAAAAAACTTGGAGATGATGGCGCAAAATTTAACCTTGCCCTTTCCCTTCATGCTGCTGATGATAAAAAGCGTAATGAAATTATGCCTATTAACGAAGCAAACTCATTAAAAGCATTGGCTGATGCGCTTAAATATTATTTCGCTAAAACTAAAAATCCTGTAACGTACGAATACATTGTTTTCAATCACTTTAACGATGAGATTTCTGATGCGATGGATTTAGCAAAATTCTGTAAACACATTCCTTGTAAAGTTAATCTGATTGAATATAATCCAATTTCCTTTGCTGATTTTACAAACGCTGAGGGTGATAAAATTGATGCTTTTGCAAATTATTTGAAAGGTCAGGGGATTACCACCAACATTCGCCGCAGCAGAGGTAAGGATATTGATGCAGCCTGTGGACAACTAGCCGTAAAAGAAGAAGCTAAAAATTAAATTTCACTTCCCCTTATTAGTTTATTACCCGAAAAACATTCGTTTATATCGAAGTGTTATGACTATTTTTTTCTTAATTTAGAAATAAGAAATTAAACGCAAAGGATATTAACGCCCAAATATGTTTTATCTCAGGCATAAATAATGTTGCCAAAATTGCTTATTTCCTAATAAATGAATTAAAAAGAAAGCTTGGATTAACCGCCAAAAGTGATGAAAAAATTTTTGCCAATTATCGTCCTACTAGTAATCATGTTAGGCTACGGTTACTATGAACTGGTGCTAAAAAATAAAATTAATGGCTCCACACTTATTGATAACCCTACAAATGAAGCCATAAGTGTATCAATTGATGGTAAGCTATATCAAATTCCGGCTGCACAGTTTTTAAAGGTAGAATTAACAGAAGGCGATCATAAATTAACTTGCGAAAAATACAATTTAAAAGATCAGAAATTAATATTGGATCCAACGATGTATGGCGTAATTAATCCAACCAAATCTAAATATGTTATTTACAACATCATTTACACCGAAAAAGACCTCAAATCAAAATTCAAACCCTATCAAGTAGAAGGTCGCGAAATTTATTCTTTGTTAGGCGCACCAGAGGTTACTACAGATTTATTTATTCCTGATAGAACTTTAGGAAAGGGTAATATAGACGATAAAGAACCATCCATAGAAAGCTACAATAGCATGAATCAGGATTATTCCTTCTTAACCAAAATTTTTAGGCTGAATGATTTTTTCGAGTTTTATGATAAAAACAATAAATAATAGGATCAGTTTAAAATCACGATTCTTCTGCCTTAAAACCTTATTAATTATTATTTTTTCGATAAGCTTTATTGCCAGCCATGCAAACATGGCTAAACCTTATAATGAAGGTTCAGAACACTCAATGCTTCTTTTTAATAAGGAAATTAAAGTAACTAAAGAGTTTATTAAAATTAATATATTAAGAGATACAACCAACGGATACAATTACTATTCAGCGCATTACGCTATTTTCTACGAGATTAACGCAAGTAAAAATCAATCTCTCCCACTATTATTTATTGCCATAAATCTAGAAAGTAATCCTATTATTAAACTGAACGGCAAAATTGTTAAAATTGAAGACCTTAAAAAAAATTATGGCAAAGATCCATTAGAACAATATTCTTTTATAAAGCCTTATGAAAAAAATCAAGTCCGCATTTTTTATAAAAAAGATGAATCTCAAATTGTTAGCCTTGATGATTTAGTTTACTTCAATGCCAATCTTATTTCAGGCAAAAACCTTATCACTGTAGAATATAATGCGGCTTTAGGAAGCAATAATTTTGGTTTTGTTAGAGATTTTGATCTGGAATACGCACTATTCCCTTCAAAATATTGGAAATCTTTTGGTCCGATTCAAATAGAACTTAACTTACCCGAGGAATTAAGAATGCGGTCTTCTTCTCTACCTAATCCAAAGCGAAATGAAAATAAATACTCGTGGACTTTAAACCAGATTCCTGATGAAGATCTTAAAATTTCATTAAACCCAAAGTTACCTTTCTTTACCAAAATACTTCTAACGATTGATCCTTTAGGTATTGCTCTAATTTTTACTTTAGCCACTGCTTTTTTTCATTACAAGCAGATAAAAAACCACAGGCAATCGTTAAAAAAGAAATATAATTGGGCCTTAGCAATCGGAATATTCCTTGTCCCTGTTCTGTTTTACACCGTTTACTTTTCTTCATTTTCGCTAATAGATTGGATACTTGGCGACATTTCGTTAAATAAACATGGCTATATATTCCTCTTCATTTTCACGCTACCAATATTTTGGATTATTTATGGACTAATTCTTTGGGCTATTGATATTTGGCTAAAAAATAAATACAATTCGAAACCAGAATTAATTGTTTAGCTTAGCCTAAACGCTCCAAAAATGATTACTGCAAAACGATGGCTTGATGATTTAATCGGACTTTTATTTCCGCACTTATGCAATGCCTGTGGTAATCCGCTCGTTCATAGCGAAAACCAAATCTGCATTAAGTGCCTTTACGATTTACCTTTTACTGATTACCACATTCACGCAGAAAACCGTGTTGCCCGGCAGCTTTGGGGTAGAGTGCCTCTGCACGCAGCAATGGCGATGCTCTATTTTAAAAAAGGAGCTAAAGTTCAAAATTTAATCCACAATTTAAAGTATAACAGCAAAACTGAAGTGGGCATTATTTTAGGAAACTTGCTAGGAGAAAGGTTAAAATCCAGCCCCATTTATCAGGATGTAGATTTAATTATTCCCGTTCCCTTACATCGTAAAAAAATTCGTTTAAGAGGATATAACCAATGTACATTTATCGCGGAAGGTATATCTCAAACAATGAATATCTCGTTTACAGAAAATGCGTTATTAAGAAATGTAGCAACAGAAAGTCAAACAAAAAAAGGACGTTATTCCCGTTACGAAAATATGCTTGAGGTTTTTAGCATTAGCAACCCAAAAGATATTTTGAATAAACATGTTTTACTAATTGATGATGTAATTACAACCGGGGCAACTTTAGAAGCTTGTGCCAATATTTTATTAACAAATGGTGCAGCCAAAGTAAGTATTGCAGCTATAGCCTTTGCTGATTAATAACTCATGGCATAATTGTTCTCTTCCGCAATTTTATCTAAGTTTGATTTATGCGTTTGTTAATTTGTAGCTTGTTAATTATTTCAACTTTTATTCTGGCTTGCCGGAAAGATGAACGCATTACTTCTGATCCAAATGCCAGGTTAAGCTTTTCAAAGGATACCGTTCTTTTTGATACCGTTTTTACTTCAATTGGCTCTACAACATCTAGAATTAAAATTTTTAATCGAAACAGTGATGCCTTAAACATTTCTGAAATTAAACTTGCCGGAGGAACGAATTCTCCATTCAAAATCAATATTAACGGCGAAAACACTTCACTAAAAATGAATCTAGTAATTAATGGTAAAGATTCTTTAAATCTTTTCATTAAGGTAACTATTAATCCAAACGCAACGAACTTACCCTTTTTGGTTCAGGATTCTATAATTTTAAATACTAACGGAAACCGAAAAGTAATACAGCTTTTAGCCTATGGACAAAATGCAGTTTTTATTAATAATGGGGTTATAAATACAAATACGACTTGGACAAATACTTTGCCTTATGTTGTAAATGATGTACTTACTATTAAAAACGGTGCAACTCTGAATATCGCTCCAGGTACTAAAATTTTCTTTCATAAAGATAGCAGAATGAATGTAGAGGGCTTTTTAAATGCTTCAGGCACTTTAAATGAACCAATTCTTTTTTGCAGTGATAGGTTGGAAGATATTTACAATGATGAACCAGGCCAATGGAGTGGTTTATACCTGAAAGCGAATGGTAATGGCTTAATTAAAAACGCAATTATTAAAAATGCCTCTGTTGGTATTACTTCAGATTCTTTATCAGGAAATTCAAGCCCAAAACTAATTATTACCAATAGCATTATTAAAAACATGCAAGTGGCTGCCTACATAGGTTATCATTCTGAATTAATTGCGTTTAATAACCTGATATATAATTGCGGTAATTATATTATTTATGGCATTGGTGGCGGAAACTACAATTTAAAACAAAACACTTTCGCAGGGTATAACCCAACTTTACCACGGAAAACGGCTGCATTAACTTTTTCCGATTATTTATCGGCTTCGGTTTACAATAAAATGCAAATAAACTTAACGAATAATATTATTTGGGGAAGTTTAGTGAACGAAATTGATATTCAACAAAAATCAAAAACGATTATACAGACAAACATTGCTAATAACCTAATTAAAACGAGTACAACCAGCTTTGGTTCAAATGCCAACATATTAAACAATGATCCGCTTTTTGTCAACCCAAAAAATAATAATTTCCTATTATCAAATTCTAGTCCTGCCTCAAAAAAGGGTATTAACTTAACTTCTGATTCTTATTTTAATCTTCACCTAAACAAAGACATACTGGATAAAGCAAGAATTTTTCCCTCATCTTTAGGCTGTTACGAGAATTATTAACTTTTTTCAATTTTTAAAAAACTATTTCTGCCAAATTACGTTTATATATTCGAGAGCGTTAATTTAGATGGTAAGGGTCGACATATACTGAAAAGGATTGTCGGCCCTTTACTTTCTAGAAGTTCAAAAAAATTATCAGATAATTATTACACAAAAAGAGCCTTACAAATTAATGCAAGGCTCTTTTCAATTATATCCCTAAGGAGTTTAAAATCTATTTATATAAAGGAAAAGCACTAACCAACTTAATAACTTCAGCTTTAACTGCGTTTAAATTTGATTCATCTTCTGGGTTTGTTAAAACCTGATCTATAAGTTCAACAATTTTTTCCATTTCAGCTTCTTTTAAACCACGAGTTGTAATTGCTGCAGTACCAACACGAATACCCGAAGTAACAAATGGTGATTTATCATCAAAAGGAACCATGTTTTTGTTAACGGTAATTTCGGCTTTCTCTAAAGCATTTTCTGCAACCTTACCCGTGATATTTTTATTACGAAGATCGATCAACATCAAGTGGTTATCGGTGCCACCAGAAATTATACCGTATCCTTTAGCAACAAAAGCTTTAGCCATAGCCTGAGCATTTGCAGCAACTTGTTTAATATAAGTTCCGTACTCCTCAGTTAAAGCTTCGCCAAAAGCAATTGCCTTAGCTGCAATAATATGCTCTAAAGGACCACCTTGAGTACCTGGAAAAACAGCCATATCAAGTAAATTACTCATCATACGGGTTTCGCCTTTTGGAGTTTTTAATCCCCATGGATTTTCAAAATCTTTTCCCATCATAATCATCCCACCACGTGGACCACGTAAAGTTTTGTGGGTAGTAGTAGTTACAATATGACAATGAGGAAGTGGGTTAGCCAATAATCCTTTTGCAATTAAACCAGCTGGGTGAGAAATATCTGCTAAAACTAAAGCACCAATTTTATCAGCAACTGAACGAATAAAAGCATAATCCCACTCACGAGAATAAGCAGAAGCACCACAAATAATTAATTTTGGTTTTTCAGCAAGAGCTACTTCTTCTAATTTTTTATAATCAATAAGTCCGGTTTCTTTTTCTACACCATAAAAAAGAGGCTGATAAAGTTTACCAGAAAAATTAACAGGAGAACCGTGCGTTAAGTGTCCGCCATGAGAAAGATCAAATCCTAAAATTTTATCTCCAGGTTGCAAAATTGCTAACATAACTGCCGCATTTGCTTGTGCACCTGAGTGTGGCTGAACGTTTACCCACGCAGCGCCAAATAATTCTTTAGCTCTATCAATTGCAATTTGCTCTACCACATCTACCACCTGGCAACCACCATAATAGCGTTTTCCTGGTAAGCCTTCTGCATATTTATTGGTAAGTACTGAACCAGCAGCTTCCATAACCTGCTTGCTTACAAAATTTTCTGATGCGATAAGTTCTAAGCCGTGCTCTTGTCTGCTTAATTCTTTATCAATAAGTTCAAAAATTTGGGTGTCGCGTTTCATCCTATATTGGTTTCTAATTTTTTGGCAAAAGTAAAGAATTTTATTGAGAGACCCATTAGAAGAATAGACAATAGAATTAAACAATACTATTACTATTCAACATTTTGAATAAAACTTTATAAAATTAATGTACAGCTTTTACATTAAAGTTATTATAACCACTACCAATTGTAATTTCTACTATTTGTTGTTGCAGCATTTCTAAAATTGCCAGGAAATTATACACGAAATGAACCTTATTTTCAGAGTTTTTCAGTACCAGAGCAAAATCAATCTGTTTATTAATATCCAGCAAGTTCGCAATAAAGTGTTTTTGCTGCTCAATAGTGTATGGATATTGCACAACAGTATGCTTTACTTCTTCGCTTCGCAATTCATATTTTTGCATCGTGCGATGATAAACGACCAAAAGTTTGTACAAATCTAAAGATAAAAGCTCATCCTGGTGGGTAGATGACTCTGCAGCAAGCGATAAATCATGTTCAATATTTCCTCTGCGTTCCTGTTGCATCCTCGCATCTTCAAAAACCTTAAGTTCTTCAGCAGCGGATTTAAATTGTTTATAGGCAATCAGTCGAGCAATTAAATCTAATTCAGGATTAATTTCATTTCCTGCCTCATCAATTTCTATCCTTGGTAGCAGCATTTTTGATTTAATGCGCATTAAAGTAGCAGCCACTAAAATAAATTCACTCGCCACTTCTACATTTAAGGCCAATAAACGATGGATATACGCCAGAAAATCATTTGTAATTTTTGCAATTTCAACATCTTGAATATTAAGCTCGTCCCGTTCTATAAAAAACAGCAACAAATCGAAGGGGCCCTCGAATACCGGAAGTTTTATTTCAAAATTTTCAGCTTGCATCAGTCAAAACAAACATAGTAATTTTTAACAAGAGATAATCTTCTGCCTTAAATGATTTATATTGATTTTAAATAGTATTATTTAACAACTTTACTCGTAAACAATTGTTTACTTTGATAATCACTTTACACTTATTAGACGATTTTTCTTCAATATTAAATCTAAAATACCGTAATTTGTACCTTGTTTTTTACCAAAATACCGCATGCAAGTAAAAGCTGGTCCACTATTATCTAAAATTAACTACCCTGCTGATTTAAAGCAGTTTAGCGAAACTGACTTAGAGCAAATAAGCCAGGAATTACGACAATACATTATTGATGTAGTAAGTATAAATGGCGGGCATTTTGGCTCCAGCCTAGGCGTTGTAGAGCTTACTGTTGCTTTACACTATGCTTTAAACACTCCATATGATAAATTAGTATGGGATGTAGGGCACCAAGCTTATGGTCATAAAATCCTAACAGGAAGAAGAGATCTTTTCCATACAAACCGCATTTATAAAGGTATTAGTGGCTTTCCGAAAATTTCTGAAAGTGAATATGATACTTTTGGCGTAGGGCACTCATCTACTTCTATTTCTGCTGCATTGGGTATGGCTGTGGCGTCGCAACTTAAAGGCGAAACCGATCGCCAGCATGTTGCCGTAATTGGCGATGGTGCAATGACGGCAGGATTAGCTTTTGAAGGCTTAAATCACGCAGGAATCGAGAATAGCAATGTTTTAGTTATCTTAAATGATAACTGCATGTCTATCGATCCAAATGTTGGTGCATTAAAAGAATATTTAACCAATATTACAACCTCTAAATCTTATAACCGTTTTCGGGATGACATATCAAATGTATTAACAAGCCTTTCTAAATTAGGACCTAATGCGCATAAGTATGTTAAAAAGATAGAGAAAAGTATAAAAGGAACACTTTTAAAACAAAGCAATTTATTTGAAGCACTAAACTTTAGATATTTTGGTCCAGTTGATGGACATGATGTAAAACGTCTGGCTTCAGTTATAAAAGATCTTTCGGCCATTCCAGGTCCAAAACTATTACATTGCGTTACCGTAAAAGGAAAGGGCTTTGCTTTAGCAGAAAAAGATCAAACCAAATGGCACGCCCCAGGTTTATTTGATAAAATTACCGGCGAGATTAAAAAAAGTATTCCAGATAAGCCACAACCACCAAAATACCAGGATGTATTTGGCCATACTATGGTTGAATTGGCTGAAGCAAATAAAAAAATTGTAGGTATTACGCCTGCAATGCCTTCAGGTTCATCATTAAATATTATGATGAAAGCAATGCCAACCAGAGCATTTGATGTTGGAATTGCAGAACAACATGCCGTTACATTTTCAGCAGGATTAGCAACACAAGGATTGGTCCCTTTTTGCAATATCTATTCTAGCTTTATGCAACGAGCATACGACCAGGTAATCCATGATGTAGCAATTCAAAAGTTAAATGTTGTTTTTTGTCTGGATCGTGCAGGTTTAGCAGGAGCGGATGGCGCAACACATCATGGCGCATACGATATAGCTTATATGCGTTGCATACCAAACATGATTGTAGCTTCACCAATGAATGAGGAAGAACTGAGAAACCTGATGTATACTGCTCAACAGGAAAACATGGGGCCCTTTGTAATTCGTTATCCTCGTGGTAATGGGGTAATGCCTGATTGGAAGAGACCTTTTAAAGCTTTAGAAATTGGTAAAGGTCGTAAAATCTGTGATGGTGAAGATGTAGCAATATTAACAATAGGCCATGTGGGTAATTTTGCTGTAGAAGCACGGGCAGAATTAAACAGCGAGGGTTATTACCCTGCCCACTATGATTTACGTTTTGTTAAGCCATTAGATGAGCAAATGCTTCATGAAGTATTCTCAAAATATAAACAAGTAATTACTGTTGAAGACGGATCGCTTCCAGGCGGTGTAGGCTCTGCTGTTTTAGAATTTATGGCAGATCATAATTACAATTCAAATGTGATTCGTTTGGGTATTCCTGATCATTTTATAGAACATGGCGAACAGCCAGAATTATGGGCAGAATGTGGTTATGATAAAAACTCAATTATAGAAGCAGTAAAGAAGGTTGCTGTAAAACGAACAACTAATAGCATGGTTGGGTAATTTAGCTTCTGGATTAAATTTCCCAAATATAATGATATAAAAAACCCCATCTAATTGTATTAGATGGGGTTTCTATTTTGCTCCCTTATTGATTAAAAATCGTGGTAAATATTTCTGAATGTACTTCTTAGTCCAATGGTGATTAAACCCGTATTATTTACGCCTAGGGTATTACTTTCCCTTCTGTAAGTACCGGCAACTTCTATACGCAAATTATACTTAGGATTTAGTAAATAAGCCACCTGGCCTTTGGCGTAATACAAATCAGTAGTAATTCCTTGCCCAATATGACTACCATATTGAACAGAACGGGTATCATAGCTTTTAAATATATCCCCGCCATAGTTCATGCCATCAGGATCAAGGCCATATCTAGAGTATAAAGCCTCACCCTGGAAATCAAAACGTTTGTAACTATAATTTAACATGCCTAAAAATTCTCTGAAATTAGCGCCGCGTGGGTGTGCTAAAGATTGATTATAATTGGCATAATTAGAAATACGATCGAAATGTGCATAAGTATAAGGACGAGCAGTATTAAATTCTGCTAAATAATTTAAACCTGGAACGGCAAAAAGATCCGATCCACGAACACCAAATTGCACCGCATACTTATTTGCCCAATAGCCATTACCTGCAAAAAATTCTTTTGCTGTAAACTCATCAAACATAAATTGACCATATAAGGTAGTTTTCTTTAACAATTCATATTTAAGGTTTATTCCTAAACGCATTTTATCAGGAGAGGTTGTGTTAGTATTTTCTACCGGACGCAAAAACATAAATGGGTGAATATAATTAAAGTCAAAACCTCTTTTACCTTCTACTTCGGCATCTGCCCAGGTAACAGCTTGAAAAAAACCAACAGAAAAACGATTAGTCGCGTTCCAATCTACATAGTGTGCAGCCATCCATTTACCACGATCACCTAAACGCCTGTCTGAAGCTAATTTAGGAGCCCCAGGATCTAACATATAAGCAAATATGGTTTGATATTGTACACTACCCAATGTAGCTCTAACTCTAAAAAAAGAGTAATTTGATGAAACATCAGAAAGTAGCATCGAACGATATCCGTCACCTATAAAGTTTTTATCATAACCCAAAGCAAAGTTTAGATATTTACTAGGTGTATAAGAAAGTAATGCTGTAACATAAGACCAATCCTGTGTATTTGTTGCCAATTTGCCATAACCCTGTCCTGGCACAACCTGATTTTTAATAATAAAATTATTAACGTAATCGGCAAATTTTCCTTGGTTCTCAAATCCATTTAAATAAAATGAAAATTGTTTACCAACATTTCCACCAACCTGAAAACCACGGGTATTTAACCAAGTTGTTCTATTATTACTTACATCTCTACCAATCTGAAAATCAGGAAGAAAGTCTGCATAGATGTTATAATCTTCATTTTTAAATTCTAACAAGTGCTCTTGAAATAATTTTCTATGCACCCAACTTCTCTTATTCAAGCTATCTGTACCAGCATTCATTAATGAATCATACTGCTGACTCAATTTGCTATCATCAGAGTAAAATCCTTTTATAGAGGAATGAAATTTTGATTGCTGATTATATATTGATGGATTCAGCTTTTGATAAAACTGATAATCGTAAGGAATAATTCTGTTGGGAGTTTCCTGGGCTTTTGATGTTAAAACAAAAAAGGCCATAAAGGCCATATAAAGATATTTTCTCATTAATATTAATCGTTTATCAGTTTATCTAGCTCTTCAAAAATAGAATTCTTACTTTTAAATTCTGGCACCAATTTTTTCATATTCACGACTACCTGCCTGTCATTGCCCGAACGTGCAGATAAAATTAATTCGTAAATCTGGCTTTCTACATCAGCAAAAACATATTCCCTAACCTTTCCAATCATAATTTTTTCATGGTGAGTAGGCATTGTATTTTCATTATCGTTAAGCAATTCTTCGTATAGCTTCTCTCCAGGTCTTAATCCTGAGTATTCAATCTTAACATCAACGTTGGGCTCTAAACCAGCTAATCGAATCATCTTTTTAGCTAGTTCAACAATCTTAACGGATTTACCCATATCAAAAACAAAAATTTCTCCACCCTTGCCCATACAACCAGCTTCAAGTACTAAACGACAAGCTTCTGGAATTGTCATAAAATAACGGGTAATTTCTGGATGTGTAACCGTTACTGGTCCACCTTTTTCAATTTGCTGTCTAAATCTAGGTATAACAGAACCATTTGACCCCAATACATTTCCAAATCGGGTGGTAATGAATTTAGTTATTGGCTTAACATTTAATTCATTTATATAACTCAATCCATTACTAAAAATAAAACCATTTGTGCTTAGCGAGTTATTTAAAGACTGAACATAAATTTCTGCAATTCTTTTAGAAGCCCCCATTATATTGGTAGGGTTTACAGCTTTATCTGTAGAAATCATAACAAATTTCTGCACGCCATATTTTACAGATTTATCTGCAATAGTTTTGGTTCCTAAAACATTCGCTTTTATTGCCTCGGCAGGATTATCTTCCATTAGTGGCACATGCTTATACGCTGCTGCGTGATAAACGTAGTGTGGCTTGTATGTGCTAAATAATTTATCCATGCGCTGTTCATCTCGAACATCGCCAACAAAGGCATGAAAGTTTTTATTACGATTACCTTCTTCTAATTCAAGGTATAATTCATGTAAAGCGGTTTCACTTTGATCACATAAAATAACTAAACCGACATCAAATTTAGATAGCTGACGAACAATTTCACTCCCAATAGAGCCGGCGGCTCCAGTAATCAGGATTCGCTTATTATTAAGCATATTACCTATCCCATCAATGTCTATTTTAATGGATTTACGATTAAGCAAATCCTCAATATTTAGTTTCTGAATTTGTGCGGGTTGTAATTTACCGTTTGACCATACATCTGGCGGAGGAATATTTAGAATTTTAATATCATTTTCAAGACATAAATCTACAATTTGATCCTTACGCTCATCAGGAATAGTATAAGAGGCAAAGATTATCTCATCAAGCTGGTGTTGTTGAATCAAATATTCTAAATTCTTGGCATCTAATATTTTTACACCATCAATAGTTTTCCCAACTTTCCGTTCATCATCATCTACAAATGCCATGATGCTCTTGTTAACTCTAGCATCGTGATCAAACGTACGTTTTGTAGCTAATCCTGCTTCACCTGCGCCATATATGATTACCTTTTTCTTATCTAGCTTTAAATTCTTTATATACATAAAGAAATACTTAATCATTACCCTATATGTTATTAGCAGTAAAAAGCTTGTTAAACCATTGGTAATTAATATAGTATTGGAAATTAACGAACCATTAAAAAAGCTAATAAAGATTAAGTTTAAAACAAAGAAGTTGCCATTAGCGACTAACACAGCGAACAAAATCCTGAAAGAATCTTGGGCACTCGTATAGCGAATTATTCCTGTAAATGTTTTAATATGTAGAAATACTCCAATATTAATTACTGCTAGGATAAGTAAATTTCTGGCAAGTTCGGGAATCTCCACGACTGTCATATCCAGGTTATGCTTTAAACTATAAGCAAAAACCAAAGAGAAGCTACAAATCCATAAATCAATTATGAAAATAATCCAGCGGGGTACAATATTAATTTGAGTAAACAAAGTGCTATAGGCTTTTTTTATCGTAAAGATAAGTATTAATCATAATCAAAACTAAAATAATATACTCATCGACTTGGATACAAGCAAACAACTATCTTGCCAAAAAGTTTAATTCAAATTAATCCTTTTGCTTTTGGCAAATACTATTGTAAATTAAGTAAACGTTGTTTACCTTCTAACTTAAAACGGATTATCAAAAACACTATGCTGAGAGCAAATACTAGTATACAATTGAGAATCATGGAATCCTTAGTCCAGAAAATTAAACATAGGTTAATAATCAATTGAATAGCAAAATAAAGAGCTGAAACTTGTAAATGGGGCCATTTTAATTCGTTAGATAGATACTGATAAAAATGGCTACGATGAGCTTCAAAAATATTTTCTTTTCTAATTACCCTAAAAAAAATGGTAAAAACGGCATCTAAACCATATAACAGAAACAATAGGATGTAACTGAGATTTTGAGTTTTCAAGATCAACAGACCAATTAAGAAAATCAGAATAAAAGCGATACTTACACTGCCAACATCCCCTGCAAAGCATTTTGCTTTTTTTCTAAAATTAAAAAAGTTAAATACCAACAATGCTAAACCTGTACAAATAATCAGGTTTTGATTTGCAAAAGAAAACAAGGTGTTTAGATAGTATAGCGTTATAACAGTAATCAAACTGTAAGCACCTGTTATCCCATTAATGCCATCCATAAAGTTGTAGGCATTGATTGTACCAATTACAAAAATGACGGCTACAACAATCCAGTACCAGTTAAGATCAAATAAATTCCACTGATAAAACATTAAGGCTACAGCCAATAAATGAACACTGAGTCTAATTTTATTGTTTAGGGTTACCACATCATCAATAAAGCTTATAGCTGAAATTAAGAATAATCCAATAACAAAATATGGGTATTCAAAATTGAATAAGAAATAAAACAATATTACTGAAATGGCAAAAATTACACCTCCGCCTCTAATCGTAACTTCTGTGTGAGAACTTCGATGATTGGGCTTATCTATAATATTAAAATGGTCTGCAATTTTGAAATAAGCAAATTCCAAGATAAAAAGTATTAATAAGAATGTAGAGGCAGAAATTATTGTCATTTTGCAAAAGTAGTTTTTCTATAGATACTCATCACCATAATCCTGCACCATTTGTCCTGCAATTTGCTTAATCTCCTGTTCATCAGATTTTGGATAGATTAACAAGACTTTTCCGTCATCAACAATAATGTAATTTTTCATTCCTTTAATAACAGCCGCCTTACCTTCTGGTAATTGAATAATACAGTCTGATGTATCGGTTAGATTCAAATGAGAGCAGCTTAGCGCATTTTCATACTCATCTCTATCTGCAACTTGATGTAAGGAAGCCCATGTTCCTAAATCTGACCATCCAATATCAGAAGGAATAGTATAAACATTATCAGCCTTTTCTAAAATTGCATAATCTATTGAGATATTCGGTGCTTTAGGATAATTTTTATTGATAAAATCCTGCTCAAAAGAAGTATTATAAAATTGATTTCCACCTTTAAAAATTGTATCAATCTCTGGCGAATATTTTTCAAAAGCTCTTTGAATGGATTTAGCCGACCATATAAAAATCCCTGCATTCCATAAATATTTTCCACTAACAAGATATTTTTCAGCTTTATCTAAAGACGGTTTCTCCATGAAAGCCTCTACCTGCTTTATTTCAGCGGCCTGCTTTTGATTCTGAATACTTGATTCTTGATATTTAATATACCCATAACCTGTATCTGGCCTCGTTGGTTGAATGCCTAAGGTAAGCAAAGCATCGTTCGTAGCTGAAAAGCTTAGGGCCAAGTGAACTTTATTCAAGAATTCTTCTTCCTTCAAGATCAGATGATCGGAAGGCGCCACAACAATATTGGCATTTGGATTATTTTTTAAAATCTTATAACTTGCATAGGCAATGCACGGCGCAGTATTATTGCGACTTGGCTCCAATAGAACTCGATCTTCACTTAAAGCTGGTATCTGTTCAAGCACCAAGTCTTTATATTGCTCATTACTTAAAATATAAATATTTTCTTTAGCACATATTTTCAAAAAACGATCATATGTCAGTTGCAATAAAGATTTTCCAAGTCCCAATATGTCAATAAACTGTTTTGGAAAGTGATTCCGACTTTTCGGCCAGAAGCGAGAGCCAACGCCTCCCGCCATGATTAATACATGTGTGTTATTCATAATTTCAGTCTTTTGTAAATGATTTTGCTGTAATAATCAAACCATCTTTAGCACTTAAAGGAAGTGATATATCTAGAACCGTTTTTATTTTTTTATTACTAACCACATAATTTTCAGTCAATTTATTTAAGCGTTCAGTATTTAATGGCAACTTTAAAATATCGCCTACTTTAGCTAAAGTTCTTAAAAACCCATCAGGAATTGCCCAAATTTTAGCAGGTTTATCTATCGACTCTGATAAAATACGTACAACTTCATTTGTAGACAAGGCTTCATCATCTGCCACATTATAAACTCCAGACTCTACATTATTCAATAACAATTCTTTTATTATAAAACACAAATTATCCACGCTTAAAAAAGATCTTTTATTTTTAAATGCCCCTAATGGATAGGGAATTCCTTTCCTTACAAACTTATATAATAGATTTAAATTCCCTTTATTTCCAGGCCCATGAATCATGCAAGGTCGAAGTATATAATATGATTTACCAACAGGTAATGGTTGATTTTGAATATATTCTTCCGCCATTAACTTTGACTTACCATAATGCGTTTGAGGATTTGGATTAGTTTCTTCGGTTAATACTTTTTCTACTACATCGGCAACAGCCTTAACAGAACTTATAAATACAAATTTTTCTGCATTAGACGATAGAAAAGCATCATATAGTTTTTTAGTATTTTCATAATTAACCTGATAGTATTCTTCCCCATTACTCACAGCTTTTAAATCATGTGCTTTTCCGGCCAAATGAACAATGGCATCGATACCATTAACATCAAGAGTATTTATATTGCTTAAACTATCTCTATTAGCTAGTCTAAAATCAATAGCAAAGTCTTCTAAAAAAGATCTGAAATTCCCCCCTACAAAGCCTGTTCCACCAGTAATTAAAGTAATCATTGTAATGAATTATATAAATTAAGATATGATGAAGCCATTTTTTCAGTTGTAAATTCTTTTGCTCTCTGAATGCAGTTTTGAGAGAACTCCTCATAAAGGACTTTATTGTTTATAATTTCCAGAATCGCACTCTTTAACTCCCCAATGCTTTTAGGTTCAACAGTAAGCCCTGTAATCCCTTGCAACGAAACAAATGGCACTCCTGAGTCGAGATTAGTATTAATAACCGGTAACCCATTTGACATACCTTCCAGTTGAACTACTCCAAAAGCCTCTGCCTCATTTATTGATGGTAAAATGAAAAGATCTGACTCTTGGTAATTTAACGCCAGTTCATCATTATTTAGGCCTTTCAAAAACGCTACTCGTTTTTCAATTCCAAGTTCCTTTACTAGAATTTTCAAATTCTGTTCCTCCTCTCCATCACCAATAATTTTTAAATTTACATTTACATCTTTAATGGCATTAATTAAAAAACCAAGTCCTTTATAAGACCGTAATTTGCCGACAAATAACAATCTAAATGGTCTATTTTCTGGGAATTTCCTGGCACGACCTGCTCCTTTGATAATATTTGCGTTATAGCTTAGGGGAATTACCTTCACCTTTTCAACATAATCCTGCAATATATCCGAAGAGCTTAATAATTGAGGTGATGTTACGATTATACAATCTGCTAAATCCAAAAGCTTTCTAATAATTGGATTATAATATTTACCAATCCAACTCCATCTTGAATTCTTAATATTTGCATGCCACGTGATGATCAATTTTTTGTTTTTCAAAATATCCAAATTCCTTAAAAGAGCCAACTCCATATTAGGAAAAGGATAATGGTGGTGTAGAATATCCGTTTCAGTAAGCAATTTTCTCAATTGGGAATATCTAATACTCAATGGCTGACTCCTTAGTAAAAAAGGTGTTCTTTCCTTAATCGATTTTAGTTGTTTAATATCAAGATACTCCCTTTTAATATTTGAGAAGTGGCTATTTGCATAAACTGTAAAAAGATGGTTATCTGACAAAGATATAACCCCTTCCACTATATTTTTTACCACTGATTCCATCCCCCCCTTAGAAGGTTCATAGAATTTAACGGTTTGTAGGACTTTCATTCAATTTAAATTTAATAGCTAAATATCGTTTAACAAGTGAGAATAATAACATCAAGCGATACTCTATTTTAAAAAGCAAGCTATTTTCACTTAATTCTGAAGATGCAGAAAGGTTAGCACCATGTCTTCTGTATTTCACTAACTTTTCACTAGTAAAATATACGTTATTAAAAATTTTTGCAACCATACCAATCCAGATATCATGAGGGACAGGCAGTTTAGGAAAAGGCAAAGCATATTTTAGACAATCTCTTTTAAATGCCATGCAACACCCTAAATATCTCCCACTTATCAGATTTTTAAATAAGCTATCTGTAGGTTTTATTTTTACAAAATAAGATGGAGCAATTACTCCCCCTCTTTCATCCATAATCTCACAATCATTTACGACTAAGTCATGTACCAGTAATAGCTCTTTAACCACACTTATTCTATTTTGATTCCACACATCGTCTTGATCAGCTAAGATTATAATATCACCCTCTGCTTTGAGAATTGCATTTTCAATATTTCTAGTTGTTAGATTGAATTTATACCTCTTTTCAGGCTTAGGAACATGATTTAAGATTTTAATCCTAGAATCCTCAAGAGACTTGATAAGCCTAATTGTATTATCCGTTGAACCGTCATCAGAAATAATAATTTCATCCTTTTGTTCTAACTGCATCAGTATTGAATCTAGTTGTTTAATAATAAAGCCCTCGCCATTATAAGTTGTTATACAAACTGAAATCATCACGATATTTTAATAAAAAATCTTTGTTTAATAAACTCGAAAGATCTATGCTTATAAGTCAATTTTAAACAATGCGCCAAATCTAATGAAAAGAAAATAGTCAATTTTGATCTATTGACTGAATAAGCCCTTATATCTCGTACAAAATGTTTATATCTTGACAAATCCTGTTGTAAATTATTTGTATGAGCAGAAAAGTCTTGAACTAAATCGATATCTAAAATATAAAAGTTTTGAATTCGTTTTTTTGCTCTAGAAATAAACTCATGATCACATAAATCAATCCGTAACCGTTCATTGTAACCTCCAGCTTCAATAAAAAAATTCACATTTATCATAATTCCACTATTGATGCAGGATATCCTTTTTGCTGATAGATTCTTTTCAGTTATTTCTTTAATCCAAAACGATCTATGAAACATGTACCAACAAGGGGACAATAATTTATCATTTGCCCATACCTTTGGTAATTTTATAGGATCAGAGGTAGCATTAGACTCGTTCAAGTATGCTAAATATGACTTTAATGGTAGAACCGTATCCTGATCTAAATATATAACCCATTTGAAACCATTTTGGTCTGCATAAGCATTTATTTTATTATAAGCAAAAGAGATCCCGGGGTTTGTTGGAAAATGAATATATACAATTTTGATGTTCTTTCTAACAAAATTTTGATCAATGCTCCAATTCACTACATCCGTATTATCAATAACAAGGATCGTTAGCTCAGCGTCCTCAACCGATTCAAATGATTCAATTAAGGACAAGAACGAATTACATTCATAAAATTTTTCCTTATAAGTAACAATACCAAATAAAATTTCCTTTTTCATCTTTTAAAATAACCAGCTTTCATACCCATTAACAAACCACCCTGAAATGAAAAAAATATAATAAAAATTAATAATACAAAAAATAAGAATTATTAAATACCCAATCACCTTTTCCTTAAATAGATAAATAACAAAAGGATATAGTAGTATTTGCCCAACTGAGAGCATATCAAAGATACGCAAAGAAAAAACCATCGCTGTGGGGCTTAAAGTAAAAAACAAAATAATTGAAAGTAGATGCACTTTGAAGAGAAGAGGAAACATCCTTAGATTTTTCACCAATTCAATCTTATAAACAAACAACGCCAAGAACAACAAACTGAACAAAATCCTAAAATTCAATATATTTACTGGGACATCTGACTCACTCTCTAATAAAGCTAAATATATTTTTACTTTTGGAAAGACAGCATCCAGTTTAAGCAAAGTTAAGATATTGATTTTTAGCAATGCAATAATTAATGAAAATCCAATTCCAATATATAAAAGCTTATATCGTATATTAAATCGTTCAATTATCCAAACAAAAATAAATATGAAGCTAGAGTAATGAAATAAATATGCAATACCAATTTTCAAAAAAAATCTTTTATCATTCTTATTTTCCAAATCATCAATTGCCAACAAGAATAAACCACAAGCTACTCCTGCTCGTATTGTAATCATTTCCTGACTATAGAAGAGATAACTACAATAAATAATTGTACTTAAAAAAAAGAATTTCGATTTTTGTATCGAATATAATTTAGTACCTACCCCTAGAATGGAAAATAATAAAAAGGTTGCATTTAAATAAACATCTGATCCAAATAAAAATTTAGATAATTGAGGTAAGAGAAGAATAGTTGGCTCGTATAATACAAAAGCTTCTCCTTCTATGCTCTTAAAAGTGGGAAAAAAACTAAAAAGCCTATAATATTCTTCATAATCCCGGCCAACAATCATTGTTCTTGTACCCGCAAAAATGGACAAGACAATAAAAACGATAAAAAAGGTAATTATTTTAGTATTCCGATCTGACTGAAATAATGTCAAATAAGATAAACACACACATAAAATAAAAACCAAAAAAAACATCCAGAATACTTATTTATATAAATCAAAGTCCAAGTTCCTTAACTCATCGTTCAAATTTTTGGCAATAGTGCCCAATTCTATTGTCTTTTTATACTTAGAAATATTTATCAAAAATTTTTGATAATTATCCTGAACAACTACATCATTTTCAATAATTGCATTTAATACATTTTTCATTTCCTCCAAATTATCACAGAGGTAACCTATTTCACCAGCCTCTTTAAAAACATCAGTGAAGAATGGATTTTTAAACGCAATTATTGGCTTTTCAAAATGAATTGCATCGAAAAATGCAGCACTGCTTCTTAAAACAAAATCAAATTCACCATAGAAAAAAATTGAATAATCAATCTTTTCAGTTTCAATATTAAAAATATCACGTTCCAAATGCACATTGATCTTATCACCAACAAAATTTGTAACTAAATTATTTAAATAAGGTTTAAGATTTTCTTCTATGGGGCCTATTACCACGAAATCAACTTTATTCGCCTCTATTTCTATTTTAAAAACATTAGCGATCTCGTATAATAATTCGACATTCTTTCTCCTTCCTGCACTTCCAATATGACCAATTTTCACCTTACCACTCTTTTTTATATTAGTTTTAGTTTGTATTTTAAAATTAGCTAATGTTGGCAGAATGATAGTTAATATCTCGAAATCATTGAGTTTTTTACTTTCAACAAGAATCCGCTTTGAAACCTTTGTTAAAAAAAGGTAATAGAAGTTTATTGCACTAATTTGAAATACAAGATCATATATTTTTCCAATTAGTTTTTCATAATTCGTTTTCCCATAATATAAATATTCAACCTCACCATGCATTGTTAAGATAACTTTAACTTCGGGATAAAGTTTCTTTAAAAACTTAACAAAAATTAGAGATAATGGGTACACATGAGTAATAAAGATAAAGGAATGTGGTTCTTTAGAAACCAATCGAAAAAGCTTCTTAAAAAACAAAATATCTTTCCATGTTCGGACTAATATTCTCAATAACTGCACCAGCTTAGATCTATTAGCACTAAAGCTTTTATAAGGATCAAAAATCAAATCAACTTGTTTATCCGAATTAAAATGCTCCTGTACTAAGATTAAATGGGATTTCTCAGCAATAAAAGTTTTGGGCTTGCCTGGAAAGATAATATTTAAGATTTTTATAGTATTAACATTTGCTAAAACATGTAAGTACCCTTCAACAAATCTATCTACGATGAAAATCATAAGTTTTTAATATAAAATATTTTTAATACAACTAAGTGTAAAAATATGGTGAGTAATTAATTGTGTAAAGCAGTTTGGATTTTCTTTCGCCAATCTTTTTTGCAGGAATTCCTCCAACTATTGTATTAGCTAACGTATCTTTTGTTACCACAGACCCGCATGCAACAACACAACCCCTACCTAAAGTCACGTTAGGCAAAATGATAACCCTTGAAGCGACCCATACATAATCTTCAATAATTACATCACCAAATTTTATTTCATGAAAGTCGGAATGAGGATCATGCTGAGCAGTATAAATATAGCTATCTCTAGATATATCAACATTGTTTTTAATAATTATTCTTCCCTCCCTACCATCTAGCAAAACGCCTGGATTAATTATGCAGTTTTCTCCAATCTGAATTTGATCTCTTTTTAATTGAAGGTTTAATAATCGTACATTCATTGATACGAAAGTATTGTTACCCACCCTTATATAGAGACGGACAAAAAACATTCTAATGAAATTAACTGGTATTTTAGTAAGAAAAACATTAAAGATGTAAATTCTTAAATGAGCAACAAATAATTTAATTTCAGTTTTCATCTTAAATATCAATTATTGTTAATTATTATATATAATTTTCGCTTTTTTAAGGTAATCAGAATCCCTTTTAACAGTGAACAATAAAAGTGATTGGAAAACAAATATAAACTTTATCAGTCCTGATATTAGATACCCTCTTGATTTCATAAAATACAATCTTCTACTTTTTGAGAACTCTTTTATTTTAAAAAAATTAACATTAGAATCTATCTGCCCTCCCCCCTCTAAATGAACAATCTTTGCAGACGGGACTAAAACAGATTTATATCCATTTGTACAAATTCTATATGACATCTCAGTCTCTTCAAAATAAAGAAAAAAGTCTTCATCAAAATATCCAATTTTATCCATAATGGATCTTCTCAAAAACATGTCCGCCCCACAAATATAATCAACGACTTTTATGTTCTGGTCATAGTTTAGAGCCCCACCTGTTAAATGCTTATTGTAATATTGCTTATATAATTTATAAAAACCTAACTGCGATATTGCATCAAAAATTGTAGGAAAATTTCCATATGAGGCCTGTCTTTCACCATTTGGTTTAAATAAGTCTCCGCCACAACATGCAACCTCACTATTTTCATCCCTTTCCATAAATTCAAAAAGAATTTTTATAGCATCATTGATTAAATAAGTATCAGTATTTAATAAAAACAGGTATTTCCCATTGGCTATATTTATAGCCTTATTATTAGCTTTGCCAAAACCTAGATTTGCATTGTTCTTGACTATTATAACATCCTTAAACTCTTTTTCCAGCATTTCATTGGAATCATCACTAGAATCGTTATCACTAACAATAATCTCAATGATTAAGCTTTGGCATTTATCATATAATGAATTTAAACATTGTCTTAATAAGTCCTTAGTATTATAATTTACTAAAATAACAGAAACATCAACCATTTTAATCTATCCTTCGTTTAGCCATTTAACAACATCAAACTCTTTTCTCCAAACCGCCTTATTTGTGTAAATATCTCCAACATCTACTTTTCCTTGCCTACCTCTTAAACATATTGAAGATTTCAAATCCTTATGTTTACCGACAGAAAATAATAGTTTGTTTTTATACTCTAGAGAATCAAACTCCAACATCAAATCATAATCTACCAGCTCAATTTCGCCAAACTCAACAAAAAGGTTATTAAAATTTATTCGCTTTTTTCTACGGTTCCATTTATCCTCTGCCTCTTCTTTGGAATGATAATGCAGAAAATGCAACTCTACATCATCAATCAGGGCAATAGGATATGTCAATTGCCCTATTGCTCTCTTTTTATTAGCGAGGTCATATTTCGAAATATCTATAAACTTCAATTCACAAGACAGATAAAACCTTAATTTTTTTAAAAATTTCAGGTAACAAGGTCCATGAAAAAAAAGTCCTACAGTAGGAGAGGTATATGGAAGGCCGAGGTCTTCATAAATCCCACCACCCCAACAATTATTAGATAATATTGAAAAATCTTTGTTTATCAAAGCTTTTCTCATTCCTGTACGCCACTTTCGTTCAAGAAGCATTCTGTAAAAAGTTCTTATTTTTCTAATTATTACCATGTCTAAGAAATCTGACTATTTTCTTAATATATCACTTACTTTACTCAATAGGTTTGGCCAATAGAATTGATTATAAGCAAATTCTTGTACCAGTAAAGAGTTCTCTTGTATATACTTCTCATCTTTTACAATTCCAATTAACTCTGCGTAAAGCGAATCAACATCATCTTTAGGAAAAACCTTTCCATACTTTCTATTATTTGTAATATCAAAAGCAGGGCTAACATCACTAGAAATAATAGTACAACCAAATCGTACGGCCTCTAAAAAGACTAATGGAAATCCTTCATACTTTGAAGTTAGAACAAATAATTTAGCTTTTTTATATTTGTCTTCTAACTCCTTTCTATCATTTATCGGTCCAGTAAAAAAAACATTATTTATTAATAATGGATTCTCAATAAAGAAAGATTTAATATAATCTTCGAAAGTACTTTCGATTGGTCCGATCATTTCTAATTTCCAATCCTTATTAGTTTCGAAAAACGCCTTAAATGCTTGCAAAAGAATTTCATTTGATTTCTGATACGTTCCGATTCGCCCAACAGTTATAATGAGATTCTCCTTAATACTATAATCTACTGACTCTCTATTTTCATTATCATAAAAACCATTAGGGATATAATAGAAATTATCTGAAAAAAGCTTCTTTCTATTTACTTCTTTAAATAAAAGTAGTGTCTCAATGGTTATCAGATTAATCTTTGCTAAGAATTTTCTTACCAATTTCCCTAGCCAGCCCTTTAGTCTTAATTTCAATATATCATCATCAGCATCTAGCTTAAGATATGTTTTAGCTCGAGGGCTGAATCCCCTCAAAAGCTTAAACACCAATAAATATAAGAGGCTTTCAATGGAAAAATGATAAACTTGAAGAATATCGTACTTTCTTGAGTTCCTTAATAAAAAGATAATAGTATCAACTTTCGTATTATTAAATAATTTCTTTATATACCTTTGTTTAATGCCTTTAACTTCAGTTTCAGCGTAGGGATACACACCGTTTTGATAGCTTGCTATTGTAGAGTCAAAACCAAATTTCTTTTGAAGAATAAACGGAATCATCCCAACATCCTTAATTAAATGTACATTTTCACATTTTGGAAATAAAGTTAAAAATTTCATTAATTATTCTTCATCAATTAAACAATCAATCACTTCTTTATATTTACTTGCAATTATATTCCAATCAAACTTAGACACAGCTCTATCTCGGGGAATATTACCCCAATTCATATGGAGTGCTTTTTCTATAGTTTTAGAATAAACAGTTGAATCTTCAACATCACAGAACAAACCTGCTTCTCCAATAATTTCGCGTCTAGATTTATCGTCAGGAGCAACAATCGGCTTATTCATTGCTAATGCTTCCAAATATACAATTCCAAAAGGTTCCTCTTTAGTAGGCAATGAAAACAAATCACATTTATTGTAATAAGTATAAATCTCACTATATTTAACTGATTTAATTTCAAATCTGCATTTTAGTTTTTGCTGTCCATAACTATTAAGTTCGTTCATCATTTCTCCTTCACCTAGTAAAATCAGCTTCACATCACTTAATTTTTCAATAGCATCAATTAATAGCTTTTGCCTCTTTAATTGCACAAACGCACCAACACATAGAACTACTTTTAAGCCACTTGGATGTCTATTAGTTTCTGGATTAAACTTAATAACATCAACGCCATTACTAATCTTTACTACATCATTATGAAATTTCTTTGCCCAATTTGCATGAGTATCATTGAGAGCAATATATAAGTCAGGCTTCTCTAACAAAATTTTAATTTCTCCACTCCCTATTCCTCCATGACCAGTATAAATAAATGGTGTTCCTGACTTTTGTCTTATGAGGCTAGCTAACTTTGTCCCAGAATACCCATTATTAGGAAATAGCAAGTCAATATCCTTTCTTCCCTTTAAAAACTTTTCATAAACAACTTTTGTAAAATAATATTGTTCGATTATGGTAGGTATTGGACTAAAGAGCCGATCACAAAGAACTTTGTAAGGATATATTTTGTTATAAAGAAACCTATGTGGTTTGAACCAAAAAGGAGGGGTAGAATCAACTAAAGTTATATTATCTTTTATCTCTTCAGAATTTCCTAAAGAGTATACTTCGACATTATAATTATCTCTTAGTTTTTTCACCAGCTCAATAACAAATGTCTCAGCTCCTCTATTTATAACACCCACATATGTTGCTAAAACAATTATTTTCTTCATTTCAATGCTCTTTTAATGGAAATCAAAATATTAATTGGTATTGTTAATGATTTGAAAAAATAATATGAAATTCCAGCTCTTTTAAATGGATTCGGAACTATCTTCGGTCGCTTTAAATAAAAGACTTCTGGGAATAAAAAATCATTATTTATGCTTTCTTCAACTTCTGAAAAAATTTTCGCTCTTCGATAGGGTATCTTCCAATCATGGAAGATATTTTTAGATCTAATTAGGTTGGAAGTGTGAAGAAAAAAACCGTCAACAATTTCAATGTCACTTTCAGATTCTTGAATTGGTCTATTTTGAATATCAAAGTACCCCTCCATTCCATAAGGCCCATCCGCATGGACGCCTAAGATATCCATACTAATTAGCTTTAATGTAACATTTCCCTTTTCTGATTTTATATTATATCCTCCTGATTCGTATTTAGTATAATGATAAACGTCTTTTGTACAATTATGAAACTTGATCGCCAACATCGATGCCGTTGTAAATTCTGCTACCTTTATAAGATTAATAAAATCCTTTTTATACCATATTTCGTCCCCATCTAATACTAGAAACCATTTAGTTTTAGTCTTTTCAATTTGCTCCTGTCTAAGCTTAGTAAATTGTTCTTTGCTAACAGCCCCCTTTCTCTGGAAATCTATTCTCTCTCTTAGCCTCTCATCCTTCAAGATCTCATCAATAACAGCACAAGTCTTATCGGTAGATCCAGTATCATAAATAATCATATGATCAACAAAATCAATTACGGACATAATTGCAAACCACACCCACTTCTCCTCGTTTTTAACTAATGTGTGGGCAGTAATTCCTTTTTTATAAATCATTTTATTTTTTATATAGATTCACGAAAATTTTCTTCAACAGAAGGCGTTCTTCCATTTTAAATGCAAAAATCAGGGCACAGATAGACAAACTAATCGCCGATCCAACCGCAATTAACTTTAATATTATTATTCTTCCATCTACTATATTTTTATCAAAGATTTGGCTTATAAGAAGGGCGACCAATAGTGAAACCGTGTAAAATAATATTATTCTAAAAAGTTCTTTTAAAAACAACGGCTTCTCAACAACTCCTGAGTTTGTTAAAATTAAAGATAGCCCCAATATTATATGAACAACAGCCCACGAAAATGCAAACAAGGGTGCTCCATAATGCTTGTAAAACATTGTATCAATAGCGGCTATAATTAAATAAGCAATGGAACTTGCAATAGTAATTGTTTTTACCTTTTTCTGAGCAACTAAAGCCTCTCCACTAATCACATATAACACAACACCAATGATTCCTATTCCCATCCAAAATAATGTATTTGCAGTAATTTCTTTAAATTCTGATTTAAAAGATCCTTTATTAAAAAGCAACTGAACAATATCATTAGAACAGATAGTAAAACAAAGCACAATTGGTATAACTCCAATCATAAACATTCTAACGTAAAGTAAAAGTTCTTTGTTGAAATCCTTATACATCTTCTTCACAAATAGACTTGCAAGTATTGGGGTAAGTACCATAGGTACGATACTTAAAATAACATTTAAAGTTAAATCACCAAATCTTTTAGCATAATCAAATGCTGAAACTGTACCACTATCTAGGAAAGTGCATAGTCTTCGCTCAATAACTGTCAAAAATTGACCCGCAAAATAATTAAGGTATAAAGGAAGTGCAAATATCAAATAAGGTTTAAAGTCTTTCCAATTAAAATGGAAACTATAAAGCTTTATTTTTTTCTTTTTCAAAATTCGAACTAATAAAAATCCAAAAATAATTGAACTTATATAACTCGAAATCACCAATGAATATATACTAATAATAGGCGCAAGAACAATAATGAAAACAATATTTAAGATCCCTGATAAGAAACCAAAAATATCTGGCATAAAAAAAGAATTATAAGAATTCAGTATTGCAGTCCATATTATTATTACTTGATTAATTAGTAATGAAGGCATCAAACACCTAACCATCAACAGTAACACACTATCTTGTGATGGTGTAAATCCAGGTGCAAAAATGCCTGTATAAATTTGAGGATAAATTTCTGAAATCAGAATAATTAATAAAGATATAGCTACGATTCCCCCTAATAAAGCCGAAGTCGATTTAATGGCACTTTCTTCTCCTTCTTCTTCTTTCAGATGGACAAACTTCGTTCTAAAGATATTTACAACTGGTCCAAACAAAAAGCCTGCAAAAACTGCAATTATAGTCCCTCCAATTACCCACGCATCCCGTTCAATAGAAACACCAAAATATTTGGCTGATAAAGCAATTGTATATAGAGAAATAAAGGACCGAAGTATTCTCAAAAACCCCATGCCTATCGAAATTCTTCTCGAGGACGAAAAGAAAAGATTTAAATTATTAAATGTATTAAAAAATCTGTTTATCAAGGTGTTTTTATTAAAATTAACTAAAATAATATATACTAAAGATATCGATTGTATCGTCCATAGATTGAATCATACTATTTATCTTACGTTACTGGTTCATCAAATCAGATAGGAACTTTTTGATTGTTAAAATCAAAACAATAAAACAGCCCATTACGATACCACCTATAACTAGATATCTTAATTTGCCTACTTTAACAACATCTAAAGGCAAAACTGGTTGATCAACCACTTGAATTAAAGGCGCCTCTTTTAATAAAGCCATTTTAGATAGTTCTAAATTTTGAACTAATGCACTAAGTACTGTCTTATTGGTTTCAGCAGAAAATTGTGCTTTTTGCGCAGGTGCGACACGTTTTACTTGCCTTGTGGGATTTAAATTAGGCGTAGCATCGGCCACTTCAACAGCAGTATATATAGCGCCGTTCATTACTGCCCTAACCGAATCGGTTTTATGTTTTAAAATTTGAACATTCTGCAACGTTTTTTTTGTTCTTGTATTTACATAGAATTCATTAACATTCTTAACTAACTCATCGTTAAAGGCTTTAGCAAAAAATTCATCTTTCGATTTCAAATCAACTTTAATAATACTTAATTTTTTATCAGGCTTAGCTACAATTAAATAATTTTTGTTAATATCTCCAACAAATTGATTAATTAAACTATCCTTTAGGCGGTTAGGAAAAATTTCATTATTAAAATTAATCTTCAATAACTCTGGCCTGCTCTTCCATTGGTCTTTTAAATGATTAATAACAATATATCGATTAATTAATAACTCTTTCTTACCCCGAAAATCAATCTTCGTTAAAAGTGTCTTTTCAATCATTTTTCTAGATTTATACAATTCCAGTAAATTATCTCCCTGAAAGATACCTCCACCACCTGATCCTAAATCTACTCCAGCCATAGAGGCTAGGCCAGCCAAATTACCCAAACCACCGCCACCTGCTTTTTCATCTTCCAATACAAAAGTTGTAGTTGCGGTATATACTGCCTTTTTGTTAGAGGCATAAAAAAACCCTAATGTCCCCCCCACTAAACTAAAAAACAGAATGATGATCCATTTAGATAATAAATAACGCCACCATTCCTGAATTTTAAAAATCAGTTCTTTCAAAGAAATTTCATCGTTATCAGTAGCAATGTGTTGTTGACTTTCTGTTGTCATGTATAAGTATCGGGTATTTAGTCAAGTATCATAACTTGATAATTTGTATTTATTATTAACGCTGATTCTTCGTTGCAATTGGAATAAACAATTCTCTGATAGCCTCTGTCTTCATCGGTAAGAGATTCTTCCCTCCGCTCAGAATGACAAAAAATTATCTTAATAAGCTTACAATAATAGCCCCTAAAGATGCAACTGCAGTACCAATTCCTATCCAGCTTTGTGCAGTCATTCTCTCCCTCTCAGCTCTTTTAGGAACTAAAATTTCTGCTCCAGGTTTAATTATCGGGTTATTATTAAAAAACAAAAACTTACTCACTGCTGCTGCAGAACCATTTGCATACTTAACATATACACCCGATTTTCTAGCATTTGAGGTAAAACCTCCAGCTCCGTTGATATATTGTTTTAAGCTTTTTCCTGGTAAAAATACGATGCTATTTGGATTTAAAACCTCTCCGGTTACTTTTACAGTTTGTAAAGTGCGTGGAACTCGTATCACATCTCCATCTTCTACAATTAAATCATATTTTGATAGCGGATTTTCTATAATTCTAACAAGGTTTATTCCTACCAAATCACTTTGAATAAGCTTCTGTTCTACTTCTGCTTTAACAGTATCTTTAACACCTGCTTCTTGCGCTCTTTTTAAATTTAGGTATTTTTTATCTTCTTCGTCCTTATTATTGATTGCATTTTTATCAGTAGGATTAACTTTTTCTGCACCTGGTCTTTTTAGTGAAGCACCATCTGCATATGCATAAGAAGTTAAACCTCCCGCTCTCTTTATTAAATCAGAAATTCTTTCATTTTTATTAGTGATGGTGTAAGTTCCTGGATAAAGAACTTCTCCTTCTAATTTCACTTGTTTTTGCGCACTATATCCTTCAGAATTACGTACAGAAATAATATCAAATGGTTTCAGAATAAATGGTTCTCCTTCTAATTTCAGGTCAGGATTAACATTTACAGTAAATACTTCTGCAGTGCGGGCCGAAACAGATGTGGCATCGCTATTCTTTATCCTTCTTGAAATTTCAATACGATTTGGTGTAGCGCCTTCTTTAAATCCTCCCGCCATTTGAATTACAGATTCCAAAGTCATATTATCTGCATATTCAAAACTTCCTGGCGCTCTAACTTCTCCTTGAACGCTTATTTTATATTCATCTCTTAAATCAAACAAAGATGAAATTGTAATCTTATCTTCCCTTTGTAAAGTAATATCACTTTCTGAACCAGAAATAATCTTAGCTAAATCAAATGAAATTAAAGATTGTGTATTGTCAGGATTTAAACGATTAATATAACCTCGATTTAGAAAAGCATCTTCAGTTAAGCCATCAGATTTGTTAATTAAACCACGTAATGTTAGTCCTTTATCTAGTTCATAAACACCAGGACGGAATACAGCGCCTAGAATCTCAACACGATTAGCAAAGCGATCCAATATTGCTTCTACAACGAATTTGTCGCCATTTTTAGGTACGTAAGAATTGAATTCTGCCGCGGGTACATCTAAAATTTTTCTTTCTCTATCGGTATTCTGAAAAGATTTAATTTTTGCCGTATAAGCTTGTGTTGTAAAACCTCCGGCAAAGTTTAATACACTTTGTAACGTTTCACCATTTACAACCTCAAAAAATGCAGGAACTTTTATTTCGCCAGTAATCTCTACTCTTTTATCAAAAACCGGAACATTAATTACATCCTGATCTTGCAAACGTATATTATTCTGTTGAATTCCTTTTAACAAAAAATCATAAACATCAACTGTTGATACGACTTTGTTATTCCTTATAACTTGTATTTTACGAAAAGATCCATTGTGAGATGGTCCTCCAGATGCATATAGTGCATTATATACTGTAGATAATGACGATAGTGTATATGTTCCAGGTTTAACTAATTGACCTGTTAGCGTTACTTTTATGCTTCTAATATTTCCTAAATTGATGGCCAAACTTGTTCTTCCAGATCTTAATGAAGGATAAGTTTTACCCATAGCAGCTCTAATTTTTGATTCTGCCTGTTCAATAGTTAATCCTCCAACTGAAATCCGACCAACATACTGAAGATTAATCACACCATCTGGACTAACCTGAAGATTATAGTTTGCTTCGTTATCGCCATTCAAATCAATTAACAATTTATCATCTGGCCCAATGACATAACTTTTGGGTGTTGCAATACGTAGGTTTGGCTCGAAAGTAATTGATCCATTTTTAAACATTTCAGATCCGAAAATCTTTGGACCAACTTCCTCATCCGCAACTTTTTTCTCGTTATCAACCTTTCCTCCATCGGTTGTTTCACTTATTTCACGACCAGTATTAGTTGGTTTATCTTCTGCTTTAACTGCTGATCCTTGTTTACGAACTTTTTCAACACGGAGACGAAGTTTTTGAATTTCATCAGCCTTCATGCCTTTAGCTGCTGCCATTTGCTCTAATTGTGCATCGCCATAACCAATTGATTCTGCCTGCTTAATCATCTGCAAAATTTGTGCATCAGATAATTCATCGACTTTAACATTGGCATAATTGGTTTGTGCAATAGCAACTGTGCTAAAACTTATACAGATTATAACAAGAGTTAATAATTTCAGTATTTTTCTTTCCATAAATAGTATTGATTCAATCTCCTTTTAAATTTGAGTTGAAATTTATTATGTTAAACTGGGAGGTTTTGTGTTATAATATTAAGAATAAATTATTCAAAATAATTAAGGGTTTTAAATCCGCCCTTTTTTAGGTACTCGTCTTTTTTCATAAGTTGTAAATCTGCATGAGCCATATCTTTTACTAAAGCTTGTAAATCATACTTCGGTTGCCAACCTAATTGTGTTTTAGATTTTGTAGGATCTCCTAATAACAGATCAACTTCCGTTGGCCTAAAATATTTAGGATCTACTCTTACTATTGTCATTCCAGGTTTTAAAAACTCAGTTTTAACACCTAATTTATGAGCAAGTTCTTCATCAACATCAATTATCACTCCTTTTTCGTGTTCATCTTTGCCGCTAAACTCAATTTCTATGCCAAGTTCGGCAAAACTCATCCTTACAAACTCACGAACTGTAGTAGTAACCCCTGTTGCAATCACATAATCTTCTGGTTTTTCTTGTTGAAGGATTAACCACATTGCCTCAATATAGTCTTTAGCATGGCCCCAATCTCTTTGTGCAGAGAGGTTTCCAAGATAAAGACAGTTTTGTAACCCTAAAGAAATTTTGGCTGCAGCACGAGTAATTTTTCTGGTAACAAACGTTTCTCCTCTTAGCGGACTTTCATGATTAAATAAAATTCCGTTACAGGCAAACATTTTATATGCTTCGCGATAATTTACAGTGATCCAATACGCATACATCTTTGCAACTGCATAAGGCGATCTTGGATAAAAAGGAGTGCTTTCACTTTGTGGTACAGCCTGCACCAATCCATACAACTCAGAAGTTGAAGCTTGATATATTTTAGTTTTTTCTGTAAGCCCCAAAATACGAATAGCTTCAAGTAGTCTTAAGGTTCCAAGTCCATCAGCATTTGCGGTATATTCGGGCATTTCGAAACTTACATGAACATGGCTCATTGCAGCAAGATTATAAATCTCATCGGGCTGTGTTTCCTGAATAATACGGATTAAGTTAGTTGAATCTGTTAAATCTCCATAATGGAGTTTGAAATTAACATCTTTTTCGTGCTGATCTTGATATAAATGATCTATTCGATCGGTATTAAAGGAAGAAGAACGTCTTTTTAAGCCATGAACAAAGTATCCTTTTTTCAGCAAAAACTCTGCTAAGTATGCACCATCCTGGCCCGTTACTCCTGTAATTAAGGCAACTTTCATAAACTATTCAATAGGTATTAAGCTTGCAAACATACACAATAATTTAGTTGTAAAAAAAACGCAATGCTATAATCTAGCATCAACTAAATTTCTATCAATAAAAGATTTTGTGTCAAATATGATTGTTCCATTATTCTTATATGATTTAAAATCCAAGGCAGCAAATTGTTTGTGCGATACAGCTAAAATAATAGCATCATAGCTTTTTGATGGATCGTAATCATCCAGGTTAATCCCATATTCTTGAGCAACATCTTCTTTTTTTGCCCATGGATCATGAATATCAACATTAATGCTGAATGAGGCCAACTCTTTATATATATCTATAACTTTAGTATTTCTAGTGTCAGGGCAATTCTCTTTAAAAGTGAAGCCTAGAATAAGCACTTTTGCATTTTTAATGATCTTATCTTTGGCAACCATCATCTTGATAACCTTATTGGCCACAAACATCCCCATATTGTCGTTTACTCTCCTGCCAGATAGTATTACTTCTGGCTTATAGCCTAACGACTCGGATTTATGCGCCAGGTAATATGGATCTACTCCAATGCAATGTCCGCCAACTAATCCTGGTTTATAATTAAGAAAATTCCACTTTGTTGCGGCGGCAGATAATACATCTGAAGTGTCAATATTCATCCGGTCAAAAATTAATGCAAGTTCATTAACAAATGAAATATTAACATCTCTCTGTGCATTTTCAATTGCTTTAGAAGCTTCAGCAACTTTTATACTTGGAGCAAGATGAGTGCCTGCAACAATAATGTTTTTATAAAGTTCATCAACCTTTGTCGCAGTTTCTGGATTTGAGCCCGATGTAACCTTTTTTATCTTAGTAAGCGTATTTATTTTGTCTCCGGGATTAATTCTCTCTGGCGAGTATCCGCAAAAGAAATCTTCATTATATTTTAATCCGGATGTTCTTTCCAGTATAGGAACACAATCCTCTTCGGTGCAACCAGGATAAACCGTAGACTCATAGATAACAATATCGTCTTTTTTCAAAACTGTCCCCAGCATTTTAGAAGCACTTAGAAGTGGCTCTAAATTAGGTTGCTTAAGTTGATTAATTGGTGTTGGCACGGTAACGATATAGATATTACTTCTACTAATATCGCTAAGAGTAGAGCTAAATGTTAATCCGAAAGATTGATTTTTATAGCTGCAAACAGTATTTAATAATTCTAGATCAGCTTCTTGTGTGTGATCTAGTCCATTTTTTAATTCAATTACTCTTTGCTCATTAAGATCAAACCCAATGACAGGATATTTTTTAGCAAATTCTAGCGCTAATGGTAAGCCAACATACCCTAATCCTATTATTGCAATTTTTGGAAATTCTGTCATTTATTATTATTCTAAATGTAAAGATATGTGTTTTGTGAAGGAGTGCAAAAGAGGATTAATTAATATCTATCAGACAAAAAAATAGCCCAACCTTAAATTAGGTTTGGGCTAAAAATTTTATTTGTATTCCTTTATTTTATTTGTTTTAGCAAATAGCTACCATAACCACTTTTCACTAATGGGGTTGCAATTGCTCTAAGCTGATCTGCGGTAATAAAGCCCATTCTGTAAGCAATTTCTTCAATGCAACCAATTTTTAATCCCTGGCGTTCCTCAATAATTTGAACAAACTGACCTGCTTGCATTAAGGATGTAAAAGTACCCGTATCTAACCATGCAGTTCCTCTACTTAAAACTCCAACCTTAAGTTTTCCTCGCTCTAGATATACCCTATTTACATCTGTAATTTCATATTCACCACGCGGTGATGGCTTTATATTTTTAGCGATTTCTACTACTTCGTTATCATAGAAATACAAGCCTGGAACAGCATAATCAGATTTAGGCTTTTCAGGCTTTTCTTCAATTGAAATCGCTTTTTTATTTTCATCAAACTCAACAACTCCGTAACGCTCAGGATCTGATACCTGATAAGCAAAGACAACACCACCATCGGGATCAGAACTAGCCTGCAATAGCTTAGCCATTCCATCTCCATGAAAAATATTATCGCCTAAAACTAGGGCTACTTTATCTTTTCCAATAAATTCTTCTCCAATTACAAAAGCTTGTGCAAGTCCGTTGGGCTCATGCTGTACAGCATAACTAAATTTACAGCCTAAATTGCTCCCATCACCTAGTAACTTCTCAAAGTTAGGCAAATCATGCGGAGTAGATATAATAAGGATTTCTTTAATACCCGCCAACATTAAGGTTGATAATGGATAATAAATCATCGGCTTATCATAAACCGGCATCATTTGTTTACTACACGCAAGTGTTAAAGGATGCAAGCGAGTTCCACTTCCTCCGGCCAGAATTATACCTTTCATATTATATATTTATGGTTAGTTATTTTTTAGTTGATTTATGCACTCTACTAAACTATCTCTCCAATATGGAATCGACAATTTAAAGGTTGTTTTAATTTTCGTTTTATCCATTACTGAAAATGGAGGACGAGTAGCTTTAGTTGGGTAAGCTGATCCAGGAATTGGATTAACTTTTACCTTTGTTTCACTAATATCAAATATAGCTTTTGCAAAATCGAACCAAGAGGTTACGCCTTCATTACTATAATGATATAAACCATATTCTTGGCTGCCTGAATTAATGATCTCAAAAATGGTATTTGCTAAATCAATTGCATAAGTTGGCGTACCTACCTGATCTGCTATAATATTTAACTCATCTCGTTCTGCTCCCAATTTTAGCATGGTTTTAACAAAATTGTTTGCATATTCTGAGTATAACCAACTGGTACGAAGAATAAAATATTCTTTTAACACGGATGAAATAGCCTTTTCACCATCTAGTTTGGTAACACCATATATGTTTATTGGTTTTGCAAAATCATCCTCAGACAATAACTTAACTTCATTACCTTCAAAAACAAAATCTGTAGATATGTGGATCAGTGTTGCGTTATATTTTTTGCAAGTTTGAGCTAAATATAGAGCGCCGGTTTCATTAACAGCTTTCGCTAAATCAGTTTCATCCTCAGCTTTATCAACAGCGGTGTATGCAGCACAATTTATTAAATATGCGGGCTTTTCTTTTTCGAATAAAGCTGCTAAAAGTTCAGGATTCAAAATATTTGCTTCTTGTTCGGAAGGAAAAACAATTTCTATAATGCCTTTTCTTTCAGCAACGGTTTTAAGGCATTGACCTAGCTGACCACCTGCCCCGATTATTAATATTTTACCCATTTAATAAAGATGAAAACGAATTTAAGATAAGATCTTTTTCTGATACAGATTCTTTCCCGGATGGAATTAACCAATCAATATTTAAATCAGGATCGTTAAACATAATTCCCTGCTCTGATTCTTTATTATAGAAGTTATCACATTTATAAAAAAACTCTGCAGTTTCACTTAAAACAGAAAAACCATGTAAAAAACCTCTTGGAACATATAACTGAAGCTTATTTTCAGCACTCAGCTTTATTGCAAAATGTTTCCCAAAAGTTGGAGAATCCGGACGGGCATCAACAGCTACATCTAAAACTTCACCTTTTAAAACACGTACTAGTTTGGCTTGTGCAAATTCACCGCCTTGTTTGTGTAAGCCTCTAATCACTCCATAGGAAGAAAAAGATTGATTATCTTGTACAAAAGCCCCCGATTGCCCAGTTTTTTCTTCAAAAGTATTACGATTAAAACTTTCAAAAAAATAACCTCTTGGGTCTTCAAACACTCTTGGTTTAATAATTACACAATCCTTTAAACCCGTTTGTTCTATTTCCATTTATTTATTGTTGTATTGCTGCTTGTAATAAGATTGATAATTGCCAGAGGTTACATTATTTAACCAATCTTCGTTTTGAAGATACCAATCAACAGTTTTGGCTAATCCTTCTTCAAATTGCAAACTTGGCACCCAATCCAATTGATTTTGTAGTTTAGAAGAATCTATTGCATAACGTAAATCATGTCCTGCTCTATCGGTTACATAAGTAATTAACTTTGCAGATTCACCAGCTTCACGTCCTAATTTTTGATCCATGATGTTACAAAGCAAATTAATTAGATCAATATTTTTCCATTCATTATGTCCACCAATATTGTAAGTATCGCCAGTTTTCGAGTTATGAAAGATTACATCAATCGCTCTTGCATGATCTTCTACCCATAACCAATCACGAACATTTTCTCCTTTACCATAAACAGGCACAGGTTTATTATTTTTGATATTGTTAATGGCAAGTGGAATCAATTTCTCTGGGAAGTGATGAGAACCATAATTGTTTGAACAATTCGAAATCACACAATCAATTCCGTAGGTATCATGATAAGCTCTTACAAAATGATCAGAACTTGCTTTCGAAGCCGAATAAGGACTGTGCGGATCATAAGCTGTAGTTTCAGTAAACATACCTTCTTCTCCTAAAGCACCGTATACCTCATCGGTGCTTACATGATAAAATCTTTTTTTATCGTAGTCACCTTTCCAAAATTCTCGGGCTGCATTTAATAGGTTTACAGTTCCAATAACATTTGTCATAACAAAGGCAGTTGGATCTGTAATTGATCGATCGACATGACTTTCAGCCGCTAAATGGATAACAGCATCAAAATTTTCATTCTTAAAAAGTTCACTTATTGCTATCGCATCTGTAATATCTTCCTTAACAAACCTATAATTGGGCTTATTTTCAATATCAGTCAAATTGGCTAAGTTACCAGCATAAGTAAGCTTATCTAAGTTTACGATTTCATATTGTGGATAATTGTTCACAAAACGACGAACAACATGAGAGCCAATAAAACCTGCTCCACCGGTAATTAGAATTTTTTTCACAGTATAATGTTTACAGTCGGCTAAAATAACATAGAATTTGCAATTAAGCAATTATTATACCAATGAACGAGCAAATCCCTGTTTTAATTTAATAAATTAATTTCCTTTTCATTTATAACAATCAAGTAAGTTGCTTCTAAAAACTTAGTCATAAACTCATATTGACTAAACAAATAAATAGAGTCCAAATCTTCAATGCTCATTCCCTTATGAAGAGTAGACTCAAACCATTCAAGCATTCCGTAACGTATCTTTTTTACCTTATTTATGGTTAACGCCTTTTGAAGAAATAAATAAGGATTATCCTTTTCCTTTGCGCTCAGAGACGAAACTTCAAAGTCATTAACAGAATAATTTCCGCTACTAATCGAATTATTTTGAATTCTAATTAACCATTGCCCAAAAGTTTCTGTATTACTGGTATAAGTTTTTTCAGGTGAATAATGAACTTGTTTACTTATGATTATAAATCCTACGTTTAATAATTGGGTAAACATGTTGTGAAAAAATAGAAAATCTTTAGCTTTTGAAATATTTTTTTTCTCGGCTAATGCTGTTTTAAACCATTTATGTAAATGTTTCTTGTGCCCTGCCAATCCATCAATACTAAAAAAGTACTCTATAAATAAATATGGATTTTTCTGATACTTTTCGTCTAAAACTAACGGACAGCTACAATCAAACTGATCTTCAATTAAATAATTGTCCTTTATAATTTTATCAAAATCAAAAAATTGACTAGCAGATTCAATAAAACAACACTCTTCAAAATAAATTTCATTAGTATTTTCCATAAACTTCTATTTAGTTTGTATTTTTTAACCTACATTAGCATAATCAAACTTAACAAGTTTAATTAGATTATACACAAATTATTATAAAATCTTATCAACAATCGTAATGACGGAAAATCAAAGATTAAAAACACTAATTGATATATTACATTTTAAGACACAAAAGGAGCTTGCCGATAAGATTAAAATCCAGCAAGGCTCTCTTTCAGATATTTTTCGTGAGAAAAAAGGAATGGGTATATCAAATGCCGTTAAGGATAAGCTTAATCTTATTTTAGGGGTAAACATAGAATGGTTGGAAACTGGCGTGGGCGAACCAATTCTTAAAACGGTTATTGTTTCTAAACCGAAAGATGGTGTTCCTTATTTTGACATTAGTCTTTCAGATTCAGATAAGTTAATTCTGGAAGAAGATCGTGCTGAATATTTAGTGAATTATCAGCCTTTCAATGATTGCAGTGCATATCTTCCGGTATATGGTGATAGTATGTACCCTAAGTATGCTGCCGGAGAGATTATTGCGGTAAAAGAAATCACCAATTACGAAATACTGCAATGGGGAGAGGCTTATATAATTATGACTGATGCTAAAACAAATAATTTAAGAAGCATTAAACTTATTTACGAACATAAAAACGGAAATAAACTTATACTTCGTTCCTATAATCCAGATTACAAAGGAGATATAGTTATTGATCGAAGCAGCATTATTGCTCTTTATCTCATTAAAGGTAAAATTACTAGGAATTCAATTTAAGTAGAATATCTAAAGATTTTCTAATGCTACGCTTTCTTCTAGAGATTTGTACCACTCTTCGCCATATTTACGAACAAGTGGCCCTTTAAGAAAACTATAAACTGGAACCTTTAATTCACGACCAAAAGTACATGCGTCATGGCAAATATGCCACCTGTCGTAATTTAGCACATCAAACTCTGGGTATTTTGTTATCCGTATTGGATAAAGGTGGCAAGAAATTGGTTTCTGCCAATCTACAATACCTTGCTCGTATGCTTTTTCGATTGCGCATTTAGTAATCCCTCCCTCGAAAAGTACATAAGCACATTCTTTATTTTTATCTACACAAGGTGTAGTTAAATCTCCATCTTCATCAATAACATATACACCTTGCTCTTCAATAGCTTTTATACCTTTTTCATTTAACAGATGCTTAATTTTTGGATAAATATCTTCAAGAATAGCTTTTTCTTCATTATCCAAAGGTGCTCCAGAATCTCCTTCCACACAACAAATCCCTTTGCATTTAGTTAAGTTACATACAAAGTTCTCCTTCAAAACATCTTCGTGCACCAGCACCTGTTCTACTTCTATCATCATTATTCTTTTGCTATAGCATATTTTAAGCCTTGTGCAGATTTTAATTCCATAGTTACTGCACCTACCAATATTTCCACTTGAGCTTTAACTGGCACCCGGTTTCCGTCGTCAGTAACCCATAAATACAAACGGCTATCTTTTTTAAAGATACGTCCCGGTTTTATAGATGGGCTAAACTTAAGGCATCTTATATTTCCTAATTTATTTTTTACGGTTTCTTTACCTACGTATTCAATTTCCAGAGCAGATATTTCATCTCCAAGAAAGTAATTAAGTTTAAACTTATCGCCAATTTTAAGCTTCGTAATATCAAGGCTTCTTGCAAAATAATAAGCAGAAACCAAGTCAAAAGTTTGTGTTGTTGGCGTTGTAAATGTACCTCGGTTTGAAACTACTTTTTTTGCATCTTGGGTAAAGCGAGCTTTATCCTGCCTTGTGTAACTGGCCTCTCTAATATTTTCCTGATAGAAATATGGTGTTAAATCCGTTTTATCAATATAAGAATCGTAATGGTCTCTTATTTTATAGAAAATATCAAAAGTACCTGATGTTTGTGCGTCAACAGTAAGCTTATACGTTGGTTTATTATCAAATTTCAGATCAGAGTTTGTTACCTTAATTGTTGCTTCGGCTGCCGTAATAAAACCATACCTGAGCTTATATTGCAAAATTTCTCCATCTTGAAAAACAGGTTCCTTTTTCAATGGCAATTCCTGGGCATTTGTAAATAGCGCACTTGCCGTGACTATTGCGATTAAAAATAGTTTTTTCATTTGCTTATATTTTCATTTGTGTTAGTCCTGCAACAACCTAATTATTAGTTTACAGTAACCGTTATGAAGATATGCAAAAAGTAAACCAATTTTTCTAATCTTTTCTCTTAAACACTGGAACTGTAGAGCATGGCTCTCCAAACATAATGCTTTTAACTACTGGTGTTAACAAATTTGTTATCTCAACATAAGCTGCCACCGGTACATCAATATCACCACAACCTTTTACAACTACGCGTTCATTTGCATAAACTTGGGGATCTATTTTAGCAATTGCTTTTGAAAACATTACGGCCTCTAAAGTCTCTAAACTCCCAAAAACCACCTCATTTGCAAACGGACTAATTCTATTTGCCAAGAGCATATAAGCCCAAGTTGGCACTATTGCATCTGCTGAGCAAATAATGGCGACATTCTTATCTTTATATTGTGACCAATCGTGGCTTTTAATAAACTCTCTAAAATCTTTTTCCTTGAGCATTAAACCATGGAAAAGATTGTCTTTAATATCATAGAGAACTCTTTCACCTTTATCGTAATAATCTTCAAGATTTAAAGTAACTAAACCGCTATTGGCTACCTTATTGATGATGTTTTCCTGGATTTCCATTTTGCTTATATAAAAAAACCGTTCCAACTTAACATTGGAACGGTTACAAAATTACGCAATTTCTAATTAATAGAATTTCACGCGATTGTCTTTTATCTTCGCATTATCCTGTAAAGCTTGGAAAGCTGCTCCTAATGAACGCTGACCTAAACTTAACAACATACTTTCTTTTTGTTTAAACATGTTTGCAATTGGAGCAGGATTTGTAAATCCATCAACTGTGAAAACATATACGCCACGCTCTCCGTTTACAGGAGGAGATACTTTTCCTGGCTGAGAACCGAATACACTACCAACTAAAGCATTTTCTTGTGCCACACCTGGGATAATAGGGTTAGCAAAAACAATGTTTTGAACTGGGTTAACTGCACCACCTACTTTAGAAGCAATTTGATCTAAACTAGATTTTCCAGCTTTCTCAAATTTATCTTTTAACATTTTAGCTTTTACAGCATTACGAACCATTGGCTCGATTTCTTTCTTAACAGATTCTAACGGTAAAATACCTTTAGGATTAACTGCAGTTAAATGAGCTACAACATAAGAATTTGTCATGTTGTAAATTTCAGGTAATACATCTCCTTTATCAGCAGCATAAGCATCCTGAATTAATTTACGTGGATTATCTAATCCTGGAGCAAAACCTTGAGTTGGAGTAATTTTATCAGCAATAGCAACTTTTAATCCTTTTTGCTGAGCAAGTTTATTAAAATCGTTTCCTTTAACTTCGCTCAAGAAATTGCTAGCAGCTTTGTAAGCAGCAGCTTGTGTTTTGCTACTTGCGCCTAATGCTTTCTCTACATAAGCCAACTTAGCTACTTTAGATGAACCTATTTGTTTTTCAATTTTGATTACGTGATATCCGAACTGAGATTTTACTACTTTAATATCTCCAGCTTTACCATCGAAGGCTGCGTTCTCAAATTCAGGTACCATAGCACCACGGGCGAAAGTTCCTAGCTCACCACCTTTATCTTTAGAACCATCAACACTGTAGTTTTTAGCTAATTCAGCAAAACTACTTCCTTTTACAGCTAATGCTTTTAATGAATCAGCAAGTTTTAACGCTTTATCATCACCACCAACTTTGGCTGGATCGATTAAGATGTGACTTGCTTTAACAGAATCAGGAGAAAAACGAGTTGAAATAACTTTAACAACTTTATAAGAATTACCAGTTAATTTTGGACCGTAAAAACTTCCGGCAGGCAAAGAGAATACAGCAGAATCTACAGCTGGATCTAATTTACCTTTTGTTAAATAAGTATATGGAACTTTAACATCGGAGTTGATTGCAGCAAAAAGCGAATCGTTTTTAGCAACTTTAAAATCTTCAGCAATTTTCTCGATTTGAGTTTTAATAGCTAATGAATCTGCAGCTGTTGGTTTAATGTTAAAAGTAACATATTCAAATGCACGTGTATCTTGAGGATTGTTGAAGCGTGCTTTATTTTCATTATAATAATCTGAATAATCAGACTCTGATAACTTAACAGATGCATCAGGAATTGAAGTATAATCCAAGCTTACATATTTAAAGTTAGCCAGTTTATTACGGTTTGTATACTCATCAGTAGCTTCCAACGAAGTTACATAAACCGAATTACGGATCAAGTTTGAATATTTTTGTTGTAAAGCCTGATTTTTAATTTCCTCTTGCAACATATTTGATTGTTGCAAAGCTTGTGGCTCTTTTGATTTAAGAAACTGGTTTAACGATAATCTGTTAATTTGACCAGTTTTAGGATCAGCAAAATATTGTTTAATTAATGGGCTAGGGTTTTGACCAACCAATAAATCCATAAGTTCATCGTTAGAAACGATTAAGCCTAAACGATCATATTCTTTAGTTAACAATGCGCTGGCTAATTCTGCATTCCAAGCCTGATCTACAGCCATAGCCGTCATTTGTGCATTTGCACTACCGCCATACTGTTGTTTAAACTGATTTAAATTTTGATCTACTTTTGGAGTGAACTCATCTATACTGATATCTTTTCCATCAATTGAGCCTACTGTTTTTTGATTTGCGGCCCAGAAAGGCTTACCCACGTTAATTGCATCGCCTACTAAAAATGCAACAATTGCAAAACCTATAGCAAAGACCAAGATATAGCCTGCTCGGTTACGCAAAAATGTCATTAATCCCATATTGTACTTATAATTTATTTAGTTTTTTAAGAGGGCGCAAGATACAAATTTGCGTTAAAAAAGAAAACACAAAATTTTATTTATCAACTGTTTAATTTTTAAGTAAATAGCGCCGTTTTTTTTGAATGATTTTATTATCGGATTTGCTTGTTGATTTACCTTGATGGAATATAATTTTAGCTGTTTAGGGGGCTATTCCTTCTTTCATATTCAACTCGCCACTCCCTTTATCCATTTTATAGGTACTAAAATCCTGAGGGGCCTCAAAGTTTATTCCATCACCAGTATTGCCATCAGCACCCTTAACGTATACTCTTTGTGTAGAGTAAAAAATCTTTTTGGCTTCATCCCAAATTAACTCTTCCGAGGAAAAAGTGTCTCCTTTATCGTTTTTAACAACAACATTTTTTCTAAATGTTGTTTTAAGTTCCTGATCGAGGCGAATGGCATAATTACAAGTTAAAGTTCCATCAATTGCGCCAGTGGGGTTATAAAAATCGATCTTTACCCCTTTTATCATTTCTTGATAAGTACTTCCAGTTGATGGGGTAACTTTATCTAAAATTGGTGCAACACCACGTGCTTTTACCCTTGCTGAATCACTGTAAATAATATCGACACCTAAAGTGCGATCGCGACTGAGCGTTACTTTTTTGGTAGAAACAGAATTGGCTTTTTTTAGGTCGTCTTCTCCACATGATGCCAGAAAAATAGACAACCCAAGAAACAAACCATATAGAACAGTTTTAAACCTCATTAATCTACTCTATACCTACGGAACCAAGTATCGTTCAGGGTAAAGCCTAAGTGAAAGTTAATAAATTTCTCTTTTACCAAATTATCAGTTAAAGTTCCTCTTTGACCTAATTCTGTAGTAAAGTTTATTTTATAAAATGCTGATCCTCCGTTAGCTGATGGTAATGGGAAACCAAAACCAAAGGATGCTGCCATTTGCTTAATATCCTGATTGCCAATTTTAATATAGGTTTTATCGTAGCTTACACCTAAACGATAATCAACACGTTTGAAATAACTGTTGTATGATGTATAATCTGGTGTAAACTGGCCACCAAGGGATGCACCATAGCTGTTTTGTAAGTTCTGGTTAACATCATTAATAGTTAACTGAGACCATTTTCCTAATCTAAAATCAGCACCAACTAACCATTTATCACTTTGTTGAATTGAGATTCCGAAATTATGACTAGTCGGCAATTTCAAGCTAGATTTGCCATTAACGATAGAGCTTAAAGTATCTAAAGCTGGTTGCTCATTTCCGCTCGCATCCCTAAGGTATTGAGTGGCATAGAATGATTGCGTTGAGTTAACCTTGCCCGAAGTGCTACCTGAGTAACCTAAAGTAACAGTTGTTTTTGCACCAACGTTAAAATCGTATTGGATACCGTATGAGTAATTGAAGCCACCAACGCTATTTTTATTTTGAAGTTTTGCATTGTAAGCACCTGCTACATTATATTCTGTTGAGCGGGTGGTTAAAAGGTTACCAAAAATATACTCTACGTTACCACCAAGCCTTAAATGATCGCCAACACGGTAACCATAACCTAAATACGCTTTAGATAAGCCACCTTCACCTGCATATAGCTGATCTACAGACAAATCGGCAACGGTAGTTGTGTTCTTGTAAGAATAACCTAAATCTGAGTAAGGCATCACACCAAAACTTAAAGCAGATCTTCTATTAACCGGAATAGCGAAGGCTAAATGACTAAAAGTAGAGTTGAAATTTGATTCGCTTAAATTTCCACGAGATAGGCTACTAATATCGGCACTCATACCAATATCAATTGTGGTTAAGTTAATGCCTGAGTAAGATGCGGGGTTTTGCATATTAATGTAATTGAACCCGGTAACTTTATTTACAGCGGTTGAAATTCCACCCATAGCCCTTAATTGAGGTAGCAAGGAGCCTTTTATATTTCCAATTCCATATCTTGAATATGGCGATGAAGTGGTAACCTGTGCTTTAACACCTAAACCACAAACTAGAACGAGTATGGCTGCAATATAATTTATTCTTTTGTACATTTTAATCTGCAATAGCTTCATTTAATCCTTTTAACACTAAAAAGGGATCTGTTATAATTTGAGGCGCAAAGATGCTGTTTTGTAATTGCTTATACAAAAAATTAGCGTCGCCCCCCGTTAAAATCACCTGTAAAGTACTTTCTTTTTTATTATTTAAGGCAATAAAGCCTTCAATTTCATTTATTACACCTTGCAATACCCCGTTTAACATTGCTGTTTGGGTATCATTTCCTTCCGGAATTGGTGCTTCTGCATCCCAATTTACTAACGGCAAACGTTTTGTAAATGTATGCATGGCTTTTAATCTCATTCCTATACCAGGGCTTATGCTTCCGCCATAATATTCTTTAGCACTGGTTAAAAGTTCATATGTAATGCATGTTCCTGCATCTACTACCAAGCAAGCTTTATTAGGAAACAATCCATTTGCGCCTAAAACAACCGCCCATCTATCTAAACCTAAGGTATTTGGCGTTTTATATTTATTTAGCACACCATTGGTTAACAAAGTTGAAAACCGGGTGTATTTTGTATGTTTTTGTAAAAATGCTTCTAGTTCGGTTATTTCTTCACCTACGGTACTGATTATGGCTTTATCTGGTGCAAATTTATCTACTAACTCAGCTAAATCTTCTATTTTAAGTTTTTCAATGCGCTGTTGATATATAATCTCCCGATTGGCAAAAACAGCAATTTTAGCAGCAGAATTACCAATATCAATGCTCAGTTTATGCATTTACATTACCTAAGTTTACAAAACAAGTAATTTCTTTCTCAGCGACACAAAAATTAAACGAATGCTTGTTAGCTAAAAAAGATATTACCTCAACCTTCATGGCACAAAGCTATTAATCTTTAGCAAGTTTCGGGTGAGTATTTTGTTAAAAAAGGTTAAACAAAGAGAAAATACTGCACAGATAGCACGAATAACAGGAATAATGTTTCGTAAAACCAGCGTTTTTTTGCGTTGCTAAAATAGTATGCTAAAAGTACTGCACCTGGGGGCACACAGAGTAAAAAGTGCCAGGTTCTAAAATCGGGTTTAAGGTAAAAACTTGCCGCCGATACGATAAACATGAAAAACAAAAGTTGAAACCCTTTGCGGGTGCTAATAAAGCTTCTGAAAAAATTTTCACGGAGTTGTAGTGAGGCCAAAATAATAATTACCCCCACTGGAATAAGCACCAGATAATCATCATAGTTTATTTTAAAAACCGAAGGAAACTTATTTCCCAAGGGTTTCCATATTTGGTAAAATGAGGTTAGGTTATTATTCCAATAGTAAAAAACGGCCAGAAAAAAGAATACCGTTAAGTAGCCAACTAAACCGCCAACCCACTCTCGCCAGTTAAATGAACGGAATAATAGCAATGCCACAAAAATGGTAAGAAACATGGCAATAAAAGGGAAATAGATCAAAGTGCCAATGCCGATAATCATTCCTATATCAAAAACTGTTGTAATGGAATTTGCACTTTTACCTAGCTTTAAGAATTTATCAATCATCCAGATTAATAAAAAATTACAGATTAAGGCGGGACTTAAAACCATAAATGGCATAAATAAGCTCGATCCGGTTACAAACATTAAACCCGGTAGAAAACTGGGCTTGCCTAATAAATTATGGTTATTGATGACTCTATTAAAAATTAATGCCTGAATAAAAACTAAAACGCCAGCAAAAAAAACATTAGTGGCTGGAGAGAATGCATCATCAAGGTTAATATTAATCAACAAGCGTGCAAAGGGCTCTAAAAAATCGAAATTGAGCTGTGTAGGCATCTCATAAAAAATAGCCATACGCATAAAAAATGTGTAAGCCAGCAATAAGATGAGGTTAACCGGATTTAGCTTTCTAAACTGATTGATCATGCCTTTTTAAAGAGTAGGCAAAGTAAAGAAAATATTTTGAGACCTAGGCAGAAAGATAAAAGGGAAAGAAGCTTAAAAACTAAAGCCAAAAGGCCAAAGCAGAAAGGCTAAAAAACCTCGCCTGTGAAACCTTCGCTTTAAGCACTAGTCTTTAGCCTTTTCTGGCGTATTTCTTTACCATATCATCAATAATCTGGGCAGTTTCATCAGGAAAATTAAATTGATGTTGTTGCGTATTTTCTACCCAATTTTTAATAATTGGCAACCAATTACTTGTACTGCCCCAAATTACGGGTAAGCCAAACTGTTTTAAAGCATAAGCGTTACATTGCTGCTCAAATTGAAAGCGCATTGGAGCGACTAATAGCTTTTTGCCTAAATAAAGTGCTTCTGCTGGTCCTTCAAAGCCACCGCCCGTAAACATGCCTTCGCACGTAGCCAAGCTTTTGTTAAACTTTTCGTTATTAACAGGCTCTACCATAACGTTGGCTTCCTGATAAGCAACCTTATTGTGCTTAGAAAATACTTGCCATTGAACATTTGGGATCTGAACCAGTAATTTCACTAGTCTTTTATCATCAATTGCTGGCAGGTAAACGGTATAATGCCCTAAATTTTGACATTCCATTTGCCTTATTTCTGCCCTGATTACAGGTGTATGAATAAAACTATCATAACGATCGAAATGAAAACCTATATGATGGGTTGTGGGTGCGTAGTGACTTAAAATAACTTTACCCCAATCTATAGTTTTTGGCCTTGGAACTTTTTTGGATTTAAACGCTGCTTGATGACTAAGTGATACACTTTCTATACCCTGCAACTTACAAGCCCAGGCACTTACTGGCTCAAAATCATTAACAATTAGGTTATAATCTTTTAAAGGCAGCTGTTTCATATCTTTTCTAAAGCGAAAAAGATTCATGTTCAACCAAGTTTTGAAGTGATCTACGCCTCCTTTTTTACCGAAAATAAAACTAAAGCCATGCAATTGATATTTTACAGGCTGGCTAAGTTTAACATCAGCTTGGGTACCGCTAATTAAAATATCCAGCTCGCCATATTTTTGTAATAGAGGAATAATTTCCCTCGCCCTACTGATATGACCATTTCCTGTTCCTTGTATTGCGTAAAGTATCTTCATTTTATGTGCCCTAATATCTATAATTATTAGGCAATTTCATACTTAATATTGTTTAAAAGTAAATTTATATCCAGCTTACTTCTTAAATCTTCCGCATCAGATAGCATTCCTTCGTCTACTTCATCTTTAACAAAATCTTTGTGCTCGTATTTAAAAATCGTCCAGTTTTGGTCATTATATTCCAACGCAGTTAGGCTTTCTACCCAATCTCCGCTGTTTAAATAGGTTACTTTTCCGGTATCACTACTAATTTCTCTTTTTTCTGCCTGGTGGATGTGCCCACAAACTACATAATCATAACCCTTTTCAATAGCCAACTCTGCTGCTACCTGTTCAAAGCTATTAATGAATTTTACGGCATCTTTAAATTTTGCTTTTATTTTTTTAGAAAAACTCATTTTCTCTCTGCCCATTGCATTTAATACCCAGTTTACGAAACTATTAATCAGAATTAGGGTATCGTAACCAACGGCACCAAGTTTTGCCAGCCATTTCGAGTGTTGCATGGTTACATCAAAAACATCGCCATGAAAAAACCATGCTTTTTTACCATCGAGCTCCAGAATAAGTTTATTTTGAAGATGAAAAGATCCCATTTCCATCCCGTCGAATTTCCTTAGCATTTCATCGTGATTGCCGGTTAAGTAATGAACCTTTACGCCTTCAGACACAAATTTCATGATTTTGCGAATTACTTTCATATGGGATTCAGGCCAATAGCTTTTACTAAATTGCCATATATCAATAATGTCGCCGTTTAAGATCAGCGTTTTTGGTTTTATACTTTTCAAATATTTCAAAAGTTCTTTTGCGTGGCAACCATAGGTGCCTAAATGCACATCGGATATTACGACTACATCGACATTTCTTTTATCCATAAACGAGATTTTTTTAGGGGCTAAAAATTTAGATACCGCTTGAGTTAAGCAGTTTAATAAGGAGAAAGTTGCATTACCACTCTTCTTCCTCATCGAGTTTTACCTCAAAGGGGCTAAAGAAATAAAGTACAACAATTAATAGGCAGATGGCAAAAAATGATTCTAACATACTATCAGTTTTACAATACAAAGGTAAGACGCTGTTTATCAAACAAATGTTACGACATTGTTAAATTTTAAACAGCATTTGATAAAGAATGTTAAAATGACATCAAATAGGGAAATTTAGCTAACAAAAAACCCCGTAAAAGCTACACTCTTACGGGGTTAAGTTTATTTAGAAAAGAGATTATGCTGCTTTTGCAACTTTCTTTTTCTTGTTTTTATTTTCAGAATAGATTCCGAAACCCAAACCGGCTAATAATAAAACACTGCCTGCTAAAGATATTTGCTCACCTGTGTAATATGATGCTGGGTGGAAAATAAACTCGAGTTTATGATTACCAGCTTCTAACTGCGCCGCACGTAAAACATAATCTGCTCTGAAATATGGTTTTTCTACTCCATCGATAAACATTTTCCAACCTTTATCGTAATAAACTTCTGAGAAAACGGCAATCGCATCTTTCGCACTTGAATATTCGTACGTCAAATGATCCGGATTATAATTGGTTAACTTAATAAAACCTTCCTGACCGGTACCCAAACGTTTTGTATCTATTAAATTTTTATAACTTTCATCTACAATTGCTTCCTTTTTAGGATCAAAACTGCTGATTGCTTTCATTTCCTCATCAGAATTTTTAGCGAATTGTACACTTGGTACAAACCATGCATTTCCAGCTGCAGTTGCATTACGTTCCATTTTGTAAGATCCATTTTGTGGATCGCGAGAAATGATGTACTTGGTATTCAACATATCTAAAACATCATGATTTACACTTTTTGCAAATTGATTTTGAATCAGCTCATCATAACGTTTAAGTTTTGCCGCGTGATAACCACCAATCGTTTTATGAAATGCAGAGGTGCTGGCATCACTAAAGGTATTTATAGATTGATCGTAAACTCTAAAGTTAGGGTCCTTATCTGCTAGAATGAAATTATCCACATCACGAGGCTGGAAATAGCTCTGCAATGAAGTTTTAGTTTCGAAATTTGTGTTGTTTAAATATCTTTTATCAATCTGCCACATATCAATTAATACCGCTAAGGCCAATAAACCGAAAGCGAATTGCATGTTCATTTTTTTGGTAATGAATGCCCAAACAATTCCAAAACCAACAAGAATGAAAAAGAATGAACGAAATGCATCAGTACGTGCAATAGAAATTCGATCTTCAACTAAGGCATTTGCAATTTTTTGTGCTACACCCGCATTATTTTGAAGGCTTTGAGTAAGTGCCTGAACAATTTCTAAATGGTTCGAAGCTTTAAAACTGAAGAATAACGTTGGCACAATAGCCACTAATAAAGCAAAACCACCAGTAATACCTGCAGACCATGTTAATTTTTTAACCAACACTTTTTGATCAATACTTCCTTCTTGAGCTTCTTTCATTGCTAAAAGTGCCAAAACAGGAACCATTAAACCAACCACAGCCAAAATAGATTCAACAGCTCTAAACTTGTTGTATAATGGGAAATAGTTAAAGAAAATATCGCTTACATATGGGAAGTTCTTTCCGTAAGAAAGTAGAATGAACAATATTGTTGTTATTAAAACCCACCATTTTAATGGGCTACGAACAATAAATAATCCAAATACAAACAGGAAGCAAATAATTGCACCAAAGTAGTAGCCACCTTGAGTAAAAGGTTTCTCGCCCCAATATTGTTGCATATTTAATTGTTGCCCCAAAGATTGGATGGCTTGTGTAGTTTGATTTGGATCACCACCAGTAATTTCAGCAACAGCCTTATACATATGGCTTTCTGGTTTAATAAGATCTTGAGAACTTGTTGCTCCACCGTATAAATCAGGAATAAGGAAAGTAAAACTCTCACCAACGCCCTGGCTCCATTGATAGGCATATTCTTTTGACATGCCTGCATCTTTTGTAGTTGCAGCGGTTGTTAAATTAGATTTACCACGATTAGTTTCTTTTGCATATTCTGCTGTAGACCATAATAAACTGGCATTAATCATTACAGCGATCACAATTGATAAAGCTAAAAATCCGAAAGATTTACCTAAAGCATTTAATGTTTTTGCTTTATAAGCTTGATAAATTTGTACACCTACAAAAACAATTATCGCTAAGAAAAGATAATATGTCATTTGCACGTGATTGGTTCTAATCTCCAATGCTAAAAACAAAGCCGTTAAGCTTGCACCGTACCAATGTTTTCCCCTAAGCGTGAGGATTATGCCTGCTATAATAGGCGCAAAAAAGCCTATAGCAAGTGCTTTACTACTATGCCCACTAGCAATTAGTACAAAATTATAAGTTGTAAAGGTAAAGGCTATTGCGCCAGCCGCAGCGAGCCATGGATTAATTCTTAAAACAATAAATAAGAAATAAGAACCAAAAATTAATAATAATACAGTTCCAACAGGATTTGGCAATGCTTTAGTAATTAAGGCAATACCATAAGTAGCACCATTATAAGCATACTGAACCCAAATTTGATAAGCAGGCATACCGCCAAGCATTTGATTTGTCCAAAGAGGGCCTTTTCCATCCTTCTCTTTAAAATCCATAATTTCTTTTTGCATGGCCTGCGATTGGATCACATCACTTTGTGCAGGCGCTTTTCCCTGTAAAACAGGACTGAAGTAGGCAAAAGTTATGACTACAAAAATTGCAACAATGGCAACATGGATGCCATTTTTATTAAACCAGTTATTCATTAAGGTTTGTTTAAGTTTAAACGAATGTCAAAAATAAAAAATTGAACGGTATAAAAAAGGAATTAATTGAATGCCCGTATAATAAAAATAATATTCGTTTAAACCAGAGCAAACCATCGAATTTTTAAGCCTCTGCAAAACTGTATATTTAAGCTAATCTTTCAAGTAAAATAAATTTTCAATAATTACTGAAAGTTTAATAAAACTATTTATATTTGTTTATGGAATTAGCAGCAGCAAAACTTAAATTTATTGAAGCTTGGGGTAAATTAGGCTCTGAATGGGGAATAAATAGAACAATGGCACAAGTACATGCGCTATTATTAATTTCGCCAGAAGCGCTAACCACAGAAGAAATTATGGAGACATTAAGTATTTCGAGAGGAAATGCGAACATGACATTGCGTGATTTAATTGGTTGGGGACTAATTGAAAAGCAACATAAGGCTGGTGAAAGAAAAGAATATTTTTTTGCTGATAAAGATGTTTGGAACATTGCTCGGCAAGTAGCAAAAGAGCGCAAAAAAAGAGAACTTGAACCTGTTTTAAAAATTCTTACCGAATTATCTGCGGTAGAAGGCGATGAAAAAGATCCTGAATTTAAAACATTTAAAAAATCAGTTACTGATATTAATAAATTAGCTAATAATGTGGATAAAACTCTCGAAACGATGTTAAAAGCCGAAGAAAATTGGTTTTGGGGCTCGGTTTTAAAAGTTTTTAAATAAACCTAATTAAAAATTTAATTAAGCCTGATGAGGCTTAATTTTTTAAACCAAACTTTCATTTTTTACTGAAAATACTAAAAATAAAAGAATATGAAAACGCTAGAAAACCATGTAATCCTATTCGATGAAGAATGCCCAATGTGCCACCGTTACACCAAAGCCTTTATTAAAACAGGAATGCTACCTGTAGATGGTCGTGAGGCTTACCAAAACATGCCCAATCAAATTTGCGCATTGGTGGATCGGCAAAAGGCAGCGAATGAAATTGCTTTAGTTAATACAGAAACTGGAGAAGTACAATACGGCATTCATAGCTTATTTAAGGTAATTGGAAACACCCTTCCATTTCTTAAACCGCTGTTTAGGCTGAGTCCATTTATTTGGTTAATGACTAAGTTTTATGCCTTTATATCTTACAATAGAAAAGTTATTATTCCTGCCGAAGTTAAGGCACATCACATTCAACCAACTTTTAAACTTAAATATCGCCTTGCTTATTTATTATTTACTTGGTTAGTTACAGCTTTCATTTTAATTAATTATGCTCATTTATTAACTGATTTTGTTCCAATCGGGAATCAATTCCGTGAGTATCTAATATGTGGCGGTCAGATATTTTTTCAAGGCATTATAATTTCATTTTATAAGAAAGATAGTCTTTGGGATTACTTAGGAAATATGATGACGATTTCTTTCGCGGGGGCTTTACTTCTTCTACCGGCCTTACTATTTGGAAAGTATTTTACCATTGCCCCTATTTTCTTTATAGTTTACTTTTTAGGTATAGCTGGATTGATGCTACTAGAACATTTTCGCCGAAGCAAAATTTTAAAACTAGGATATCTATTAAGTTTTACCTGGGTTATTTATCGCCTTATTATTTTAGTATTAATCTTTAGTTAAGAAGGACATGAAATACGGAAAAATTATTTTAGTTGGTGGAAATGGTTATGTTGGTAGTGTTTTAGCAAACCATTTTAGTGGCATTGCCAGAGAAATTATTATAATTTCAAGAAAGGCTGCAATACAGAAACTCAATATAAAGACAGTTTTATGGGATGGAAAAACTCGAGATAAATGGGAAAAAGAACTGGTTGGCGCTGATTTAATCGTTAACCTTTGCGGCAAAAATGTTAATTGCAGGTACACCGAAAAAAATAGAGAGGAAATTATAAATTCAAGATTGATTCCTACAAAATTCCTTGGGGAGGTTATTAACAATATGGATAATCCGCCAAAAGTTTGGATCAATGTAACTTCTGCAACCATTTATCGCCATGCAGAAGACGTTGCACAAGATGAAATTAGTGGAGAAATAGGCTCTGGTTTTTCTATTGAGGTTTGCAAACTCTGGGAAGCAAGTTTTTTTGAAAGTTATACTCCAAAAACACGCAAAATAGCATTAAGAATGGGCATTGTTTTGGGCAGGAAAGATGGTGCTTTCCCTCGGTTACTTAATTTAGTTAAAGTGGGTATGGGTGGCAAACAGGGCGATGGTAAGCAATATGTAAGCTGGATACATGAGCAGGATGTTGCGCAAAGTATCGAATGGCTTATTAATAAACCCGAAATTAATGGTATCGTAAATTGTACTGCTCCTGAAGCGGTAAAAAATGAACTATTAATGGCTACCATAAGGAAAGTTTATGGCGTACCTTTTGGAATCCCTGCCCCTGCATGGCTTTTAGAGATTGGTGCAAAATTAATTGGAACTGAAACGGAACTCACATTAAAAAGCCGATGGGTTAAACCGACTATTTTAATGGAAAATGGTTTCGTTTTTCAATATGGAAAATTAGAAAATGCCATTCATGATATTATAAGCTTGAGAATATAAAATGCCAACAATAACTATAAAAACAATGATAAATGCTTCCATCGAAACCTGTTTCGATTTATCCAGAAGCATAGATTTGCATGTTAAATCGATGGTATCATCTAATGAAAAAGCGGTTGCAGGCAAAACCTCAGGATTCATAGAATTGAATGAGTCTGTAACCTGGAAAGCGAGGCATTTTGGTTTTAATTTTAAAATGACCAATCAAATTACCAAATTAAACAGTCCAAAAATATTTATTGATGAGATGGTAAAAGGACCATTCAAAGCGCTAAAACATATTCATCAATTTGAATCAGTTGACGATCAAACGGAAATGGTGGATATTTTTATCTACAAAGCTCCACTTGGCTTATTTGGATATATAGCAGAAAGGCTATTTTTAAATTATTACATGAAGCGTTTGCTTATCAGTAGAAATGCGGTTATAAAAAATCAGGCAGAAAAAAAAGTCCCGATTTATATCGGGACTTAGTTCTATTATTTAACTTCTTCGTAATCTACAAAGTCGCCAAGTTTATCGGTTTTACTTTGATCCGGTTTTGGTGGCATATAATCAATTGAAATTGCACCTTCTGGTTTCGAACGCCTTTGCTGGCGTTGTTGTTGCCCTCCTGTAGCTTGCTGTTGCATTTTAGAAGCCAGGTTATTGAACAACATAGGTAACAATAAGCGAATCAATAATCTGATTGCCCAAAGTACCAATATGGTTATGAATATGAATTTTATTAACGGCATATTAATTTACTCTTAATACAAATATAGACGTAGCTAAATTTATTTTGTTACTTTTTTATCCTTTAATTGCAATTTGATTACAATCAAATATACGAATTAACTACAATTAGGGTTTTAACCAAATTTTTATGATGCGTGGTTTTCCAGATAATTTATCATCAACTTCTATAATCTTAACATCTTTAACTTTATCCTCCGCGATGTAAAAATCATTCAGAGTAACCAATCTTGTTTGCTCAACAATTACAGGTAAGTTCCAGTTTTTACTACTTATTTTAAACTTTTTAAATAGATCTTCAGCACTTAGGATTTTAACCTTGTCTTTCAATTCAATTTCAATAGCACCATTATTACCACTAAGTCCATATTTGATAGTAGCTTCTTTTTTATTGAGTACATAAATTGATTTTATATCAGATTTGCCAACAAACTGAATATTCATATCCATGATTTTCCTTTTGTTAATTACGTAAAGTGGTTGATTTGTTAAAAACCTGGTTCTTGAAGGTGTACAAATTCTAATACTTTTTTCATTTTTTAAAGAATCAGTCGCTACGGTTTGTGCCAATAATTTTGAACTTAAAATTGTTGTTAGCAGAATTAATGACGCAAATTTCATAGCTAATCTTCTACAATCTCGGCTACACGCCCAATCTGGCCATCTTCCAGTCTTACTTTAATTCCCCGCGAATGAAATGCTGAAGAAGTTAACAGGGCTTTTACAACACCATAAGTAATATTACCTGATCGTTGATCCTTTTTTAAAATAATCCCTACTTCTAACCCTGGGTAAATATCCTTTCTGTTTTGTCCGTTCATTTTTTAATATAGTTTTCTCGGTAATTAATTAAAACAAATTGCTTCTTACTTAGGAAATTTTTCAGTGAACATTTTCTCTAAGGCAAACATTTCATCACGCAATTTTGCGGCTTGTAAAAAGTCCATATCTTTTGCTGCTTTCTGCATTTCCTTTCTAGTATTATCAATCGCTTTCTGCAAATCTGCTTTGCCCATATATTGTACAATTGGATCGGCAGCAATGCTGATTTCAGCATTTTCTACATATGCTCTAGCAATATTATCGCTTGCTTTTTGAGAGAAATCTAATACTGACGTTTGCTCTAAAATGGCTTCTCGAGATTTACCAACCGTCATTGGCGTTATTCCATGCTCTAAATTATAAGCAATTTGAAGATCACGACGACGGTTTGTTTCAGAAATGGTTTTTTCCATACTGTCCGTTATCCCATCAGCATACATAATTACCCGTCCCTTATCGTTACGTGCAGCACGTCCAATGGTTTGAATCAATGATTTCTCTGAACGCAAGAAACCTTCTTTATCGGCATCCAAAATAGCAACTAAAGTTACTTCTGGTAAGTCCAAACCCTCTCTTAATAAGTTAATCCCGATTAAAACATCAAATTCGCCCAAACGTAAGCCACGTAAAATTTCTACACGTTCTAGCGTTTTAATTTCTGAGTGAATATATCGGGTTTTAATATTTAAGCGATCCATGTATTTGGTCAATTCCTCAGCCATACGCTTGGTTAAGGTTGTTACCAAAATACGGCCGCCTTGCTTTATTGTAATGTCAATTTCGTCTAAAAGATCATCGACCTGGTTAATTGCAGGTCTAATTTCAATTATTGGATCCAATAAACCCGTTGGGCGAATCACCTGTTCTACCACTACCCCATCAGATTTTTCTAATTCATAATCGGCGGGTGTGGCACTTACGTAAATGGTTTGTGGTGCAAGGGCTTCAAACTCATTAAAGTTTAGCGGGCGGTTATCTAAAGCAGCTGGTAGGCGGAAACCATATTCAACTAAAGAAAGCTTACGCGATCTATCTCCACCATACATGGCTCTAATTTGCGGTACAGTTACGTGGCTCTCATCAATAACCATTAAATAATCATCAGGGAAATAATCCAGCAAACAGAAAGGGCGCATTCCGGGGCTACGACCATCAAAGAAACGCGAATAATTTTCAATTCCGGAACAATAACCCAGTTCCTTCATCATTTCAATATCGAAGTTTGTACGTTCTTCCAAACGTTTGGCTTCCAATAAATGTCTGTCAGCAATTAACTGGTTTTTACGAATCTCTAATTCTTCCTGAATACCCCAAATAGATTGCGTAAAACGATCTTTTGGTGTTACAAATAAATTAGCTGGATAGATGGCCATATCTTCCAGTTTCTCTATCGTTTTACCTGAAACAGGATCAATAGCAGAAAGCTCTTCAATGTCATCACCGAAAAAAGAAATTCGATAAGCGTGGTCGAGATAAGCGGGATAAATATCAACGGTATCACCTTTAACTCTAAATGTTCCGCGTTTAAATTCGGTTGTGGCTCTTGAATAAAGAATTTCTACCAGGCTGTGTAAAAACGCATTTCTGGAAATTCTAAGTCCTACGCCAAAGCGGAAAACCATTCTCGAAAAATCTTCGGGGTTTCCCATACCATAAATACAAGAAATTGAAGAAACCACAATAATATCTCTCCGTCCACTCATTAAAGAAGAAGTAGTGCGTAAACGCAACTTTTCAATCTCTTCGTTAATACTTAAATCCTTTTCTATATAAGTGTTGCTGGAAGCGATAAAGGCTTCGGGCTGATAATAATCGTAATAAGAAACAAAGTAGTTTACCGAATTTTCAGGAAAGAAGTTTTTAAACTCTCCATAAAGCTGTGCGGCAAGGGTTTTGTTATGACTTAAAATTAAGGTTGGTTTTTGTGTTTGCTCAATCACATTGGCTACTGTAAAAGTTTTACCAGATCCGGTTACTCCTAATAAAGTTTGATAATGTTCATTTGCATTTACGCCATCAACTAGCTGTTTTATAGCACCTGGTTGATCGCCTGTAGGTTGATACGCGGATGTGATTTTAAATTTCATAGGCAATATCAAATATACGCAATTAGGTTGAAATGCTAAATATTATAGCACAAGCTTTAAAATATTTGATGATAGAATGATAAAAAGTTAACCCTTAAAAAAAGGGCATTATAAACTTAAAATCTATAATGCCCTTTTTAATAAATTTATTGAAATTTACTTTCCAGCAGCTTTTTGCATCGGGTTTTGACCAACGGATTGACCTCGCACTGCAGCGTTAGCCTTAGTTTTATAAATTTTAAATTTACTCTCTTTTGCTTTACCGCCCCAAGTATTGTTGCTGGTATCAATATCGGCAGTTTCACGCAGTGGATCTATCAAAATAGACTCTACTTCTTTATCTTTCACATAAAATTTAGATGTTTTTAATTCATTATGCCTCCAAATTTGAGCAGGAATGCGATCAATTTCCTTACTACCATCTTTATAAGTAAACTCTACAATAATTGGCATTACTAAACCACCTTTATTGCTAAAACTTAGTTCGTAAAAATATTTGTTTTCGTATTTCTGCTGGTCATTGCTTGCCACTACATCAAATGGAGGGTTCATTTCCATTTTAGTTGAAGTTGTTGTATCAACTTTAACTAAGCCTCTATCGTAATTATAGTAAAAATCATGAGTGGCAGGGTTTTTATCTACATAAAAACTTATTTTTTTATCTGTACGATTTCTAATTTTAGAAATATCATCGAAAGCATTTATGGCAGGTTTATCAATTTTTACCATTCTTGATCTCGCTGCAGGAATAGTTGTCGGAAAATCGGCTTTAGCAAACTTCACACTATCCAAAGCAATATCGCATGGATCGGTACCATAAAACCAACCTCTCCAAAACCAGTCTAAATCCTCACCGCTGGCATCTTCCAAGGTACGGAAAAGATCTGCAGGCTCTGGATGTTTAAAGGCCCATCTTCTGGCATATTCTTTAAAAGCATAATCAAAAAGCTCTCTACCCATAATTGTTTCACGAAGAATATTTAAACCTGTAGCAGGTTTTGAATAGGCATTAGGACCAAAACGGGCTATATTTTCTGAGTTGGTCATAATCGGTTCCAATTCATCTTTAGGCAGTTTCATATAATCTACAATGGTATACGCCGGTCCTTTTTTACTTGGAAAAGTATTATCCCAAAGCTCTTCTGTTAAGTACTCTACAAAAGAGTTTAAACCTTCGTCCATCCAGGTCCACTGGCGTTCATCACTGTTTACAATCATTGGGAAGAAATTATGCCCAACCTCATGAATAATTACACCCAGCATGCCATTTTTAGTGCTCTCGCTGTAGGTACCATCAGCATCTGTACGGCCATAATTGAAACAAATCATTGGATATTCCATTCCATTTGCGGCTTCGATACTTTGTGCAACCGGGTAAGGGTAAGGAATGGTAAAATCTGAATAGGTTTTAATGGTATGTGCTACGGCACGGGTAGAAAATTTGCTATATAAATTATACGCTTCTTTTCCATAAAAGCTCATGCACATTACGGTATTGTTATTTGCAGCAATTTTTTGCGGCATGGCATCCCATATAAACTTGCGTGAAGAAGTCCAGGCAAAATCACGAACATTATTAGCTTGAAATACCCATGTTTTTTTGGTCGTTGCTTTCTTAGTTTCAGCAGTTTTTGCCTCTGCGAGTGTTTGAATTTCTACTGGAGCAGTTGCAGTTTTAGCCGTATTATAACGGTTTAGCTGAGTTGGGTTTAACACTGCACTATAATTAATACACTCTCCGGTTGAACCAACCAGGTGATCTGAAGGAACCGTCATTTGTACTTTAAAATCACCAAAAGTTAATGCAAACTCCCCTCTACCTGTAAACTGATGGTTTTGCCAACCATGAAAATCACTATAAACACACAAACGTGGGTACCACTGGGTCATTGTAAATAGGTAGTTTCCATCTGCAGGAAAAAACTCATAGCCACCACGCCCGCCAACACTCATCCGATCGGTAATTTTATAATTCCAATCGATATTGAAAATCAATTTTTGACCTGTTTTTAAAGCAACGGGCAAATCAATTCTCATCATGGTTTTATTAACCGTATAGCTCAATTTCTTACCGGTTACATCTGTTAATTTGGTAATATTAATGCCATAACCATTATTGGCTTTATTACTTAGCTGATCTATATTTTGAGTAGTTCCTACAGCTGGCATTTTTGTTGCATCCTGATAGTTTGCATTTTTATCTGTACTGTGCTCATTTTCATCCAGCTGCAACCATATATAGGTTAATGGATCGGGCGAATTGTTGGTATAAGTAATCGTTTCGGAACCGGTTAACAACAGATTTTTCTCATCAAGCTCACACTTAATATTATAATCTGCACGCTGTTGCCAGTATTTAACCCCTGGGGCACCACTTGCGGTACGTTGTTCATTTGGCGTTGGTAAAATGGTGCCAAGTTGTTCAAATTTATTACCGTGGTTGCTTCCTGGGTTATTCTGAATGTTTTGAGCAAAGGCTAAACTTCCAGCAAAAAGCAGCAAACCGGTTGTTGTAAACAGTTTATTCATTGTTATGTTGGTTTAAATCGGTATTCTTTCTAAAGCCATTTTTAAAGCCAGGCTAAATACGGCTGCGGATATAAATAATACCCAACTCAATCTTTTTATATGCGTGTAGTTAAAAATAATCCATGTTATGGCTAAAATAATCATAACCATAAAAATTTGTCCGGCTTCCAAACCTACATTAAAACCAAATAGGCCCCAGCCAATATTTTGATCTTTAGCAAGCATAATTCTTATCGAGTTTGCAAAGCCCATTCCATGAATTAACCCGAAACCTAAAGCCAGATAATAATTTATTCTTACGGATTTTATGGAGAAGTTTTTCCTGAACAAATTACTAATTGCAGTTAAAACAATAGTACATGGAATTAGAAATTCTACCCATTTACTTTCAAACCGAATAATATCTAAAACGCTTAATAAAAGTGTTAATGAATGGCCGATGGTAAAAGCAGTAACCAAGATTAATACCTGCTTTAAGTTTTTGTAGCTGTAAATTGCTACAAGTGCCAAAATAAACAATTGATGATCCAATGCATCAGCACTAATGATGTGTTCCCAACCTAGTTTGAAGTAAAAAATAAAATCTTGTAAGGGCATTTTTATATTTTAGCTTTATATTGATAAGCTTTAGTACTTTTGAATGCTTAAAATTAAAGTATTATTTACTAAAAGTTCGAAAAATTACCAGAATGCACCTCTTAAATACCAAATTTGTTACTCTTTTTCTGGTTTTCACGCTCTCTTCAATCATAAAAGAGAAAAAACACCCTCTGCATGTAAGCACAACAGAGGTAAATTTTAATGCTAAAGATAAATCCTTGGAAATAAGTTGCCGAATTTTTACAGACGACTTTGAGTCGATACTCGCCAAACTATACAAGCAGAAAACAGATCTCTCTAAACCAGAAATGAAAACGGCAATGGATGAATTGGTAAAAAAATACTTAACATCCCATTTACAAATTAAAGCCAATGGTAAAATAGCTGTTCTTAATTACATAGGCTTTGAAATAGACCACGAGGCAACAAACATCTATCTGGAAGTTGAAAAAATACCATCAGTAAAATCTATAGAAATAGATAATACCATATTGTACGATTTATTTAATGATCAAATGAGTATTGTACACGTTGTTAAAAATGGAAACCGAAAAAGCGGTAAAATTCTTTACCCCGACAAAAAATTTACGGCAAACTTTTAATTATAATCTTTGTATTAAGTATTAATCGTTTTTAATAAAACGTTAACTTTATTTTAAAGTACATTGCCAAACAAATGGTGAGAAGATAATTTATATCACTAAAACTGTTTGTAACCTTAATTTATACGTCCCTATTGTTTAAAATAAGTTATGCACTTGATCATCTTCTCCTCCACGTTAACACCAAGGATAAAATATATCTTCAATTTTATATTTAAGGATATTTTAAAAGCTGAGGTAGAGTTTACTGGAAACAGCCAGCATTTTGCACAGAGCGAACACGCCAAAATCAGCTATGGCGATCAGCCATTAGGCGATGAGTTATTTTTTAAAAGCACGCCCCTCCTATTTTCCAATAAGGTTGAAGAGTTTGTTATAAAAACCACCACATTTGGCGATTATCAGGTTCCTTTTCCAGTTGATAATTCTGCGCTCCCTTTTGATGTATTTGCTGCTTCATTTTTTATCGTAAGTCGATTTGAAGAATACTTGCACCAAAAAAAATCTTCCGAAGATTTTAAACCATCAAAAAGTTATCAGCACAAATGGCGATTGCTCGATAAACCTATAATTGATGGCTGGGCATTGATTTTAAAGAATATGATCCGGAAGAAATACCCGGCTTTTAAATTTCATGAAAAAAGTTTTAGTCACCACCCAACAATAAACTTCAAAATATTACCCACAGCACCAGAGGGTTTTCTATTAAAAACAAAGTTCTTTTTTCAGGCAGTTTTTAAAAAGGAGATGGATTACTTTAGTTCTCGCTTTGATAAAGTAACAGGTTTAAGTGGTAGCAACGAAATACTTATTAAAGACGTTGAACAAACTTTTGAAAATAAAAAAAACAGTCCTATCTATTTTATTGAGTTTCCAAATGTTCCTTTAGAATTTATTTTGAAAGATAAAGTTTCCAAGCTTTTAGCCAATAAAACCATTGGATTGTTAAGGCCCTGTGCCAACGAAAACCAAAAGGTTGGTTTTATTAAAGAGGCATTACTTAAGTTAAAAAAATTATACCCTACACAAGTAAACTTAATGAGCCAACAATTGGAAGTTTTAAAATTTCCTTCTTGTTATTTAAATCTTCTAAACTCAGGCATTACCTCCGATTATTCAATGGGCTATGCAGATACACCAGGCTTTAGGGCTGGTACATGCACCGCTTTTAACTGGTATGATTTACAACTTGAAAAAGTTACGCCACTAAACATAAAACCATACTCAATTACCGATACCGCACTAGAGCATACCTCAACAAAAGATGCCTTAAAAATACTAGAGGAATATATTGCTATTGTTAGGTTTGTAGATGGTTCTTTTTACAGTAGCTGGCAACTAAAAAATTTATCAAACAATTTGAAGTCTAAAAAACTTAAAAACCTTTTTAATGAACTGCTTAAATTTGCAGGTAATTAATAGGTTAATATCTTAGAATTAGAAATATTAAATTTACAAAGGGCTACTTTAATTAAATCATTATTTTAGCCGATAAACATATTATGATTTTTAACCTCAGCAAAACCAAATCAATAGCAAATACTTTTGTATCTGAACTTAGGGATGTAGACATTCAAAAAGATTCTATGCGTTTTAGGAAAAACCTGGAACGTGTGGGAGAATTTTTCGCCTATGAGATTAGCAAAACACTTCCTTATAAAAATAGAGAAGTAACTACGCCTTTGGGTATTTCAAATTGCGAGGTATTAGAATCTCAACCCGTTTTAGCCACAATTTTGCGTGCAGGACTTCCACTACAACAAGGCTTACTAAATATTTTCGATCAGGCAGATTGTTGCTTCATTTCTGCTTATAGAAAGGTAAAGAAAAGCGGCGATTTTGTGATTCAGATGGATTACGTTTCTACACCAGATTTGGATGGCAGGGTTTTAATTATGGCAGACCCCATGTTGGCTACCGGGCAGAGTATGGTAATGTGCTGCAAAGAGTTAATTAACCGCTACAAACCTTCGGCTTTACATATTGTTGCAGCTATTGCCAGCACAGAAGGCGTTGCCTATGTTAGAGCGCATTTACCAAAAGCCACACTTTGGCTAGGTGCTATTGATGAAGAAATGACCAGCAAGGCTTACATTGTACCTGGTTTAGGGGATGCCGGCGACCTTGCTTACGGACAAAAAATATAATGAATCTTCTTTTTGCTTTATTGAAGTTGTTTAAATAATGCAATACATACGTTGTATACCGCTGTTGGTCAGGTTTATTTAAAAAGGGCAGCAAGAAATTTGTTAAATCAGGAGTACAAACATTGTATCTAAACCGGATTGAAACGGCATCCCGATTTTTTTCTATCGGGATACAGTGTAAAAGCAGGACTTCAATTGCCATGCACACCGTAGCGTTCATTTACAAATTCTAAAAATCTTACTTTTGGATTAACCGCTATTTTAATTAAGGTTAGAAGCTAATTATTTTAGGAAACTATTGTCAGTAGCTTTTGGCTAATGCAGCCCCGCCCTTTGCTAAATCCCGATAGAAAAAATCGGGATACCGCTGTTGGTCGGGTTTATTTAAAAAGGGCAGCAAGAAATTTGTTAAATCAGGGCACAAACATTGTATCTAAACCGGATTGAAACGACATCCCGATTTTTTCTATCGGGATATAGTGTAAAAGCAGGACTTCAATTGCCATGCACACCGTAGCGTTCATTTACAAATTCTAATGCCTAGAAAAAATAATCAGCTACTTAGCGAAAACAAACAGTTGCTAGTCGTTAATTACGCTCCTCAATTTTTCACTTGCCACCTTCTAAATACAATTAGAAATTAACTTAAGCCCAATAGCTACTAATTAAATACTATTTATATATAATTTGATACTATTAGTAATTGCTTAAATACTATTAACCTATAATTTGATACTATTGGTAATTACTTAATCACTATTAATCTATAATTTGATACTATTAGTAATTACTTAAATACTATTAGTCTATATTTTGATACTATTAGTGATTAATTATAGACTAATAGTATCAAAATTGAGGCAAAAGTGTTAAATCTTATTCTGGTGTTTTGGGCTGCCTTTTGCAAACCGGGCGCTTAAATCATCATAAATAGGTTTAGCGGTAACAATTCCTTTATGGTCGGCCTCTTTAACCTGTCCATAATAAAGCATCGCGGCTCTTAAAGCATCACTACCGGCAAGCATAACTGTATCTTCTAAATCGCGTGTTAACTGTTCTGCCAAATTTGCAAGCGGATTAAATTGGGTAACTATAGCTTCGTCTTTAAAAAATTCTATCTTATCCATATAAGCTGGAATAAATTCTGGGTTGGTTTCGATATAAGATTTTGTTTTTTGCACGGTAGCAACTGTTTTGTTGCCCATTTTAAACAGGCTCTTCCTATCCTCATCAGATAGGCCCTTTAGATAAGGCGCTAATGAAGCCTTACATTCTTTTAAATGATTTAAGGCGGCTTCGATTACGGAAGCTGGAACTTCAATAGAAATTTGGTTTTGAGTACTCATTATTTATATGGTTTTTAAATTTTACACAAAAAACAGAAGGATTTATCTTAACAAAAAAATCTTCGTTAAGCATAAATTGCCTTCAAACATCAATCAAAAATAAATCGGGATAATTTGCTTAGTTTTCTAAGCTTAAGGGGTAATTGGCAGTTCTATAAGGTAGGTAATAAAACTTAGATAAGATTAATATTTACATTTTATTACAACAAGTATTTTACAAAAACAGCCATTTTATGGGCTAAAGCTGTTGTCTGTTACTATTACAGTGCTTTTAGGGTCAATTATTTCACCATTTTTAAATTTTGTTCTTCCCAAGAATACATGACCAGACCACCAATATTCATAAATCATATCATTATCTTGAGATACCGATATAAATCTCTAGGATTTTCTTTAAGATGACTGAGGTTGGTTATATCAGAAGCCTTATAAAAAGTAATTAAAAGGGAATTACAACTGTCTTTTTTAAGTTTGCCTAATTGATATGCAAAGCTATCAATCTGCTTTGCAGAGTATTTATTATTATGATAATTTTCAATAATATAACTATCTC
>NZ_RQRS01000039.1 GCF_004335085.1 Pedobacter nototheniae | reverse complement strand
TAGACAACTCTACAGCCATCTTTTTGAATTCATCATCAAATACCCTGTGTTTCATATTAGTCAAATTTAAAATTACTCCTTTAAATCTGCGAGATAAATGTCTCTACTCAAAGGTAGCAACTCCAATAGTGATATGCCGAAAACGAAAGATGGTAAAGGAAACCCAGCTTGGGGAAACAATCCCAATATCCTTAAAGCAGTTTTAGCCAAGCCTGAAGGTACAAAGGTTCGTTTGCTTGCATCTCTCCCAAATTTTGAAAAAGCATATTTTGACATGGAAGTATCAAAGGAAAAGCCATACAATGCGATTCTTACCTTATCAGAAGATGAAAGTAAATTCAAGATAATCAGGCAGTTGTTGGACGCGTTAGTAGACCACGATGCACAGACGCCACAAAATTGCGTGGAGTGGACTGATATAGAACATTTGGAAACTGAGCTGCATAGAGCATTGGGATAAAGATGTCGTAGGACGTCAAAAATGATAACTTCTCCTAATCCAATGGGGAGAAATTAAAACTGGCAAAATATTTAAATACACTAAGCCATTAGTCATCAATGTAGTTGACTAGCTAAATATTACAATATGTCATACGTTTACAAAGAATCGGAACTTTATTTTAATGGATACAATCCGCATCACGTTCCAGGTGATAACCCTAATATCAGAGGCAAAATTGATAGAGATAGATTTGATAGGCATGAAAAATATGAGATCGTACCGCTCATTAATGAATTTGCAAAGTTAAAAAACTTAACAATGAAGAAACAGTGCAGGTTAGTAGAGGCAATTATTCACGAACATTTGCCATCTAATATAGTAATGCGCGTTGATGTATTGAAGTGGCTGTCCGAGAATTTTACTAAATGGGATCTCAAAGAAGGTAGTCAAGCTGATCAAGACTAGAAAATAAATGGGCGGGCAACAATAAAAATTGTCAGCCCTTTTTTTGTAGCCTATCTTTTAGTAGCGCTATATTTTATAATAACAGGAGGAAAGCGAATAACTTCCTAAGGTCCTTTGTCAAATTAGATTCAATACTTCTGATTCGGTTTAGAATTGGCTATTTGACTAAAATTATAAATAAAAAAGAATGTAACCGACAGAGGCTAATTATTTTAGCTAACAAATTGTTAATAACTTAAATTACTAAACAAATGCGCATTTCAATATATTTGTCTAATAGATAAGACTAATATTATAAGGTTTGTTAAAATAATAAAAAGCTCAGGAAACTTCGACATATCCTGAGCCTTATAAAATTTATCATTCGCACCAAGGGAATTAGAATGCGAACATTGAGATAGCCTCGTTATTTAGCATGTACAAAAGTATAAATAATATACTTTTTCAGACTACAAAATCGTACTCTTTTTCCCCTATGCCTTGGGGTTACCAGCCTTGCTTATTTCTGGAATTAAATTATGTGCTCAATTTATGGAGTACGATTTCTTCATTATTCAAATTTAAAGCAATGACAACAAATGGTAAGCTTGGCGATAGTCGCCGGCACGGAGGAGTAAAAGACCGCTCACAAACTTTTAATCACGAGAAAGAGCAATGGGTAAAAGGAGCTGCTCAAACAGGTAAGTTTATGGCTGTAAAGCAAGATGGTTTGTTTCAAGTGTACAAGAAAGGAGAAAGGGTAATATGGATACTTTAGATTACTTCAATCAAAAAACTTATAGTCTTGAAAAAATTCAAGATATAGGCAAAAAGGTTACTTCGAAAGATTTGTTTGACATACTTAAAAACCAAGAGGTAAAACAATTCGTGGAAGAAAACTACGAGATTACTGATGACAAAATCACCATAGATAAAATAGGCGCTATTAAAGCCATCGTTGAAAATTACACCACAAGGTTTGAAACTTATAGGGTTTTATGTGAAGGTAAAGATACTAAGGTTGAGTTTGTGAAAAATAATGAAAAAGACGTGTTTTTTATTCTTGCAAATTGTGCAAATGAAGAAGCTGAGGACTTAGGTGAAATCGAAGCAATGTCAATCTATGATTCCCTCAGTTTATTTTACGACGACAGAAAACTCAGTCAGCATATTAATTATATTAAAACAAATCATCGAGACCAGAATCTATTAAATTCTATAAATAATTCTTGGGCTGATTATTATGCGAGAAAGAATAAATCATCAAAAGAAAAATTGTTTCGCATTTTGAAGGATAATCAAAAGGGAGATTATTTTGTAAAGAGTTTCAACACCAGAAAGTACAAAGAATACGGCGTAGCGGAAACATTTGCACTGACGATACTTGAATTGAACAAATTACAACAGGATGAAAATTACAAGTTTGACATTACAAGTTTAGCAATCAGTGAAGCAAAAATAGAGATCACTATAACTTCTAATAAAGAATATTACCTTAAAGGATTCGGTAAATTAAGAGCCTCCATAACTATTCGAAATGAAGACCAAGGTAATACGTCTTTAGGATTCTACAGCACAATTGATTTTAACTTGGAAAAAGAAATCGGTGGAAAAATATTCCTATATCCAAATAAGGAGATAGAAGGGATAAAATTTAAAAAGACTTTTCAGCATACAATTGCTGCTGTTACATTTGTCGAAGCTCACCAGATCATTGGCGATTTAATTGGAGAAGTAGATCGTGTTTACGGGGACATACATTTTATGAAAAACAAGCATACTCCTGATGAATTAAGAGCAAAGATTTTTGAAAGAGTAAATTCTAAGAGAGGAATGTTTAAAGGTGTTGAAGAGTTAAGTGATCTCTTTAGGAAAGATGTTGACAATGAGATATCTAATATTAAGCAATTACTGGAATTGTGCTCTAAGGCGGAAGTGTTGGAAATGGAATATGATACGAAATTCAAATTAAGGTATTTGATTTCTAATGTTTTATTGTATGGTAAGAATGAATTAGAATAGTTAAAAACTCAGATATGAAAAAGATTTCAGTTTCCAATGTAATTAAGTTCATTAGAAAAGGTGATAGAAGTAGAGTGGCTTTTATAGCAAACCTAAAAAAGCCCAAAGTCAAAACTGATGATTCCGGTGGAGGTAATTATTGGATGTGTTCTACTAGCACCATCAGTCAAGTTTTTAAATCAGAGGAATTGAGTGAGTTAGAAAAGAAAATCCAGATTCTCGTAGAAAAGAAGCGTGATACACCAAAAAACGTTTCAAAAGGTATGTACCAAAAGAACATTGACATACTCTACAATGCAAAAGACTTTGATTATTCGGAACTGAAACCTTATTTCGATATTGAGTATCTCAAGAATACAAATGTAATATTGGAATTGAATACCGTTCCTGTTCAAATTATTCCTAACCACGTATTTAAATTTCAAGAAAACGCAATGGAGAAAGTAGGTGCAATTTGGATCGTCGCTAACATCAAAACCTACAAAAAAGAAGAGTTAGCGGTATTTGCCTATAGCCTGTTTCAATACTTAAAGCGTATCTATGAGGATAAGTATCAAGTAAGTGAAGATTATTGTATTGTGTTAGATGTTACAACGTCCAACGTGTTATCTTATAAGCAGGCAGCTGATTTTGGCCATCTAAATTTTGTTCATGAAACGCTAGCTGTGATAAAGAAAATGATATAGCTTAAGATTGCGTTAGAGCGAAGAACTGTAGATATAAATCACATTGATAATATATCGTTAGGTTTATCATTTTCTAGACTACTAAAAAATTAACCTACTTTGAAGAATACAAATATTATCCCTTTGGTATGACCAAAAAGGCTCCGTCTGCGGCTTGGAATAAAACTTATGGTAATATAATTGATGGAAGAACTTCTCCACCAATTGCATTTTTTTAGGAATTGATGTTAACTTGTTTGGCTGAGAGAGCGTAGACATAAATTCAGCTTAGAGACTAAATCATCTTTATTGTCAAATTCAATAGAAAAAGCATTATCTGTTGCTTGCAACATTCCTTTCAGAAATCTTGAGACTTTTCTCTTGCTTTCAGTTATAGCAATAATTGGGATTTGATTTGCTATACAGATTGACAATTCTGCACCTACACCCAATGACGGTTCGCCAATATAGGAAATAACTAAAGATGACTTTATGAGCTCTTCAAAATCCTTTTGATAAACATCTATGTCGGATATTTCACTATTTTTAATAGGATCTGTATTATTATGTGGCAAATATGATTGCAGTCCATTTTCATCACAAATCATCGCGATATCATTATATAATTTTTTAACTCTATCAAGATTTTTTGCAGCCATCAAAGCACCAGAAATGTAGACTCTATTAGTTGTCATTTTTGCAGTAATTAGTTTTTACTTTCTTGAATTTTTTCTTGTCTTTGAATATAATCATTACAAAACAATCATCATATGTTAATTCATCATTAACGATTAATTCATCAAATATCGGAAGATTATTATTCGAATTCCGTGAATGTGGAAAAAGAAAAGTTAGAGCGCTGCACTCTGTTGTCTTATCGTTCATAATCACATTGAAATCATCCAAGACCATTCTTTTTTCAAAGTTTTCAAATGGATTCGGACTGATGTGTCTTACAGTACAACCGTTCGGAAGCCATATTGACTTTGTAGCAAACTTATATTTTGGGAAGTGACGATAAACCCTATATTCCATTTTTTCTAATTCATGTCTTGCATGATTTCTCCAAATTAGAATATTTGCGTCTAGATGTTCAGAAAGTCTTACAAATAACGCATCATATGAAACCATAAACTTATCATATATCTTTTTTAAGCCCGTGGCATTAATCCCATGCTCAACGAGGTTCTTTTCAAGTTCAATTTCATTTATTAACAACTCTGATGCACCAATGTCACAGAGTTTTTCTATTTCATCATGTTGCTTTCTGTCAAATGAATTTATAGGTGTGTTTATGGCATTAAATATTATTAGGTGTGTAAGCTCATGTGCAATTGTAAATCGATTTCGTCTCCAATTTTTTAATTTACTTATTTCAATCTCAAATCCATCAGGTGATAACTTCAAAAAACTATCTTCTTTTTTTACAACAGTATTATATTGGACTTTTAAATTAAATTTCTTGCATATCGGTTTTAGTGGGATTGGGGCATTTTTTAGATTTAATGAAGCTAAAATTTGCCTGCAAATCACCTTCACGGCAGATTTTTCATCCGGAGTATTAAAGAGGTGCTTGAGTTTTTCAGTAGGTATTATTTCTTGATCATTCAACATTAAATAAGTTGTTGGCTGCTATTAAAAATTCATCTTTTGATATTTCTGGGTTATCATTTCTTGCTGCGATATTTCGTATTTCATTCACATTTCCAACTAATGTTTCCCGTAGAGTTATATATTTCTGTAAGTTAATTATTTTACCGCTTGAATTATCTTCGCTGTTCTGATTAAATTCTTTGCACCGAGTTTCGAATGAATTCAATTTTCTGGCAAATTGCGTATAGGCAAGGTAGTCAGGGTTACCAGTCATGTTACCAAAAAGATCTTGTTGAGTTGCAACATTTATTATTTTTAGCTCTTCTGCATCAAGATATTTTTTATACGGGTCTTTAATTAAATCTGAAACTTTTTTTAGTGCTTCTTTATCCGATGTTTTCTTAGACACAATAAAGTATAAAAGCAAATAATAAAATTGCTTCCAGTAATCGTCTAATTCTATTTTGTCTTTTTCCCTTTCTCCGATAACTATTATATCTCGCAACCACTCATCTATGTTTGAGTTGTTTAATCCTGCCGATATATGACGGATTTTTGCTTCAAGACGAATCAGTTTTTTTACCTCCCCCATCGGTTTTGGTTCAAATGGCATCGCCGGGAATGTCACACCTTTTATTTCATCAATATTGTCGACCGCTTTTTGAGCATTTTCATAATTCTCCTCATAAATATGCATTGATAAGGCATTATAATGCATGCTTCCCATTTCAACTCCGACTTCTTTCGCAATAATTTCTGCAAGAAGCGAAAATTCAAAAATATTATAAGGAAGCAATATAAAAGCATTATTTGAACGCATAACAACCGTTGAAATTAATTTATTATTCCGTATGTGATAAAAAATCCCAAATGTACAAGGAATGTCCTTTGAATCTCTAATTGCATCTATTGGATGATAAATAGAAACTGCCGCACGCCTCGTTGATGGGTCCTCTTTTAAGCGTTTGATTACTGCCTCAATTTGATCAAGCCCTGGACTCGCATTAAACATCCTGGCGCCATAGCTTGAACCAGGAACTGTAAAATCATCATCGGAAAAATTTGAAACTTTGAGACCCCAGTAAAACTCGATGTCTGCTAAGCGATTGTTTGCTGCCATCATCCAAACAAATCTTGCCAATGCCCCTGGGAGGTTGAACCCTCGTTTGTTATTTGTAAGAAGGCGTTGCGTGGGATTTTTAAGAACGAGGTAATAATTCAAAATCTCCTTAAATTTTTTATTGCTTCCGACTGAAAGTGTATCTGCAGCTTTAACTTCAGAGCCTGAAGAGAGAATATCTTTTAATGTAGATTTATATGCTTCATTAGCATTTTCTGATACATTAGTTTCGACTGTTAATGCCATACTATTGAATGTTTAAGGTTTTGAGGATTGCATTTCCACGTCCTTCTATGTTGCCAGTTATTCTCTCATAATTAATATCGTGTTTTTTTAACAGGCCGAGAATGAGCCCATCAATTTCTAACTGAAATTTTTCATCTGATTCCCTTACTCCATCGTCTAAAGGTTTGAACTCGATTGGTAGGTAAAACACCTTATCGTATGTCTTACAATGTTGGGAAATGAAGCTCTCATATATTTCTGTATAATTTCCTTCTGAAATTTCTTTTCCAAATAAACTCAAAGAGTACGCCCAATGGTCAAATAATGTCCTATCACAAATTTGCATATCTACTCCTTTTTGATTTTGCTCTTCAGTTATCAATTGTCCCAACAAAATCAAAGACTGTTTCAACAACGAGTTTTTTCCTCGCCGGAAGTATTCCTTGTCATTTACAGCCTCACAAATTAATCTTGGAACCTCTGGTGTGACTGAGGCAATTATACTTCTTTTGGTAAATTCGTTTTTTAAGAAATTGGCAAGTGTAGATTTGCCAGTTCCGTGTGCTCCAGTAAGCGCTATTTTCATGTTGAGTTTTAGGTTTGCGTTAATTAATTATTCTTGCTACTTTTTATATAGCTGTAAAGAAAACTTAGAGATAAATAGTTATCTAGAAAGATGATTAATCTCACAAAAATGTGATTTGGAGATTTTTTAAACGATAATTGAAGGCAATGCTTGAGATTTCCGTATTCATTGAGAGATTAATTTGGTTAATAGTATTAAGGCATTAAACTCATTAAAAGTATAACAGCCTTATTGTTAGTTTACTTAGTTATAAACTTAAGAAAGAAGTTTAACATAACCTAAAAATTGTGAACATTGAATAAGTAATTTTATAAGTTTATTTTCAAATATTGAATTTTAGTCCCTCATTTTTATTAAGCGACATCCTTTGGAGAAACATTTATTCGCTAAGGCTTACTTTGGTAGAAACTTATTTTCGCTATTCGTATATTAGAGCTAACCTTAAACCACCTTCCTATGAGGCTATCGATGGGAAAGTAAAGTGTGATGTTATGATAGAATATTTTTTTAAGTTTCGGGCGAGATTCGACTTCTCTCCGCATCCATATGAGATTGGTAACCCAGTATTCCCTAACAGAAAATTAGAGGATAATTTCTTTGCGCTGAAACTTTACAGTCTTCCTAGTGGTGAGTATAAAGCATTCTACGACTTTCATCTAAGCCATTATCTGGCCAGGAATCCAAACGGGCATGAAGCCTTTTTCCGTAAGGTAAACAGCAGCATCCAGAGAAGAATTACTTTTTATTCAGCTAAGGATCCATTCAAATCCGTATATGAGATTCATTCTGACAACCTTGATAAATTAGAAGCCTTCCTAGGATTCTTAAATACCATTGATGAATGGAATGTAAACACTTCGACAGAAAAGATGCTGAATCAAAGGGATGCGGAAATTGCGCAGCTCAAAAGTAGCTTAGCAAAAATGCAAGCCCAGCTCGATGAAATGTTGCAGTATGAGGCGAGCGAAAAAATTGTAATCAACAGTGGAAATTTAGCTGCATTTATGGATCTGATGCGTCAGTTTCAAAAGCTCATGCTACCAAATGGTAAAAGGCTGGTAACCACTCAAGGTTATAGCCCATGGTATAAAATGGTTGCCAAAAATTTTGTGCATGGAGATAAACCAATACCACTGGCAACTGCCCAGAATTATTTTTCTTCCGAGGATTCCTCTAAATATATTTTCATATCTGATAAGGATCGAGCTTTTGATATCGTTCCGGTTAAACCTGTTAATCGACACTAGCGTAGTTTAAAGCGCAGCTATGCCCAAACACCTCCAATGGGCATCTGATTACATGTTTCTGTTCTCACTTTTGATGTGAAATCTCCAAATAGATAGCTTCTTGTTATGGCTAGCTAGAGAGTATTGATCATTAAATTTTAAGAGACATGAATTTAGACCTGGTTACCAAAAGTGATCTGCTTGAACTGAAAAGCGATCTGATCGAAGAGATCAAGAAAATTGTTCAGCTCCAAACTAGTCTACCTGATGAGTACCTCAAAAGTTCTGAGGTCAGGAAGCTGATGAAAATTTCAGCCGGCACCTTGCTGCATCTACGGGTAAGCGGCAAGCTGCCCTTTACCAAGATTGGCCGCATTGTATATTTTAACCGTGAGGATATCAGGCGGATCCTGGGTAATGGCACGCGTGAAAATGCTGTTGTCAAACGGTTATTTCGGGGGGAGGCACATGGGGAGCATAAATAAAAACCTTGAATATCTTAAACACCGTATTCAGGCGGATCAAAGACTTTCCGCATTTCATGTGAGCCTCCTAGCGGCGCTGATCTTTACCTCAGAAAATTCTGGATTGACTCACCCTTTTCAGGTCAGCCGGAGCAGGCTCATGCGTTCATCCAAGATCTATTCAACCTCGACCTATCACAAGTGTATTGGTGAACTTCAGGTTTTTGGATACATCTTTTACAGCCCCTCTTATAATCCATTCCTCGGAAGCCGGGTATCCTGGAACCTTGAAGACGAAACTGTGTTGAGCTGCAATTTATCTTAAGGACGACTATGGATGTTGTGAGTGCAACATAATAATTGAGCATTTCAAAATAGTTTTTTTAAATAATTCTTATGGGAGATCTGTTGGGATCGGTCTCCCACTAAAAAACTCTGAGGGGCTAAAGCAACATGCAAAAGGTCCTTTTTCATTTTCAGAAAAAGGAGCAAGCGGTGGTTGGGCAGAGCCTCACCATCTTAGCCTTACGCTAGCGTAAAGGCTGTTTGGAGAACCCTCCAGGGGTTCTCTTGGCCGCTGACGGCGGCAGGATTAAAGGAAAAGGGACCCTGGTGAGGGTTTGGGATATATAGATATGTATATGCATAAATAGCTGTATGTCTATAGGGCAATATATACTGCGATATACATAACAAGTTACTTAACGAACAACTAATAGCTGAAATGGAAACTTTAAGAACCATAAAATATAATACGCAGACGGCAGTCAAAATGGACAGGATTGCGCAAAAGCTTGGCCGTCCGAACCGGCTGGTATTTGCGCAGATGGTGGATTACTTCTTTCGGAGCAAGAAAGATCCGCTGGATATCAATGATGAACTGTTAAAAAATACACTGCTCAGGCAGCACAAGGATTACATCGGTTTTATCAAGACCCAGGAAAATGACCTGCTTATTCCGATCAAAAGAGAGGTGGATAGAATGACGGGTAACCAACGTGATATCAATAACCTTTTAAAGCAGATCGAGAAAAAAAGCGTTGCCCTGGCGAGTGGACAAAATGAACTTTTATCTGCTGGCAAGAATTACCGCAGCAAATTATCGAATACTGATGAATTGCTCAAAAGCATCCTGATGAAACTATCTACAGGTGAGCAGCTTAAAAAACAGTTTCAATATATACTCAGTACTTATATCAAAAGCAGGGATGCCTTTAGTATGATGACTTCGGCTAGGGAGAAAGAGGAACTTGTCAGGATAACCAGAAACCAGATTGACCTTTTATAACCATGTACATCAATATTACCGATAATAAGGAAGCGAGTAATAAGGGCAGCAGTGGTGGTCTGGTTAATTATTTGGAAAAGGAGAACCGGACCGAGGAGCTAAAGCAGCCGGAACTCTGGTTCAATGGGAACCGGCAGGATGTGGAGGCCTATGAAGTACGCCGGGCATTGGATGGAAACAATGCCAAGCTAGGGCGGCATGAGGCGAAGTTTTTCCTGATCAACATCAGCCCAAGCCAAAAGGAACTCGAGCATCTAAGGAAATCGGTTGGGGATTCTGATATGAAAAATGTGCTGAAAGCATATACAGAGAACGTAATGGATGAATATGCCAAGAATTTCAAACGTCCTGGGATAAACAGCAATAAGGATTTGCTCTGGTTTGGCAAAGTCGAGCATAACCGATATTATAGCCATAAGGATGCAGCGGTTAAAGATGGTAGCCGGAAGCGTGGAGAAAAAAAGAGTGGAAACCAGCTGCACATACAAGTGATCGTCAGCCGCAGGGACATCACCAATAAAATAAAGCTCAGTCCCATGAACAGCTCAAAAGGCCGAAATATTACGCATTCCAGAAAAATGGGGCAGTTTGACCGGATGGCTTTTAAGCAATGTGGGGAGCGCTTATTTGATGGACAGTTTGGTTTTGAACGCAACCTGAAAGATACACTGGCCTATGCCAATATTTTAAAGAATGGAACTTTACAGCAAAGGGAGCAGTTGGATATCCTGCAAGAGGCGTCTTTGAAAAATGACCAGAGTGGGTCTGTGGTTAATCAACTTGCATTAGGCGTCGCTGAGGGAATTTTTTCTTCTGTTGGGAGCATGATCGAATCTACCGGTAAAACCGTAGGCGAATTTTTGGAAGTTTTGATGGAGCCAGTACATATTCCGGATATCGCGTCTGATACTATTGAAGAAGCAGAAAAGCGAAGAAGGAGAAAAGCAAGGCAACAACAGCAGGGTATGCAGCGTTGAAAGGAAGGACTATAGTTTTATAAAAAATCAAAAGGCATGAGAGGGCAATCCTCTCGCGCCTTGCGGCCTGCGAAACTCCAGTGGCACTATCCCAGCATGTTTCGCTTTAGCTTCTACAGGAAAAAAATAACGGAGATAAATAAAAATGAATTTATTTCCCACTATCAAGCTTAGAGGTTATTCGGACATGATATCAGTTTATTCCTGCCAGATTACAATAACCTGTAGTTCCAGAGGACAGGACTTTCACCTTTACCCACTCTCCCTTTTTTGCAAGCAGTTTTACTTTTTGGTTGCGCTTAAGCGTTTCTATAACGGGATAGGATAATCCTGGCCCTGAGCGAAGACTGATTTCTTTAAGTTTTACCGCGGATAAAGATTCAGAAACGTAACTTTTCATATTGCTCTTTTCAGCACTGAATGAATGCTTTTTCTGCTGACCAGATGCAGATGATCTCGGACTGTAGCTAGATGCTTTTTTGCGGGGGCTAGAGAATACCGGGGTTTGCGATTCAACAGATGAGCATACCCCACAGGTGCCTCCACTCCCGCAGTGGGCACAGCGGGAACAGTTTTTACACGCCGAACAATAAGCCGAACCGGTGCATCTTCCTAGCTTGCTTTCATTGACTGTGCCAAGTGAAGATATCTTTTGGCAATTGCCAAGAAAATAACAGCACATCAATGTTATTGAAAAAATAAATGCTTTCATGATTTTGTTTTAATATAACGATTTAAACGTTGCTAAAGTAAAATGTAATTGAAGATATATCCGGCAGTCTATTTATGCTGCCAGCATCTGCCACCTCCGACAACAACCCGTTTGCAATAGCCTCCGGTCTTGTTTTTTGCCCCGCAAACTGAAGATGTTGGCGCGGTGGTTCCACCTGAGTTGTTCCCGCCGGTTGGGGTGGTGGAAACATAACTGCCAAAACTTGATGTGCCGTTTCCAGAAACGGTGTTATAGGAAAGATCCGCACGGTTATAACCGAGATTTCCGTATACCGCTTCCTCGTCCTTTAAGATATAAGCCTGGATGGTCTGATAACTTGAAATGATTGATGAAACGCTTAACTTCAAGTCAAAGGAAATCTTTTTCTCGATTTTATAAGTCCATTTGCCTATGTTGCTCGTTACCGTTTTAGTCTGATTGCTTGCATCGATATAGGAAATGTTACAGTAATCACAGGTTACTTCATAAGAAAAAGCTACCGGAACTTGCTCCTGCTCCTTTACAGTTTCCTGCGCTGCTTTCTTGCAGGAGCTGTGTATCATCACCGCTAAAATAACTAGTGCGGTAGACATTACTGATTTTTTAAAAATTGTGCTCATATTTTTGATTTGAATTAACGTGAGCCAAGGTAGGAGAAACTAAAAAGACATCATTACGGGTTTCCGTAAAGTTGTCATGAATCCCTCGCAAACTTTACTAAGAGTCTGTTTTTAACCAGTCTATAAATAGAGGGGCTTTTGAACGGCTGACATTTATAGGTTCTGGGGTTTCTGGTTGTAATCTTACTTTAAGGCCTTTGTGTGGAATCTTTACATAACCTTCTACTGCCGCAGATGAGACAATATAACTTCTTGTTGCTTTGAAAAAAGATGCTTCGTCTAGTTTTTTATAGAGACTGTCTAAAGCTATAAAACACACATCAAGATCACTATTATGATGCTGGATATAGGTTGTCCCATTTTCTACATAAATATAGGCAATAGCTGCGGTTGAAATTTTCTTCTCTCCCTTCCCATCAGGGATAAATAGATACAAAACCGGCGCTGGTTTTGGTTTTCCAGCCGTACTATTTAGCCATTCCGAAGATCTATAGATATAATAATAGACCATATGCAGGAGATTGATCATGATACAAATGAGTACAAGTAAGCTGGACATATTCCGGATATACCTTGTTGAGCTGATATTGACGTTGAGGAAATAAAAAGAAACCCAACTGAAAAAATAACAGATCAGTATAGGTGCCATAAATCCTAATAGAATCTGAAAAACAAGCCTTTTCCATAAATCTTTCTCCCAGAGCCACTTTGAATCCAGATAACTTGTGAACATATTGGTAAAGGTTATCATGATGAAAACGGTTGCAAATGTATTCGCACATGCAATGTGATACCAATCTTGGGTTAAGGTATGCCAAAACCGTGAGTTCATAGTTGGCCAGTTTAAACAAAGCGTTATGCATAGCGAGATCAGCATCATCCAGCCAAAGCTGAAATAATCCGGAAGATTTTTGCCATCTGATTTCTTGCTATGCATAAACTGCCTTATTAGTTTCATAAAAATACAAAAAGACCATTTTATTGGCCAGTCATTGGGGGCAATTCATCAAAGTGAGTGACAGTTCACCACCGAAATTAGTGCAGTTGACGGAAAAACGTCCTTTTTGCCTCTATTTTTCTGAAAGGATAGGCCTAAATTTATTCAAGCAATCCGATAGGCAATGAACAATGATTTTAATGAACAGCCGTCAGGCCCTGAAAAAAAAGAGTATAAATTTCTTTGGATGAGATTTAAAAAGCCGGAACGGGGAGAAGTTTATCAAAGCCTTTTTGGCATTATCGCAGTTGTCATTGGCGTTGGACTGGCAGCACTATTTCCTCAGAAAAATTGCACATGCGAGGATCAGATAACAGACCTGCGACTGGAAACCCTGGCCCGTCAAGGCAATACACAGGTCATGCACTATCAACGGGAGCGTGAAAGTGTCATTATTTGTGCCGCTAAGAGGGAAGAGCTCCTCAAAAAGCTTGAGCAAGAGAAAAGACGGCGTCCCAATAAAGAAAACAGGCCCGATTGATTTGGGAAAAAATATTGAAATATGGTGGGTAGCACCTGTTTTCAACCGCTCTTCCCGGGCGTTAAGTAGAAAGCGCTAAGATAATCTGCCCAGAAGTTGATTAGGTTATTGGTGCGAAAACCGGCAGGTGCTCGTAAGTTTTGACCGGACTTTATACAGGGGACGCAGGCGCAGCGATAAGCGCGTATATTTTTAGAATGGGCATGCAACAGCCAGGTTGTTGCAAAAGGGTAATGTTAGGCAAAAACAGGAATTATGAAAACTTTAAGGGTAGCTATATGGATTGAACGGATACCGGAAATAATTTTCCGAACCGGCCTTTCTGTGCTTACAACGCTAATCCTTAAAATGATTAAGAAACGTTTAGCTAATGTAGAGGTAAAATTAGGTTCACCTGCGTTAAATGAGCCCAATATATCCCACGCCAAAAAGAGAGTAGTTGTTTATTTTCCACATGTTCGCAAATATGCGCTGTTCCCGGCGAGGCCGTGAGGCCTGATAAAAGGAAAAAGGCTGTCCAAAGCTGAACAGTCCTTTTCGGAATGCCCGCCACAAGGGCGACCATAATTAAATCATTTTAAATTTAAACAATATCGGTATGTATACCAAATCATTTAATACTAAAAAAACATGGCTTGGAGCTATGTTTACATTTGCTCTTATAGCAATCATGGGTTTGACTTTTGCATTTAAACCATCGGATAGTAGTGCCAATAACAAGAAAGTACAGCCAAATCTGTACTGGTATCAGATCAGTTCTTCGGGTACATTACAGACGCAGCTTAACAGCACCCCTCAGACAAAGGATGATTCTATGCCTGGTGGCAGCAATCCCCTTACCTCTTGTGAGGATCAGACTGCTGCTGATTGTATCAGAGGCTACGAAACTGTTCAGACGATTGATGATATCGCTCCCGCTCCAGCGGACAACGACCATCGCGTAAGGTTCAGTAATTAATGATTAAGGGGTGGTAATGGATGGTTATTCCTTCACCACCCCTTTTTTTCCCTTATTACCAGGACATCAATTGGCCTTTTCTGTTCAACAAGGTCGAGCCCATATTGCTTTAACTGTGCTCTGATTTTTCCCAGATTAAAACTATCAACAGCATTTCCGTTTAATTCAATGTCTATGTTTCCTGAATAACCGGTTTCGTCCACAAATGGCTTTTCTAGTCTAAGCGCTACCCAGGAACTTAAAATATTTGAAAAAGTCTTAAAAGGACGGTTGATCAGTCTCCTAACCGAATCAATTTGACTGGTCCGGATATCAGACATCCTAAAATTTGAAGGCCCTGTTTTCTGAGACTTTAGCTTATCCATGCTTCCTACCTTTACTAAAATCATACTACTAATCAATTTTTTTTCTACTCTTGCATCAAATCCAGGATATCGCTTCAGATCTGAACGCATCATAATGAACCTTTCTTCGGCCATATTTTCCGGCAACAGCAGTGCATAGTTGTATAGATTTTTTCTCTTCCAATCGTGAGCCAGTTCTTCCTCTTTAGGTGAAATAAACCGTTGAGTATCGTTCACATCCAATACAATGTTCCATTTCTTGGAAAAATCGTATTTCCCCTGTTCCCCGAAAGCTTCCCTGTATAAATTCATGAGGTCATAGTTATGGAATGATAACCCATTCTTTCCTATCGATCCATTTAAATTCACCCCTGGAATCGCTTTTGAAAGATAGGAATAGCTAATTACGCTAGGCTCATATTCCCTGTCAAATAGAGATGTTAAGTATTTACGCCTTTCCCTGTAATCCTCTAAATTTACCTTGTTTCCGGCTAGGAATCGACGAATGGATGCTGCCGTAAGCTCATTGGTCATCTGGTGAAATTTCCCTTCTCCGTCTATCCACGCATAGGCAGGATTAGCGCGATTCGGGAATAATTTGTTGATCGTGACATCACCGGTTACAAATGGAATGTGTGGCCTGAAAAGAAATTTGCGGGTCTCAAAAAACCTTCTTGTTGAATCAAGACTTTCCTTGTTAACCAGCACAATCGTTACCTCATCTGCGAAAAGTCGCTGCAATGAATCTATTTTTGGGAACGACTTTAAACAGGAAATGCAGCTTGGGCTCCAAAAATCGAATATGATCAACTTTCCTCTAATCTTGCCAAGGTCAAACCCTTTCTTAGGGTAGTTATAAATATTTTGAAGCACGATATTCGGAATCTGTTCGCCTTTTTTTAAAGCGGCCTGGGCCATACCTAACAGTGGAAAGAAAATCAACATTAAAATTAGGAGAATTAAATGTTGGGTTTTAGCTATGTTAAATTGTCTAATTTGCATATCCTGGATTTTGGGTTAAAAAAATATTGGTCTGTGTTTCTGAAAAAGGAATGGGATATAATGACATGAAAGGTTTCCAGGTTGGCTTCAGGCTAATAAGTTTTTGGTCAGCCCTACCGCTTCTTTTCAAATCAAGCCATCGATGGCCCCACTCACAAAAGAGTTCGCTCTGACGTTCATGATATATCGCTTCAGTCAGCTCCGCTTTAGTCAGTATATTAGAAAGGTTTGGGAGTGGATTTGTTATGGCAGGTGTTGCTGCTGCCCTAGCTCTGGTTCGAACCACATTCAGATCCGAAACCGCCCCATTAAGGTTGTCCTGAGCTATACGCGCTTCCGCTCTAATCAGGTACTGCTCAGCCAGGCGCAGGATAATAAGACTTTCACTTACCGTGGAGTTGGCCCTAATCTTATATTTGTATGGATAGCTATAACTTACACCATTGACAATATTGCTGGACAACCACCTGCTTTTTCGAAGATCTCCTGGCTCAAATTCATTTAGCAGGTTATCCCTGATCACAAGAGGAGGAACAATTGTACCGGAAGACGGGAGGAAAACGGCTGCTTCCGCGGTGTTAGCCGTTTCCCTTACCAACTGCCAGATGGTTTCATTTGAGGTGTTCAGAAAGGTTTTGTTCAGGTCCGGCTCCATGTTATATAAACCGGAAGATATTACCGCTGATGCTTCTGCCTCTGCCTCAGCCCATCGCTGGCTGTAAAGATAAACCCGGGCCAAAAGTGCTCTGGCCGCGAATAGATTGGGCCTTGCTTTTGCACTACTCGGGTAATTTGCAGTTAGGAGAACTTTAGCTTCCTCAAGGTCTTTAACAATCTGGGCGTAAACGATGGCTGATGACGTTCGTGGCATCACTGCGTTCTGCTCAAAGTCGCTTGTGAGCGTAAGAGGGATATCACCAAAAAGATTAACCAGGTAAAATAAATAAAATGCCCGAATGGTAAGGGTTTCACCGGTTAACTGTTTTTTTGTTGCTGTACTTAATGAGTTTGAGGCAGTCAGTCCTTCCAGAATGGCATTTGCGTGGTAAATGTTGCGGTATGCCGTGCTCCAGATGTTATTGCTGATTATCCCGTTTGAAGAAAGCAGCATATTACCCGAAAAAGGATCATAACTACTGCTTGGCGCAGGATTGAACAGTTCATCCGCCGACAAGCCGGAATATACGCTCAGCCCGCCATTACTCATGCTCAGGTTTAGCGTCACCATCTTGCTATAGAGCCCCATCACTGCTGATGTTGCGGTCTCATTCCCAGAGAATACATCTTTGCTCAGGATCAGATTTCCTGCCTTTGGTACCTCAATTAGCTTTTCACATGCACTCCATAAAAAAGCTGATAATAGCAGGCTCCCAAGAAGCAAGCGCTTAAGATGGGAAATAGGTCCTGGGTTTGTTTTAATTACTGTTGTTTTCATAATTATAGCGTTAATTGTAAACCAGCGGTTATTGTCCTTAAGGGTGGCAACACAAACAGATTCTGGCTTTCCGGGTCTGCTCCTTTATATCCTGTTATGGTTAGTAAATTCTGACCATGAACGTATATACTTAGCTGTTGAAGTTTGAGCTTTTTCACCCATCGCTCCGTAAAGGCATAGTTCAGAGAAACATTTTTGAGCCTGATAAATGATGCGTCACTAAATACTGCACTTGAAGCCGGTAAATAACTTCCCGCCGGCGCATAAGCAGCGCTGCTGCCAGAGGCTACGAAACGCTGAATATCTGCAAGGCCTCCAACAGCTTGCCACCGATCCAGTACAATAGTGGGCTGGTTGAAATAAAAGTAGCCCGGGATGAAGGTCGATTGGGTATATAAGTAGTTATATCCGATCTGTTTTCTGAATTCCAGGAAAATGTCCAGCTTGATATTTTTATAGGAAAAGCTGTTCTGAAGGCCTCCATAGAAATCAGGCTGAGTATTTCTTATCAGAATTCTATCAGAAGCGTCATATAAGCCATCGCCGTTTACATCCCGAAAGGAGTAAATTCCTGTTGATGGATCTACCCCAAGGTATTCGAGCACTCTTTTTGTCGAAAGTGGTTCGCCGATGATATAGGTATTGGCATAGCTGGAGCGATCGAGGCCACTGAATTTAACAAGTTTGTTTTTGGGAATGCTCAGGTTTGCATTAGAGGTCCATTTAAAAGCGCCACTCAGAAAGTAGGTACTTTCAAGACTGATTTCCAGGCCTGAATTCTCCACCACAGCATCGAAGTTTCTTAGAATCGAGGTAAAGCCTGTTTGTATGGGCAGCTGATAATTGATCAGCTGGTTTCCGCTACGGTTTACAAAGTATGCCGCGCTAAGCATGATCCGGTTTTTCAGCACACCTAGCTCCAATGCCACTTCAGCTTTATGGTTTGTCTCCCAGGAAAAATCCGCATTATACAGGCTCGAAGGCTGGAGCCCGGCATTTCCCTGGTAAGGCAGGCTGGAATTCGTCCAGGTATCCAAGAACTTATAGTTCCCAATCTGGTCATTACCTGTTGTGCCGTAGCTGGCCCTTATCTTCCCGAAACTAAGCCAGGATAGTTTTTCCCTAATATAATCCTCCCCTGTAAATATCCATGCCGTTCCAAGGGCGCCAAAGTTTGCAAAACGCTTTCCTGGTCCGAACCTGCTCGATCCATCACGTCTTCCCGTCAGGTTGATGAGGTACTTATCCGCAAAATTATAATTGATTCTTCCATAAAAAGCCGTATAGCGGTATGGAGTTGCTACCTTTGAGTAGAGACATTTATCTCGCAGATTTAAAGGAGTAATTTTAAATTTGACTAATATGAAACACAGGGTATTTGATGATGAATTCAAAAAGATGGCTGTAGAGTTGTCTAG
>NZ_RQRS01000038.1 GCF_004335085.1 Pedobacter nototheniae | reverse complement strand
GGATCAGGGTTTTAAGTCCTGATGCTGGAAGCAGTAATCTGGTTGGGCAAAACAGGGGTTTTGTATTCGTTCCTGAAATAAATGACCAGGTAATGGTTGATTTTGAAAACGGGAACCCCGACAGGCCGTTTGTTACAGGTTCTGCTTTTCATGGAAAAATAGCTGCTGGAGGAGGCAAACATAACAATATAAAAAATATAGCAACAAAAAGCGGGCATAGCATAAGGCTTAATGATGGTGGAGGGATAACAATAAAGGATAAAAAAGGCAATATTGTACGGCTGCATGGCAATGGCGAAATAAGTATAAAGTCGGCTTCAAAAATTAATGTTGTTTCTAAGGATATTGATCTTGAAGCGAGCAATAATATTAGTATAAATGCTGGAAATAATATAGAACTGAACGCTTGCAATATAAACCTGAATACCAGTACCAACAAAGAAGGTGGTGGCGGTATGATTGTAGTAAAGGCACAAAAAAATACCGTATTGCAAAGCCTTGAAGATAGTGTTAACATTACGGCAAACGCAAAAGATGTGGTGCTCCACGGCGCAGGAAATATAAATGCTGATGCCGGAACACAGATATTAATTACCTCAAAAGACACACAAATATTTTAGTCCCAGTTACAATTAAACAACATGGAAGATCTAGAATATATTGTTGCAGGGGCATTAACGCATTGCAATAAAGGTTTGGGTGTAATGCCAATTATGGTAACCTCCAATACCAATACACACATCCAAAAGCAATTGGTGGCTACCGAACTGGATAAAACCTATATGGTTAATATTTCGAATTATGGTATGTGTGCAACCACCCAGAAACCCTGTAACCCCATGCCAATACAGTGGACAGGAACTTATGAGCAGGTAAAAGTAAATGGGGCACATCCGCTAATTGCGACAAGCTGCCTAAGTTGTGGCGTTGATCCTACGAGTAAAATAGAGTTTATTACCAGCGGACAACTTAAGCTTAGAGATTGCCTTCCGCCTGAATCAATAGAAGCCATTAACGAAGCCAATAAAGCGGCAAATGAAGCATCGGATGAATATGATTTGGAAAGAGCATCTGTAGGTGAAAGCGGTTTTTGGGAAGGTTTTATCCCCGTATGGGGCAGTGGTCGCGATTATATACACTGCATTCAAACCAAACATTATTGGAAAGCCGCCGGAAATTTAGGTTTAGTTGCCCTGGATATTATTACCCTTGGTGCTGATGAATTGGTAATTGGTGCTGTAAAAGGCGGAGCAAAAGGCTTGGCAGAAGCCGGAGGGAAAATGGCTTTAAAAAAAATAGCTGCAATAATAGCTGCTAAAGAAACCGCCATAGCACTTGCCAAAAAGTTGGGAACAGGAATAGCGAAGTTTTCTATAGAAAAATTTGGTTTGTGTATAGCCAAAGCTTGTTTTGCCGCAGGCACATTTGTACAAACTAGGTACGGACCCAAAAATATTGAAGATTTAGTAAGCGGCGATGAAGTATGGGCTTTCAACGAAGAAACCGGCGAAACTGGATTACAACCTATATTAAATGTATTTGAGCACGAAACCGATACCATTGTAGAACTTACTGTAGATGGCGAAGTAATAAGCACGACTCCAGAGCATCCATTTTATGCCAATAGCCAATGGAAAGAAGCCGGATTATTACAGCAAGGCGATACCATACAATTGTTTAATGGGAAAGCCGCTATAGTACAAAATGTAATTTATAAATTTGATGAAGCCCTACAGCCCACCGATAGCAATTGTGATAATGAACAGCCCTATAAACGAACTACCGTTTATAATATTGAAGTACAAGGTTGGCATACGTTTTTTATTGGCCTGCTGTGGTTACTGGTACATAATGGTGCCTGCTTATACCAGTTGGCTAAAGCAGGCGTACAATGGGCCAAAAATATTTTAAACGGACAGCTTTTTGATAAAGCAATGAGTAAAGTTTATGCTTTATCGCAAGTTCATCTCGCCAATGGAAAAGTATTAGATGCAATGGTTGCGGGTAAAGAAATTATATCGCATAAATTTACACAGCTAAGTGAAATTAATTATGATACAGCAAAAGGTTATATAGACGAAATATGGAAAAAATACGCAGATCAAATGACAAAAAGCAGTAAATTGAAAGAGCAGGTATCAACATCAGAGTTGAAAAAAATATTAGAAATTCCTCCTCAGGCAAAGGGAATACCTGCTGATGTAGCAAAATATGCAGAAGAAGCAAAAGTAGAAATTAGAGAAATATCTGGTGAGGCTTTAGAGACATATAATAATACAAAATTTTGGTAATTATGAATATATACACATATAGAGATTGGGACAGAGGTAAACGAAAATTGGTGTCTGAAGAAGGCACTCTCCTGTTTTACAGTAGAACTATGTATCTGCCAGCTGAAAGAGCTGAGGAGGCGAAAGCAGCCAAGAAATTTTTAAAAACCTGCACCAGTACAGAAGAATGGGTTAAATATGCCTATGCAAATGATTTCCCTTATTGTATTTGTAAAATGAACAGTGGGCATGTGGAGAGTTATATTAGAAAAGAATTCCGAAAAGATAGTATTTCGGTTTCTTTTTTAGATGAATATGAAAGGGTATTTATGTTTTATGTGTTTAATAAACAGGAAAACGGCAAATATTTTTGCGTTGGTATGATGTTTTGGGATTTTATGGAGGGGAAAGGTGGTGATGATGACGACACAAAAGCCTGGATTTATACCTTTGAAACCAATGGCAATGTTGAGGTTATAGAACGTGAAACGGGTGCAACTGAAGAATGTATATGGACGAGCAAACGCCCGCTTAATGTAGAAAACAATTGGGAAGATGCCCCTGAATTTGGAGATTGGGAGGGTTTACTTAAAATGAAACGCTGGCAACCCGGAGAATTTGATGAGGTATTTAAAGGAGAATAATATACTGTGGAAACGATCTGTTTTTTGACAACCCTTATAATAAAAAGTTTCTGAGGATGAAATATTATGAATTATATCCTGAAGTAGCAGGAACTATTAATGAAGATTGTATAATAGATGTTACTGCGAGACCAATAAAGATTACAGGTATGCATTACGAGTTTGATGGCTGGTTAGGCGATGATTTTCTTACAAAGGGGGGGCATTTTATTATAACCAAAAAATTAGGCGAAGTAATACGAAAAACGAAACTGACAGGCTATGAATTATTGGATTGTAAAGTTTCCAAATCAGATAAATTTGAAGAGATGTATCCCAATAAGGCTTTGCCAGTCTTCAAGTGGCTAAACATTACTGGCGAATTTCCAAAAGATGATTTTTGGTTTTCAAAAAATACAATGATGTTGAATGTTTCTGAAGGTGTATTAACAGTAATAAAGCAATTTCAAATTTCGAATTGTGATATAGAACCAACTGATAAAAAAAAGATTTCGAGCGATGACGATTCAAACAACCGATGGCTCCCACCCAATTGGAATAAGAATTAATTTGATAAAGCAATGAGTAAAGTTTATGCTTTATCGCAAGTTCATCTCGCCAATGGAAAAGTATTAGAAATTAGAGAAATATCTGGCGAGGCTTTAGAAGCCTATAATAAAACAAAATTTTGGTAAAATGGAAAAGTACTTATATCAATATTGGTCCAGAGGTAGAAGAGAACTTCATGGGGATGAAAATACTCTTTTTTATTACAGCAATAATATGCACCTGCCACCTGAAAGAGCTGAAGAGGCAAAAGCAGCCAAAAAATTTTTAAAAACCTGCACCAGTACAGAAGAATGGGCCAAACACGCCTATGCAAATGATTTACCTTTTTCTGTCTGCAAGCCTAGGGATGCAGAAAATATTGATTGTGGTTTAGAACTGGATGTTATAAAAGATATAACCGTGTTTTTTCTTGATGAATATCAGCGATTGTTTATGTATTACGTATTTAGGAAACAGGAAAACGGCAAATATTTCTGCATCGGCATGATGTTTTGGGATTTTATAGAGGGGAAAGGTGGCGATGATGACGACACAAAAGCCTGGATTTATACCTTTGAAACCAATGGTAATGTTGAGGTTATAGAACGTGAAAAGGGCGCAACTGAAGAATGTATATGGACGAGTAAACGCCCACTTAATGTAGAAAACAATTGGGAAGATACACCTGAATTTGGAGATTGGGAAGGTTTACTTAAAATGAAACGCTGGCAACCTGGAGAATTTGATGAGGTATTTAAAGGAGAATAATATACTGTGGAAACGATCTGTTTTTGTAAATAATATTAAATATGTTTTTAAGTTCTATTTTTTCTGACAATGCTTATAATAAAGAGTTATTGACGCTCAAAAATTTTAAGGGCTTATATAATCTCGTGGTTAATACACAAAGCGTTTTGGATCTTCACACCAGCGATTTAGTGGGTTATAAAATGGAGTGTAATTACGATGTGCAACAAGAAGTATCCAATCGTGAGATTCTGAATACGATCACAATTAGAGACACAACCATTTCTACTGAAAATGAATTACTTAAAGATTCTTTGAATGATATAACTGCTTTAAACAAAATACATGTCTGCTTTAAGATAACCAGAAATCTTAAGGGAGAAATAATGACGGTTCGCAATTTAAACAGCCTCATTAAAGAGTGGGAACAAGCAAAGAAAACAGTTATCCCTACTCTATTTAGTACGGCAAACGAACGCATTGGTTTTATTTATGCTTATGAAAAAGGGCTGCCCATTATGCATAAAACCTTAAACAATAATTGGCAATACTTGCTCATGCTGCCAGAGTGTTATCACTTTAACCATTACATATATGATGGTCGCTTATCAAAAACGAAAGAAAATTGTTATAAATCAAAGTTTATTCCTCAGCTGGCTATTAAATACCACATGAAGGGAGTGTCGTTTAAAGAAAAAGATAATAGCATCCATTTAAGGTTAAAAGGCCATATAGAAAATCAAACGGCTATAACTGTATTTGAGCAAAGTAACCCTAACCAACCCCATAAATATACCTTTGAAATTGTAGCCCTTTATGAATTGGATAAACACTGCGGAAAAGTTATTAATGCACAGGTTGAGATTTTAGAAACATTAAATGGAATTAAAATTATGAATACCCATATCATGCTAAAACTTGAAGAATAGCCAAATAATGAACCTTGTTTGGTTTGCTATTTAAAAAACATTTGGAAGAACTGAAAAATAAAAAACCCTTTTGATGAAAATTATTTCAGTCCTGATATAATAATCCCCAGAACGAAAAAAAGCATTCAGTTAACAAAAAGCTCGGTTCATTTTTATAGGTCAAAATCAGAATGGAATTTAAAAGACCGAACATTCTTCAACAATAGATTTCTTTACACAAACACAATCCAGCACATAATTTGTTAAGCTTATAAAAATTGATTCTTATATTTAGTAATATAAAATTTAAAAGCTCTACCTAAATTATCAGAATGGATAAATCCGATCAGTTGAACCTGCTTTTAGTTAAGCTGGAAAACTTATTACTCAGACAGCAGGATTTCGAAGCCGAAATTATCGCTTTGCGAAAAGAAGTAAGGCAACTTCAGTTTCCAAATGCTACACCAGAAATACCGATTTCTAATATAAAAGTGGAAGAAAAGCCTGTTATTTTCCCACCAAAAAATACACCTCCTGTTTACAGTAATCAAAGTATTCCTGCTCCTGTACCTCAGCCACGATTTCAGAGAACACCAAATGCAGGAAATTTTACTGATAATTTTAAAAGGGAAAATATTGGTAAATCAGATTTTGAAAAATTTATTGGCGAAAACCTAATCAGTAAAATTGGGATTCTAATTCTAATTATTGGTGTTGCTATTGGGGCTAAATATGCTATAGATCATGACATGATTAGCCCTTTAACCCGCATTATTTTGGGCTATGCCGTTGGTGCAGGTTTAATGGCCTTTGCAATTAAGCTTAAAGAAAAATACGAAAACTTTTCTGCCGTATTGGTTAGTGGAGCCATTGCCATTATGTATTTTATTACCTATGCCGCATATGGTTTTTATGCACTCATACCGCAAGCCCTCGCCTTTTTGTTAATGGTTGTTTTTACCTCCTTTACCGTTATAGCTGCCATAAAATATAATAAGCAAGTTATTGCACATATTGGGTTAGTTGGTGCTTACGCCGTTCCATTTTTACTTAGTGATGGATCTGGAAAAGTAGTTATACTATTCAGCTATATGGCAATCATTAACATTGGCATATTAATATTAAGCTTTAAAAAATATTGGAAACCATTGTTTTACGTTTCTTTCGGTTTAAGCTGGCTCATTTTCGGCTCGTGGCTAATGGATTCTTTCAATGTTTTACAGCATTATACCATTGCACTTGTTTTTAGCACCCTATTTTTCTTAATTTTCTACACGACCAACCTCGCCTATAAAGTGAGTAAAAAAGAACAGTTTGACTTTACAGATGTCATTTTGCTTCTATTAAATTCCTTTATTTATTATGGTATTGGTTACTATATTTTACAAACAGAAAAAACTGGAGTACAATTATTAGGTTTATTTACCCTTGCTAATGCCATTATCCACTTTGTAGTAAGCCTTGTTATTTACAAAAGGCAATTGGCAGATAAAAATCTGTTTTATTTAATATTAGCCATGGTTATCACTTTTATTACTATGGCTGTACCTGTACAGTTAAATGGCGGTTGGGTAACTATTTTTTGGACAATAGAAGCCGCAATATTATTTTATTTAGGAAGAATTAAAAACATTGCCATTTATGAGAAACTATCCTTCCCACTGATCTTTTTAGCATTTTTTAGCTTGCTCCAGGATTGGAGTCTTGGCGGCAATAGCAACTATTATGATTACAATAATGGGTTTGCAATTTCAACTCCATTTTTAAATACAGGCTTTTTAACAGCAGCTATTTTTATTGGGGCATTTAGCTGGGTGCAAATTATTAATAAAAAGCAGAATGAAAACCCCGAAAGGTGGCTTTGGGTTAAGCAAGTTTTAGATTATATCATCCCATCCATTTTGTTATTGGTAACCTACATTACCTTTAAGCTAGAAATTGAACGTTATTTTAATAGCTTATATCAAGCTACAAGAATAAACACCAACCCAGGCGCTAAAACACAATACGAGTTGTATAGATATAATTATAATATTTTAGCGCTAAAAACAAGCTGGGTATATGTTTACACCCTATTTTTTGCATCGGCACTTACTTGGTTAAATCTTAAGAAGATAAAAAACCAAGCTTTAACGATTACTACTATCGTAATTAATTTAATTGTAGTGTTAATGTTTTTAACACATGGCTTATGGAACTTAAGTGAGTTGAGATATGCCTTTAAAGTGCAAAGTGATCAATATTTCACCATTCCAATCATTAATATTATTATAAGATATATTTCTATAGCATTTTTTGCGGTACTTATAGCTGCATGTTATTATTTAAGTAGAACAGATTTGTTAAAGAAAAACTTCAAAATAGCATTCGATTACCTTTTCTATATTTCTTTATTATGGATTGTTAGCAGTGAGTTAATAAATATATTAGAATTATATAAACAAGATAGTGGTCATAAACTTGGTTTAAGCATCTTATGGGGCATTTATGCACTATTTTTGATTAGTGTAGGCTTATGGAAAAACAAAAAGCACCTCCGTATTAGTGCCATCGTTTTATTTGGTTTCACATTAATTAAATTGTTCATTTATGATATTTCTTATCTGAATACCATTGCCAAAACCATTGTTTTTGTATCGTTAGGCGTATTGCTCCTAATTATTTCATTCCTTTACAATAAGTACAAACATTTAATTATTGATGATGTTAAAACCGAAAATTAAGCTGCTTCTCCCTTTATTGCTTTTCACTGGTGTTTTAAAAGCACAAATTAACCAATATCAATATAAGAGGAATTTAAAAGGTATTAATAGTACCTGGCATAATATAGAGTTACCTGCGCAGATTTTTAAAAACTTAGAACCAGATTTTGAAGACATCAGGATTTATGGCTTCAATGGAAAAGATACGCTTGAAGTTCCTTATTTGCTTAAACAACGATCAAACCAAACCAGCCAGAAAGAAATTCCTTTTAAACTGATAAATCAAAGTCACAATCAAAACGGTTATTACTTTACACTTCAAGCAGCTAAAACGAGTACAATTAATCAGATAGATTTAAACTTTAAACAAAATAATTTCGATTGGAAAGCAACTTTAGAAGGCAGCAACAACGGTACTGAATGGTTTACAATTTTAAAGGATTACCGCATTCTATCCATTAAAAATAAGGATACTGATTATCAGTTTACCAAGCTCAACTTTACAGATGCGGCTTATTCTTATTTCCGTGTGCAACTTAAAAGCAGTGAGCAACCCACCCTATTATCTGCCAAAACTTTGCTAATCGATACCGTAAAAGGTACTTATCAGGATATAAAGTATACCGGCTACCAATTAAAAAACAACAGCAAAACCAAGCAAAGCACAATAGAAGTTACTTTGCCAAATGCTGTGCCGCTTTCCTATATTAAAGTAAATACTCAAAGCGATTTCGATTTTTATCGCCCTATTAAAATTGAGCTTGCAACTGATAGCTTTAAAACAGATAAAGGCATTAAGTATAATTACACCAATGTTTACGAAGGGATTATTAGCTCATTGGAGAACCCAGTTTTTAACTTTAAAAACTCCATTACTTCGAAGATAAAAATTACAATAGAAAATTATGACAACAAACCTTTAATACTTAATTCTGTAGAGCTTAAAGGGAATGTATACGATTTAATTGCCCGTTTTGATAATCCTAAGCTCGATTATGCCTTATATTATAAAAACAATAAAGCTGCTACTCCCGCTTATGACATTGCCAATTTTGAGCGTAAAATACCCGCAAATTTAACAACCCTTACTATTGGCAAGGAAGAAAAAAATGAAACCTTTTATACCGATTCCATTGAACAACCACTGTTTATTAATAAATATTGGTTATGGGCATTAATGGCTGCCATTATTGCATTACTAGGATGGTTTTCTTATAAAATGCTTAAAAATTAAAACGCTTAACGAACATCGTTGTCTGATTACACAACAACGATAAAAATTCAATTATGAATAAAACGCTCTTAATTGTTATTATTCTGGCAATAACTGGAATTGCAGCTTTTATTATTTATGAATCTTATTTTAACAAGCTTAAAAGTTTGATGAATAAACAAGCTGAACTACCTGAAGAATACAAAGCATACAAATACTTTAGTGCTAATTTTGAAACAGAGAAGTATGAAACTATCCTCTTGTTTAAAAGTGAAAACTATTCTGCTCCCCGCCCAATTAGGCTTTACAACTCTATAAATAATCAGGTAATAGCTGCTATCGATCGTGATGAAAAAGAGTTTGAGCCGGGAAAATATTACTATAAATTAGATTTTTTAGGTAATAAAATTGATTCTCTGTATGCACCAAGAGTTTGGGCAAACAGAGATGTGGGTTTCTTTGGAGAATACTTTGTAAATGTTACCGATGAGAAAAATTATTTCTATACCACTTGGCCACTTAATGGCGATACAACTCACAAAATAATTAATATTATCAATAAAGACTTGAGCTGGAGCATTGATAAGGTTGAAGATTTTTATAATGATATAACTGCCGATGCTAAATTTATTTTTTATGATGGCGATGAGAAAACGGATGAAAAAAATGGTAAATGGCAATTAAACAAAGTTTTCTACTTTAAAGATAAAAAATGGTCAGTACTCTACAGAAAAATGAAAACCTATACTTATCTCGATCCTAAGGTTTATTCTTCAATCAACGAGTTTTACTATACATCAGACGATCCTGAAAATAATGATGCTGAAAACCAGAAAAATTATCAGATCAAATATTTTGATAAAAAGGAATACATAAGTTACGAACATTCAATAGGCGGCGGATCACCAAGTTTTTCTAAAAGAGGTTGGGTGGGCACACTATATTTTGATTTCATTTTTAATGGAGATCAACTAAAGTTAAAACAAGATGGAATAATAGTTGAAACAGAAAAGAACGGTGAAAATTATTATTATCGCAGTCATGGAGAAGGAGAATCCGTATCACCTTTTAAACTCAACATTTATACTAACAAGACTTTTAAGTTTGCCCTATTTTCTAAAAATTTATATAGCTTGTACATTGTTAAAGCTAAAGACAATAAAAATTAAGTTTAAAGTTTATTAAAAGCAAAAAAGAACTTAATTTAACGCTGTAATTAACAAAGAGTGTACGATAAAATTTAACAATGTCAGAATCAAAAACTAAATCTAAATCAACGTTAAAATACGGGAGATACGAAACAGAATACAATCATTATACCGCTTTAGCAGCAGGAACGGTAACAGATTTACAAGCCTTTAGCTGCCCGAATGGTAATGCTTTTATGGGCATGAAAATGTGGGTAAAATCTTTTGAAGATTGTGTAGAACTGTTTCAAAGTGTTGGTATGCAAATTGGCTTTCGCATTGCAGATGAGATAGAGATATATGAAACTGAACCAATAGAACCACCCACAAAAGATCCGTACGCTTACGATATTAATTTTAATCCCTTTTAAAGAATTGAGTGAATTTTGAATTAGAGAATTAGGAACTTAGGGAAGTTGGCATAGAGCAAAGAAAATCATTCTCTCATTTAATCATTCAAATTCACTCATTCAATTCCTTAAGTAGTCTCAATTGCCCCTTAGATCTGTCGCTTTTTAACCGCTTAAAATTAAGCAGTGTTGCTTAAACTTGTATAACAATTAGTTAAAACATTTAAACAAGAAAAAATGGCAAATCCAATAACTACATGCCTTTGGTTTGACGGACAGGCAAAGGCGGCTGCAGATTTTTACTGTACAGTTTTTAAAGATTCTAAAATTACAAGCAATACACCAATGGTTGTAACCTTTGAAATTAATGGAAGTAAGTTTATGGGCTTAAATGCCGGTCCTAAATTTAAGTTTGATGAGGCCGTTTCATTTATGGTTGAGTGCGAAAATCAAGAGGAAATAGATTACTACTGGGAAAAATTAATTGCAAATGGTGGCGAAGAAAGTGTTTGTGGTTGGTTGAAGGATAAATTTGGTGTTTCGTGGCAAATTGCTCCTGCTAATTTAGGTAAATTAATGTCTGACCCAGCAAAAGCTGAACGCATGATGAAAGAGGTTATGCAAATGAAAAAGATAGATTTTAATAGGCTTGTAAATGCTTAACTAATAGTTTGTACGCAGAATCTTTTCTAATAAAAGGAATCTGTGTACAAACTATTTTCTGTATATTTATTTATGAAAAGATTAACGATTTATCTTGCGTTAATCATCCCAATATTACTTTGCACTTCCTGGGGTTTTTTCGCCCACCAACGAATAAATAATCTCGCTATATTCACTTTACCCGTTGGTATGCTCTCATTTTACAAAAAGAATATCAAATACATAACAGAGCACGCCGTGGATCCCGATAAAAGGCGTTATGCGGATACATTGGAAGCACCCAGGCACTACCTCGATGTAGAAAACTATGAAAAGGATGTAGATAGCATACCCGAAAAATGGAATGATGCATTGGTTAAATATGGTCAGAAAAAATTAAATGCAGATGGGATTCTCCCATGGCAAATTCAGCGCACTTATTACAGCTTGGTTAAGGCTTTTAAAACACACGATTCGCTTAAAATATTAAAATACTCAGCCTTTCTAGGTCATTACCTTGCCGATGCAAATGTGCCGTTGCACACTACAGCTAATCATAATGGGCAATTGAGCAACCAAGTTGGTATTCATGCTTTTTGGGAAAGCCGTTTACCCGAACTATTTTCTACAAAATATAACTATGTAGTTGGAAGAGCAGTTTATATTGAAAACCCTTTAAAAGAGGCATGGAAAATTATTAAGCGTAGTCATAATCTTGTGGATACCGTTTTAAAGTTTGAAGCTGACCTTAATAAAACTTTTCCCTCTGATCAAAAATATAGTTTCTCCGAAAGAAATAACACCATATTAAAGCAATACTCTGTTGCTTACTCAAAAGCCTATCACGATAAAATGAATAACATGGTAGAAAAGCAAATGCGTAATGCAATATTAGAAATTGGCTCCTTTTGGTATTCGGCATGGATAGATGCAGGACAACCAGAGCTTAAAAATTTAAAGTTTATGGCATTATCTGCAGATGAAATACCTGAAAAGGAAATAGATAAAAAGTTTAAAAACAATATACCTATTGGTCGGGAAATATAAATTAGTTTTTTCTACTAGCTAAGCCAATAAATAACAAAGGGTTTCAATAAATTGAAACCCTTTTAAAATATGTTATATGAACCTATTATTTTTCTGGTTCAATAATCTTCTCTACTTCTTTTGGTTTTAAGCGACTTTTTATAGCAGCCCATACCGCAGGCACAAAAGTAACTACAGCAATAAATATAATAACCAGTTCGAAATTGTTTTTAATTACTGGAATTTGTCCGAGTAAATACCCACCAATTAATAAGGCAACAATCCAGGTTACACCTCCAATAATATTGTAGTAAGTAAAACGACCGAAAGGCATTTTAGCTATACCTGCAACAAAAGGTGCTATTGTTCTAAAAATTGGTAAAAAGCGACTTAACATGATTGCTTTACCACCATGTTTTTCAAAAAACTCGTGTGATTGATGATAGTATTTAAGCTTTAGAATTTTATTGTTTTCTTTGAATACGCCGGCTCCTAACACACTACCTAGTTTATAGTTTACGGTATTACCTAAAATCGCTGCGATAATTAAAATAATCATCATTACCCAAATATTTAATCCAGTTTCGTGCTCACCGGCAATTAATGCACCCATGGCAAACAATAATGAATCACCTGGTAAAAATGGTGTAACTACAAAACCAGTTTCGGCAAAAATAATCAGAAAGAGAATCAGGTAGGTCCAGGTTTGATATTCATTAACAATTTCTGCTAAATGGACATCAATGTGCAGAATAAAATCTAAAAGTTGTTGTAGTAATTCCAAGTTATCTAATTTTGAGCAAAAGTATGAATACGAAAGTAATTAAGCTGTAATTTTAAGTAGTAATTGTTATTAATTATTACCTAAAACTCTTTTAAGCAATTTACCTCCTTTATCTGAATCGATTAAGATAGTATAAATTTTGCCTTTTGAAAAATTTATACCAGAAATGGTATCAATAACCTTGGTAGAATCCAAGTTATTCATATAGATTTTAGCGGCTTTAGGATCAATTGTGATAAACTTATAATCTGTTTTTTCATTATAATCCAAAGTTGCTTCATAAGTTTTATTCTCATCCCTTATGTAAACTTTATTACTTAAGTTGTAACCAAGGTTCAAAAAAATCAATTTGGCTTTATCAGGATCAGGCTTTAAATTATCTTCATAAATAACTAAAAGTGAATCTTGTTTACCCGCCACTAATTTTGTTTTTGTGTAATATGCAGAATAGTTTTTCCCTACTTCAATTATGCGTTTAACTGTACCTTTTAATGAATCTGGTTTTTGTGTGTTTTTAACCATAAACCTATAAGATTGCCCACCTTGTAAACTATTAACTGGTACAACAGTATAACTAACACTGCTACCATAGCTTACACCGATAACATACCTTGCGCTATCCAGATAAAAATCTTTTGCTGCACCTGTATTTACAAAGTTGAAAAATTTAATTTTTGCATCGCCAGCAATAAGATCATTATTCTTAATGCAAGAGCTAAAGATTAATATAAATGCGAATAAAAAACTCAGTTTTACAATAACAAAAGATTGTTTTTTCATAAAGGTTTTACTTTACTATTAAAACGTAAAGATAGGAGAAAGCTTTTGAGTTTACTGAAATTAATTATCAGTAATGACGTGAGCATCAAGAGTAGCTATTGTTGTACCACTAAACCAAATAGTATAAATTTTACCCGCTTGTAAATCGGTGCCAGCAATAGTTTTTATAGTTCCTGAGCCTACAACATTAAAACGTAAGTTTTGGCCAGCATCAACCGTAAAATAGTTGGAAGCTTCTTTATACATTAAACTATTTACAAACTGAGTTCCGGTTTGTACGCTTACACTAATGCCTGTTGTAAAATATGGGGAAAGATTTATTAGTTTAATTTTAGCTTTACCACTTTCTGTATTGCTTAAATTATCTTCAAAGCTCAAAATTTCTTTTTTTCCTGTTCTATCACTAATTAAAAACGTGGTATATGTTATAGATGGAATAAAATTAATAACTGCTTCAGTAGCAATATTAGTATTTCCAAGAAAACCAACTTTTCTATTTCCGGATGAAATTTTTAGATATTCACTAGTTTCTCCAAATGCTAATGATGTGATATCTACTTTTTGGTCATCAACATAAATACTTTGAGCAGGCTCTATTTGCACTGTATTTACAATTTTAACCTTTGCTTCGCCTTTTACAACCACTTCTGGGTCATTTTTTTTACATGATGATAAAGCAAACGCTGTAAAGGATAATAAAATAAGGAAACTTTTAGTAGAGCTGTTCATATTTAGGGAGATTTAGTTTAAATGATAATGGCTCGGTCAAAAACCAAGCCATTATTTATGATAAACTAAATTTTTAGTAGACTAATAACTATTATTTAACATTACTGGCATTACTAACATAAGTACGTCTTCATTTTCATCATTTGTTTGAGGAATTAAAAGACCAGCTCTATTAGGAGTTGAAAGTTCTAAAGTAACTTCATCACCGCTTAAATTACTAAGCATTTCTATCAAGAAACGTGCATTAAAGCCTATTTCTAAGTCTTCTCCATCATATTGGCAGCTTAAACGCTCATGAGCTTCATTAGCAAAATCTAAATCTTCTGAAGAGATATTTAATTCACTACCATTAATTTTTAATCTTACCTGATGTGTAGTTTTATTAGCAAAAATTACAACCCTACGCAAGGTGTTTAAAAACAATCCTCTATCAATAATTAATTTATTCGGGTTGTTAGTTGGTATTACTGCCTCATAATCTGGATAGCGCTCGTCTATTAAACGACACACTAGGTTTATGTTTTCAAATTTAAAGAAAGCACTCGTAGCATTATAATCAACAGATACATTTATATCAGTAGATGGTAATGCTGCTTTTAAAAGCGTTAATGCTTTTTTAGGCAAAATGAATGAGGTTGCTTTATCCGCTTTGCTATCCATACGGCGGTAACGCACCAATTTATGAGCATCTGTTGCAACAAATGTAATATGTTCAGGAGATAACTGGCAGTAAACACCCGTCATTGCCGGGCGTAACTCATCATTACTTACAGCAAAAATGGTTTTTGTTATTGCTTCAGTTAAAACTGATGCAGGTAAGTTTACTGAAGATGCATTTTCTACAACGGGAATTTTAGGAAAATCATCACCATTTTCTCCGCTTAATTTATATTTACCATCACCAGCACTAATTTCAATAGCAAATGAAGCATCATCAATATTGAAAGCGATTGGTTGATCTGGTAAGGTTTTAAGTGTATCTAATAAAATTTTTGATGGAACAGCTACTTTACCTTCTTCTTTCGATTCAACAGGAAGAGAAGTTGTCATACTGGTTTGCAAATCGGTAGCCGATATGGTTAAATTGCCATCTTTAATTTCAAACAGGAAATTTTCCAATATAGGTAAAACTGTACTGCTGCTTGATGCACCATTTACAGTTTGCAAGTGTTTTAATAAAGTTGATGTGGATACAATAAATCTCATGATATCATTTAGTCTTCTTCAAAAATATAAAAATTATTTAGCGTACTTGTACTTACGGTAATAATGTTGAAAAATTGCGAAGAATATTAACAATAGCAATGGTGCTACAATGTTAACCATTTGCCAGTTTGTCTTCTCCAACTTTAATTTAGCTTTATCTAAAAGCCTGATTTTAACCTCTTTATTTCTCAAAGCGATCAAATTATCTTCATCCGTAAGGTAATCTACAATATTTAGGAGCAGGGCCTTGTTTCCATAAGTTACTTTAGAATACCTATCATAACCAAGTGGTAATGGCGAACCATCTTTCTCAACAACTTGATTTTTAAAGATATCTCCATCGCCAATAACAATAATTTTTGATGGTTTGCCCACATTTGCTGTTGTATATGGTGCGGTAATTTCGGTAGGCAAAGGTCGGCCGGCAAAAACTGAAGGGAAATTTCCTTCTAACATTAAGCCCACATTCTTTGGTACGCTATGAAAGGTTTTTGGATCAGGTTGCTCTGCAACCATTTGCAAAGAGAATAGCTTTGGTACTTCAAATACTTTATTAAAAGCTGAAGATGTTAAAATATAAGATTTAGTAATTCCTTTTACACCAATGGTATCAACGGTACTTGGAAATTCAGACTTAATTCCATCTAAATTTTTAACTACACTTTGTACAGTATCTGGCAGTAAAATAGGATAATATAGCCATGGCACCATTTGTATTTGACTTTGACCACCTACACTGCCAGTTGCAACAGGAATTTCGGCACAGTTTGCATCGGCAATTACATTATAGTTAATTCTGGCGCCATACATAAATAGCATATCATCCAGATTTAAATTACTATTAAAAACCATTTGTTGGCCGCTTCCTCTAAGGCTATCTAAATCTGCTTTTACCTGATCTACACTCCAAACTACTCTCCCACCATTCATCACAAAGTAATTTATTTTATACTTTTCTGCTTCTGTAAAGGCCTTTGTAGGTTTAGCAACAATGAGTAGATTTAATTTATCTAAGCCTGCCTTATCAATGGTGTTTAAGTTAACACGACCAACTTCATAACTATTTGATAAGGTATGAATAGCATCGTTTAATTGAAGATCGGACAATTCGCCATTTGCTTCTGTAAATCCAACACGAGGATTTTTACCGGTTATTACCTTTTTAAGACTTGAGGTAAAAATATACTCTAAATTTTCTATAGCGTTATTAATATTTTCTTCGTAGTTGCGACTGGCATCAAGGTTTTGAAAAAGCTTAACGGGGAGTTGTTTTCCATCACTTTCAATCATCGCCATCGGGAAAACGAATTTCTGGGTTAAGCCGCTTTCTGTTTTTACACTGAGGCTAGTGGCCTCAATTCCGTTTTGATATAAATTATTGATTACAGTATCTTGATCTGCCTGATTTAAACCTGCAATTGGATCAACAAAAACTACTTTTAAATCGGTTTTTGAATATGCTTTATAATCAGAAAGCAAATCTTTAACTGCAGCTTTTAATCGTTTAAAAGCTGGTGGTAATTCTCCATCTAAAAAAACTGTAACTATAACTGGTTTATTTGTAGAGGTGAGAATCTTTTTGGTCTTATCGTTTAGCGTAAACCGTTTGTCGGCGGTAAAATCAAAACGGTGATAAAAATATTGACCAATAATATTAAGCGCAATTAACGCAAGAAGAACAAAGATTACATTTACCCATTTATTTCTATTCATTACTTCTTCCCTCCTGTTGCTAATTTGGTAAACGATAAAAAAAGGATAGAAAACGTAATGAAATAAATCAAATCACGGGTATCTAAAACGCCTCTGCTAATGGATTGGTAATGTTCATTTATGCCCAAACCTGTAATTATATTTTCGAAATTTTGCAGGCTGATAATTTTACTTACGGAATCAAAACCGCTAAAGCTTACAAAACAAAGAAATACTGAAATTGCAAAGGCAATAACCTGATTTTTAGTTAACGCTGATGAAAAAATCCCAATAGATGTAAAGGCTGTGCCCAAAAGAAACAAACCAATGTATGAGCCAATTACAGCACCAGAATCTATATTACCTGTCGGAAATCCAAGTTGGTAAACAGAATAATAATAAATTAATGTTGGAATTAGTGCAAAAAGAACCAAAACGAGGCTTGCCAGGTATTTGGCTCCAATAATTTGCCATATGGTTATGGGCTTTGTAATTAGAAGTTCATATGTGCCTTCACGTTTTTCTTCTGCAAATGACCTCATGGTGATTGCAGGAATTAAAAACATAAATAGGTATGGTACCAAACTAAAAAAACCATTTAACTCAGCATAACCGTAATCTAGAACTGAAGTGTCAGGAAAGAACCACAATAAAAGACCAGAAACCAACAGGAAAACGCCTATGGTAATATAGGCGACCATGGAACTTAAAAAACTGAATAATTCGCGTTTAAAAACTGCGTACATAGATAATCAAAAGGTCGAAGTTAATTAATTATTCCTGCAAAGTAAACTTACTTAAACTGAAAGCGTAATAATAATTAATAAAATTTTAGGCACAAAAAAAGCCCTGGTTTTTGACCAGGGCTTTTAAAAGTTTTAGTTTTTTTTTAGAAAGAAAAACCAACGCCTACAGAAATAACACTATTTTTTAATTTAACATTTCCATTTCCTTCAGGAAGTATATTGCTTAAACCTAAGCCATATCCAGCATGGATATTTAGGCCGCTATTTAATTGAAAACCGCCTAAGAAATTGACACCAAAATCTCCTCGTCTTAAACCTAAATCATCTTCACCTAGGTTATTTTCAGACTTACCGAATTTAATATCAGCAGATTGATCTCCAACTTTTAACTTGCCACTTAACGCCACAGCATAGTAAGGACCAGCGCCAATAAAAATCTTACCAGCATCACCTGTTTTAAAACTTACAACAGCATTTACAGGGATTTCAATGTACATTGTATTAATCTTAGCTGATAATGTAGTACCAGCCAAATTTGCCTCCTTACCACCTTTGCCAATTAGTGACAAACCTGGTTGAACAGAAAACATTTCACTTACAGGAATATCTACTGTACCACCAACATAGAAAGAAGTTGCTGTTTTGTTAAAAGCTGTTTCACCGCCTGCATCAGAACCTGACGTAGACAACGAGGGAAAGGTAACACCAGCTTTTACACCAAATTTAACTGGAACAGTTTGAGCTGAAGCTGCAAGACCAAGTCCTGCGAACATTAATAAAGATAACGTTAATTTTTTCATCTGATTTTTAATAAAAATTGTTTTTTAGTTAGGTCAATAGACACCTAATTTTTGTAAATGTTACAAAATTAAGGTCAAAACTAAATAAATAGTTAAAAAATAATCAGATGAAAAATACTTCTTAAAAGGAAAAAGACTCTTTAAAAGCTAAAGAAGCGTTTTATGTTGTCGATTAGATTAAAAAATATTTCCGCAGAATTTCAAGTTTATATAAATCCTTTTCAGATTAAGCGGTAAGTTTTCTAAAAATATCTTCTAATGAAATTCCCTGATGGGTTTCCTTAATTCCTTGCAGCGAATCAGAAGCCACAATTTTCCCTTTACTAATGATGATAATATCATCGCAAATGGCTTCCACTTCCTGCATAATATGGGTAGAAATAATTACTGTTTTATCTTTACCAAGCGTTTTAATTAGCGCACGAATATCAACCAATTGATTTGGATCAAGGCCTGAGGTGGGTTCATCCAGAATTAAAACTTCAGGATTGTGGATAATTGCCTGTGCTAATCCTACCCTTTGGCGATAACCTTTTGATAGCATTCCAATTTTTTTATGCTGCTCTGGTGTTAATCCAACGAGTTTAATAACCTCTTCTACCCTAGCTGGTAAATTAGCTAATTTATAAGTTTGGCCAACAAAATTCAGATATTCTTTTACGTACATATCTGTATAAAGTGGCGTATTTTCTGGCAGATATCCAATATGTTTTTTAGCTGCTATGGCGTGTGTTAAAATATCCTTTCCATAAATTTCTGCTTCTCCGGATGTTGGCTCCAAATAACCGGTAAGCATTTTCATGGTAGTGGATTTACCTGCGCCATTTGGACCTAAAAAACCTAAAATACGGCCAGGATTTGCCTTAAAACTAATATCATTTACCGCCTTTTGGCTGGCAAAATGTTTTGATAAATTTTTTACAACAATACTCACAGTCAAATATGCAATTATTTAGGGCATAAAAAAAGGATACATCGTTTGATGTACCCTTTTTTTGACAATAGATTAAAGCTATAATTAGTTAAAATCTTTCTGTACTTTTTTAGCAGTTGATCTTCCTGGAAGATAAATTTGGAAACCAACACCTAAGTTTAAGTTGTGTGCATAAGCACTGCTACCGAAACCTACAACGCCTTGATATTTCAATAAGGTTTCTAAACCAACATTTCTTGTTACGAAATAAGTAAAGCCTGGGCCAAAGCTAAATCCTAAACCATTTGTAGAACCACCACCAGATAAGTTTCTACCAGAGATACCTACTGTTGCTTCTCCAAAGAAACGAGTGTGGTTAGCTAATTCGTTAGCACCTTTTGCTCCGTAATAACGACCCAATGCACCAATGCCATAATTAATAGTTGTACCTAAACCTTTACCTGGTGTTTCTACTCCGAAAGAAACATCACCACCTAAAGCTAAACCATCTTGAATAAACCAAGCAGCTTTTGGATTTATGGTTAAACTGAAAGCATTCGGTTTATCTAAAGCAAAATTGATGTTTGATAAGTTTGCACCGATCATAACATCTCCTTTTGAAATTTGAGCTTTTGCTGATAAAGTTACTACTGACGCCGTTAATAGTGTAATTAATAGTTTTTTCATAATGTAAATGTGTAATGTATATAATTGTTTATTTGTAAGCTTAAATTAATGGCTTTGTAGCCATATTAACATTATGGGACTGTATACTTACTTACGCTAGGGGACGCAAAATTAGTATTTAAAACTTAATTAACAAAAGGAGACGAAATATGTTTGTTATATCTAAATTTATTTAATTGTTCTGATGCTTGCGGAAGGTTATCGCCTGATAAAATATCGGCGCCATTATTTACTAAATGGTAATAAACCATTTTTGCCGGGCTTGCTTTGGCGCTTTTATCAATATTTCCCATTGTACCTAAAATAGTAGTGATACCCTTACTATGAAGGAATTTATAAAAATCTTTATCAGGAGCTGATACGCCTACAAATGCTACAATGCGATTATTTGGAATGCCTAAACTATTTAAACGTTTAAGCTCTGATTTTTTTTGAACAGATGCTGAAATCATTAAATCTGGTGCCAACTGATGCACTTCTTGCGCCTGATTTGCAGTATAAGTAATAATAATCGAATTGCTTTCTACCTTATACTGCCTAACCTTTTCAATCACTTTAGCATAAGATACACCTTTCTTTAAATCTATGGTAAGCAATGCTTTTCCTTTAGACCAGCTTAAGACGCTATCCAAAGTGGGAATTTTAAATTTAGTTTCGTTGCCTTCCTCATCTTTTAGGTTAAAGGCTTTAAGTTCTTCGTAGGTATAATTTCCAATTGGGCCTTTTCCTGTCGAAGTTCTATCCAAATTATCATCGTGCATAATTACCATCACAGAATCTTTGCTGTAGGCAATATCAAATTCTATAATTACGGGATTATAAGTTGTTGCATTATCAAAAGTTTCGATACAGTTTTCTGGGAAACCAGGCATTGGGCCACCACGATGAGCACTAATTAACGGGAAACGTTCTGGTGTCCAGTTTAAAAACTTATACAAATCTGTGGTGCTTTTAAAGTTGATGTAATGATGTACAACTTCTTCCTGTTTACAAGAAACAATAGCAAACAGTAAAGCCAAAATGATTAACCGTTGAAATTTCATGTTTCAAAAGTAAGGTAAATTGATTAATTGTTGTATTGCTTAATTATTGAAATGTTTATTGTAGCAGGGCAAACAGCAGTTGATAGTTTGCAGTAGATAGTTTTGAATTGGTAGTTGACAGTTTAGAACTTTCAGTAGATAGTTTTGAGTTGGCAGTTGATAGTTTTGGGTTTTCAGTTGGTAGTATTGAGTTTGCAGTAGATAGTTTTGAATTGGCAGTTGACAGTTTAGAACTTTCAATAGATAGTTTAGAACTTGTAGTAGGCAGTTTAGAACTTTCAGTAGATAGTTTAGAGTTTTCAGTTGGCAGTTTAGAACTTGTAGTTGATAGTTTATGGTTTGCAGTTGGCAGTATTGAGTTTGCAGTAGATAGTTTTGAATTGGCAGTAGATAGTTTAGAACTTTCGGGTCTGTTCAATAAACTGTGTCAAAAAGAAAATTAATAACTTTAAACATAGGAATTATGTCAGATCAACAAGAAGAGCAGCACTTCAATTATAAAGCATTTGAAGATTCAGCTTTAGAGCAGCT
>NZ_RQRS01000037.1 GCF_004335085.1 Pedobacter nototheniae | reverse complement strand
TTGCTTTTTCTGTTTTTTACCAAACTGAGGAAGAAATAAACATTTCTAGCCAGCAACAAGCAAATAACACACTGGATTTATTTACACACAAAAAAAGCTGCCTCGTTTATTTTGAGACAGCTTCTTTGATACTTTATGCGGAAAGCGAGGGATTCGAACCCCCGGACCTGTTACAGTCAACAGTTTTCAAGACTGCCGCATTCGACCACTCTGCCAGCTTTCCATCGGCAAAAGTACAAATTCTGCTCAAAACTGCAAACCGTGATCTATATTTTTTTATATTAAATTGATAATTGCTTAACACAGAGGAAGAAAAATTTTAATCCTTCTTTAAATTCTCTTCAATTCGGGCAGATTTCTTGAATAAATTGAAATTAGGACGAATGATTTTAACGCTTCTTTTACTCACATCAACACTTGCGTTAAGTTCAAAACCTATTAATAAGATTAATGAATTTAAATAAAGCCAGATCATAATTACAATTAGGGTACCAATGGAGCCATAAACTTTATTGTAGGAACCAAAATTATTGATGTAGAATGAAAATCCCCAGATGGTTAAAAAGGCTAATATAGTTGCCAACCAAGAACCGGCGCTAAAAAGTTTCCATTTTTTAGCATGCGAAGGGCCATATCTGTACAGGATAGAAATGGTTATAAAGTATAAGGAAGCTAAAATTGTCCAGCGGGTGAGTTGTATAGCATATACAGCTAAGCTATCCTTAATATGCAATTCATCCTGAATATATCGTAATAGAACTTCGCCAAGCGCCATCGCACTAATACATATGATGATCGAAAAGCAAATAACGGTTGTTAAAATTAAGGCAATTAATCGCTGTTTTAGCCAGCTTCTGGTTTCAATAACCAATGAAGATTTGTTAAACGCTTTCATTAAATTTTTAACACCATTTGTGGCAAAAAATAAGGCAGAAAGAAAACCAAAAGATAGTAATCGACTATTTTGCTTCTTAATGATGTCTTTTAGCGTAGCCTCAAATGCATCGAATGCATTATGGGGTAAAACTAGTTCAATTAAGCCTAATAATTGATCTTGGAAGTGTTTTATAGGAATAAAAGGAATCAGGGTAAATAGGAAAATAATCCCCGGGAAAATGGCAAGCATAAAGCTATAGGCCAGCGAAGAGGATTTATTAACCAGTGATTCTTTTTTTATTTCTCTGAAAAAAAAAGTAGCAACAGTATAAAGGGGCAAGGGGCTAAAACCCGGCAAAATGCAAACTTTAGTCCATTCGATAAATGTAGAATAGAGCTTAAATTTTAATAATTGCCGGTGTAACCATTCCATGTAATTTTATATAAAATATTGATTTACTCCATCCATAAAGTTTTGTGGCGGATGGCAGGGCTTTCTGGTTTCCTTATCTACAAAAACCAAGGTTGTATGTCCAATATTTATCAATTGATTATCTTCATTATAAATTTCGTAATCAACTTTTAATCGTACAGTTGGTAATTCTTTAACAATAGATTTAACCGTTAAAACCTGGTTATACAACGCGGGTTTTAAATATTTAGATTGTAATTCTAAAATGGGGAGCATTACTCCATCAGCCTCCATTGAAGCATATGTTATGCCGGAGCAAGCCTCAAAACATTCAGTTCTGGCAATTTCATAGTAAAGGGCATAATTTGCATGATGAACCACACCCATTTGGTCGGTTTCAGCATAGCGCACCTTAACTTTAGTTTCGTGTACAAACATTATTTAAAGATGTTTCTTTTATTTAAAGCTTCGCGATATTTTTTTGCATTAATTTCGTGTTGTTCCTTTGTTTCTGCAAAATTATGGTAGCCCGAAAAATCATCTTTAGCGCACATATAAATATATTTATTATTGTCGCGATTTAAAACGGCATCAATAGCATTAATACTAGGCATCATGATTGGGCCTGGAGGCAAACCTGCATATTTATAGGTATTGTATAAAGATTGTACTTGTAATAATTTTCCTGTAACTCTTTTTACGGTGAAATCATTGTTGGCAAAAATTACCGTTGGATCAGCCTGTAGCAAAATGCCTTTATTTAAGCGATTTAAATATAAACCGGCAATAATTGGCATTTCCTTATCATATAGGGCCTCTGCATCTACAATAGAAGCTAAAGTATATACTTGAATTGGTGTTAAATTTAAGCTGGCAGCTTTTTGCTTGCGCTCTGGCGTCCAAAACTTCTCGTATTCTTTATGCATACGCTCAAAAAAGTCGATTGGAGAAACATTCCAATACATTTCATAAGTATTTGGAATAAACATAGCATAAATGTTATCCTGATTAAAGCCATACTTACTAATCAACGCTGTTGAATCCAGTACACTGATAAAGCTCAAAGAATCTGGCTCTAAATTGGCAGCTAAATAAGCAGCGAAATTCTCTTTTTTACGGATATTTTGAAATTTTAATTTAACGGCATCTTGATTACCCGCTTTTATTAAATTAATTAATGTACGGTTTGTCATTCCATTTTTTAAACGATAACGACCAGGCTTTAAATTTTCCGCTAAATTCATTTTTCCTGCTGCTTGCTTAAAAGAAGGCAGGTTTTTAAGGATATTCTTTTTATCTAAAACATCAAGCAAACTGTTGTAATCACTTCCAGTTTTAATATAAAGGTATTTTTGATTTTCGGTTACGTTTGGGGCGAAGTAAACCTTATACAGGTTTAATGCAAAATATCCTGCAATTAAAATGGCTACAACAGCTACTATTATTGCTATTTTTTTACCTGCTCCGGGTTTTTTGTTTTCTATTTCAGTCATTGGAGTATGAATGCGTATTTATTGTTGTTTGTTAGATAATGTAATGTTAATTCTGGTGCCAATAGTAACCTTAGTTACAGAATCGGCAGGCATAGGGTCTTGTTTAGTGATTACGGCATTGGCGCTGTCGGTAATCTGACCTTCGTAAATAATATTTCCTAAAGAAAGCATAGATCCTTTTAAGCTAAATTTTGCTTCATCTACGGTTAAACCAATCAATTGGGGAATATCAACCTCTTCACTACCACGGCCATCGCCTAAAACAAGATCAATACGTGAGCCTACTGGTAAAGATTGACCAACCTGAATTGGCTGCCCACCAAACGAAGCTTGCAAAACAACATCTTTACTAACATCAGGCTTGTAAGTTGTATCACCGAGTTTTAATCTCGCACTTTCAATAATTGCAACAGCTTCTCTTAACGTTTTAAAACCAATATCAGGAAATTTTGTATTTGGAGTTTTAGCTGTATTTATCGTTAAGTAAATGGTTCTGTTATCTTTAACAAAAGTATTTGCATCAGGATCCTGATCTATAACCAAACCTGGCGGCTGATCCATAATGTAAACAGAATCCACTTCGTATTTTAAACCAGCATCTTTAAGCTTGGCAACTGCTTGTTCAAAAGATAACCCTTTTACTAAGGGCACATTTAAACCTTCGCCGTGTTTGGTGTAATATCTTAAACTAAAAAATGCAATAAGCAATAGAACAAATACAGTAGAAACAGCTGCTATTATGTTGTTTCTGAAAGATTTAGTTTTTAAATAATCAATAAATTTAGACATGAATCTTAAATTCTGGGGTTAAGCGTACAAACTCAAATGTAGTTATTTTAATATTGAATGAATGATTTTTGGATTAGCACATTCATAATCTATAAGAACGTATAATTTTATTATTTATTAATTCTATCATTCAAAATTAATTATTGCACAAAGATATTTATATTTTTGAGGATATATTTAAATTCAATTCTATTTATAATTAAGGATTTTCCACATGAAGAAAACTATTGCATTATTAACAGGCGGTACAACGGGAGAATGGGTTATTTCAGTAAAAAGTGCAGCTACTATTGCTCAAAATATTGATACTGATTTGTACGATGTATATAAGATAATGCTAAATGATAAAGGTTGGTTTTATGAACCTTCGGATTCTGTTAAAATAGATATTGATAAGAATGATTTTTCTTTAACGCTTGAAGGTCGAAAAATTAAATTTGACGGCGTTTTTATTGCAATTCACGGTTCTCCAGGTGAGGATGGCAAATTGCAAGGTTATTTTGATATGTTAAACATCCCGTATACCACTTGTGATGCCATAACTTCTTCTATAACAATGAATAAGGGTTATACAAAAGCAATTGTAAAAGGTATAGATAATTTATATACGGCTAAATCCGTACAAATTTTTAAAGACGGAAACTATAGCCTTAATCAGATTAAAAGTGAGTTGAAGCTTCCATATTTTGTAAAACCAAATAATGGCGGAAGCAGCATTGGAATGAGTAAGGTTACACATGCCGATGATTTGGAAGCTGCACTAACCAAAGCTTTCAATGAGGATACTCAAATTTTAATAGAAGAATTTATCGAAGGTCGAGAATTTACTGTTGGAGTAGCTAAATTGGATGGTGAAGTGGTTGTTTTACCTCCAACTGAAGTAGAAACTGCAAAGGAATTTTTTGATTTTGAAGCAAAATATACACCTGGGGTCGCTACAGAAACAACACCAGCACCAATACGTGAAGAAACTAAGGCTAGGGTAGAGCAAATTGCTGCTGAAGTTTATAAAAAATTAAACTGTAGGGGCGTGGTTCGTATTGATTTTATGCTAACTGGAGATGAAGGTGATTTCTATTTTATTGAAATTAATACCATTCCTGGGCAAACGGCTACCAGTTTTATTCCGCAACAAGTGGCTGCAATGGGCTTAACGCTTAAGGATTTTTATACTCGTTTAATGAAAGAAACTTTAAATAATTAGTTTGCTTTTAAGCGTGATTTTGTTAACTGATAACCTGAACTAATATGTACATTAAAAAACTAATAGAACAAGGTTTTCAGGTTAAAGAATATTTAAAGGATACAATAATTTACGAACCTGGTATGCAACCCAGGTTTGTTTACTTCATAAAAGCTGGTGAAATACGAATGGTTACCGTGAGCGATGAAGGAAAGGAGTTTATACAGGGGATTTTTAAAACTGGCCAATATTTTGGCGAGCCTGCTTTATTAATTGATCGGCCATATCTGGCGTACACCATTACAAATTCAGATTCGGAACTTATAGCCGTAAATAAAGCCTCATTTTTCGAGCTACTTAAAAACGACACTAATTTTAGCATGGATTTAATAAAGGTGCTGAGTAACAGACTTTTTTATAAATCAATGATGTTAGAAGAATTAGCAAATGAAAAAGCTGAGCATCGTTTACTTACCATAATTAACTACTTGATTGCAGATATTCCTGCAGGACAGCCCTTAAATGTAACACGACAAGAATTGGCGGATATGACTGGTTTAAGAGTTGAAACGGTAATCAGAGAGATCAAGCTGCTGGCGGCAAAACAAATTATACAGCTTAAAAAGGGTAAAATCATAAAAAATCACAAAATCGAAATCGATCATCATTTTTAATAGATTTTACGTCTATTTAAAACTAAAATTTTCTCAATGATTTATTAATTCTATATTGGCCTGATACCCATTTGATAAGGATTGTAAGTAGATTGTCTTGTTTTATAAATATGATGTAGGTCATAATTTAGGCATATAATTGGACTTAAATTTGTGTCATTAAATAAAAATGAATTATGGCAGAGTTATCTAAATTTCAAGCATTTATTCAGTGTAAGTGTCCACGTTGTAGAAAAGGTGATATTTTTACAGGAAGTGCATACGCTTTCAAACTGCAAAAAACGAATGTAAACTGTCCACATTGTAATTTGAAATTTGAACGTGAGCCAGGCTTTTTCTATGTGGCTATGTTTGTGAGTTATGCAATGAATGTGGCGGAGATTATCACAATAGGAGTGGCATCATACATTTTGGGCTTACCATTAATTTATGAAAACCTTTGGTATTACGTTGGCTTAATTCTTTTTGGTGTTTTATTATGCTCTCCAATTAATTACCGTTATTCAAGAGTGGTTTTATTGCATTACTTAACACCAGGCTTACATTATGTACCGGGCAGCGGAGATTAAGAATTAAAATTTTATAACGACATTTATCCAATGAATTTTATTGATTGGATAAAACAACCTTGGCCCTGGTACGTTGCAGGGCCATTAATTGGTTTCATTGTTCCTACTTTATTAGTTTTGGGGAATAAATCTTTTGGCATTTCTGCTAATTTAAGACATATCTGTGCGGCTTGTATTCCTGCAAATATTCCATTCTTTAACTACAATTGGAAAAAAGAAAGCTGGAATTTATTTTTCGTTTTAGGCATCTTATTGGGTGCTTTTTTAACTTCTACCTTCCTTACCAATCCAAATGACATAAAAGTTAACCCAAAATTGGTAAATGAGTTATCTCAATACGGTATTCATAATTTTTCAAATCTTGTGCCTTCAGAAATTATTAATTGGAGTAATTTACTTTCATTAAAAGGCTTTGTTTTAATTGTTTTTGGAGGTTTTTTAGTCGGTTTTGGTACTCGCTATGCTGGTGGTTGTACAAGTGGACATGCCATTATGGGCATTTCTAGCTTACAATGGCCTTCGTTAATCGCAACAATTTGTTTTATGGCTGGTGGCTTCTTTGCCGCAAATTTAGTTTTACCTTATATTCTTAAATTATAATGAAATTAGTTTCAAACTTAAAATATATGCTCGTGGGTATGGTATTCGGAATTGTGTTTGTAAAAGCCGAAATCATCAGCTGGTTTCGTATTCAAGAGATGTTTAGATTGCAATCATTTCATATGTATGGCGTAATCGGTAGCGCTATTCTTGTTGCAATGATTTCCATTTTGATCATAAAGCGGTTTAAAATTAAAACAATAAATGGAGAAGAAATCGTTATTCATCCCAAAAAATTTAATAAAGGTCAAATTTATGGTGGTTTAATTTTTGGAATGGGCTGGGCGATTACCGGAGCTTGCCCAGGACCACTGTTTGCTCAAATTGGTACAGGTGCAACTGTTGTAATTATTACTTTATTAAGTGCGGTTGCTGGAACCTGGATTTACGGAAAGTTTAAAGATTTTTTCCCTCAGTAAACTAAAGAAATTATTTAAAAACGTCTAAAATATTCGTTAATTCACCATTACTTGCCAGTTCATATAAGCAAGCCGTTAGGTTAAAGGTGAAGTGGATAAATACACCATACCAAATTGTTTTTTGTTTTAATCTGATAAATCCGAATACAATAGCAAAGGGTAGCTTTTATAACGTATTAGCCTTTAAGCTAAAATATTCGGCTATTTAGCCACTTTTAGCTTAAAGGCAGGATTTAAATTAGTATTTATAAGCTATTCCCTTTTTAATATTTTGAGAACCACCCAATCTGTTGGATGAAGAACCAACTGTACTTTTATCATCCATTAAGAGAATAAAAGGACAACCAATTTTTGCTGCTTCCATTTTCAATTTTTTTTCTGCTTTTTTATCTCCTGAATTTCCTGTGTGATAATTTATCAGACCCGTTTTTCCTCTAACATCTTCTACTTTCTTTAATCCAGTAGCAGAAGCTTTATCTTCTAAAATAACAACTTTTTCCCAATCATTTTCAGTTGAAACTTCAATTTTATCAGTTACGTTTTCTACCCGTCCGCTTTTACCGTAAACAATTTTTTCAATGGCGTACTTACCTAATACGTTCTCTGAATCTTCACCATCATATTTAAAAATAATAGTGTACTCGTCTACTTTTACTACTTTTCCTTTAACAGATTCTCCGTTATGCTTGGTAATAACGTCTACTTGCGCCTGGGCGAAAAGTGTTCCACAAATAAGAGCGGCAATAAGAATGATTTTTTTCATTTTTTTTTAAAATATTATGTTTGATTTGAGCCAAAAATAGTTAAAAAAAACTGGCATTAAATATTTTAAAATGTTTAAAATGATGGTTTTAGAATAAGTTGTTCTTTCTGAAATGTTAAATTACTCTTATAAAATAGACGATTTTACTTATTGTAAGTATAAACTAGAGTAGAGGAGATACCAGTCGGGCAGCTTTTTCCAGTAATTGTCTTACCATCGGGCGATTTTCCCATTCATCCCGATCAATTTTTTTAGCATTGGTAATATCATTATAAAAGGCGTTACTCAACTCAATTGCTATTTCATGATCGTAAATAATGGCATTAACCTCAAAATTTAAGTCGAAACTTCTATAATCCATATTGGCGGTACCTACCATAGCAATTTCGCCATCAGCAACCATTGTTTTGGCGTGTACAAATCCCTTTTGATAGAGGTATATTTCTACATCAACCTTTAAAAGTTCATCATAATATGATTTAGCGGCTGCATTAACCAATTTCGAATCAGATTGATCTGGAACGAGTAATTTAATAGAAACACCACCCAAAGCAGCTACCGTGAGTGCATCTATAATACTTTCTCCTGGAATAAAATAGGGTGTAGTAATGAGTATTTCCTTTTTCGCATTGCTTATTACTTCTAATAACGAAAATAAAATCGAAGGAAAATTTGAATCTGGACCACTTGCGGCAATTTGAACAATTTTATTTCCACTAGAATTGATGTGATGTCTCGGGAAAAAAAGATTATTGGGCTGTAATTTCTCTTCTGCACAAAAATTCCAGTCGCACAAAAAAAGATATTGGAGATAATAAAGGCCAGGCCCTTGTAAACGGAGGTGTGTATCTCTCCAGAAAAGCGATTTACTTTCCGTTTTATTTACATATTTATCACTAACATTAATACCGCCAACAAAGCCCGTAACGCCATCAATAATAATGATTTTGCGGTGGTTACGATAATTAAGTTGATTAGCCAATGCAATAAATGTAATTTTAGAAAATGCAAAAGCTTCGATTCCAGCATCCCGAAGGCGCTGTACCATCTTTTTTCGAATAGATCGACTGCCAAAATCGTCATAAATAAACCTGATTTTAACGCCTTCTTTAGCTTTTTCAATTAAAATACTTTCAATAGATTGACCAACTTCGTCATCTTCAAAAATATAATACTCGATGTGGATATGATGCTTGGCTTCCTTTAGAGATTTTAATACCTCAGGAAATTTATTTTCACCGTTAAATAATAGTTGAACTGCGTTATGCCCAGTTAACGGACTTCTAGTATCTTTAAGTAAAAGATGAGATAGCCTTTGATAAACCTGCACGCTTTCAGGGCTGTTATCAAAAGTAGTTTGAGAGTATTGATCAATTTCTAAGGCAATTTTTTCGGCAAGATCTTCGTTTTGCAATAACTTTTTAGAAAACATTTTTCTCTTCCGATAATTTATTCCAACAGAAAAGTAGATAATCATGCCCAATAACGGAATAAAAATAATGAGCAGGAGATAGGCAAGTGTTTTTGTGTTACTTCGCGTATCAATTATAACTCTTAAACAAACGAGCACGACTACTATTGCATATACAATTTCTGACAAAAGTAACCAGTTCATATTTTTGGATTAAGGTTTCTGTATGATATTAATAAATGGGAAGTAACACTTAAAAGTATAAAAATTTTTAAGCCATTTTGAAAATTAGATTAGGCATTTAACAGATTCACAAGTTTTTTTACTTTATCAACCGAGGTTAGTTCATATTTATATTCATCATCAACAATACCCATTTTACTATTTGTATTTTGGTATTCCATTTTGCTAGGCACAAATTCTTTTAAGGTGCCATGAAAGTTATGAGCGCCTGTTTTGGTTTTTAATTCGACGATATTATCTTCATTAACGCCTGCACCCGGCATAATTTCTATTCTACCGTTGGCTTGTTTAATTAATTTGGCTAAGGTTTCTGCACCTAAAAGAGCAGATGATGCACCGCCTGATGAAAGCACGCGAACAATGCCTAACTCTATTAAATCTTCCAGTGCTTTTTCTTTATCATTACTCATATCAAAAGCCCTGTGAAACGCAACTGGCATAGGTTTAGCAAGCTCTATAACTTCGAGGGTACGTTTTTTATCTATACTACCATCACTATTTAATATTCCTGTAACTATTCCATCACAATTTAATGATTTACAGATTTTTATATCTTCCTTCATCAACTCAAACTCTAAGTCTGAATATAAAAAATCTCCACCTCTTGGTCTTATAATTGGCCATATTTCTATCGTAAGATTTCGCTTCGATAGTGCAATTTGAGCGTAACTTGGTGTTGTTCCACCTTCGGCTAAGTTATCACATAATTCTACCCGATTAGCGCCACCATTTTGAGCTGCAAGCGCAGAAGCATAAGAATTGCCGCAAATTTCTAAAACATTGATTCGTAAATCTTCAGTAATAGATTTTGAATTATTCATAGTAAGTAATTAATGATCGGTAGCAACTGGACCTAAAACTTTCCAGCCTGTAGTTGATTTGTAAGTATTTAATTTTTGAATAGATTTTCCCCCATCCGGGAACCAGCAAACTTCAGTGATAATCCAATGGTTTTCATCTACTTTTTCTCTTTCTATAAAAGCATTTTGAAGATTTGAAAAGTCAGGGAAACCGTGTTCTTCCAAGTTATTGATAAAAGATAGGTTTAAAACTTCGGCGGTACTTGCAACAATTTCATCATTAGTATCCATATTTAAACCTGTTAACATTGATTTTGCTTCCTCATAAAAGTCTTTGCAAGCTAAAGCAGCATCAATATTTTTTTCGTTATAAGCTTTTTCTAAACTTAGAATAGCACCTTCTGGTGTATCAAAAGTGGCTTTAAAATGATCCACACCCTCATCTATATATAAGTTTATACTTTTATCAAATGCAGGGCGCTCATGCACAGGTACACCATCTCTTATTGCTCTAATGGTATATCCGCCAATTAATCGTCCGCTCTCAATTGTCATCCAATCGGAGATCAAATTACGATCTATTCCGATTTTTTGTTCAAACTTTACCGTTGTAACATTTACCGGTTCGTTTCCTACGGTTCCAAATAAATTCCCTTCATCATCAAAATGAGGGTCAGTAAGCCAAATGTGTTCGCTGTTATCGTGGTCTACAATTTTTACTTTAACCGAGAAATAAACTTGTTGTGGTTTAGGATTTTTAAGACTTTCTTCGAAGTACCAAAGGGTTAAGTTTGCTTTTTCAATTGCCCAGTTCATGCGTTCATCCTCATTGGGAATGTAAACCATATCTGGCTCATCTTTACGTTCTTCTACGTTTTTCTTTCCGAAAAATTTTGATAATAGGCCCATGTTTTTCTTATAGGTTTATTAGGGAGTATTCAGTTAGTACTAGTAGTAGCTTTTACCTTTAATAAGCAAATCCTGTTTTTCGGCATTACAGACTGCATAGCTAAAACCTTGTTGAATGGCATAGGCTCCGTACTCACCTTTTTTATTAATGGCTAAAAAACCTACCTGAATATTTTTAGCTGTTTCGGGTTTCTTTTTGATAATTCTTAAAACAGCTTCTTTACAAGCTGCTTCAGGGCTATAACCTTGTCGCATTAACTCCACAACTAGAAACGAACCCACATTTCTAACCACTTCTTCGCCAACACCAGTTGATGTTGCGCCTCCAATTTCATTATCTACATATAAACCAGCCCCAATAATTGGACTATCACCAATACGGCCATGTAATTTATAAGCCATGCCACTCGTGGTACAAGCGCCTGATATATTGCCTTTTGCATCTATAGCCAACATCCCTATAGTATCGTGATTGTATTGATTACCGGGTAGCTTTTGAGGGGCCGCTTTTTCGTAAAGCTTATTCTCAATATTCATTACAGGTGCATATTTGGCAGTTTTTAACCATTCTTTCCAAGCCTTTTCGCTGGCAGGGGTTAATAAATTTTCTTTTTTAAATCCTTGTTCTAAGGCAAATTGAAGTGCACCATCGCCTGCAAGCATAACGTGGGGTGTTTTTTCCATCACTTTACGGGCAACTGAAATTGGGTGTTTTATATGTTCAAGGGCTAAAACTGCGCCACAATTGCCTAATTCATCCATAATGCAGGCATCTAAAGTTACGTGCCCATCTCTATCTGGCAAACCTCCATAACCAACAGATTGATTTTTTTCGTCTGCTTCAGGTACCCAAACACCTTGCTCTACTGCATCAAGTGCACGCCCACCAGCTGCTAAAACTTTCCAGGCATCAGCGTTTGCGGCAATTCCGAAATCCCAGGTAGAAATAACAATAGGCAGGTTTTTTCCTGTTGCCTTTTTTGCTGGAATTGCATTGGCGATACTGGTTTTATCAAGGGCTAATAATCCGGCCGAAAGGGCAGATGCTTTAATGAATTTACGTCTATTAAACATTTAAATTTCAGTTGTTTGGTTATGGTTTGTTATAGTTTTAATTAATCAATATGGAAATGATCGGCATCCTTTAAAAAGGGAAATTGTCTACGAATTTTAACAATCTCTTCATAAGTAATGGTAATGGTGTACATATCTTCATCCTCAGGTTTATAATAAACGGTGTTTCCGTAAGGATCAATACACATGGAGTGACCACCGTGGTATACCTGGTTGCCATCATGGCCTACACGGTTTACGCCAATTACATAACTTTGGTTTTCTATAGCTCTTGCCGGTATCAATGCTTTCCAATGGGATGAACGTTTATCGGGCCAACTGGCAACGAGCAATAAGATATCATACTCTGCATCTTTATTTCTAAGCCAAACTGGGAAACGTAGATCATAGCAAACTGCTAATCGTATTTTCCAGCCTTTTAATTCTACAATTAATTTATCTTTTCCTGGTGTATAGTGTTTGTCTTCATCGCCCATGCTAAATAGATGCCTTTTATCGTAATGTTGATATTCGCCATTGGCAAGCATCCAGATCATACGGTTGTAGTAATTGCCATTTTCTTTTATAATAAGACTTCCAGTTACTACACATTCATATTTTTGTGCCATTTGCAGCATCCACTGCATGGTTTTGCCACCCATTTCTTCTGCAAGCGTTTCTGATTGCATACTGAAACCTGTATTAAACATTTCGGGGAGGATAATTAAATCGGTTTTCTCTCTAACCCCCATTGATAACCTAAGACTTAGATTCTGGAGATTTTTGTCTGTATTTTCCCAAAACAGGTAAGCCTGAAAAACAGTAACCTTCAGGTTTTCTATCTTGGTATAAATTGGTGATTCCATATGTTTATTGGTTTGGGAGGTTTAAACATTTCTTAATTTTTCTGCTGCCGAAGCAAGTGTTGAGTTCTCTTTTGCAAAGCAGAAACGGATAATCTTATGGTCGGTTGATCTTTGATAAAATGCTGAAACAGGAATTGTTGCAATTCCAAATTCTTTAATTAATCTTATGCTAAAATCGGTATCCTTTTCATCACTAATATCGCTATAACTAGCGCATTGAAAGTATGATCCATTACATGGCAATAGCTTAAAGCGGCTTTCAGCGAGTAGTGATCTAAAATAATCTCTTTTCTGCTGAAAAAAACTAGCAATACCCATATAATTATCAGGTTTGTTAATGTAATTAGCTATGGCGTGCTGCATTGGATTATTAACGCTAAAAACATTGAATTGGTGTACTTTTCTAAATTCGGCCGTTAGTTTAGCAGGAGCAAGGCAATACCCAATTTTCCACCCGGTAGCGTGTAAAAGCTTACCAAATGAGGCAACAATAAAACTTCTTTCTCTTAATTCTGGATAAAGCATAACACTTTGGTGTTTTTGTTCATCGTAAATTAAATGCTCGTACACCTCATCGCTTAAAATTAAAATATCGGTACTGCTGGTTAATTTAATTAGTGCCTCAATATCATCTTTTGATAAAATACTGCCTGTAGGATTGTGTGGCGAATTTAGAATAATCATTCGGGTATTTACTGTAAACAGTTTTTTTACCATTTCCCAATCAATACCATAGTTGGGTGGAGCAAGTTCATAGCTTTTAACCAAGCCGCCAAAGAGTTTTACCGTTGGAGCGTAACAATCGTATGCCGGCTCAAAAATAATAACTTCATCGCCAGGATTTATTACTGCTGCCAGAGCCGTAAAAATTGCCTGTGTTCCACCTGCGGTTACTGTAATTTCTGTTTCTGGATTGTATTTTATCTTGTAAAGGTTCTCTACTTTTTTAGCAATGCTTTCACGCAGGGCAGGTAAACCCGGCATTGGTGCATACTGATTATATCCACTTTTTAGTGCGCTGGTAACCAGTTTGGTAAGCTCTGGGTCGCATGCGTAATCTGGAAATCCTTGAGAGAGGTTTATTGCATTATATTCTGATGCGAGCTTGGACATTACCGTAAAAATAGTAGTGCCTACACCCGGTAGTTTTGATTGTATATTCATAATGATTATTAGCGAAAATAGGAAAAAGAATATTAAGGTAAAAGGTTTAATGAGGTATAGTTAAGCTTTAAAGCTCAAAATCAATCTACTATAACCTGTTTATATTAATAATTATTGTAGCAAATACCCTTTAAGAAAAACGCGATATGAAAGCCTGATTGTATTATTTCAAATATAATTTGTTGTTATCTATAATTAATCCAAATAAAGCTTTTTCTTTGCAGAAGAATCAATCAAAATTTATGAAAATAAAACACCTTGCTGCCATTGGCTTAATGGTTATTACGGCCTCGGCATTTGTAAATCCTAAAAAGGTTTTACGAACATTTGTTTCCAATTATGAAAATGTTCTGGGCACATCTTTAGAGTTTAAATTTAAGGCTGCTAATCAAGCTGATGCTGATTTGGCTGAAGCAAATGCCTTAAATGAAATAGATCGCTTAGATCATGTTTTAAGTGCCTATAAACCTACAAGTGAATTTAACCAGTGGATTAAAAATGGTAGACAAACAACCAAAATCTCGCCTGAGTTATTTGAAGTTTTACAACAGTTTGAAAGCTATAAAGGCTTAACTAATGGCGCTTTAGATGCATCGGCAGAGGTTGTTGGACAAGTTTGGAAAAAGGCAGAGATAGAAAATCATTTGCCATCGGCAGATGCTTTACAAGCCGCAGTAAATACTGTTAAACAAAAACATTATATTCTTGATGAAAAGAATTTAACGGTAACCCGTTTGGATAATGCTCCATTAGCATTAAATTCTTTCGCTAAAAGTTATATCATTAATAAAGCTGCAGACAAGGCAATTCATACTTCGGGTATTGAAAGTGTTGTGGTTAATATTGGTGGTGATATGGTTGTTAAAGGCAACAGCACTGAAAACATTGAAATCGCTAATCCTAAAGCTGATGCCGAAAATGAAGCTGCTTTAACAACAATTAAAGTATCTAATATGGCTGTTGCAACGAGTGGAAATTACCGCAGAGGATTTAATGTAAATGGAAAATGGTATTCTCATATTGTTGATCCACGTACAGGAAACCCGGTTACTGAAATTATTAGTGCCACTGTAATTGCGCCTAATGCAAGTGAGGCAGGGGCCTTAGCTACTTCTTTTAATGTATTAAGCGTTGCCGAAATTGAAAAGTTAACTGCATCAAGAAAAGATGTAGAATATTTATTAGTGACCAAACAAGGAGCAGAAATTAAAAGTAAAGGCTGGTCTAATTATGAAGTTGCTGTAGCAAAACCATCTGTTACTACTACTTTTAACAATAAAGCAGATAAGCTTTGGAATACTAAATATGAATTGATTGTTAACCTTGAAATTGCCAATATAGAAGCAACTGATGGAAAACGTGTTCGTCGTCCTTTTGTGGCAGTTTGGGTAGAAGATGAGGCAAAAACCCCTGTTCGTAACTTAGCTATTTGGTATAACAAACCTCGTTGGTTGCCTGATTTAAAATCATGGACTCGTGTAAATGGCGATGAATTTAAAAAAGGAGCTGAAGGTAAATTAAGTTCAACAAGTAGCGCAACCCGCGGACCTGGTAAATATAGTTTGGCTTGGGATGGTAAGGATGATAGCGGAAACTTAGTTAAAGCCGGAACTTATACCGTATTTATTGAGGTTGCCCGCGAACATGGTACGTACCAGGTAATTTCTCAAACGATGAAATTTACAGGTTCAGCAAAGAAAATTGAATTAACCCCGAATACAGAATTAGCATCAGCATCACTTGACTACAGAAAAATCGCAACCACTAAAAAGTAATGTAATTGCTGCTCCGGCAGGTTTAGGTCGGAAACAAACAAAAAAAGAACCAGCAAAGGGAAAGGCAAAAAAAAGACTAGCGGGTTTATCTCGCTGGTTACATATTTACCTTTCGATGGTAAGCTTTACCATTTTATTGTTTTTCGCAGTATCTGGTTTAACTTTAAATCATGCGGATTGGTTTACTTCTGGTAAGGAAGTGGTTGCCAAAGATTCTGGCGCTGTTAGCCTTAAATGGGTAAATATGCCCGATACAAGCGAAATTAATAAGCTTCAACTGGTTGAATATTTTAGAAACAAACACCAGGTTAAAGGTTCTTTGAGTGATTTTAGAATGGATGACCGTGAACTGAGTTTAACCTTTAATGGCCCTGGATATTTAGCTGATGCTTTTATTGATCGCGAAAGTGGAAAATATGAGTTATCGGTAACTAGAATGGGTGCTGTAGCAGTTATTAATGATTTGCATAAAGGCCGCGACTCTGGCAAAGCTTGGTCGTGGATAATCGACATTTCTGCTGTACTAATGACTTTGGTTTCCATATCTGGCATAATTCTGATCTGCTTTATTAAGAAGAAAAGATTAAGTGGGTTTATTATTGCAGCTGTTGGTACAATAGCATGTTACTTAATTTATAAGCTATTTGTACCTTAAATAATTTTGAGATTACGAAACAAAAAGCCTCCTGATGCAAATAGGGAGGCTTTTTTTTTTGGTAAATTTTGCCGTTATTTTAGCTTTAGCTAAGGTTAGTGGCGAATTATTCTTTTGGAAACCATTGTCAGTAGCTTTTAATTAATACAGTCCCGCCCTTTGCCGCTACAGCAAGCATCTCGCTTGTGGTAGTCAGGCCATAGTTACTAATACCCAGGCTTTAGCATACGGACACAAGCGAGACGCTTGCGGCAGCGAGGAAGAAAGAAATTTATTAAATCAAGGGCACAAACATTGTATCTAAACCTGATTAAAACGGCATCCCGATTTTTTCTATCGGGATACAGTGTAAAAGCAGGACTTCAACTGCCATGCACACCATAGCGTTCATTTCCAAATTCTAATCCGTAACAATAATAGCCCAGCTACATAGCAATAATACTAACCGCAGGAGCAAGAATACTAAACGCAGGAGCAATAATACTAACCGCAGGAGCAAGAATACTAACCGCAGGAACAAGAACACTACTCGCAGGATCAATAATACTAACCGCAGGAACAAGAACACTACTCGCAGGAGCAATAATACTAACCGCAGGAGCAAGAATACTAAATGCAGGAGCAATAATACTAACCGCAGGAACAAGAACACTACTCGCAGGAACAAGAATACTATCCGCAGGAGCGAGAATACTATCCGCAGGAGCGAGAATACTCAGCTATTAGTAGCTATTACTTTTAATGCCCAACCACCGCCGCATCCGCAGATGCTTCAACTTCATGTTTAATAAATCTTCTGCCAATTAGAAGACATAACATTGCTATAAAAGCTGCAGCCGTCATTACAATTGGCATTGGTAATACAGAATGCTCACTAAATAAACTCACCATTACGGATGCAAAGGCACCTAAACCCATTTGAAAAGCGCCCATTAATGCTGATGCACTTCCTGCATTTTTACTAAATGGTGCTAATGATAAGGCAGCAGCATTTGGATTAATTAAGCCAAGGCAACATAGAAATAATGCAATAAAAATGATTGTGGTATATAAATCGAGCCAGTTGTTTAAGGCAAAAATCAAAAAGACTAAGCTAAATATACATTGCGCTAATAAAGCCCATTGAACAATTTTTTTACTGCTGAACCATTTTAATATCAGGCTGTTAATTTGGCTTGATCCTATAAAGAAAACAGAAAGTATTGCGAAAATCCATCCATAACCTGTTTTTGTAACGTGGTATATTTTCATAAACACGGTAGGCGAAGCCGAAACATAAGCAAATAAACCGGCAAAAGTAATGGAACTAATTAATGCATAAGTATAGAACTGTGGATCTTTTAAAACCAATAAAAAATTATTTATAATTGGTTTCGGTTTTAAAGAATAGGTAGGGTCAGGTTTATAACTTTCAGGAAGCTTAAAAATAGAAGCTAAAAGCATGAGTACAGCCATAAACCCTAAAAATACAAACACATATTTCCAGCCCAAAGCTGCAATTAAATATCCGCCCGCTGTTGGAGCAAGCATAGGAGATACCGCGATAACCAACATTAACGAAGCAAAAACCTTTGGGCTTTCTTCTACTGAAAACAAATCACGCACCATAGCTACAGAAGCCACCGCAGTTGCGCAGCTTCCAATTGCTTGCACAAATCTCAATACAATAAGTTGATCTATATTGGTTACTGCTAAACAACCTAATGACGCAAGTATATAAAGAACCAAGCCAAAATATAAAGGTTTTTTGCGACCGTATTTGTCTAATAAAGGCCCGTAAAGCAATTGACCAACCGAAATACCGATGAAAAAGCTCGATAAGGAGAGTGAAACAGCAGATTCTGTTGTGTGTAAATCTTTGGCAATATCAATAAAGCCAGGCAAATACATATCAATAGAAAAAGGCCCCAGGGCTGCTAACGAACCTAATATTAAAATAAGATAAAAGTGTTGTTTCTTAGCCATGAGATCACTGTTTTTTCTGAGCCGCAAAGATTGTGAGATTTAATTTCTTAAACATCTATTTATAGTCTGCATTATGTAAAAATTGAGGTTTTTATCCCTTTGTTAATTCATTTAAAAAAATATAAACACCGTGGTTATTTCCCCAATTTTTTAATAGTTTTATAAACTATGACTTTTAAAACAAAAGAAAGCCGTCTATTACTCGTTCTTGGGAGTTTTTTCGTTGCTAATGCAATATTATCAGAGTTTATTGGTGTAAAATTATTTAGTGTTGAAGGAACACTTGGCATTAAGCCTTTTGATATTAATTTACTTGGCGTTCCACATCTTTCTTTTCATATGTCGGCTGGCGTATTAACCTGGCCAATTATTTTTATTATGACCGATATTATTAACGAATATTTCGGTGTAAAACAAGTTCGTTTTCTATCAATACTAACTTCAATATTAATTGCCTTTGCATTTTTTGTAGTTTGGGCAGCAATGCATTTGCAGCCTTCGGATTTTTGGGTTAACCAGCAAATAAATGGACAGAATTTAAATATGAACAATGCCTTCGCTGGTATATTTGGACAGGGCATGTGGATTATTGTTGGCTCTATTACGGCTTTTATGATTGGGCAGTTGGCTGATGTTTTAATCTTTCATAAAATCAAGAAAATAACCGGCGAAAGAGCGCTTTGGTTACGCGCTACAGGTTCAACTTTAATATCTCAATTGATTGATAGTTTTGTGGTTATATTTATTGCTTTCTATTTAAACCCACAATATCATTACAGCTGGCAAATGGTAGGCGCAATAGGTTTGGTTGGTTATACCTACAAATTTGTTGTAGCTATTTTAATGACCCCCATTTTGTATGTTGTACATGGAATAATTGATGGTTATTTAGGAAAGGATTTGGCCCATAAACTGATTAAAATGGCTGGTAGAGGTTAAATAATATTTCGAAACATCCCTAAAAATATATGAAACTAAAATTATTAACGCTTGCTTCCTTAACGCTTTTGATGGCTTGTAAAAACAAAAATGAAAAAGGCAATGATGGTAAACTATCAATTCAAGGTACGTGGCAACTTGTATCTGGTACAGTTGTTGAAAATGGAACCAGTAAAACGACGGATTATACAAAGGATTCCAAAATGATTAAAATTATTAACGAAACTCATTTTGCCTTTTTAAAACATAGTGCCGATCCAAAAGATACCGCAGGATTTGATGGTGGAGGCGGTAGTTATGAGCTTAATGGTAGCCAATACACGGAACATTTAGATTATTACAAAGACAAAAACTGGGAGGGTAAAACCTTTAAATTCGAAGTAACTTTAAAAGGAGATTCTTTAATCCAAAAAGGAGAAGAAAAGGTAGAAGCTGCAGGCGTAAATAGAGTAATTATTGAAAGATATATTAAGGCAAAACCTTAAAGTAGCAAAGCAGGTCGGAATCGCTCCGACCTTTATGCTTAACAACAAAACAAATAAAAAAAATTAACCTTAAAAAACTCAATGAGTTTCTTATCAAAAATTGTGTGCGTTATAGCTCTTCGCACACAATTAGTACTATTATTATAAAACAGCTTCTTCGTAAACCTGCGTTACAATTTTTTCTTCCTTATAAATCTGTCTGCCAGTGTAGGCAATAAACACATCAGAATCTAAAAGTAAATCACGATTTTTAATTAAGTGCTGTAATTTAACCGTTCCAATTACATATTTGAAATTACTAGCAGCGTAACGTTCGCTAATGTTATCAAACTCTAATAAATTAATTAAATCCTCATCAGCGTAGCGTAAATACACTTCTAAAAGGATATTATCGGTATGTTTAACACCGTTTTCCTGGTGATATTTTTTGTACTCATAGCGATAATCATAACGCAAGGCTGCGATATCAGATAATACAGCAGCACCAGTTGGGTGACCGCCGGCACCTTTTCCGAAGAAAAATTGTTTATCTGCAAATGCCGCTTGTACAGTTACTGCATTGTATTCGTTTTCTACATTGTAAAGAAAGTCGTCCTTAGCAACCAGTTTCGGCAAAACGTAAGTAACAATTTGCTTTGTATCTACTTTACGGGCAGTTGGTACCAATTTAATTTTAAAGTTTTTCTCTCTGGCGTATTTAATGTCATTATCAGAAAGATTTTGGATACCAATATTTAAAATATCGTCAGGATTTACAAATAAGCCGTAAGCATGTGCGGTTGCAATAGCCAGTTTATATTTAGGATCGTAACCACCTACATCTAAAATGGGGTCAGTTTCTGCAAAGCCTAAATCCTGTGCTTCCTTTAAAGCAGAATCATAACTTTGATTATCATTAAATATTTTAGATAAAATATAATTAGATGATCCATTGAAAATACCACTTAAAGCATGGAAAAGCTCATTATCATAATATTCTTCTAAATTTCTTATAATCGGAATACTACCACAAACAGCACCTTCATAAAGTAGGGAAGTACCATGTTCTTTTTGTAAATCAACAAGCTCTTTTAAGTGTGTAGCAATCATTTTTTTATTAGCTGATACTACATTTTTACCATTTTTAAGTGCTGTAGTTACAATTTCATAGGCTGCATCCGCATCATTAATTAATTCTACAATCGTATTAATTTCTTTATTGTTTAAAATTTCATCCCGATTGGTGGTGAATAAATCTTTATTTAAGCTGCGTTTTTTCTTAGGATCTTTTATCGCGATTTTAATAATTTCTAAGTTTAAGCTTTGGCTTTGGATAATATCCAATAAACCTTGTCCTACAACTCCGAAACCAAATAATCCAATTTTTAAATTCTTACTCATTATTATATAGATGTTCTTGTATTATTCAATTGTTTAGCTCCAAACTGAATTAAGCAGTTTGCTGTAATTTTATAATCTTTTTGTTTTTGTGCTCTTTAATAAAATTGCCGATCACGTTAGTTAAGGCGTCCGTTTCAATTAAAAAGCCATCATGACCATAGTCTGAATGCAATGCAGAAAAGTTTGCCCCTGGAATATGATCCGCCAAATATTTTTGTTCAGAAATGGGAAATAAGAAATCGTTTTCAATTCCAATAACTAAAGTATTGGCTTTAATTTGCTTCAAAGCATCAGTTATGCTCTTTCTATTTCGGCCTACATTATGACTGTCCATCGCTTTAGTTAAGTAATAATAACTATAAGCATTAAAGCGGTTTATCAATTTTTCTCCTTGATAATTTTGATAAGAAGATGCACGATAATTATCCACTTTATCATTTACACTTTCTACCTGAGTGTTGCCATAAGCGTTGTAGGTACGATAACTTAAAAGTGCAATACTTCGAGCTGTTTTTAAACCTTTACTACCTCCGTTAGGCTGGTTTGCATAAAAGGTACGATCAGTTGTAATTGCTAAACGTTGACTTTCATTAAAAGCAATTCCCCATGGAGAGTGCACAGCATTAGTGGCAATTAAAACAAGGTTTTCAATTTTTGAAGGCTCTAAAATGCTCCACTCAACGGCTTGCTGCCCGCCTAATGAACCACCAATTAAAGTGTTAATATGATCAATACCTAAATGTGAAGCCAAAAGTTGGTGCGCAGCAACTAAGTCTCTAATTGTGAACTGCGGGAAGGACAAATAATAGGGTAAGCCATTTACGGGGTTTGTACTTAGCGGACTAGTACTGCCATAATGCGAGCCTAAAACGTTAGCGCAAACGATGTAATGATCTGTAGGGTTAAATAAAGCATTTTGCCCGAATAAACCTTCCCACCATTCAAAAACATCAGCATTTGCGGTTAAGGCATGGCAAACCCATATTACATTATCTTTGTTAGCATTTAACTTACCATAAGTTTGATAAGCAATTTGCAGATTACGTATTTTCTTTCCGTTTTCTAATTTAAACTGTTTGGGATGTTTATATATAGATTCTGAACTCATTTCTAAATTTGTAATGTTGTTGTTGTGTTGAAATATTTACTTAGGCTTCCAGGATTTCGGCTTTAACAGCTGCATTTACTGTAGCAAAAGCTTGCTCAAAATCTGCCTTAATATCATCAATATGCTCAATACCGACCGATACACGTAAGGCATTTGGTTTTACACCTGCAGCTAATTGTTCTGCATCACTTAATTGTTGGTGTGTGGTTGCAGATGGTTGAATAATTAGCGTTTTAGCATCGCCAACATTCGCCAAATGTGAAACAAGTTTCAAACTATCAATCACTTGAGTGGCGTTTTCTTTACTTCCATGCAATTCGAATGATAAAACTGCTCCAAAGCCATTACTTAAATATTTTTTAGCCAAGTCATTATATTTACTACTTGCTAAACCTGGATAAGAAACTTCTTTCACCGCTGGGTGATTTTCTAACCAGGTAGCTAACTCTAGGGCATTATCAACATGGCGTTGTACACGAAGTGATAAAGTTTCTAAACCTTGTAATAATAAGAATGAATTAAAAGGGGATAAGGCAGGGCCTAAATCTCTAAGTCCTTCTACGCGAGCACGAATGATAAATTGAATGTTACCAAAAGGACCACCAATGCCAAAAACATCATTAAAAACTAATCCATGATAGCCCTCGGAAGGTTGGCTAAACTGCGGGAATTTTCCATTGCCCCAGTTATAATTTCCACCATCAACAATAACACCGCCAATACTTGTACCGTGCCCACCAATCCATTTGGTGGCAGATTCTACAACGATGTTTGCGCCATGCTCTAGCGGTTTAAATAAATAACCACCAGCACCAAAGGTATTATCAACAATTAATGGAAGATCATATTTTTTAGCAATTACAGCTATTTTTTCAAAATCAGGAATGCTGAAAGATGGGTTGCCAATGGTTTCTAAATAAATGGCTTTAGTTTTATCGGTTATTTTAGCTTCAAAATCCTCTGGTTGATCTGGATTAGCGAAATCTACATGAATACCTAAACGTTTAAAAGCAACTTTAAATTGGTTATAAGTGCCTCCATATACATGAGATGAAGAAATTAAGCTGTCGCCAGCTTCTAAAATATTGTGTAAGGCAATAAATTGTGCTGCCTGACCAGACGCTACTGCTAAAGCAGCAACACCACCCTCTAAAGCTGCTATTCTTTTTTCAAAAACATCTGTTGTAGGGTTCATTAAACGGGTGTAAATATTACCAAACTCTTTTAATGCAAATAAATTAGCACCGTGCTCTGCGTTTTTAAAACCATAGGAAGTAGTTTGGTAAATAGGTACAGCTCTTGATCCCGTTGTTGGATCTATTTCCTGACCTGCGTGTAATTGTAAAGTTTCAAATTTATATGAAGTTGACATAATAATAAAAGCTTAAGTTTTGTAACTGAATGATTAAATGTTGTTTAAGGCTTAACCAAATAAAATTTTGAATTTGATATAGCCCATTCATGCGTACCCTCTTTGCAGAAGGCCTTCCAGTTTGACAGAAATACAAAAGGGAAGATTTTTTTAATTACCGTATGCAACAGCACATACAGGCAATAAATTGCATGCGGCAACAAATAGAAGAAGAAGCATAAATATTGCCTGCCTTCTTAAGGGGTAAACCGGGTTCGCTAAGCGATTGAAGATTTAATGTTTTCATCAGTTCCAATTTATATTTCCAAATAACACCATGTTATCCGGTCAGGAATTGGCACCTTCTCTTTCTGAGGGTTGCCAGTGGGTCAAAGAGCCTGTCTCTCGCCACTTCTTTATAAATCAACCTGTGTTACGGATTGACTTTTATTTAGCTTTTCGCCAAATAATATTTCCAAATGTCTGAATTATTTTTCAATGAGCAAAATTAAATTCTGAAATTTAATTAAACAACTGAAAATCAATGATCTATTTTTAATTCAGATTTTAGAAAACCATTATTTGATATGAAATTAACACTAAAACTCTATGTTTGTGTTATATCTATCTAATCAATTAACTATGAAAAAACTAAAAACCTCTTCTTTAATTCTTTTTTGTTCCTTAATTATTTGCGGACAAAGCTATGCCCAATTTGGGGGATTAAAGGATAAATTATTAAAAGCTGGTGCTGCTCAAGGTGCAAAGGCGCTTGGGATAGATAAATTTTTAAAACAACCTGCAGCAATAACAACGTCATTTGAAGATGTAAATCGTGACGGTTCTAAAATGCCAGATTTTATGGCTAATGAAAAGGCGCAACCTCTATATTTGTTGCCCAAAGCGCCAAATGGTGGTTTTATACTTTGTGCAGGTTTATATGAAATGACCAACAAAAGTTATTGCCTTAAAGCTGGAACGTATGCACCATCAAAGGGCGATGGGTATATGTATGCTCCAGTTTTGGGTTCAAAAGAAGAAATTGTAATCTCGATATTGAAAAGTGCGGAAAAACATCCAGAAGTAGAGCAGCATGATATTCAAGCTTTATTATGGACAATTATCGCTAGAACAAAATTTGCCGATTATTCTGGTACAATTAAATTAACGGCTATAAAATTATTAACGCCAACACAACTTACACAATTAGAAGGCGGTGCGCTGGGCGTTTTACCTTTTGATGTAATGCAAAAAGCTAAAGATCAGTTACCACAAGGTATACAAGCAGTTTTTGAAGCAGAAAATAACATCCGCCAACTCGTTTCATCAGGTAATTATACATATGCCGAGTTAGAAAGTTATGCGATTGTTGCAGGCATGGCTACACCAAGAAACGATGTTCCGGCTGGAATATGGACGCTACATCCTGATGGTTATTATATCCGATATATTCCTTCTGGTTATTCAATTACCAAAGTGCAGGTTTATGTACCAAAGGAATTAATTGCAAAAGGAGAGAAGGTAATTTATGATGCGGCAGGAGATATTGCTTGTCCTGCAAATACAGGTTCACAGCGTTTGGCACAAACTAATGAACCTTTAAATCCCGATTATAAATTGAAATTAACTACAATCTGTTCTCCAAAATAAAGTAAGAAACTAATAGATAACAAAAAAGCCCTTTATTTGAAGGGCTTTTTTTTATCTAAAAAGATGTTATCTGTTTAAGCGGAATAGAATTAGAATAATTTTAATTGATCGTTTTTTGGTTGTTTTTCTTTTCCAAATACGGTTCTTCCACCATATTTCCAGCTTTCATTTCGCTCTTTTTCAATTACCTTATCGAAATCCAGATTTGGTATAAAATCTTTTTCTGCGTTTCTAGCGATTTGATGGAGCGATTTTATAGCCTGTTGTTTATCTGTAAAGCCAATCTTAGCATTTTCTACGGCTTTGGATAGAATGCTAATTGTTTCATCATAAACTTTTGTCGGTACAGGAAAAGGGTGTCCGTCCTTTCCACCATGTGCAAAAGAATAACGTGCGGGATCACTAAAACGAGATGGTGTACCATAGATAACTTCGCTCACCAAAGCCATTGATTGTAATGTTCTGGGCCCCATACCTTCAAGCAATAATAATTCCTCAAAATCCGCAGGCTTTTTTTCTTGTGCAAGCCAAAGAATACTACCTAAACGTTTTAAATCTACGTCTTTTGCTTGTACATCATGATGATTTGGTAACACCAACTTTTGTATTTCTGCAAGCATTCTCACCGGAGATTCATCCGTCATATTCATTAAGCTTTCACGCGTTTTTACGGCATCGTTAGCGGTTAGGTTTAAAATTTTCCCTTGGTTAATGCCACATATTCCTGTGTGTGGTTCTTCAATAAATGATTTTAAATTTTCCGAGTGCCAATGATAGCGCCTTGCAGTTGAGCTATTATTACTCATGCCTTGCTGTACCACCGTCCAATCGCCTTCGCTACTTAAAATAAAACTGTGTAAATACAATTGAAAACCATCTTGAATGGCAGTATTGTCTACTTTAGCGCTTAATTTACTAGATCGGACTAGTTCAATACCATTTAAGCCTGTCTTTTCTGCAATTTTAAGAAGTTCATTAGGGGTTTCGCGACTGTATTTGCCTTTGCCACCACAAATATAAATACCCAGCTCTTTTGATAGTGGGTTAATTGCCTTTTTTAGTGCTCCCATTACGGACGTGGTGATACCCGATGAATGCCAATCCATACCCATAACTGCGCCTAAACTTTGAAACCAAAATGGATTACTTAGGCGGCGCAATACTTCACTTTTTCCATATTCTACTAAAATGGCTTCGGTAATGGCTAAACCCAATTTTGCCATGCGTTGTGCCAGCCAAGGTGGTACATGCCCATAATGTAAAGGTAAATCTGCGCTTCCTGATCTTTTCAATGCTAACAAATTTAGTAAAATTTATTTAAAAGTTCGATGAAATAATTACCCTTAGTAGGGATTTTTTTTGTGGAAAGCAGTTTCTGTGGTTTTCATTAAGCTCGTTCCTGCTAACGTTTCAAGTCCTCGCTGCGCTCCGGGCTTTTCACTCATATCAGGTTTAATAATCGAAGGCAGTACCTTTAATAACAAACGTTGTATCTAAACCCGTATTCTATGGTTAATGCAAACAAAAAGTTAATTATTTTTTGAGAAGCATTACTTTAGAATTATTTATGCTGCTAGGTTTGATATGTAGGGTGTTCCTCTTTTTACTGCAGCA
>NZ_RQRS01000036.1 GCF_004335085.1 Pedobacter nototheniae | reverse complement strand
AGGTTGAAGGGCAGGTCAATCGTATTAAAACAATTAAAAGAAAGATGTACGGCAAGGCAGGGTTTCAGCTGCTAAGAAAAATGGTACTTGCAAAATCAGCATAATTCACCAAAAGTGACGGAGAGCCACTTTGTTCGGAATAATCAGACAGGGAGTTTATTATTACTCACTATCCGGAGCTGTCGGCTGATCCGGCCTTTTTAAGGAATTTATATATCCACCTAGATGAACAAAGCTCGCATTTTGATTATGATGGAGAAACCATGATGTTTTTAATGGACCGTGATGATCAATTTTTCAGGGCTTATATTATTTCGATATTTAATGATCGCAAATTCAAGAGAGAAGACCATCATCAACTTAGACATGTATGGAAGCGTGAGGACTATAAAGCACATCTTGATGTTGTCTTTGAGGTAGCGCATAGCCAGCGTTATCTTTCGTGGGAGATGGAAAACATGCTAAAGGAGCTGTTTGGAAGAGGAGAATGGTATGCTGAATTTGAAAAGAAGAGAACGGATTTCTTAAAAAATTATATTATTCGTCATCATAATCACCAGAAAAGAATACAAGTTTGTTTTAAGATCATTAATGCTAATCTTCAACAACAGAAGGACGAATTCACCATTTTGTTTTTGCAACACAATAAGGATTTAGAGACATTTAAGAAGATCGATTGGACCTACGATGGCGTTGTACTTCACAGTGGAAACTTTAATGCTGGAATAAGGGATGAATATGTTTATAAACACCTCATTAATGTCATTACTCCATTGAAACCGAAATTAACGTACCTTGGACACCTTTCTTACCTTAACCAGCAAATTGACTATTCCAGGCGCTCTGCAATAGTAGAACATCGTTGGGATTTTGAAAGTTCCGACTAGACCAATTGACATTATTAACAACCAGTTTACAGTGTGGGGGTAGCTTCAGGAAGAGGACGAATTGCACGAAAGACACCCTGACCATCAACATCTCTCCTTCCATCGTAAAATACTTGAAGTCCTGATAGACGCTATTGATCCTTTGCCACAGACCCCACAGCTGGAGGTGGTGTAAAAATTACGGTCGGACTGCGAGAGATTAGGCGTAAATCGATCACTGAATTCCACACAGACAATATTTTCCTTATCAAATTCACATGCCATTGCCAAATGGGCAATGACAGCCACATCCTCTTTAGAGGATAAAATACCTTCGGTGAACAAAAAACCCAATGCAAGCTCTAGGTCATTCCCAGGTGTCCGCATGGTAACGGAGATATTTTTTTGAACTCGAGCGTCTGCAGGCCCGTATATTATCCGGATTTCCAGCGGTTCTTCCACAGAAAGAATGTCAAGTGCTGGGGACGCGATGAATCCCGATACTTTTTTTACAGGCAAGTGTTTAATCGAAACCGATGGAATATCCCTCATAGAAATCGTTGCTAGTCAAAATAAGTATAAATATTATAAATATACTGATTGAAAAGAAAATTACGTGCCTTTAATATGCTTAATTTTGTTGATGTTACACAACCTATAGCAGGTATATACCAATCAATAATACCGTTGAAAACAGGATACTTTCCCATTTTCAACGGTATTATTTTTTATTATTTACTTTACATCCTCAAAAGGAACGTCTGTCACATCATCCGGGCCGTCATTTGCAGGTTGCCCCGAATTTTCTGCTCCCGGTGAAGGCTGATCGGTTTTGTACATCTCCTCACTTGCACTGTTCCAAGCTTTGGTTAGGTCCGCGAGGGAGGTATCAATAGCAGGAATATCCTGGTTTTCGTGTGCATATTTCAGGGCAGAAAGTGCACCTTCAATAGCCTGCTTGTTATCTGCAGAAAGTTTTTCCCCGAACTCCTTCAATTGTTTTTCAGATTGGAAGATCTGGCTGTCGGCCGTGTTGAGTTTATCCACCCGCTCCCTGGCCTCCTTGTCAGAAGCCTCATTGGCCTTGGCACTTTCCCTCATTTTTTCAACCTCTTCCTTACTCAGGCCGCTACCAGCCTCGATCCGTATTTTTTGCTCCTTACTGGTACCTTTGTCCTTTGCAGTCACATTAAGTATCCCATTGGAGTCGATATCGAATACAACCTCGATCTGAGGGATTCCCCTTGGCGCAGGTGGAAGTCCATCAAGGTTAAAGATGCCCAAGCTTTTATTATCCTTTGCCATGGTCCTGTCCCCTTGCAATACGTGTACCTGAACCCCTGGCTGGTTATCGGCTGCAGTAGAGAATACTTCTGATTTTTTTGCCGGTATCGTTGTGTTGGCAGGGATCAAAGTTGTCATTACACCACCCATTGTTTCTATTCCCAAGGAGAGCGGTGTGACATCCAATAGCACCACATCCTTTACGTCACCCGATAACACCGCACCTTGGATTGCCGCCCCCAATGCAACGACCTCGTCAGGGTTGACGCCTTTACTTGGTTGTCTGCCAAAAAACTTCTCTACGATTTCCTGCACTTTTGGAATACGGGTACTTCCGCCCACAAGTATAACCTCCTCGATATCTGCCGGTTTCAGCTTGGCATCTTTAAGGGCGGCCTCACAAGGTTTCAGGCAGCGTGCAAACAAACTGTCCGATAGCTTTTCAAATTTTGCACGGGTCAGTTTTTTTACCAGATGCTTAGGAATTCCATCCACCGCGGTCACATAGGGCAGGTTGATTTCCGTTTCAGTAGCCGTTGAAAGTTCAACCTTGGCTTTTTCAGCTGCCTCCTTTAAACGCTGAAGAGCCATGGGATCCTTACGTAGATCAATTCCCTCCTCTTTCTTGAATTCATCCGCCATCCAGTCCATGATTACCTTATCGAAATCATCACCGCCAAGATGGGTATCACCATTGGTTGATTTGACCTCAAAGACACCGTCTCCAAGTTCAAGTACGGAAATATCAAATGTTCCCCCTCCAAGATCAAAAACAGCTACTTTCTCGTTCTTATCTGCTTTTTGTAGGCCATAGGCTAAAGCAGCCGCAGTTGGCTCGTTTACGATCCTTTTTACGTTCAGCCCTGCAATTTCCCCTGCTTCCTTGGTTGCTTGCCTTTGGGCATCATTAAAATATGCCGGCACGGTAATTACAGCATCTGTTACCTCCTGCCCGAGATAATCTTCTGCGTTTTTCTTCATCTTTTGCAGGATGATGGCGGAGATCTCCTGTGGCGTATACAACTTCCCATCAATATCAACCCGAATGGTATCATTGTCTCCCCGAACAACTTTATAGCTACAATGCTTTATCTCTTCTGTTACTTCATCAAAACGACGCCCCATAAAACGTTTGATAGACATAATCGTATTTTGCGGATTGGTAATAGCCTGCCTTTTTGCAGGATCGCCAACCTTGCGTTCTCCATTTTTTAAAAAAGCCACAATCGAAGGAGTGGTTCTTTTTCCTTCATCGTTAGCGATCACTACCGGATCATTTCCTTCCATAACTGCCACGCAGCTATTGGTGGTTCCCAAGTCAATGCCTATAATTTTGCCCATAATGTTAGATATAGTTTTAGTTAAAAATTTAATTATTTCAGATTAATACTTTCTTTAGCCAAAAATCCTGTCTATCGAAATCACCTGCCGCGAAATGGATAGTGATATACGCCACAATAGAAATCCCAATTCCTAACCTCTCTCGGTGCTGGGGCACGTCCTCAATTTCTGACAACTATAAAATTTCATTGCCCCAGGCAATACAATATTAAATAATAAAAAAACGGCATCTTGCGATATAACTATAGAATAGCATGAAAATAGTAGCGTAAATTATCTATCTGGAGATCTGCAAAAACATCAGATGGGTTGATCTACAAATGATTTTGGATAGCGGATAAAAAAATAAATATTGGACCTGTTAATTTTGGGTTACGGCTTGGATAAGGAGAGATTCGTTTAGGCTATTGTATGTAGCTGTTAAGCAAAAACAACCTGCAACATCCCTTCGGCTTAGGTCAGAGTGACTGCTTGAAATAAAAATATAAAAAAGAACATTCTTCCAATTGGCATTTTCCCATTTGGGAGTACCGGATAGCGACTAGGCTTTACTCAGGTCTATCTTAAATCCCTTCGTCCTGTTATTAAAATTAACATTTTTTTTTAATATCCTCATCTTTTTTTAATATCCTCTTCAATTAATTAGCAAGAGGAGGATCGAAGAAATGCTCAGCGCCAAACTTATAACCTTCAAATTGGTTTATGCTGCGAGCGAGCGCAGATTTCTCATAGCCCGATGCTGAAAAGGTCGTGTATTGCAAATTGGAGTAATTAAGGGCTGTTCCTATTAAAAAAAAATATTTCAAGGAGAAAAAAAGCTGAGGACAACTACCGCTCTGAAACGGTCCGGTCGGTGAAATAGAAGTTTTGGATATGGCTAAAAGTCCGACTACCAATTATCGAGACTGCCCACATCCTGCTCCGGTCGATTTATCTTTTATCCATTTCTTTTTCGAAGCTGATCATCCAGTTAATGCCAAACTGATCGACAACCATCCCAAAGTAAGCACCCCAAAACTTATCGGTCAGTGGTGTGGAGATCTGTCCAAACTGAGCAAACCCGTTGAATACCCGATCTGCCTCGTTCCTACTGTCAGCAGAAACAGAAACTGAAAAATTGTTTCCTAAAATCAATGAACCACTCCCCGCGCTGACATCACAGCCCATTAGACACGAGTTTCCTATTGGAAGGGAAATATACAGAATGTGGTTGCGCTGCGACTCCTCTACCTGAAAAATAAGATTCTGTGGCATCTGACTAAATCTGGATAAATGTCCGAATTCCCCACCAAAAATCGATTTGTAAAAATTGAATGCTTCCTCACATGTTCCGTCGAAAGTCAAATAAGTGTTAGTGGTCGCCATTGTGAAATTAATTTAATTGAAAAAGATTGTTTTAAGTAAGTATGTTAGTCAATGCTTAAACAGGATATTAATTTTAAGCCGGAAAAAACGTGCCTTTAATCTCCCCGGTTAGACCATACATATTATAAAAAGCCCCAGGAGCAACGACAAAGACTTGCTGGGACATTAGTTTCCGGAGAGTTACCGCCATACGCTGCATGTATTTCATAGGTAAATATTTCCCTCAGTTTAACAAAGTTCTTCAAACACTTTATCATGCTGTGCGTGAAACAAATTTTTATATTTATATTTAGGCTTAACAATGCGTATTCAGATAGAAATAAAAATATTTTAACAGCATAAACCTGGCACTTCGACCAAATCATAGCAGAACCATTCCCCAATATCCAAGGATTTTTCAAGCTCATTAAGGTTAGCCTAATTAGAATATTTTTTGATTCGTTTGATCCAATACAATGATAGCCAATAGAAAGAGATTTTCTAAAAACTATAATTGTAGTATTTCGTGAAAATAATATCGAATAACATGCATTTGATAAAAATGTCAGCGGTATCACATTTACATCCGCTAAATTTGACCTATACATTTTAAAATCCTGTACGTGAACATGAAAAAATATATGCCGATAAACATAAACAGCGCGGAGCTTATTTGCATTAAACCTAATCACAAGTTCATTAATTTTTTGCTTTCTCTGTGAGATTCTTAAATCACTCCGTTTATTTTTTAGGTAGTGTTTTATAATGGAAATCAGTGGTGCGAGGGCATCCTGTCGACGAGATCAATTTTGATAAAAATTGATTTGATGGAAAGTGCCCAGGACAACAAGGCCTATTACAACAAAAAGATCAGATAAAATTGATAACTACAAATAAACCGACAAGCGTGAATCAACCACAAAATGTAACAGACTATCCAAATAACAACACCATTTTCACGGTCTGGAAATTCAAAGATGGTGCAAGCATCAAGCCTGCCTTTGAGAAACTATGTGCCTTGGTAGAAAACATGAATCGCTCCTATGCGATCCGTATTGTAAAGGGGCGGACAAGTTGCGTCATGGGTGTCGGATATGATGCCTGGAAAAAACTCGGACTTCCCACTCCCCTCCCAAGAGAGTTAACCGAATTCGAGCCCATTGTTGGAGATCGGCACACTGCAGTGTCCACTCCAGGAGACCTACACATACATTTACGGGCGCTGGACATGGGTATATGTTTCGACATGGCCAGTGACATTACAGCGGTGCTCGAATCCGTCGCCGAATGCACACTAGAGATACATGGTTTCAGATATTGGGATGGTCGCTCCATACTGGGCTTTGTAGACGGCACGGAAAATCCTATCGGAGATGAAAGGCAACTTTTCGCTCTTGTGGGGGATGAAGATCCCGTTTACAAAGGTGGGAGTTACCTGTTTGTACAAAAGTACCTGCATGAGATGAAAAATTGGACAGCATTGTCTACCGAGGATCAGGAAAAGGTCATTGGCCGTTATAAAATGAGCGGCATCGAAATGACTGATGAGGTAAAACCAACTAATTCGCACAGTGCGCTGGCGGGAATTGAAGATTCCGCCGGGAACGATCTTAAGATCATCAGAGACAACATGCCTTTTGGACATCCGACAAAAGGAGAAGTTGGCACCTACTTCATTGCCTATGCCAACACATTCAGTACCGTCAAAGAAATGCTAACCAGAATGTTTATTGGAAGTCCTCCGGGAAATTCTGACCGGATACTTGACTTCAGTACCGCGAAGACCGGTACACTTTATTTTGTGCCAACCATTACGATGCTTCAGCATTATTCGGCAACTTCCGAATAATTTATTCAACGAAAATGAACAATTATTTACCAGCGAAGAAAAACGGCCCCGTCCATTAAACCAAGATTAAAATTTAAGACAACTTATTTAAAGATAGCCCAGCCAAATGGATTACATTGATTATTACAAAGTTCTTGGTGTTGGCAAAAGTGCTACGCCCGATGAGATCAAGAAGGCATATCGGAAATTAGCTCGCCAGCATCATCCCGATCTGAACCCTAATGACCCTGCTGCGGGTAAACTTTTCCAGCAGATCAATGAAGCCAACGAAGTGCTCAGTGATCCAGAGAAAAGGAAAAAATATGATCAGTACGGAAGGGACTGGAAAAATGCAGAACAGTTTGAAGAGGCACGCAGGCAACAGCAGCAACAACAATCTGCATACAGTGGAGGCAACCCTTTTGGAGGTCAGGAAGGATATTATTCAAGCGATGATGATGGAGACTTTTCTGACTTTTTTGCTTCGATGTTCGGAAACCGCGGAGGCTCAAGGGGAGGCAGGCAGTCCCATTTTAAGGGGCAGGACCTTCGTGCCACGCTCCAGCTCAATCTATCAGATGCCTACCATACCCATAAACAAACCTTTACAATAAATGGGAAAAATATTAGGATTACAATTCCAGCGGGCGTGGAAAACGGCCAGGAAATCAAAATTAACGGGTATGGCGCCGATGGTGTTAACGGGGGGCCAAAGGGTGACCTGTATATCACCGTCGAAGTTATAAACAATACCTCTTTCATACGCAAGGGAAACGATCTGCATTCGACCCTACAGTTAAATCTTTACAAAGCGATACTTGGAGGGGAGGAAATGATCGATACAATGAGCGGAAAAGTAAAGCTGAACATACTGCCAGAAACACAGAACGGTAAAAAAGTGCGGCTAAAGGGAAAGGGTTTTCCGGTATACAAGAAGGAAGGCATCTTTGGAGATTTGTATGTGACCTTTGAGATACAGCTGCCAAAGAACCTGACCGTACGGGAAAAAGAGCTGTTTGAACAACTTGCAAAAGAATCCAAAAAATAATGAAGCCAATGGAAAATTTAACAAAGATTTCAGTAGAACAGTGCTGTATCTACTATAAAATTGAATTGTCTTTTATACAAAAACTGGATCAACATGGATTAATAAGCCTTATTTCATCAGGTAAAGAGGCCTTCATTACCTATGAGCAGCTGAACGACCTGGAGAAATACATTCACTTTCACTATGATCTGGAGATTAACATGGAAGGTATCGAAACGGTTGTGCACCTTCTAAACAGGATCAAAAAGCTCCAGCACGAAGTAAAACTCCTTCGAAACTATGGACAAGAAGAACAATTCCCAGACCTTGATACGGAAACCTAAAATAAATCAACATAACTCAAGCCACATTACTATTAGTTAAATGACTAAAACAAAGAGCTACATTGGGCATCTTGACAGTGATCCAAGTTCCGAGAACAAAGCTTTCGTAGAATATAAGTGCTTTGATAACGCCAGCATGCTCACCGCTTCTCTTGACAGCGACTACTTCGCCCTGATACTATTTGAAAGCGCAATGGGAGAGCAAAGCATCGCTTCTCAAAAACAAACCATCAAGCCCCAGCAAATCTGCATATGCTCACCCGGGGAGATTCCACAATGGAGGTTCCAGAATGAGCCAAAGGGCCAAATCCTGCTGATAAAGCGGCCATTGATTGAGACCTTTCCCGCAATTTTGCAATTTTCGTTTTTGGGAGGTAATGAGCACTCGCTACTGGATCTGGATGCGGAAATGTACGAAAAAGTCCACGCGGAATTTTCTGCCATTAACAAAGAACTGTCCGCATCCACCGTTTTCAGTGAACTGGTCAATGCAAGGTGCCGCCTGGTCGGCCTGATGATCACCCTTTGGGTGGAGCATACTTTTGGCGATCACTCTCCGCACCGGCCCAAGTCCATTGCTTATAAATTCCGGGCGATGGTTGACAAGCACTATAAAACCCAGAAATCGGTTGCATTCTATGCGAATCACCTTTGCATCACATCCAATTATTTAGGTGTACTGTGCAAAAGGCAGTATAAGATGTCTGCATTAGATTTTATTCAGGAACGTGTTTTACTCGAGGCAAAGAGATTGCTTCACAGCTCTGACCGGTCCATCAAAGAAATTGCTTTTGATCTGGGTTTTAAGAGTCAGACCTATTTCTGTTATTTCTTCAAAGTCAAAACAAGTTTAACACCGAGGGAATACAAGATAATTTTAGGAAAATCTTAAGAAATCAAACACTTAAACAATCAACCTATTGATTTATATATAAGCCTATAAAAAACAAGAAAACTGAGATTAAAAAATGGACTAATAAACATTCAAAATGAGGAGAGGCAAAATTAAAAGTCTATGCTTAACAAATCGTTCTGGAATCATCATTGATGAAAACAGACAAACCATAAGCTTCAATCGTCCAGAGAATTTAGCTTTGGAGTTAAACGAAACTGTGTTTTTTGAGATAGAAATGAAGAAAAATGGGCTTGAAGCGGTAAGCATAGAAAAAATGCAAATTTCCATTGTTGCTAAAAACTATAGTAATGCTTAGAATGGGTGGTTGCTGGACAAACCGCAACCTATTGACCCCATGCCGCCGGAAATTACATTTGAATTAAATCATTAATTATCTTGCAATTACAGATTTGGCGCAATGGGGTCAACTAGATTGGTTTTTCCACATTAGGTTCTATTTCTCTAATTTTATCAATTATTGCGTTTCCTAACTTTCTTGTTAGTTAGCTTTGGCCTCTTGGGCTTGCAACGATGTGAAGTACCTTTGTCATTATCTCAATATATATGCACCCATTCTTGTTTCCAGGTGTTACACAGCCTTTTTCAAATGGATATGTGTAAATTGCAATATCCTGAAATGGTTACCGGCCCTAAAGGCGATTTATGAATATCCAAGCAGAAACAAAACCGATATACTTCAAGGATCCCCGTTTCCAGCTGCTCTTTCGATAATAGGGCTTATTAAAGCCATCTTCCAGAACGTCATAGATACCTGCTTTGATGATGAGCAATCGGACAAAGGAATGCGTATCACTGTAATACGGAAGTCTCTGTGGAAACCTCCGTATTCAGATGATACGCTGAGTTACCAGTTATTTAGAGTTCTGGACTGATTTTTCCTGAGAGCAAGGGGACCAGCTGCTAAAGAGAAGGCCTAAAATGTACACGGAGGTCGAAATTTCAGCTGATTGCCGGCGGCCTATTGTACTTTCACAGAAGTCATTTTGTCGTTTGCAGTTGGGCTAAGTGCGGAAAAAAGCGGAGTATCCGATGTTCGGGTCCACAGGTTTCCCGTAAAATTGTCATGCTCATACATTAACACGGTACGTCCTGGAGCTACACGTAAGGAGGACGCCCAGTCATTTGGCATTCCTTTTTCAGCAAGTTGGGTCATAGTATAGTTCCCTTTGGGAAGAAATATTGCCGTGCCCCCGTATTGTGCATCTTTGAAAAACGTAACACCCTCAACCTTCAGCCTAGATACAACCGGAAAATGATCAGAGGGAAGTATTGCGCCCGGATCCTTATGGTACCAGTCGACAAGCCGCGAATCTACAGTCCAATGACCGGTTACGAAAATGTGGTCAATCTGGCTGTCTCCTGTTGGACTGGGGTTCCAACCATTTCCCGTTACGCGCAAAGCCGGCAATTTTGAGGCTGCAAGGTTCCATGTCTCTTCAAGTAAGGTTGAACCGTTGAGAATGTTATATGCAGGTGAATTTTGGTTTGCATTCAGATCCCCCATAAATAATGCCGGGGCACTTCCTATCTTATCCTGCATCTGGCTAAGAATGAGATCTGCACTATTCTGCCTCGCCAATGAGCCTTTATGATCAAAGTGTGAATTGAAGACAAAAAACACCATGGCCGTCTCTTTGTCCTGAACTTTCACCCAAGTGCAAATGCGCTTGTACGCAGCATCCCACGACGGTCCGGTTGCAGTGACAGGTGCACCTGGAGCCAGCCAGAAAGTTCCGCTGCCCAGAAGGTTAAAGCGAGCGGTTTTGAAAAAGATAGACGAATGTTCAGAGGTGCCGTTGCCATCTCTTCCGGTTCCAATCCTGGCATAGCCGGGGAGATCTGTCTCCAGATTACTGATCTGGTTGCCAAGGGCCTCCTGGACACCAACAATATCGCAGTCATGGCCGATGATCCTTTCCTTTACCAATGGACGCCGAACGGCCCAGGCACGGTTTCCCGTATCGGGTGCATCCAAACGGATGTTGAAAGTCATCACAACATAGTTGTCGGTCACGGCGGCCAGAACGCCTGTTTTCTGTTCAGCAGTCTTGCTGGTCAGGGGTTGTTCAAGAGGTTGATTGGATGCCTTTTCGCATGCACCAAAAAGGAGCAAGAGATATAGTCCCGCCCCCAGTACTAAACTGGTAATTGAATTTTTCATGTTTGATATATTTGGTTAAGGTAATTTTATCAGTCCTCTACAATTCCTCGCATAGCAATTGCTTTCTGTCTGTTATTTAAGGGTAAATGTTGCTACCACCGGATAATGATCGGATTGCTTGTCCGCCCAGTAAGGTACTGCATACTCTTTGACAGAGAAAGCCTCCAAGGGCGCATATATTAGCCAATCACAGGTGTAGGTAGGTTTCGGAGTTGGAACCGTCCATTCGCATACCCCGCCCTGGCAAGCCGTAGTGAACCATTTTTGCAACGCCGGCATCGCCGATGAGCCTGGACGGGTGTTCAGATCCGCGCCAAGCAAGATAGGTTTGTCCAGTTTGGTCACTTTATCAAGAATCTCCGAAATCTGCTTTAACCTGGTTGCGTCCTCAAATTTGTAACCCAGGTGGGTAGTCGCAAAAAAAAATCTCTTTCCATCCTTTTTTACCTCTGCATATCCGAACGAACGTAAATTGTCGCCGTCCTCAGCTACCCCAAGTTGAAAAGTTTGTTCATGGCTCAAAGGATATTTTGATAAAATCGCATTTCCATAGTCCCCTTTTTTAAGCGTCAGTGCCCTCGCAAAATAGTAATACTTCATACCCGTCATCTCCGCTAGGACCTTTGGGAAATCAATAGGGTTGATGTCCGTATGTCGTTCCACCTCCTGGAGTGACACGATATCCGGATCTATTTTTTTGATGACATCCGCAATGGCACCAATACCCAATTTTCGGGCACTGAATATATTATAGGTCATCGCCTTGATGCTAACCTCTCTGTTTTTTTTCTGAGCATCCACGTTTAGGCCAAGCAACATTAATACCGGCAATACGTAGAGAAAGCTGCCTGTAAGGCATTTGTTTTTTTTCATAATCTATAAACTTGAAGCTGGGGGATATTACATCCCCCAGCATTTGGTGAAGAGGTGTTCCTTTTTAGTTGACGCTAAGTTCTAATACTTTACTATAATTTACCGCATCGTTTACCTTTGCACAAACCCTTACATAGATCTTATTTCCATTGGCTTTTATTTTATAGATATTGCCGGTAAATACAGCACTCTTTGAAAGTTCAAACAATTGTGATCCGCTCGCAACAGCTCCCTTTGAGCTGATAGCGGCATAGTTGGAATTGTTGATGTCTACTCTGGGTGCAAAGTTCCACATCACAGACACATTGCTGAGCACAAACTTGCTATCGGTTTTATCCACTTTGTAGTTGATGGTGATATTGTTGTCAGCGGATATAACTGCATCTATTGAAATTCTTGAGAAAGGAACCGCACTTAGATCCAGCGTCGTTTGCCCGTTTATGCGTGTGTTCCCTTCGCATTTATTTACGAACGGTCCGTTCACGACCACCTTGTAATCGCCATTAAAAACCTTCGCATTCTGATAAGTACCGTCCTGGTTCGCGCGGAAATCAATGGATTTGCTTGCTCCGGTATTTTGTTCGAAAAGGTTGACCAATACCCCGGCTGCCCCCTGAACGGGCAGCTGTATGGGTTCCTTGGTCTCCGCGTCGTAGATGGTACCGCTTATCCCACCTTCGGGCGAAATATAGTTATCAATTTCGTTCTTGCACGAAACAAGGCCGATATTTGCTAAGAAAAGTATCGATAGGATTAGTTTATTAAAGTTAGTTTTCATATCCCGGGTTTTGTATAAGTTTTGGATTTGTTGCAATGTCGGTGGGGGCCAGTCTGATGTAGTAGCTTTTCTCAAGAAACTGTCTCAGTTGTTTTGGCGGTACTCCGGTTGTGAAGGTATACTTGCCGTCACTAAGGTTATACCATGGATATAGCGCGGTTCCCCTGAAGTTGGTCAGCCCGCCCTGGTTTACATCCAGGTGGGATATCCGCCACCGCTTCATGTCCCAGTATCGGTGTTTCTCAAAGCCAAGTTCAATTTTACGCTCATGTCTTACCTTCTCAAGGGAGATGGAGGTCAGAGATGCGATTCCGGCCCTCTGGCGGATCCTGTTCACTGCGGCAAGGGCCTCGGCGTCCTTACCGCCCAATTCCATACACGCCTCAGCCAAATTGAGGTAAATTTCCCCAAGTCGGAATACCACCCATGGAGTGGTGGACTTGCTCAAATCCATATTGGTTTGTGTCTCATCGAAAAACTTGCGCTGGTAAAAACCTGTTTTGGAAGCATCGCCAATATCTGCACCACCGTCTTTGCCCGATGCGGTATATTTTATACCGTTTATCGTTACCGTATTGTCTTTGTCGGGCTGGTTGAATGCCTGGTACCTGGTGCCGTTTGCTGCGATAATTCCACGCTTCCATTCAATTTTCGACCCCTTTAACATCGCACCGGGAACGTATACAGAGCCAAAAAGGCGTGGATCCTTACCTGCAAAAAGTTCATAAGGATCGTTGAACCGTCTCGGAGTTACGCCATCACTTTCATAAATAGGCAATTTTCGCTGTATACCGTTAGCGTATTCGAATTCTTCAATCATTTCAAGGGTAGGAGCCATTCCACAACCCCATCCGTTACCGCGATACGAAAAGGGCGCGTTAAGTTTGTCCCAACTATGTGCCTTGCCACCGGCAAGGTCATATTGCTTTTGAAATATGTATTCGCCATTGTCTCCGTTTACTGCCCGTGAAAAAAGTTCATAGAAATTTTCTGCCTTATCTGCATTTTTTTCGTAGAGCTGATACACATTCAGATTGAATATTGCCTTGGATGCATTATAGGATTCGGTAAAATATCTGCTTGTCTCACTTACGGGGATACCTACAAGACCGTTGATCTGTACCGTACCGTATTTGGATATTGAGCCTGCGTAGAGCGCAGCCCTTGACCAAAGCGCCAGTGCCGCACCTCTCGTAGCCCGGTATTTATCTATACCGGTTCTGGTTAACGGCAGCTGGTCGGCAACCTGTTTGCATTCATTAATAATAAAATCATAACATTCCTGCTCAGTGTTTCGGGGTATTCTCAAAGCATCGAATTCCCCTGGAACGTAATCCTGAGCCTGGGTAAGGAGGGGCACCCCTCCATATCTTTTTACTGAAGAAAAATATTCCATGGCCCGGATGAAACGTCCTTCAGCATTTATCGCAGCCTTTTCCTTATCGCTGATTACCGTTGTTTTTGCAAGTTGCGATAAAAAGTCGTTTACTCTGCGGATGTGGACATACCTGTCGGAGAACTTATCCTCAAATAAAAAGTCGCTATAGATATAAATGGCACTTGCATTACTGAATGCTGGATCTTTTTGGTAGGAACCCTGGGCCTCATCTGAAAGTGCGGTGGGGTTCAGGAAGTTCTCCTTGCCGGTAAACCAGTCGTCAAATTCATCCAGCCTCAGGCCCCCGTCATAAAGGTTTACAAGTACCGCCGAGATTGCATTCGAATTTTGCCAGATCTGATCACTTGTGATAATCCCGCTGGTTTCCTCTCTGTCTAAATATTTTTTGCATCCGCACATCCCGATCATAAGGAAAGCTGCGTACAGAATATTTTTAAAATGATAAGTTTTCATTTTCTTTTATTTATAAGGTTAGATTAACACCAAAATTCATTGTTTTTAGCTGTGGATAGTAACGTAATCCCGTATTGTCGGCTTCCGGGTCGATATATTTCATCAATCCTTCGCGACTGGTAAAGGTTAAAAGATTATTGCCGTTTATATACATCCTGAGCCTGCTGATGCCTTTTGCAGGCAACCATTTTCCCGGAAGGGTATAGCCCAGCTCCACTGTTTTAAGGCGGAGGTAGTCTGCAGTATGTAACGACCAGGAATTGTTCGAACGATTATCGCTGAGGCCGGTCACCCTTGCAGCAGGCATTAATCCCGGAATCCACTCACTCGAGGGATCCTTTGGATCGGCCCTGTGCCAGCGGTCGGTCATAAAGGCAAAGCCATTGCCAAGCCCCTGCTGGATGAACGGATCCAGCACATCACCACTCATATATACATCATGGCCTGCCGCCCCCTGCATGAACAATGTGAAGTCAAATCCCTTATAACTACCGCTGAGGTTTAGCCCGTAATACATCCTCGGCGAGCTTCCATGTCCGATTGGCTGCGTGTCGTTATCATCAATAATGCCATCCTTATTAAAGTCCTCAAACTTTAAATCCCCCGGTAACAGGGATTTATTCCCGTTGTTATCCTGGATAGCAGAATTTAAAATATCCTGATAAGAACTGAATTGTCCAACCACCTTTTTTCCCCAACGGATGTCCTTATAACGTTCGGTATTGTTATTTCTCCAGTTATCGTACATGTTAAGTGAACCTGCACGTTCTATATAGTTATTGCTAATGCGTGTGGTAGAGAAATTTGCCGATACATTATATTTGAATTCACCAATAGAATGTCGATGTCTGATACTAATTTCAAAACCCGTGTTTACATCGGAGTTAAGGTTCTCTTGCGGCAAGGTTTGACCGAAAGTTGTTGGCAGGGTGCCCTGGCGTGTTGCCGGCAAACCTGAACGGTTCCTTCGGAACCAATCAAACTCGGCTGTTAGCAAACCGCGTTTAAAAGAGGCCTCAAATCCTACGTTCATCAATCTCGATTCATACCAGGTTAGCCAGGGATTGGCGATGCCTCTATTGGCAAGGCCAAGGGTGATGCCCTGGTCCCCCATAACATAATTGCCACTAAAAACGTATCCGTCAAGGTATTGGAATGCTGAGAAATCCCCCTCATCGCCAACTACTGCGTAAGATCCCCTGATTTTGAAATTATCAAAGGAAGGCAGTATTTTTTTAAAGAAAGGCTCCTCAGAAACCCGCCATCCCAGGGATGCACCCGGGAAAAATCCCCATCGGGAACTTTGCACAAATTTGTAGCTGCCATCATAACGGAAACTCAACTCTGCAAGGTAACGCTTATCAAAAGCATAGTTCACCCGTCCAACAAGGCCGGCATGAGAAGTTTCCTTCGAAAGACCTCCTGCACTCTGATTGAGCTTGTTCCCGTAGTCAAGATCATCAATAATGCCAATGGTAAAATCTTTTTTACCCGTCAGCGAAGTGACCCTGTCATTGTAAAGCTCATAAAGCACAAGGGCGCTAATGTCATTTTTGCCGCCGAACACCTTATTGTAATTCAAAGAATATTGCTGGGTTGGCTTATAATAGTTTTCAAGAGAGGATTCCAGCCCTGCAAGGCTCCGCAGAATCGATTTGTTGTATACCCCTGAAGCCGGAACATAATTGTATTCTGAAAGATCCTTTTTCCATGTTTTCCATTCACTGTTGTTATAGTCATAGGCAACCATGGCCTTGGCCTGAAGGCCATCAATTCCCGGAATCTGGTAGCTTAAGGTCAACGAGCCGTTAAATTGTCGCCTTAAACGCCATTCATAACCCGATTGTTCTATATCAGAAGTGTGGACAGGATTGGCCATGTCCCCAACCGCCTGCCAGTAATCAGGATTATTATTGGCATAAACCGTATAGGTCGGCACCGCCATTTGTGCCTGACGAAACAGATTGTCAGCTTCGAACGGTCGTTTTCTGTCCTGGAAATTACCTGCCACATTAAGATTTGCCTTTAGGCCCTTTGCCACCTCAACGGTAATGTTAGAGCGGAAGTTATAACGGCTGAAACTCCAATCATCAGAACGGAGTATACCGCCCTGATTGAGATAACCAACCGAAGTAAAATAGGTTAGTTTGCTGTTTCCTCCGGAGATACTCAGATCATGTGAACTTTGTGGCGCATTGTTGCGGACCATCTCACCCCACCAATCTGTTCCGCCACCATTTTCGAAGGCCTGGAGCTGTTGGGCAGTATAAGCGGGAACCCCACCAAGTGGATTGGTATTATAAATAGCCTCATTATACAGAGAGGCATATTCATAAGCATTCATCATTTCAGGATATCTGGTTACTCTCTGCAAACCGGCAAAACCGTTATATTCTATCCTGGCAGGCGACTCCGACCCGGTTTTGGTTGTTACCAAAAGTACACCATTGGACCCTTTGAATCCATACACTGCCGCAGCACCATCCTTGAGAATCGAAATCGACTCGATGTCATTGGCATTCAGTTGTGAAAAGTCGCGCTGTACACCATCGACAATAACCAACATACTTCCGTATCCGCGAATATCCACAGAGGATCCGTCATCGCCCGGTGCGCCAGTACGCTGGACAGCCCTGAGTCCCGGCAACCTTCCGGCAAGCATATTGGTTACGTTTGGCGTCTTGACCGTTACCAGATCTTTCCCACTTATAGAGGCCACCGAGCCGGTAACTGAGGCTCTTTTTTGCTGACCATATCCCACCACAACGACCTCATCCATCTGCTCTATGCTTTCCTGTAGCTTAATTGTAAGCTCCGAAAGTCCTCTTAGTACATACTCGTGGGTTCGGTAACCCGATGAAGAAATAATCAATGTATCATTTTTTTCTGCCTTTATACTGAAAAACCCTTCCTCATTCGTACTTGTTCCAATCCTGGGATTTCTTTTTAACCGAATGGTCACCCCGGGGATTGGGCTATTGCTCAAATCCAGGACTTTTCCCTTAACAATTATTGGGTCTTCCCGGTTGCCCTGTTGCAGTAAGGAGGAGGCCATAACATTCTCGCTCATTGTCATCAGGGCCACTACACATATTATTGCCTTGAAGGAATGAAAAATCTTACGACAGACATGTTGTTTTTCGTAATGCTGCTTCATAATTTTTTAATTTTGGTTTATTTGATTAGAAATATCTTTAAAAGTTAAGCCCGCTTAATGTGCTTAAACTGGTTGTCATCGATGTGCTTTCATAGGCTCATAATTTGGTTTAATTCTGATAATTTGGTTAGTTAACAATTAAGCTATATGAATCCAGCGGGTTTGAAGCCGCCCCCGCCGGAGCTCACTAAACCCGGTTTTTTAATGAAAAACCGGGTTTTGCAATTTGATTGTAATTTGCTCAGTATAATTTAACAGGCCGTCTATTTCTGGAGATGTGCCTGTATTTCCTCCAGGGATTTGCCCTTAGTCTCGGGCATGAACCTCCAAATGAAGAAAAATGACAAAGCCATCATCACGCTGTAAAAGACAAAAGAGTAATAGCCGCCATTTGCGCTCCCTTCGACGATCACAGGAAAAAGCCACGATACCACTGCGGCCATAATCCAATGTGTGAAGCTTCCCAGGGATGCTCCCTGTGACCGGATTTCATTGGGAAAAATCTCAGAAATGAAAACCCATATCACTGCGCCTTGCGAAAAAGCAAAAAAAGCTATGAAACCGATAAGGTACAATAACATGAATTCTGAGCCTTCAAGCCCGTTCTTAAAAGTAAGGGCAACAAGTCCAAGAAATACGAACATGCCCACGCTTCCGATAAGCAGTAACTTTTTACGTCCGAAACGGTCGATAACGAGCATTGCCAAGCAGGTAAAGAAAAGATTTGCACCCCCTATAAAAACAGGTTGCAAGTAGGAAAGTTCCTTATCGAATCCAGCAAGTTCAAAAATACGTGGGGCATAATAAAGAATAGCATTTATACCACTCAGCTGATTGAACATCGCCAGGATTACCGCATATGCGATAGGCTTGAGGTATTTGCGCTGAAGGAGATTTGTTTTCTTTTGTTCCCCTGAAAGATCTTTTTCAAGCAGATTCGCAAGCATACCATCACCCAGTTTCTCGAATATTTCTTTGGCCTCAGCCAATCTTCCCTGTAGTAACAGCCACCGGGGGCTTTCCGGCACGATTGTCAATAGAATAAAGAACAATGCGGAAGGGAAGACCATAATTCCCAGCATCCACCGCCATGAATTTTCCCCAAGCCCTGCAAAGAGGAAATTTGTCAGGTAGGCCAAAAAGATTCCCAATACGATCATGAACTGGAAAAGCCCGGTCAGCCTTCCTCTGTTTTTGGCAGGGGCAATTTCGGCAATGTAGATAGGTCCTACCACAGAGGAAACACCCACTGCGAGCCCGCCGATGAAACGGAAAAAAATAAATGCATACCAGTTGAATGAATAGGCACATCCAATAGCTGAGCACAAGTAGAAAATGGCTACAGCAAGTAACACTTTCTTACGGCCAAAGCGCTGGGCCGGTTTGCTGGCAAACAGTGCACCAAGAACCGTTCCGATTAGGGATGAAGATACCGTGAAGCCCTGCCAAAATGCATCAAGATGCCAAAGCCTTTGGATAGTTTTCTCCGCGCCAGAGATTACAGCAGTCTCAAACCCGAAAAGAAATCCACCCAGGGACGCGATTAGCGCAAACCAGGTGGCAAAATTTTTGTTTATCTTAATTTGCATGTTCAGGATTGAATTTGATTGATTTATCTTTAAAATGTGCGGCGGCGCCAAGCTTTGCGGCAACTTCACCAAGTTCAGCAATTCTTATAGGGATATGAATACCCTTATTTTCAAGGTCCCTTTCCAGTTTTGGCAGGAATAAATGACTGGCTTTGGATATGTTCCCACCTATTAAGATTAGATCGGACTGATAGTGTGGAAGATGGAGGGCGAAGAAGTCCGAAAGCCAGCTTGCCAATTTATTAAACGCCTTCCCTGCTGCGGGGTCCTCGGATACCAGTTCTGCAAGTGCTTTGATATCTTCGGCACGATTGCCGCCAAGACTTTTATAATAGTTAAGCAAACCCCTTGTGGAGATGAAGTCTTCTGCGATACATCCATTGAAGGCAGATGAACCAAGATTCTTATCCTCTGAAATACCGTCACAGAATATCGCGGATCCGAGCCCGGTACCAAGGGTGATACCCAAGATACGGTCAAATCCTCTCCCTGCCCCGTGTTCTGCCTCTCCCTTGAGAAAGGCCTCAGCGTCATTTGTAAAGCTAATGGAATCGGATGAAAGCCCCAGGGCTTCGGCAAGTACCTGTTTGATTGAAATACCGTAGAGACTTTCATATTTGTTCATTCCCTTTATCAAGGATATCCCATTTTTGTAATCAAAAGGTCCAGGCATACTAACAGACAGGTAATCTGGTTTTTTTTCGGAGTTTTCGATGACTGATTTTAATGCAGAGGTCCATGTGAAAAGTATATCCTGTGCTTCAGAATGAGCATTGACACTCCTGCGCAATAATGACCCGGGGAGGATTTCAGCGATAAAAGGATCGACAATTGCAGCACTGATATGCGAGCCCCCGATATCTGCCGACAAAATAACGGAGTTGTTTCTGAATATTTTCATTTTTATGGAAGCGGATCAGGATTTACGTTCTTGGCAGGGTCATAGACAGCTACTCCAACCTTGGAGTCTGCACAACCATAGTATAAATACCATTTTTTCTTAAAATATACCATGCCCTCAATAAATACTGTTCCCTGTATATATTGCCCGCTTTTTTCAAATGGTTCCATAGGTCTTAAAAAGGGGACATCAAGTCTTTCAAGAGGTTTTGAAGGATCGTTTTTGTCGAACAATACCTGTCCGGCACTGTAGGTACCCGGATTAAAACGCTTGTCGCCATTTTTGGGGTCGTTCTTTCCATTATATAAAAGTACAATCCCATTTTCGGTCAGGATAGCCGGGGGGCCACACTCAGTCAAAGAACTATCAAAATAGCCCGCTCGTGGGGAAATAAATGCCTTTAGTTTTCCATTTTCGTCAACCACAGGATCCCAGTCTATTAAATTGTCAGACGTAGCCCCATATACCCCATGCTCTCCCCAGTACATCCAATATTTGCCATTAATCTTTGCAATCACCTGTTTTTCATCCTGAATCTTTGTGACAATGGAGGCAGACTTATGTGACTGGTTTACCAGCGAAGGAAGGACAGTTGATTTTGCAAATATTGGTCCGTGTTTTTTCCAGGTCAGAAGATCCCTCGAAGTGGCGACGCCAAGACGGGGCACCTTTCTGTTCCATTGCGTATAAAATATAACATACTCACCACCTTCGGTTACCGCAACGCGGGGGTCCTCCGTGCCGCCAGGCCATTCGCGTTCCTTCTGCTCATCGGCCGCGGGGTAAAGGACAGGGGTCGCTCTGCGTTTAAAATGCAGGCCATCCTTGCTCGACGCATATCCAATCCTTGAGGTTCTTTTGCCAATTCCAATTCCGTATTTATCTTCTGCCCGATAGAGAACGATGATCTCATTACCCTTTACCACCGCTGCCGGATTAAAAGTGTCATTTGATTCCCAGGAGACCGGAACACCCGACATCGGATCATCAAAGCGTTTCTTTTCAATTGGCGATATTACAGGGTTAACAGCTCTTGGTCTGACAAATCCACCCATTGCCCAGGAAGGCAATATATTTTCCTTTTTTTGCGCGAAGCTTACAGTGGCAGACTGGAGCAGCAACAAAATCATGGCATGCACGGCCACTCGACTGATTCTTTTTTTCATAAGTTGTGTTGGTTTGCATGATGTAATCAAATCCTGCCATTCCAAAAGAAATCCGGTTCACTTTTTGGAATAAGCCTTAGATGCTCACAATCATGTTAAATTTATATTTGGTATATGGTTAATTAAAGTTTGCAAAACCGGTTTTGCAAATGAACTAAAAAAAATCGCTTCGGCGACATACCTCAAATATATTCTTAGAAAACCAGTTTTGCAAATTTTTTAAGCCTTTTTTTTACTTGAATCCCTGATAATCAGTTTGGAGGTTTTTACGGCCGTAACAGGGGTGGTGTTCGGACTTTTCTGCGAAATTTTTTTTAACAGCGTATCAATTATTGCCGCACTCAACTCATCCAGCGGTTGTTCGATAGAGGTTATCCCGGGGGTATAGAGTCTGAAGAGGTCATTTTCATCAAATACGATTACCCCAAGATCTTCGGGAATTGATTTTCCTAGCTCCCGAATTGCCTGAAGCCCGTTGACACAGAGGTAATTGGTTGCAAAAAAAACAGCATCTACTCCCTCATTCTCATGCAGGTACTTCCTGATCAACTGATGATAGCCATCACGGTTCTCTAGATAAGGAACCTTGAAAACCCATTCCTGGAGATTTTTGATACGCATGGTCTCCTGATATCCAGATAGCCGTTCAGCCATTTGGCTTTGTTCAGATTCAAGGGTAATAAAAGCAATGTTTTTAAAACCTTGTTCCACTAAATGCTCACAAGCAGTTTTGGTGATTTCCATGTTGTTCGTTCCAACATAATCGGCGTCAATTCCGTTTAATTTTCTGTCAAATATCACAACTGGAATACCCTCCCCAATAAGGCTTTCAACCTGCTCCTCCACACCGGCAGGGGGCGCAATGATATAACCGTCCACCTGAGTTTGCCGGAAAAAATCAATAGCGGAATTGGCCACCCTGGTATCGCCCAAAGTACTGCTGTAGACAATTCTATAACCACTGTCCCTTGCTTTCTGTTCAATCTCTACTGCTATCGTTCCAAAAAACGAGTCCGCAATATTCTCCACGATGAGTCCGATACTGTTTGATCTGCCTGTCGCCAGACTTTGGGCAAGGTGATGCGGCCGATAGCCTATTTTATTGACATAGTCCAATACGTATTTCTCAAGATCAGAGCTGATCCGATGTTCTTTTGCTTTTCCGTTAATTATAAAGGAAACCGTGGATTTAGCCACTTTCAGATGTTTTGCAATATCGCTAATTGATGTCTTTTTCAAACCCATGTGCTAAAATAGTTATTCTTCCACGAATAAAATCAAAATATTGAACTTGTAAGTATTATCAGATGTCGAAATAAGAATGCCATGACACTAGGAAACAGCTCCATTATATAATTACTTGTTATTGTATTTTAAATTCTATCTTGTAGGTAGAACAAGATAATTCGTTGAGGTATTAGTGCCTAGAAACCACTATTCAGCTTTAAAATTGAAAGTTTAATGGGTCTCTATATAAACTGAAAAACATCCCGGTGTTACTATTGCACTAGCTTCTTTTCTTTCCACACTTGCAACCGAAGGAAAGAAGCAAACGTACGCCGGCAGCTTACTTGTAGGTTCTTACCAATAGTTGTAAATTTGCTTTATTAGCTTATTTGCCTAATCAGCTATATAAACCAGCAATAGACCTGGTTTCATTTCCTTCTACTCAATAAAACCGGCCAAAAAAGTTTTTCTGATCTTATTGCTAAATATTAACAACTCAAAAAAGCAAACCTATCACCATTAACTAATGAATATATTTTCTCTTTTAGCTGATTATCATAAACTAATTTCAATATTAAATCGAAATTTTAGTTTTTTGATAAGTTTGATAATTTGCATACAGAACATTAAAGGATAATTGTTTACTAACAATGACTAAACTTAAAGAGAAAGCTTCATGAACTGGCAACATTAGGTAGCCGCTTCGACATTTCTGCATTGTGCTTTGTTTGCGTATTGAATGCTAAAGCAGAAAACCATGCCTATTTTGAAAAGTCTTAAGAGGAAGTGATAAACAGTCAGTCGTAGTGAATGGGATCCTAACAATTAGACACTGATATATCTATTTTCCTGTACTCATCATCAGCAAACTTCAAGCGAACAAAAGCTTCCATCGCTTCGTAGTCTGCCAGGCCTAGTGCGTCATAAGCTTTAGCAGTTTCACGGTTGCGATCTTCAGCACGTTGCCAAAATTCCCTGGCATCATCTCCCGGAAATACCGCTCTGTCTTTTTGGTTTTGGTGTTTAAAAATGGCGTTTCGTTTGTGCTCTAGTTCCTGAGGCGAGATTGGTACGGCCATTTCAATTTCATGTGTTTCAAACTCTTGCCAGGCGCCACGATACATCCACAACCAGCAATCTTGGGCCCAGGCTTCTGTTTTGCGTAGGCGTTTTAATGCTTCCAAAATAATATTGAAACAAACAATATGCGTTCCATGCGGATCTTCAAAGTCGCCGGCTGCAAAAACTTGTTGTGGTTTGACTTTTTGTAAAAGCTCAATCGTTAATTCGATATCGGCATCTGTTACCGGATTCTTCTGGTTTTTACCGCTTTCGTAAAACGGAAGCGCCTGAAAATGGATGTGATCATCTTCCAACCCGCAATAACGCGCACCAGCAATGGCTTCTCCTTTTCTGATTAGTCCTTTTACCGTCTGAATTTCTGGCGTATCAACCTGGTTTGGTTTTTTCTGTTCAATAAATGCCCGCATAATATTGTAAAGAACTTTCAAATGCGAGTTTTCCATGCCCATCTTTTCGGAGAAATCGACATTGAATTCGAAAAAACGAAGGGCATCATCATCCCAAACGGCCGTATTGCCAGAAGTTTGATATGCGACATAGACATCATGTTTCTGATCAACCAGACGGGTAAATGTGCCACCCATCGAAATTACATCGTCGTCTGGATGCGGAGAGAAGATAATCACACGTTTTTTAGCCGGTTCTGCCCGCTCAGGGCGTTGAGAATCATCTGCATTTGGCTTACCACCAGGCCACCCGGTGATGGTATGTTGCAGTTTGTTAAAAATATGTATGTTTATGTTGTAAACCGGCCCTTTTTCGGTAGCCAGTTGCGCCATACCATTATTGTTATAATCGTCCTCTGTTAACTTTAAAACTGGTTTTTTCAATGTATTCGCCAGCCATATTACCGCCTTGCGTATAAGGCTTTCTGTCCAAACGCAATCTTTAACCAGCCATGGTGTATCAAAACGGGTAAGCTCGACAGCTGCGGGTGTATCCAAAATAAACTCCACATGTTCCGAAAGCTGAAGATAAGTTGCCGGAACTTCCCCTGAGATTTCTCCTTCAACAGCCTTTTTGATGATGGACGCTTTCTTGCGGCTCCATGCCATTAAAATAATTTCTCTTGCCTTGAAAATAGTTCCGATTATGCACGAAATAAAAATTATAGCATTAGGTTGCCGTACTGAATTTATTGACAACATACATTCTAAAAACTTAACCTTGTCAGCAATAGTTCTGCTTTTGTTTGGTTTGCATAGTTTTCATCAAGCATACATAGTACTTTTAGACTCATCCTCACTCTTGGTGATCGGCTAATATTCACAAAACTTCAAACCGTCCGTAAATGAATAACGTCTAAACGTTTTGTTTGCGTATTCAGCCGGGTGGAGCTCCGGATTCCAATTGGTACTACAAAGAGGCGTATCCCTATGGCTAGAAACTGCTAAAACGGCTTGAGATTTATAAATGGAGAACTGGTGTTTTCAGTATTGAAGTCACAGGCAAAAACTACCCCTGGAGAATCTAATTATTAAAGTCGGTGCGGCCGTTTTGCTCCGAAATAAGCCTGACCGTTCTAAGATTAACCCAGAGTAGCTTTTGTTGAAGATATTTATTTAAAGATTGGTTTTATTTCAGTGCATATCCGATGTACCCGCCATCAGCCAATAGCTCAGCGCCTGTAATAAAACTTGCATCCTGAGAAGCTAGAAATAAAACGGCTTTGGCAATTTCCGAAGGTTTACCCATTCTTTGCAGGGCTGTTGTTGAAGCAAACTGTTTTTTTACGGTCTCATCTGGCACAGCCTTGTCGAAACCTTCCGTCTGTGTGGGACCAGGACTGATCATGTTTACCCTGATGTTTCTTCCGGCAAGTTCATTTGCTGCAATTTGGGCAATCTTGTTGAGGGCTCCTTTGGTTGCGGAATAGACACTACCGTACATTTGGGCGGCGGTTGCCACCGTAGATGAATTGAAGACTACTGCACCACCGTCATTCATATATGGAAGCAGTTTCTGTAAGGTGAAATAAGGTCCTTTTACGTTTGTATTGAACTGTGCGTCGAAATCGGCTTCAGTAGCCTCTGCGATGGGTGCAAAAGTAGCTATTCCTGCATTTAAGAATACTACGTCTAATTTTTGACCGCTTTCTGCTATAGCTGTGGCCAAAGTTTCAATGCCAGCGAGGTTTGAGGTATCTGATTTAACGGTCTTAAGGTGATCGCTTTTGAGTAAAGCGGCGGCTTTGTCGAGGTTTTCGATGTTTCTTCCTGTAATCCATACATTTGCGCCCGCTTCGATGAAGGCAGTTGCGGTTGCAAATCCTATTCCTGTTGTTCCTCCGGTAATTACTATGTTTTTTCCTGTAAAATTCATTTTTAATAGATTTAATTTATGATGCAAATTTAGAATAGCTTTATATATTATTGTAACTTTGTAACTAAAAGTAACAGTAACATTTGGGTAACTAGGTAACTAATTATGGAAAATATTTGTTGTCCGGCGGATAATGAGCACAATAAAAAACAGATCCTGGCTGTCCATGATGCTATGGATGTATTAAGTGGAAAATGGAAAATATCTATAATTTCCTCTGTCTGTTATTTCAACCAACGTAGATTTTCGGACATTTTAAATGACGTGAGTGGCATTTCCAACAAGATGCTAAGTAAGGAACTTAAGGATCTTGAAGTAAATAAATTGATTAAAAGAACTGTTTTAAGTACCCAACCGGTAACCGTTTTGTATCAACTTACCGAATATGGACTTACTTTAAAAACTATCATAGATAATCTTGCCGATTGGGGCAGGCAGCACCGGAAAGAAATCACGGGCAAATAAAGTATGATCATGTTGCTTTTCTTTTAGCCGGTTGTAGGCTTCTGGGCAAGAATGTCCGGTTTGGCGCGGGGATATGTGGCCGCTTTTGGGAGCATCTCATCTCTGCTTGGGTACCTGGTGTGAAATTAAATGTTTATTTTCTTTAAAGGTTTAACCCTTTCAGCTTTCCTAGCGCACTTTATTATTTTAATCTTTAAATCTGATTATTTGGTAGTTAATATTATAACGTGGCACTATTCTTGGGGCTTTCTTGGCGGTGGAATTTTTGCCGCCGATAATCCTTAAATTATAAACGAAATGGAAAAATTAGCATTACTGGCCCGCCTGGAGGCCAAAGCTGGTAAAGAGCAACAAGTTGCAGATTTTATCAAAAGTGCCCTGCCTTTGGCCGAAGCTGAACCCGGAACTATCCGTTGGTATGCGCTGCAGATCTCGCCGTCTACCTTCGGTATATTCGATACCTTTGCGGATGAAGCTGGGCGGGATGCTCATCTGGGTGGAGAAATTGCCAAGGCTTTGATGGCCCATGCGGATGAACTGCTGGCTACGCCGCCGGTAATCGAAAAGGTTGCCTTGCTGGCAGTTAAATAAGTGAAAAATAAAAAGGCTAGATCCCCTATGGATAACATCAGGGGATCTTGTCTCAGTTAAATTTATGTTTACGTTTCTGCCCTTAGATGAAATCAAAAAAACTAGCATCCCCTTTGCTTTGTTTAACAAGATATGCCTTCACAAAAAAAATTACCCAGCATCGTTATCAGGGGTGCCAGGGAACATAACCTAAAGAATATCGATTTGGAAATACCAAGGGACCAGTTGGTAGTATTCACCGGAGTCTCTGGATCTGGAAAATCTTCGCTAGCCTTTGGTACCCTGTACGCAGAGGCACAGCGCAGGTATCTGGAATCCGCATCTCCTTATGCGAGGCGGCTATTTAATCAGATGTCGATCCCTGAGGTAGACAGCATCACCGGACTTCCACCGGCGGTTGCGCTGCAGCAGCAGCGCGGAGGAGCCTCGACGCGCTCTACAGTGGGGAGCGTGACGACCCTTTCCAACTTGCTGCGAATGCTCTATTCCAGGGCAGGGGATTATCCAGGCGGACAGGGTATCATCTATGCAGAAGGCTTTTCGCCCAATACACCGGAAGGTGCTTGTGGGCACTGCCATGGACTGGGTAAAGTATATGAGGTGAGCGAAAGGAGCATGGTTCCCGACGAAACAAAAACTATCCGCGAGCGCGCGGTTGCCAGTTGGCCCACTGCGTGGCAGGGCCAGAACCTGCGGGATATCTTAACCTCTATGGGTATTGATGTTGACATTCCCTGGAAACAGCTTTCTAAAAAAAACCGTGACTTTATCTTGTATACTGAAGAATCGCCTTCGGTTCCTGTCTACTCAGGGTATACCCTGCAAGAGGTGCAAAGGGCAATCATGGCAAAAAAACAGTTCGATTATATGGGTACCTTTATTGGCGCACGGCGGTATGTACTGCAGACCTTTGCGACCAGTCAGAGCCAGTTGATGAAAAAACGCGCGCTTTCGTTTATGACCGGAAGGGAATGCCCGGTCTGCAGGGGAAAGAGGCTGAAAAAACAGGCGCTTTCGGTAAAATTCGAGGGATTGGATATTGCCCAGATGAGCCGACAACCGCTCCAGGTGCTGCAAGATCTTTTCGGTCCTTATGCACGGCAATCAACGAAGGGGGATAATTCAAATAGGCATCACCTGGAAAAACAACTGGTTACCCAGCGGATCGCAGCTGACCTATATTCACGCATAGCGGTGATGCTGGAACTAGGGCTGGGTTATCTCAGCCTGGAACGGAGTACGCCGACGCTGTCTCCGGGAGAGCTGCAGCGGCTTAGGCTTGCTACGCAGGTACACTCTAATCTTTTCGGGGTTGTCTACGTATTGGACGAACCATCAGCAGGACTACATCCTGCGGATACCCGGGCGCTCCTCAATATCCTTGACCGGCTAAAACAGGATGGCAACTCGATCTTTGTTGTCGAGCATGAGATTGAGGTCATCCGCCATGCCGACTGGATCGTGGACATTGGTCCCGGTGCGGGCGAAAATGGTGGCAGGGTGATCTATAACGGCCCGGCGGCAAAGATCAAGGACTGCAAAGCGTCCATCACGGCGGGTTATCTCTATCCTAAAACACCATCTGCTAAAGCCAATGCACAGGCAGAAAGGAAACCGGAACAGTGGCTGGAACTAGAAGGGGTACACAAGAATAACCTAAAGGATTTAGATGTTGCCATCCCGATTGGGATAATGACCAGCGTAACGGGCATTTCGGGATCGGGTAAGAGTAGTCTGATCTCCCAGGTTTTGGTTGAACTGGTGGGGGCTGCGCTGGGGCAAAAGCCAGAAGCTGCTGAAGCGGAAAGCGGAACGGACCTTTTGGAGCAGCAGCCTGAAGACATGGTAAAGGGCGCGATTGCCGGAGGGCTCAAGGGGATCCGCCGTTTGGTGGTGGTAGACCAGAAACCCATCGGCCGAACGCCGAGGAGCAATCTGGCCACTTATACAGGTCTTTTCGATCCGGTGAGGAAGCTGTTCGCCAGCACGCCTGGGGCCAGGAAAAAGCGCTATGATGCCGGGCAGTTCTCTTTTAATGTGGCCAAGGGAAGGTGCGCCAACTGCCAGGGCGAAGGACAGGTAATGGTAGAGCTCCTGTTCCTGCCCAGCGTGTATACCCCCTGCCCTGTCTGCATGGGAACACGCTACAACGCGGATACCCTGAAGATCTTCTATAAGGATAAAAATATTGCCGATGTGCTGCAGCTCACCGTGGATGAGGCCGCCGATTTCTTTGATGAAGAACCTGGCATTTCAAGGGCGCTTGAAACGGTAAGGGAGGTCGGCCTTGGCTACCTTAGGCTTGGGCAATCTGCCACAGAACTCTCTGGGGGCGAGGCGCAGCGGATTAAACTGGCCACTGAACTCCAGCGCGCGCAGAACGGAAGCACGCTTTATATCCTCGATGAGCCAACGACGGGCCTTCACCCGAGCGATGTTGAGCGGCTGATGGCCCAACTTAATCGCCTGGTTGATGCCGGCAATACGGTTGTGCTGGTAGAGCACGATATGCACGTGGTGGCAGGAAGCGATCATATCATCGATATCGGCCCGGGCGCGGGATCCCAGGGAGGAAAGATTGTAGCAACCGGGAGCCCTGCCGAGGTAAGCAGAAATGCTACAAGCCGAACTGCCCCCTATCTGAAAGCCTATCTTTCGGGGAAAATTTGCCCCTAGCGACCTGGGCATGCAGTTTGATTGCTTATTTTGGAGTCTAACCTTGTTTATGCGGAAATACGCAAGCAAGCTTATCTCTGCTGGCTGGGGATGGATTTAGACTATAGACAGCTATTGCGGGGAAAGGTAAATTTTAGCAGTGGGCTTGGAAGGGCATTTTTTTAGCCAAGACTGAGCTGGGACAAAGTTGGATGCGTTTAGTAAAGCTAGGCAATTTAGCCCTGGTTACTATTTATGGGTTTGATGATATGCACTGAGAGGGAACTCTGATCCCCAATTGTCAAATGCTTGTTGGATATCATGATAATTCACCCAGGTTTTTTATCTTGACTATACCTAAAATCATCCTTTCTAAGGAAAAACGTTACCAAAGAGTGGGGATTTCGCTAAAACTGTGCAGTGATTCTCATTCCAAACTGTACACCCCGTTTTTACCATCTGGTTTTGATGGTATCCCAAAGACTGACCCAAATATATTCAATCCGGCCAATCTGACTTGGTCATTTTTCAAACAGTATTCGTAATTGTTGGTCCACTGACACTCCTCCTGATTCCTTAGAAGGTAATATTCAGCCTCTAAAAGGACATTTTAGACTTGGACTAACAGAAAATTACCGTCGATAAAAAATACTCCAACAAAAGATTTATAAGTTTCGTTTTTAAGGTCTTTAGCGCATCGACAATTTAATTTCTCCATGCAAAACAATCAATGAGTCCGGTCGGACTTCCGGAAATCTTAAAACCGCTTAAAATGAGCTGAGTGGCCATTTTTAAGCGAAATAGAGTGAACAATATAGACCGAAAAAGCTGGCCACTATGCGGGCTCTCCGTCACTTTTGGTGAATTATGCTGATTTTGCAAGTACCATTTTTCTTAGCAGCTGAAACCCTGCCTTGCCGTACATCTTTCTTTTAATTGTTTTAATACGATTGACCTGCCCTTCAACCT
>NZ_RQRS01000035.1 GCF_004335085.1 Pedobacter nototheniae | reverse complement strand
TGGGTTGTGAGGTGTATATTGATAATAAGAAAATATCCCCCATACTTAAACTCAATATAAAGCAGCACATTGGCAAGCATAATGAGCTTGTGATGCACTTTAAGCACGAAGTAATTCAGGAAGTTGGATTGTTTGTGATAGAAGATGCCCAAACCCTTCTGGGCAGGCTTACAGAAGTCTCTATTTTTAATAGCAGCGATCCTAATGATCATCCTTTTCAAAACAAATTTATTATTACAGAGGTAAAACTGGTTAACGATGGACTTGCCGAAGGGGTTTTGGAATTAAAAGGTCTTTCGCCTACCATTTTGCTTGATGGTGCCAAACATTTCGAAAGTTTTGCCACTCAAAACCTCGCTACGTTGGTAAATACCGTGTGCAAACCTATGGAAAGTATGCGCACCTACCTTATTAACACCTTAAAAATTAACCCCGTTTTAGAGTATACTTCAAGGTATAACGAAACCGCATGGAATTACCTTAAAAGACTGGCTGATGCAACCGGAAGCTGGATTTATTGCAATGGTACAGGTTTGGTATTCGGTGCCGCTAAAAATGAAGCTTCAATACCCTTAATTTACGGCAGCGATTGTACCAAAGTAAGCATGTCTTTGCTCACCGTTCCGGTACAATCAGCTCTTTTCGATTATGATGCCAGTGGCAACCTTGCCATGAAACAGAGTGCCAAAGATTATAACGGAAACATCGGTTCTACCGCTCAGGATGCTTATAAAAGATCAGCAAGGTTGTATGGCAATGAAAGTGTGGTGCCTATGCAAACCTTTCAGGCCAATCAGGAAATATTAACCGAAAAAGGGAAAGCTATTGCCGCCTCAAAAGTGGCATCATCCTATTTAATGGAAGCCGAAACCAATAATTTCAGGTTAGGGATTGGCACTTTGGTAGATTTTGAGTTTAAGCGGCAAGGAGAAAGTTCAGTCCACCCGCAAATGCGGATTGTTTATTCGGAGCACGATCTCCAGGCCAACGGCATGTACAGCAATCATTTCAAAGCGGTACCAGCTGGTGCAGAAACCCCACCTAAACTAGATTTTGAGCAACCAGTTACCTTCCCGATGCTTGCTAAAGTAGTTGCCAATACCGATCCACTAAACCAGGGCCGTGTTCAGGTTCAGTTTATGGGTTGGGTTCACGATCAGAAATCGCGTTACGAAAAACAAATTACCGATTGGATCAGGGTTTTAAGTCCTGATGCTGGAAGCAGTAATCTGGTTGGGCAAAACAGGGGTTTTGTATTCGTTCCTGAAATAAATGACCAGGTAATGGTTGATTTTGAAAACGGGAACCCCGACAGGCCTTTTGTTACAGGTTCTGCTTTTCATGGAAAAATTGCGGCTGGTGGAGGAGGTAAAAACCACCTTAAAACGATAATAACAAGAAGTGGTGCCAAAATACAACTGGACGATACAGATAATAAAGGCAGTATTTACATAGAAGACCCTAGTGGAAATATCATCCACCTTGATGGTACAGGCAATATAAATTTAATTAGTGAGGCCAGCGCCAATATTACTGTAGGAGGAACTAAAGAAGCCCCCGGGGGAAAAGCCAGTATAAAAATAGATAGTAGTGGCAACATCTCCCTTTCTGCAGATACTAAAATAGAGTTTAAAGTGGGCACCAAAACAGCCATTATCATGACAGAAAGTGGTATAGCAATAAAAAGTAAGAACAACAGTATTACAGGAACCAACGAGCTTAACGGTGGCAATACCACTATCCACGAAGGTGATGTATTTATTAATTAATAAGATAAATTATGTTTCCAAAAAGCGATAAAAAAAGGCAAATAGAATTTAGCAAGCTATTTAGTGAACGTTATACCGTAGAGCAAACTTCTGAAATTGTAATGAACAGCATGCTGATTAAAACAGTAACAGAAATGCGCTGGGATGTTCGTTTGCTCGAAATTACAGAAAACACCTATCGTATAGAGTTGCTAAGTATTGATAATACCTTAAAGGAAACCAACAATCCAAACATTAGAGATTTAAGCGCTTTTAACAATGCTTTTAAACGCATGTATAGCGAACTGGATATGGTTATTAACCGAAAAGGTGAACTTATAAAAATAAATAACATAACCGAAATACAACGTAAGTGGGCGTTGGTTAAGGCAGAAATGGAAGAAATACAAACCAAACAACCAAATATGCAGGGAATCGTTGCCTTAAACGATGAAATTTTTAGTAGCTCACTTAACATTACAAAAGCAGTAAAAGCAAATGAGTTTTTCGAAGTTTTTTTTAATACTTACATGGGTATCAAACTACCAGAAAATAAAAGTCTAACCAAAAATAGTCTCTTCTATCAGCATTCTGTTAAATGGAATTTTGAAATTAGTTATAGCCACCCAAGCAACAGTTCTTTTATAAACATTACTGTAAAAGGCCAACCCCATGTACAATTTGATAAAGAATGGATAAAGAAAGCCTATGGCAATTACCCAGTTGATGGCTTGGCGAATAAAAAACCAAAGGTTACGGATGAGGCAAGTTATAAGTTAGATCAAACCAGTGGTCGCCTGTTAGAGGGGATTTTAACAAAAGAAGAAATTGTAGACGATGATTTTTTAAGAGCTAAAATGGTTTATCGTATCATTGCCGATCAGCCATTGCCCCAATCTATGGCAAAAAAGCCAGCAGCCCCTACAGAAGAGCCAAGGATAACACACAGTTGGATTTTATAAAAGACCACTAAAATGGGAAATAAGATAGCAACCGAAGAAGATTATTGGATGTGTACCGGAGGCATTATGCCCGCTCAAATGCAAACCACACAAAATACCATTAAACAAAAGGACGGTAAAAAATACCTGATGGTGAGCGATACCGCTTCCTCGCCCTATAGTGATTTTACCTGCAGGTGGATTATGCTCATTGCTGCTGCAATAGCGGCCATTGTTGTTGTAGCGATAGTAGCAACAGGAGGAGCAGCGTTAGCCGTTATTATAGCTGCAGGTGCTTTGGCTGGCGCAGCAGGGGCCGCTTTTGGCAGTGTAATGGGCAGCATGTTATGCGGACAAAAAGCAGCTATAGCCAGAATTTGGCTCGGCGATAAAAGCAACCTCAAAATTGCAGGCCAAAACGCACTAACAACAGGCAGTATAATGACCTGCCCCATATTTGGTTCGCAAATTACCCATGCCCCCAATGTTAAAACCTGGTGGGATGCCCTTCGTGTTGGCATGGGCAACTTTGCCGAAACCGTAATTATGGGTGCAATGGGGGGTGCTTTAGTTGGGGCTATTGGAGGGGCAATAGCGGGAGCCGCTACCCTTGCTCTACTTACATGGGGCAGTATTGGCAGTAATATATTGGGCTCTGTAACGGGTTGGGGTATGGCTACCAGAGCATTTTTTGGGGCCAATGCAGTATCCAACAAACAAGCCATGGGCAAGATAGATATTAACATCGAGGAGCAACGCGATGCCGCTTTTAACAACGCCGCTTTCCCAGAATGGGGCAGCCTAAAACGCATTTTTACAGGACATGCGCAACCAATGGATGCCATGTTAGTTTTATATTTTTTACATTTGAAAAACCCTGTAAGTGGCAGCGGTACCTTCGGTGAAGAAAGTCCAACTGCAGTAAATGAAGAACCTTTAAAACCAACCGAAAATAAAACTCCTGCTGAAGAACAACCCGCACCTAAAGAAGACGGGAAGGCTTATGAAGGGGTTGAGGGGAAAAATAATGTTATTTTAGAAGGAGGTACAGCAGGAGGCCCTGGTAAATATGTAAAAGGACCAAAAAGAACAGGGAAAGGCATTAAGTATCAACACGATAAAATGGGCACAGATTTAGAATACCAGGTTAATACTGAAAAAATGAAATCTGGCAAAAAATTATTTGATGGTTATGATCCTCAAACAGGTGAATTACTTGATAGTAAAGATTGGAATAATGGGTACCCACCACCAGGAAGTAGAACTACATCTGCAATTAAAGATGCTATTAAACAGGTTATAATAGCAAGAGAAAAAGGAACAATTGTCCGTTGGGAAGTGCCAACCGAGTCAGCAAAAGCTCATTTGGAAAATGTATTTGACATTGAAGCAATGGATCCGTATATAAATGATATTAATATTGTAGTTAATCCTAAATAAAAACATATGAATGATTATATTTCTTTCAACACCACTGATGAAGACTTAACTTTTATAGAATTTAAAAAAAGAAGTCTATTATTTATTAAAAATCTTTCGATCTCAATACCTTATTGCAATAAACTATTTTTTTTAAAGTCTAATATAGAAATTGACATAAATAATTCTACAATTAATGAGCAATTATATAACGAAATAAATGATGATGAGGTTGCTTATATTAATGCAAATAAAAGCAATAAAGATTTAATGGATGAATCTAAAAGCCCTTTTGGATTTAGCCTAGACTTTGCAACGAAAAAAGAAAGTGAAGGATTAGGTTTTTGGTTTTCGTTATATGGAGGTAATGAAGGAAACGGGGGAGGTAAGATTGAATTTATTGGAGATATTGAAAAGGCAAAATTATTGAAAACGTATGAAGAAATACTATTGATAGCAATTAAAATCTATAGACCAAATTACGGCTGTATATTAAATTCAACTATAAGAAAACAATTAAGAGTTAAAGGACAAAAAACTTGTGGATTATATAGTTATATCAACAGAAAACTAAATGTACCCTTGCCACATGGATTTAAAAAAAGTGAAGTACTTGGTGATGATACTTTAATTGAGAGCAATTTTATTGATATATCCATAGATGATTTAAAAAAAGTTCAAGAAATAATCAATAGACCATCAGATAGCAACAATTGGACAGTTTTCGATGGGTTGGAAGAATAAAGGTTGGCATGCAAAACATAGAAAAGGCTATTACATATACCCAAAAGAAAAAAACATTTCAACTTAAAGATAATAATTCTCATTTTGAGGAGCCAAAATCAGAGTTGCATGGATATTTGGATAACACCGAAGATGATAGTTCAGTAAGTTTAAATTTTGGTTATATCTCTACCTGGTATTTGTGGCAGTTTACAAATACCTTTATGCAAAAAAAAGAGGTTGATTTAACTTTCCTTGCTAACACCACTTATTTGGCTATAGAGAGTAATAACTGGAAGTATGCCTTAAGCACAATTTACCCGTCTTACGATTCTTCCGTACAATTGCAGGATAGCGCTTTGCATTTAGGGCAAATGCTGTATTTAGGCTGGTATAACTGGGCTATTGATTACGGTAAACTGTTGATTAAAATGTTATACGGTAAACAATACCGGGGCGGTATTTACCGGCCAACCTACCCCGTATTTATTATGGAATTGTTTTGCCGCTGGCAGAGTATTGAAATAGACAGAAATAAAATGACCATTTACCCTACCAATATGGCCTTGTATGGCACCGTGCTCAAAAACTGGAACACCACAGATATTCAATTATTAAATAGCCTGATAAATCAGCTTTGCGATTTCCATATCCAACAATCGGATGAATATGTAACTATGGATGAATATGGAAATGAATTTGGAGTTGAGTTTGCAGACTCTGATTACTTTGTATTTCCGGTAGAAATTTTAACCTGGTTAATTGTTCGCAGGCAACTTAATTTACCTGCTTACAGTGGCAAACATGAGCTAATGGAACTTAAAATTAATAAACTGCCCACAACCACTACCCCTTACCGTGAAGATAGCCTGGTTTTTAAATGTAAAAATAAATTAAAGGCAGATAACCCTACCGTAGCATTTGGCTTAAATGATGAACCAAATAAACCATCAGGTGGCAACAACTGGACAGTTTTTGATGGTTTGGATGAGTAAGAGATGGAAAACATAGAAAAGGCAATTGCTTACACTCAAAAGAAAAAAACATTTCAACTTAAGGGTAATAGTTCTCATTTTGACAGACCCAGATCAGAGTTGCATGGATATTTGAATGGTACAGAAACCCGCAGTTCAGTAAGTTTAAATTTTGGTTATATCTCCACATGGTATTTATGGCAGTTTACAGATGCCTTTGTTCAAAAAAAAGAGGTCAATTTAACTTCCCTGGCCAATACCACTTATTTGGCCATAGAAAGCAACAACTGGAAGTATGCCTTGAGTACGGTTTCTCCAACTTATGATTCTTCTGTTCAATTGCAGAACAGCACTTTACATTTGGGTCAAATGCTATATTTAGGCTGGTATAACCGGGCTATTGATTATGGCAAGCTGTTGATTAAAATGTTATACGGTAAACAATATCAAGGCGGCATTTACTGGCCAACTTATCCCGTGTTTATTATAGAATTATTTTGCCGCTGGCAGAGTATTGAAATAGACAGAAATAAAATGACCATTTACCCTACCGATATGGCACTGTATGGCACAGCGCTAAAAAACTGGAACACCACAGATACATTATTGTTAAATAACCTGGTAGATCAGCTTTGTGATTTCCACATTCAGCAATCGGATGAATATGTAACCACGGATGAATATGGAAATGAATTCGGAGTTGAGTTTTCAAGAGCAGATTATTTTGTATTTCCGGTAGAAATTTTAACGTGGTTAATTATTCGCAGACAGCTTAATTTGCCTGCTTACAGCGGCAAACATGATTTAATGGAGCTTAAAATTAATAAACTACCCACAACCATTACCCCTTACCGTGAAGATAGCCTGGTTTTAAAGTGTAAAAATAAATTAAAGGCAGATAACCCTACCGTAGTTTTTGGCTTAAATGATGAACCAGATAAGCCATCAGATAGCAACAATTGGACAGTTTTTGATGGGTTGGAAGAATAAGAAAATACATGTAAAACATAGAAAAGACAATTGCCTATACTTAAAAGAAAAAAACATTTCAGCTCGCTGTTTTGGAAGTTAGCATGCACACCCTGAAGAGCAGACTAACAGCTAAAAACCATTGGCTTAACATGTGTATTCATTATTTTACAGCTCAATTTTTAATTTAAATTTTAAAGAGTGCCCATAAAATATAAATTTGTGGCAAAACGCAAATTATGTTTAATAAAAAATCAGTTTTAAGTTTAGTTTTAATACTCACATGTATTATGGTAGGGAAGGCGCAGGTAAAAATAGGTTTCGAGGTTTCCTTTAAAGAACCGCAGGCTCATTATGCCGAGGTTCAAATGAACATTTCTGGCTTAGCTAAGGATTATGTAGATGTTAAAATGCCAGTGTGGACACCAGGTTCTTATTTGGTACGCGAATTTGAAAAAAGTGTTGAAAATTTTAAAGCCACAGCATCTGGTAAGGCACTAAGAGTAGAAAAGGTAAGAAAAAATGCCTGGAGAATTTATTCAGCTAAAGCCAGCGATATTAAAATAAATTATCGTGTTTATGCTTTCGAAATCTCAGTTCGTACACCATTTATTGATGAATCGCACGCTTTTTTATCTCCAACAGGAATTTTTATGCATCCTGATGGCATGATTAAATCGCCAAGTACCGTAAAAATTATTCCTTTTAATACTTGGAATAAAGTATCTACAGGATTAACGCCTGTTGCAGGACAGAATTTTACTTATCACGCAACTGATTTTGATATTTTATATGATAGCCCAATTGAAGTAGGAAATCAGGATGTATTTGAATTTAATGCTTCAGGCGTTCGCCATGAAGTAGCCATGTACGGGGGTGGTAATTATGATAAAGAGAAATTAAAAGTAGATATGGCTAAAATTGTAGATCAGGAAACTGCAGTTTATGGCGAAAATCCAAATAAACATTATGTATTTATCGTTCACAATTTTCAACGTGGCGGTGGCGGTTTAGAGCATTTAAATTCTACAACTTTAGGTGCTAGTCGCGATGCTTACAATACAGAAAAAGGTTACAATGGCTTTTTAGCGCTTGTTGCACATGAATATCATCACCTTTGGAATGTTAAGCGTTTACGCCCAATTGCTTTAGGCCCGTTTGATTACGACAACGAAAATTATACAACTAACCTTTGGGTTGCAGAAGGTTTTACTTCGTATTACGAAAATAAATATATGCACAGAGCTGGTTTTGTAGATGCAAATGGATTTGTAAATGATTTAGCCGCAGGCGTTGCAACGGTTTTAAATACGCCAGGTGCTAAAGTTCAATCTGCCGCCTCTTCTAGTTATGATGCATGGATTATTGGTTACCGTCCAAACGAAAACTCGAAAAATAATGCCATTTCTTACTATAATAAAGGAGAAGTGATTGGTATATTAATGGATCTTGAAATTATAAATGCTACAAAAGGCGCAAAAAGCTTAGATGATGTAATGAAAGCCATGTATTTGCAATGTAAAACATTGAAACGCGGTTATACTGATGCAGAATTTAAAGCTATGGTAGAAAAGATTTCAGGAATTAGCTTTACCAATTTTTGGGCTAAATATGTAAATGGTGTTGATGACGCTGAATATGTAAAATATTTCGGTTATGCAGGTGTTGATGTTTCAACAGAAAATGCTACACCAGATAAACCCGTAACAGGTGCATCTTGTTCTTTAACAAGCAATGGTTTAGTTGTTACCTCAACAACAAGAAACTCGGCCGCTTGGGTTGATGGTTTAAATGTAAACGATGAAATTATTGCTGTTGATGGTATTTCAATAAGTGAAGCCCTATCTACAATTAAATTGCGTAGCCCAATGGTTGCCTTAGATGTTTTGCCAGTTGTATCAAAGAAAAATATTGGCGATGTACTTAAGGTGAAAGTGAAAAGAGATGGACTTGAAAAAGAATTCTCGTTAACCTTAAAAGCTAATCCAAGTGTGCGCTTAAAAGCAACGATAAATGAAAATGCAACGCCTGCACAAAAAGCAGTATTTGCAAAATGGACAGGTAAATAGTTAGTTGTCTTATTAGAATAAAAAAAATCCCGATAGTTTACTACCGGGATTTTTTATTTAAAACTTTTCGCTTAAAAAGTAAATCTAAAGCCTAAGCCAAATCTACCAGCAGCAAAATCACTGTCATTATCACCTAAATAAATGGTTGGTCTCCAATCAAAAGCAATATTTAATGGAGCACCTGCAATTTTATAGTCTAATCCCGCCATCGGTTTTAAAGCAAATGTAGTATTGCTATAACCACCGTAGCTGAAAAAATTTAATGATGGACCACCACCTGCATACCACTGTAACCCTTTTGCACCTTTAATATCATCATTATACTGATAAAAAGCATTAATTGTGGTTAAGTGAGAACCAAATAAAACCTCTGCCTGCCCAGCACCATGTCTGCTAAAGAAATGCTTAACCGAAGGGCCAACCAATGTAGTTCCATCACCAAAATCAAGCCCCAAGCCTAATGCAGTTTTATAAGTTTGAGCTTTTGCCCCTGTGATACTTAAGGCAAATAATGAAGCACAACCAAGGAAAGTAAAAAATAATTTTTTCATGTGTTAATGTTTTAGATTAAAATTTATCCACTTTCTGCCTATCTAAATAAACCTGAAAGTGGGTTGTTTAATGATTTTTAAATTATTCTGCTATAAGCAACTTCTGTGCCGTAGTGTTTTTAAAGTGTCATTTTTTAAAACATAATATTCAATTTTCTGGTTAAACTTTTGTTTTATTCTTGAATTGAATGCTTGTAAATGTCTGTTAATTAAAATCTTAATGTTTTGCGGTTGATTAATTCATTTGGTTGAACCTCCTTATTATCAAAAAGCTTGATTTTATTAATCACATCGACCATTTTGTATGGTTTTAACGTCAAAAATTTTTTTCACAAAAAACAATGCTTGCATAGTAATTATGGAATTACTAAGTTTATTCAAATATTTTATACTCAAACGCCATTTGGTATTTAAGTATAAAACACATTTTTAAATTAAAAGGCACAGAGATATTACATCTTTATGTTTTGATTTTTTTAACTTAACCAAATAATATAAATCAATATGGCTGCAGAAATTAAACGGGTTTTTGATCTTTTAAAATATAGCCTTGAGCATCCCAGCAAAGAGTTCATTAACGGTAAAATAAAAGGTAAATGGATTAATTATAGTACTGAAGAATTTTGTACTACCGTTGATGCCCTAAGTAAAGGACTAATCAAAAAAGGAATTGGTAAAGGTGGTCGTGTAGCCGTAATGTCTCACAATAGGCCCGAATGGAATATTGCCGATTTTGCATCCAACCAAATTGGTGCCTATCAAATTCCATTATATCCAACCCTTGCAGAACATGATGTTGAGTTTATTTTAAAGGATGCAGAAATCTCGATCATCTTTGTAGCGGACGAAGAGATTTATAAAAAGATAAAACCCTGTGTTGATGCCGTTAATCCTGAAATTAAAATTTATAGTTTTGATGATATTCCAGAAGCAGAAAGCTGGAAAGTTTTATTGGATGATGGTAAGGCAGATACCGAAATTAAACTAGACGAGTACAGAGATAAAATTGATGCAGAGGATGTTTTAACCTTAATTTATACTTCGGGTACTACAGGTACGCCTAAAGGTGTAATGCTTACCCATCATAATTTGGTTGCAAATTTTGTTAATTCTGCAGTAGTTATTCCTAAAGGTTTAAACAAGGGATTAAGCTTTTTGCCCCTTTCGCACATTTTTGAACGGATGATTATTTATTTGTATCTGTTTAACCGTACTTCAGTATACTACGCCGAAAGTATGGATACCATTGTAGCAGATATACAATTTGTTAAACCAAACGCCTTTTCTACAGTTCCACGTTTGCTTGAAAAAGTGTACGATAAGATTATGGAAAGAGGAAAAGCATTAACTGGCATTAAGAAGGGAATCTTCTTTTGGTCGGTAGCCCTTGCCGAAAAATATACTATTGATGCAGGATGGTGGTATAATTTCAAACTAGGAATTGCCCGTAAACTTGTCTTCAAAAAATGGCAGGAAGCTTTAGGTGGCGAAATTGTAGTTATTGTATCTGGCGGTGCCGCACTAAACCCACGTTTGGCTAGAATATTTTGGGCTGCTGATATGCCCGTTTTTGAAGGCTACGGATTAACAGAAACCTCTCCGGTAATTACAGTAAATCATTTTGGTGGTACCATGTTTGGTTCTGTTGGGGAAGTTATTGAAGGCGTTGAGGTAAAAATTGCACAAGACGGGGAAGTCCTTGCCCGCGGTCATAATATTATGAAAGGTTATTATAATCGCCCGGATTTAACAGATGAAGCAGTGGATAAAGATGGCTGGTTTCACACTGGTGATATTGGTGAATTAGTTGATGGTCGTTTCTTACGAATTACTGATCGTAAAAAAGAAATGTTTAAAACCGCTGGCGGTAAATACGTTGCTCCACAAATGCTTGAAAATAAATATAAAGAATCTATCTTTATTGAGCAGATTATGGTGTTAGGAGAAAATAGAAAATTCCCATCGGCCCTGGTTGTTCCAAATTTTGAAACCCTTAAAACTTGGGCAGGCAGAAAGGGCATTACCTACACTAGCAATGAAGAAATTATTAAAAATGAGCAGGTTTTAACTAAGTATAACGAAGTTATAGAAAGCTTTAACTCGGCTTTTGGTAAGTGGGAACAAGTTAAAAGATTCGCTTTGCTCCCAAAAGAATGGAGTATTGATGGCGGAGAATTAACACCCAAACTAAGTTTAAAAAGGAAGGTTATTACCGAAAAAAATAATACTATAATAGAAAAGATTTATAAAGATGCAGAAAACTATAAAGCACCACAGTAATTGTTTTATTTTAAGTTTTTTTCTATGCGCCGTTACATTGCTAATTGGTTGTGCTAGTGGTCAGTTAGGAAAAAATAATAGTGGTGAATATAAAAATGGAATGGTTGTTTCAGCTCATCCAGAGGCATCTCAGGTTGGTGTAGATATTTTAAAAAAGGGCGGCAACGCAGTTGATGCAGCTGTTGCGGTGCAATTTGCTTTAGGTGTGGTTTATCCAAATGCTGGCAATATTGGTGGAGGTGGCTTTATGGTTTATCGCGCAGCTGGTGGAGAAATAAATGCTTTGGATTTTAGAGAAAAAGCTGCATCTGCGGCATCCAGAGACATGTATCTTGATGCGTCTGGAAATCCAATTGTTGATAAAAGTTTATATGGGCACTTGGCTGCAGGCGTGCCAGGCTCAGTTGATGGGATGGTTGAAGCCCATAAAAAATATGGCAAATTAACTTGGGCACAGGTTGTGCAGCCCGCAATTGATTTAGCCGAAAAAGGTTTTAAAATAACAAAGCGCCAAGCAGGAGAGTTAAATGGTTTGCACCGCAAATTTATGGATTTTAACCCGTTAGGAACTGCTTTTGTAAACTTAGAAAGTACTTGGAAAGAGAATGATCTTCTGGTTCAAAAAGAGTTGGCAAATACATTAAAACTTATTCAGCAAAAAGGTCGTGATGGCTTTTATGCCGGTGCTGTAGCAGATTCAATAGTAGCAGAAATGCAACGAGGGAAAGGCTTGGTAACCAAAGAAGATTTAAAAAATTATCATTCTGTTTGGCGCAAACCAATTGTAGGTCAATACCGTGGTTATAAGGTTATTACTATGCCGCCAACATCTAGTGGTGGAATAGCTTTAATTCAATTATTGCAATCTGTAGAGCCATATCCCTTAAAAAAATGGGGGCATAATGCGGATTCTACCGTACAGGTAATTGTAGAAGCCGAAAGAAGGGTTTATGCAGATCGTGCCACTCATTTAGGCGATCCGGATTTTTATGCCGTACCGCAAAGCCAACTTTTAAGTGCCGATTATAATAAAAAGCGTATGGCTAACTTTAATTGGGCTAAAGCCACGCCTAGTAGTACTGTTTTAGCTGGTGAGGTTGCCGGAAAAGAGCATGAAGAAACTACCCATTTTTCTATTGTAGATCATGATGGTAATGCCGTTTCCATAACTACAACCTTAAATGGATCTTATGGCTCGCTTGTGGTTGTAAAAGGAGCAGGCTTTTTATTAAATAATGAAATGGACGACTTCTCTGTAAAGCCCGGAGCACCAAATATGTATGGTTTAGTAGGCGGAGAAGCAAATGCAATTGCCCCAAATAAAAGAATGTTAAGCTCTATGACGCCTAGCATTGTAGAAAAGGACGGTAAATTGTTTATGGTTGTGGGTACGCCAGGAGGTTCTACAATCATAACTTCGGTGTTCCAAACTATTATTAATGTTATTGATTTTGAGATGCCTATGCAGGCTGCGGTTGCCGCTAAGAAATTTCACCATCAATGGTTGCCAGATGAAGTGTATGTTGAAAAAGACGCTTTAGACAGTTTGACGGTAAAAAAATTAAAAGATAAAGGATACCAAATTATACAACGCGGAGCAATAGGTAGAGTTGATGCAATTTTGAAAACGAAGTGGGGTTACTATCAGGGCGGTGCAGATCCAAGAGGAGATGATAAAGCAATTGGATACTAATGTGGATAAGTTGATAATTATTTTATTAAACCATGCTTTTTGGTATGGGTATTGTGTATAGCAGGACAACGCTTATTAACGTTTATATAAAAACAATATGAAATCACAACTATTTAGAGCACTTCCGGTTGCATTAGCCGGTTTATTTATTGGGTCAGTAGCGCAAGCTCAAGAGCCAGCTGCAACAGCTGCTAAGTTAAGATCTTGGTCAATTGGTGTAAACGCGGGTATTTTAACTCCGTTATCTCCATTAGGAGGTAAAAACGACTTTAGTAACAACAAATCAAGTTTAGGTTACGGTCTTTACATCAAAAAACAATTTACTCCTTATTTCTCTTTACGTTTAGATGGAGTTAGAGGTAAATTAAAAGGCGATAACACAGAAGCTTTTAAAAGCGGTCTTGTAAATAATAGCCCTGTAAAATCTTTTTCAACTGAGTTAGAATATTCAGGAACTTTAAACGCTGTTGTTAACTTGTTTAACATCGATATGTTTAAAAAAGAAAATGCATTACAATTATATACTTCAGCAGGTGCTGGTTTAGCTGGTTACAAACCAACTATCACCACAGCTAGTGGTACTGCATTGTATGCGGGTGATAAGACAATTAAAGAATTGATTATTCCTGTAGGTGTAGGTGCTAAATTTAAAATTTCTGACGCGGTTAACTTTGATTTAGGTTGGACAATCAACTTTGTTGATGGTGATAACTTAGACGGTTACTACAGAGGTGGAAACGATAAATATAACTATGCTTATGCAGGTTTAGAGTTTGCTTTAGGAAGCGGAAAACAATTAGCTTTCCATAATCCAGTAGCTTTAACATATGATGAAGCTTTAAAAGCAAAACAAACTGCTGATGGATTGAAATCAGATCTTGATGCTCAAAAAGCTGAAAACGCTAAATTACGTTCAGAGTTAAATAACTTATTAACTGATACTGATGGTGATGGTGTAGCTGATAAATTAGATAAATGCCCAGGAACTCCAGCTGGTACTGTTGTTGATGGTGCTGGTTGTCCATTAAAAGTTCCTGCTCCACAGGTTACTGAAAAAATCATTGTAACTGAAGCAGATCGTAAAGTTGTTGCTGATGCAATTAAAAACTTAGAATTTGATTTAGGTAAAGCAACAATCCGTTCTAAATCTTTCGCTACTTTAAACCGTGTTGCGGCTTTATTAGTAGAGAAAAACTTTAGCTTAAAATTAGCTGGCCACACAGATAACACTGGTTCTAAAGAGTTAAACTTACGTTTATCTAAAGAAAGAGCAGAATCTGTAAAAGCTTACTTGGTATCTCAAGGTGCTAATGCTTCAAGAATCGAAGCTACAGGTTACGGCATGGGTCAACCAATTGCAACTAACAAAACTGCAGCTGGTCGTCAACAAAACCGTCGTGTAGAATTTACATTATACTAGTCAATTCTAATTGATATTGAACGCCCCCGATGCAAATCGGGGGCGTTTTTTTTTGACAAAAAATATGCAGATTCCTCTTGCATTAACAAAATACATTCATTAGCTTTGTTATGCAAGCATAATAAATTAGCTAAATGAAACAACAACAAACACTGGATTATCACATTAAGTTTGCCTGGCAAAATATGTTTAATAAATATAATCAAATGGCTGCCGGCTTTGGCATAACACAGGCTATTGGTTATATGTTAATTAATATAGATGATGAGCAAGGTACGGCAGTTTCTAATTTGGCGGCATTGCTTGGTGTAAAGGCAACCAGCCTATCGCGGATGTTGAATAACATGGAAGAGAGTAATCTTATTTATCGTGAAACTGCGGCTGGTGATAAACGTTCTGTAAAAATATTTCTAACCGATTTTGGAAAAGAAAAAAAACATCTTGCAAAAGGTGTTGTTCGTAAATTTAATGAATATCTCGATGAGCATTTTTCTAAAAAGGAAAAAGAAACATTCATTACTCTGTTAATTAAGTTAAATGAAATTACTGTAGCATATACTGTTGATTAAATAATAATTTATAATGAAACGAAGCATAAATAAAGTTGCTGTTTTAGGCTCAGGTATTATGGGATCGCGTATAGCATGCCACTTCGCTAATATTGGTGTAGAGGTTTTGCTATTGGATATTGCCCCAAAAGAACTAACCCCTGAAGAGCAGGCAAAAGGAGTAACGCTTGACAACCCAGCGGTAAAAAACCGGATTGTAAATACAGCTTTGCAAACAGCCGTAAAAACCAATCCTTCTCCAGTTTATTCTAAAAAGGTATTAAACAAAATTAAAACAGGAAACTTCGATGATGATATGTCGAAAATTGCTGGCTTTGATTGGGTAATTGAAGTTGTTGTTGAAAATTTAGATATTAAGAAAAAAGTTTTTGAGCAGGTTGAACAATATCGTAAACCTGGTACATTAATTACTTCAAACACATCGGGCATTCCCATCCATTTAATGGCCGAAGGAAGAAGTGATGATTTTAAAGCGCATTTCTGCGGTACTCACTTTTTTAATCCACCACGCTATTTAAAACTGCTTGAAATTATTCCCACACCCCATACTCAGCCAGAAATTGTTGATTTCTTAATGCATTATGGGGATAAATTTTTAGGTAAAACCACGGTTTTATGTAAAGATACTCCAGCATTTATTGCAAATCGTGTTGGTGTTTATTCTATTATGGCGCTGTTGCATTTGGTTGATAAACTGGATTTAACAGTAGAGGAAGTAGATAAATTTACAGGACCAGCCTTGGGTAGGCCAAAATCTGCTACTTTCCGTACTTCGGATGTGGTTGGTTTAGATACCATGATTAAAGTTGCAAAAGGGCTTTACGACAATTGTCCTGATGATAAGGCACACGAATTATTTAAACTTCCTGCATACGTGCAAAAAATGGAAGAAAATAAATGGTTGGGCGATAAAACAAAACAAGGCTTTTATAAAAAAACTAAAAATGCAGAGGGAAAAACGGAGATCCTTGCGCTTGATTTAAAAACACTAGAATATAAACCTCAGCAAAAAGTAAAATCGGCTACTTTAGAAATGACAAAGCCGGTTGAAAACCTGCGTGAGCGCATGAAGATTTTTGCTAAGGGAAAAGATAAAGCAGGAGAGTTATTCCGCCACTCATCTTTCGGATTATTCGAATATGTTTCTGATAGAATTCCTGAAATTTCTGATGAATTGTATCGCATTGATGATGCCATGCGTGCAGGTTTCGGTTGGGAACTTGGTCCTTTTGAACTTTGGGATGCCGTTGGCCTTAAAGAAGCTCTTGAAGGAATGGAGCAATATGGAAATAAAGCTGCAGCCTGGGTTCATGAAATGCTTGATGCCGGAAATACTTCATTTTATAAAGTAGAGGGTGGAGTTAAAAAGTATTATGATATTCCGACCAAAACATATAAAGCATTACCGGGAACGGACGAATTCATCATTTTAGATAATATCAGAGAAAATAAAACCATTTGGAAAAACTCTGGGGTTTCTATTATTGATTTGGGTGATGGCATTTTAAATGTGGAATTCCACACCAAAATGAATACCATCGGTGGTGATGTAATTTCGGGAATTAATAAAGCTATTGATATGGCTGAAAAAGATTACCGAGGATTAGTAATTGGTAATGACGGAGCAAATTTTTCTGCTGGTGCTAACGTTGGGATGATTTTTATGATGGCGGTAGAGCAAGAGTGGGATGAATTGAATATGGCTATCCGCATGTTCCAAAATACATCAATGCGCATTCGCTACTCTTCAATTCCTGTGGTTGTTGCACCCCATAATTTAACTTTAGGCGGTGGTTGTGAGTTTAGTTTGCATGCAGATCACGTTCAGCTTTCTGCCGAAACTTATATGGGTTTGGTAGAGTTTGGTGTTGGTGTAATTCCTGGCGGTGGCGGTACAAAAGAATTTGCGTTACGTGCATCAGATGAGTTTAAAGATGATCAAATTGTTCAAAATGCATTGAAAGATCGTTTCTTAACCATTGGAATGGCCAAAGTATCAACTTCAGGTTATGAAGCTTACGAATTGGGTTATCTTCAGAAAGACAAATTCTCAATTTCTATGAATCGTAATCGTTTGTTAGCTGATGCTAAAGCTAAAGCAATTGAGCTGGCTGATGCTGGTTATACAAAACCTGTACCTCGTAATGATATTAAGGTTTTAGGAAAACAAGGATTAGGAATTGTTTACGCAGGTGCCAACAGCATGTACGCAGGTCATTATATTTCCGAACACGACAAAAAGATTTCTGAGAAATTAGGTTATGTAATGTGTGGAGGCGATTTATCATCCCCAACAGAAGTAACTGAACAATATTTATTGGATTTGGAAAGAGAAGCGTTTTTATCCCTTGCAGGAGAAAGAAAATCTCTTGAAAGAATTCAATCTATAATAACCAAAGGGAAACCGTTGAGAAATTAAAAATAGAGAATTAAAATACGAACATAAATTATCAAAATACCATGTTCGAAAAGAGATTCACTGATAGTAATTAACAAATAAAATAATGCGCAGGTTAGGTCTCGATACTTGATTCTCGCTACTTTATACTAAAACAATGGAAGCATATATTATAGCCGGATATCGTACAGCAGTAGGTAAAGCACCTCGCGGCGTATTCCGTTTTACAAGAGCTGATGATTTAGCTGCAGAAGTGATTAGAGCTTTGGTGGCATCAGTTCCGAATTTAGATAATGAACAAATTGATGATGTAATTGTAGGTAATGCTACCCCAGAGGCAGAGCAGGGCTTAAATATTGCCCGAATGATTTCGTTAATGGGTTTGGATACTGATAAAGTTCCTGGTGTAACCGTTAACCGTTATTGTGCTTCTGGTTTGGATACCATTGCTACTGCAGTTGCAAAAATTAAAGCAGGAATGGCCGATTGCATCATTGCCGGAGGTGTGGAGGTAATGAGCGGAATGCCTTTTGGTGGATGGAAACTGGTGCCAAATGCAGATGTTGCTAAAAAAAATCCAGACTGGTATTGGGGTATGGGTTTAACTGCAGAAGCTGTTGCTAAAGAATATAATGTGAGTCGTGAAGATCAAGATGCTTTTTCTTTAAAATCTCATGAGAAAGCGGTTCATGCAATTAAAAACGGTCATTTAAAGGATGGCGTTTTACCTATTACCGTTAATGAAAATTATTTAGATGCAAATCTGAAAAAGAAAACCCGCTCTTATGTTGTAGATACTGATGAAGGACCACGTGCAGATACAACTTTAGAAAAACTGGCAAAATTAAAACCTGTTTTTGATGCCAATGGTTGCATCACTGCTGGTAACTCTTCGCAAACATCTGATGGTGCAGCATTTGTTTTAGTTGTTTCTGAAAAGAAAATGAAGGAACTAAATGCAGAACCAATTGCCAGATTAGTGAGTTACGGAATTGCTGGGGTGCCTCCTAGAATTATGGGAATCGGGCCGATTGAAGCGATTCCAAAAGCATTAAAGCAAGCAGGTTTAAAGCAAGATGATATTGATTTAATCGAGCTGAATGAAGCTTTCGCTTCTCAATCTTTAGCGGTAATTAGAACCTTAGATTTAAATCCTGAAATTATTAATGTTAATGGCGGTGCAATCGCTTTAGGTCACCCACTTGGCTGTACAGGCGCTAAATTAACCGTTCAGATTATGAATGAATTAAAAAGAACAAATAAAAAATACGGTATGGTAACCATGTGTGTGGGAACAGGGCAGGGCGCAGCTGGAATTTTTGAATTGCTTTAGATATAAAATCACGTCATTGCGAGGCACGAAGCAATCTTAGTGCTTTAACTAAATAGTTTGTGCCTCTTAACGACGACAAAATAGAAAAATTGGAAAGCTTATGCGTTCCATTAAATATAAAATTAAGTGATTATCTACTCAATTGATACTCGCTACTAGCTACTAGAACAATGGAAACAACTGAAAAAAAGACAATTAAAGGCGGCGAATTTTTAATAAAAGATACCGTTTATCAGGATGTATTTATCCCCGAAGAATTTGATGAAGAGCAGCAAATGATTGCGCAAACCTGTCGTGATTTTTTAGCTTCTGAAGTTTATCCGAATTTAGATAAAATAGACAAGCAGGAAGACCCTGAATTAATGCCATCGCTATTAACCAAAGCAGGTGAGTTGGGTATTTTAGGCGTTTCGGTTCCTGAAGCATATGGAGGTTTTGGAAAAAACTTTAATACTTCCATGTTGGTTGCCGATGTTGTTGGTGCTGGGCACTCATTTGCTGTTGCACTTTCTGCCCATACAGGAATTGGTACACTCCCAATTTTATATTATGGTAATGAAGAGCAAAAAGCTAAATATATTCCAAAATTAGGATCTGGAGAGTGGAAAGCTGCATATTGTTTAACAGAACCAAATTCTGGATCTGATGCAAACTCTGGTAAAACCAAAGCAAAGCTTAGTGAAGATGGTAAACACTACATCATCACTGGCCAAAAAATGTGGATTACCAACGGTGGCTTTGCTGATATTTTTATTGTTTTTGCTAAAATAGATGACGATAAAAATTTAACTGCATTTATTGTTGAGAAAGATTTCGGTGGCATCACCATGAATCCTGAAGAACATAAAATGGGTATTAAAGGCTCTTCAACTCGTCAGGTTTTCTTTAATGATTGTCCTGTCCCGGTAGAAAATATGTTGAGCGAGAGAGAAAATGGTTTCAAAATTGCCGTAAATATCCTAAACATCGGTCGTATTAAATTATCTGCTGCCGCGATTGGTGCCTCAAAAGCAACTTTAAATACGGCAATTAATTATTCAAATGAACGTATTCAGTTTGGTCGCCCTATTTCTAAATACGGAGCAATTCGTTTTAAAATAGCTGAAATTGCATCTAAACTATACGCTGTTGATGCAGCAAATTATAGAGCTGGTCAAAACATTGATGATACTTACGATCAGTTGGTAGCTGGTGGAATGGAATCTGGCAAAGCCAGGTTAAAATCTGTAGAGCAGTTTGCCGTAGAATGCGCCATTTTAAAGGTTTGGGGTTCCGAAGCGTTAGATTACACAGTTGATGAAGGCGTTCAAATTTACGGAGGTATGGGCTTTAGTGCAGATGCACCAATGGATAGAGCATATCGCGATGCACGTATCAACAGGATTTTTGAAGGTACCAATGAAATAAACCGCCTGTTAACGGTTGATATGATGTTGAAAAGAGCCATGAAAGGTGAGCTTGATTTAATGACACCTGCAACTGCTGTGGCTGCAGAATTAATGAGTATTCCTGATTTTGGCGAGGAGGATACAACCTTATTTGCTGCAGAGAAAAAAGTGCTTTCTAACTTGAAAAAAGCAACTTTGATGGTTGCCGGTGCTGCGGTTCAAAAACTGATGATGACTTTAAGCAAAGAGCAGGAAATTTTAATGAACATCGCCGATATGGCTAGTTATGTTTATGTGCTTGAATCGGCTTTGCTTAGAACTGAAAAACTAGTAAGCTTGCGTGGCGAAGAAGCAACAGCAGGTCAGTTAGATTTATTACGTATTTATTTGGTTGAAGCGGTTGATGGAATTGCTAAAGCAGGAAAAGAAGCACTTTGGGCTTTTGCTGAAGGTGATGAGCAACGCATGATGTTGGTTGGCTTACGCAGATTTACTAAAATGGAACCATTTAACGTAAAAGATGCCCGCCAAAGGGTTGCACAGCAATTAATTGAAGCAAATAAATATATTTTTTAAAATTTAAAGCTGACAGGCTAAAGACCAAAGCCGAAAGACCTAAACCTAAAGCGAATAGGGGTGTAAAAACCTAATTTAAATTTGCACAAAGGTTGTTTAGTCTTTCAGCTTTGGTCTTTCTGTTTGTGTTTATTTGTTAAAATAGGTTAAAAATTGGTGCATCCGTATTAAAAGCCTATTTTTGTGGATGATGGTTAGAATTAAATTAACTTTAATACTTTTTATTGGCATGATAACGATTTCAGCCTGTAAAAAAACAGAAAGTGACGACAAACAAATGACAGACTTTATCAAGGCAAATAATATTAATGCCGTTAAACACGAATCTGGGTTATATTATCAGATTATAAAACCTGGAAGTGGATCATTTACATATCCTTCCAATACCAAGATTACCATTAAATACGAAGGTCGTTTATTAAACGGAAATGTATTTGACAATGGTGGTGGTACAGAACAAACTTTTCCTTTAGCCAATTTAATTGAGGGTTGGCGAATTGGTATTCCATTAATTCAAAAAGGAGGGGAAATTAGATTAATTATTCCGCCAAGTTTGGGCTATGGAAGTCGTGCTGTTGGTACAATTCCTGCCAATTCTCCTTTGGATTTTACCATACAATTAATAAACGTACAATAACATAGAATGAAAAAATATACTATTGCTTTATTTTCGCTTTTAACGGCTGCCGTATTATTTACCGCCTGTAAAAAGGATTATGAATCTATTGAAAGCGTAGATGAGGCTGCTATACAAGCTTATATTAAGAAAAACAATCTTAATATGACTAAAGATCCTGCAGGTACAGGCGTTTATTATCAGGTAGTAACTCCAGGTACTGGGGATGTATTTGCTAATCAGGATTCTGTTTTATTTACCTATCAGGAAAAATCTATTACTGATGGAACTACCTATTACGCTACAGGTGCAAATACAAACAGTGGAACTTATTACGGTTACATGAGCAATACTTTTAATGGGGCTTGGGGTAAAGCACTAAAAGGACAGCAGTATGGTGCTAAAGTTAGATTGTTAATTCCTTCTCACCTTGCTTATGGCAAAAATGGAAATACATCCATGAATGTGCCTTCAAATGCTGTTTTAGATACATATGTAAATACTTTTATTTATAAGAAACAGTGGCAACTAGACGATTTTAGAATTCAAACCTATTTAATATCAAAGAATTTAACAGCTACTAAAGATGCTACAAGGATTTATTATATCGTAAATACCCTAGGAACGGGAGCATCGTTCGATCCGGAATCTACCACTTCGGTTACGATTAAATTCACTGCTCGATTACTAGATGGAACCGTTTTTGGCTCTTCTACTGATGGAACATTTTCTACATCATTATCATCAACTGCTCAGCTAATTTCAGCATGGAAGTTATTAATTCCTAAATTTCCTATTGGAACTAAATTTAGAATGTTTATCCCTTCTGATTTAGCTTACGGTACATTAGGAACTTCAAATTCGACTACGGGAGTGACAGTAGTACCACCAAATGCTGTTTTAGATTACGATATTGAAATTGTAAGCGTTACGAATTAAGCGCTTCTTTAAAAACTTTTAAAATTCTTTCTCTTGCAAAAGTATGCTCAACTATTGGTTGGGCATATTTTTTTGTTCCAAATTCTGGCACCCATTTTTTAATATATTCAAACTTGGAATCGAACTTTTTTGTTTGTAGTTCAGGATTAAAAACTCTAAAATATGGTGCCGCATCATTTCCTGATCCTGCGGCCCATTGCCAGCCCCCAACATTGCTGGCCATTTCGTAATCCAATAGTTTTTCAGCAAAATAAGTTTCACCCCATCGCCAATCAATCAATAAGTGTTTAGTTAAAAAACTTCCAACAATCATTCTAACCCGATTGTGCATCCAACCTGTTTCATTTAACTGTCGCATGCCCGCATCAACAATCGGATAACCGGTATTTCCACTGCACCACGCTTTAAATTCTTCTTCGTTATTGCGCCACTTTATTTTGTCGTATTGCTTTTTAAAAGAATTTGAAGCAGAATGCGGAAAGTGCCATATGATAAACATGTAAAACTCTCTCCAGGCCAATTCAGATAACCATACTTCGGCTTTTGCTTCTATAGCATCAGCTACAGCTTTACGAATACTCAAAGTACCAAAGCGCAAATGCAAACCTATATGTGTGGTACTATCCAGTGCAGGAAAATCCCTTTCTTTACCGTAATCACTAAGTTTGCTTTTATAATTCAGTTTAGGGAATTTTAAAGTGCTACGCTCAAATCTCATATCTTCTAATGAAATTAGAGGAAGTGCCTTTATTGGCAAAAGATGTTTAAAGTATTTTTTATTAGGGTAAGGTTTAATAAAAAAGTCGTTTAATTTAGCGTGCCATTGTTTGTAAAATGGCGTAAATACGGTATACGGAGTTCCATCTGCCTTTAAGATTTCATTTTTTTCAAAAATCACCTGATCCTTAAAAGTTCTGAATGCAATTTTTTCACTCGTTAAAAACTCGGCCATATCATCATCACGTTCTCTAGCATAAGGCTCATAATCATGATTAGTATAAACTTCTTTTACATCGTATTCTTCTAAAATTTTTGACCAAATATCTTCTGGCTTTCCATATTTAACTAATAAATCTGAACCTTGCTTTTGTAATTCTACTTTAAGAGTTTCAATTGTTTGATGAATAAAAGTTACCCGAGCATCATCCTTTGGAAGTTTATCGAGAATATTTCGATCAAAAATAAATAATGGAAGTACGGGGTTGCCACTTTTTAAGGCATGATAAAATGCGGCATTATCTTCTAAACGCAAATCACGGCGAAACCAGCAAATACAAATTGTCTTCTTCATCATCAAATAGGAATATTTTTCAAAGGTAATAACAGAGAATTAAACTGCTGGTTTTATTTCAGATGGTATTATTTCGATATATTCAATAAAACTCCTTTATTATGCCTAGTTTTTCTCCATTCCCAGGGTGGGGTAGGGTTTGCATCATGCCATAAGCCAACCTTATTTTTTCGGGCAGCAATTTCTAGTGAAGCATAAACAGGATCGCTAGAGTATTTTTTGAAATGCCAAGCCATACCTTGCTTAACCATTTCCTGATTTATGTTCTGCTTTTTATTGTTTAAAATAACAGCAATCAGTCTTTTATAACGATCAAGTTTTTGACCGTATACAGTTACCTGCTGCCCAAAACATAAATCAGACAATGCCTTTTTTGCATTATTTCCAAATGGCTGCGAACCTCTTTTTTCAGGACAATCTATATGCGCCAAACGAATTTTTATTGGCTTACTTTCATAAAGAACTTCCATGGTATCGCCATCCATAATGCGAATAACTTTAGCGACGAAAATCTGATTTTTTAAATTAGGTGGCTCCTCAATATTTGCGTGGCTATTTAAACACTGACTTAAGAATAAAAATAAAATAGATAAAGTTATTCTTCCCATTTACATAAAGTCATGCCGTCCTTTTTAGCTTTTTCTAAGGTGATTTTTACAATTTTATAGCCGCAAGTTTTCAATCCTTTACAGTTAGAGTTATAATGATATTTTTGAGTTTTGCCATTGTTGCAAATATAAACATCGGTAGTTTCTTTGAAGATTGGATAGATAAATAAAAATAATAAGATAGAGATTGGTTTCATAATTAATAGAATATTAAACTTGAACTAAAAATTGTGCATATTAAATACTATAATAATTCTATTTTCCTCAAATGGATATCCATTTGCTTTTGAATGGTTTTGTCATAGTCAGATTCCAGTTCATTTGATTTTCCTATAAGAATTAACAACTCAAGTAATAAAAGAAATGATAACCATATAATATATACTACTAATGCAATTGTAGATTGCTTAAGAATATCTAACATAATCTTAAGTTCATCTAAAAAACCAACCTTACTTTTTACTTCATTTTCTAGTAATGCTCTAAGGCGGAGTAAAATATTCTCTTTATTTATCTTTTGAATGCTTAGCTCCCTTATTTGATTATCAATTGGCTCTAATTGCGATATTTTTGGATTTGTTATTACCCTTATGCTTGTAGAAATGGTTTTCTTGAGAGTCGTATTAATTACCGACTTTTTAGTGCTATCGGTTGTTGAGTTAGAAATTGGAATCTGATTAGTTGAAGTTTCTGTAATTTGTTTAGTGGGATTTTTATTTATATCATCGACTAAATCCTTTCTTTCCTGTTCTTTTTTCGAAAGAGAACTATTCAAATTTGCGATTTGATTAGTTATTTCATTTGTTCTTCCAGGTAATAGGATATTGACCTGGTTTTGATTGCTTGCCATTTTATTTTTATCAATATCATCTTTAAAGATTATTTGATCGATTATTAATGATCCAATTACCGACATTAATAATGCAAGTCCGATACGTGTTATCTTTAAAAAAAAATTAGTTTTATCCGCAAGTAAGATTTGCCTCTCAATTTGAATAATTATAAGAATGGAGATAGCAGATCCAAACATACTTCCGATAACGCCCAATTTAATATAGCGATCACAAAAACAATAGCCTACAAAAGCCCATATTATTGTAACAATTAAAAGTGACGCACTATATTTTTTAACTTTTCTAACAGAAATTTCACTACAATTGGAAAGAATGTTGAAGTTGTATCCAGTTAAAAGACAGCAAGTTTTAAGCCACCAAATTTGAAATTTTTTCATTTAAAATCGTTTTAAAATTGTGTGGTGAGAAATTGCTGATAGCCCATTTTTAAATCCACGGGTATAACTAATAATTATTCCTTGACTATCACCCACATTATTTTTGGCTTCATCTTCTATATTTAAAACTTTTTGAATATGGCTTTCGGCAATATTTTTTTTCATTTTGAGTTCATCTACTACATCTACCATTCCTGTTCTAGCTCTACTGTCAATGTGAAATTCAATTTCTTTTATGAAATCCTCATAGAAAGTTTTCACTCTTCTAATTGTTCTTTCTAATTGATTCTTCAGGGCCTCAATATTCTGCTCTAAATGAATCATATCAGGATTCATTAATGCATCATCATATCCTTTTGCTTCATGATTTTTATCGAGAAAATCAAATAGAAGTTCGATATTGTTCTCAAGTTTTTTAATCTCGGGTTGCTCATTAACTGTAGAAGGAATTGTTTCATTTTCAATAAAAATATGTTCAGGAATATCAATATTTGTCTGAAATCTATTAATTTGCTCATTCTGAGTTGTAATTGCTGGAACTATTTCAGCATTTTTCTTTTTTAAAAAATTAAACATAGTTATATTGAAATTATGGGTACTTTAAATTTTGAGTGTCCGCGTTGATGGCATGAGTTGCATAAAGTTAGAAGCAGATCATTGGAGTAGTCCCACGGAGCTTTAAATTTCCTTACAGTTTTAAGAAAATGATATTGCCTGTGATGGACTTGTAAGTTTTCGCTTTGATTACAAATCACACACTTGTTTTGATCTCTTTCCAATATTAATATTCTTTTATCTTTCCATCTTTGATCAAATAATAAATGTCCATAAGAACCATGGGTACCTATTATTTCAGACGGCTCACCTTTCTGTTGAGTAATGTTTGTCCTTATATACCTTCTATAGAGATTCATAAATTTTTAATTTGCTTTTATAATCGTTGCATTCACACTTGATCTGAGTTAAATGATGATTGATCTTTTACCAATAAGTTTGTCATTAGGGGAAACATTCCAGGAAACTCCAGATGCAGGAACAGCTCTTTCTCTTCCCCAAGTTCTAATAGCTTCAATTTTCTCTGGCGCAGTTTTACTTAGTGGAACAATATTTCTAAAACATCTGTCGAATAACTCATCATTAATAAAATCATCACCATGAATTATTGCCTGAATAGCTACGTCTCTAACAGCGCCTTCAATATCTGAACCAGCAAAACCTTCTGAAATTTCCACAAGTTTTTCTAGCACATCTGCTGATGGTTGATTAAGTAAATTCCTTTTTACATATAGATTTATAATGTCTTTCCGTTCTTCTTCTGCTGGCAGGTCCACAAAAAATAACTCATCAAAACGTCCTCTGCGTAACAGTTCTGGAGGAAGTTTTCCAACATCATTTGCTGTTGAAACAACAAATACTTTAGCCTCACTTTCTTGTAGCCAGAATAAAAATTGTCCAACCATTCTTGTAGAAGTACCTCCATCGTTAGATGCCGTTGCACCAGATAAACCTTTTTCAATTTCATCTATCCATAAAACACAAGGCGCAGCATTATCGGCAGAATCAAGAGCTTCTTTTAGCCTGTTTTCCGATTGACCTAGATATTGCCCTTGTATTGTTGCAAGATCGAGCCTGTATAAAGGAAGATTCCAGTTTGCTGCAACGAACTTTGCTGATAAAGATTTGCCGCAGCCAGGAACGCCGACCAAAAGAACACCTCTTGGTGGCCTCATTTTTCTTGCTTTAAGGTCAGCTGTTAAAAGTTGCTTTTGATTGTCTAACCAATGCTGCAAGCCACTTAAGCCTGCAACCGAAAGGTTTGAAGGATCTATTTTTACTTTCTCTAATCCCGAGATATTACTAAATAACTTATCTTTTGCATTACTTAATTCTTTAATATCATCTTTTAACAAAGAACCTTTAGCCATTTGTGTAGCCAAAACATTTTCAGCTTCTATTTTTGTCATGTTAGCTAAAATCGTAGCTGCCATTTTATAATCAGCCTCATCCCACTCAAGCGGTATAGACCCTTTATATGGAGTTACACATTCCTTAACAACATCAAGCATTTCTTCTTCATTAGGGGCATCGAGGGTTATGGTCATACCTAACCTTTGTAATTGTGGCCAAATGCTTTTTGTTGTAACCAAACAAATGCAGCCGCCTCTTTCAATAGCCTGAATTACGCAATCATAAATATGCCTCGATGCTAAATTGTCATCTTCGATATCACTAACTTCTGTGAAAACAAAGGTTAAATTTTGTCTTTGTGCAATATTTTGAACTGAAAAATCCAATCCACCTGCAACTGAACGATCATCATTAACACTTTTCTTAGATTTGATGTCTATAGTTCCTTGCGATAAACTATGAACATAGATCGGAATATTAATTTCCTCTGCTAATTGTTGTACAACTTCCAATACTCTTTTTCTCTCAATGCTACGAATAGAAATAAATGGTATTCTAGCCCTGAACATTCTCAGCAACGAAATTTTGAACTCTGTTTTATTTGCCATTTTAGAAAATTATTTTTCTTACCGTGATTGGAATTATTTCGTTGTTTTTCGTGTTAATTTTATTTTCGTCTGAGCTATTAGTCAATCCAAATGAATTTAATAGGATTAACATGTTTTCTCTTCCTCTTGAAGTTTTGGAAATATTATCCTTCAGCGATTTCCTGATTTCAGAAATAAACTCTTCAAGATCTATCCGTAATGTTTTTTTTAAATCTTCTGGTAATCCCTTTAAGCCAACAAATCTCTGTAGAGGATATAAATTTTGTTTTCCGTTTCTTAAAGCAATTTCAAAATCACTTTCTGCTCGAAATTTTTGATACTTAAAAGAATGCTGAAATTTATCGAGCCAAGTTTGTTTACGTTTTTTATATGCATCTTCAACTCTTAAATAGAAACGAGAAGCAGTTCCTGCATCTAAAGTGAAATTGGCATAGCTCAACTCCTCTAAGCTAGTATCATCCCCAATTCCAAACTTCTCAAGAAGATTTACCCATGCTGAATATGTTGAGAGAGTTTCCATCAGTGCTTTTTAATTCTAGGATTTATAAACTGACTAGGTGGCATAATGTCCCAATTGGGAAATTTTGCTTCGTCTATTTCAGCATCCGTTTTTCCTTGAAATAAATTTGGGTTTAATTTATTGTTTGTCCGGATTTGATTGTTAATGCTATTTTCAGCTTGTTCCGAATGCTCGCCTAATATTATATTCATTTTATTGTTCAGTAATTGTTAGATAATATTTCTTGCTGTCTCCTTTGATACACTTGAAAAATCTTCAGGGGTAATTGAATTCAATAGTTGCAATGTTAATTCTGCTTTGTTGTCTTCGGTTGCATGTTCGCTTCTATAATCTACCGTTTCAGCTATGCAACCTCTCAGTACCTCTTTGGCCTTGAGCTGCCTCTCCTCAATATTTTCAACGACTTTTCTCTTCGCTTTTTGATAATTGTTAATCGAATTCCAAATTAAAACTCCTCCAATACCAAGGATAATTATTGCTAATAAAATATGCAGATTAAAAGCCCAACAGCCAGCGATACAAATTAGTGCGCCAATTATAAGACCTGCGTAGGGGAATGAAATTTTACTTAACTCAGTTTCCAAAATATTTTGATAAAATATTTCCTGCTTTTCTAGCAACTGTATTTCGTCACTGCCATTTTTTGTGGGTGTTTTAAAAGTATCAATATCAAGTTCTATATCCTGAGGTATACTATTTCTACTGTGTGCAGTAAATGTATTATAAGCTTCAACAATCCATGGTTGACTGATCGAGACCGCTAGAGCTTGGGTTACTTTTGTAACGCCAGATAGCTGGGGGTTAAAAGAGGCATTTGTAAGTAATTGTAAAAAGTCAACTTGTTCGTGGAAAATATGTTTTTCTGCATTTATTACGGCTTGAGCTGATTTTTTATCTCCATCCATCTGAATGATGAGTTGATTAAATCTTACTTGCTCCTGTAAAGGGAGTTCTTCATCATCAAAATTAGTTACTAGAAGTGATAATATTTCGTCTAGTTGAACTTTCGTGCTTTTAGAAAAATCTGCTGAGGCAGCAATAATACTTTTAAAATGTGAATTTAAAATATCATGAGTTTTAGCTTCTTTTAAAGATTTTTCAAGTAAATTCCAGTTGGAAGAAAACCTTGCAAGCAATGGATATTTTCCATCCGTTAGAGGACCAAGTGCCTCGAAAAAAGAAACCCATTGTATTTTTTGTTTATTGATAAAATCATCACCTTGTGTCAACTGATCTAACCAATCTTTAACATTTGTCATCATCAACTGTCTAGCCGCAGGGGGAAATACTCCAGTACTAACTGCTTCGAGTATCACAATGAATTCCCTGTCTAAACTGTGCGCACTTTGATGCATAAAATATCTTTTTAGCCATTCTATACAGGCTTCATTTCTTGAAAGTCTTCTCATTACGAGCATAAAGAAAAGAGTTGTTTTATAATCGTCTCTTTTCAATGCCTCATTCAGTGCTTTCTCATTTGTAGCTCTATCATTTCTAATCCATGCTGCTAGTGCCACTAATGTAGGAGCCAACCAATAACCAGGCGCTTTTATCATTACCTCTTCAGTCGAAAATTTTAAAGTATTATCACTCACAACGCCAGAATCTACACCTTGTAAAATACCGGTAGCCATTCTTCTGACTTCAGCGTAATAACCAAATTTGATTTGTAGATCTTGTTTTAGGTTTCCTTGTCTTGTCTCTGCAAGCTGTAAGGATTTGTGCTTTATATCTGCTTCTACAAAATCAGCAAAGGAAGAAGCTAATTTTTCTAATTCATTTTCTAGTTGATCCTGTTTGAAATTTATTGATCCAAGCTCAGAATGTACACCAGACATATCTGATTGAATAGACCTTAACGCACTATTGATGATAGAAAGGTCAGCGTAAGAAATTACTTGTTGTGACATATTAATATTGTATTACAGTTTACTTGCTGTTCCATCCTCACGGATTAAAATGATTTTATCTTTATATACTTCTACCATCGCATAAGCATTATGCTTGGCTACTATTCTTGCTTTTTCAAAATCCGGTTCCATTGTTTCTCCAACTTTATAATGTTTGATTATTTGAGAGCCACTTAAATCAAGCGTATGTACTTCGTATGGATGGCCAAGAAAGCATTTAGATACAATACCTAAAGGCAAATTCATAAGTTCAGCAGAACCAAACTCTTCCTCTATCGCTCTTAAGATATCTTCCATTCCTTTTGTACTCGTTAATGATTTAGCATCAATTCCTGAGATTAGATCCAAATACTTTTTTGAACGTTTTTTTAAAATATCTCTCTCAGTTATAAAGCCAGAAGAAGGAATTTCCTTTTTATCTGTTGTAAAATCCAATAGTCTGCTTTGAATTATATTTCTTCCCATAACAATTGATTTTAATTATTTATTAATAATTTTCTAAAGTTTTGTGTAACTGCGATCGGTAATTGTATATTTCATCCAGGTTATTTAGCAAAACCTTTTCTCCGGTATCTTTTCCGTTTTGGAAAGTTTCTAGGTAATTATTTGCCGTATTGAAGTGAAATCTGCATAGGGTTTTCGATTATTATCACACCATAACCTTCACTGGTTAAAATAACTTGACCGTTTGATGCTTTAAGATTAAACTGGTATTCTCCATTTGTTCTTTTGGTGATTATAAATTTTCCCATTAATTTTTAATTGTTTAGTGATTCAAAACTATGGATGTACACAAGCGTTTTTTTACGGGAAACCGTAAAAGCAACAATTTATTTTTAAATGGATTTAGTGGTGTTGCTTGTTGATTAACAGGGTGTTAATTGCGACGTAGAGTTGTGTTAAATAAATGAGTGGCGTTCTGTTTTAAACAGAACAATCCACCTCATTATTTTGGAGAGCTAATTAATTTAACACTAATTATTTTTCATTTTCTCTTCAGATTTTTCCTTACGCCACCAATTATTACTAAGCGTTTTAATAGATGTAAATGTTCTATGTATTCCAACTTTTATTGTTGCAGTATCCAAATCTTTAGCCCAAACGTGGATAATTGTGTCGCTTCCAATTTTTACCCACCAAAAAGTATTTCCATAACGTTGAGTAGAGTATACCTTGGTTATGTTTCCGCTAATGGTTTTGGAATTAAAATTTGGCTCCATCAATTGATAGGTTTTCATTTTTTGAGCTTTCGCGCTTACGCTTACTAAAACCATTAAAATGACTATGTAAAACTGTTTCATAATTCATTTCAAAAGTATCTATACAGAAAATCCTTTCTTTACGGGAAGCCATAAACAGATGAATATTTATCGTTTTAGCTTTTTCCGATGATCTAGGTCTAGCTATGCTGTAGAGTAACTCTTATCAGAAATGCAAAGTGAGCATTCTCCATATTGGCCAAGTGATTCCAGAGTGTTACCAAGTGATTCTAGATCGTTACCAAGTCATTCCAGAGTGTTACCAAGTGGTTCTAGATCGTTACCAAGTGATTCCAGATCGTTACCAAGTGATTTCAGAGTGTTACCAAGTCATTCCAGAGTGTTACCAAGTGATTCCAGAGTGTTACCAAGTGATTCCAGAGTGTTACCAAGTGATTCTAGATCGTTACCAAGTCATTCTAGATCGTTACCAAGTGATTCCAGAGTGTTACCAAGTGATTCCAGATTGTTACCAAGTCATTCCAGAGTGTTACCAAGTGGTTCTAGATCGGGTCTGTTCAATAAACTGTGTCAAAAAGAAAATTAATAACTTTAAACATAGGAATTATGTCAGATCAACAAGAAGAGCAGCACTTCAATTATAAAGCATTTGAAGATTCAGCTTTAGAGCAGCTA
>NZ_RQRS01000034.1 GCF_004335085.1 Pedobacter nototheniae | reverse complement strand
TGGACTGGCATAAATCTCAATTATTTATACTTAAATATCTGAAATTCAATACAATAAAACAAATTTTAAAACTTGAAAATTGAATCTTTTATCAACAAAAAGAGGTTGCCTTTTTGAGACAACCTCTATTTAGAGAACCCTCCAGGGGTTCTCATGACTGCGGGAAGCGGTCAGACAAAAGAAAAAGGAACCCTTTGCAGGGGCTGATATATTTATATATAGTGACCGTTGATTAGCCATATAGCTAATCTAATAACCAATTGCTTATGCAAAAAGAAAAGCTGAACATAAAAAGGGAAACCTTAAGAACCATCAAGTATGATTCACAGATTGCGACAAAAATGGAAAAGGTTGCATTAAAACTTGGCCGGCCAAACAGACTGATATTTGCCCAAATGGTAGAATACTTTTATCGGAGCAAGAAAGATCCGCTGGATATCAATGACGAATTATTGAAGAATACGCTGCTGAAAAGCCACAAGGATTATATCGGTTTTATCAAAACACAGGAAAGTGACCTGCTTATTCCGATTAAAAGAGAAGTAGACAGGATGATCCGGAATCAGAAAGATATCGTTAACTTCTTCAACGATCAGGGTAAGAATACTAAATCCTTGCGCTCTGAACAGAAAGAAGTCTTAACCGGGCAACAAAATTTTGATCGAAAGCTCTCAGATATAGTGAGTATTATGACCGGCATATCTGCAACTCTATCCAAAAAGGAGCATCTTAAAAAGCAATTCCATTTTATATTCAGCAGTTATATCAAAAGCAGGGATGCATTCGGTATGATGACCCCGGCAAAAGAAAAAGAGGAGCTTATCCAAAAAATTAGAAACCAGATTGATTTTTTATAGCCATGTACATTAATATTACCGATAGTAAGGAAGCAAACAACAAAGGTAGCAGTGGCGGACTTGTTCATTATCTTGAAAAGGAGAACCGTATGGATGACCGTAAGAAGCCAGAATTTTGGTTTAACGCACAGCGCCAGGATGTTGAAGCCTATGAGGTGCGCAGCGCATTGGATGGAAATACCGCTAAGCTCGGTAGAAATGAAGCAAAGTTTTTCCTCATCAATATCAGTCCGAGCCAAAAGGAACTTTACCATCTAAAACAGAATTTTAGTAACGTAGACATAAAAACTGCACTAAAGAAGTATACTGAAATAGTTATGGATGAGTATGCAAAGAATTTCAGACGGATCGGAATAAATTCAAACAAAGACCTGCTTTGGTTTGCAAAAGTTGAGCATAACCGATATTATAGCTATAAGGACAAAGAGGTGAAAGATGGAGGCAGAAGACGTGGAGAAAAAAAGCCCGGTGACCAAATGCATATTCAGCTCATTGTTAGTCGCAAGGATATTACCAATAAAATAAAGCTCAGTGCGATGAACAGTTCAAAAGGCAGGAATGCTGAACATTCAAAAAAAATGGGACAGTTCAACCGAATGGCCTTTAAACAGTGCGGTGAAGCCCTGTTTGATCAGCAATTTAACTTTGAACGGAACCTGAAAGACACCCTCGCCTATGCCAATATTCAGAAGAACGGCAGTTTATCACAGCGGGAACAACTGGATATGTTGCAACAGGGAGCCTTACAGAACTATCAGAGTAAGTCAGTAGCCAATGAACTTGCCTCAGGTATTACAGAAGGGTTGTTTGAATCAACATCCGCAATGCTGGAAACAGTTGGAAAGACAGTCACAGATTTTCTGGAGATACTAATGGAGCCTGTATATGATCCGGGAATTACTAAAGATTCTGCTGAAGAGGCTGAAAAGATAAGAAGGAGAAAATTAAAGCAGAAAAACCAGGGAGTACAACGTTAATCGGGCAGAAGGTTTCCTTTAAAGAGAGGTTATAAAATTAAGCAGGAATTTAATGCCTTTTTTGAAACCCTTTCCTATATTAGTGGTACCAATCTATCAAATATGAATAAATTATCTCTTCTCCTTACAGCCAGTTTAGTATTTACGCTTTCTTCAATTTTTGCCCAAAATAATGTTGATTTCATTAAGAAAAATGCAGCAGAAATAGCTATTGATATCAATAATGAGGATTATACCGATTTTAATAAATTATCGGAGAGTATTAAGGACTCAAGAATAATTTTCTTAGGAGAAGAATCCCATGGGGACGGAACAACGTTTGAAACTAAGGCACGTTTAGTGAAATTTCTTCATGAAAAGATGGGATTTAATGTCCTTGCTTTTGAAAGCAGTTTATATAATGCTGAAAGAGCCTGGAGAGTCGCTCATTGGGATAAAGATCCGGCAAAAGTTATTCAAAATTCGACATTTGAACTTTGGGGGCAGACCCAGCAGTTCTTGCCCCTTGCCAGCTATATTGCCAGTTCTATCAAGACACCCAATCCACTTCGGGTAACAGGATTTGACCCTCAACTTCATGGGACATATTTAAGACGTGACCTGCCCGTTGACTTTTTAATGTTTCTCAAAGCTAAAAATATTGCTTTTAAAGATATGGCTGAACAAGATACATTTTATAGGGTGTATAATACTTTGAACTTTGGAGTAAAAAAGAATAATGTTGTAGATCAGGAATTAAAATCACAAATAATACAGAGATTACCATCATTTAAACGTATCCTAGATCAGAAAATCAGTGAGATATCCAATTTAAAACAGGATAGCCTTGTTAATTTCTGGAAACAATTCTGGGTATCAACAAGGGCTTACCTACCTGTAATTCTTGAACAGAAAGAAATAGAAACTGGTAATACTTTATCTAAAAGCACCCGAGACTCATTAATGGCTCAAAATCTTATCTGGATTGCGAAAAGTCAATACCCGGCAGAGAAAATAATTATTTGGGCCGCCAGTATGCATATTGGTAAGACTTACATCGAAACAAACGGAAAAGCGGAAAAAATTGCTGTTCCGACCATGGGGGACTTTTTAACAGACAGGCTCACTGACCGGTATTACTCAATCTGCTTTACTGCTTATGATGGGGAAATTGCCCAGTATTATAGTCCGACTGTTTCAAAAATAGATAAACCTTCTGCGGATTCATTTGAGACACTATTTGAAGAAGCTGGATTTAAAAACGCATATCTTGACTTAAAATCACTTTCAAAAACGAATAAAGGAAAATGGTTGAATGATCCCAGAAGTATGAGACCCTATGGTTATCATCCATTAGTGAGAAAATGGCCACAAATATTTGACGCAGTTATCTTTAACAAGCAAATGTCCAGGGCAATTCCAGTCAAGCAATAGGCCCCTGGCAGTTGGTCTTTCTCTAATAATCCATTAAGAAAGGCCTTAAGTCTGCTATGGGTAAAATATCGAATGATATTATCGCTTAGACTAAATATTGTAAGGTTAGGCGTTAATGAACCGTTTGCTCAGGTGTCTATCATGCATAAATATAATATTAGCTGCCCACCCCGCATTTTCGGCCTGCGAAATCCCCACGCTAGTCCCTTACAATTTCGCCCTTGCTCCTACACTAAAACCTGAAGCGTTAACATTTTCGTAAGTAAAATGGCTATTGGTTTGTCTTTCATCCAAACCTTCTCTTTTATTTGAATTATCGAGACAAATACTTCGATTATATTAAATAAAAAACGTTAAACCGTAATTTCGGGACAAATGTCTGCTGAATTTAATTTTTATTTCCGTAACTTAATGATAAGCAAAGGTTAGGGGCTCATATCCCAACCGGCCTTTGCTCTTCCCGCGTTCCTTTTTCTTAAAAAGGATAATAAACGCTGCTATCCAAAGCGGCACTAGAGGGATGCAATCAATTCACATGGTTTTTTAATTATAGCCCACCGGCCGCATTCACTGCGTAAGGAGGCTTCATTATATGATAAGAAAATGATTACAAGTATATATGTTATAAAAGCGTTTGCAGATCAGATTATCTCGCATTCGCAACAGGTTCCACAGGAACTTGTCCTCGCTTTCCGGCAGGAATGTGAGCGTTTCCGGGCATTGCTTTCAGAAATGATGTTCTCAATAGAAGACCCCGATAAACTTAGTTTAACCTTTTCAATTCATCATCAGGAACTAACGGGTTTAGCGAATAAACTGTTTCTTAAAGCTAACGCTTCTGGAAAAACGCTAAGGATAGCTCTTGAAATTGTCGTTGATCTGCTCCGGTTTATTGAAGAGAAATATGGTGGGATTCTTGGCGAAAATGCATTGGTTTGCGCATTTACCGTAAAAGGGGTTTCAAGAGAAGTTTCTGCATTGACCACAGAACTCAAAATGAAACTTCAGCATAAGGGAGTCTCCGCCCCTCTGCTTTTTCAACTTTTTAAAGCACATGATGATCTTTTTAGGGAAAACAGGTATCCCGCATTTACAACCGGGAACCTTAGGTATCTGGAAACCATTGCTCCGCAAATCCAGAAATTTGCGAACGACAAACGAGAAAAGGACTGGAACAAAAAACTGCGCCAATTACTCATTAAGTACAATTTCAATCACATGGGATTGTACAATTTTTTCGAAAATGAACACCAACAGCAAGTTCTTCAGGGAAGAACAACTCTGGACCGGCAGCGCTTGCTCTATAAAAAAGTTTTGGCAATAGAGCAGATCCAGGTTTTACCTAACCTATCCTATGACCCCAACGCCGAGCGGTTGAAGGACATGCTGCTCAAACACTTGCACCTCATGCAAGAAATGATGAAAGATGAAGTCAAAACAGGCAAGCAGGAGGTACAAAAACTCCGGTACAACGTGAGCGTAAATGAGCTTGCACTTGACTTTCATTACCGTTACGGAGAGAAGGAATTCATCTATAAAACCAAAAAGGAAGCTGCACAGGCCTTTTGCCAAAACAACAGCAGCAAACAGGTCAATGACATCTCCCCGCATTCGATGCTCAAGTTCGATAAGCTCGAACAATATGATGCAGCCATCAAGCTCTATCAGCGTAACCTGAGGATACAGAACAGGCTTATCGAAGATTTTGGCCTGAAGGACTGAAAAGTTTTTTTAAATAAAGGGGGTAGACCAAAACTACCCCCTTTATCATTTTCCTGCCAATTCATAATATGCACTTCCCATCCCTAAAAGGCAAAGATTACAGGTCTGCAATTGCACAGGCTCATCTTCCGAAAAACCAAATCACTCCCCCCTAAGTACTTTAAAACGATGCCAACGCAATGTTTTACATCCCCTGCCTTCCGTAAAATAAGCCATTAATTTGGGCTCAGTAAAGAGATACAGGCATGGCAAAAATATTAAAGAGAGATATGTTGGGGAGTACCGGGTTGTGGCCGCCAATTCCTGGCGGTGAAGTACCAGATGCTAAGAATGACAGTCCCCAAAGGCAAGCTGTCGTCTACAAAAAAGTTCCGGTCGGTACTGGTAAGAAAGCGCCGGAGCTGGTACAGGGAAGGTGGGTACAACCTTAAAGTGCAAACAATGAATGGGCAACTGGTGCCAAGGTCGTACCAGCGATTTTAAGAACAATGAAGAATTAAAAAGTAAAGAAGATGAAAACGTTAATCACAGCAAAAATAATAGACATTGCAACGAAAATATTCCAATGGGCAATGCGTGCCATTATGGCGATGCTGTTCCTGCGTTACATCAAAAAGTACTGCACTTTAATGGTTTGGAACAACGCCATGTCCCTAAAGGCTATCTTTTGTTGTCCTTACGCCCGAAAGAGGGTTATGGGCAGAATCATTTACCGGCGTAAATATGCCCTGTTTACGATAAACCCGGATAGCCCTGCCCGGCTATCCGGGAAACGAATATCAATGTATCGGGATACAATGGTATTCAGCGAGGTCTGCTAAAAGACAACCTTAATCTAAACAAAAATCAAAGTTTTTGGAATACTTTTTTGATATTATAAAAAGTCAAAAGCGTATGAACAAATTGTTCAACATCAAAAATTTAGCTATAGTAGCTATGTTTTCAATTATAAGTGTTGTTGGTTTAAGTGCCTATACAACTAAAATGGGAAATAAAGAGCCTGAAAAAAAAGCAGCCCTTTACTGGTATCAGGTTTCCTATGATGATCCTACTAATTTTCCGGATGGGTACATCAAAACCGGAACAGCAGTATATTCTCATGCAGAAAAAGCATCTGTAACCTCACCTTGTGCGGCTGGTAGTGCTAAGGATTGTTTGAGGGGCTTTACTTCAGAACTTTCTTCTCTTCCTAACGATGATGAAGGTACTGATCAGATTAAAAGGCCAAATTAACCTTTTATATAAATGGAATAGCCAATTTTGGGCTATTCCATTTCAATTACCGGTTATCCTTCTCCCAAATATATGCCTTGGTTAATTCAACTGGCTTGCCAAGCATCATGTTTTTAAAATCTTCCTGCGTAAACTCAGTAGTTATGCCCCTGATAATTCCATTTGGGTCAACCACAACAATATAAGGGCATGCCCCTATATGAAATTTGTGGAAAAAGACAGAATCGTATGCAATTGTAAGGTTGAGGTTTAACCTTTTTCTGTTCATCTCAAACAAAAACCTTATGGGTTTATCATCAGACTTCTTTGTGTATTGCGAGCCTGTATACCCAATTAATACAACTTTTGCTTTCGATTGAAATTTCTTTTGCAAGCTATCCATAGCTGGCATTTTCCTGAGACAAGAACTACAATATCTGTTCCAGCAATCCAGTATTAACCATTGCCCCCGAAAGTCATTAATTGTAACTGATGTTTTGGCGTAATGTTGAACATCTGTAAATTTAAAATCAGGACAAATGCGACCTACCGTTAATGGTGTATTTGATCCACTTTGACCATAAGCCATAGTACAAAAAAGAATCTGGATCATGATTAATTTAAAATTTTTCATAATTTAATTTTAGATACATTGAGAAACTAATAGCCTGGATTTTGCGTGAGTGCAGGATTTAATTGCAACTCTGAAAAAGGTATTGGGTACAACTCATCATGTGGTTGCCAGTTTGAACCTTTTTCAAGACCAAGTACTTCTGTTGATTTTCCTGTTCGCTTTAAGTCGAACCAGCGATGGCCCCACTCCGCAAAAAGCTCTATGCGCCGCTCCTTAGCAATGGCATTTAGGAGATCAGCTTTATTTATAGAGGGATAAGTACTTTGAATTTTGGGCAGCCCTGCTCTTTCTCTTAGCATATCCAAATCCACTATGGCATTATTAAGGTTATCCAGTTGTGTCCGTGCTTCTGAACGGATCAGGTAGATTTCAGCTAATCTTTGAACAATATAAAATTCGCTAACAGGTAGAGCCGCGTTAACTTTATATTTGTTGGGATAATAATAAGTTTGGCCATTTATAAGGGTACTTTTCATCCACGTTGTTTTGCGGTTATCTCCAGCTTCAAAAGAATTGAGGAGGCTTTCGGTAATTTTAAATGTTGGAATTATGGTTGTAGAAAATGGAACAAAGATGCCAGCTTCTGAAGTGTTGCCTGTACTCTTCATCAGTTGGAACAGTGTTTCAGTAGAGGAGGAGATAAATGCTGCATTAAGATTGCTTAGAACAAACTTATTACTATTGATTACCTGAGAGGCATATTGTTCAGCCAGGTTCCACTTGTTTTGATAAAGATACACCCTGGCAAGCAAAGCCAGGGCTGCGGCCTCGTTTGGCCGGGTATTTACAGCAGTTGAAAAACCTGGTTTAAGATTGGCAGCAGATTGTATCAGATCCAATGTAATCTGCTCATAAACCTTTTCTACAGGAGTACGAGGCATGGTACCATTAAGCCTGTAATCCGTAGTAAGCTCTAAAGGAACTGCCCCGAATAAATTAACCATATAAAAATATTCCAATGCCCTTATATACAACATTTCACCTAAAAGCTGCTGTTTTAAAGCAGGCGTTACCGTATTCGATGCATTAAGCCCTTCAATAGTCGCGTTAGCCTGAAAAATGATTTTGTAAGCATTACTCCAAAGGGTAGAAGCCAGAATGGCATTATCACTTGGAAGGGCATTGGCTTTAAAGGCATCATAGGTTGCATCTGCATTGGGGTTCTGAATTTCATCTGCTGACAGGCCGGTGTAAATAGTAATTGCGCCGTTATTAAAAGCAATGCTGTATGCTGTCATTTGATGGTATAGCCCCAGTGTTGCCGCTGTTGCCGTTTGATCATCGGCAAAAACTTTGGCGCGCTCCGCTTTCGAAATAGGGCTATCAACCTGTAGAAATTTTTTACACCCCGATAGGCTGCAAATGATTACCAGGGTGATGCAGGATATAAGCAGTTTGAATATTGAGTTTTTCATCTTCTTTATAATTAAAGCGTTAATTGAATACCTAAAACAATGGTTTTGAGCGGAGGAAGCATATAGAAATTTTGATTTTCGGGGTCCGCTCCAACATAATTGGTTATCGTTAAAACATTTTGTGCTTCGGCATAAAACCTGCAATTATTTATATGGATTCGCTTCAGCCATATTGATGGAAGCTTATAAGACAGGCTAATATTTTTAAGTTTGATAAAGGATGCATCGGTGTATATGCCGTTAGACTGGCGGAGATAAACCAGTCCTCCTGCTATAGCCCCCGAAGTAGAGGTAAATTTTTGGATATCAGTTTCATCTCCTGGTTTCTGCCACCGGTTAAGTACGACATCAGGTTGATTGTAAATTCTGCCGGGAGCCTTGGTGGATAACTGATTGACGTAGCTTAAGCCGGTTTGTTTTGTAAACTGGAAAAAGAATGATAAGTCAAAGTTTTTAAAAGATATGTTATTTTGAACCCCTCCATAATATTTAGGATCCCGGTTTCCAAAAAGTTGATAATCATTTGAATTAAACTGCCCATCGTTATTTACATCTTCTACTGCGTAAATTCCTGTTTGTGGATTAACCCCAAGGTATTTGTAAACGTTGATTAGGTTTAGCGATTCGCCAATTTTGTATTGACTGGCATAACTCGAATTGCTTAAACCTGGGAAAGCAAGCAACCTGTTTTTAGGAAAGGTAATGTTGAAGGATGTAGACCAGTTAAATTTGTCCGTACGCATGTTTCTGGTTGTAGCAACCAATTCCAATCCTGAATTTTCTACAAGGCCAGGAAAGTTTTTAACGACATTAAAAAAACCTGTTTGGCTTGCCAGCGAATAATTAATTAGCTGGTTTCCTGATCGGTTATTATAATAGGCTGCATTAACTAATACAGCATCTTTCCAAAAACCAAGTTCAATAGCAACTTCAAATTTTTTATTAATCTCCCAGTTATAATCTGAATTAAATAAACTGCTCGGGTATAAGCCCGGTACTCCATTATAAGTGTTAACCGTACTGCTCCATAAATTTAAAAACTTATAATCTCCAATCTGATCATTGCCGGTTGTACCATAGCTACTTCTTAGTTTTCCGTAGCTTAAGAACGAAAGGTTGTTTTTAACAAAATTTTCGTTTGCAAAAAGCCAGGCCGTACCTATTGCCCAAAAATCTGCCCATTGGCGGTCTGGGCCAAAGCGACTTGAACCATCTCTGCGTACTGATAGATTTAGGATATATTTATCTTCAAAGGTATAGTTTAGCCGACCAAATATGGCTGCATAGCGATATTGTACCTGCTCATTGCTGGCTGTAATATTACCGGCCGCCGCAATGGATTTGAGCAGTAAATCAGAATTGTAATTGGTGCCATACATCGAATTTGAATTGCCGGATTTGGACTGAAAAGTGCTGCCAATGAGTAAGCTGAATTTACCAAACCTGTTTACCTGTTGATAATCTAACTGAGGTTCGATAATCCAGTTTTTATTAACTGCATTTGCAAAAGCAGATGAAGATAATTCCCCCCTGTTTGGGTCAATGGCCGCTTGAGGCCTGGTTGATACTTCCTGTGATCTATAGGTTGTATACCCGAAGGTGCTTTTTATCACCAGGCCTTTCCAAAGTTTGTAGCTCAGGTGTAAACTGCCGGCTAAGTTTTCGTTAACTGAAGTATATTTTTCTTCTAATAAGGATAAGGGGTTAATCAGATCGTTAATTGTATTATAGGCTACCCCACTTTCAGCCCAGCTTAACTTCCCCTCAGCGTTGTATAAACGAAGGTTTGGAATGATATTGATATAACGGGTTAAGTCTGTTCTGGGCAGTTTATTCTTGTCGCTGGAATAATTTCCTGAAAAGTTGATGTTAAATCTTTTATCTGTGCTGCTATGATTTATATTAAACCTCAACGACCCAATCTGATCGGAGAAGTTACCGCCATAAACAGTGGTTTCTTTATGGTAGGTGCCGCTAATTAAAAAATGTGTTAAATCGCCTCCTCCGGTTAAAGTTGCCTGAATATTATTGGAATGAGCGGTGTTGCCAATCAGTAACTTTTTAAAATCTGTATATCTGGTCGTATCCCACAGCATAATATCTGGAGCATAACCCTTGCTTGATGGACTTGTACTTAATACATATCCATTATTTGAAAAAGCCTCTTTGCGCATTTGGATATACTCTTGTGTATTGAGCATATTCATGGTTTTTCCAACTTCGCTAAACCCAGAATACAGATTTAAATTAAAACGGGTTGAGCCTGACGCCCCTTTTTTTGTGGTAATCAGGATCACGCCATTTGCTGCACGGCTCCCATATATGGCGGTAGCATCTGCATCTTTTAAAACATCAATGCTTTCAATATCCTGAGGATTTATATTATTTAACGGGCTCAACCCACCACTGCTAATGGAGTTTGGATTATTTGCTGCGGAATTGATTTGATTAGTTGAAGTATTTCCGGCTTCAAATGGAACGCCATCAATAATGAATAAAGGATCGTTTTTGGATAGTGACATATCCAATGCACTTTGCCCCCTGATTTGCGCGCTAAAAGAAGAGCCTGCAACCCCGCTGCTTTGGTTAATAACCATACCGGGTACTCTGCCCTGAAGTGCTGCAAGAGGATTGGAAACGGGTTGCCTTTCTAAATCTTGAGCCTTTACACTGCTAATGCTACCGGTATTTAAGCGTTTAGTTGTTTGCCCATATCCTATAATTTGAATTTCGTCCAGATTTCCTGATTCCTCATTTAAAATGATGTTTAGAAAGGAGTGATTTATATCGAAATTAATTTCTCTGGTTTTATAACCTAAAAAGCTAATCACTAATGTTCCATCCTTATGTTCCGATTGCAATGTGAAATTTCCAGCCTTATCTGTTAGCGCCGTCTTCTTTGAAGATTTAATTTTTATTGTTGCACCCGGTAGATACTTTCCCGTCCCATTAGAGACGGTTCCGGTAATTTGTATTGGAATGGTTTGTGCATTTGCCTTAAAATTTAGGCATAGCAAGGCCAGTACGATGGTTATCGTTATTTTTTTCATGAATTTGGTTAGTTAGTTTAAGAAGATAATCCTAAAAGGAAAAAACAAGGCAGGCGATTATAGAAGAACCATTAACCAATTGAATACCTGCCTTAATTTTTACAAACTAAACCGGGTTTTTGGGTTTGAGGGCATAAAGTTTGTCAAAAGGGCAAGTCACACAGGGTTTGTGCGTTTCAAAGAAAACAGTATTATTAATGAATTTAGTGATTCGTGATTTCATTGTTTTCAGTTTTGACATCATATCAAAACCTCAAATCAATTTGTAGATAGGCTCCCTAAGGAGCCGGGCACCACTTTTTGATTATCCGCACAATGGGCCGCTTAGGACGGCTCTCCAAAAGGAGCTACTACCTTAAAAAGGTAGCACCAGGAAACAATCGCAAGTAGGCCCGGAGCCCTGGGTATATAGGGTTTCCGGACGCTCACTTACCCTCTGTTTCCTTAAAGTTCCTAAGCTTGTGCGGATTGAGGCTCTTGTGAGCACCCTTAATTATCTAATATTAAGGTGCTGCAAATTTAATATTTCTATTCTATTGTTTGTTTTAAAATTTTTAGTTTAAATATTTTGTTTTTAAGTATAAGTTAAAGATATAAAAGTGTTTTCAAATAAACAAATATGATTCTTTAAAATGAACACACTTTATTGTGGTCTTTTGTTAGATGGCTACATCGAATACTGTATCTAAAATTATTGGAAACAATGTTAATGAATTAAGAACTAAGGTAGGTCTTACTTTAGAGGGTTTAACTTTTGCTTTACAGATTTCTATTAGTTACTTAATGATGATAGAAAAAGGCACAGCTAATATCTCGGCAAAAATGGCGAAGAATATTGCTGAGTTTTTTGACATAGATTGTGAGAGTCTATATTCAAGAAAAGAGATTAGATTAAAGAAAATCATGGACATACCTTCAGTAAGAACCTTTTATAAGGAAAATGATAATAACCCCAATTTCTTTCTACTTAGAAGAGCTGAATATAGTGTAGCTTATTTTCTTAGAACCGTTTTAATTCATGATATGTTTATGTTAGTGAAGCATGATGCCGCCGAGATTAGACATTATTGCAAAAAGAAATACAACAAAGATTTTGGGAGTCAAGAACTATCAAGGGAATTAAGAAGACTTTATATAAAGAAAGTTCTGGATCGAGATAAAAAATTTGATAACGGTTCAGTGTATGAATATTGGATTTCAAAACTGTAATAGAGGGTAGATTCCACTAATTAAGTTTTGCATTAACAGTTTTGCTAAAATACCACGACAGTATTCCAAATCCCTCATTATTCTTGTTTCCATATTCTTACTGTTAGTTGATGTAGAATCCCTACAGAATAATATAGAAAAAAAATAGATATCCGGGTAAAAAAGATTAGATTAATTAATCTATCTGCTCAAAAAAATGTGGAAAACTCAGGCATCCTAAACAAATATAACTCCATATCTTGTTATCTATGAACGCCGCTCAAATACTAGAATTAGTCAAAGCCATTGGCCCACTATTGGGCGTCATCCTTGGTGCTGCCCTTACATTCAGCTGGACCTGGTTTCTCGCCAAGCATACCGACAAAAGAAAGCTTAAAAAACTGCTCTTCCACCTCCTGGAACTCCGGTACCACTTGGGCCGAGAGTCTGCGATTACCCAGTTTACCTTAGAGCTCAAGCCAGAGTTAATGAACAGACTAATGAAACAGTTTGATGGGGATTTTAAAATCAGCTATGAGGAATTCGTGTTCATGATGCAGAAAATGATGCCCAAGAATCCAGCTAATGACAATCGAATGACCCAACTAGAGGCGAACATTGACCAAGTAATCCTTGAACTGGCCGAAATCTACCCCATATTTGCCTACGAGCCTTCCGGCCAGTACCAGATCAAAGAACGTATCGCGCACATCAGCCACATGAGCGAAGTGCTCCATGAAATGCCTTTTGACTACAAAGCTTTTATCCAGCCCAAAATGAACAAAAACATCATGGACAACATCGAAAAAAACATCCTAAGTATCTCAGGAAAGATCGGGATGACATACGCTAGGGAAACTAGAAAGAAGCTTCTTCCCCCTGATAAAATCAATGCGGCAGAGGTGGAAGAATTTATTGACGAATACGTGAAAAAAATCCTGACGGCTATTGAGGCACAAAATAGTGCAGCGATAAATTAGATATCTGACCTGTAACCGTCAAACATTATATAAAAAGAACGATTCACCTGCTCCCAAGATCAGATTTGAGGTAATGTGATACACCAACTGTTAAAAAACACGGCAGACTATAAGACCTACATTCCCGAACGAGAAAACATGGATCTCTTCCTTTCCAAGTATGAAACACTTGTGTGCTATGAGTCGCCAGGTCGCAGAATAACGAAAAGAATCCCAAAAACCGAAAGAATTTGCAGAAAAAAATCAAGTGAAATCAGCAAAAATCCGGATTGTTGAAAATTCATGCCGTATAGTAAAAATAAATTTTATACATTTGACTATACGAATTGATTTATGAACATAGGAGATAAGATAAAACAATACAGGACGAAGAGCAATTACTCTCTTCAGCAACTGGCAACATTGTCCAATCTTTCCAAAGCTACAATCCAACAATATGAGGATGGGGCAATAAAGCCGAGTAACAAGGCATTGATAGCTGTAGCTGAGGCATTGAATATTGATGTATGGAAATTATTCCATATAGAAGAAGCTAACCTTGAACTTGCAGAATTTAGATTAGGGGATAAATTAATCGACTCCTCTGCTGAAAAAAAAATGATCTATAACCTTGTTGTAGATTACGCAGAAAACTATCTAGAAGTTGAGTCAATTCTCGATGCCGCTGTCGATTTTGAAAACCCAATAGACGACTTCAAAATACGGAACTATCAGGACGTAGAGAAGGCGGCATCTCGTGTGAGAAAAAAATGGAAATTAGCTAATGCACCTATTGACGATGTAACTGGACTGTTGGAGAATAAAGGTATAAAGCTAATTAATTTCAAAAGACAAACTGAATCTCCCGGTTTATGTGGTTACATGAAAAGTGGCGAACGCGATATACCTCTTATTCTAATTAATACCGATCATGAACATATTCGGGAGATTACCAGAAAGCGCTTCACACTAATGCATGAAAGTGCCCACCTAATCCTGAGTTTTGACGAGTCTGTTTCAAAAGATCTTGAAGAGAAACTCTGTAATACATTCGCCTCAGCAATGTTGCTGCCCGGAGAAACATTAGTAGATTATATCGGCAAAAACAGAACAAACATTTCACTTGAAGAATTAAAAGATCTGAAAGAAACTTTTGGCCTTTCCATCCAAGGTATTATTTATAGTGCACATCGAAGTGGCTTGATAACAGCCCAGATTTGTAAAAAATGGATAGACCTTTATGACCAGTGGTATATTGAGGGTAAAGATTTTGGCACCTATAAAAAGAGTATTGAAGAACCAAGCCGGTTGAATAGATTGATTGCAAGGGGCTACATGGAGAAAAGACTTTCCAAAGAAAAAGTATCTGAGCTACTGGATATTACCGTCGAAGAAGTTGATAGAAGATTTGGGACAAACCGATTTAGTTTACAATAAAAAAGGGAGACAATGTTTACATTCTATGATCTAAATGACCTATTGCTCCTTAACAATGTTCAGGTACTACCTAGATTGGGAGTCCCGATATTAATTCCAAGGGGAAAACTAAAAAGACATGAATTTGCTACCGTAAAACGGTTCGAAGGCTTAGCTGGCAAAGGTTATGTTAATATATTGGAATTAGATGATGCGGGCTTTGAATTTGTTATCCAAAACAAAAAGCGATATCGCAGCGAAAGTCATTCGTTTCTCGAAATGCTATATATTTCTAAATCAACTAATTCTACAATAATAGCGGAGGAGGATGAAAGCACAGTGAGATCAGCAGCGGCAGATTTTGGAATAAATGTCTATAATATGGATGAATTTAACACAGCAACGATAAACAACAAGGAATACTTTGACTTTATCAATGAAATAAAGCTTGAAAGGAGGAGAAAAATGGATCTATAGCCAGGACCGAGATCCCGGCCTACACGCCAATCGAGATAAGTTTATGGAATGCTTAAGATCTTGTTTTCGCAGAACAAATATATATTAAATCTTACAGCTTCCAAAAATTTTATTACGTGCGGCCTGATGTACCTAAACCGGTGCAAATGGAATTATTATGTTTTAAATTTTTAATATGGAAGCAATATTTACGCTGTTATTAAAACAGCTTTTCACTAAAAGTGTATCTGCCCTCTGGGATCATAAGGGGTTTCTATGGCTATACATTAGAACTCTTTTCGGCAAATACCGAAATAAAGAAATCAGGTTTTCCCTGAGTTACCTGATAAGGATCAGGATTCCCAATACCAATAGATATCTGCTAGTGATGAATAGGCGGATTGAAAATCAGCTTCAACCTGTTGGAGGGGTGTACAAACGCTATGGCGACGACAAACTTTTCGAGGCATGGGATTTTCGACCTGACAATACTACCAATGGGCTTGGACTAGATAAACTGAGTGAACAGGATCTTAGATTCAGGATAAAAGGCAAATACGTAATTAAAGCAATCAAATGGTTTGAGGAAGGTAAAGAAAGAGAGATAAGTGCTGACAGAGAATTCTGTGAGGAGCTTTTGCAAACAGGCATATTGTCTGGGAAGAAATTTGATCACATCAAGTATAAACAGCTCAAGAGGTTTTCAAAAAACCTGGTTTGGAGTGACTACCATCAGTGCTACGAAGTGCTTATCTATGATGTATTCGAACTCATCCCTTCATTGGCGCAGCAAGAGGCGCTAATAGCGCTCGACAATTTACCCTTAGATTTATCTCGTGGCTTCGCCACGACTGAATGTGCAGACATCGAACAACTTAGACTCTGCATTCAGGGAAAACAACTGGCCAAAATAGGACATCATTCAAAACTTATCATCAATCAAACTTTTTAATCATGGAAGATATATTTTTAAATTACCAATTACAACGTGAAGAGTTATTAGCCAGAATTGCTGAGAACCTTCAACTTGACAATACCAGAAAAGCAAGAATGGAACAAGCCTATAAGGCAATATCAGAACTTATAGATCTTGACGAAGGATTTTTCAAAGATCTTCAGATCGATGTATATCCACAGGGATCAGTGCTGACTGGCACAACCGTGAAACCATATCGCTCCTCGGAGTTCGACTTGGATATCGTCCTTCAGATCAACGAACTTTACCAGCTTTTCACTCCATTTGAAATATACGATGCACTTCTGAAAAAACTTGAAAATGATGGACGTTATTCCGATAAGATCGAGAAAAAGAACCGTTGTATAAGAATCTGTTATGCTAATGATTTCCATATGGATATCCTGCCAGGATGCATTATCATTAAAGGAAATACTACTTTAAAAATACCTGACAGAGCGCTACGGGACTGGGCGATTTCCAACCCTAAAGAATTCGCAGAATGGTTTCTCGCCAAAGCGAATATGACCATGAGCAAACCGATACTTGAGAGCTATTATCAAAAACTTAAAATAGAGCTTCGCGCAGAAACCCAAGAACTGCCAGATGATAGCTATTTCTTGAAAAAGCCACTGCAAAGAGCTGTACAATTGGTAAAAAGATACCGGGATATATTTTTTGATAACAACCGAGATTACGCTACCTCCAGTATAGTGATTACAACAATTATGGCACACAATTACAATGGAGAAAATTCCATTTATGAAACAATCGATAATGCTTTGAATAGAATACGTTTTCAGTTTGCGGATGCAATATCGCAAGGAAAGAAATTTCAAGTTGAAAACCCTGTTCTTCCAGGAGAACTTTTTACCGATAGCTGGACTGATCGCCACTACGATAATTTTTACAGGTTCATTGAAGATTTTCATAGTAAATGGATAAAGCTGAAGTCAGGGTTTGACACCAGTGGCTCCGCTTATGTTGAACTTTTCGATGAGGGGATTTATAAGCAGTCCTTAAAAGAGCAGATAACAGTTTTATCAAAATTTTCAACTTCCAAACGTACCATTGCAAATTCAATGATATTAACCGGCATTGCCCATACCAGCGGTTCGGGCCGTATTCAGGATCAGGGATTTGCTAATAAACCACATCATAATTATGGTGATAAGTAATGCCGCCGTTCAATGTAGGAGAAATTACCAGGACTTTCTATTTACGCAGAAAGTCCTGGTAGAATCTTACTTTCCTTGGCTTAAGGTCAGAATTGAGAACAAAATCCTTAAAGCTTTAGGTCAGCTCGAAATGTTTGGGGATTTCTTTCACATAGAAATTAGTTATTCACCATTTCTCCCCAACAGGTTCGATCGGATATACCTAAAAAATCCCGACATAAAATTCAACGACAAGATACACCTCTACCGTGATCTTAGTTTATGTCTTTATCATCCTGTGATAGATATGCCCTTAACCAAAACTATTCCCTTAGTGGATATGGTACCTTGGATTTCTGAATGGTGTATACATTATCAAGAATGGAAAAAATACGGAGTGTGGTTAGGGAAAGAAATTGCTCATTAATATTTGTCAAGAATATTGAATACAATAATCATTTATATCATAAAAATGGATCTAAAAAATTTAATCACCGAATTGTTGGCGGGAATTCTGTTAACATTACTATTCAGTTCAGAAAAAAAACTTCGCAAAGTTTCTGAAAGAATAAAAAATATAATCCTAGCAGTTAACAATATCCTATCCCATCCAATTGCTATAGCAGTACAGAAAATCCTTTTCGTTGTTCTTTTACTAGGCGCCTGGTTGTTGGGCACACTCACTTTTACCGAATATTATCTTTTACATAAAAAGTTATGGTTTTGCGTGATCAGTGGGATATTACCACTATGTGCGGTTATTCCATTGATTTATATCAATTTGAAATTTATCTTCGAAAAGTCTAGTAGTCCGGTTAGACCAAAGATTTCCTAATGAGTTCGAGCAAAATAGCAGTAAAATTTAATCAAAGACTAATATTTTTATTGAGAGCCTGACATCAAGGATTGATTGAGAGCGTTAATTTACACAAAAATGCAACAAATGTGGTTGCATTTTTTGTATAAAGTGCAAACTGGCTAACTTGAAGTAAACGCCGGATATGAGCAAAGATTAACAAAAATACACTAAAGAAATTAAACCTCACTGTATAACAATCCCCCTGTATTGGCTAAAAGCTTGAAGTCACTCTACTTGCCCGAGAATTTTTTGCATGTCGGAACCAATCTTATGGTCAAGCACTTTTGCATAAATTTGTGTTGTTTTGATACTGGTATGTCCCATCATTTTAGCAACGCTTTCAATAGGAACACCATTGTTCAAGGTTATAGTCGTAGCAAAAGTATGCCGGGCAATATGAAAAGTCAAATGCTTACTAATATTACACAGGTCTGCAATTTCTTTTAGATAAGCATTCATTTTTTGATTACTCATCATTGGCAACAAGGTATCTTTTACAACACATTGGGGATGGTTTTCGTAAGCTTTGATAATAGACAAGGCGGCTGGTAGGACAGGAATCCGGGAAAGTGTATCTGTTTTTTTCCTGCTTGTATATATCCATAAATTGCCATCAATGCCTTTTACCAGTTCAGAGCGCTTTAGTTTACATACATCTACATAAGCAAGGCCCGTATAACAACTGAAAACAAACACATCCCTAACTGTACCAACTCTCTCCATACTGAACTTCTTTTCCTTTATACGGCTTAGCTCTTCTTTTGTGAGGACTTCACGATGTACGGCATTCTGTTTTGGCTTGTAATTGAGATAGGGGTCAACAGCCAACCATCCGTTACCTAAACATATGCGGACAATTTTGCCGAGGTTTTTGATGTATTTGATTGCAGAGTTATTGCCACAGTTTCGGACGCTTCTAAGATAGTATTCAAAATCAACCAAGAAAGTAAAGTTGATCTTTGCAACGGGAACATCTGAAACATTATAATTTAACTGCATAAAGTCTTTAACATGCATTAGACAGGTTTCATAGCGCTGAAGGGTACTTCTTTCGTATTCCTTTCCGATGAGGCTTTTCATTTTTAAGTTGTGATCTGCAAAAACAGCAACAAGAGTCCGTGATTGCAGAGCTTTTCCGATAAAACGATTTTTAACCGTTTCTGCCGTAACGGTTTCATTCTCTATCGTCATTAATTGGTGAAGCTCCTGAGCTTTCGACTGTAGCTTATCCAGAAAAGCATTCAAAATCCTGGTATCTTCTTTTGTACCCGAGGCTCTTCCGGCCTGTGCGTTCCAGCGATTGGGATCGCAAGATTTTCCAGTTGAGGTTTCTGACCGTCTACCATCAACCGTAAACCTTAAATAAATGGCTACTGGACCGCTTTTGTAAGTGGAGCGCTTTTTTAAATAAAAAAGCAGATTCATGTTTGTTCTCATGACAAATGATTAAAATGAAACAAAATTGTTAATTCTGTCACTTACAGTCAAGATGTTTAATGATTGAACTAGCTTGTAAACAACTGTTTAAGCTAAAATTGGTGAGCATTCATATCGTTTAATGTGCTCACCGAATTGCTAACCTTTTTCTCGCGAAAAAATGAATAATTTGGTGTTCCCAGAAAACGAAAAAGCCTGTAAACATTTAATTTACAGGCTTTTAGTTAAATTTAAAACTATTTTCGCGGAATGGACGGGACTCGAACCCGCGACCTCCTGCGTGACAGGCAGGCATTCTAACCAGCTGAACTACCACTCCTTTTGTTCTTCTTTAAAGTTAGAACCTCTTGTCTCTTTCGAGGATGCAAATATAGAGACTATATCTTTATTTGCAAACTTTTTTTTCAAATACTTATAACTACTTAATTAACAGCACCTTCTTGCATTTTCTCAGCGTTTTCTGCAAACTGCAAAGCAGAAATAATCTCCTGAATATCACCATCCATTATGGTTGGTAGGTTATACATTGTTAAACCAATACGGTGTTCGGTAACCCTTCCCTGTGGATAGTTGTATGTTCTAATCTTTGCTGAACGATCTCCGGTTGATACCATCGTTTTACGCTTAGCAGCAATATCTCCGTTCTTTTTCTGCAATTCAATATCATATAGCTTGCTACGCAACATTTCCATCGCAATAACACGGTTACCCAATTGCGAACGTTCCTGTTGGCAAACTACAACAATACCCGATGGTTTATGGGTAAGCTGAACCTTAGTTTCAACCTTGTTTACATTCTGTCCACCAGCACCGCCTGAGCGAGAAGTTTGCAATTCAATATCCGCTGGGTTAATATACAAGTCAATTTCTTCTGCTTCAGGTAATACCGCTACAGATGCTGCCGACGTATGTACACGGCCTTGAGTTTCGGTATCAGGCACACGCTGAACACGGTGCACACCACTTTCGTATTTTAACTGACCGTAAACATCTTCGCCACTAACTTTTAAAATTACCTCTTTGTAACCACCGGCAGTACCTTCAGTTACATCAACGGTTTCAACTTTCCAGCCTTTAGTTTCAAAAAAACGAGTGTACATACGGTATAAATCACCTGCAAAAAGCGCAGCCTCATCACCACCGGTACCGCCACGAATCTCAAAAACAGCGTTTTTAGCATCTTCAGGATCTTTAGGAATTAACATCAAACGAATGTTGGCCTCCATTTCTTCCTGTTGTTTTAACAATAAATCTAGTTCTTCTTTTGCCATATCACGCATTTCAGGATCTTTCTCTACCGATAAAATTTCCTTATTTGCATCAATATTGCTCATTACATTTTTGTAGATTTTGTATTCATCCACAATTTTGCCTAAATCTTTATACTCTTTATTTAAAGCTGCAAAGCGTTTCATATCCTGAATTACATCAGGGTTACTCAATTGCTCTTCTACATCTTCCCAACGCAGCTTTATGGCTTCTAATTTATCTAACATAGTCTAATTTCAATTTGAAAACGTGCTTTACTGCATAGAAACGAGCAAATTATGATTTTGTTTCTGGCGGTATTAAGCAAATTAATCCCTAAGGATTTGATTTGGATACATGCCCCTGCAATAAAGAAATGCAAAAATAAGGAAAAAAGCTGAATTAGTTTGAGCGTAGAAATAATAGGTTACAATCTGTTTTTATCAAACTTATAATATTCTAATTTTAAATCTTCGCCGTCAAAAACGCCGTACGAAGAATAATTTAGCCACTCGCCAATATTTACGTATCGGCTTCCATTACCCAAATTAATATCTAAAGGTAAATGTCTGTGTCCGAAAATAAAGTAATCGAAATGTTCTTTTTTAAGTTGCTCTTTAGCATAAATAGCCAGCCATTCGTTTTCTTCACCTAAAAACACTTCTTTCTTTTCTCCTGCTGCACGACTACTTTTACTCCATCCATTGGCAATGCCAATACCCAAATTTGGGTGTAAACGAGCAAATAACCATTGACAAAATTTGCTTCTAAAAATTTTACGAAGGAATTTATATTTGGCATCGCCTGGCCCTAAACCATCACCGTGATGGAGATAAAACTTCTTTCCTCCCCGCTCAATAATCAATTCATCACTTATAATTTCCAATCCTATTTCTTTAGTAAAGTAATCTTTAACCCACATATCGTGATTACCCTTAAAAAAGTAAATTTTAATTCCGGCATCGGCCATTGCTGCAAGCTTACCCTGCAAACGAATAAAACCTTTAGGAATTACCTTACTATACTCAAACCAGAAATCAAAAATATCGCCCATTAAAAATAATTCAGCACAATTGGGCTCAATAAAATTAAGCCAATTTACAATGTGTGCTTCACGAAAGCGGCTTTCGGCATAGTTGGGTGTGCCTAAATGAAAATCAGAAGCGAAATAAATGTTCTTGCCCATGTATAAACCCAAAGGTAAAGAAAAAGCGCCAAGCAGAAAGCAAATAAGCGCCCAACATTAGTATCCAAAATCATATATTAGTAAATAAATATCAAACAAAATGAAAAACCCACTCATTTTAGGCTTATTTGCAATGAGTCTTTTTGCTTGTAAACAAGGCCAAAAACCCGCTGAAAAAATTACTTTAATGACATATCCTGAAACTAAGAAAGATGCAACAACCGATAATTATTTCGGAACAACTATAGCTGATCCTTATCGTTGGCTTGAAAATGACACCTCAGCGGAAACAGCTAAATGGGTTGCCGCAGAAAATAAAGTCACCCAAAATTATTTAGCGCAAATTCCTTACCGTGCAGATATAAAAAAGCGCCTTACCGAAATATGGAATTACCCTAAAGAAACGGCTCCATTTAAAGCTGGAGAGTATTATTTTTTCACTAAAAATGATGGCTTGCAAAATCAAAGTATCTGGTATATAAAAAAAGGAATTAATGGAAAGGAAGAGTTATTTCTTGATCCTAATAAACTTTCTGCAGATGGAACCGCTTCTGTTTCATTGCTTGGCTTATCTCACAATAAAAAATATATCGCCTATTCTATAGCTCAATCAGGTTCTGACTGGAGCAATATTTATGTAATGGATATTGCCAACAAAACAAAATTACCAGATGAATTGAAATGGACTAAATTTTCTGGTGCAGCCTGGAAAAACGATGGCTTTTATTACAGCAAATATGATGAACCTGCCAAAGGAATGGAACTTTCTGCAGCAAATAAATTTCAAAAAATTTATTTTCATAAGCTTGGTGATCCACAGAAAAATGACCAGTTAATTTTTGAGGATAAAAGTAATCCTAACTTATACTTTGGCTCTGGTGTAACCGAAGACGAGCGTTTTCTTATTATTTATGCTTCTGCTGGCACATCCGGAAATGCTTTATATTATCAGGATTTAAAGGATCCAGCAGGTAAAATTTCACTTTTGGTAAAGGGTTTTCAAAACAATCATAGTGTAATTGAAAATATTGGAGATCAACTTTTATTGAATACGGATTTAAATGCACCTAATAAGAAAGTTGTTTTAGTTGACCCTAAGAATCCACAACCAGAGAATTGGAAAACAATTATTCCCGAATCAAAACTACCAATTGAAGGGATTAACACTGGTGGCGGCTTTTTATGGGCTAATTATTTAAAGGATGCAAGTACACACATTATTCAGTTTGATTTAATGGGTAAGCAAATTCGTGAGGTAAAACTACCGGATATTGGCACTGTAGATGGTTTTGGCGGTTATAAAGATGAAACTGAATTTTTCTACACCTTTAGTAACTTTACCACTCCTGGTACAATTTATCGTTATGATGTTGCCAAAGCGCAATCAACACTTTATAAAAAATCGGCACTAAAATTAAATACCGATGGTTACGAAACGAAACAAGTCTTTTACCCCTCAAAAGACGGCACCAAAGTGCCGATGTTTATTGTACATAAAAAGGGAATAAAATTGGATGGAAATAATCCTGTTTTCCTTTATGCCTATGGAGGATTTCAAATCAGTTTAACGCCTGGATTTAGTTTATCGCGAATGTTGTTTATGGAAAAAGGTGGCATTTATGTTCAGCCTAGCTTACGTGGTGGTAGCGAATATGGTGAAGAATGGCATAAAGGTGGAATGCTGGAAAAAAAGCAAAATGTTTTTGATGATTTTATTGCCGCGGCAGAATACCTCATTAAGGAAAAGTATACCAAACAAGGAAAAATCGCTATTTCTGGAGGTTCAAACGGGGGTTTACTAGTTGGGGCTTGTATGACACAACGGCCTGATCTTTTTAAAGTAGCTTTACCTGCTGTTGGTGTTTTAGATATGCTCCGCTACCATAAATTTACTGTTGGCTGGGGCTGGGCAGTTGAATATGGCACTAGTGACAAAAAGGAAAATTTTGATTACCTGATTAAATATTCACCTTTGCACAATGTTAAAAGTGGTGTAAATTATCCTGCAACTTTAATTACAACAGCGGATCATGATGATCGTGTAGTGCCGGCGCACTCTTTTAAATTTGCGGCAACTTTACAGGAAAAATATAAAGGTCCTAATCCGATTTTAATTAGAATTGAAGCCAAAGCCGGACATGGCGCAGGCAAACCGACAACCAAACTCATTGAAGAATCTGCAGATATCTGGAGTTTTGTTTTCCAAAATTTGGGAATGAATTGGTAAAAGGAGATATAAATTGGATCATTTGATAGGCATAATATAAATGATTCCTAACGCTTTGCTACTAACTGGTCCTGCACAAGGCATTTTCCTGATATTGCTTTTAAGTTCAAAGCGGAAAAACTCAGATGCAGATAAATTATTAATGTTATGGCTGGGCATAATTTCTGCCCAGTTATTATTTTATTACGATAATTTATCGGGCTTGCCTGTTATTTCAGATTATATTCAGTTACTATGCTTTTCTCTGCCTTTAGCCAGTTCTCCGATTTTATTTTTATACACGCAGTCGTTATCCTTTGGCAATAATTTCAAATGGAAAAATTTATGGTTCCACGGTCTTTTTTATCTCTTTTTTAATATCGCTCTTTTTTATCTCAATTTGACCATTCCAGGTGCCGTTGTAATACATAATGTCTTTCCCAATTTTAATAATGAAGTACCCAAAACTGCTGCCTATTTCTTAATGACTTTAATGGCGATCGTTCCTGGTTTCTATGCCATACTAAGTCTTATAGTGCTTTTAAAACATCAGAAGCGACTTCCTAACAACTATTCTAACACCGAAAAATTAAATCTAAACTGGTTAAAAAGTATCGTTATATCATTATTGTTTTTATTCATTTTGTTATTTTTGCTTATTAAGTATGGTGTAAATTATACTTTCGTTACTTCTCAAAATTTATTCGCCGTGGTCGGCTGCATCCTGAGTTTCTACATTTTTTTCATCGGATACTTCGGCTTACGTCAAACTACCATCTTTGTCGATATACCCACTGCAACACCTTTCGAAAAAGTACCTGAGTCAAAAGCATTATATAAAAATTCAGGACTTAGCAATGAATTGGCGGAGAAGATGTTTGATCAACTGAAAACACATATGCAAGAGAATAAACCTTATCTGGATGAAAATTTAACCCTTAATATGCTTGCTGTTCAATTAAATTTTTCAGGAAATCAGTTATCACAAATCATCAATCAAAAAGCCGAAACGAATTTCTTTACCTTTATAAATACCTATAGGGTTAATGCGGTAAAATACAAGCTAAAAGATCCATCTTTTTCTCATTATTCGATTCTTTCCATCGGATACGATTGTGGCTTTCAGTCAAAATCATCTTTTAATAAGATTTTCAAACAAATCGCCGGAAAAACGCCTTCTCAGTATCAAAATGATTAACTATAGGTCCACCCCTACATTTTAAGACTTAAGCACATTGTTTTCCAATTCCTTTGCTAAAAAAACATAAACAATGGAAAGTTTTTCAATACTACACAAAGCGAATATTATTATACATGTAAGCGGGGGTTCATTGGCTTTAATAATTGGCTTAACAGCCCTGATGACAAAAAAGGGCGCTAAGCTCCATAAATACATAGGGAAAGTTTTTCTAATCTTGCTTGCTGTTGTAATTATTACAGGACTTATTGGTGTTTTTGTTTTTGGCAGAAACACCTTCCTGCTAGTTATCACAGTACTGAGTGGTTATCTGGGTTATTCCGGTTATAGAACTCTGAAAAAAAAATCCAGCCAACTAGAAATTATAGATATTGGCATGGCTACATTCTCGCTTTTGTGTGTAGCGTATTTCCTGTTCTACTTCAAAAGTATTGGAATGATCTGGAATCCGATTATTATTTACAGCACAGTTGGTTATTTAATACTCGTTACCGGATATGATCTTTTAAAGGGACTGATACCAGCTGATAAATACAAAAACCTCTGGCTGTATGAGCACATCCTAAAAATGGTAAGCGCTTTAAGCGGCCTGTTTTCTGCCTTCTCCGGAACTGTTTTTCCACAGTACCAACCATACAGTCAATTTCTTCCCTCAGTTTTAGGAACAATGGTTGCGCTTGGGTTTATGTACAGTACTTTTAAAAGAGCTAAAAATAAAACGACTAATCCCATAGACCAATTATAATTTGTTACAAATACTTAAACCACTTTAAGTTTTGTTTTTTAATTATAGAAAGGATATAAAATACTGAAAATTAATTTCTTGCAGAATTATCTGGAATATTTCTAAATAACGATGTTGATAAAAGTTTATTTTGTAACTTTGCATCAAATTTTTTTTGAATGATCTCTACTGATATAGCCGTAATTGGCGCTGGTCCGGTTGGTTTATTTGCCATTTTTGAAGCCGGTTTATTAAAAATGCGTTGCCATTTAATTGATTACCTTCCACAGGTTGGTGGTCAGCTTTCTGAAATTTATCCTAAAAAACCGATATACGATATTCCGGGTTATCCTTCTGTTTTAGCTCAGGAACTTATCGATAACTTAATGGAGCAGGCAAAACCTTTCCATCCAACGTTTACTTTGGGCGAGCGTATTGAAGGTTTAGAAAAGCGTGGCGAAGCAGATTTTGTTTTAACAACCAACATGGGAACCATTATTGAAGCCAAAGTTGTTGTTATTGCTGGTGGCTTAGGCTGTTTTGAGCCTCGTAAACCTGCTGTAGAAAACCTGGAGAACTTTGAAAATGGTAAAGGTGTAAACTACATGATTCTTGATCCAGAGAAATATCGTGATCAGAAAATGGTAATTGCTGGTGGTGGTGATTCAGCTTTAGACTGGACCATTTACTTAGCAGAAGTTTGCTCTGAATTAACCTTGATTCACAGAAGCGAAAGTTTCCGTGGAGCGCCAGATTCTGTTGCAAAAGTAATGGCATTGGCAGAAAGCGGAAAAATCAACTTAGTTTTAAACAGCAATTTGCACGCTGTACACGGAACAGATAAGCTTGAAAAAGTTGAAATCGTTCAAAATCGTACAATGGAAAAATCTGTTGTAGATGCCGATCACTTGATTCCTTTGTTTGGTTTAAGTCCAAAATTAGGCCCTATTGAAGAATGGAACCTGAATATTAGCAAAAGTGCCATCGAGGTAAACACCGATGATTACTCAACCAATATTCCGGGCATTTATGCAATTGGCGATATCAACACTTATACAAACAAGTTAAAATTAATTCTTTGTGGTTTCCACGAGGCAGCTTTAATGAGTCATAGCGCATATCAATACATGAATCCTGGTGTAAAATATACCATGAAATATACAACTGTTAACGGCGTAGCTGAATTTTAATTGGGTTTATCTTATATTTGCTTTTTGTTTATAAGTAACCCGAAACATGGAAGAAAACAACATTAACATATATATGCAGGAGCCGGACGGCTCAGTAACAGAGCATGTGGCGCCAACTGATATGGGCCTTAGCCTTATGGAGTTTTTAAAGGCATCAGAATATGATATTTTGGCCACTTGTGGCGGTATGGCTTTATGTGCTACCTGTTGTGTAGATGTTTTAGAAGGTGAAGAAAAGCTTAACGAAATGACGGATGATGAATATGCAATGTTAGATACCTTGCCAGATTTGTTGCCAAACTCTCGCTTAGCTTGTCAGCTTCAGTTAAACAACAACATGGATGGCCTGAAAGTTAAATTGCACTAAACTTACTCCAATAAATAATCAAAAAATAAAAGCCCGGTATACGTAAATGTAACCGGGCTTTCTACTTATAATTTTATCCTTCTTAATTTACAGAAGCTGTATCTTTAATTGGTTTCCCAATAATTTTATAATTGCCATCTCCCTTTAATATGGCTAGCATTTGCGTTTGATTACCAAATAGTGTTTTAGCCGCAGCTAGCTCTTTATCGTACTGAAAACTTTGTTCAATGCGGCCTTTTTCATAAAAATAACGACTTACAATTTGTGATTCAAGTATACGCTTAATCTCCATTTTATGGAGAGCTAAATCTGATTTCTTTGATGAAGTAAGTTTATATTTTAGATTTTCTAAATCAGTTTTAACTTCTTCAGATTTGTTTTCTTTTTCAGCCTCAGCACGTAAGTCTGAAAGCAAACGTTCTGTTTTACTTTGATACGTTAAATCTTTATCCGCAAGGCTATTGGTAAAGGCTGCATAATCAGCATCAGAAACCTGAAAACCTTTTGCTGATGGCACACTTGATTTATTTTTTACATATTGATTAATGTAAGAAAAGAACAAGTTTTTGTTAAGCATTGAAATCGTAATCGGGCTCAGTTTCGTTGCATCCGTTAATACATCAGGATAAACACCATTGCCACTGTAAACGTTTCTACCGGCTTTAGTTTGAAACATAGTAATTGCAGAATCGGCAAAGCGCTCTGCTCTACCATCAGCATCTTTATGGGCATAATCTAACTTTTGGATGCATCTTCCTGATGGCGTATAATATTTGGCTACCGTTACCTTTACAAGGCTATTGTAAGGCAGATTAAATGTTTGTTGCACCAATCCCTTACCATAACTTCTTTGTCCTATTATAATTGCTCTATCAAGATCTTGTAATGAACCTGCAACAATTTCCGAAGCGGAAGCCGAATTTCCATTAACCAATACCACCAATGGCACTGATGTAGATATGGGCGCCATCTGGGTTTTATAAGTAATTGTTTTCTCAACGTTTTTACCTTTTTGTGTTACAATAAGCTGATCTTTATTTACAAAAAGGTTTACTATTTTAACCGCTTCTTGTAAAATACCGCCACCATTATTTCTTAAATCTAACACAATGCCTTTAGGGTTTTCCTTATTTAAACTTAACAAAGCATCCTTAACTTCCTGACCAGAGTTTTCAAGGAATTTATCTAGTTTAATGTAACCAACACCATCGCCAACCATTCCAAAATAAGATACGTTAGGTTGTTTAATTTCTTCGCGAATAAGTTTCTTTAAAAGTTCTTTTCCTTCACGCACAACAGCTAAATCTACAGTACTTCCTTTTGGTCCTCTTAATAAATGGCTAACCTGACTGCGATCTTTTCCTTTTACTTCTATTCCATTAATTTTTAAAATCTGATCGCCAGGTTTCACTTCCTGTTTATTTGCAGGATAACCTTCGCTTACATCATTAACATATAACTTCCCATCAATAAATACGGTGCTGGCACCAATACCACCATATTGCGTACTTACATATTTAAGTTTATAATCTTCAATTTCCGATTCAGGAACGTATTCTGTATATGGATCGAGGCTATCTAGCATCGCATCAATGCCTGTTTTCATTAGTTGTGGAGCATTAGTATCATCCACATAATTAATGTTGATTTCTTTATAAAGGGAAGCGAAAATATCTAGGTTTTTAGAAACCAGAAATAAATCTTCTTTAAAAGAAAAGGATATAATTGCAATTCCGGCGACAAGTGCAATTATGCCATATTTAATTTTTTTCATTGTATATGCTTTAGCAGGCCTTGAAAAAACGCCTGGAATATTTATGAACTGTTGACAATTTGTACAAGGTAAATGTACAAAAAGAGATAAATATTAGAAACTACCTATTTACAGTTAATTGTAATTAAGCAGCTACTCAAGAAAATTAAGAATGAGAAAGAAAGAATTTTTGATTAAAGTCTATTCCCTTTAGTATCAGCAAGTGCTTTTTGGATTGTAAATTCTATATAAGTACGATCGCGTTTTACAAGGCGCATTAAATCTAGAATCAGCTGATCTTCGTTACCAGGTGTAAAATCCAAAGGCTCATTGGCAAGGTCGCGATATTTCCTTAAGAACTTTGTTTTTACTTTAAATGCAGTTTCTGCGGTAAGTTGAAAATTAGCCATAGCAAAATTTATTTCTGCAAAAGTAAAAAATATTTGCGGCTCTGCCGATAGCTTTTTATGCATAGTGACAAAAAAAGGTGAAATTAGCATCGATTTTACACACGATAATTCTGTTAAAATTGCGTTATAGTGGAAAAAAGGTTTAATACCTTAAATTTTAACAATAAAAATCATGGCCTTAATTGGCTTAAACCCTAAAAACAAATCAATACAAATGAAAAAGATCATCATCCTTATTGTTTTCCTAACGGCAGGTTGGGCAACATCACAAGCGCAAACCTTTAACCTTGGGGTTAAGGCAGGCGTAAATCTTGCTAAAATAAATTCAGATTTTGCGGGTGAAGAAAATCGTTTAGGTTATCAAATTGGGGCTTGGGCACGCATTGGTGGCAAAAGTTTTTATGTACAGCCAGAGGCTTACATTGGTAGTAAAGGCAATAAATTTATCAGCTTTACCAATAATAACAACAATGAAGTTGCTGCAGAAGGTAAAGTAAAATTTACTACATTGGATATTCCTGTATTATTAGGTACAAAATTTGGCGCAAATAATTTAAACTTTCGCGTAATGGCGGGTCCGGTTATTTCATTCGTTTTGGATGATAACTCTACCTTCAATTCTGCTTATCAGCAAGCAACAGATTTTAGCAATTATAAAAATCAAGCTTTCGGTATTCAAGCAGGTGCTGGCGTGGATATAGGTAGTATTTCTGTTGATTTACGCTACGAAGCCGGATTAAGCAATATCAGCAAAAGCGATAGATACAGTCAAAAACCGAATTTATTCCAATTGAGTTTGGGCTTCAAAATTATATAGATTAAAGATAAAAAAGCAGCTTTTAGGCTGCTTTTTTATTTAATGATGGTTATGCTTCCGCTAAGCTTGCCACAATCTGTTTTCAAATCAATCAAATAATAATATACGCCTACCGATAAAGGTTTCCCATTAAAAGTTCCATCAAATTCTTTAGTATATCCTTTAGAATAAAAAAGTTGATCCCCGTTTCTGTTGAAGACATAGAAATCAGCATTAGGATAGTTTTCCACACCTAAAATTTTCCAGGTATCGTTAATGTTATCACCATTCGGACTAATAGAGTTTGGCACGTTTAATACTTCATTTCTAAGCTTCTTGAAATCTATTGTCTCGCTATTTACTTCGCAACCATATTTATCTTTAACAAAAAGTTTATACTTGCCAGGGGCTACTCCCTGAAGCAATAATCCGTCAAAAACTAGATCGTCATTTTCATTTTTCCACTGATAATTGAATGGCTGAGTGGAGCCTACAATATTTATATTGGATACGCTGACTGTTTTTCCATCACAGCTTATAAAAGTTTGCATTTGAGTTAAATCAATAACTGGAAGTTGTGCTACTCCAACACTAAAAGTGCCAGCAACATTTTGGCAACCATTTCCATTTGAGCCTGTTAAAGTATAAGTTCCAGAGGGTACATTTATTAGCATTTCATTATTACTTATTACCTCTCCATTTGCATTTGTCCACGTAAATTCTACTGGTGTTTCTGTGTTATAAGTGATAATTGAAATAGATCCGTTATTTTGTCCGCAGCTTGTGGGCGTAATCAAAGCCTTACTGATATTGTAAGATATATTTGTGTTTTTAATGGTATAAACAGATGATATAGATTGACAACCTCCTGGCTGACCAGCTTTTAAATAATAACTACCTGCGGGCACATCGGTAAGATCTTTATTTTGCCCTACCAATTGGTTACTGGTATTATACCATTCAAAAACACTTGCATCACTAATGGATAATTTACTAATACTTCCTTTAGGATTTCCGCAATAGGTATCTAAAATCTCCAGCTTAACACTAGAAATTAAAGGTTTACTAAATCCAGAAGTGGCTCCATCCGCATTTGTACCGGTACTTGTTAAACCCAAAGCCACCGGCCCATTATATTGCCATGTACCATCGGCATTTGTGGCAACTGTGGCAAGCCATGTTTTGCCTTGACAGTCGGGGCAATCATCATCTGCAAAGAGCTCTATAACTGAGTTAGGAAGATAAGTTCCACTGGCAGAATTTGTACCTATAAAGTCAATTTTAGACTGTGTAATTGTTTTTTCGGGTGGAAGATCCTTAAATTCAATTCCTGCGTTTGTATTGCAGTAAATACTATTCTTTAAAATAGATACAGGGTAAGAAAAATCAATTTGAATTGCCTGTTCATTATATGCAATTATATTTTGATCTGCCATATTACTTCCTCCAATTACGCCGGCCCCACAATTATAAACCTCAATACCATATTTAGTATTTCCAAAATTCATTGAATTTAAGCCTGCACCTATAGTGTTGTGATTAATTTTGTAGGTATTCTTTATGTTGTCAATTCTGATTCCTGTAAATTGAGATACAATATGGTTATCACTAATTGTTAAATTTACGGATTCGCCGTTGGCAAAAATCCCTGTTGATTGTACTGCTGGAAATGTTTTTGTTTTAGCAATATCAAACCCAATTACATTAAACGAAATCATTACATTTCCACTTAAACCACCTAGCGAAATTGCTACTGTATTTGAACTTACCAAATTTCCATAATCTTCTGTTGGGCCACCAATTGTTGAATTGGATAGATAGCTTAAATCTATCCCGACTGAATTAGGTGCCGAAGTCATCCCCGTAGGATCAAGCCCAATAATGTTTGATGAAATAGTTACTTCTTTTTGATAATTTATTGAAGTAGGCGAAATAATTGAAGTATAATTATTTCCGAATCCATTTTGTTTATTGGGTGCACCAATTTTTATTCGCAGTGTATTTTTCAGAAAAATACCTGCCTTTCTTTCGTCTGAAGGAACACCTGCCTGCGAGAGAAAATTACTAAAATAAAAACCATAAATTTCAACATCTGAAACCCCATCAATCACCAATCCATTAAAAAATGTAGAGGCGGCTCTAACCAATCTAATCTTAATACTGGTATTTCCTAAAAATGACGTAGGCTGAGATGTTGCATCAATAATTGTATTGGAAGTTAAAGGAGGTAATTCTTCTGTTAAGTTAATGATTACATTTGTTACTGAACTTGCAGGAATATTAAAATAAATATAATCCGTAGTTACCGATCCATTTGCATTTGCACTTAAAATTGCTTCTCTTAAAGAGCCAGGGCCTGAATTATTGTTGTTTGTAACGGTAAATACCGAAGCTTTTAATGAAATAGCCAAGATAACTAGCAAAACCGAAAGGTAGATAGATTTCATAAGCTAATAATATGGACGTATTTACAAGATACTAATAATATACAAGTGGTTAAAAAAAATCCCCGGGCGCACTGCCGGGGATTTCAAAGATTTAAGCTTTCGTTTATCTGTTTGCTGTATTATCAAGCAAAGGTCTATTGGTTGCAGTAGCTGAAGTTACTGTCATATCACCTCTAGAACCAACAGTATAAGTTCTTCCAGCTTGAAGCGCTACTGTGCCATTGGTTGACGCATTTCTAGAAATAACATTTGTTGATGAAGATGGGTATCTTACATACAACTCATAAATTCCAACAGGAATACCAACAAATTCAGAACCCGTTTTATAGGCAATATTTGTTGCTACAACAGTTTCAACGTTCGTTACTGTGTTTTTTACCACCAAATTCATAGGTTGCGTACCATTTGAAATAGCGTTTACAAATCTCACGTAAGTTAAAGCATTGTTCATAGCAGGCAATTTATCTTCAACATAAAAAGATTCTGAAGTTTTAGTTGCGCTAGTATAAAGTCCACTAGTGTATAAAGAATAGTACTTTCCATTAGCTAGCGTTGCATTAATTTCTGTAATTGATACGTTTGGATTTGCGGCAGCATTCGCTGGAATCTGTGCATTTACCTTATATGTACCTCCAGTAATTACACTATAATTTGCACTTGGATATACCGAACCATAAGTTATGCCTGCAGTACTTTCAGACCCCGTAGCACTTAGTACGCCAGCTACTTTTACGCCATTTGCATAAAAGTTAACTGATGGTGCAGATGAAGCAAAGTTAAAATACTTTATCCTTGCGCTATTCGCCTCGTCCAAAGGGATATCAATCACTTTAAGTGTATTGTCTTTTTTACAGGATAGACCAAATACCGAAACCATCATTACGGTCAGTATACTTATATATTTTCTTTTCATTTTAGCTAGGTTAAGGTTGAATAATCCAGGTTTGTTTTGTGTGATAATCTACTGCTAATCCACCAATTGCTTCTAAGGCAGTACGATTCCAAACATACTCAGAATTGTATCTAGGACGGACTCTGTATGCAGGTTTACTGGCATTATCAGAAAATAAAGTTGTTGGAAAAACGTAACCTAAAAATATCTGCTTACCTGTAGCTGGATCAGCATCTGTATAGTGGTATCTTCTCATATCCATCCATGTTTCTAAATGCCCCCAACCCCATTGTGCAATATATTTTTGACACATAATCTGCGTAATGGTTAAATCTCCAGAATTTGCAGGTACAATAGTTGTAGAGGTTAAATAAGCTGTTTTATCTGCGCTAGAAATCTGAGAAGCAGATTGATTATCATCTAAATTTCTGGCGTTAACAAAATCAATGTGCGATGAAATTCCGTTTATGTAAGCTTGTAATGCTAAAGGTTTATCTCCCTTTTTAAATGCAGCCTCTGCTTTAATAAATTGAAGCTGAGCATATGTCATAATTGGCAATTTACACTTATCAGAGAAGATGTATCTACCTTGAGTATTTGCCGCTGGTGCGGACGTAGAAGGTAAATTCCAAAAATTATTTGGCAATTGTGCTGCAGAAAAGCCAACAATACCTGATGCAGTTACAACACCTCTGTAATTACCATCAGGAGACGGCGCTAACATTCTACTCATTCGTGGATCCACAACTCCTGTAAATTGAGTGCCATTTAGCAAATTCACAATAAAAGTAGTTTGTCTGTACGTTTGCATATTGCCTCTGGTTGGGCCTAAAAAATTCTTATCATCGTTACCAGTAACACCTGGGTATGTCATTAAAGCATCATCCGAATTACTTGTAAATGATTTATCAACCGCTGCTATTACATCATCAGGTTTGTAAGTTGATTTATTGCTGTAGTGATTTAAGTTTAAAGCTAACATCCCATAAGCTAATTTTAGCCATTTTGAACGATCGCCTTTATAAATAACATCCGTTTTACCTAAAAACGCAGCATCAACAGCACCGTCTGTACGCTGTAAGTTTGCTATTGCTAGCGTTAATAAACGCTGTACTTCCTGATAAGCAAACTCCTGACTATCGTAATCAAAAGCATATTTAGTAGGATCAAAAGCTTGTTTTATTACAATCTCCCCATGAATATCTGTTAAGGTTTGCCAGCCCCAAGCCTTTAAAATCTGCCCAACGCCTAATAAATCCCAGCGTTGTTCGGCTTCTGCCTTAGTCATCATATCAACTAAATTTTGGCCTAAACTCCAATAAACATCTCTCCAAAGTTCAGCACCATTATCAGATGAGGCATCATAGCCTTGTAAATCCCAGGTGGTACCTGCCGTTGTTGAAGTCCAGTTTTGTGTATATCTACCAATAAACCTTCCATCGTATTGTGGCGCAGTAACTGCCCAGTGCAACATTGGCGACAAATATAAATTGGCTGTTACCGTTTGTGGTGCATTTGGATTGGTATTTACATCCAGATATTTTTTACAACTACTAACGGTAAATAATAAGCCAGCTAGTAATATTAAATATATTTTTTTCATAATCTTATCTTCTTATAATCCAATCTTAATTCCAAAGTTTAAACCAATTGGCATTGGAAAGTTTCCATAATCAATACCTGATGCACCTGATCCTCCAACCGCAGCCGTATTACCATTTACAACAGGATCTAAACCTGTATAATTTGTAATCAAAAACAAATCTGTTCCAGTTACGAATACACTTGCGCTTTTTACAAAGTTTTGTTTTTTAAGCATGGTTTGTGGTAAGCGATAGCTAAAGGTTACATCTCTCAATCTGATCCAGTTAATATTTTTTTCTATAAATAATTCCTCACTCGCATTGGTGTAATAACCATTTTGGTAATAAGGAATAAAAGCAATATTATTTGCTGTTGGATTAGAAGAATTCTCTTTACCATCTTGTAGTACTCCAGGAATAATTCTAGGGGTCATACGATCTAATGTATTTGTACTTAAACCTAAAGTAGTTAAGAAATGTTGCGTTGCGTTTAATACATCTCCACCTTTTCTAATGTCTAACAAGAATGAAAGCGACATATTTTTATAGGTAAAGGTATTGGTTAAACCAATTGTAAAATCAGGTTGTCTGTCATAACCAGCGTCAATAAATGTAGTTGAACGAACCGGAACACCAGTTGTTGGATTAATTAACAACTGACCTTGGTTATTACGCAGATAAAACAAACCGGTTAATGAACGTGTAGAGTAACCTGGTGTATTACCGTTACGAACGTTTCCATATAACCATGTATCAGAAACATAAGATTCTGGAAGGCTATTTGGCAATGAAAGTACAGTACCTTTTGCCGACTCAAAATTCGCCAAAACATCCCATGTAAAATCTTTTGTTTTTACTGGTGTTCCACGTAATGTTAGCTCAATACCTTGGTTACGCGTTGAACCCCCATTCAAGTTTAATAAGATAAATCCCGTTGCATAACTTCCTCTAATATCGTTTACAATTTGATCTGTTGTTTCTTTACGATACACCGTTACATCTAAACCTAAACGATTGTTAAAAAATGCAAGCTCAGTACCAAACTCATACGATTTTGCAAATTCTGGCTTTAAGCCTGGGTTAGGTCCAGTAAAACCGTAGCCATAACCACCATTAGTTGTTGTTTTGTTTTCTAACGTTGGCACATAAGCGTACGGACGAGCATCTTTACCCACGTTGGCATATGCAGCCCTTAACTTACCGTAAGTAAATACGTTTTTAAGTGATTTGAATTCAGGCACATCGGTAAACACAAAACTTCCCTGAACTGATGGATACCAGAAAGAATAGCGATCCTTTGGAATAGTAGATGTACGGTCATTCCTAATTGTTCCTGTTAAAAATAAATAGTTTTTGTAATCGAAAGTAGCTCTACCAAAAAAACTAACTAAACGGCGTTGAGTAATTGTTGTTCTTACTAGTTTAGTTCCAACATTATTTAAAGAGTAAAAATTAGGATCCAAAAAGTTCTCACCGTAACCTGCGTCAACATTCGATTTTAGGTTCTGTAAGGAGTTACCTAATGTACCATCAAAGGAAATATCGTTTGTTAATTTTTGCTTTTTAAAGTTGATTAAATTTTGCAAGTTGATGTTTCTGGTTACATCGTTAGCCACATCAATTGTACCACCTCTACTAAATGCCGCAGCACTTTCTGGGTGACGAACAATTAAATTTTGGTTAGTGTAAGAGTCTACCCCAATATTAGTTTTAATATCAACCCAACTGAAAGGTGTTATAGTTAACCCTAGGTTGGAAATAATACGGTTTGTTTTCGAATTGATAACGTTTTTATTGATGTTAAAATAAGGGTTATCAATCTCAGCATTACCTATCGTACCTAGAGATAAAACTTTTCTTGTTCCAGAAGGAGTTAAATAATTTTTTGCATCATCTGTTTGTGGCCAAACCAATAAACCAAGTAGCGGTCCGATACTCCCCTTTAAAGGCTGATCGTTTACCGAATAACTATAATTCATGGATAAATCTGTTTTTAACCACTTATTTATAATCCCTTGTGATGCACCAGTAAGGTTAATTCTTTGATAAGCAGAATTTGGTACCACGCCTTGCTGATCTGTGTACCCAGTAGAAATACGATAATTTAACTTTTCAGAACCACCTTCAAATGATAGATTATGCTTTTGGGTAAAACCTGTTTGAAAGAAATCCTTTACGTTATCATAAAGTTGAGTTCCGGCAGCGTATTCAGGACCAAAATATTCGTAAGCACCATTTAAAGTTGTAATTACATTACCCGACCCTGATGTACCAATTCCATATTGCTTTTGCAATTCAGGATAATTTCTGGTTGTTTCAACTCTAAAGCTATTTGAATAATTTACAGCTCCTGCACCAGCTTTAGCTCTTTTTGTTGTAATTACAATGGCTCCATTTGCAGCATCAATACCATAAAGCGCAGCAGCTTCTGGTCCTTTTAAAACTACTAAGCTTTCGATATCTTCAGGATTAATATCGGCAGATCTGTTGGTAAAATCTACACCACGATTGCTAAATGCTGTGTTTGAACTCGCATCAGATACAAAAGCCGCTGTGCTTAAGGTTTTGTTATCTATCGGCAAACCATCAACAATCATAAGTGGTTGATTGCTTCCACTTATAGAACTTACACCACGTATTGTAATTGAGGATGATGCTCCAGGTACACCTGATGAACTAGTTACTTCTACACCAGCCACACGACCCTGCAATGCATTAATGAAGTTTTCGCGTTGTGTTTCTGCAATTACAGCTCCTGAAACGGTTTGTTGTGATGTTCCAAGTTCTTTCTTTTTAACTGTATTACCTAGTGCAGTAATTACAACTTCATCCAAGCCCTTAGCCTCAGATTTTAAGGTAATATTGATGGAAGTATTTGCTCCAACAGCACGCTCCTGTGTAATGTAACCTATGTAAGAAAAGGTTAGTACATCAGTTTTTAATGCTTTAATTGAGTAAACACCCTCACCGTTGGTTTGGGATACTACGGTGCTTCCCTTTACTCTGATGGAAACTCCTGGTACAGGCCCGTCTTCTGACGAAACCTTACCTGTAACGGTTATTTGTTGCGCAATGGCGTGAGCCAGCAACAAAAACGTACCGATAAAAATTAAGAGTAGTTTTTTTCTCATAAACTGTCGATTAGGATTTGATTAAGTTTAGTTGTTTTGTTAGTTGTTTGCCAAACACGCATAATAACGCATTCTTTTCCAATATTTAGCTAATATCATAAATGTTTTTCAATAAAAAAACAAACAAGAAAGATTTTTGCTCCTAGCACACAACATTTTATTGCACAAAAACGCAAAAACACGCAAAACACAAAAAAGCTAAAAATCTTTTTATACATTAGCTAAAACCAAACACCTTATGTTAAAAAAAGAACGCCACGATTTTATAATGCGCCAGATTAACTTACACAACCGTGTATTAACCTCTGATTTGGTACAACTGCTAAATGTATCTGAAGACACCATCCGAAGAGATTTACAAGAATTGGTTGATGATGGTTTGCTGTTTAAAGTTCATGGTGGCGCTTTATCAAAATCTTACCATAGTTCTTTTGATGACAGTACGGTTTACGCTCGCGATAGCAAAATAACAATAGCAAAAAAAGCCACAGAACTAATAAAAGATGGAATGGTGGTTTTAACTGGTGGCGGAACAACCATTTTAGAGTTTGTAAAACAGTTACCTAAAGGATTACAGGCTACTTTTTTTACAATAAGCCCATTAGTTGCCGTAGAATTATCAAAATACAATAATGTTGAAGTGATTTTAATTGGGGGATTATTCTCAAAAAACTCACAAATAACCTATGGAGGACATGTAATTGGACAGCTTGCTGAAATAAAGGCTGATTTATGTTTGATGGGAACCAGCGCCATACATTCTGAAGAGGGGTTAACGGATACAGATTGGGAGATTAATCAGCTAAAAAAAGCCATGCTGGCTTGTTCAAAAAAATCGGCTGTGCTTTGTATTTCTGAAAAATTGGATATTACTTTAAGATTAAAAGTCTGCCCAATAGAAAGTATAGACTATTTAATCACCGAACTGGATAGTAAACATGAAGCTTTATCGAGCTACGGCTCAAAAGACATAAATATTTTATAAGTTTTTAGACAAAAGGTGATGTTCTTGCTACCGCTTACCTGTGTTGGCAGGGAGCTCTTATTGTTTTGAATGCATCAGTTAGTTTTAACCCATCGGATTTCAAATCCGTTTTTATCTTTATTCCACTTTTATCTGAACCCATTCCTTTCATAAATAACCACTTCAAGCCTGATAAAAGAACTTCTATCTCCAAAAGCATCCAGTGCCTCGTTTGCCAATCTAAAATTCTTTGCAGAAAAAACAGCCCATGAACCATAACTTTCCTTTTTATCATCTGCATTTATTTCTTGTCTTTCGGTATAACTATCATTGATATTTATATATACATTTCTTTTTTGTCCAGTAATAACTTCAAAAGCGCTTTTAGCATCCTCCTCAGTAAATTTAACCCCACCAGTAACTGAAATAATCTCCATCCCGGCAGGATCAACAAACCTTATCGGATTATTAAAACCATAATTATACTGCGAGTGCTTCCTCATCTTCTCCGCCAGCGGATAATTAAAAGGAGCAATGAAAATTTGCTCCTTTTCTTGTTTAGGGTTAATTTTAATTCAGGGCTACTTGAAATGTACGCTAAATAAAACAAAGTCTAATATGCTTTTGCCTCGCTCAGATTTATTCTTTCGGATTTCAAATCCGTCTTTATCTTTAATTCGAGATGCCCTAAAAAACATCTCGAATAGCTGGCCAGGCTTTCATTTACTATTTTGGTACAAGCGGGACGCTCGCACCAGCGGAGAAATACAGAGCCCGAATAAAACCTAAAGTGATTAAAGATCAAAAAGATGCAATATGAAAAACCCTTAACTTAATGACATTGACCTTGCAGTAACGAGGGGCTACTTTCTATATGTATCTCTATAGTCCAAGATAGCTTTTACTTCACTATCCTTATAAATAATCAACTCTAATGATCCTTTTCTCTTAGATAACGAGTCTCCTATTTTAATTTTATATTCCCACCTTCTAAAAATCTGATATTTATAACCGCTAGCCAATACAGCTATTTTAATATTGTGATTTTGCTTATCGAAATATAAAGAATCTACTTTGCCCGCAAAATTTTCAGCCAAATCACTATCCTTAATTACCTCTTCTGTTGTTCCGTCAAAAAAAACTAACCAGAAAAAAAAGCTAAATAGCAATATTACTGGAATAATGAAAATTGAATATAAGATGATTTTACTTGCTCTATTCATTTTTATAAAAGCCTTAAACTAATACACCCAAGTTCTGCCAATACTATACATTGCTGAAGCACCAACTTTCATGCCTTTAGTCAGAGAGGAGAAACCAACCTGTGAAGTTTTGTATCCATTTTTATTTGCCCCAAAATTCTTAAGGTTTAATGCATCTAATCCTGCAACATGAGAATCAAGACTTCCACCTTTTACCCATCCAACTGAAATATTTACACCACCGCCCGCGATAACTTTAACATCTGCAGATCCAGTAGCAGAGGTCTTTATACTTTCGGATTTCAACTCCCTCTTTATCTTTAGTTCGAGACGACCTGCGAAAAATTAGAATAGCTTGGGCAACCGAATACTTAAAAAATGTCAGGAAGTAATAAAATACCTAAAATGCTAAGGATCGACCCAATAAAATAAATCCAAAAAAGTATTTCACCTAACCTATATTTTCTCTTTTTTTGATTTTCAATTTTAATAAAATCTGCCTTTCTCGTCCTATAAAGGAAGAAATAGTTTATCAACATGAGTACGATAGTTAGCATTATCGCAACAACAGCAGCAAAACTTTTTGTTGCGGTAACAACTCCTCTGGGATTAAATACAATCTTATACACCACCCCAATATTCCATGCCTGGAGAAAAGTAATTACCATGAAAGTAGCTACCGAGGGATCATCTTCTTTTCTTGTCTTTTTTAATAATCTATATAACCAATAAAATATAGTTTTCATTTTCATTTATTATGGTGAAACGGTAGTATTATCTCTAGGTAATATCATTGGATTTCTATAGCTTTTTCCTGTAAAATGAGAATCATCAAACGCAGCTTCTCCCAAAATCATAATAGCGCTGGTTAGCAGATTAGCTTTGAGCCCCCATTTACCAAAGTAAGACCAAGCACTCATACCTAAATGAACAGTTGTCTTAGCACCACCCTGATTTCCAGTCAAATACATAGCGCCATCAACAATAAAACCCGTTATTGCAATACCAGTACCTATGTTGCTTGTTATTTTCTGTACTGAAGAGGAAGATATCCATGATATTTTACCTTTGATATTTGTATAAAATATGGCTTTTCCTGCATTATAAGTTACAAATAACTCTGCCCCATTTGCGGTTGTTCCTAATGCTGATGAAATATTACCGATTTGTTCCAGCATATTTTTTGACGATTCCCGGCTTAATGAATTGTATTGTAAAAATCCTAGCTGTTTGCCAACAAGTTTATCATAATCAATTCCTTTCTTTTCTGTTCCGACCTTTATCAAGCCCATATTACTACCGTTCCAATTGGAAGGATCATCTACTTGATATATGGAATTATCATTGTCATTAGTATGTTTAATAACATTCCCTCTTCCATCAATTACAGTTGACTTTATACTTTTAGTCTCGTCATTAGCATACATTCCATCAACATCAATAAACCTAATTGGATTATCAACAGCGTAACTGTATGGACTAAATCTCTTTGACACTTCAGTAAACGGATCCACCACGTTCCAACGCCCTATCACCGGGTCATAGAACCTTGCTCCGTAATCATACTGCCCTAACTCTTCCTGCAACTCCTTGCCATTATAAAGGTACTTGTTTACATTTGAATTTGGAATCCCCATTTTCCTTAGTCCAAAAGCAAAATAATCGTCCCTTTGGATTACCTCTGCCAGTTGTCCGTTTGGATTCTTGTAAAAAGTAGCCCTCACATTACCTAAATGATCGGTCAGGTTATATTCGTAACTGTAATCTGTTCCGTTTCTTCTCGCTACACCTTCCTCTGTCTGGATAAATTCTATCACACCATTGGTGTATTGGATCCCAGCTACATAATCGGTGGTGTTTATGCCACTAACTTTCTTTAGTTTTTGTCCTGCGGCATTGTAAGTATAAGTAATGTTTTGGTTCCCGCTTACCTGCGTAGGCAGGTTGAGGTAGTTATAGCTCAGGTTAATCCCTTTTTGGCTATCGCTCTTTAAATTCCCATTTTCGTTGTAGGTGTAACTACTGTTGGTAAAACCACTAATCTGTGTCAGTTGGTTACCTGTGTAACCTGTATAATTGTTGGTCCCAGCGTTATCTCGCGTCAGGCTGGTGATGTTACCCATCACATCATAACTAATTGCCTCACCCAGGTTAGGGGAACTGGC
>NZ_RQRS01000033.1 GCF_004335085.1 Pedobacter nototheniae | reverse complement strand
GCGTATCAGAAAGCACAAGTGTACAACTTGCTAGAAAAAGTTGGTGTAACCTTTAAAAAGAAGCAGGGGCTAACAAATAATGTGTAGTTTTTTAATATACTTTCACCAAAAGTGACGAAGAACCACTTTTACCGAAATATACATATTGGTGAACTAATCGGAAAAGCGACTGGGTTGCTCAAAAACCTACATGAAACATATATAGAGGCAGATTCTGAAGGAAAAAGGCGATTAATTAGTTCGATCTATCCCCAAAAACTCACTTTTGACGGAACACAACATCGAACTGTTCGAATGAATGAGGCTGTCCGCGTCCTAGGTACTTTAAAGGCCGTTTTTGAGGGCAAAAAAAAGGGGCAAACCAAACAAAAATTTGATTTGCCCACTATGGTAGGGTTACTGGGCAATTTTCAAAATTTTTCTTGGCTGATTTGCAGGAATTAGCCAAAGTCGCCAGTTATTTGAAAATCTAGTGGAGTGTTCTTTTGAGATGAATGATGTTTATATTATCCGCCAAGTTCACCAAGTATTCGTTTTGTGATGGCAACATGTTCTTTGAACACAGCAAGCGATAAGGTTGCAAGATGCCTGCCCTGGTTTTCAGCAGCTCCAGGCAATTTGCCTTTGTTGATATAACTTGCAGCAAGATCGCGCAGGAATTCATGATTTTCTAATTGTGCGGAGATATATGCTTTGTCAAATTCTGGACCTGCTGGTGTATTTTTGATTTTTGCAAGTGTAGCTTTAGCCTTAGCATCCATTGGTGGAACAGGGGTGCCCAGGTCTTTTAAAACACCTGTAACGGCGAGAGCTTCCGTCAGTTCAAAGCCAGCAAACTCTTTAGCATTTTTATTACTTGCCTTAGTCGCTGCAATCTGGCTCGTAGCCAGGGACAGTTCGGCCGGACCTATAACACCCATTCTAAAGGCTTTTTCGTTCGATGCAGTCGGGTCACCATTCCACTCCGCTTCTGAGGCGTTTGCTTCGGAAATACTGAATAGTGATGCTGCCAGAGAAAGTCCTGTTCCCATAGCAATTGTTCCCGTAATCGACTTTTTTACAAAGTCTCTACGCCCGGATTGTTCGTTGTCCATATTATTATTTTTAAAACGATAACACGGGCTAACCCCACTTGTTTCAGACAATTCCAAATACAACACTTCAAATAGCTCTTAATGAAAGAATGGGTTTCCATAGTTATACAGAATTTAAAATTTTAAAATAAAATAAGATAGAGCGTGCTGATCTCAAAAGCTGAAAAGCCGATCTTTCAATGAGCTTTTTACCAGAAAGCAGTTAATAAGGAAACTTCGAATTTTTTCTTGGCTGATTTGCAGGAATTGGCAAAAGTTGCGGATCATTTTAAAATTTAGAAGCTGTTGAATGGTCAGTTACCGAACTGTTCAATTGGTAAATTGGATTCAACAATTTATTTGACGCCGCTGTGCCAATATTCATTTATTTGTATCGGCATCAATGAACGGATTGTCATAAGAAAAATGCAATTCCCTTTGTTTTTTAACCGAAATGCCTACTTTAAAAGGTAAGAGGGTAATTGTTATTAATGCGCGATGAATTTTTATACTAGAAATGAAATGGCTTATCCTTGTGAACTCTGACGCCCCTAGTGGACTAGGTTAGCTTAGTGTCCAGTCTCAAAAATAACGTTAAAACACGATTCAGGATGAAGAAAAAACTGATATATATTCTTATTAAAAAACCTTTAGCAGGATTAACTTGAAATTGGTGGGTATTATTTCCCAAATGTAAGTATGCCACTTCGTAATTTTTTCATTCTATTTTTTTAAAGTTAAGGGCTACCAAATAGGCTATCACTACATTAAGGATTTTTTTCATATATCGCCTCTGCGTATTTTTGTTACAGTTTCAAAGACCACCTCAATAACCGGAGAAAAAACTGACCTATGTTAATAAATTGAAAGAGGATAGCGTGGTCATTCATTTATCTGGAGGAAAAACTGCCTGGACTGGGGGATTATTCGGAAGTCATGTACGAAAGTGCTTAAAAATCTGACAATTTGCTGATTGCATTTCCTGAATGTCCACCATTAATAGCTGTATTTATAACGCTCTGATAATTCCGCTGACGTAGTTTTGTATAAAATTATCGGGAAAGGGTTGCAAGGGGTTTTGCAATCGATCTCTATAATCAGTTCAAAACAAAAAGCAATGAGTACTCCTAAAAAATCAACAGCTGTAATATTTGTCCTATTTGGTGCCACTGGAGACCTGAACTCCCGTAAGATCCTGCCTGCCATTTACAATCTTTTTCTTAATGGATCCCTCTCCAAAACCTTTGCTATTCTGGCAACAGCGAACCAGAACGTGACTACAACGGAATATAAAAACCGCATGAAGGAAAACCTGAATAAGTTTTCAAGAACCGGTCCAGTACTTCAATACCAATGGGATGAATTCGCGGCAAATATTTCTTATCTCGAATCAGACGCAGATGATTTTGAGGCATACACAAAGATTAGGGAATATATACAAGGAAAGAACCGCCTTTGGAAAACATCTGCTGAAGTCCTATTCTACCTTGCAGTCTCGCCAACACTTTTTCCTGTAATTGCGACCAATATTGCCAATGCCCAGCTCGCATGCGATGTAGCCCACAGCCGTATCTTGATTGAAAAACCATTCGGACGTGATTTAAAAACGGCTGTCGAGCTCAATGGCCTTCTTTCAGATTTATTTCAAGAACGCCAGATTTATCGTATTGACCACTATCTGGGAAAACCAATGGCACAGAACATCATGAAATTTAGGTTTGAAAACAGTATAATGGAACCTGCCTGGAATAACACCTGTATTGAACGCATTGAGATTTCAGTGAGTGAGAAACTTGGCGTCGAGCAAAGAGGTGGGTATTACGATCACTCGGGGGCACTCAGGGATATGGTCCAAAATCATTTGCTCCAGCTTTTATGTCTCGTTGCTATGGAAGCCCCCAGTGCCTCAAGTGCGGATGGCATCCGAGACAGTAAGGTTGAAGTCCTAAAAGCGATCAGGAAGCTTGATGATACAAACCTGCAAAAATCAGTGACAAAGGGACAGTATACCGCGGGTACGGGCACGGACGCTGGGGTTAAGGGATACAGGGAGGAATATAATGTAAGCCCTTCTTCCAATACCGAAACTTTTGTCGCCCTGGAGTTTTTTATCGACAACCCACGTTGGCAGGACGTGCCTTTTTTGTTGACTACCGGCAAAAGGATGGATCAAGGCCTTTCCGCTATCACCGTCTATTTCTACAAAAACTTCAATGAAGTTTTCGGTTTTGGCTTTTCTTCACAGGAACGCTGTAGGCTCACCATCAATATCCAGCCAGATATGGACATTCGCCTGGATTGCGGAGATGGGCGACATGCCAACTATTTTCCCACTATTGAAATGGACGCAACCTTGAGTAAAGCGAACATGGGTCAGGTGCCCGAGGCTTACGAGAACTTGATCCTAGATGCCATCCAAGGAAATCAAAGTTTATTTATGAGGGCTGATCAGATTGAGCTGGCATGGAAAACCGTCATGCCAATTTTAGCATATTGGCAAGCTCAGGGTAATAGGGGTTTGATTGGCTATCCTGCCGGCACCTCAGCAGCTAAAATATTGGAAATGGCAAATCGCGAAAAATTGAAGTGTATCAGTGAATCCGATACGGGAGAGGAAGATATGCCATTAAAAATTCATCAGATTCTGGAATCCTGCTTTACGCAATATGACTGGCATATTTGCTAGCCACGCAATTAGGCTAGGTCAGAAGAGAAATAATGATTTTGCCTAGGTATTCGATATCAAAAGGTTTTTCCAGCAAGGCTTCTGCACCGCATTCCCTGTCTTTCGACAGGAAGAGGCCTGCTGTCATTAAAATAACAGGAATATGCTTCAGGCTGGCATTAGACTTTAGTTTTTGACAGGCTTTACTCCCATCTATACCGCGTAGATTAACATCCAAAATGACCAGGTCTGGCACCAGTTCACGAATGCGCATTTCCAGATCGACGGCACTATGATGGGTATAAACTTTAAAATCCTCCAGGATAAGCGGGATAATTTCCAGAAGACTCGGGTCATCGTCGATAAATAAAATCTTTTTGATGTCGTTTATTTTAGGGTTCAAATTGATGGCAGTGCGGGTTGTGGTGATTCCTATAGTTAAAAATTCTGTGAAAAAGGGACATTAAGTTTATCTCGCGAGCCTGATTCCCGAGAACTGCCATTGGTGGTGTGGATGGAAAAAATTCCGATAGCTCTCCCTGCTATGCCCCTCTGGAGTAGCAATGGACGCGCCCCGAAGAACCATTTGATTGACCATAAATTTTCCATTGTATTCCCCAATGGCACCAATTGCACGTTGGAAGCCTGGGTAGGGAAGATAAGCACTGCCAGTCCATTCCCACCTTGATCCCCAGGATATCTCCTTACTGGCAATTTCCCATTCCTCCTCGGTGGGCAACCGCATACCTTTCCAAGATGCATAGGCCGAAGCCTCGTAATAATTAACATGGCAGACCGGATCAGCAGGAACAAGTTCATTTAAGCCCTGAGCTGTGTAAACGTGCCATTTTCCGTTCACCAGATGCCAATAAAGTGGGGAGGTCGACGCATTGAGCTTAACCCATTCCCAACCCTCGGAGTGCCAGTGCCTGAAATCTGAATAAGCCCCGGATTTCATAAACTCAAGATATTCTGCGTTTGAAACAAGATCCTCCGCGATTTCAAATGTCTGGAGATAAACCTTATGCCGCCCCAGTTCATTGTCAAAACAAAACCCCTCGCCAGTATATCCGATCTCATAAACCCCTTCTGAAAATTCAATGAAGCGATCTGTTTTCGTTGGCCTCTCTTTGGTAAACAGGTCATCATATTTTGGGAAAAGAGGATTATGGCCAAGAATATATTTGATGTCAGTTGCTAAAAGTTCCTGGTGTTGTTGTTCATGCTGAAGCCCAAGTTCTATGAGATCTCGAAGCTCAGGTTCTAGCTTGCCTGTTTTTAACAGCACATTCATATGGTCATCCACGTTATTGCGGTACCGGTAAACTTCAGCTACCGATGGCCTGCTTAAGTTTCCTCGGTCTGTTCTCAGCACCCGTGCCCCAACGGTTTCATAATAACTGTTGAAGACAAAGTTGAAGCTTGGATCATATTCCTGATAACCTGAAACCTGTTCTTTCAGGATAAAGGTCTCAAAGAACCATGTCGTATGCCCTAAATGCCATTTAGGCGGGCTCACATCCGCTACAGGCTGTACGACAAAGTCCTCGGTTTCAAGTGAGGCACAGATCTGCAACGACTGTGTTCTGATTTGCTGGTATCGATCGATATTTCCGCTCATGCTTTTTTCCATAGGTTTAAATTTATGCTACCTGCCAAACAACGTCACTGAACCACTCCCTGGAATCGTTGATGAAATTCCTAACCACAAATCCTGATTGAATCGCGAGTTCATAAATTTCCGAAACCGTAAATTTTCTCGATACTTCCATGAAAATGACCTCGTTCTTCTCGAACCCGATAATGGCGCGGTCGAGTGTCACCTGCTGGGATTTGAGGCTTACCAAAAAACTTTTGTATTCCCCGCTTTGCGGATCATAAGTCTGATAGTGTTCGAAACCTTCAGGGTCAAAATCCGCGTAGAGTTCCCTGTTAATTCTTTTCAAAAGATTAAGATTAAAAGCGGCAGTAATCCCGCTGCCATCATTGTAGGCATCGAGAATTATCCTTGGATTTTTCCTGAGGTCAAATCCGATAAGCACCAGGTCACCAGGCGCAAGATTTTGTCTTAAGGTAGCACAAAACGCCCTTGCCTCTTCCAATCCCATGTTGCCAATGTTGGCACCAAGCATCATCACGACTTTCCGTCGGCTGGACTTTTTGACGGCAACTGTGAGCATGTCAAAATATTCTCCCTCCAAACCTTCGATACTTAAATTGGATATTTTTTCTTTTAAATCCCCCTCTAATACCTGAAGAATATTTGCAGAAATATCGATTGGATAAAAATTGAAATCTACCTGTTTTTCGGATAGGTGTTTGAGCAGATGTACGGATTTTGAGCCGTCTCCTGCACCTAGTTCAATCAAATCAAAGGACTCATCTCCAATTGCATTCGCCACCTCCAGGGTCTTATTCTGGAAAATATCCAGCTCGCACCTGGTCAGGTAATATTCAGGTATCTGCATAATCTCCTGAAATAGTGCATCACCAGTCTTGTCGTAAAGGTATTTTGATGAAAGGTGCTTTTCCTTCGCCGAAAGACCGAGTTTTACATCCATCAAAAATTGCTCAGAGGCAAGGCACCTGATCACCTCATTAAACAATAGGTCCTGTTCGCTATGATTCATTCTTATAAATTCTATTAAGTTACCACGACTATTTTTCCGCCGCCAGAATTGCTTTCCATGAATTGGTGTGCTTCAATGATTTCCCCGAGGTTGAAAACCTTTTTGATTGGTGGAGTAATCTTGCCCTGCTCAGCCTGCGAAATAAAATCCCGGAATATCGAATCCTCAACCCGAAATTGACCGCTATCGTAAACCGTTAAGCTCACTGTCGCCGGGATAAAGCCCATAGGATCAAAATCTTCTATAGACCATTGTTCTGAAAGCATTCCCGTCATGCATACCTTACCAAATGCTGCGCTGCAGGACAGCGAATCTTTTAGGGTTGGTGTACCTACAAGTTCCAATACCTTGTTTACCCTAGGTGTTTTACTGGCGTTGAGTTGCTCCAATAGATAACCATTGTCAATCAGTACCTCATCCGCCCCATTTTCTCTTAACAGTTGTTCTTTGGATTTATCCCTGCTCGTTGCGATTACCTTGAGTCCAGCCGATTTTGCCAGCTGGGCAGCAAGCAGCCCTACAGAAGATGTGCCGCCGCGAATCAGCAGGGTTTCGCCTGCCTCTATTCCAAGAGCAAGATATAGTGAACCATATGCGGTCTGGAACATTTCAGGCAAGGCACCAAGGATTTCCCATGGTAGAGAACTCTGGAATAAAGTCAGGATGTGTCTGGGTAATGCAGCGTATTCAGCGTAACTTCCATCAAATTGCCTCCCCATTCCGCCCATAAAAGCAGCTACTTTTTCGCCTGCCTTCAATAGGCCTAATGGGTCATATGCCACTTCTCCAATGCATTCAATACCCAGTACCCTGGGAAACACAACATCAGGAGAGAGACCTTTTCTGGTCATCAGTTCTGAGCGGTTCAGTCCAAATGCTTTTACACGGACCAATACCTGGTCATTTGCTGACGTTGGAATTTCCCTTTCCTCAATCCTGAAATTACCTGCCTCACCAGCACGATAAAGCACTGCTGCTTTCATATTAGTTTAGAGTAACATTGCTAAAGATGTAGCGGTCGATCTTCCACGAATCGCCAACTTTTTTAAATACAAAAAAATCCCTGCTTGTTTTATTGATCGCTAAGTCTGCACCAAGTCGTTTCTCCGATGTTTTTGCATTGGAAATTACCGTTGCAAGATCACCGTCAATATTGATGTCCAGAATCTCGAATGAAATCTGGAAAGCATTTGCCTGCAGGAACCGCTCTCCACTGGATTGCAGATCCTGCGCATCAATCGTTTTTAACCCTTCGGGCATAAACTTTCCGCCGTCTGTGAACAGACTCGGAAGTTCAGCAGCCTTCGCCGCATTCAGTGTAGCTGCAAATCCATTGAGGGCCTGCCTCAATGCCTGCGTTTGATCTTGGTTATTCATCATGATTGAATTTTAACTGTGTCTACAAGAACCGTGGATTAGTATCCTGGTTTCTTATATAGTCTGTCCAGATTAGGTTTGATTTTAGTGTCATAAACTTTTTCCATCCACTCTTCCTCAGGGATTTCAATGATATCAATTGAGATTGCAGCCTCGTTCTTTCCGGTAATGCTAACAATATCCTTGATGATCGCTTGCGTCAATTCCTGTTTTTGAGCTTCTGTAACGTCCGGATAGGTTTTAATGGTGATGTGTGGCATGTTTCTTAAATTAAGTGTTTACAAATAGCTGGATATGACCAACCTAATTTTCTTTTACAAATCTCCAGATTCTGTTGTTCTCATACCTATGAACCATGACAAGAAATAGTATTGAACTAGTTCAAGGGTAGGTATGAGGATTCTTGGGTATTTTCCAATTCTTGGCAAATCACGATGCAAACCAATCAAATGCCTAATTTCCTATATTTGCAAAATAATATAAGAATTTGTCGAGCTCAGCATTTACCCAATCAGAACATGCATATGGCATGTTGATCAATTTTTTTAATAGCATCTTTCCATTAGATAACGAAGCTGCGGAGGCTGCAAAGCAGGTATTCAGCCGGCGCACCTACAAAAGAAAAGGACTGTTGCTGCAAGAGGGTGATGTCTGCAGGTTTTACACTTTTGTTGTCTCAGGGTGTTTCAAGCTATATGCCGTTGACCACAATGGCATTGAACATAATCTTCAGTTTGCTGTGGAAAACCAATGGATTGCGGATTTTAATAGTTTTTATGAACAAAGTCCAAGTAAACTTTATATTGAGGCCGTAGAACCTGCTACCGTACTTCAGATCGAGCACGATGACTTGCTCCACCTTTATACGCATTATCCACGGTTTGACCGGAATTTCAGGATCGTCATTGAAAGAAAGTTCATTGAACTCCAGGAACGGGTCCTGCAGAGCATTAGCTATACCGCAGAACAAAGATATCAACTCTTCGAACAGGCTTACCCGGAACTTATCCAGCGCTTGCCAGGTACGCAGATTGCATCCTATTTAGGTATAACCTCAGAATTTTTAAGCAAAATCAAAAAGAAGATCGTTAAAGGATAGCCGCTTTTTGTGAGCCTATCGAACGGATACCCACTGAGGATTACTGTGCCCTGGTAACCTTTAGGTTTCTGAAATACCCCTCAGTGCCGATATCGACCCAAAGTCCCAGACCCCCACTTTGACCCGCACCCATCTTCATTTTATTGACGATAAGGCTCGGGTTTTTTGCACCATTAATATAGAGCATTGCATTTTCCCCCTCCACGATAATCTTCATCTTGATCCAGGTATCCGGTGCGATATCTGCATAGGTCTCAAATTCACCGGGGTTGGTCTTCCTGGAGTGGTTGAACTTGAAATCGGGATAAGAAAATATTGTACAGACCTGTTTCTTCGAAGCTGATTGCCCGAGCCGCATTGGTCGGACGCAGGTATATTCCCTCAAATTTTGAATCGTCCTTGTTGATATGAAAGGCGAGACCGATGAAGGCCCTCGCACTATCGGGTGCATCTGGCAGCAATCTCCCCATTACCTCCAGTTCAACCGTACCATCCCCGAAATTTAAATTATTGATTCTGGTATAGGTAGGCTCATCCACTTTTATCACCTCCGGAGACTTTACCACCCGTACCGCATTTGAACCCTGCTTTCCCTCAAAGGTTAGGTGCGTAAGATGTGGGATCAGATTTTTTTTGTCCAGTGTTATTTTCTGGGCTTTCACATTTGTAAAACCCAGCAGGGTGAGAATGATCAGACTAATGAGGTTGTTTTTCATAAGGGTAGGAATTAAATTTCAAATCTGGCTATTCCCTGCGGTACCCGCCAATGACATAGTTTAAATAAAATCATTAAACTAGTTCAATGGTGCATTATAATTTTATCCTGAATAGTAGCTATACAAGCGTGTTCAGATTTGATTCAATGTGCGTCCTTGCCATCTTTTGAAACTCCTCTGGCGTTTGACCTGTCTGTTTCTTAAAAAACCTGCTGAAGTATGGACGATCGCTGAATCCCAGTTCAAAGGCAATTTCCTTGATCGTCACCTCACTATGGATAATCTTTCTCTTCGCCTCCAGGATAATCCGGTCATGGATAATTTGTGTGCCCGTCTTATCAAGTTTTTCCTTTAAAATCTGGTTGAGCCTTTTCGAGCTGATGCCCAGCTTCCCTGCATAAAAATCGATATTGGTAACCGTATGAAAGTTGCTTTCCAACAACATCAAAAATTCGTAAACCCTTTTTTGATGGATGTCATGTCCGGTGAATTCGAGCTCCTTAACTGAAATCAGCTTTAACAACAGCACCTTGAGCAAGGCTTTCATCATTTCATAGTTGTTTCCCTTTTGGTACTCATTTTCCATGATGCTGTAAATATTGCCCAGTTCTTTCGCCGCATGTTCATCCAGTCTCAGACATGAAAATTCTCCCTGCACATTGAAGATCCTGAAAAGATCCAAAAGAAAATCCTTGTCTTCTTCTTCCAGCATCGAGCGCTTGAAAGAAATGAGCTCGCCATTTTTTCCGGCTTTATTGAGCTGATGTACCCTATATGGGGGGATAAGATACACCCAGTCTCCCTTGATCCGGTAAGTCGGGTCCGAGATTCCATGAAGCGGATCTTCGTTTTTCAACCATACAATCTCGAAGAAATCCTTTCTTCCCGGATCGTTTAAGTAGCTCGGCGGACAGTTGTTCAGGTTACGGATGTAAAGCACCGCCTTTTCGAGTCCAAGGGTAGTTTCAGTAATCATTTTACAAAGATATAGGCTTAGATTGATTCCGATTGGACTTATAGATAATTATGGTGGACAATTCGGAAATCCTGATTTTTAGTCCGTTGATTATGACTTTTTGCTTATATAATTTCCAGATAGTCCCACTGATTGGGCTATTTGTGTAAAGGGTAAACCAATCGGCTAGTCTACCTTTGACCAAGAGAAAAATGATATGAAAACAGAGATAAATGAAATCAAACACCTCGATTTTCAGCAGTTAACGTGGGAGTTACAAATGAATCTGGATCTGGTCCTGGAAGAAAACCTAAACCTTGCAAAAAAGATTGACACGGAAAACCTAATTCCATTGGTCAACTCAATCCAGCACTCGGAAAGGATTTTTTTGATCGCAGCGGGTAGATCTGGCTTTGCACTTAGAGGTGCTGCAATGAGGTTGATGCATCTTGGCTTAACCGTTTATTTTGTCGGCGACACCACCACGCCTGCCATAAAAAAAGATGACTTGCTGATCGTTGCCTCTGGATCTGGAACCACCGCTTCGATGGTGAGGGCAGCAGAAAAGGCAGTTTCGGTAGGTGCAAAAGTAGTCGCAATTACTACTGCGCCTGAATCAGAACTCGCAAAACTGGCTTTTCACACTGTGATCATTCCAGCTGCGGGAAAACAGGATTTTGAAGGTGGCAAATCAAAGCAGTATGCAGGTAGTTTGTTTGAGCAGTTTCTGTTTCTGTTAATGGATGTTGTTTTTCAGTCGCTTTGGAAAATGGACGGAACACCGGCAGAAGTGCTTTGGGAGCGACATGCAAACCTTGAATAATAATAAAGTAAATACAAATCATAAATAAATACAATCATGGCAAAATTACAAGTAGCAATAGATTTATTAACAACTGAAGAAGCGTTGGCATTGGCAGCAAAGGTTGCTCCATATGTAGATATCATCGAACTGGGAACCCCATTGATCAAAAACATGGGATCAACAGTAATAACCGCAATGAAAAATGCACATCCGGACAAACTGGTTTTTGCTGATCTAAAAACTGCTGATGCAGGTGAATTGGAAGCAGATATCGCATTCAAGGCAGGAGCAGATTTAGTAACGGTAATGGGCGCAGCTGGAAACGCAACAATCATCGGCGCAGTTAAAGCAGCTAAAGCTCATGGAAAGGGTGTTGTTGTTGACACTATTGGTTATCCTGACCGTGTAAAAAGAGCACAAGAGGTTATTGAGTTAGGTGTTGAATTTGTTGAACTTCATGCAGGACTTGATGAGCAATGGACCGCTGGTTATTCAATTCAGGTTTTGATTGACGAGGCTGCCAGAGCTGGTGTACCGGTTTCAATCGCAGGTGGTGTAAATATCGATAACGTAGCAGCAGTAATTAAAGCTGGAGCTCAGGTTGCGGTAGCTGGAGCAGCAATATATGGTGCTGAAGATCCAGCAGCGGCAGCAAAAGCACTTCGTGAGGCAATCGATGCCGCATAAGGTTTATTATAAGCAATTAAAGAGCTCCATGGAGCTCTTTTTTTTTGGCCAGTTTTAAAATCATTAGGGTTTATTTTAAAGTGATTCGCCTTACTAATACGATTTACCCTTAAACTAGTTTAAGGGTATTTCTTAACCTTGGTCAAATGGGTAGCTACCAATCAATTCTCATCTTTGCTTTCAGTCAAAGGTTGGCCACAAAGGATAGAAATGGTTACCCAGGAGCCTCTGAAAAATATAACTAAAATGATGACAGTGAATAGTAAAAGACTTTTAACGCTTATTTTTGTGACAGTTGCCTTTGGTTTTCACGCCTTTTCTCAAGGAGGGGAACCTTTAAGGGCTTTCATGCAAGCGAAACCCTCGCAAAAAAATGCCGTTCAATATGGTAACAATCCAAAAACCGGCCGGTTTATCCAGTCTGATGACGCCAGGATCTATTATGAAGTGTATGGAAAGGGAAAACCACTGGTTATACTACACAAACAGCTGTTGCGATTCTTAAGAAAAAAGGAATGGAAGTAACTGAAAAACAAGCCAAAGAAATCTTGGATTTACTATATATATTAGCTATTTTGGAAGTGGAACAAGCAATGAACAAGCCATGACAGCAGATTTATACATCAGAGTAAGTACCGAAGAACAAGCCGATAAAGGATATTCTCAACGCAATCAGGAAGAAGTTTTGCAGCGCTATTGCGTAGCAAAAGGAATTAAGGTAAGAAAGGTCATTTTTGAAGATCACTCTGCGAAAACATTTTTAAGGCCGGCCTGGCAAAAGCTGCTCGCGGAGCTGAAGAAAAAAAGAGGACAGGTTGATCTAATTCTTTTTACAAAATGGGATAGGTTTTCAAGAAATGCTGGAGATGCATACATGATGATCAAGATTCTATCAGACATGGAGATAGAGCCTCAGGCGATAGAACAACCTTTGGATATTTCTATTCCGGAAAATAAGATGATGCTGGCTTTTTATCTTGCAGCGCCAGAGGTCGAAAATGATAGAAGGGCTTTAAATACCTTCTTTGGAATGAGGCGCGCAAGAAAAGAAGGACGCTTTATGGGATCTGCACCAATTGGTTACATCAATAAAATTACTGAAGGTGGCAAAAAATATATAAGCCCAGTTGAGCCACAGGCATCAATTATGAGATGGGCATATGAAGAACTTGCAACTGGTAAGTGGTTTATCGATCAGATTTGGAAAGCAGCTCACGAAAAGGGACTTAAGTGTGGGCGCAAAAATTTTTGGCAGATAATCCGTAACCCAGTCTACTGTGGACAGATCCAAGTTTCTAAGTATAAAGAAGAAGAAGCGCACATTGTACCAGGTCAACATGAGCCAATTGTATCTGAAAGTGTTTTCTATACTGTAATGGAAATTCTGGACGGAAGGAAAAAACAAACGAAAAATAAACATTTAGCTCCCGATGAATTGCCTTTAAGAGGTTTTCTGTTATGTCCAAAATGCGGTTACAAATTAACTGGCAGTGCTTCAAAAGGCTACTCAAAATATTATTATTACTACCACTGTTTCTCTGCCTGCAAGGTGAGGTATGGCGCAAATAAAGTAAATGATGCATTTGTAAAGGAACTGGAGAAACATTCTTTAGATCCCAAAGTAAATGAACTTTATAAAATGGTTCTCTCGCAGGTGTATAACTCGATTTCTGGTGGTGAAAAAGATGAAACAGTAACTATCAAGAGTAAAATAGAGGAACTTAATCAAAAGGTGGTTCGTGCAAGGGACAAGATGTTACAAGATGTGATTCTGGACTTTGAATACCGTAAAATCAAAATTGATTGCGAGAGAAGCATCACAATTCTTGAGGGAAAACTTCTCGAGATCTCCCGTGGAAATCTAAATTTAGGTCCAATAATTGCAAAAGCGACTGGAATGCTTACAAACTTGCCTAAAACCTATTTAAACGCAGATTCTGAAGGAAAAAGACGCTTAATCAGTTCGATCTATCCCGAAAATTGGACTTTTGACGGAGAGTTACATCGAACTGTTCGGCTCAATGAAGCAATCCGCGTTCTAGATAGTTTAAAGGGGGTTTTTGAGGGCAAAAAAAAAGGCAAATCAAAGGATAATTTTGATTTGCCTACTATGGTAGGGTCAATCCGCGGAAGTTCGACCCTTTTTGAACATTGTGAAGCAGTAGTGAATTTTGAAAAAGTGGTGAAGCACAAGATTGAGGGGCAGTATAGGAAAAAGAGAAATATTCAACCGAAATAATCATTATTGGATAAACCGGAGTAAATTGACCCCGTCTTACCGGAAAAATATTTGTTGCAAGTTTTTTATTGTCAGTACATACCAAATTGGCAATGAGGGGTCAAATGGATTGGTTTATCTAATAGAGATCCATCGAACTAAAATTGATATTTTAGCATGGATCTATTGAGTATACTGTAGCTTCGGCTTATAAGTTTTCGATTCTTACAAAAGTGTTAAGCGACGGTTAATTTCAATAAAAGGTTAAAAATAACAAGTAAAGACCATATCATTTGAGAAAAATCCTCCATTGTATTCTTATTCTGATAAAGGACTTTGACATGAACAAGTTTAACTGAGTATATCTTTCTGTTTCGAATAGAGACCTGTCAAAATCCAAATGCATAAATTGTATTCATGACCTTCATTAATTTCAAATAGAAACAATTTCTTTTAAGATGGTAAGTTGATGGCTGTTTTTGTAAAAAACTTCAACTTGTCTTTAGATTTGATGTTTATATTGCTTGATGGAATAATAAAAGAAAACATGGAACAGATAATAGAAAGGGCAGTGATTTACGTTAAGAGATTGTTTATGGATCAGTTATCTGACAAGATGTACTTTCATGACCTTCAGCATACCCTTCAAGCCATTAGGATTGCCAGAGAGATTGGAGACCATAGTGGGTTAAGCGAGGTCGAGCTTCTCAAACTAGACCTTGCTGCGTTGTTTCATGATACAGGTTATACACAAAAATATATAGGACATGAAGAACAAAGTATGCGGATTGCAACTGATTTTTTGCGAAATGAAACTGTAGAGCAAGAGATCATTGATGAGATTTGCCGTTGTATTGCTGACACCAGGTTTCCTCAATTCCCAACGGAAAAACTCGGAAAGATCTTGTGCGACGCTGATCTGTATCATTTTTCTCTAGAGGATTATCTTCTTTATTCAGAAAAACTTAGAAAGGAATGGGAAGTGATGTTAAACCTGTTTTATGACACAGCGCAATGGAATTCCTTAAATCTTAAGCTCGTCATCTCCCACGAATATTTTGAGCCCTATTCCAGGTCTGCATTTCAGCCGGGAAAACAGGTTAACATTAAAAGACTTTCAAGTAATTGATTATTTTAAAAGTCATTTCGGTCTTTTTTTGGGAGAACTTCAAGATGTCTTCAGTATCTTAAACCATATTTGTTTTTATGAAGATTCTAATCATTGAAGATGAACTTGGGCTACAGCGTAGCATAGCACAGTATCTGCTCTCCCAGGCATATCTATGTAGTCAGGCTTCAACTTATAGCGAAGCACTTGGCCGCTTGATGTCGTATGATTATGACTGCATTTTGCTAGATCTTACCCTTCCAGATGGAGAAGGACTTCAGATACTGAACTATCTTAAACGGATGAACAGGACAGAAGGGGTGATTATCATTTCAGCAAGAAATTCCATTGATCAAAAAATAGAAGGACTTAGCCTTGGAGCTGATGATTACCTGATCAAGCCATTTCACCTCTCGGAGCTCAATGCCAGGATACTGGCAGTTGTTCGCCGCAAAAGTGCTCACGGCGAAAGGCATATTGAATTTAATGAAATCAGGATAGACCTGGATGCTAAAGAGGTACTTGTAAATGGTAAAGCAGTATACATGACCAAAAAAGAATTTGATCTTTTGCTGTATTTTGTTTCCAATAAAGGCAAGGTAATTTCCAAATCTGCTGCGGTTGAGCACATCTGGGGTGATGATTCAGATATGGCCGACAGTTTTGATTTCATTTATACCCATATCAAGAATATCAGAAAAAAACTTACTGACGCAGGCAGCAGGGATTATTTTCAGTCAGTATATGGCATAGGTTATAAATTCACGGAAGTATGAAGCTATTTACCAGATACAACAGGATACTGATGATCATCAGTCTTTTTGGACTGCTGCTGATCGGATTTCTTTTTTACCGGATGCTCATTTATTATCTTGATCAGCAGATTGACCATGATCTGGTGGAAGAGGTCATGGAGGTAAAAGAGTATTCGGCAGAGGGCAATTTTTATCAGCCGCATGAATTTGAGGACCTTGTTGTTCAGTATAAAAAAATAAAGAAGGCCAGCCCTTCCAGTAGCTACGCGGATACCCTATTCTATAATCCGCTTAAGCACCGGAAGGAAACCGCAAGGTACCTTAAAACCGAACTCGAACTGGTTGGGCAACCTTACCAGGTTCTGGTCATCGCTTCAAAATTTGAACGGCAGGAGCAGATCAGGAACATCTGCCTAATCATCCTCCTTCCGGTGACGATGCTTTTTGGCCTGGTGTTATTGGTGAACAGGATTTTGCTCAGGAAAATCTGGACGCCTTTTGAGCAGCTCTTAAAGAATATTACGGCGTTCAACATCAACCATGATCGGCCATACGAGCCTGTTGAGATGCCCGTTGCAGAATTCAGGCAATTGAACCGGATGTTGTTAGAACTTTCGGGCAAGGTGAAGTCTGATTATAACGAGATTAAGCTTTTTACTGAAAATGCTTCCCACGAAATGATGACGCCTCTTGCGGTAATCAATTCTAAGCTCGATAATATGCTACAGTCAAATGTTCTGGGTAAGGAAGATGGCGAAACCCTGGTTGAATTATATAAGGCCACCTCGCGACTAACCAAGCTGAACCAATCACTGCTACTCCTGGTTAAGATTGATAATAATTTATTGCAGGATGAGGAAAAGGTTAACCTGAAATTGCTTATCGAAGAAAAGCAGGTATACTTCCAGGAACTGATCACCGAGCGGAATATTACTGTTGAAACCACATTGACCGATGTAACGATTTCTGCAAGCCGAAGCTTACTTGAAATACTGATTAACAATCTTTTCAGCAACGTGATCAGGCATAACTATGACGGAGGTAAGATTGAGGTGAGGTTGGATGCAGACCAAATCGCATTTGCAAACACAGGCCACAATAAAGCGCTCGATCCCGGAAAAATATTCGACCGTTTTTATAAGGATAATGCATCAGAAGGCACCGGTCTGGGGCTTGCCATATTAAAGCAGATCTGCAACCGTCAACATTACCAGCTTGATTATTCCTACCATCAAGACCTGCATACTTTTAGCATAACTTTCAACCCTCAATAAAATCATATGGCCATTATCGAACCTACCAACCAAGAAATAGGAGTGAACAGAAAAGGAAAGAAATATGCTTCGTCGACACGTTTCTGGCACTGGGTAAATTTTATTATGATCTCAGGATCCCTGCTCACTGTGCTGATCAACGCTACACTTTTTGACCGTGCGCAGCGCAGCTTTGTGAAAAATGAATTGATCAATGCCGGTGCATCAATAAGTGATAAGCAGGCCGGTGCAGTTACGCATGGCCTGGAAGATCAGGTATGGGGCATACACATCTATTTTGGCTATGTCTTAGCCGCGCTTTTTCTGTTCAGATTAGTTGCAGAGTTTTTTATGCCGCCCTCGCAAAAACTCTTTCCCAAGCTCAAAAAAGCTTACCGGGCTTATTTTATTTTAAAAAAAGAGCGAGAGGCAGCAAAGCACGAACTGGTGGTGAAAGGACTTTATATCATTTTTTATCTCCTGCTTTTGATTATGGTGGTTACAGGCCTCCTGCTCACTTTTGAAGATTATACCGGCATCCCGCAAAACATTAACCACAGCATAAAGGAATTCCATGGGTTCTGTATGTACCTGATTCTGGCTTTTATTGTCATTCACCTTGCAGGGGTATTCCTAGCCGAGCGTAAAGATGGAAAGGGAATTGTTTCGGATATGATCAACGGGGGAGAGAGTTGAAAATGATGAAAATAATTAGGATCTAGGCCATGCTAAAAAGAACTGCTGTACTTCTGTTGTGCTGTTATCTTTTTTCATCTACAGCGCTTTCCCAGTTTCTAAAGGTGCCCGAGCTGATCGGGCATTACCTTGAGCATAAAGAGCAGCAAAAGGATTTATCCCTTTGGAGATTTTTTTATATCCATTACTTTAACGGAGATGTGCGTGATGCAGACTATGATAAGGATATGAAATTGCCCTTTAAGACCTGTGTTCCGTTGAACCATGGGGAATCCTTTGTTCGCCTGGAAGCCGGTCAGATAGTCGTTCCAATCGATCCGGGCATTGAATTGCGACACCTCAAATTATTCTTTTATCAATTTCCCGAAACCCCTACACCCGGAGGCGACATTTGGCAACCACCAAAGTGCTGCCTGAGCACTTATGCGCTATCGATCTGATAAGCATAAGAACAAATTTTATTAATTTTTAAACGTTTATTAAAGATTTTATGCTCAACAGGATAATAGAATTTTCGGTGCGCAATAAGCTCATCATCGGGCTGTTTATTTTTGCGCTCATCGGATATGGATTTTACGAGATCAAAAAACTGCCCATAGACGCAGTTCCCGACATTACCAATAACCAGGTTCAGGTAATCACCATTGCACCCTCTTTCGGTGCGACCGACATCGAAAGACTGGTCACCTTTCCCATCGAACAGGCCAACAGCAATATACCGGGTATGCTCGAGATCAGGAGCTTTTCGAGGTTTGGCCTTTCCCTGGTTACCATTGTTTTTAACGATGATACCGATATTTACTGGGCAAGGCAACAGGTTGCAGAACGTCTGCAACAGGTTCAGACGCAAATTCCGCAGGGAATAGGAAGCCCTGAGCTTGGGCCGGTATCTACCGGTCTGGGGGAAATTTATCAATACGTGGTCCGGCCGGAAAAAGGTTATGAACATAAGTATAAAGAAACCGAGCTCAGGACCATTCAGGACTGGATCGTAAGAAGACAGTTACTTGGCGTCAAAGGGGTAGCAGAGGTAAGCAGCTTCGGTGGCAAGCTTAAGCAATATGAAATTGCCATTAACCCCAACAAGCTTGCATCTTTCGGAATTACCATCAATGATGTGTTCAGTGCGATTGACCGGAATAACCAGAATACCGGCGGTGCTTATATCGAAAAAGGTCCCTCGGTACTCTTCATCCGTACCGAAGGACTGGTATCTACGGTAGAAGATATTGGAAATATCGCCATTAAAACGCCGCAGAACAGACCGCTGTTTATCCGCGATGTAGCTGAGGTCAAGCTTGGCTACGCCACTCGTTACGGTGCAATGTGCTACAACGACCAGGGCGAAGTATCGGGCGCAGTGGTAATGATGCTCAAAGGCGCAAACAGCAGCGAGGTGATCAAAAATGTAAAGGACAGGATTGCCCAGATCCAGAAGACCTTGCCGAAAGGGGTTGTAATCGAACCATTTTTGGATAGAACAAAGATGGTGAATAATGCCATCGGTACGGTAGAGAAAAACCTGATGGAAGGTGCACTGATTGTTGTATTTGTACTCGTTCTTTTTCTGGGTAATTTCAGGGCAGGGCTGATTGTGGCTTCCATTATTCCCCTGGCCATGCTTTTTGCGGTGATTATGATGAATACCTTCGGGGTAAGCGGAAACCTGATGAGCCTTGGCGCACTGGATTTCGGACTGATCGTTGATGGCGCGGTAATTATCGTTGAAGCGGTGATGCACCAGCTTTCCCATCACAAGAAGTTTGCGACGCTCGATAAAATATCACCGCAGGAAATGGACGGACAGGTGGAGCAATCTGCAGGTAAGATGATGAACAGTGCAGTATTCGGGCAGATTATCATTCTCATCGTTTACCTTCCGATTTTTACCTTGCAGGGGATTGAGGGAAAAATGTTCAAGCCAATGGCGCAGACAGTTGCCTTTGCGTTGCTGGGTGCCTTTATCCTCTCGCTCACTTACATACCCATGATGAGTGCGCTGTTTTTGAGCAAAAAAATCAAGCACAAAGCCAATTTTTCTGACCGTATGATGTCCAGACTGGAAAATGCTTACCATAAAATGCTATCGAAAGTTATGGCATTTCCAAAAATGGTATTACTCACTGTATTTTCATTATTTGTACTGGCTGCGATTACCCTCACATTTCTTGGGGGCGAATTTATTCCGGCACTGGAAGAAGGCGATTTTGCTGTAGATACCAGGGTACTCACCGGAAGCAGTATTTCCACGACGATAGAAAGTACACAAAAGGCGGCGCATATCTTGAAGACCCAGTTTCCGGAAGTAGAAAAAGTGGTCACCAAGATTGGAAGCGGCGAGGTGCCGACTGATCCCATGCCAATGGAGGCCAGTGATATGATGGTGATATTGAAGGATAAAAAAGACTGGACCTCGGCAAAAACATTTAATGAGCTTTCTGAAAAAATGGGCAAGGCGCTGGAAGCAGTGCCCGGCATTACCGCAGGATTTCAGTATCCGGTACAAATGCGATTTAATGAGCTGATGACCGGAGCCAGGCAGGATGTGGTTTGCAAGATTTTCGGGGAGAACCTGGATACCCTAGCGATATTTGCCAAACAACTGGGTTCGGTGATTTCTTCTGTAAACGGCGCCCGGGATCTCTTCATTGAACCGGTCACCGGAATGCCGCAGGTGGTGATTTCTTACAACAGGGCATTAATCGCTCAATATAACCTGGATATTACGGACGTGAACCGGATCGTGAATACCGCATTTGCCGGCCAGAGTGCAGGTCTTATTTTTGAAGGGGAGAAGCGTTTTCAACTTGTCGTTCGGCTTGATGGGGAGCAGCGCAAAAACTTAGGAGACATTCAAAATCTTTTAATACCAACGCCTGCAGGGACGCAGATACCCTTATCTCAACTTGCAAGCGTCGAAATCAAAAACGGCCCCAACCAGATTCAGCGTGAGGATGCCAAAAGGAGATTGGTTGTCGGTTTCAATGTAAGGGGAAGAGATGTGCAGACCATTGTTAATGAACTGCAGGAAAAGGTGAATGCCAAGATCAAATTTCCCCCGGGCTATTACGTCACTTATGGTGGTGCATTTGAGAATTTGAATGCGGCCAAGAAAAGGCTGATGGTTGCAGTGCCCGTATCCTTGGTACTGATATTTATCCTGCTGTTTTTTGCTTTCGGCTCGGTTAAACAGGGGCTGCTTATCTATTCAGCCATTCCGCTGTCTGCAATAGGCGGGATCTTCTTTCTGGCGCTTCGTGGAATGCCTTTCAGTATCAGTGCAGGGGTTGGCTTTATCGCGCTGTTTGGTGTGGCTGTACTCAATGGAATTGTGCTTATTGCGGAATTTAACAGACTTAAAAAAGAGGGCATGACGAATTTAAGAGAAATAGTACTTAAGGGAACCAGTTTGAGATTAAGACCGGTCATGATGACCGCTTTTGTGGCATCCTTAGGTTTTCTGCCGATGGCCCTGAGCAATGGAGCAGGTGCCGAAGTGCAGCGTCCTTTGGCAACAGTTGTGATAGGAGGCCTTATGGTTGCAACTTTTTTAACACTTTTTGTATTACCGGTGCTTTATATTTTGTTTGAAAAAGGAATTGGATTTTCTTTTGGTCGTAAAAGGCTTACCATAGTTGGTATTGTACTTTCCATTGGTATAGGTAAGGTAAATGCCCAGCAGCCTATCACGCTTTCAGCAGCTATAGATACCGCCATGAAAAATAGTTTGACGGTTAAAAACCAGGCACTACTTATCAAATACCGGCAGCAACTCGTCAAAACATCTGGCGCCAGGCCCATGGCCAATCTAACAGGAGAGATTGGACAGCTAAACAGTGCTTTTACCGATAACCGGATCGGAATTTCCCAGTCTTTCAGTTTCCCGTCCGTATATGCAAAACAGCGAAATCTGCTTACTTTGGAAGCCGAGCAGGCAACCTTGAGCGCTACCCTAAAAGCAGCCGAGCTTCGCAGGACAATAGCAGAAGTGTTTGATCATTTTTTATATTTAAAAGAAAAGGAAAAACTCATCCTGAAAAGCGATTCGCTTTACAGCCGGTTTTTGGATAAGGCAAAAATCCGTTTTAAGGTTGGAGAAAGCAATATCATGGAAAAGGCTACAGCCGAAACCCAGAAAGCAGCAGTGGCTTTTCAGTTAAGCCAGCTCCGCCAGGAAATGGAAACGGTATTGCTGCATTTCGGGGTGTTACTCAATAGTGAAAATAGGTTTTATCCTGAGGGCAAAATAGAAAAGAAAAAATTGCCTGAAAATGTGGCGGCTTTTGAAGTGGATAAAAATTATACCTTGAAGATCTATGAGCAGCAAAAGCTCATCAGTAAGGCACTCACCAAGGTAGAACAGTCGAAACTGCTACCGGAAATCAGCCTCGGCTACTTTAATACCTCCATGAAGGGAACCGGCGCTGATGACCGTTACTATAATGGTAACAAACGTTTCCAGGCCGCGCAGTTAGGGATCGGTATCCCGATTTTTAGTGCTGCCCAGAAAGCCAGGATATCGGCAGCCAGAATTAATGAGGACATTGCCATTTCCGGTCTCGAGCAGCAAAGACAGCAACTGAACCTACAGTTAATGACCCTCAGAAAGCAATACCAATATGGGCTGGAAAATGTAGAGCAGTATGAAAAAACGGTACTCAAAAATGCGGACCTCATTATAACCACAGCCAATAAGCAGTTTGTAAATGGTGAAATCAATTATCTCGAATGGGGGATGCTGATCAACCAGTCTGTTACGATACGAAGCAATTACCTTGACCTTGTTAAAAGCCTGAATCAGGCAGTCATTCAGTTTAATTACTTAAACGCAGGAACAGAATGAAAAAATCCCGTATCTCACCTGAGCAACATTCAGTGAACACAGACTCAGCACTGTCATCACCAATAAAAATTAACCAAGGCCATCGTGAGTTTCACGCCAATAAAATGGATTGGATCAAAACTCAGGATCGCTTCATCGCCAATAAAAAATAAACCCTATAAGGATGAAAAATATAATTCCAATCTTCGTCATATTGCTTTTTACAGCCTGCAGCCAAAAGAAAGCAGCACCTGAAAAGGCAGCAGATCACACCGATCAAACTGATGTAGTCGCACTGACTTCACCCCAGTTAAAAAATGCGGGAATCAAAACCGGTCAGATAGAAAACCAAGATATTGCGGAAGTGATCAGGGTAAACGGGAGCATAGATGTGCCGCCCCAGAATATGGTTTCTATAAGTATGCCACTTGGTGGCTATCTGCGTTCTACCAAGCTTTTGCCGGGTATGCGCGTGGTCAAGGGGGAGGCCATCGCAGAAATGGAAGATCAGCAGTATATCCAGATGCAGCAGGATTACCTGACGATAAAGGCTAAACTCGAATTTGCCCAGCGGGAGTACCTTCGTCAGAAAGAACTGAACCAGAGCCAGGCCAGCAGCAACAAGGTGTTTCAACAGGCAGAGGCAGACTATAAAACCCTGCGCATCAGTTTGGGTGCACTGGATGAAAAACTGGGCCTGATCAATATCAATGCCCCCAGGCTTACCGAGCGGAATATTTCCAGAAGAATAAATTTATATTCTCCCATTACCGGCTTTGTATCGAAGGTGAACGTGAATATCGGTAAATATGTAAACCCTTCTGATGTGCTTTTTGAGCTGGTGAACCCGGCCGATATACACCTTAACCTTAAGGTTTTTGAAAAGGATCTGCCAAAGCTGGTCATTGGCCAAAAACTCAAAGCCTACAGCAACAATAATCCCGGGAAAAAGTATGATTGCGAGATTATTTTGATCAGCAAAGATCTATCGGCAGACCACCTGGCGGAGGTTCACTGCCATTTTGAAAACTATGATAAGGCGCTGATCCCTGGTATGTATATGAATGCAGATATCCGGGCCACCAATAATAACTCATCCACGCTCCCCGATGAGGCGCTGGTTGATTTCGAAGGCAATCAATACATCTTTGTGGCAATCGCCCCTGATAAGTTCAAAATGACTCCAGTCGAAAGCGGTAAAAGCGAGTCAGCAAGGACCGAAATCAAAGATGCGGAGACCTTAAAAGGAAAACCGATTGTGATCAGGGGCGCTTACACACTGCTCATGAAACTTAAAAATAAAGCTGATGAATAATCCACATGATGAAAAGCATTTAAAAAGCTCAGCATTCATTTCCGATATTGTTATCGGGATGAGTGATGGGCTCACCGTTCCATTTGCACTTGCCGCCGGCCTGAGCGCCGCGGTAAGCAGCAATTCCATTATCATTACCGCCGGCATTGCCGAGATCATTGCAGGTTGCATCGCCATGGGGCTGGGTGGTTACCTGGCCGGTAAAACAGAGCAAGAGCATTATGAAAGTGAGCTAAAAAGGGAATACCTTGAGGTAGAAAATGTGCCCGAAAAGGAAAAAGAAGAGGTAAAGGAAATCTTTGCCGAATATGGGCTGGACGAAAAGGCACAGGACCTCATCGTAGATCAGTTGAGTAGGAATAAAGACCACTGGGTAGATTTTATGATGAAGTTTGAACTTGGCCTGGAGAGACCGGATATCAACAGGGCACGCAACAGTGCCCTTACCATCGGGTTTTCTTACTGTGTGGGCGGTATGCTGCCCTTGTCAGCTTATTTTTTTACTTCAATGCCGCAGGATGGGCTGATCCTCTCCGCTATACTGACCACCATCTGTCTTTTTGTATTTGGCTATTTTAAAAGCCGTGTAACCGGCCAACCGCCAATAAAGGGTGCTTTTAAAGTGACAGCGATAGGTCTGATTGCTGCCGCGGCAGCATTCCTGATCGCAAGACTAATTACTTAAGTCGTCTCATTTGGTAAAAATATGATTAACAAATATTTAACAAATTTTAATTCAAAACTTCAGGATGTCTTCAGACTTTGTCTATAGTTTTGTTACAAGTTATTGTTTTTTTAAAACTCATTCATCAATCAGTAGCTGAAGCACGCGGAAACCTAAAGCCTTTTTATAGATAGAATTTTTACACAGATTTTATTCACTACATCCCGTCGATACCAAAAGGTTATCCATCGGGACATTGCCCGAATATTTCATTGCATTACGCATTTTAACTATAAAAAGAATATGGACAGGAAAGATTTTCTTAACAGCATCGGGATGAGTGCAGCGGCCTTCGCAATTATAAACTGTATCGGTTGCAAAAAAACCGATGGCAACAGCACTACGGATACAACCGGGCCAACTGGCGTAAACTTTACGCTCGATTTAAGCCTCGCTGCCAATGCAGCTCTACTAAGCAATGGTGGATCTTTGGTATCAAATGGTGTTATTGTCGCTAAAACAAAAACAGGGGCTTATATTGCTGTACAGCGATCGTGCACACATGAAAGCTATACCTTGACTTACCAATCGGCAAACAGCCGCTTTTACTGCCCCAACCATGGCGCAACCTTTTCTGAAAACGGCGCAGTAACCAATGGACCAGCATCACGCGCCTTAACCGTTTATAATACCCAGCTTACCGGGACTACTTTAAAAGTTTATTCTTAAGATTATGAAACTACTTTTTGTTGCCCTATTGGGGCTATTGACCATTCCGGCATCATGGATGGTAAACTTTACAGAAGCGCAGAAACAGGCTAAGACCACACATAAACAGATCCTCATCAATTTTTCCGGATCCGATTGGTGCGGTCCCTGCATCCGCCTGCGCAAAGAGATTTTAGAATCCGAAAGTTTTGAACAATATGCTGCTGCCAATCTTTTACTCGTAAGGGCAGATTTTCCAAGGCAGAAGAAAAACCAGCTTCCTAAGGAACAAATTAAACTTAACGAATCACTGGCCGAGTTGTACAATAAGGACGGTAAGTTTCCATACACGGTTCTGGTTGATGAAAATGGAAAGGTGCTCAAAAGCTGGGACGGATTTCCTGATGAAAGTCCGCAGGCTTTTGTTTCCGAAATCGATAAACTAAAAAAATAAAGCTCAGAATGGCTAAAGCTGTTTCTGTAAACCGGATACTAAAACTCATGGGAAACCGGTTTGAGTTTACTGTGATCGCTGAGCACGAGCAGGAGGGCAATGTGGCCATAGATGCCGCAATAGATGAAGTGCGAAGGATAGAATACCTGCTCACCACTTTCAGCGATCTCAGCCAAACCAGTCTGATAAACGAACATGCCGGTTTAAGTCCGGTAAAAGTAGACGAGGAAGTGATCAGTCTTATTGAGCGGTCTGTCAGGATATCAGAAATTACAGATGGGGCTTTTGATATTACTTACGGATCGATAGATAAAAGGCTCTGGAACTTTGATCCGGGTATGACCAGTCTTCCTGATGAAGCAACCGCGCTGGAGTCTGTTGGACTCATCGATTACAGAAATATGGTGCTGAATAAGGAGGAATCGACTGTGTTTTTAAAAAATAAAGGCATGCGTATCGGTTTTGGCGGAATAGGGAAAGGCTATGCAGCCGATAAGGCAAAATTGGTGCTACAAAAACTGAGCATCAAAAGCGGGATTGTGAATGCGGCAGGAGATCTGATTACCTGGGGGACTCAAAGTACCGGTCATCCATGGACCGTGGGTATTGCGGACCCCGAACAGACCGATAGACCGTTTTCTGCACTAAAGATCAGTGACATTGCCATTGCCACTTCGGGCAGTTACGAAAAATTTGTGACGATCAATGGCAAACGCTATTCCCATACCATAGATCCCAAAACCGGACTGCCGGTAAGCGGTGTAAAAAGTGTGAGCATCATCTGCCCAAGTGCCGAGCTTGCTGATGCCCTGGCTACGCCGGTTGTGGTAATGGGCGTAAAAATAGGGCTGGAGCTGATTAACCAGATTAAACAAGTGGCCTGTATCGTTATCGATGATAATGATCGGATGTATACCTCAAACAATATTAATGTGATATAAATATGAAAATTTCCAGAACAGTTGTCCTTTCCTTGCTTGCCGTAACTCTACTAAGCAGTATGCTAACTGCCTGCAGCAGCGTAAAACCTTATCAAAAAAACAAGATTAATGATGCCGACATGATCCTTTCAGCCCGAAAGGCCCAGAAATTTGAACAGAGTTTTCAGCTTTACCGCGAGGGCGCCTCAGGTGCAAATGGTGGCAAGAGTGGTGGCGGTTGTGGCTGTAACTAATTAGGATCAGAAAATGAAAAAAATATATCTTCATGTGCTTTTTATGTACTTCGGTATATTGAGCACTTATGCGCAAACCAGGCCTGAACCTGCAAAAGCAGACAGCAGTAAGTACCAGTCGAGAAAACTTAAAATCGATGAGATTAACCTGGTTTCGGCATATTACCACCAAAATGGAAATAATTCTGCCGTTACAGGGGGGATAGGCACAGAGAAACTGAGCGATTTTGCCAACACCATCGACCTGCAGATGTCCAAATTCAATAAGAGGGGCAGAAAAAATACTTTTCTTTTTGAGCTTGGAGTAGATCATTATACTTCGGCATCTTCAGATAAAATCGATATGAATACCATTTCTTCAGCATCTTCAGCAGATACCCGTATTTATCCTTCCTTAAAATGGACACACTCCAATGAAGAAACCGGGAATTCCTTTGGTTTCACAGGATCCTATTCAACAGAGTTCGATTACCAGTCAATGGGAGCAGCTTTCGATCTGACCCGATTATCAAAAGATAAAAATACCCAGTTCGACTTTAAGCTCCAGGCATTTTTGGATCAGTGGACGGTCATCTTGCCAGTAGAACTGCGAACGGGTAATACCGGGAGGGGCGGGGAACAATATGATACTGCGCCAAGAAATTCATTCAGTGCATCCTTTTCGCTCTCGCAGGTAATTTCGCAGAAATTTCAGGCTTCATTGATCCTGGAACCATCCTATCAGAAAGGCTTGCTCGCCACCAGATACCAGCGTGATTATTTTACCGATGGTTCGCTGCGTTCAGAAACTCTGCCCGATAAGCGTTACAAACTTCCTATCGGATTACGCATGAACTACTTTTTGGATGACCGTTTTGTGATCCGGACTTTTTACCGTTATTATATGGATAACTGGGGAATAAGGGCGCATACTGCAGAGCTTGAAATACCGATAAAGATCAATTCATTCTTTTCTATAAGCCCTTTTTATCGTTATAACAATCAGGTGGGAACCAAATACTTTGCACCTTATGGCCAGCATTCGCCATCCGAACAATATTTTACCAGCGATTATGACCTATCGACACTTACCAGTGATTTTTATGGCGCAGGTATTCGCTTTGCGCCCCCTAAGGGTGTTTTTGGCTGGCAAAGACTGAATATGCTCGAGTTGAGGTATGGCCACTACTCGCGTTCAACAAGCCTGGTTTCCGATATCGTTTCATTGAACCTCAAGTTTAAATAAGGCTCGTTAAAACAATAACGCACACATATAATTCTGATGATGATAAACCTAAAAAGATTTGTCCTGGGACGCTATTGCTCTTTGCTACGGCACATATTCTGCAGGGCAGGCAGCAGGAAAAGACTCCTGATGAACTTGTTTTTACCGAAATCAAAGGTTTTCCAGAGGGTTCCGCCGCAACAATTAAAAGCCCTGTTTCGAAAGATTGCGCAAAATCAGGTGCTATATTGCAAACAAAAGTACCTGTGGCACAGAAAGCGGAGCTCAGAACCATCTGGGGAATTTTTTTGGCCAGTTTTGTCGGTGGCACGGCGGCCCTATTGATGCCGTGCGTCTTTCCAATACTTCCCTTAGCCGTTAGTTTTTTTACAAAAGGTGCAGAAAAGGAAAGGGCTTTTTGGAAGGCATCGCTTTACGGGTTTTTCATAATCTTGATTTATGTGGTATTAGGACTGCTGGTTACCATTATATTTGGTGCTGATGCGCTGTAGTTGTACTTGCATTTACCGTGATTCTCATCTCGGGCATGTGGGGTGTACCCTTAAAAAGTGTATCTGCGTTTCTCCCTACCCAAGGTACACAGTATTTCGACCTTTATACCGCGGGGCTACTAGCAGTTAAATCTGCGCCGGTAAGCTTAGGAAATGGACCGCCCAAAGATGGCATTAAATTCCATGCCCCACTCAGACTTGATGCCTATTTTGGATATAAGGAAGGTATTAGGCAGGCAAAGCAAATTAATAAACCGGTATTTATTATCCGTTCTTCTTTTCGCCGTTTTGCAATACCCTGTAGGGCGCTGCAGCGTTCGCTCCTGAAATTCTGATGGATTCTACAGCTTCAAGGCTGTAGAGAGACCTTCAAATTAATAAAGCCGGATCAGTGCGATAAGGTTTATATTGCCTGTAGTCCCGATGGGTTACCGTTTTTTAGCTTTCCACAACAAACTGGAGCTCAAACAGCTTGATATCAGTCCAAAAGATGAACTTCAGGAAGATCATCCCCGTTTTGCCGCGCACGTCGATGACTATGAGCAGTTTGCACCGGCGCATAAGTATTTTGACTTTCTTTATTTCAGGTGATCATTTTAACTGACCGCACCATCTGAGTTTTTGGTATTCATAATTATTAGCAGATAAAAAGCAGACCTTTAAAATTTATAACTGTAACCTAATCTAAAAATCTGTGTTTCATAATAATCTGTGCTCGTTAAACGAAATCCATTTCCATTGATATCCCTTTTAATTTTTAGTGTATTAAAAATATCGTTACCATTTAAAAATAGCTCACCTTTTCCATTTTGGATCTGTTTTTTTATGCCTAAATCAGCAGAAAATCTCGAGCCAATTTTTCCTTGTGGAATTAAATCGGGAGCGAGGTAGGTAGCCGAAAGTTGGATGTCTGTGTTCTTATCCAGTTTTAATTGCGCATTCCACTTCAGGTTTCCAGATAATATAGATTCTTTTCGAATGCTATAAGTTGTTGGTACTGGATATTGGTTTTGGACCGTAAAAGCATTGATGGTATTTTGGTAAATGGTACTGCTAATGCTCATAGATATCCATGGTGTTAATTCCTGCTGAATTAATAATTCGCCTCCGGTATTGTAGCTTCTTCCGGCATTTTGGAAAATGTTATAAACAATGGTATTACCGGGGACAATTGTCGCTATTCTGGTAATTGTTCCATTTACAATTTTATGAAATCCGGAGAGATAGAAATAACCTTTTTCCCAATTGTTTTTATAGCCCAGTTCCATCATGTGGGTAAACTGAGGTCTTAAAGTAGGGTTGCCAACCTTTAAAAGCTCAGGCTCATCATACTTTGGAAATATTCTGATGTCTACCTCATTTGGCCTATCAACCCTTTGACTGTAAAATGCAGATAACCTATTGCGCTCGTTAATTTTGTAAGCAAGTCTTAAGTTCGGAAATGGTCTAAAATACTCATAACCGTCACTTTTATACGTATTATGGTTCGGATTTACCTTGTAATCTACCTTAACGTATTCAACGCGTAAACCCGCCTCAAGCTCAATGTTTTTATCTTCGTAAACGTAGTTTCCATATACGGCAGGAATTTGTTCACTATAATCTGCCCAACCGCCAGCGTTTACATCAATGGGCGAATTTATGCCAGGGAAAAACTGCATATCCGTTGGGATAAAGCGGTTTCTATATTTTAAGCCAGCCTCAATGCGGCCTTGTTTTAACGGGCGTATATAATCGATGTTTAAATCGGCAACATGCTCATCAGACAAAAGCTTAAATGAATCCTCTCCAGTAAAGGTTGGCATAATGTTTTTGAAAAAATACTTTTCATCTTCCCTATGCCAGGTATAATTGAAACCAGCACTTAAAGTATGTCCGGGTTGGACAAATTTATGTTGATAGTTTGCAGAGCCCGTTGCGGTATATTTTACTTCATCTTCAACAAATTGCCATAATCGATTTCTCACAGAATAATCGCTATTGAAATATGGAATATCGCCTAAATCGCCGATTTTTTCACGGTTGAAAAAGCCAGATATGATAAAGCTATTGTGGTCATTTGGGTTATAATCAAAACCCGATTTTACTGTGGTAAAAGTGGTGGTTCTGTTGCGTTTTACCTGTTGGTTTAATATTGTTCCATCGGTGTAAATGCGTTGCGAAAACTCGTTTTTGTTTAAGGTTTGCGTGTATAAATAATCGGCCTGAACAAAAGTGTTAAGCTTATCTTTTCTATAATTAAGCGATAATGATGGATTAATTTTCGGTGTTGACTGATATTGAGGGCTAATTCCCGGCAGGTTTTCTTTTCTCAACCAAATTGCACCAAGACCAGTTGTTAAACCAACCTTACCATTAAAACCCTCTTGTTTATTTTTTTTATAAATGATGTTTAAAATTCCGGCATTACCGTTTGCATCGTATTTTGAGGACGGATTGTTGATGATTTCAATTCTTTCAATGGCTGATGCAGGAATATTATCCAATCCTGTTTGACTACCGAAACCAGTAATAGCATTTTGTTTTCCATCGATTAATACCGCAATTTTATCGTTACCACGGAGTTGCACTTTTCCATCCTGAATGCTAATGCCCGGGAGATTTTGCATCGCTTGCAAAACAGAACCGCCTAACTGGCTCGTGTTTTTGCTTAAATCGAAGGTTTTTTTATCCAGTTTTGACGAAAGCCCATCATTGCTTGTGCCTTGTACCGTTACGGTTTGCAGATTTTGAGCATCTTCGGTAAGTTCGATAATACCCAAATCAATAAAGGGGCTTAAACTGCCAACGGTGATTTCCTTTTGAAAAGGCATATAACCCACAATGCTCACCTGAAGGTGATAGTTGCCAGGATTAACATCCTTCATTACAAAACGTCCCTGGTCATCGGAAATGGTTCCGCCAGAAAATTTATCATCTCCAACTTTTTTAAGAATGATATTGGCATAAGGTAAAGTGAGTTTGTTTTTGGCCTCTTTAACCTGGCCTGATATGCTGGTTTTTTTTTCCTGTGCGCAAACATCGTCGGCCAGCAAGAATATAGAAAGGCAGAAAAGCCTTAAAATGTGCTTGTAATTTTTCATCAGAATTTAGTTTTAAAATCCATGAAAATACAGATGAAGTTATCTGATATTTTCATGGATTAAGTTTTCCGATTGCAATCTAAAACCAAAATCTGTAGAAATTCTGAACCTATGGTTTTGCTGTTAAATAGTGAAATCATATAGAAAATTGATTAAATGAAAAGGGCAACCATTTGTATGCCCCTTAAGGTATTCATCTGAATGTGCGTCACCCAGAATTTATTTGAAGGCAAAGAATAGATTCTGAGGTAATTTCATTAACAATTGTTTTAGCTAAATTCTATTTATTTTCCATTTCCACCAACATCTGGGAGCTGTGGTGCATTATCTTCTTTAGATTCTTTTTTGAATTGAAGCTTTCCAAATTTATATGATAAACTTAATCCAAATGACTGAACAGGTACAAGTCTAATATTGGTTTGGTCGAAATTCGGGCCAAAACTGGTTTGAATTTGAGTTATGTAACGGTTAAAAGGGTTTGCCGCAGTTAAGCCTATGCTTGCATTTTTATTCAAGAATTGTTTTCTGATGGCCAAGCTATAGTTGAATACCGAGGGTCTGGTACTCCTAAAGTTTCTTTGCGAAGAATTATAGTTACCAAATACTTCTGCTATTAAATTTCCACCAAATTGATAACTGGCGTTTAAGTTCACTCTGTAGGCAAATGCACTTACGCTAGTAAGTCCCGGAGCAACATTGTTCCTGTTTCCTGCCTGAATGTTTGTGCGTAAATTAAGTTTTTCGGTTACCGGAACTGATGCAAAAAGGCTGGCTCCAATACTAGTTTGCGAACCAAGATTCATTCGCTGGCTTAAAGCAACGGCCGAATAGTCTACACCATTTATGGTTAATACATCGTAGTAAGTAGTAAGTTGTTGCATATCGTTGGTATTGCGACGGTAATACCCTGCAAAATAAATATTAGCACCTTTTTCGAAAGTTTTGCTATAACCCAACTCAACATTATTGCCGATCTCAGGTCTTAAAAGTGGGTTCCCTGTACTAATATTGTGCGGATCGCTGATGTTATAAAACGGGTTTAAATCTCCGTAATCTGGTCGTTCAATGCGGTATGTGTATGATAGCTTTATCGATTGGCTGTCATCAAGTTTATGTTGCAAGGTAAATGATGGTGCAAAAGTGTTATAGCCAGGAATTGCAGCACCAGAGAAATCAGCTACCTTTCCGGTTCTCTCATATCTCAAGCCAGCTTTTCCTGTAATGAAATCTTTAAAAAGTGAAAAAGATGCAGAAAGATAAGCGGCATATACATTTCGCTTATAATTAAAGCCGTAAGTTTGGTTAGCATTATTAATGTAAGAACTATTTGCCAATAAAGTATCGGTTACAACACTATTGTTAAGATTATCGATAAGCACTTTTGCACCACTTTCTATGGTTAACTTTTTGTTTACAGGCAAGGTATAATTCACCGAAATCTCGGTTTCCTTCTCTTTACCCGGGTTGGTGCTGTTTAATCCGGTATTTTGCAGATTGTGGTTTCCATAACTCGAAATTTGCGAAGCATTTACCAGGTTATTTCCAAAACTTGCATTATATAGAAAGTCTAATTCATGGCCTTCTTTTTTGAAACTCTTTTTATAGCTTAAACTTACATCAGTAGAGTTGGCACTGAAATTACTGGCCGAATTTCGAAGACTTCTTGTATCTGATATGGTATTTCCTGATGCCGCTATAAGATATTGCTGAATCTGACTGGTTGTTCCACTTGAATTATTGTTAAAATGATTGTATCCCAAAGTAGCGGTAAGTTCATCTTTTGGCGTAATGCTCCAGTTAAGATTTAATCCAGTTTGATAACTTGCTCTTTTCTGCGGACTGCTTCCATTCTGAAAGAAATTATTTATAGTGTCTCTGGCTACATTATATGAAACCCTGTTAGAAGAACTTTCAGTAACCGTATTAAATTGTTGATTGCCACTGAAAAATACACCGACACCGAAATTACCTTTTTTAACATTTAGGTTTACCGAACCGTTTTGAAGTCTGGTACCTATCGAATAATTGGCACTTCCGTTAATACCCTGAAATTTATTGTCTTTTAGTACAATGTTAATGATACCTCCTGTTCCGTTAGCATCGTATTTTGCGCCTGGGCTGGTAATTACTTCAACGCTTTTAATCTGACTTGCCGGGATAGATTGCAAGGCATCGGCCAGGCTTGCTCCAAAAATACTCGATGGCTTTCCGTTGATTAGAAAACGAACACTTCCGCTGCCCTGAAGTTCAACATTTCCGTCTATGTCAACACTCACCATAGGAACTTTTTTCAATACATCAAGCGCTACGCCATTTTGTGCGGTAAGGTCGTTGGCGGTATTGTAAATGGTTTTATCTATCTTATTTTCGATAATCGGGGTTTTTGCTGTAATGGTGACACTTTGTAAGTTAGCATCTTTTGATGCCAATAAAATGGTTCCAAGCCCAATAACAGGATTTTGAGCTGAAACGGTTACCGGATCGAATACTTTTTGGGTGTAACCTATAAAATCGATGGTTACCCTGTAAGTTCCGGAAGTAAGGCCGCTAACTGAAAAATTCCCATTTGGGTCGGAACTAATGCCATTAATTGGGGTTTTAGAGCCTGATTGATATACTGTGATGGTTGCAAAATCTACTGGTGTTCTTGTGGTTGCATCTATAACAATTCCTGTTATTTTTGATTTACCGGGGCTACTTTGGGCAAATGAATTGGTGAAAAAACTGAAAATGAGAATGATTGATAAAACGTGTCGCATGTAACTTGGTTAAATAATTGTTAATGCAAATATCTCCTGAGATTCTGTTGCAAAACTGAAGAACACGGTTCTATCACGGTTATTCTAGATTGTAATGGAATAATTACAGTTTATCTTCATAGAGCCAAATTATTGGTAATGATTATTACTTCAATATTATAAAAGTATAACAATGCTTCCACCCACAATCATCAATCCGCCGATGAGCGTTTTAGGTTCAATTGGTTCTTTTAGTATTAAAAAAGCCAATCCCATTGCTATTGCAACACTTAATTTATCAATTGGAGCTACTTTTGAAACAGCACCTGTTTCCAGTGCCTTGAAATAAAAAATCCATGATAAGCCTGTTGCGACGCCAGAAAGCCCAAGGAAAATAAGGTTGTTTTTGCTCAATGTTTTGAGTTCTGAAATTTCACCAGTCGCAAGAACAATTCCCCAGGCAATGAACAAAATCACAAAGGTGCGAATCGCCGTAGCCAGATTTCCATTTACACCTTTTATACCAATTTTGGCAAGAATTGCTGTAGCTGCAGCAAAAAAAGCTGATAGAATTGCATAGTATCTCCACATAATACGTTAATTAAATTTATACAAAAATATTTTACAATTCTGTAGATAATCTGTTTGACAGAAATAAATAAAGAATACTTTTATTAAAGCAATACAATTACAAAGAGCAGACATTTTCCAGTTTCTTAAGGCATAGTCTACAGATTTACTCCAGATTTCAGTTTTACTATTGTATTAGATTTAGGATGCAATATGAACATAACTGAGGAAATCTTACTGACAAGGGTTGAGCGTTTTGTAGAAGACCGTTTAAAAAGCCGGCTTTCTAATAAAATGTATTTTCATAATTTTGAGCATACTTTACTGGTGGTTGAAGGTGTACAACTTATTGGAAGGGCGGTTGGTCTTAATGATGATGAATGCTTTTTGCTCATTCTGGCAGCATTTCTGCATGATGTTGGCTATACAGAGAAATACGTAGGCCACGAAGAAGAAAGCGCTAACATTGCAGCCGAATTTTTAACTGAAAATGGACTGGAGCCTGAAAAGATAGAAGTCGTTAAAGGATGTATAAAAGCTACTAAATTTCCGCAACAGCCTGAAAATAAATTGCAAATGGTGATCTGTGATGCTGATTTTTATCATTTTGCACTCCGCGATTATCAAGATTACGCGGATAGACTTAAGGCAGAGTGGGAAACAAATCTAAACCTTTTTTATACCAACCTTGAATGGGATACACTAAATTTCAACATGCTTTCTGCGCATGAATATTTTACACCTTATGGAAAAGAGGTTCTTCAGGAAAAAAAGAAATTTAATTTAGAAAGTCTTAAAAACCGCATAAGTTAGCTTCAAAATATTGTCTGTATTTAGATAAAGAAAGTAAATTACACTATGAAAATATTGGTTATTGAAGATGAACAAGCACTTTATGAAAGCATTTTAGCCTATTTTACTGGTGAAGGAAATGTTTGCGAGCATGCTGCTGATTTTGAAACTGCAACTGAAAAAATTGAATTATATACTTACGATTGTATTCTTTTGGACCTAGGGTTGCCTGGAGGAGAAGGCCTTGAACTGCTCTCCAGATTAAAGAAAATGAATAAGAAAGATGGTGTGCTTATTATCTCTGCGAGGCACTCGCTCGATGACAGACTTTCTGGTTTGGACTTAGGAGCAGATGATTATTTAGTAAAACCATTTCATCTCTCAGAATTAAAAGCCAGAGTGAGCGCTATCATAAGGCGCAAAAATTTTGATGGTGATAACATTATCCAGTTTAATGAAATTAAAGTAGATGTTTCTGCGATGAAGATTACGGTAAACGACACGCCGGTGACGCTTACCAAAAAGGAGTTCGATTTGCTGGTATATTTCTTATCAAATAAAAACAAGGTGGTCACTAAAAATGCAATGGCCGAGCACCTTTGGGGCGATGAAATGGATCTTTCTGATGATTTCGACTTCATTTATACACACGTTAAAAATTTGAAGAAGAAACTTGCCGAGGCAGGAGCAAAAGATTACGTTAAATCTGTTTATGGCATTGGCTACAAATTTACCTCGATATGAAGTTATCTACCCGATACAACAGGGTGAATATGCTCACCTCGCTAATCATTTTAATTATAACAGGTGTAATCTATTACTTTTTTATACACCTTATCTTAACCAATAAACTCGATAAGGATTTAGCAGTTGAGGAAAATGAGATCCGACAATACACACATACATATCAAAAATTGCCATTACCGGCTAGCTATCTCGACCAGCAGATTTCTTATGCCGAGTCGCCAGGTAACGCAAACGATATCCGCGAATTTAGCTACACCACCTATTTAAATACAAAGGAAAATGAGGAAGAGCCCGGAAGAAGTTTGGTGACTACAGTGAATTTAAAAGGTAAAAATATATTGGTTACCATTACAAAATCGAGAGTAGAATCAGAAGATTTGGTGAGGGTGATTCTGTTGATAACCTTAGGGGTGACCATGATTTTACTTGGGACACTTTTTTTAATCAACCGATTTGTATTGAGCAGGCTTTGGCAACCATTTTACAACACACTCAAAAGAATGAAGACATTTGAGGTAACAAAAATGGAGGCAATAAAAGAGGAGCCTACCAAAATAGACGAATTTATTGAGCTTAATCAATCGGTAAATGATATGGCCGAACGGGTGAAACAAGATTATCGGGAACTTAAAAGCTTTACTGATAATGCCTCGCATGAAATGATGACACCACTGGCGGTAATTAATTCTAAGCTTGACTCTTTACTTCAAACTGAAACCTTCACCGAACAGCAAGGCGCATTACTGGAAGATATTTATCAGGCAACGGGCAGGCTTTCGCGCCTGCACCAATCCCTACTGTTATTAGCTAAAATCGAGAACAACTTAATTCCGGATACCCAGGAGATTGATCTAAAAGGTCTGGTAGAATCAAAAGTAAGACAGTTTCAGGAGCTTTTTGAAAGAGATGGATTAACTGTTGAAGTTAAACTAACGGAAAAAACATTAACAATGAGCCGTTATCTGGCAGACATATTGTTAAACAACCTGTTTAGCAATGCAGTAAGGCACAATGTACAAAGTGGCAAATTTATAATCGAACTTTCCAAATCCGCATTAGTGGTCTCTAATACCGGGAAAGATTTTGATGCGAAAGATAGGCTCTTCGACCGGTTTTCTAAATCTAGTGAATCGGAAGGGATGGGACTTGGTCTGGCCATTGCCAAACAAGTTTGTAACCTATATGGATATGAGATTTCGTACAAACAGATAAACAAATTGCATATTTTTTCAGTTTTTTTCGATACTGAATATTAACTACAGAATTCCTACATAATTGCTTTATAGTTTTGATGAAAAAATAAAAACTATGAAAAAGATTTTTGGAATTTTTTTATTGATGGGCGGTATGGTTACCGCTACATTCGCACAGAAGGTTGCAGCAGCAAAAGTGCCGGCTGCAGTTAAAACTGCTTTCACAAAAAGTCATCCCGGTGTTAAAGTAAATTGGGAGATGGAAAAACAAAACTATGAGGCTGGCTTTACCTTTAATGGAAAGGAAACTTCGGAAGTTTATTCAGTAGCCGGTGCCTTGCTGGAAACAGAAGTTTCTATTAAGGCAAGTGAGTTTCCGGCAGCTGTTATGGCTAAGCTAAAAGGTATGAAAGTTGCTGAGGCAGCAAAAATTACCAAAGCTGATGGAACCGTAAATTACGAGGCTGAAGTAAAGGGAAAAGATTTATTGTTTGATGCAAGCGGTCATCCTGTAAAACCTTAGTAATGGCTAAGTATTTTTATATAATGTTGCTGTCTATGGCAGCAACATTATCTTCATTTGCGCAAAATGTAGATTCTTTGAAAACCACTTCCGCTCCAGATTCTTTGAGAAGATGGTATTCAGGGAATTCGATTCCGAAAAAGAAATTTAAGGTAGCAACTTTCATTCCCCCAGTTGTTCTAGCTGGTTATGGCTTTGCTGCTGTTTACGATAACGGTGCTTTAAAACAGCTCGATGTTAGTACAAAGGGCGAATTACAGGAAGACCATCCATTATTTGCTGCACACGTTGATGATTATTTACAGTTTGCGCCAGCCGCCGCTGTATTCGCATTAAACCTTTCCGGTATCAAAGGGAAACATAATCTTTTTGATGCATCGATGCTTTATGTAACTTCTGCAGCTATTATGGGTGTTTCTACACATTTTGTCAAACAAGGTATAGGGCGTATGCGGCCTGATCTTTCGGGTACAAATTCCTTTCCTTCGGGCCATACCGCTTCTGCATTTATGGCTGCGGAATTTTTGCATCAGGAATATAAAGATGTGAACCCATGGATTGGTTATGCAGGATATTTTGTGGCCACTGCCACCGGAGCATTAAGAATGTACAATAATAAACACTGGTTTAGTGATGTTGTTGCCGGTGCCGGATTCGGTATCGCATCTACTAAGATTGCTTACCTCGTTTATCCTTACATGAAACAGATCTTCAATAAAAAGAAGGATAGCAAATTTACCTTAATGCCCTTTTACCAACCCGGGGCATCGGGCTTAATGCTTTCCGGAAGATTTTAGATGCCCCAGTTTCCCGACTATTACTTATAGGTTTTACTTCATCGTAATTTAATATTTATCATGAATTTCATAAATAGAATCCAAGGTTCCTTTATTGGGAAAGTACCATTCTATATGTTGGTAGCCATCGTCTTCATCAGGCTTATTTCTATTTGGATAATGGGCCCTATGCCACAGGATGCTTATTATTTTTTCTATTCTCAGCATCCAAGCCTTTCCTATTTCGACCACCCACCTGCTATTGCTTATCTGTTATGGCTTTTCACAACTGTTTTAGGCAAAAACGTTTTTGCCATCAAACTGGCCGATTCTGTTTTGACGGCTTTAACCTGTATTGCAGTATATAAACTGGCCATACGGCTTTTTCCAAAATTTGAGGCCGAAAAGATCATAGTGCTTTTTTTGAGTACATTAATGGTGAGCATCCTTTCTTTGGTTTCAACACCGGACACGCCCCTGTTATTTTTCTGGAGCCTTTCGCTTATAGCACTTTATGAGGCCATTTTCAATCAAAAGAAAAAATACTGGCTCCTGGCCGGGGTTTTAATGGGCCTTGCTTTCGATAGTAAATACACCGCGGTTTTTCTTCCAGCCGGAATGATACTTTTTTTATTGTTATCAGATTCTAACAGAAAGTACCTTTTAACTTTTTGGCCATGGTTAACATGCTTAATAATGGTTGCAGTTTCCTCACCTGTCATTATCTGGAATATAGAAAATCACTTTGCATCTTTTGCTTTTCAGGGTAGCCAACGTATGCACGAGGCGGCCGCATTTACCTTAAAACCAAAATTTATTTTAGGTCTTCTTGGGCATCAGCTAGCCCTTTTAATCCCCGTGCTTTTTATTTCGATTATCGTTTCCGTGGTTCAGCTTATTAGAAGTTATGCTTCGAAATGGAGTGAAATGTCTACTACCGGCGTTTTTCTACTCTGTTTCTTTCTTCCCATATTTTTAACTTTTTTACTGCTCTCGCCAATCTATTGGATTAAGATAAACTGGATGATGCCGGCATACATCACCGGAACTATTTTGGCAGGAAGTTTAATCAACAGAAAATGGATTAACTTGCAGGTGATTATTTCGTTCATTGTGCACCTAGGTTTGCTGGTTGAAGTTTTATTTTATCCTGTTCAAATTAGGTCAGATGATACCTGGGTAGGATGGAAGTCGCTTTCAAAAAAAACAAATGCCATTAAAAGTGAATATCAGGTAGATTTTGTTTTTTCTGCTGATAGCTATAAAACTGCTGGAGAATTAAATCTTTACAACGATTCCTTTATTTATGGACAAAACATAATTGGCCAGAATGCCTTGCAGTTTGATTTTATAGGGACTGATTTGTCCTTGTTAAACGGAAAGAGTGCTATTTTTATTGACTCTGACCCCAGATTTAAAAACAGCGAAAAAGATACAGTTCCAAATAATTTGTTGAAATCCTATTTCAGTTCTGTTACGCAATTAAAACCTATTTTCATCTATAATGGCGCTCGTCCGGTACGTAAATTCTATGTTTACTTATGCAAGGGCTACATATATCAAGCTAAAAAGGCAACTACAGAATTGCTCCAAGATTAGCTGTTAATTTAGCTTACATCAAGACACTTCTTGCCTTGTTTAGCCGAAATAAATTTTTAGAAAATGAAGCCTGATTATAAATATTTTCTTCTTTTGGTGCTTGTGTGTTCCGCCCTTTTAGGGAGGGCACAAGTGATAACAAAAAATCTTGATTTTTTTCTCAACCAGGCAAAAATTACAAGTCCCGTACTTAAGGATTTAGAAAACCAGCGTAAATCTGCGGGTATCGATAGCCTTATTGTTCGGGCAATAGCAAAGCCCCAGATTAGAGGAACTTCAACCGGATTGTACGCACCCATTATTCAAGGATATGGTTACGATGGTGTCATCACCAACGGACAATCATTAGACGCCTTACTCAATGTGAATTACGATTTATTGAATAAGAAACGTATTAATAACCAACTGCAAGGGGTAAAACTACTAAGCGATTCCATTAGGTATGCAAGTCAAGTGTCGACATTCGACTTAAATCGTTCCATTGCCGACCAATATATTTTAGCTTTTGCCAGTCAAGACCAGGTTGGTTTTAACAGTGAGGTTGTTGCTTTACTTAGAAAAGAAGAAGCTTTGCTTAAAACTTTAACCAGAAGTAATATTTACAAGCAATCAGAATATTTAACGTTTTTGGTTACACTGCAGCAGCAGGAATTAAGCTTACAACAAGCTGCCTTGCAGCATAAAAATGATTTGGCAACCCTAAATTATTTATCCGGAATTACCGATACCACGTTAGTCCGGTTAGAGGAGCCGAAACTTAAATCGGATAAGCTGCTTGCCGAAACGAGTTTTTTCAAAAGGAAATTTGAATTGGATAGTTTGAAGAACGAAAATCAAAGGAGTTCCATCAGCCTGAATTATAAACCAAAACTTGGCGTATATGCAAATGGCGGTTATAGTTCATCACTAACGCTTCAGCCTTATAAAAATTTTGGAGCCAGCGTGGGGTTTACATTTTCTTTTCCTATTTATGATGGTCATCAAAAAAAAATGCAGTTCAACAAACTCAGTCTGGCCTCTGAAACCATATCAAATTATAGAGCGTTTTTTGTTCGGCAACAAGCGCAACAGCTTAACTTAATACGTCAGCAAATTGACCAAACCGATGCGCTTTTTGGAAAAATTAACGACCAAATCAGGTTTAGTAAAGGTCTGATTGATGTGGATAGTAAACTGATGCATACAGGCGATTTACGTGTGGCTGATTTTGTAATCGCCATTAACAATTATCTTTCTGCACAAAACCTGCTCAGACAAACCACCATTAACCGCTTAAAACTGATTAATCAATACAATTACTGGAACCGATAATGAACATATATTTAAAATTGATTTATGGCAGCCTGGCTGTTACAATCATGTTTTCTTCTTGTAGCAGTTCAGCACCTGAAGCTGCAGCAGATACGCCATCTCCGGTTACACCCGTACAAATCACGCATGTGGGCGACAGTTCACTGACTGAATATGTTGAGCTTTCGGCCGTATCTGCTTATTTGGAAAAGAGTTTTGTGAAGGCAAATATCAACGGTTATATCGAAAAGGCAAATGCCGGGACCGGCCAAAAAGTGGGCACTGGACAAAATCTCTTTACGCTGATTACCAAAGAGGCAAGGTCTATAGGCAATACCGTAAACAAACTCGATCCTGGGTTTAGGTTTTCAGGGATTTCAAATATTCGGGCGGAGCAGAGCGGGATCATTGTTCAGGTTAATCATCAAAAAGGCGATTATGTGCAGGATGGTGAGGCTTTGGCAACCATCAGCAACCGCAATAGTTTGGTGTTTTTGTTAGACCTGCCCTACGAGCTTAACCAAATCATTAAGCAAAACGGAAACCTGAATGTATTGTTACCCGATGGAACTTCGTTGGCAGGAGCCGTTTCCGGAACAATGCCTGCTGTTGACTCATTGGCCCAAACCCAGCGATATATTATAAAAGTTCCATCAGGGAAAGATATTCCTGAAGGGTTAATTGCAAAGGTAAGACTGAGCAAACTCAGCCACCCGAATGCACAGGTGTTACCAAAATCTGCAGTATTGGCTAACGAAACGGAAGATGAGTTTTGGGTAATGAAACTCATTAACGATTCTACGGCTATAAAAGTAAATGTGAAGAAAGGCATCGAAAACAGCGGTACAACTGAAGTGTTGAGTCCTAAGTTTTCTAAAACGGATAGAATTATCACATCGGGTAACTATGGGATTGCCGATACGGCTAAAGTTAAAATTCAGAAATAGCCATGAAGAACTTTTTTATTTCTCATAGAAACCCCATTCTGGCCGTCCTAGTCATTATTCTGGTTGGCGGAGTTTATTCTTTTCAGCAGTTAAAGACTGGGCTTTTTCCTGAAATCACTTTTCCGAAGATTAAAATCATTGCCGATGCTGAACTGCAACCAGTTGATAAAATGGTCGTTACGGTAACCCGTCCATTGGAAAATGCGGTAAAACAAGTGCCAAATCTGCAATTGGTTCGGAGCAAAACGAGTCGCGGAAGTTGCGAGCTTTCGGCATTTATGAATCCGGGGGCAGATATCAATTTAAGCCAGCAACAAATCGAATCGCAGATTGCCAAAATCAGTGCAACATTGCCGGCAGGGGTTAACATCTCGGTTGAGAAAATGAACCCCTCGATTTTACCTGTTAGCGGCTATAGTCTGGAAAGTCATAATTATTCACCGGTAGAGCTGAAAAAGATTGCCACTTATACCGTAAAACCCTTTCTTTCGCAAGTTACGGGTGTGTCTGAAATTCGGGTAATTGGTGGAAAAAGTAAAGAATTCTGGTTTGAGCTTGACGTTGCCAAAATGCAGACGCTTGGTATATCGCCCGACCAGATTAGCACTGTACTTTCACAAACCAACTTTATAAAATCGAACGGTTATTTAGCCGACCACAATTATTTATATCTTTCGGTTACCGATGCGACGGTAAAAACCAAAACTGACCTCGAAGACCTTGTCCTCACCAGAAAGGGAAACCGTACCGTAAAAGTTAGCGATATTTCCAAAGTTAGCATACAGCAAAGTGTAGAGTACACCAGGATAAATGCAAACGGTAAGGATGGTATTTTAATTGCCGTTATTAAACAGCCTAATGCAAACCTTGTAGACCTTTCGAGCCAAATGGCCACAAAGGTTAGTCAGCTTAAAAAGATCCTTCCGGCAGGTGTTACCATTAAACCTTATTATGTACAGGCCGATTTTGTAAACGAATCGGTAAAAAGTGTTCGCGATAGTTTATGGATTGGACTAGCCCTAGCCATCATTGTGGCCATTATTTTCCTGCGTTCGCTCAAAGCCAGCGCAACGATATTAATTACCATTCCGGTTACGCTTTGCTTAACGGTAATTGTACTTTATTCTATCGGTTACTCCTTAAATATCATGACTTTGGGCGCAATTGCAGCGGCGATCGGATTGATTATTGATGATGCCATTGTGGTGGTAGAACAAATCCACCGTACACATGAGGAACATCCTGAGGAACCGACCCGAACCCTATTGAGCAAAGCTATTGATTATCTTTTCCCTGCGATGTTGGGTTCATCAATTAGTACCATTGTAATCTTTGTGCCTTTCGTACTCATGACAGGAGTTGCAGGATCCTATTTTCAGGTAATGACCAACACGATGATTATCACCCTGGTTTGCTCCTTTTTTGTAACCTGGATCGGTTTGCCCGTAATTTATCTGTTGCTCACAAAAGATTCACACAACAATGCATCAGGTAAGCAAGCTGTTGTACATGAAGTTAAGCCACAAAACTGGGTGCGTTATTTTATTCAGCGACCGTACATCAGTTTTGTTTTTATGTTGATTTTAATTGCCTCGATAGCAATCGTTTTTCCTCGTTTACAAACGGGGTTTTTGCCCGAAATGGATGAGGGGAGTATTGTTTTGGATTATGCATCTCCTCCGGGTACATCGCTTGAAGAAACCGACAGGATGTTGAAAGAGGTAGAGAAAGAAATTGTTAAAATTCCTGATGTGCAGGCATATTCGAGAAGAACGGGCACGCAAATGGGCTTTTTCATCACCGAACCCAATACGGGTGATTACCTTATCCAACTTAAAACCAACAGAACGAAAAGTACCGATGAAGTGATTTCTGATATCAGAGCGCATATCGAAAGTACACAGCCTGCATTAGTGGTTGATTTTGGCCAGGTAATTGGCGATATGCTCGGCGATTTAATGAGTTCGACTCAGCCAATCGAGATTAAAATTTTTGGTAACGACCAGCAAAAGTTGCAGGGCTTATCAAAGCAGGTAGCGGATCTGGTTTCAAGGGTAAGCGGAACGGCCGATGTGTTTGACGGGATTGTGTTGTCGGGGCCAACGGTGAATGTTCAGCCTAATTTTGCTATGCTTGCTCAATATGGTGTAACGCCTGCGTCGTTTCAGTTGCAGGTTCAAACGGGCATGCAAGGAAATGTTATCGGCGATTTGTATGATAAACAACAGCTTTCGCCCATCCGGATGGTTTATCCGGGCAGTAGAAAATTTAGTATTTCAGATATCTCGAGGATGAAGATTTTTTTACCTAATGGAACAGCTATTCCAATTCAGAATTTGGCTAAAGTTGAACTTAAATCGGGTAGTGCCGAAGTTGAGCGAGAAAACCTGCAGACTATTGGGGTAATTACTGCCAGGTTAGATAACCGCGATTTGGGGAGTGTGATGACGGATATTCAATCGGCCATCAGATCAAAAGTAAACCTGCCCTCAGGCTATCACATCGAATATGGTGGTGCCTACAAAGAGCAACAGCAGTCCTTTTCTGAATTGCTGACCATTCTTATTGCATCAAGTTTGCTGGTGTTTAGCGTAATTTTATTCCTTTTCAAGGATTTCAGAATAGCGTTTTTAATTCTCTTGATTTCTGTTTTGGGAATCTCAGGTAGTTATTTAGCATTGTTTATAACTGGTACGCCGCTAAACGTGGGCAGTTACACAGGGCTTATTATGATCGTAGGTATTATCGGTGAGAATGCAATTTTTACTTTCTTACAGTTCAAGGAATCGTTGCATGATAAAGACGTAGATGATGCAATTACTTTTGCCATTTCAACCAGATTACGGCCTAAATTAATGACTGCATTAGGAGCAATTATTGCATTGATGCCATTAGCATTGGGTATTGGTGCAGGAGCACAGCTTCACCAACCATTGGCCATTGCCGTAATCGGTGGGTTTATTGTTGCATTGCCTTTGCTATTGGTGGCATTACCAAGTCTTATTCGTAAATTTTATTCAAAAAAGGCTACGCATGCAAATGGCTAATACTGAATTACAATTTTTACGAAGACCGTTTTTGAAGTACCTTTTTTGGATTTGGCTTACAGGTTTTATTGCATTAACTGTTTTCGTTGTAGTGCTGCCACCAACAATTCTTGATAAATGGTTTTCATTAGAAATTCAGGAACATGGAAATGCTTTTTTTGATGCCTTTATGACTGCTGTAAGTAGTTTTGGCAACTTTAAATACAGTATTCCAATTGTAGCTGTCGTGTCATTGTTATTTTTGCTTTTCAAATTCAAGCGAGAGGCTTTATTTGTTTTTTTTACAATGATTTCAGGCCTGCTTAGTTCAGTTGTAAAGTATTTGATCAACAGACCAAGGCCTGCCAAAAATCTTGTCAGGATTATCGAGATAACAAGACAACAAAGTTTTCCGAGCGGACACGTCCTTTTTTATACTGTTTTCTTTGGGTTTCTGGTTTTTTTGATGTTTAAATTGAAGACAATACCATTGATCATCAGGTTGATTGTTGCTACATTTTGTGTAACCATCATCATATTGGTCTCGATATCCAGGGTTTACCTCGGCGCACACTGGCTTACTGATGTTGTTGCTGGTTATCTACTTGGCTATTGCTGTTTGTATCTTCTTATTAATTTCTACCTCAATCGTTATCAATTATTTTGAATTAGCTTAAAAACCCAAATTGCTACAGAATCAGGCCGTTACTTAGTATATCAATCGTTTAAAATTCAACTCAAAAAATAAAATGAAGCCGCAATGATTTTCAAAATCACACAGTGGAATGATCAAATCATGGTAGCTCCATCACAAAACAAATTTAAAAAGATGAAAAAGAAAATTTTAACTCTCGCTTTATTGGTTGCAACAGGCCTATCGGTAAGCGCACAAAAGAAAACAGGCATTCATTTGCTGGCTTCACACAGCATTGGGAGCAGTGGAGGATGGGACTACCTGACTGTCGACCAAAAGAACAATAACCTCTTTGTTTCTCACGGAACCCAAGTAAATGTTTTGAGCAAAGTTTCGGGCGATTCGGTTGGTGTAATCCACAACACACCGGGCGTACACGGAATTGCCATTGCAAGTGCTTTAGGCAAAGGGTATACCACGAACGGTAAATTGGGGACTTGTACTGTTTTTGATTTAAGAAACCTAACGGTCATGGCGCAAATTAATGTTGGACAAAACCCTGATGCTACTTTTTTTGATGACTATTCACAAAAAGTATTTGTTTTTAACGGCAAAAGCCACGATGCTACAGTCATCGTTCCACAAACAGATAAAGTAGTTGCAACCATTCCATTGGGTGGAAAGCCAGAGGCTGGTGTTTCTGACGGAAAAGGAAAGATTTATGTAAACATTGAGGATACGAGCGAAATTGTTTGCTTTGATAGCAAAACATTCAAAGTATTATCTCGCTATAAACTCGTTGGTGGCGAAGAGCCTTCAGGATTGGCAATAGACCGAGCTAATTCGAGGTTATTTACGGTTTGTTCAAACAAGGTGATGCTTGTTTTAGATGCTAAAACAGGCAAACACATTGCTAAGTTACCAATTGGCGATGGCGCTGACGGTGTGGTTTTCGATGCAACAACAAAATTAGCTTACAGCTCAAACGGCGAAGGAACCATCACAGTAGTGAGAGAAGTTTCAGCTGATAAATTCGTGGTAGAAGAAACCATAAAATCTGAGTCTGGAGCTAGGACAATAGCCCTTGATGCCGTTACACATCACATTTTTCTTCCAACAGCAAATTTTGAGAAAAGCACTGTTGAGGGACAACGCCCAAAAATGATTCCGGGAACTTTCAAAGTTCTGGAATTTGGGAAATAGATAATAATAAAGCGTAAGGCTGTCCTATGCTTTTCTGCCATTTTTCAAATTAATCATTCTTAAAAAGTATTTTTATCATGTCGACGGTATTTGAAGACCAAGAGATTTTAAATGAGATTTCGATACAAAATCGACACGTCTTTGATAAACTCTATAGGCAATATTATAAAAAGCTTTTTACCATTTCCTATAAATATCTGCGCCGGGAAGAAATGGCAGAAGAAGTGGTTCATGATGTATTTATTAAAATCTGGAATCTTGCTGGAAAGATAAAATTATCCTATTCTCTTTCTGGATATTTATCTCGAGCTGTGGTAAACGCTTCGCTAAATTTGCTGAAACGGGATCGTATAACTACCGTTCATATTGAATTATCTGAATGCGATGATATAGAAAATGAAACGGAATTAAATGATGCAGAAATTCTTGAAAATCAACTTTTGGCCCTCGAAAAAGCTATTCTCCGGCTTCCAGGTCAATGCCAAAAGGTATTGTTAATGAGTAAGTTCGATAAGTTAAAGCAACAGGAAATAGCAGAACGACTAGGGATTTCCATAAAAACAGTTAAAAATCATCTCACCTATGGATATAAAAAATTGAGGGAAAATCTAGAACATGCGATTATCATCGTGTTTTTCATCACTATTCTTTATAGGTCTTTTTTATATTAATGTTGTCTAGCTTATAATATGGAGAATTTCGACCCAAATACTAACGAATCAATTTATCTGCAACTTATATTGGATGAGCAGGATGGCAATATCTCAGTGAACGATGCTCAAAAGCTTTCAGACTGGCGAAAGTTAACAACTGAAAATGAAGAGTTTTACCAGCTGGTTTTAAGCGATTTTACAAATCTCGACCTACTGGATACATACCGCAAGCTAGATACAGAAAGTTCGTTATCGGTTTTACATTCCAAAATGGGATTGTCTGATTTTCCACCCGTTAAAAAAACTAAAATTCTTTCGCTTAAAGTTTCAAGATGGGCAGCTGCAGCGGCTATTTTGGTTGTCGGATTGATGATCACGATTTATTTTTCTGCTCCCCGCATGGTTACTTTAACATCAAATAATAATGAGGCCATTCATTTCACACTTCCTGACGGTTCGAAAATCACACTAAATGCCGATAGTAAGATTACCTATTATAGTGCAGATTTTAATCATTCAAGAAAATTAGAACTGGTTAAGGGTGAATGCTTTTTAGAGGTTGTTCACAATGGAAAATACCCTTTTAGCATAGAGCATCACAATATTGTTGTGAAAGATATTGGTACCAGTTTTAACATTGGTTCTACCGCTGGTTATTTAACCGTATCGGTTAATGAGGGTGAGGTAAGCATTAACAAGAACGATGCGAATTTTGTAATGGTAAATTTAAAAGCTGGTGAACTGGCAAACTATAATTTCAGCCAGGATAAAATTGCAAAAGGTATTATCCAGGATCCAAATTATAAGGCGTACGCAGACCATCATCTCATTTTTAACAATGCAACCCTGGCCGAGGTTGCAAAGTCACTGGCGTTGGCCTATCATCAAAAAGTTGTTATTGAAGATAGCTTGCTTAAGAACCGTCGCTTTACAGCGGAATTTAAAAAGAAATCTTTAAATGATATTATCACTGTGGTGTGCAAGGCGCTTCAACTAGAGCAGACAACTAAAGGACAGACAATTTATCTAAAGAAAAAGTAATGGGCAACACTGGTATAATTGATAACCTTTGAGTAGGAGACAACATTTCATACTTGGTTTTTTAGCCTGGTTGGGTATTTTTTTGTGCTCAGGTCCATATTGTTTTGCCCAAAATGCTGCCTTAGAGAGAAAAGTTTCTATCTCCTTCAAAAATACAGATCTTAGAACAGCACTAGAAAAATTCCAAAAACAAAGTGGGGTCTCAATTGCCTTTGAGCCTGAGATTATTCCCCAAAAAGCAATTCAGGACAAAATTTTTAACAGCGAGCGCGTTCGGAATATTCTTTCATTTTTACTAAAAGATAGTGGTTTGGAGTTCGAAATGCTCGCAGGTTCAGTTGTAATTAACAAACAGGCTACTGTGCCTTTTACCCTAAACGGGATTGTTTTTGATGAAGAAACTGGAGAGAACTTAATCGGTGCCTTATTAGAAATTGGTAACGAAAAACAATTTTCGAACCAGTATGGATATTTTTCAATCTCATTACCGCAGGGGAACTATCCGCTCATAGTTAATTTTATTGGATACAAGCAAGATAACCAGTTGATTAAGCACACAAAAGACAGATATTTAAGCATTGGACTAAAAAAGAACGTTTATGAGTTGGCTCAGGTAAGCATCAGTGGCAAAAACCCTTCCGAAGATTCTTTGGAGATGGTGAAGTCCATTATCAAACCATCCATACGGAATATTATGAAAATCCCTTATTTCGCTGGAGAAATTGATGCAATGAAAGCCCTACAAATGGAACAGGGGGTTAAAAATGCATCTGAAGGCAGTTCGGCAATTTCGGTTAGGGGGGGAGGCTATGACCAGAATTTGATATTGATTGATGAAGCACCGATATATAATGCCTCTCATTTATTTGGTCTGGTTTCTACCCTCAATATCGATGCCTTAAAAAATGTGGAGCTTTATCCAGATTATATGCCGTCTCGTTATGGTGGCAGAATTTCTTCAGTAGTAGATACCAAATTGGCAGAGGGCAGTTTAACAGATTACCACATTAAAGGGGGGCTTAGTCTGCTATCTGCAGGATTAGCGACAGAGGGACCGATTGTAAAAAACAAAAGTTCATTTCTTTTTGCGGCCCGCAGAAGTCTGGTCGATTTGCTCAACTACGATTTTCGTTACTTTAATGTAAATGCAAATTATTACGACATAAACCTTAAGACCAATTTTATATTAAGCACTAAAGACCGTATTTACCTCTCATTTTATCATGGTTTCGACCATCTTTTTTCAGAGGATAATTTCGCCAACGATTGGACCAATACTACGGTAACTTTTAGGCTAAATCATGTGTACACGCCAAAATTGTTTATGAACTTTTCGGCCATTTATAGTAATTACCGAAGTTCGTTAAGTCTAAATAACAAATCCACCGATAATAACGAATGGCTCACGGGGATTAGAGATGTTACCCTCAAGGCAGATTTTTCTTATTACCACAGTTCAAAAAACCATATTCAGTTTGGTGTTTCTGGTACCAGACATCATTTAAAACCCGGCGAAACCTTGGTGGATGACAAAAGCACAAGCTTAAACAGAGTGTCATCGCTAGAATATGCACTTTACTTTGACAATGATATTGAAATTTTGAGTTATTTACATTTAAGGTACGGAATTCGTGCAGGGATATATAATGAATCCAGCCAGATAGAGCAGAATATTTATGGCCCCTCTTGGTCTCATTACAGCCTTGAGCCCCGAGCTCAACTTATTTTCGAGTTAAAGAAAGACCGTCTACTTAAATTTTCCTACAACCGTACCATCCAACATCTTCAGGTGTTGCAAAACAATGAACAGGCCTATTCGGCAATGGATACCTATATTTCTTCGGGCCCCCTGGTTCCGCCACAACGCGCCGATTTTTTTTCGGCTACCTTTAGTTATCTTAAGAATCCAAAGCGTGTTTATAATTTCTCTGGATATTTTCGCAGGTCGTTCAATCAGTTGGATCTTTTAGATCATGCAAAGATTATTCTTAATCCCGATTACAAACAATTTATCCGCTTCGGAATTGCAAATAGTTATGGTATCGAACTGTCTACACATCAGAAAATCGCAGGTTTTACGGCCAATTTAAATTACAGTTATTCGCGTGTTTTTAAAAAGATTGATGGTATAAACGATGGGCAACGCTATGCCGCGAACTATGATATTCCCAATGATTTAAAGCTGTCGCTCAGCTATCCCCTTAGTAATAGGCTGGTGCTTTCATCATTATTTTCTTACCGAACAGGGCGAACCATAACATTACCGGTTGGCTATTATACTTACAATAGTTCAAAAGTCCCTATTTACCAGGGAAGAAACAATGCCAGATTTCCAGATTTTAACAGACTGGATATTGTTTTTCAGCTTAATCCTAAAATACCGAAAAAGGACAATCAAAAAAGAGCGTATGAAGCGACCTGGAACTTTGGGATTTATAATGTTTATAACCGAAGAAATCCAATGTTTTACCGTTTGGCAACCATCGAACCCGATAAAAACCTCGGCTTTGAAGAATCGTTTTCAGGCATTATGCCATCATTATCTTATAATTTCAGATTTTAAACATGAAAAGACTGACCACTATTTTTTTTCTTCTTGTAGTTTGCCTTTCATGTAAAAAAGAACTGGTTGATAAGGTAGTTCTTCCCGCGCCGACCAATATTGCGCCATTGGTTGTTGAAGGTGGTGTAAATACGTTGTCTGCAGCTCAATATATTTACTTAACAAAACCATCTTACAATTTGCAAAATCCCATTAGCCCAATTAACGATGCGAAGGTTTACATCAACGGTACAATGCTCAAAATATCAAATGTACCAGGAGTTTATAGTGGAATTCTTCCAGATAATAAACTTTACGGCACAACATACCACCTCCAGGTGCTTTACAATGGTTCTACTTATGACGCCCTAGATACCTTACAAAAAGTTAATGCTTTTAGCAATGCAGCACTTAACTTGAAATCGATAAACGATGAGGGAAAATTAATTCTATCTATACCAAAACATGTTTTTGATGGAATATCAGGCATGCAATTATTTTACAAATTCCCTGGTGGAAAAGACTGGAATCCATCCTTATTTAGCGAAACACAACCCTTTTGTTATATTCACAATTACGCACCGCCTTACGGGCTTTCGCCAGTGTTGGAGCAGCGAACAGATTTTACCCTCCTTTCTACAGATAAAATCGATATCTATCAGTTTTCGCTTTCCAAATCCTATGGGCAATATCTATATAACCTTTTTCAGGAAACGGATTGGAAAAGCCTTTTCTCGGCCAATCCGGGAGTTGTAAAAGGTAATGTTTCTGGGGGAGCGCTTGGATATTTTTATTGTACAGATGTATCTGCAGAATCGACCACCGTTGCAGAGCTGATCAAATAAGTCGGTCATCAATTTCTTTTCGGTATGCCGTTCCGGCAACTTTTAGAATCCTCTTATAAAATGATTAATTAATATTGGAGTGTCTGTGTCAAGCCTGTAGAAATACTTTCAGGCAAAAGTCTTCTACAAGTTCAGACGCACAAATAAAATTTCGATAGAAATTTAAGCAGTTTTTCATTTTTCTTATAGGACTATTTGCAAATGCTCCTGTCTTGATAATAAAAACAAAGACCATGGAAAATACAGGGAAAGAATCTCTACTCGGAAAAATGAATGATATAGTGCCATGGCTATTGCTCGTGGCTCCCTTTCAGCGTTCTTCGGTTGGCATGCAGGCCAAGCCATTAAAACTTGATGAATTTATCGAACCATCAGCTCCAGATGGAGATAATTCTATATCCGAAAGCAAATAAAAAGTTAACAGATTTATTAATAGTTAAGAGATATGACTGCCAAGCCAGACCATTCAACAACGCTTCAACTCTTTTTTTTCGCGACAACCATTATTGTACTTTGGAATTCAGAAATACTGTTTAGAAAAGAATCCATAAAAACCAAATGGTGCCATACTGTTCTAAATCTTCATTTTTTGGCAACAGCAACACTTATTCAATTGCCCTTAACCCTGGCCGTTATCAAGGTTAGCGAATTAACCGCAGAACATGGCTGGGGCTTGCTAAATAAAATTCCAATTGGCGATAGCTTTCTAATCAGGTTCGTTGTAGGATTTATACTAATGGATTTTTTCGAATATGTGTATCACCTTACAATGCATAAAACAGCTTTTTTGTGGAATTTTCATCTTATCCACCACAGCGATACCGAGCTTGATGTTTCTACAACTGTTCGCGAGCACCCAGGCGAAACCTTTGTACGGGTAAGTTTTATGGTGTTAACGGTATACCTGTCGGGAGTACCCATTGCTATTTTGCTAATAAGGCAGTTTATTCAAAGTTTTTCCAACCTAATGGCGCATACTTCTATTTCTTATCCGCCGAAATTGGAGCGTATTCTTCGCTGGATATTTATCACCCCTGGTCTGCATAAGGTGCACCACCATGACACACTTCCGTACACCGATTCCAACTATGGCGATATTCTTTGCATTTGGGATAGGTTGTTTGGAACATACATGGAACTGGAAGAGTCGAAAATAAATTTCGGAGTAGATACTGCACCATCATCAGAAATGAAAACTTTTTCCAAGCTATTTTCCTATCCTTTTCTCAAAAAAGATAAAGAACAGCAAACAACCGGTATTGATGAACCTTTAACCCAAAAAGTTTATGCTGACATTAGGTAAAATCGTTTTGGTTGGCTACTTAACTGTTTTTGGATTACAAGTATGCCCACCGAAAATCGCAAGCCATCATAAGAAATCAGATCTCATTCTTGGTGATTGGATTTCGGTACAGAAAAATGTGATGGTTAATATTGCCAAAGAAAATGGCAGATTCAAGGCTACTGTCACTTGGTTCAGTGATAAAGACGACCCGTCCAGACCAATGGAAACTAGAAGGGATATCCATAATCCAGATCCAGCCTTGAGGCACAGAAAACTTTTGGGCATGGAAATTTTAAAGGGCTTGAATTACAACGGAGATTCAGACCGATGGGAGGATGGTATCATTTACGATCCACTCAGTGGCAGAGACTGGAGCTCTGTAGTAAGCCTTGAAGAAAACGGTTTGCTGAAGGTGAAAGGCTTTTGGCATTTCGAGTTCTTAAGCAAGTCAATCTCTTTCAAGCGAGTTGTAAACAATAAATAATTCCTCTTTTTTCCATTGGAACAGAAATCTTAACCCACTATCATGAACAAAATGAAAAAGATTGTATTTTTAGTTTTATCATTCTTAACAGCTCCCTCGTTGCTTTTCGGCCAGCAAAAGGATAGTGCGCAAGTAAAGTTGGATTCCAATAAACTGGCTGAAAACCATATAGATCCTAAAATCGTTCGGCTGCCGACAGTTATAAAAGGACAGGTGCTTGATGCCTCAAACATGCAACCTTTAACCAATGTTACCATCAGTTTTGCAGGAGGCCAGGCAAGCACAAAAACAGATGAAGATGGGCGCTATAACATTATGACTACTTCTAAAGCTTTGCAGTTAAAGTTTTCTTGCGTGGGATTTAAAACGGTGCTGAAACTGATTGTTGCCGGAAAAACACAAATATTGAATGTACAGTTGAAGGGGAGCAATATGCAATTGGACGAAGTTTCTGTACACGTTACAGGAAAAACGCATTACAAAAACCGTGATAATCCTGCGGTTTCCCTTATTCAACAGGTAATCAACCACAAAGAAATGAACAGAATGCAAGCCGCCGATTATGTTCAATATCATCAGTATGAAAGAATTGGTTTTTCACTGTTCGACCTTTCCGGTAAATTTCTTTCCTCTAAATTATTTTCGAAATATAAGTTCCTGCTCGATTCTTCCATGGTAATAAACGACAGCGTAAAAACTGCCTTACCTGTCTATATGGCCGAAAAGTATGAAGATATTTATTCAAGAGGACATCCCTCAAAAAATATTGACATTTTAAAAGCCCATAAAGAATTAAATTATAATACGCTTGTTGATACCGCTGCGCTTGATATTTACCTGAATCGGTTATACGGCAACCCGGATATTTATGCCAATAATATTTTTATCCTTACCAATCAGTTTTTAAGTCCAATTGCCGACCATGCCCCCGATTTCTATAAATTTTTTATTACCGATACCGTAAGTAATCGAAATGAACGTCTTATTGAAATCAGTTTTACGCCCAGAAATCTGGGTGATTTGCTTTTCGAGGGAAAATTGTACATCACTATGGATGGCCGTTATGCCGTAAAATCCGATATCCTAAGTTTGAACAAACACATCAATATCAATTTTGTAAGAAGAATGGATGTTAGACAGGATTTTACGCAATATCCTGACGGTCGATTTTACCTGGTCAAAAGTGATATGCAATCTGATTTTGGCCTGATGAAAGCTAAAGGGACCAAGATTTTTGGAAACAGAACGGTATTCTTTACAGATTACAAAATAAATGAGCCACTGGCCTTTAGTTTTTATAATGGAGATAGCCATCAGGTTGATTTAATTACAGAAAAACCTACAGACAATCTGTGGACAAATCTCCGAGCTGATACTTTAACGAAAGCGCAGGCTATGATTTATAAGAATATCGATAGTTTACAGAAAATGCCATCCTACAAACGGACAGCCTGGCTGGCGAAATTTATTACGGGCGGTTATGCCGACCTTGGCCCAGTTCAGCTTGGCCCAAATGGCAGTTTTTACGCTTTTAATGATTTAGAGGGGAGTAGGGCAAGTATTGGTGGGCGAACAACTAAAACCTTTAATCCGAATATTTATCTAGAGGGTTTTACGGCTTATGGTTTCAAAGATAAAAAGCCTAAATATTATCTGGCTGGAACGTATGCCTTTAATGCAACTCCTCCATGGGGTTATCCGAGCAACTACATTAAGGTTAGTTATCAGGATGATACCGATATTCCCGGTCAAAATTTTTTGGTTGATAAGTTCCAAAGCTTGTTAGGTTCTTTTTCCCGAGGTAAAAGTGATCAGTGGCTTTATAATCGCATTGTTAAGGCAAATTATGTACGGGATTTTAAGAACCACTTTTCTTTTAACGTTGGGGCTAAATATTGGATGCAAAGTCCTGCCGATAATCTAGTGTTTCAAACTGGAAATGGAACAATGCTTAATAAACTCACGGTTTCAGAAATCAATCTTGCGCTTAGGTATGCACCACACGAACAAATTTTTTTAGGCACCCAACAACGACACCCGATTAAGAGTAAATACCCCATATTTACGCTTCAAAGTGCCTATGGTTTAAAGGGATTTGCAGGTGGTGAATACCGTTACCTCTCGTTAGGTAGTACCCTTTATAAGCGATTTTATTTATCTCAACTAGGCTACTCGGATATTACACTTCTTGGTGGTACGACTTTAGGTCAACTGCCTTTTCCTTTATTGTCTATTTTACCAGCTAACCAAACTTATCTTTATGATAGAAATGCCTACAACAATATGAATTTTCTGGAGTTTGTTGCCGACCATTATGTCGGCCTAAACTTAACACATGCATTTGGAGGGTTCCTGCTCAATAAAGTTCCCTTAATTAAAAAATTAAAATTGAGGGAATTTGTGTCTGCCAAAGTGATTTATGGCGGTTTGCGAGACGAGAACAATCCAACTTTACATCCAGAACTGCTACGTTTTCCCAGAACACTGGCTGGAAATCCCTTAACATTCCCTTTGGGAAAAACCCCTTATGCAGAGTTAGGTGTTGGTGTTGGAAATATCTTTAAAATACTCCGCTTAGATCTCATTAAACGGTTTGGTTATCTTGATCACGGAGGTGTAAGCTCACTAGGTCTTCGCTTTACCATTGGTACTGAACTTTAATAAACATCCCGCTCCTAGTACCAGACTTCAATATTTCTACAAAATTGCAATCTAGTTTCGTTGAAAAATATCTGATCGTTTTTGGGAGCTGGATATTAACAATTGATTAGCATCTTAAAATTTAGGTTTTGGAAATTCTACGTCAAATTTTTGATTTAATTTTGCATATCGATAAGCAATATTGCAACCCTTGTAAACGACTATCAATCTCTGTCTAATTTATTTTGCCACAGCTTTGTTACCTATTATTTTGTTGCTTTTTTAGATTTATACGGATTTTAGCAGCTTACATTTAGGTTGTTAATTTGAAGTGTTTGAAAATTAGGCAGGTTCCAAATTGCTCTATAATCGGAGTTGTTTTGCTATACCTTATTATCTCTTTGGGCAACATCTTTTTTTTATCCAACCTATCCCTTTTGGAATCAGCCAGAGGAATAAAATCAGCTGGCCAGCACAATGGCAGCTTTTCTCCGCTTGGAAAGGATTCAAAAATTACAAGACAATTTAAGTGTATCCTTGATGAACGGAAGAAAACCGTGCTTCCAATTCTGCAAGCGGTTCTTATCGGGATCATTTTGTTTTTGGGGCTTTCGCTTTTAGCCTCCAACCTCAACAGGTATTTTCTTGAGATCAGATACAGGATTGCCGGATCAGTCCCAATTTATATTTCCAACCAGGTCTTTCGGATCTGAGATTTATCTTCAATTTTCTTGACAGGTCCTTCATATGATGAAGTGAAGACGGCCGGTTAATCGCCGTGGGGTCTGTTCAATAAACTGTGTCATTGATTAAATCTGTCCTCAAAAAATATAGCAATTTGTGCTTGCATAATTTTCCATCCAGTCACAGGATTTATCCATCCATTTCTATGATTAATAAATACAAGA
>NZ_RQRS01000032.1 GCF_004335085.1 Pedobacter nototheniae | reverse complement strand
TTAGCGTATCAGAAAGCACAAGTGTACAACTTGCTAGAAAAAGTTGGTGTAACCTTTAAAAAGAAGCAGGGGCTAACAAATAATGTGTAGTTTTTTAATATACTTTCACCAAAAGTGACGAAGAACCACTATGCGCGAAAACAGGTGGATACTAATGCCGAGATCCCCAGATTATAGAGTAAAGAGGTATTTTCCTGCAGAAAAATTGGATTCTTATAAAAGCTACTATCAGCGCTACTATGCAGAACATAATGAGCACATTCAATTTATTATAGAGTTGTTTCGGGGAAAAAAAACCGATGAAACTCAACTTGCAGCAACTGTTTTGGCATGCAGTATTGAGCTAACCAAAAACAATAGCCTTGATAAGACTAATCTTTTGAAAACTTTTTATGAATGGCATGACAAGAAAAAACGTTTCACCCAAAGCCAAATTTTTAGATCCTTTGAATTCCTAAAAGCAAATAACCTATTATCGGCAAATTTTACGTTATAGTTATTTTAGGATTACAGCAATGTGCTTTTAAGCAAAATCTAACTTTTTTTGGCGAATTTAATCAACAGGAAATAAATAAGAAATCACACCTATGGATCGTTAGAACAGACAATTTCTTTTCGAATCCAGATACCATTGTTGCCAATTTTGCACCTAATACAAATTTTACGATAATTTCTTTTTCCTATACTGTCCCTCCATCTTGTTATTGACCACTTTTTCAAAATTTACTATGGCCTCACAATGTTCATAAAAGTTCGATTTTCCGCCGATTGACTCTACGAGAGTGGGCAAATCAAGTTTTTCCTTGGTTTGCCCCTTTTTTTTGCCCTCCAAAACTGACTTCAGGACACCAAAAACACGGATGGCTTCGTTTACACGGGTGGTTCGATGTTGCGTTCCGTCAAAAACGAGATTTTCAGGGTAAATCGAACCGATTATTCTTCTTTTATCTTCAGAATTGGCCTTTAGATATACTTCAGATAAGTTTCCAAGCATCCCCGTAGCTTTTGAAATTAATGGACTTATATGTTCTTTTCCCCTTGTTAGCTCTATTAGTTTTCCCTCCAGGATAGAAACGCTCCTTTCACAATCTGATTTAATCTTTCGATATTCTAAATCTGAAAGGACGTCTTCAAGCATTTTATCCCTCGCTTTGATAATTCTCTGGTTATATTCTTCCAGTTCTTTTTTGATTTTATTAAGCTCTGAATTGTCTTCTTTGGTCAGCGATTGATAAACTTGTTTAAGGATAATCTTGTAAGTTTCATTTAACACGGGATCAAGCGAAAATTTCTCCAGTTCCGTGACAAAAAGTTCGTTTACCTTTTCTGCACCATAGCGAATACCACACTTAGAAGTGCAGTGATAATAATGATAATACTTATAACGTCCCTTCGATGCGCTTCCTGAAAGCTTATAGCCGCATTTGGGACAGATTAAAAAGCCCCTTAAAGGAAGTAATTCTAAAGAGCCGAATGTTCTTTTGTAATGTTTATTTCTACCACTGAGGACATCCATTGCTTTATAAAAGATTGTTTCATTAACAACTGGCTGGTGCAATCCCTTAACCACACAGGCTTCCTCATCTTTGTATTCCGGAATAAATATTTTACCGCAATAAACAGGGTTTCTGATAATCTTCCAAAAGTTTTTCCGTCCGGATTTTAAGCCTTTTTTATAGGCTTCCCTCCAGATCTGGTCGATATACCATTTGCCTGTTGCCAGTTCTTCATAAACCCATTTCATGATAGAAGCATGCGGTTCACATGGGCAGATATACTTTTTGCCATCTTCGGTTACTTTGTTCACATATCCGACTGGTGCTGAGCCCATCCACCTGCCTTCTTTTCTTGCCCTTCTCATTCCAAAAAAGGTATTCAGTGCCCGCCTGTCATTTTCAACCTCCGGTGCAGCAAGGTAAAAAGCCAGCATCATCTTGTTTTCAGGTATGGTTAAATCCAGTGGTTGTTCAATTGCCTGCGGCTCTACACTTAGATCGGAAAGTACCCTAATCATCTGATAAGCATCCCCTGCATTTCTGCTAAACCGGTCCCATTTTGTAAACAAAACAAGGTCTGTCTGTCCACGTTTCTTTTTAAGCTCTACCAGTAGTTTTTGCCACTGCGGCCGAAGGAAGGTTTTTGCTGAATAGTCCTCATAAATGATCCTTCTAACTTTTATATCTTTATTATCACAATAGCGCTGTAGTACTTCTTCCTGATTGCGCTGGGAATATCCTTTATCTGCCTGTTCTTCAGTACTTACCCGTATATACAAATCTGCTGTTATCATCTTTTTAATATTTGTTCAACTTCCAGAGTCGCTAACAGGTATAGAAGCTCTAAAATTTCTTCTGCCTGATTTATTGATACCTCAATTCCTTTCTTTTGAAGAATTAGGACTAGCTCCTCTGGAAGCATCTTATTAATATTCAATTTCCTCATAACAAATTCGCTTAAGCGAATTTGTCTATATCACCATCTCTCCGTTGCCAATCACCATCGGGATCCCTATATTTAGTTTTTTAGCATCTTAGGTATGGTGATTGTCTACTTTTATTAAATTGTCGGGCTGCGACATCTTCTGTTTAACATATTTTATTTATTGAAATTTAGAATCTAAGCCGTTCGGCACAGGCCTCCTGGCTTTTTATTAAGCCACCTCACCTGAATGCAATCGCTTTACAAGGCAAGACTTTGCGAAAAACAAATACGCTTTTAAGCGCAAGCGAAAAAAGGAAGATTTTTTTTCAGCAAACCCGAAGGGCATGGTCTTTCCGGTAAAGGGATTGTTCAGAAATTTGCTACATAAAAAGCTAGAGAAGGTTTTAATCAATGAATCTTTATATCCTTAGTAAGTTGGTTTACATTTAAAAAGAAGAATATTAAATGTTATTTCAGGATCAATTCATAGTGTTTTCCCAGTTCAGTAACATAATCCATAAAACATTCTTCGTAATATATTTTAGGGATCTGGATTTTAAAATCAGTTTCATAAAAAAAGCCTACTAGCCTGGAATCCATCTCGGATTCTAAAAGGTACCAGGTATTGGGCTCAGGTCTGCCCGCTATCAGAAACTGGCTACTCATAAAGTTTTTAAATAGAAAAACTTTGTTTCCGATCTTAAAGCGAAGGCTAAGCTCATAATAATCTCCCTTATCACTCAGCTGAAAATTCAGCTTTGGGATATCCATGGAAAACCGGCAAGCCTGCATTTTCTTCTTTAATGGTTTTCCTGTTATATTTCGCAGTCCATAGCTATACAGGTAATGGATTGAAGATTCTCCCATTAAAAGTGGCAGCGCTTTGTTCCAAAGTAAAATAAGTTCCCTTTTATGCTTTTCATTAGTATGTCTTATTTCCTCCTTTTGCTCTGCTGGGTCATTATGGTTATAAAAAGCGATTGCAGCAATAGTTTTCATCTGAAAACAGATTTCATTTAATTCTTTTTGTTTTGGGTAAAGCAAGATATCACTGATATCGGTATCCTGAAAAACAAACTCATAATAGGACTTAACGCTCTTATTATCCTGATTGGCTATAAAGGTGTAGGGAATCAAAAAAGCGTAATGGTTGGAATGAAATTTAGTTTCATGGGTATAGGCGAAGCAATAACCAATCCTGATTTCTTCATTCTGACCGCTGTACCTTGAGGACTGTATATGAGTTAGTCTCGGCAGGAGTTCCCGCTCAGCGATCTCCAGAAATTTATCATCAGGCCTAAATAAACCTTTAAAGTTTTCTTTGAGGCTAATCTCCATGCCGTAACGGTCATAGATAATATTCAGGTATTTTGATTTGCCTGTTTTCTCATCAAAACAGTCCGGCCAGTAATAATCCTGAAAATCAAAATGATCTTCCCACATCATAGACCGGAGTGCCCTGTAGGCATAACGACCGAGGTAACTTTCATCCGTATCCACATTGCAACTGATTAAAAGGTAGCCCCGTTCTACCTTAAAATAGATCTTTACAGGCGGCTCATTCTCCAATTTGAATTGCATCACCAGGATACCTTTTTTAAAAGCAACGAATTTTCGATGGGCCTGGAAATATGGGTTCTTACCTGCCCTGAAATCTGTTCTGGATTCCAGGGTGGAAAGCCACAGTTTTCTTGTACCCTTTTCAAAAGGAAGTTTGAAAAACTGTTCGATCGGTTTATCTTTTATTTTGTTATTACTCTTCATCCTAACCTCCTATCATTAGTTCATCCGCACCACAGGCCAGGCTTAGCTCATTTATCCTTTCCTCACAAAGCTTTTTACTTAGGTCAAAAAAGGTCTTTACCAGTCTGTACAAATCATCTGCATCATCAATATCAACATTAAAATTATCCCGGTAACGAGCATGCAAGCAACTATCCATCAGAACTTTAAAGAGCCTGCTGTTTTCTTCGTTGTTTAAAAATATTTCTTTGGGCTGCTCAGAAAAACAACAACATAGATCCAGCAACTTACCCAGATGGTGGATATCAGCCCGGTAGGACATAAAGATCCTGATCAATGCAATACAGCATTGTTCTACAGTCTGGTGGAGCATAAATACGCTTACATTGTATTTACGGTTGCTATAACATTCTGCTGCTCCAACCAAAAAACCTTTGGCCATGGGGATGCGATGGTTAAAATGTACCCTTGCTTTTTGGAGCGATTGTTTTTCATCCAGTATATATTGTGGAAATAGGTTTAATATACCTTCATGATTGTAAAGCAAAATTCCGGTATTAAACGCATGGATAAAAAACCTGCTGTTTGCTGAAATTGCCTCTTCCATTGTTTCGCGGCTATGCACCAGAATGGTAATCTTCCCATGGTAAAAATGGGTATTGACAAAATCCTGGACACCATGTTCTATCCGGGTTGTTCCTTCAACCACCATAAGTAAATGATAATGAAAGCTACTGACATCGATTTTTTCCATAAAAGAACCTGAAGCAAATTTGCTTTTAACAGACTCTGAGAACTTGATAATGTACAGGGGCTGGAAGCGCGCTACAAGTTCTCTGATAAAAGACAAAACCCTTTCATCCTGGTTTTGCCCTTCTAATAATAATTTCTTTTTCATACCTTAATGATTAATGCTAACCATCAAGTTCAGGCATAAAAAAAGCGTAACCTACCAATTACATGGGTATCATACCCATGATAAATTGTTTCATACTATCTTAGGGATTATTTATATTTGCTAACATGGAAACAACCTCAAACAAAACCCACATCGGAAGAAAAATCAGCCGCATTCGTGAAATCCGCGGAATCAAGCAGGATGCCCTTGCCATTGAACTCGGTGTTAGCCAGCAAACCATTTCCAAGATTGAGCAAAGCGAAGAAGTAGAAGATTCAACGCTGGAGAAAATTGCTAAAGTGTTAGGGGTAAGCGTTGAGGCGATAAAGAATTTTAGTGAAGAGGTACTTATATTTCATATCCAAAATATGCACGATAATTCGACTGCATATGCTTATAATTTTCAATGTACTTACAATCCACTCGACAAAGTTGTAGAGTTGTATGAAAGATTATTAGCTAGTGAACGAGAGAAAATAGAATTATTGAAAAATAAATAGGACTTTGTCTGATAAATACCTGTATTATTTTGTTATTAAGTGTTTAAAGGATCCATAGCATACTCTGATCAATTTTATCAGGGTTGTATTTTATTTTAACTTCTATCGGTAGTTTATTGCTTTGAAGATCATGTAAGATTTTGGAATTAAGAAAAGAATATCCCAATACACAAGAGTCTACATATGTAATATCATTAACTTTAAAAATATATTTAAATTGAATTTTATCTAAACTTAAAATATTTTCTTTTATTCTTGTTTGCCGAGTATTAAAAATCTCCTTTCTTTCGAATATTTATCCTTTTGTCGTACTTGTTTTTTGAAGACCTTGCCATAACATTGCGATATAAGATATATTGAAAGTCCCAAAAACAACAGTTATAATAAGTAATATAAACAAAGAAATCTGGCCTATTGTCTTCCAGTTACCTAAATAAAACCATTATGAATAGCATAAAAAAAATTAAATGTCTAATGTGGCATTAATATAAGTCCATCACTAATCCCTTTATTGAATGCCTCTTCAGTGAGTATAATTAGCTTTGGAAGTTTGCTTTTAAGTAAAGAAATATCTTTAGTATTGAAAGACTTATCTATAACTAGGTATTGAAGGTTAGGTAGTTTGTATAGTGATTCTAAGGCAATATCTTTATTTTTAAATTCTACTCCTATTAGGATTAATTGCTTTAGATCAGATTTAATTAAGGAATTAAAATCATTTATTATTACATTTTCTAATCTTAAATAAAACATTTTTTTCATCTCACTTAACCACTGCGGCCAATTATATTTAATTGTATTTGCCTTAAATGGATTACCATCACTAAAATTTACAGAGGCTATATTAAAAAAATCTTTGTTCAAAGTATCAGGCAGGTGATCTGGAGTAAACTCAGGCCCTGCTACGATCATCTTCATTTCATTATTGTGACCAGTTATTACGCATGTTGAATCAAAAAATATTACAGAATCTGCTTTTGTATTGCCAAAATCTATGTTCAATATGGTACCCTCTTTCATTATTGTTGTGTACTTGCTATTCATATTGTCATCTTTTCTTTTAGTAGAGATTTTGTGTGAACAAGATAAAAAAAATATCGAAATGAGGAATAGATACCTATTAATCATAAAAAAGATCCTCATACTTTTATCTTTAGAGTGGTCATCATTATTTAATTCCCTCGAATTAATTCAATCTCATCGTTTTTACCCACTCCAGTTCTCAATAAAACTTTTTTAATAAATAGAAATACACAAAGTATTTTCACGGTATACCGCTGTATTTCTCCATTATCTGACGAAGCAAAGACATAGATGTACGTAGCTATAGTAATTTTTCCCATCTCAGCAACTGACATAATAGTTAGATTATTATCACCAAAATCTCCCCGATTAAAAAGGCCAGGAAATTTGATGTTGTTTACTGTCATGTTTTTTGACTTCAAAAATGGGTCTATGAATTTTCGTTTAGCACTAGCAACTATTAAACGATAAATAAGGTAATTAATACCAATAAATAATAAAACGGCTAAGATAAATGTTAAGAAAATAGTGTACAAGATAACAATATGCATAAAATTAAAGTACTAAAAAAACAGACTGTAGTTTCATTATTGCAAAACACCTTCCGAATGTCATCTTTTGCTTAATAATGTCCTCGTTAATATAGGTTCTTGTAAAAGAATCTGATTTAAGTAATTGCTTTGCCCTTAATTGATTGAGATTGTTTATAGTAAGTCGGAATTTCTATAACTTCTTGATAATACTTTTTTTCGAAATATTCCTCTAATTTAAAATAGTCTTCAATATTTTTACCCTCATCTCGAATTAAAGCCATTGCAATTTTTGTTCCTACTAATTCAGCACCCTTCGCGCCTATGGTTTCCAGATGTTTTACATTGTCGTATGTCGATTTTATTTTTTGTGAGATATCTGCATTCACAACATAATACCAATCTTTCAAATTTTCTTCATCAGGTTCTGGTATTTTATAATTAGGGATTTCTTTTTCTTCTTCACTATAACCAGTATTTCCAATAATTTTCCAAACACCTTTAGAAAGTGTTGGCAATATACCTGCAATTAAAAGAGGGCATAAGACCAATTTTTTATTTAGAAGTTCTGTTAATGGTATATCTACAGAAGTCGTTCTGAAATTATAAACCCTAATCATAGTTGGATAATGAATCGCATTATTCAATTCAAGCAAATTAATTCCTTTTGCATAAGCAAATCCTAATCCATTTGGTAATGGTATCTGCAATATATCTCCATTCTTAAACTTTTTTCTTGACATTTTATAACCCATTTAAAAAATCATTTGCTTCTTTCATTTACTTGGATATATCAAAAGAATGTCCATCAAGTTACTAATTACCTAAATAAAACGAATACAAAAATTAAATGTCTAATGTGGATTAATTTTCTGCAACCATATTCTTTGACTTCAAAAATGGATCTATGAATTGTTAATACAAAATTATTTATTGCAAGATATTTACTAGTCCAGCCTTTGCTTTTTCTTCAAATTTGGATTTTGAGATAATATTTAACGAGGGAATTTTTCGTTTTAATTCATTGATCTTCAAAAAACTAGAAGAATCATCATAAATAAAGTATTCAAGCGACCTCACTTTTAACAAGTAGTCAATATTTGAATCAATATCAATTTTCTTACAGTTGTCGATCAATAAATTCTGAATTGTCATATCCTCTAGGAAACTTAGACTTTCAATTTCAAGTCCCTCCAATTTTAGTGTTTTTAATTGTTTGAAGTTATAAAACCATTGAGGAATTTCATTAGTATCGGCGATAAGTTCATTCGATGGATGAATATATAGTACCGAGCAATCATAAACATCACTTTTTAGAGATATTGGTAAGCTTGATAAATCAGAATTAGGAGCAACAATCAGCATATGGGGTTTTTCATCTAAAGAAGTTATAATTATATACTCATCATGATATAGAAGACCCTCTTTACCTTTTAGATTTCCAAAATCAACATTAAGTGTCTCTCTATTTATTGTGGAAACAGGAATTTCCATATTATTTATGTTACGTCTATTTTTCATATTTTTAAAAGAACAAGAAAACATAAACAGGATACCATAAATGCTGTTGCTTGATTTTTTTTCATGTCATTTCTATTATCAATTTTATTTCAGAGCGAAAAGATAAAAATTTCTGACATCAATGGCCAGCAACTTACTTTAAGGGCAAATTTCTCATTCAAAAGATATTAAACCTTGATTGACCATTACCTCATATTGTGTTTTTTGCAGAATGATCATTTTTGGAAGCCGTTTTTGTAGATAAGAAACGTCGGAAATGTCCATTTCTTGATAAACTAAATATTGTAGCTTCATAGATAAAATCGCTGTCAGAAAAATATCCCTATTTTCTTTAGCGAAATGGTCAAAAACTAATGTTTTGATTGGCAGGTCCAAAAGGATATTATTTTTGTCGATTAATCCGCCTTCAATGGTGAGAATCTTAATTTTTTTTAAATCCTTCAGCCAATCATGCAGAATAATATCTCCTAAATTTTGTTCAGCGTCAAAAGTGTTATATGGCCTGAGTAAAACTGCTTTAGACTCAGAAATTTGCTGGCGAAGTGATGAAGGATAATCTTTTAAATTGAAACCGATATTAGCAAACAATGAATGAGGAGAAAGGTCTATCCCAATTAAAGTACAGAACCTGTCGTTAAACATTAAACTTGGTTCGCCTTTTAAGTTCTTGGAGCGGATATTTGTTGTTACTAAATCCAGCTTTGAGATTCCGTTTTTCGCCATAGGAATGTTTGTTATTTTTTTTGAACAAGAGGTATTTAGCAATAACATTGCTAAAATAAAAATTTTTAAGTGTTTATAAAAACTATTCGTCATCGGATAAAAGTATATTTTTAAATCTATTAAGGATATAATAATGCCCAATGAAAAGTAACTTTACTTACAGCCAAAGGCGTTCTAAACTGATAACGATAGTTTTCCTTTGCAATTGCTGGATAATTAAAAACCGCCCCCAAAGCAAAGTTCAAATCTCCCATAAACAGGGCGGAATCAAAAGGGCGATGATTCTTCATCTCTTTGTTTGAACTTATCCGAGCAACATCAAGCGCGGCGGCAATTAATACTTTTGCTTGAGCCTGAAGCACCACATCCCCGTTGCGATTTTTTTTATTGACTTCTATGCCAATGTTCATCTTTGCTGTAATAACCTCAGATCTGTAAGGGAAAACATCAAGAAACCGAAAACTCTCTGTATATACCAATTCAGCATAATAAGCATCTCCGACAGACCTCAACTTGATCGACTTAGGGTCTACAAACTGGCCAATTGTCAGTCCATCCCCCTGATTGGAGTACCCTTCTCTCATTCTATCAGAAAGCCAATTAGTGTTACTTCGGGTTTCTGCTATACTTACACCTCGAAGGCCTACTTCTCTGGCAGTTCCGCTTGCAGAGATATTGTCATTCAGGTTGCTCCAAGCCGTATCGAAGTTGCCTGCAAGTGTCGTATCCCAACCACCGAATTTGTCTAACCTATCGGTTATTGCCCCAAAACCCTGAAAGTCATTTGAAAATATTTCAACATAATCAGGATTTGAACTTGACCAACGACCACCATTTTTATTTCCATCAGCATTAATGGAATAGATAATATCAAAGATAGTTGCGCCTCCTGCAGCAGCTTTATCTCCTAATGGATCATTAAACATAATCGGATTATCCATTGCATAATGATATGTTCCAAAACTCTCACTAGCCTCCGCTATGGGGTCAACAGTAATAAACCTGCCCAGTGCCGCATCATACATTCTATAAAAAGTTTGCTGTAAATCAGGCATATCCCCGAAATCATCTTGCCACTCTGCACCACCGTTATAGAGATTCTTGTTTGCTGCAGTTGGTACAGTGTTGCCCGGCATACTCAGGCCAAAAGGGTAATAGCTGTTTTCCTGTCTTACCACAGCAATACCGTTCTGTTCTTCAAAACTTACCCTGGCATTGCCCTGCTGATCCTGAATGATGTATTCCGATTTCAAACTGCCAGCAGTATTCCTAACCCGACCTTCGCTCATGCCAAAATAGGCCAACGTTCCATTCTCATAAACAAAGCCTTCGATGTAGTCGGTGGTCTTTACCAGGCTTCCATTGTCAACAGCTTGCTTCCGGATTACTATCCCCCCTGCGTCGTAAGTATAATCAATGTATCTACCGGAGGCAGTATTTACCGTGATGCGTTCAGTACGGTTTAGGATATTATAAGAAAGGGTTAAGCCTTTTTTGGGATCAGCCGTTAAGTTTCCGTTATCTGAATATACATAAGGATTACCCGATCCTGTCAGGTTTTTAAAACCAAACACATTATAGTTTCCTCCGGCTCCATCGCTTACATTGGCAAGCCTGTTGCCATCATAACTATAATTCAGATCGTCGACAGCAGTGATACTGCCGTTCAATATCGCATTGCGTTGTAAAGATAGTATATTCCCATTCGCGTCATAGCGGATATTTTTTTCATCGAACGCCGCAATATTACCCCAACTACTGCCAGCGGAACGATCGGCATAATTTGCTGCAGTGAGCCTAAGCAGAGCATCATAATTAAATCGGTAACTTTTTTCATTCCCATTAGTTACCCCAGGTGCGTTAGTTTTCCATTTTACTGCCGAGATCATCCCATTGTAATAGCCGGTATTCCCCAAGCTACCATCGGTCTGTTCATAGAGCAGCTCCATTCCAAATACATCATTGGTATCATCATTCCTGCTATCAACAGAAAGCCCACTATTATTAATACTGGTGAGTTGTCCTCTAATATTGTAACGATAATCGACTGATTGTAGATAACTAGCTCCACCATTGGTACTATGGAGCTTTTTATCAACCAGTTGCCCGATCTCATTATATTCATAGGCTGCAACCCGGATGGTGGCTGCGCCATTATAGCTTTCATCTACCGTTTTCAACCTATCCATATGGTCAAAAGAGTACGCTGTTTGTACGGTAACAGTTGTAGCAGCCGAATGGACGTTCTTAGTCAAGGTGGTCTTACCTGTAAAATCTCGTACGAAAGTTTTGACCGAGGCCAGATTACTATTCAACTGGTTGTTACTCAAAGTTTGTATTACCTGTCCTTTACGGTCATAGAACATTACCGTACTCAACCAGATATTGGAAAGCCCTGCGCCTACAGTACGTTTGCGGATTATAGTTGGCATACCACTGAGATAATCAGATGCTGTAGCTTCCCCATTAAGTCCCTGCCCCTGATAGGCGTAATCAGGTGAACCATTGCCATCCAGGTCATAATTATCAAAGTAGCTGTAACCCAGTGGCTCGATATTCGATGCCGGAAAGGTATTATTGGTATAATAACCTGTTGCTGCATCACCATTACGAACCTCATAATAAATATTATTGTAATTAAGTCCTGATACATAAGCCTGTAGGGCAGCACGGCTACTCCCATCATTATAAATTCCCTGACTTACCGGAGTCTGACGGCTATCATACTTGATGTAGTTCCATTTCCCCATACTTCGAAGGTTCCCATCCTGAGCAAGTACCAACCTGTCCATGCGATCATAAACCATATAAACTGCAGAACTTCCCGGCACTGTTCTTTCCACCTGCCTTCCCTTTTCATCGTACACATAACTGAAGATCAGTTTGGCCACCTCTGGTTGAGAGAGCGCAAAGTTGCCAGCAGATTCCATTAGTGCATAGGCTTTTGGAGATACAGCAAAAACTAACTGACCAAGATCATCATAAACATAGCTGGTATTCAACCAATTTACTCCATCTTGCCCTAGCCATTGGCGTTTTAGTACTGTCTGTCCTGCGGCATCGGTGTACACAACAGTTTTTGCGCCGTTCTCATCAGTTACTGTACTGACACTTAAGGTACCCGCAGGCCATACACCGGCATCGCTACCATCAGGTTGCCACCTACGCACTGTTTCAGAAGAAAGATTGGTTCCGTAAACTATTGTTTTATAATGTTCTCCTGGCTGGAAACCCGCACCCACAGATCCCTGTTGCAATACTCGCTGCAATGGGCTGTTTTCAAACAACTGCTGTGAAAAAGGATTGGCATCGGTAGCAGTTTTCTGACCGGAAGTGTTATAAAAAGCGGCCTGTTCGACAACTGCATTCCCTCTAAAGGTGGCATTATTGTTTGCCGAGGCATAAGGGAGATAGCTTCTGCTTTCCCTGCCCATATTATCATAGCTTTTATGCTGGATCAGGTCCTTTCCGTTCGGACTCCCCCCAACAATGATTACCTGCTGGGCACGCCCGAAACCATCGCCATAAGTTCTGGTAACCTGTTTTTGTGATGGTGCAAGGCCATTTAACTGTTCATCAGTAAATACACCTGCTATTTTGACTACTTCCTGTTGTACAAAAGTCTTGTTTTGTGCATAACTAAAGGATATACAAATAAACATACTGGTCAACAGCAACAGTATGTAGGAAAAATATCTTTTCATTTTTTTTGAGATTAGATGGGAACCTTAGTCAACTGATGATGGTACGCAAGTTTGCGGATCGGTATACAGCGTGAGGCTTTCTTTACCTGTTAAATCCATATAAAACTCATATATGCTTACCCCAGGCTGTGAAGACAGACAGCTCGAAACCACATTGGTATTGTTCGGGCCCCTGGCAGAAAACTGGATACTTTTATAACCATTGGGATTCGAACTACTAAAGGCGGTTGAGGAGACACCCACCCTGATCGTATATGCACCAGGATCAATGGTCGAGGTGCCGGAATTGAATTCACTCTGCGAAAACTGCCTTACAATCTGTCCATTCTGATAGAAAGTAAGCATCATATCACCAGAATTAGAATACAGTTTTGTTGCACCGACAGCAGGCAAGGAAACCGTCAGGTTTTTGCTCACCGTAACCGATCCATAATAAGGGGAAGACTTGGTTATACTCGCTGTATAATTACCTACCTGCGTATAAGTATGTAGTACACCATCAGGGGTTGTTGTAACAACAGCAGGGCTTCCATCACCAAAATTCCATGTATAAGTCAATCCGTCTCCTGTAAATACAGGATAACTGTTTATAGAAAAATTAATCTGAGTATTAACAAGTTGGTTATCAGCCATAGTAAAGCTTGGGGCAAACTGATCCTGATTAGTACCCAATACATAACCCATCTTCTGCACAATATTCTTATCCTGATCGTATACATGTTTTATCCTGTTCACTGCATCATAGTCATAGCGGGAGGCCATTCCGTTCGCGGCAGCAGTAAAAAGTTTATTTTCGGTAATTATGTCGTAATTACCTATCTGCACATCAGCTTCCTCAGGTCGGAATATAACATCATCTATCAGCAGCTCAGATGATGCCCACAACTTGATAGTGAAAGTTTGGCTCATTGATGCTACAGGTATTTTAACTTGATAATACTTCCAATTACCTGAGCTTGCAATAATATTGACAGCATTGGAAACAATCTGGTTAGCCGTATTGATTACCGATACATTAAGCGTGTTAGATACTGTAGAATTTATCCAGGTAGATAGAATATATGTTGTCGAGCCCACTTTTTTCTTTAGACTTCTATAAAGTACAGCTGAAGGGTTTGTAATTACACTCAGTTTACCTGAATTTGCAATAGTGGAACTTTGCCCATTCGCTTCAAACCAAAGCCCTGCAAGATTTCCTTGTTCAAAATTGCTATACAGGATTTCATCCTGCCTCGCATTGTTGATACTCGCCAGTGGCAGCCTTGAATAATCATCATACAAAGCAGATTTGATTTGTCCCTTGGCGTTATTTCCAGAGAGGAGCTGCCCATGAATATTATAATCTGTAAAGTTTCCCGTTGAATAATATCTTACATCATTTACCAAATTTCCCGACTGAATGAATGAAGGTTGAAAATCGGTAATGCCAGTGGCATTTCTGAATATTAAGGTTTTTGCAGGCTGTTCGCTACCAGGGCTAAATATGGCGAACCTGGTTAAACTAGCCGAAACGGTCCTGGCAACTCCACCCCGTTCGATCTGATTAAAAGTCTCAATCGGGATGTTGATATTTTTCAGCCCCATACTTTTTAGTGCAACTGCAGCAGAATCATTGGCTGTCGAAGTGTCATAGTCTTTTGTATGCCCCACCTGCAGAAAACTGCCAGTTCATTCCTCCTGAGCCTTCTATGTCCTTTGCCCTCACCCCGTTTCCGTAATAAAAGAGCGAAATTGGTACGGTAATTTTACCACGTTTTAACGTATAAATAGGAATATTGATTGTTGCTGCACCTGATGATTGGCTTACATTAACAATCTGAGCCCTCAGTGTGGTTAAATTAAACAAAATCCCCACAAAAGTGATGAGCTTAAAAAGAGCATTTAGATTTTTCATGAATATAAAGTTGATAATTATCGATTCTTTAAATGTAGAATTATAGTTTTTGTTATCTGGTAAACAAAGTAAATCATAGCAACTGATAGTGCTAGAACAAGAATTTCAGGAGTACCCAAAAAGCAGAGGTGATTAAGAGATAGCATAGGTTTAGATATTGTTTAATAAAAATAGATTTTATTATTGAGATTTTAAAAGCCGATAATGTTTTATTTTTAAATTTAGAGAGAAAATAAACTTAACTAACAACTTTATTTTCAACACATAAGAGTTTACAAGTCTTAGACTAGTAGAAGGCTCCAGAAAAGATATATCATTAAGGCTATAACTGTTAAAATATCATCTTAAAAACATTGTAGAAAAACTTTATTTGATAAATAGCTTAGCCTTGAGCAGAACCTTGAGAATACAAACGAACTCTTCTTCTGTTATTTATGTTTTAACTTACTCCTAAAAGAGAATATATTATTTCAGCTTTCAATTATTTTACCATGGGTTTAGGCTGTCCGAGTTCCGAGAGACAGCCCCGACCACAAGGGCGCAAGATTGATTTGTGGACAAATCTACATCTTGCCATTAACTTTACTCGTTAATTATTGCCCCGGAATCGCAGTTTTTCTAAATATTTAGTTATTTGATTTTTTACAAACTTTGGTGAATGGAATAAGGTGAACTTGACATCTTGCTGGGCTCAGACCCCTGTTCCGTATTAGTCCCCTGTTGCTGAGACCCTTTAGAATTATAGGCATAAGGCCTGCTAATGGTTATAGTCGAGCAACTTATTTTTTTACTTAATTATTGACATTATGACACAAACAATGTTCGTTGGGATCGATGTCTCTAAGGCCACATTTGATGCCTATATCAATGGCCGTAATGAGTACAAAGTATTTACCAACACGACCAGGGGGTATGATGCCCTGGTAAACTGGATCGGCAAACATCACCCTGATCCGACAAACAACGACCTTCGGGTATGCTTCGAGCATACAGGACTTTATTCCATTCCTCTTGCGACCTACCTTTCAAAGGCTGCTATTCCCTTTTGCATGATTTCTGCGCTGCAGATCAAAAGATCTTTAGGTATTGCAAGAGGTAAGAGCGACCGCATTGATGCTAGAAGGATTGCCGACTATGCATACACCTTCAGGGAGAAACTGACACCGACAACGCTTCCAGCTAGGGAGATTATGCAACTTCATCTATTGCTTTCTCTCCGTGACCGGTTGGTAAGAATCCGAGCAGGCTTTTTGGTAACAAAGAGCGAACAAAAGCGCTTTCTGATGAATAGTGATGTGTTGGACTTTTCACCAGTTTACAGCACACTTATAGACCAAATAACAACTCAAGAGAAGCAGGTTGATGAAGCCATTAAGCTCGTTATCTCCCGGTCACCGGAACTTAAATCCACCTTCGATCTGATCACAACGATCAAGGGTGTTGGTCCAATTCTGGGTGCATATATGATTGTCTATACCCATAATTTCACCCGGTTCCATACCTGGAGGAAGTTTGCCTGTTTTGCAGGGACAGCACCGTTCCAGAATGAATCTGGCACGACTTACCGGGGTAAAACCAGGGTCAGCAGCCTGGCCAATAAACAGATCAAAAAGCTGCTTCACATTTCAGCATTGAGTGCATCACGTTATGATAAAGAACTAAGTACCTATTACCATAAAAGGGTTCAGGGCGGCAAGAGTAAGATGGCCACGCTCAACATTCTTCGGAATAAAATGCTTGCGCGAATATTTGCTGTGGCGACGCGCAAGTCAGCGTACGTTGACTTAAATAAGTTCGCAGCCTGATGTAAATGCGGCCGATAACGTTCTCCAATCGCTGCCAGATTTGACTGCTTTGGGGATGGATATTGCCCGAACTTTCGGATCTTAAAAACTTTAAAATTGCTTTCTATAAAGTATACTGTTATTGGATAAACTTGGTTTCAAGTGATATTTTAATGATTACTTTTGCATCAATATTATTTTATCATATGAATGAACATAAAAGCCATTGGGAAAAGGTCTATACGGACAAACAACCTCACGAAGTGAGCTGGACGCAGGAAGTGCCGCAGACTTCGCTTAACTTCATCCGTGAGTTTAACCTACCCAAAACAGCCAGCATTATTGACATTGGTGGTGGCGATAGTAAGCTGGTGGACTTCCTGTTAGATGATGGTTACCAAAACATCACCGTCCTGGACATCTCCGAGCAGGCCCTTCTGCGTGCTCAATTCCGTTTAGGAGAACGAGCAAAGCAGGTAACTTGGATTGCTTCTGACATCTTAGCCTTTACCCCTGATAAACACTATGACCTTTGGCATGACCGTGCGACTTTTCATTTTTTAACGGCAGAGGATCAGGTAAAACAATACACAAGCATTGCTGAATCTTGGGTAACAGGCTTTATGACTATCGGTACCTTTTCTCATAACGGTCCCCAAAAATGTAGTGGCCTGGAAATAAAACAATACAACGAAGAAGAACTCAGGCAGCAGATGCTGAAAGGATTTACAAAAATTCGTTGCATCACCGAAGATCATACCACGCCTTTTGAAACGAAACAGAACTTTCTGTTTTGCAGCTTTAAGGCTAATGCCAACTGAACCTCCTTTCGTATTTAATTTTCATTTTGATTTATTTTTTAAAAAATGTTGGTTTTCTCTTAGAATACAAAACACCCGAGTGGTTAAAGGATTTCTTTAAGTGATATGATGTAGGTCAGTAATAATGCGATTAAGTTTGGATCAAATGTGGTTTATAGCACTAAAAAACGGTCGGTTTACTGTATGCAATTTGAAAACAACGGCTAAGTGGATAAACCGCAACCGATTGACCCCATCTCGCCGGAAATTAGATTTGAATTAAATTATTAATTATTTTAGTGTTATATATTTGGTAATACGGGGTCAAATAGATTGGTTTTTCCAGGTTAAGTTGAAATTTCGGTAAAAGTGGATCTTCCCCACTTTTGATGAAATACACAATTAGGAAATTTTCTCTTCATCACTGCAACCAAGAGTTCCAAATTTGGTTATTACAATGTGGATTACAGGGGATTTAGTAAAATATATAGCTTACCCCCCTCTCACCAAAAACACTTTCATTATAACATACTAATTGTCAATACCCTTGGAAATAATTAAAAATTGTTGCAACGGGTCAAAAAAATGGTTTGTCCACTTTGATTATAGTTCGAAAATCGTCCATTAACCAATTTTCAGATTTTAAAATAGTTTCCAACTTTCGCCAATTCCTGCAAATCAGCCAGGAAAAAATTCGAAATTTGCCCAGTATGGGCTACTGATTAAAAGCTCATCGAAAGATGGGCTTTTTTTTTGTTTCAGACCTATTGATCATTATTTTGGTTTTTAGCCTTAGCGATACGCTAAGACTAGATAAGCATCAGTGAATAAGCAAAAGCTCTTAAAACAAAAAATCATTTTTTTTATGATTTATATTGATATATCAATTATATTTACATCAACATAATTGATATGAATAACAAAAATCCAACAGCAACAGTACTTTATTTAATTGAACAAGCAATTAAGGAGTATAGAAAAATATCTCAAAGGAATATCTCAAAAATTGTAAAAGATATTACAATAGATCAATGTCTAGTCTTAATAATCCTTAACAAGGATGGCAAAATTTCTCAAAATGAATTGGCAAATCTTGTATTTAAGGATAATGCATCAATCACGAGAATGATAGAATTAATGGTTAAAAAAGATTATTTAAATAGAACTATCCATAAAGAAGATAGAAGGAAATTTAATCTTGAAATAACAGAAAAAGGAAAAAAAACGCTAGAATTAATAAACCCAATTGCAAAACTAAATAGAGAAACGGCACTAAATGGTTTGTCGTTGGAAGAGATTAATTTACTCGAAAAAACATTAAATAAAATAATTACTAATTGTAAAATCTAAGAAATGAAAAAAGTATTTAATCTATTATTAATCTACGTTGTAATCTGCTTCAACTCAAAAGCGAATGCCCAGGATTTTACAGAACGAAATAAACAAATATTGGAAATAGCAGATAAAATTAATGAGTATTACATTTTTGAAGATGTTGCAAATCAACTTTCTAAAAAATTAAAATCAGAAATAGATCTTAAAAATTTTGACAATCTTACTGATGCAGAATTTGCAAAATCGCTCTCCTCCTATTTAACAAAAAACGGAAATGATTTACATTTCAATGTATTGTACCGTCCAGGTAAAGAAGAAGAAAAAGCAGTCAATGAAAAGGAATTGCTAAAAAAATACGATGCTATTAATAAACAGTGGAATTATGGTTTTGATAAAGTGATGAGATTAGACGGAAATATCGGTTATATTGAATATACCGGATTTCCCGAAGGAAATAAATCTGCTCAACAAATTTTAGATGCTACGATGAATTTTGTTTCAAATACAAATGCTTTGATTATAGATTTAAGAAACAATCGAGGGGGTGATGGCAAAATGGTAAGGCTATTTTTAAGTTATTTTTTTAATGAAAGAATTAAATTAAGTGAGATTTACACCAGATATAATAATAAAACCGAAGAGAAGTACACATTTAAAAAAGTAAATGGCAAAAAGTATTTAGATAAGCCAGTATACCTCATTGTGAACAATAATACCATTTCTGCCGCTGAGGCATTAGCATATAATTTACAGCAAAATAAAATTGCAAAGGTAATTGGAGATAAAACCTATGGAGCAGCAAATCCTGTAAAAGTATTTTTTATTGGCAAAAAATATCAGTTATTCATCCCAATATCAGTTGAAAAAAATGCGGTCACAAAAACGAATTGGGAGCATACAGGTATTAATGTTGATGAAAAAGTAAATTCTGAAAAGGCATTAATAAAAGCGCAAATTATAGCACTTGAAAATCTGTTAAAATCAAATACAAAAACAGAATTAACGGAAAATGAGATTAAAGAAAAGATTTTGAAATTAGAAAAACAATTGTAGCCAAATTTTTTCTTATTGCTAACTAGGGCTTGGCAAAACCCAGCTGTTCGAGATGTTCTGCAGGCATCTCAAATTAAAAATAAAAAGGGTTCTCTGAACCAGTAAATAGGTAAAGCTATAAATGGCCTTCATGATTTGAAAATCCTGCTTTATCAATAGTACGAGATGCGCTGAAAAAGCTAACATCTCGAACAGCTTGGCAACAATACCAAACGCAGGAGCAACAATACCAAACGCAGGAGCAACAATACCAAACGCAGGAGCAACAATACTAAAAGCAGGAGCAACAATACTAAAAGCAGGAGCAACAATACTGCAGCTCGCAGCTGTTCGAGATGTTCCGTAGGCATCTCGAATTAAAATAAAAAGGGTTCTCTGAACCCGTAAATAGGTAAAACTATAAATGGCCTTCATGATTTGAAAATCCTGCTTTATCAATAGTACGAGATGCGCTGAAAAGGCTAACATCTCGAACAGCTGGAAAATCCTGCTTCATCAATGGTACGAGATGCGCTGAAAAAGCTAACATTTCGAAGAGCTAGTTAAGGTTAACCGACGGTACTGCAGATAACTAAAAACAAACTATTAACTTTATAGGTATGAAAGCATACTTATTATACGAAGCTGGCGAACCAGAGAAACTGATTTTTGGAGAGGTTTGAAAATCCTGCTTTATCAATAGTACGAGATGCGCTGAAAAAGCTAACATCTCAAACAGCTTGAATAATTTTTTCGGATATTCTTTTTTCAAGAAAATTAATATCTTGCAATATTAAATTAACAGTCATGCTTCAGCTCAATTTATTCGTATTTAAAAGCTTATAAAAATTTAAATACGAATAAGGACTACCCAAAATACATAACTATTAACTTGAATAAAATGCTCCAATGAACTACAATTAAAATGTTGTGAATTGGTAGTTGCATAATATATTTAGGAATTACCTAACATTTAACAAAAAACGACCTACCAATATGAACAAATTATTACTAACTTTTATTTGCTTAAGTTTTATCGGATGTTCATCAGCACAAGATTGCAAAGAAGGCATCAATTTACTACCGATGTATGGTAATATAGCAAAGTGTGAACAGCAGTTAAAAACCGACAAAGAATTTTTCGCAGTTGCTGACTCAAAATTTAAAGACAGAAAAACGGCTTCATCTTCCTACACTCAATTAGGTTGGGACTATTTTTATAAAAACGACTTAGAAACATCAATGAAACGTTTCAATCAAGCTTGGCTTTTGGATAGTTTGAATGCCGATGTATATTGGGGTTTCGGAAATCTTTTAGGACGACAAAATGAATTTCAAGCTTCTATTTCTCACTTTGAGAAATCTCTAAAACTTAAACCTAACAATCCTAAAGTGTACGAATCACTTGCCTCCAGTTATGGTCAATTATTTGTTTCAAACCAAAAATCTGAAACGCTTGATAAAGCTGTCCAAGCTTTGAAAAAGGCTTATTCTTTAGATAAAAACAATCCTCGCATTCTATCGCAACTCACATCAGCATATTGTCATTTTACTCAAAAAGATAGTGCTTTAAAATATTTGAAACTAACTGATAAAATTGACCGGAATGCTATAAATCCAGGAGTTAGAGCATTATTAAAACAAAAATAAACGTTAGACCAGCTGTCCAGCTGTTCGAGATGTTCCGCAGGCATCTCGAATTAGCAATAAAAAGGGTTCTCTGAACCCGTAAATAGGTAAAACTATAAATGGCCTTCATGATTTGAAAATCCTGCTTTATCAATAGTACGAGATGCGCTGAAAAGCTAACATCTCGAACAGCTGGACGTCAGATAACAACAGGTTTAAGCTAAGCCTCCGCAAGAATGCGAACTCGAGAATTTGAAGTTATTTACTTAATTTAGTACTGTGAGTAATTTATGCAAGTAAATTCAGCTGTTCGAGATGTTCCACAGGGCATCTCGAACTAACGATAAAAAGGGTTCTCTGAACCCATAAATAAGTAAACGCATAAGGATTTCTGGATTTGAAACCCAGCATTATCAATAGTAAGAGATGCGCTGAAAAGGCTAACATCTCAAACAGCTTGCTAAGCACCAAAAAGATACTATGAGTTATCAGACACCTGCTTTGAAATTTTTACTAAAGAAACTAATTAGACAAATGCCGTTTACGAAGAAAGACTTAGAAGATTTACCAATTTCATTCTGTGGAAAGGATGATGTGTGGGTTATTGTCGGACCTTGTAGTGGGACGTATTGGAGAAACTATAAAATCGCACTTGACGGAAGAAAATATAAAACTGGTGGAACTATTACATTTAAAAATGGACAAGAATACAGAGCAAGTTTTTACGTTGACACAACTACGTTCGACTTTGTCAGCAAAGACAGTATTTATTTAAGTATTGGTGATGATTGGTATAATATTGAAGAGCCTGAACTTTTGACAAAACTAAAAGTTAGCCAAGACGACATTTATCCGTTAAAATGGCAATCAGATAGACCGTTAGACTACCACATTAAATCACCATACATATTGAAAAAATGAAAACACCAACAAGTAACAGGGTGGGTTTGAAAATTCAGCTGTTCGAGATGTTCCGCAGGCATCTCGAACTAACGATAAAAAGGGCTCTCTGAACCCATAAATAAGTAAACGCATAAGCATTTCTGGATTTGAAAATCTAGCTTAATCAATAATGCGAGATGGACTGAAAAAGCTAACATCTAATACAGCTGAAGGAAAAAGACTTAACAACAAATAAAAAGGAAAATATGAGCAGAATAATTTTTGACAGCGGAATATCTCTTGATGGTTTTTTTGCAGGAGATAATAGAAGTCCCAAAAACCCAATGGGTGGTGTTTCGGGGCAAATTCACTCTTGGATGTTTAATCAAAAAGCTTTTTGGGAATATTTAGGATTCGATGGAGGTAAAGAAGATGGTCCTGATGGAAAATTTATTAGAGAGACCATTGAACGAACGGGCGCATTTATTATGGGAAAACGTATGTTTGAGGAAGGTGAAGAAAGTTGGCCAAATGACCTATATAAAGCAGATGTTTACGTATTAACACACGAAAAGCGTGCGCCTTGGGTGCAAGAGGGAACAACAACTTTTTATTTTGTTAATGACGGAATAGAAAGTGCATTAGAAAAAGCAAAACAATCGGCAAAGGGAAAGGACATAAGAATACAAGGTGGTGCAAACACTATTCAACAATTTTTAAATGCAGGCCTTGTTGATGAATTTTTCATTCACATTGCTCCCGTATTTCTAGGTAGTGGTATTCGATTATTTGATGGTATTGATAAAGATAAGTATGATGTTAAAATTGTAGAGGTGATACCATCTGACTTGACAACACATTTAAGATATAACCTGACAAAGAAATAGAAATAACAACCGTGATACGGACATTTTATATATTGACGTTAATATTATTGCTGATTGCTTGTAATCAAAACATTTCGACAGCTGGTATTCCAAAAGTAGATCCTGTTCAGGCTGTTTCTAACAACTTAAAGTGGGAGAAGAATGATAAAACAGCAAGAAAAATAATAAGCGATTCTTTAATATTCTACAGTGACTCTTTGTATAGTGATTTGAAACTGCATTTTACTAAAATTTCTAAGCATGAGTTTCAAACCTACAAACAGAAGTATAAAACCGGATGCGTTTTAGATTCAGGAAACTTTATTAGTGGATCAAACCTGTATGTAAGTCGCCATTGTGATAAAATTTGCGAAACGTACCTTTCAGAAAAAACGACTAACAGAAAAATGCTAATTCCATCAAATTACGACGCTGGAATATTAGCGATGTTACTTTCGCCAACATGCAATAAACTGCTAGTTTGTTCATCTTATGATGGACCCGATTATAGTAACTATTATGAAAATAGAGCAGAAATATTTGTTTTTAAGGTAAGCACAGGAACTGGGTTGAAGGGAATAAAACCTGCTTTTAAGTTTTATACAAAGAATTGGTCTATTGAGGATTTAACTTGGGTGAGCGACAAAACAATAGCTTTAAAAACTTACGAAGAAACTAAATCGGGAGATGGTGGTGGCGTTCTATATACATATTACAAAGCAGACCTTTATAAATAAAAAGCATACTAAAAAAAATGCCTCCTAAATAATTTAAACTACAGGTATTACCCTTTATCTATATTAATTGATGTGTATTGCATATTCCTTTTTCAATGAAAATTAATATCTTGGCGCATTAAATTAACAATCATGCTACTCCTCAATTTGAAGATCTACTTTCGTAATGAGTGCTTAAACCATTTTAACTATAGCGGTAAAATCTATAATATACTTACTTATTAAAAAGAGCTGTATATAATGAGGTTTGGCAGAGATTATAAAACAATATAAGCTGATAATTACATGAATGGGATTGATCCTAAAGACGAAAATCAAAAATTAAAACGAATTAATTCATCGTATATAATTCACGAAATACAACACCTTTTACACCTTGAAAGTGGTTTTTTATTTACCGTAAAAGAATTATTTCTAAGACCAGGGAAATTAGTTAGACGTTTTATTTTTGAGGATAGAAGTAAAATTACAAAGCCTTTAATTTTCTTAATATTTTCGGGCACCATATTTACACTTCTTTTCCACTTTTTCCATATCGAATATATTTTCTTTTCATTAAATCAAAAAGTTGGAAACTTAGATCAATTTTTAGAAAAGCAAGCAATTAGTGATTGGACAAATAATCATATCGGTTATACCTCACTTATTATTGGTTTTTTTATTGCTTTATGGATTACATTATTTTTTAAAAAGCATAAATACAACGTTTATGAAATTACAATTTTATTGTGCTATTCGGTTGGTCAAGGGCTTTTAATTATCAGTTTATTTGCTTTAGTTTCTATCTTGTTTAAAACTAAAACTATTGCCCCACTAGGTGTTTTTGCCTCCTACCTTTATATATTCTGGTCTATAGGGCAATTTTTCGGCGAAAAAAAGTTAATAAATTATGTTAAGGCAATAATTTGCTGTGTGCTTGGAGCGGTATCGTTTAGACTAATTTTATTGTTACTGGCCTATATTTTTTATCAATTAGGGATTAAATAATAACACTACGATAAGGTTGTATTTATCTTTATTCATATTTTAATATTATTTTATTGGCATCAACAGATGGATTAATTTCTTGTAAAAGTTCGTCATCTGCTTTTTTAGGCAAAGTTGTGTTATATCTATTATAAATAAATGTTTTTCTTTTAAAATAGATTAATGAGGCAATTGAAAAAATGCCACCCACAAGGGATACAATATATACGGTATGTTTAAAGAAAAGCCCCCAGCTGATATCTGCAGTACCAAATTCTCTATAAATTAATACTGATGCACTTCCTAAATAACCCATAGAATCTGATAGGTAAACGATAAAACCAATATTACCGGCGAAGTGAAAATTAGCAATCATTCGTTCATAAAAAATGGCATTGTAAGGGATATATGCCATATATAAACCTAAGCCAACGATGCTCATCCAGGCAATGGGACCAATTAAATGTAGATCAAACCCGATGGTAGCCAATGCGGCGAGTAAAAAGCCACTAATAATAATTATATGGATTACGATGAAAGCTTTTAGGTTGTTTCTAATCAGTATTAATAAGCTCATAATAACCAATACAGCCAATGAAACTACTGTATCTGTTTTGGTATAGATATGATTATCGTGAATGTTTAGGTTTGCCCAAATTTCAACCTCAAAGTTATCTCTCATATCTCTTAAAATGGTTAAGAGCATGTAAACGATTAAAGTAAAAATAATTCCGGGAAGGAAACTGGTTACAAAGGCTTTTCTTTGACTTGCATTCATCGGAATTCTTTTGGTTCTTAATCTTTGATCTTCCTCACTTGGTGCAGGAATTAATTCTAAGCCATAAACACTTAATAAAAAAGGTAAAAGAAACACCAAACCAGTTATAAATGGCATCCAATATTCTCCAATGGGCAAAATTTCCATTAAGGTTCTACCTATAGTTTTCACAAAACCGGAGGCAAAAATCAAACTGATGGATAATATTGCTCCCATAAACTCTGTTGTTTTTCTCCCTTCCAGGTAGCTAAATACCAGCCCCCAGATCATTCCCAGAGGGAAACCATTTATAAAAAGAAAAATAATATTATATGGGGCTGGTACCAGAGCAAAACCCAATAATGCTAACCATGCAAGTAAAATAAGTTTAAGGAGATTTTTTGCTCTGTTTTTTCCTGATACCTCAGCAATAAACTTAATTCCGTAAAACTTACTTAAGGTATAGCCCATCATTTGTGCTATTACGAGCCAAACTTTATAATCAATACCCAAAAAATGTTGATGTTCAAATGTTCCGGCGGCAAAGGCTTTTCTAAAAGCATACATACTGGTATAACAGCTAAACGCCGCAAGTGATGCTAGTAATGTAACCGCCAATGGTGGCCATTTAGCTATTTTTTGCTTTCCTAATTTTAATAGCTCCATGCCTTTATAGATTTATTTTCGGTGCGATTAATCAATAATGCTACAGGTGTAAACTGATGCATATTGTATGGCCTGAATGTTAATTTTATTTTAAATTTTTGGTTTAATTACTCTATCGGAAATGATCGGTACTGTTGGATAGCCCTTATAATCTGACCCGGCGTACTCTGTACTTCCATCTAAATAGGTTGAGCTTTTTCCTTTAATGGTGATCTCGCCATTTGCGTGAAGATTAATTACCGCCCACAGTGGCTCTTTGGTGTGCGCAAACTCATAACTTTTGCCCTTTCTGCCGAATTGATATGCAGCACTGTTAATCTGAATATAATTTACACCGTTATAATTGTTATGATAATCTTCATGGTTATGACCACTAAAAACAGCTAAAATTTTTCCTGATCGAACTTTTTTATTGTTCCGCTCAAATAGTAGTCTCAACATTGCACCTTCTTTTATCCCATCGAGATCATTATCTATACCCTGGTGGCAAAAAATTAGGATTGGCAGTTTCGTTTTTTGAAGATCATCAGCCAACCAGTTGTATTGGGTTTCTGAAATTGACCGTGGGTAACCTTTTGAAGTATCATTTTCTGGTCGCTCATTACCATTTAGCACTATAAAATGATACCCTTTAAGATCAAATGAATAATATAACCCAACGGCATTCCAAAATTCTACCACTTGTTGGTGATTAAATCCACCGTCCACATCATGATTACCAATTACATGATATTTTGGACCGTTAAACTTTTCCCAAACTTGCATTAATGTCTTATTACCAGGTTTTGGCGTACAGAAATCGCCCATCTGCATAATAAAATCTGGTTTAGTTTTGTTCATTTCAGTTACAAAAGCCTCTACCCTAGCCTGTCCATCTTTAATTAAATCATGGTGGAGATCTGTAATCAAACCAAAACTTAATATTTTTTCCGATGCATACCTATGATCTTCATTGGCTATGGATTTTAATGGTGTTGTTGATAAACTTGCTGCTCCTGCAAGGATTAGACCTTGTTTAAGGAAACCTCTTCTTTTTAAATCTTCCATATTATTTAATTGCCCAGGTTACACCGTTTTGAGTATCTGCACCAGAAAACTGTCTTTGCAATGCCTCTTTCAGGTTTATGGTATTAACGGTATACTCACTTGTTGGGTAAGCCCAACGGGTTGGAATAAGGTTATTATTGGCATTTGCTGCACCTATATCAAATTTTGGAACGCCGGTTCTTCTATAGCTATAGTAAGCCTGACGGCCAGAATTTTGAAAAAACGATACATATTTCTGCTCCAGAATTTGATTCAAACCTGTACTATTATTTCCTGCATAAGCATTTTTAGTTAAAAAGGCGGAGATTGTTGCGGCATTTGTAATTCCGTAAAACTTGATTGATTCACTAATGCCTTGCTCATAATAGTTTGCGGCATTAGCTGGTGCCCAACCGCGATTAATTCCTTCTGCAATATTTAAGTTAGTTTCTGCAGCGCCCAGCTGTACACATGGCACACCTGAAGGCGAAGAAAGCCAATAATCAAAATTGATCATACTTAATTTACCCGCAATAGCCTGATCCTTTAATGTAGTTTGCAGCTCTCCGGTTTTACCTCCCTTAAAAGAAGTAAACTTAGTTGCGTAATTTGCATCTCCACTCAACCTGGCAGAATCTGTTGGTAAAGCCACAACAAATACTCTGGGATCATTTGTTGCTGTCAGAATATTCATATAGGTTGCACCCAAGTTATTTCTAAGGTCGTTCTTTAATACTACACCATTTGATGGCCAAAGCGGGTAGTTATTTGAAACATTAGAAGTATTATAAACCAATTGAAAATTATCTGCATTGGTCAAAATCAGCGGGTATTTTGCAGGATTGGAAACAATGGCTAAAAATTGTTCCTTTATATTAAGTTCAGGTGTATCATCGGCACGCTTACTTAGGGATACCAGCACTCTTAAACGAAAAGAATTAACCAATTTTTGCCATTTAGCTAAATCGCCATTGTAAAAGAAATCTCCATCTACCTTTACTTGCGCTGCAACAAGCGGGGTAAGATCTGTGTTTGCATCCTCTAATAATTTTAAAGATTGCGCATAAACATCCTTTTGTGTATCGTATTTTGGAGAAAAGTTACCGTTGCTTGCTCCTTTTAATGCATCACTCATTGGTATATCGCCAAACATTTCTGTTGTAGAAACAAAAAAATAAGCCCTAAAGAATTTTGCAAGTGCTAGATAAGCCTTAGCAGGATCGCCAACTTTTTTAGATTCTATTTCCATCTGCTGCACATTTCTCAATTGCGTATATGCGCTGTAATCTGCGGTAGTCCAGTTGTAAGATTGATTGCCATAATAAGCTTCATTCATTACCATAAACTGGTTATGGCGTTGATCTGTAGACCATGGTGCTTGTGAACTGTTAAGTAAAAGCCCCGTAAAAATTAGTTTTGGAGCGGCATTCAATATTGCTGCTGGATCTTTTTGTAGTTCCTCAGTTTTTTTACATGCCGAGATAGTAATAACCAGGCACAACACAAGGATGGAATGTATTTTAGTTTTCATAACACTATATTTTAGAAAGTGATGTTTAAGTTTAAGCCAAAGCTTTTAACTGATGGAGTTTGTAATCCTGCTCCAGCAATAAATTGGTCAAGATCCATGTTACGAGTGCCTTTACCAGTAAAATAAAGTAAGTTTCTACCCACAACGGAAACACTTGCTGCATTAATTATTTTAGAGCGTTCTAAAAATGATTTAGGGAAGGTATAGGTAAGCACAACCTCTCTTAACTTTACAAAAGTTCTGCTGCGCATAAGCTCGTAGTTGGATCGATTGAAATTTCTGGCCCACGTTTGGTATAAAACCCGAACGTCATTTGGTGCAAACACCCTAGTATCAGAAATGATGTTTCCATCTTGATCGGTATTTAAAGCGCCGCTAACAATCTTTAAACCATCCGTCATTACGCTCCCTTTCCAGGCGGCATTAGCTCTGTTTTCCCAATCCAGTAAACGGTAAGGGCTATCAGATGCTGGCGCAGTACCTGAGTTCCATTGCGAATCATCAACAGCGTTGGCAATTTTTCCACCAAATCTTCCATCAACTTGAAAGCTCAATCCAATATTTTTATATTTAAAAGAGTTGTTAATACCTGCAACAAAATCATTATCGCTATAGCCCGCTAAACTTTTATAAGGGTTTAAGGCTGGAAGACCATTGGTACCAACAATCATTTTTCCGTTGGCATCTCTTTGAAAGTCGGTAATAAAATAACCATCTGCTCTATCGCCAACTTTAATTAAGCCATCGCGTTGCAGTACGCCATCAATTTTATTTAACCAACGGTGAGATGTTGACCAGTTTGCCACAATATTCCACATGAAATTAGTTGATTTTATTGGGCTGCCATCTACAGTTAATTCCAAACCTTTTCTCACATATGTAAAAGCATTCTTTTGTGTAGAGGTTACACCAGAAGTTGGGCTTACCTCTAAATTAACAATGCCTGGTCCTTCGATATTGTAGAATGCCGCAGCATCAAAACCTATTCTGTTATTTAAAAACCTAGCTTCTAAACCAACCTCAGTGGTTTTTACTCTCGCCGCCAAAATATCTGGATTTGTTAATACACCACTATAACTTACACCAGTATTGTTGTTCCATCGTGTAGAATATGGTGTGTAGGTAGAATTAAGCTTGTAAATGTCGTATTGGGCATTTTCATTAACCAAATCAGACGCTACGTTGGCATAAGACCCTCTAATTTTTAAAAACGAAATTGCTTTAGGCAGGATAAGCATTTGTGAAATTACTGCACTTAAAGATGCTGATGGATAGAAATAAGTATTGTGCTTTGTTGGCAAAGTAGTAGACTTATCGTACCTGCCTGTTAAATTTAAAAAGATATAGTTTTTATAATCCAAATCTATTAATCCATATGCACTAGCCACCTGCCTTTGTCCGTAATCATTTACTGGTACCGATGGTAACACAGTATTGGAAAGATCATAAACGCCAGGAACAATTAAACCTCCATTTGTGCTTGCACTTAATGAGCTAACTTTTACCGACCTCAGGTTTGCGAAAACTGAAGATTTAAATCCAAAATCTTTAAACTGATCTGTGTAGCTGAACGATCCTTCGGTATTATTTTCCCAAAACTTATCGTAAACTTCTTGATAGCCTCCTACTTGGTTTACGCCATCGTTATAAAAGTTTCCTGACACCGGAATTTGTTTGGTTCGGGTACGATTCCAAGTGCTTACGTTGGTACGTAAGTTGAAGTTTAGCTTTTGAGTAATGTTGTACCTCATTAAAACATGCCCGTAAAGATCATCTTTTTGGTATCCGTGCAGGTTTTCATATGCTGTAAAATAAGGGTTATTATAAATGGTATATTCTCTATTATATTGCTGAATACCCTCTTGCCCCGGTTTCCAATAATTTTTCAAATCCAAAACATCGTAATCTGCTCCTCCCCAAATATTCATTAGGTATACATAACTATTTGGACCGTAATTGGCATCAGGATAGTTTGGTGTAATTTGTCTATTGTAATTAATATTGGTTTCAAACCTTACTTTTTTTCCGGCATTAAGTCCGCCAGAGAAGTTAAAATTTGTACTTCCTAGCTTAGTATTCGGAACAGTACCTTTTTGAAACATTTGAGAAATTGATAAACGCATATCACCAACTTCACTTTTAGTAGATATGGCAACATTATTGGTGCTTAAAAGACCATCTCTAAGAAAATTTTTCAGGTTATCCTTACCTCTTGCAAGCCATGGAATAGGCACTAAAGCTTTTGTAACGGGATCAATCGGGCTGTTATATTGGGTAATCAATTGCCCTTCGAAGCGTGGCCCCCAAACGAAATAATCATTATCGTTAATACCACCGCCTTTACCATCCTTAAATGCGTATTTAAAATTATCTCCGGCACCGTAAGAAGTTTGATAATCAGGAATGGCATTATAGCCCGTTTGCAATTGTGTACTCGAGTTAAACTCAACTGTAAAACCCTTATCAATAGAACCTCCTTTTTTTGTAGTAATTAATATGGCACCACGCTGTCCTCTACTTCCGTACAATGCGGCGGCATTTGCTCCTTTTAGTACAGAATAAGTTTCTATATCATCAGGACTTAAGTTCCAGGAATCTGAGCTAACGGGAACGCCATCAACAACGATTAACACACCAGATTGGCCCCTTAAGTAAATCCCAGGATCGCCAAATAAATTGGCACTTGGTGTAATTGTTAATCCTGCTACCTTACCCGTTAATGAATTGATACCGTTTGGCTCTCTAGCTTTTACAAGATCATTTCCTTTAACTTCTTGAATTGCATAACCAACTGCCTTTTTTTCTTTTTTAATACCTAGTGCGGTTACTACAACATCACTAAGGGTTTTGCTATCTGTTTCGAGCGTAACGTTTATTGGCAAGTTATTTACAACTTTAAACTGCTTAGGTTGATAACCAATGGATTTGAACTCGAGCATATCGCCGTTGTTTCCGGTTATAAAGAAACCGCCATTAAGATCTGTTGAAGTACTTTTGCCGTTTGCCTTATTAGTTACTGTTGCACCAGGAACAGCGCCTCCAGCATCTGTAACCCTTCCTGTTAATCGGCTTTGGGCATATGTATTATTTGAAAAAAAAAGGAGGAATACCGCTATGAGTACTCTACCCAAAACTTTTAATCGCTTCATAATTAGTTAATGATTTTGTTTAGCAAAACTAAACTTTGTTTATTAACACATTACTAAACTTCTGTTAAGCATTTGTAAACCACCTACACACCGAGAACCCTTAAACGCAAAAAAACCAGCATCTTTAAAATGCTGGTTAATCAATTATTAACATTAATATTATTTATTTAAAACAGATTCAATCTCTTTACCTACCGGATGATTTGCTTTAAAGGTAAAACCTAAAAGTTTAGCTAGCGTTTGTGCTATTTGATCCTGATAAATTTGAGTTGCAGTTTTTACTTCTCCCAGGTTTTTGCTATCCGGACCAATCACTGCAAGCCAAGTTTCATTAGAATGTTCAGCAGAAGAACCGTGTCCAGTCCATTTTGCGTCTATCCCTCGGCCATGATCTGGGCAAATAATAAAAGTGGTATTATCCTTATAAAATGGGTCGGCTTGCATAGATTTCCATAAACTCGCAATCATAGCATCCAAATAGCTAGCGGCATCCAAATAATAATCATATTGCCCTGCATGCCCCAAATCATCAGGATCTACAAAATCTATATAACATAACCTTGGATGGTTTGCTGCAATATATGTTTTAGCTATTGCAAAGGTTCCCATATCCCAACGTACTGAAGTTCCAAAATAATTGGGAATATAGTTCTGTAATTCGTTGGCTAATACCTGCGCTTCAGTTAACTTACCACCCTCAACCTTTTCAAATGGGTTGATTAAAGGCATATGGTTTCGATCACGGTTAACGATTTTTGATACAGGTGCCCAGCCAGCAAATGTTACTACCTTTCCTGTAAATCCTTTTTGCTTATTGATAAACTCTAATACATTTTCATTAGGATTATTAGGATAATCGTTTGAGTTAATTTTCTCGTCATAATAACCCGTTATTGTCTCGCTTCTACCCGGATAAGAAAACCAATATTTGTTCCTTAAATTAACCATATTTCCTAAATCACGGTTACCGTATAATTGTCCGTTTTTAGCAATAGTGTTCCAAAAAAATGGCATTAATTTCTCACGACGTTCCTTTTCATCTGCTCCCCAAAATTTTTTAAAGGCTGTAACCGAATCTTGCTTACGATACCTTTTATTTTTTAACAGAGAAGAATCAGCTCCTTTAAAAATTTCCTGCCAGCGATAACCATCGATGGAAATGAATACAATGTTTTTTGTTTTAGTTTCTTGCGCACTTAACATTTTGGCGCAGATAAAAAAAATTAGAAATAATTTTACTTTCATCTTTTTAATAGTTTGATTGGTTTAGCATCACTAAACCAGGTTTAAAATTGAATAGATTTACATTCCTTGGATTTCATATTGTTTAGCAAAACTAAACTTTGTATATAAAAAATATGATCGTTTTGTATTAAAGTTTTGTTAAGATTCATTGTTTAAAAATCAGAACACTTAAACAATAGTGAATTATAGACACCATAAATATCTTGGTCGCCATATTTTCCTGCTGCTCTCACCTATGGGGTTATAATTTGCCAAACCAACTCTAATTTAACATGATACAAGTAATAAATTGTTTATATGATGATAGTTAAATGTTTATATATTTGCGCTTATTTATATTAAGTCTAAATAAAATCTATACTATGTTAAAACTACTTACTTTATTATTATCGATCGCATTCCTGCCTGCCTTTGCGCAAACAGGAACGATTAAGGGCACGGTAACCACATCGGATGGTAAACCTGCTAAATTTGTAAATATTGTTCTGAGCGGGACAAATAAAAATGGAGTGGTAGACGAAGATGGTCGTTACACCATAAATAAGGTTGCCGCTGGCACTTACACCTTAACGGCAAGCTTTACCGGACTTGCTACTCAAAAAAGTATAATAACTGTTATAGCAGGCGAAACCAATGTTGTTAATTTTACCCTAACTGAAGACAACAGACAATTGCAAGAGGTAGTAGTTAACAGCAATAGCAGGCTAGCAAGCAAAGAAACAGACTATGTGGCTAGAATGCCATTAAAAAACCTGGAAAATCCTCAGGTTTATAATGTAGTGGGCAAGGCATTAATAAAAGAGCAAATAATGACCGACATAAAGGAGGTTTTTAGGGCTGCGCCAGGTGTTGCACCAACAGAGTACGTAACCGGAAGTTTTGCGGTATTATTTAGAGGATTTACCAATTTTGATTATGCCAGAAATGGGATGTCTACCTCAGTATATAGATCAGGCACTGAAATAGCAAACCTAGAACGGATAGAACTGATAAAAGGTCCATCGGGTACGCTATTTGGTTCACAAGTATCTACTTTTGGTGGCGCCATAAATTTGGTAACGAAAAAACCCTACACAGGTTTTGGAGGGGAGATAGATTATAGCATGGGAAGCTTTGACTTGAGCAGAGCTTCAATAGATTTAAATACACCTCTAAATAAGGAGAAAACTGTATTATTAAGATTCAACGCGGTAAAACATCAGCAAAACAGTTCAAACGAGTATGGTAAAAATAAAAGGTATATGTTTACGCCTAGCATTTCTTATCAGGCAAGTGATCGACTTTCGTTCCTTTTTGATTTCGAATACTTTAATAGTACCGCAAACCGTTTAGCTTACACTTTACTTTTTGGGGATGAAGTTCCTTTTAAATCTACGAAGGATATTCCGTTGGGATTTAAGAAATCTTTTTTTCAAAATGATTTGCTGAGTGATGCTGAGGCAACAAAATACTTCGGACAGGCTAAATATCAAATCAGTAAAAATTGGGTATCAACTACAGGTGTATCACATGTAAATGAATTTCTAAACCATAGCTACCAACCTTATGTTGAGTGGATTAATGCAAGCACGGCATCTACCAAAATTATTCATTTTGGTCCACGAGAAAGAACCTATGGCAATATTCAGCAAAATTTTAATGGCACCTTTAATACTGGCAAAATTCAGCACAACCTATTAATTGGAGTCAGTTATGAATTTAATAACGAAACACTTACAGATAAAGAGATTCCTCTAGATCAAATAGACATTAATAAACCATTTCAAAAAACTGGTTTGAGTAGGGTTACTGGTCTTTTGGCTGATAATTCTATTCCCACATCAAATGATGCTTACGGTGGAAATGCTTTTGGTTTATATGCATCTGATGTAATTAAATGGACGGATCGTTTATCAACAATGGTAAGTTTACGTTTTGATCGTTTTAAGCAAACTTATGATGGCGGTTTCGTACAACCATCACTTTCTCCCAAACTAGGAATCGTTTATCAAGTGGTAAAAGATCAGGTATCTTTATTTGGCAACTTTATGAATGGCTTCCAAAATCAAGGTCCCGTTGAGCAGCCAGATGGTAGTTTTTTTAAACCAAAACCAGTTTTTGCCAATCAAATGGAGGGTGGTATAAAAGCTGATTTACCTGGTGGTAAACTTGGTGGCAGTATCAGTTACTATTATATTAAGATAGATAATGCCCTCCGTATAGATAATGCTCAATTTAGCTTTCAAGATGGCAAGCAGGTTAGCAAGGGAGTAGAAATAGAACTTACCGCTAATCCATTTACTGGTTTAAACATTGTAGCAGGTTATGGTTTTAATGAAAATAAATTTGTAAAGGCTGATGTTTATGAAGGAAAATTAGCCACACAAGCACCTAAAAGCATTGTTAACTATTGGCTAAATTACCAACTACCCTTTCAAAATATTAAAGGCATTGCCTTGGGTTTTGGTGGCAATTACGTTGGCGATTCTTACCTTAATGCCAGCAATACTTATACTATTCCTGCCTATCACGTTATTAATGCAGCTATTTCTTACCAGAGAGAAAAATGGAAATTTGGTTTTAAGCTAAATAACATTAGCAACGTAGAATATTGGGATTTGGTTGGAAACCCACAATTTACCAGAAACTTTGCAGCAAACTTTTCTTTTAAATTTTAAGTTAAATCATCTCTCTCCCGCATTTATTATAAAAAGCGCTTCAAACTAAGGCTGCAATTTAGAGCAGCCTTTTTTATTTTACTTATAAAATTAATAAACTTATTTACTTACGTACCTTTTAAATAAGTTCGGCCACATTGATACCATATACTTGTTCAAAAAGTTTTTTAAAATATGCTCTTGAACTGTATCCTGCAATATTTGAGATTTCAGTTATGGTACGGTACTTCCCTGATCCAATAGCTTCCCAAGCCATTTGTAATCTAATTATTCTAATTAAATTATTAGGTGTAATGCCCATTACCCTATTTACCTGCCTAAATAACTGGCGTTCACTTAGTGCTAACTCAGCACTGAGGAAACTTAGGTTTAAATCAATTTTCCCTATATTTTTTCTTACAATGGCTTCAAATTTATTAAGCCAGGCCTGATCTGTGTGAGATGGTTCTGTTTTAGTTTTGTACGGTTGATGGTTTGCGGCTATTTCTTCAGCCCCATTTTCTGTCTGTATTTTAAAACGTTGAATTTGCTCTGTATTTAACCGCATCAAAATTGCAGATATACGTTCAAATTCTTCAAACTGCTTTCTATATGTTATATCCTTAGCAATGGCAAAAACCAATTTATCACGCTCAATTCGTATGGATGTCCACGATAGCCAAACTGCAGTACCATCTTTGGTAAGGTATCTGTTTTCAAAACGCATAAGCGTTTCTCCTTTCCTTAATCCATCGCGTTTTTGGGCTGTACGTTCCCGATCCGCAGGATGAACAAATGAATTTATGGGTGCTGCAAACAATTCCTCGTTAGTATAGCCTAGTGTTTTGGATACTGCGGGGTTAATCTTTTTAAAATATCCATCGTAACCTGCTACGCAAAGCAAATCTGGAGATAATTCAAAAAAATGTTCTAGATCAAAAAGATCGTTTTGTGGCTCTTTAACCATGTGATAATGAAGAATAGGGACAGCTAAAAATACATTTATATCTCTAGCTATCAATTTTCTTCCTAAAAATGTTTTCGTTAATAATTGTCAAAGAAGAATTTTGTCAATTTTGAGTACAAATTGGGCAGTTTTGTAAATATCAAATAGCTGATTTTTGAATTTCCATGGTGCAAGCAAACTAACTAAACTATGCCTTGGTTATCAAAATGATTTCAAAAGTTCAAATATGTTAATCTTTAGCATATTGATAATAGCCTGATCGTTTTACATAGCCATAAAAATTTTATATGCAAAATTATATGGGTTCAACAACTGAAGATCAATTTGCAATTTCGTTTCTGCTTTATTATTTAAAACAGCACCATCCCTTACCAGATAAACTTATTGAAGAATACAGGAAAAATTGCCTCGTTGTTGAAGTAAAAAAGAGTAAGTATATTTTATCACCGGTAGATAATAATAAGTTTTTATATTACATTGTTCATGGCACTGCTAGAGGTTTTATAAAAGATCTGGGTAAAGAAATTACTACTTGGTTTGCATTTGAAAACGAAATTATGGGTGCCGCACAGCATCCTGATGAAAACGCACATTACTCTGCAGAATACATTCATGCTCTTGAAAATTGTTTACTAGTTTGTGTACCTTATTCATTAATAGATAGGATGTACGAGCAATTTAGGGAAGCAAATATAATTGGCCGAAAACTTTTAGCGCTTCAATATTTTGCTGCCTCTCAAAGATCAATTTTGGCAAGAATACCAAATGCATCTGATCGATACAGACAATTATTATCCGATAAACGATTTGTTTCCAGCCACATCCCCTTACGCTATCTTGCCAGCTACTTATCCATTCGGTTAGAAACATTAAGTAGGATCAAAAAGAAAGAAATGCAAGTAGCCTTAAGCTTAAAAGAAGTATTGGCAGAAGTATCGGAACTAGTTTTTGCTTAATTTCTAGTTTACTGAGATAATATTAAGTGCAGCTCAAATATTATCTTTGAATATGCTTCACCAAGAATTTGAACCTCCTAAAGAACTCCGCGATACCATTAGATGCTTTTGGTACAACAAAAGAGAGGCTGAGCAACAACCAAATTTTGAGGTAGTACCAGATGGTTATGCAGAAATTATTTTTCATTTCGATCATCTTTATAGCCTACTTCCCAGTGGAGATTTGCAGGCATTACCATCCCCATTTATGATGGGGTTACTTAATACGCCCGCTCATTTTTATACCGAAAATTCATTAGAGATTATTGGCATCAGATGTTACCCATGGATGGTGTTCGATTTACTAGGCCTACCATCTGACAAGAATGGTGTTCACATATTTGAACATCCAATTGCTAAACTCCAACCCAAATTATATAAAAGTATTAAGGCTGGTAATATAACTGAGGCGATAAAAGAGGTAACGCAATATTTTTTGGATTTACAATCGCAAATTACCGTTAATAGCATGCTGGTTAAAGCAGGTACAGCAATGAGCAAGGCTAAAGGCACGTTGCCAGTAAGCCGGGTAGCGGAAGCCACGCATGCTACAGTGAGAACATTGGAAAGAAAATTCAAGCAATCTTCTGGTCATACTATTAAAGATGTTTCGGGTTTAATGCGCTTCGAACAAGTTAGAAATTATTTATGGCACACTCCTGATGTTAACCTTGCTGGCCTTGCACATGAATTTGGCTATACAGATCAATCTCACCTAAGCAGAGAATTTAAACGCTATAGTAACACCACTCCTGCTGCGTTTGCACGCAAAGCAAAAAAAGGCAAACTACTTTTTGGCAATAACTTTGTCGCATTTGTACAAGCCTGAAGCCACAATAGTGCTCAAATTTGTAGTTCAATATTATAAATATGAAAACTACAATTGAAAATAAAAAATCAGCAACAAACAACTCTATATACGATGTAATTATTTCTGGCGCAGGCCCTGTAGGCTTGTTTCTTGCCTGTGAATTAGCTTTAGCAAACTGCGCCGTGTTGATATTGGAAAAGTCAAACCGTTCCACATCGCCACTAAAACAACTTCCCTTTGGCATTCGTGGATTATCTTCTCCTACTATTGAAGCGCTTTATCGCAGAGATTTGTTAAAGGAACTCGAAATCCATAAGCGTATTAAAAGTCCGCATTCCAATGCCGGACAGACTCCACAAGCTAAAAAACAAGTTGGGCATTTTGCAGGTATTCCTTTTTACGACATCAATATTGATACATCACAATGGAAATATCGTTTGCCAAGCTCTACGAGTTCTAGTTTAATCTCAGAAATGGAAGAACTTGAAACCGTGCTCAGTCAACGTGCTGATAAATTGGGTGTAACAATTAAATATGGTTGTGCCATTACTAATTTCCAACAAAAAGAGAATGGTGTAACTGTTCAATCTGGCGACTTTTCTTTTAATGGGAAATGGCTGATTGGATGCGATGGAAGTCGAAGTATTGTACGCAAGCTTGGCGGCTTTGAATTTGCTGGTACCGAGCCTGAATTTACTGGCTATACAGCAAAGATTGATATTGCTGATCCGGAGAAACTTAAACCTGGCAGAAACGTAACGCCAACGGGTATGTACATGCAATCGCAACCGGGTTACCTGATGATACAGGATTTTGATAACGGAGCTTTTCACAGTTCTCATAAACCAATTACAACAGAACACTTACAAGAGGTATTGCGCAGAGTTTCGAGTACCGACGTTACAATTAAAGCTTTGCATATTGCTTCTAGTTGGACAGATAGAGCACGACAGGCTACAAACTATAGAAACCAAAGAGTTCTTTTAGCTGGCGATGCGGCACATATTCATTCGCCATTGGGCGGACAAGGACTTAACCTAGGTTTAGGCGATGCTATGAATTTAGGATGGAAACTTGGAGCAATTATTCAACATGGAGCACCTGAAAGCTTATTGGATAGTTATTTTACTGAACGACATCCTATTGGTGCTCAAGTTTTGGATTGGTCGAGGGCACAGGTTGGAATAATGAAACCCACTCCATCTGCCCGTGCCATGTATACAATTATGCAAGATTTAATGAATACTGATGATGGCTCTACTTACTTTGCAGGTCGAGTATGGGGCATTTTGACCAAAACAGATATTAAAGGCGAGCATCCTTTAACTGGCTTTAGCGTTCCGAATTTTGAATTTAAAGATGCTACAATGATTGGTGAACTAATGTATGATGGAAAAGCAATACTCTTGGATTTTGAAAGTGATAATTTACTTAAAACTTTGGCAATTGATTATAATGATCGAATTAAATACGTTGCTGGTAGTGCACAAAACCAATTGGGTTTAAGTGCTGCATTAATACGTCCTGATGGAATTATTGCCTTGGCTTATGACAAACATCCCGATTATAATGAATTCAGAAAGGCAATAGAAAACTGGTTTGTTCCAAGTACCTATTAAGTTAAAATTCAATTGTCCACAAATAAAAATATCACCTCAATGCATTAGCAAAGAGATGATATTTTTGTTGAAAAGAATATTTAATAAAATTATGGACAGGGTACAATTATAGACCAATCCGTACTTTCCATATTTAGAAGATTAGCAGTATGCGCATGCCCAGTTGCATCTGCAATGGTTGTGCCCGTACCTTCATTAAATTTCCAGTAAGCTTCCAAATTTGTACTGTTTGCTGCAACACTACATTTATTTGCTTGGATAGTAGCTTGAGATAATGCAGTTTTCCAAACTCTCAACTCATCAAGCTGCCCACTAAATCCGCGGTTACTATCCCAACTTCTTGAAACCTGAAATGTACCATTAGCGGCAATTGTGCCTGTAGCCTTCATACTTGCATCCAAAACGCCATTAATATAAATTTTCATAGTAGCGCCATCATAAGTAGCTGCCACATGATACCATGTGTTAGCTGTTAAAGAAGTTACAGAATTTAATTTTTTAGGCGTTGATCCTCCTGTATTTAAAACGAATTGCAATTTATTATTATCTAATGAGGCATCACCCAAGCGAAGCAGTGCAACATTAGAATCACTAACTTCTATACCCATAATGGTAGAAACATAAGGCGATGCAGTTTTAAAAGCCGCTGGTTTAATCCATCCTTCATAAGTTAGGCTTGTACCTGCCAAGTTAAAGCTGTTTGAATTAAGGTACTCGTCAGTTCCATCAAATAATAATGACATATTTGATCCGGGCGCCTGAGGATATAGTGCCGTAGCAAGATTAGAAAGCTTTACCTGCGAATCGTTACTTACATTATAAACCATTGCACTTGCTAATCCATTATCTTTAACATATTTAGCTACAGCAGCTTGATCGTTGTTTGCTAAATCAGTTCCTATGCCTAATTTGCTTTTCGGTACACCTGCACTAATATAGGGTTGTAGCCTGCCAGCATAATCAGACGAGAAATAACTTTGCTCAAAAACATAATCTAAAATATCGCCGACTTTTTTCCCGCCATAGGTTGCCGTAAAAGAATTTGCATCGTTAAAAGCAGCAATTGTAATTAATTTATCAGCACCTAATCTCGCTCTTAAGGCAGCAACGGCAAGCACTAAAGAATTATCGTTTGCTGTACATTTAGAGTACTCTGTATCGATATCAATTCCATCCAAACCATACTGCTTTACGGCTGCAGCACATTGTATTGCAAATGCATCTGCCTGATCATAAGTTGTAAAACAGCCCCATCCAGCATTTTGATGGTTACCTAGCACATCTAAAACTACTTTTATTCCTAGAGCATGTAAATCAGCTACTTTCGTTGAGTTTAAAACGGCCTGTACTTGTGTGTTAAAAGATAAGGTAGGTAAATTATTAACTGAATTAATATTGGCAGCGAAGATAACAGAAAGGCTAAATAACTGTTTCGCCGGATTTCCGTAAGTGTAAGTACCAATATTTGCTATGTCATGGTCGTTTACTTCTACATAGCCAGTAACAAATGGCCCAGTTAATGGAAGTGCTACCGTACTTGTAGCCATCATAGCGCCTTTTAAATTAGCAGTTTGCGTTGTTGTTTCCGTTGCTGTTTTTTTACAGGCATACAGTAAAACGAATGCGGATAGAATTACTCCTCCGAAGATGATTAGTTTTTTCATAAGTTGAAATTTTGGTTAGAAATTATTGTAGGGTAGAAAGCGTAGAAATTCACGTTAGTATTGAACTTCTAATATTGTTTATATGAATTAAGTTATAATTACTATTTATGGTACCAGTACAATTATTAGTTGTCCACTGGATGCCGTGCTGTAACCCGTATAATTGTATGGCGTTGGCACAGAATAGCCATACAACTGATTATCGCATCGGAATACGCCCAAACTATTCGGGCCTGAACCTGATATATGAATATTGTAAGTGCCATCATCAATAACATTTGATCTGATTTTTGTTTGAGGTGGTACTGTAAATGTGTAAGAATTACCACCCGAAGTATTTGTCAAAACAATAGTTGCCCATGCATTTGAACTGTTATCCAAATAAGTTGCGGCACTTCTAAATTTCTTTAATGCGATTGATGGAGAACTTTTTGAAGAGGAAGGAAATACTTTATCCTCTTTCAATGGATTTGAATTGGCCTTAATCCCTATTAAAGCAATTGCGGTAAACAAGATTAGTTTTTTCATAGTTTTTGTAATTAAAGGTTTATTTATTTAAAAAAATTCTTACTCAGTCCTGTGGTTCTTGCTGTATAAAAAGAAACGGGATTAATCGCTGATTAATCCCGTTTCTGTAATGTTTAAAAGTTTGCTTTATCTAAATCCCACCATAATCTTGTTCCTCCATTATCTGGTCCTGATAACATTGAAACAGCTTTTTGCACTTCGGTACGATTGGTACTATATTCATTTTGAGAAAATGGTAATCTTCTTATCTGAACAGTGGTAGAAATCGAACCCGCACTATTATTTTTAACTACAGGCAATAATTTCGGATAACCTGTTCTGCGAAATTCGCTCCAGGCTTCTTGTCCCTCAGGGAAGTTAGCAATCCATTTTTGCGTAATAATACGTTCTAATTTCTGTTCGTTTACTGCACTTTCATCCCATTTAATAGTAATAGTAGATGGCACTGCTGCATTATTTACGGCATTTAATGGGTCTACATATGCTGCAGGTGTACTTGTAGCATCAGCCAAATAAGTAGCTGCACTTACGCCCCATTGCGCAAACGAAGTTTGTACCCCTTGCTCGTAAAGTGCCTGTGCGGTTCCACCAGCATTGCTCCAATCTCTTAATGCAGCCTCCGAGCGTAAAAAATATACTTCAGCAGCAGTCATTAAAACAGGTGCTGTTTTTAAAGTATATGATGGACTTCCATCTTTAAAATTTAACGTAGAATATTTTTCATATTTAAAGGCACCTACATCTGACCCTATGCGAATACCTTTGTATTGACCATTTGAAGCTGCATCAGTTGATTTATCCATATATTTTCCAATGCGAGGATCATTATAACCGCTCATGTAGGTTTGAATAGAAGCTCCAATACAAATATTTGCCCAGTTTTGAGTAATAAAAACCAACGGATTGCTGAAGTTACCATTTGGCACACTTACTTTAACTATTTGTGTATTATCGGTAATTATACCCCCACTAGCTGGATCTAAAGCTTTTTGTCCTTGCAATTTCGCTGTTCCAGGATCCACTTTTACAATCCTCATGGCTAATCTTAAACGCAATGAATTTGCAAATCTAAGCCAGTTTTCAAACTCTGTACCTGCATTACTTCCGTATACCAAATCCATTTTAGAAAAATCGAAAGGCAAAGATTTACCACTGGCAATAAAAGCCTTAAGCGATGCTGTAGCAGCGTCCAAATCTGTAAAGAAATTATTGTATACATCTTTCTGACTGTCGTAAGGTACACCCGTTGCTCCATCTGTTAAAGGGCCTACTTTACTATAAGGAATAGGGCCATAAATATCAGTAACACGGTGCATAGCTTCTACTTTTAAGATTTGTGCAATTGCCCAAAGTCCTGGGTATTTTGTATCAACAGATTGTTGTTTAAGGATATTGATATAACGCATAATATCCAAATAACCCACTTTAAAGGGTTCTGTATTCCAGCCAGATACCAAAGCATAGTTTAGGTTATTATTACCACTTGCAAAATTAATTTGACTCATGAAGTAACCTGAATAGCAATCAGAATTTAAATTTTGCTGTAACTGGTATGAATTTGGATCTCCACCACCAGAGAAATTATAAACACCCATTTGAATGTGTTTAAATGTAGTTTCCATGTTAATATCTACAGCTAAATTGCTAGTATTATATTCTTCGAAATTCTTTTTACATGAGGTGGCAAAAAGAATAAGGGTGCATGGAATGATATATTTTGATATGAAATTATACTTATTAATATGTTTCATGATTATTATTTTAATTGTAATTAAAAACTAGATTAAAAGTTAGCGTTTAAGCTGATTCCATAACTACGGGTTGCAGGTGGCATAAATATATCCACACCAGAAAGACCATTACCCGTAGACATGGTTAATTCAGGATCGTAAGGGGCTTTTTTGTAGAAGTAGATAAGATTTCTACCCGTTAGTGAAAGCTTTAGCGATCTAAAAAAACTATCTTTAATATCGAAGGTATAACCTAAGGCAACTTCTCTTAATCGAACTGTTGTAGCGCTATACATATACTCGCCAGATACGCCCTCTCTGCCACCAATTGTTTGGTACCATTTAGCTGCTGCAACTGTTGTAACAGCATTTCCTGTAGGACCAACACCGTTTACGCTAACACCGCCAGCTAAACGTGCATCACCGCTGGCTTTAGAAACACCATAAGAATCAAGCATTTGCTCAGTTACTGACATTACTTTTCCACCAAATTTTCCATCAATTAAGAATGATAAGTTAAATTGTTTGTAGGTTACATTGTTATTCCAACCTAACTGCCATTTAGGATTCGGATTTCCCAAAAACGTAAAATCACCACCTTGAACAATTGGCTTTCCATCTGCATCAATCATAATTCTGCCTTGGCTATCGCGTTGCAGATTTTTGCCATAAATATCGCCAAAAGAGCCACCTACGCTAGCAATAGATTGGTAGTTAGCGCCAGAAGAACCTGTTAAAACTGCTTTAGAAACTGTTGGAGATAATTCAATAACCTTATTTCTGTTTAATGCAAAATTTACCGAGGTATTCCATTTAAGGTTATCGCCATTAAGTACATTGTTATAGTTTGCTACAAACTCAATACCTTGATTTTGGATATTACCAGCATTTAAATAAGCTGTACCGTAGAAAGAGGCCTCAGGTGCTGCAATTAACAATGTTTGGTTGTGTGTATTGGTTTTATAATATGTAAAATCCAAGCCTAATTTATTTCCAAAAAACCTCCATTCAGTACCAATCTCTATTGATTTTGTTCTTTCTGGTGCTAAATCTGAGTATGGAGAAATTGAACCAAGTGGAGTTAAACCACCGGCACCTATGGTAGCCAATGGCTGTCTGCTTTGATAAGCTAGTGGAGCGTTACCAACCTCGGCATATGATGCACGTATTTTTGCAAAACTGATAGATTGTGGCAATTTAAATAACTGACTTAATATAGCGTTTGCACCTACAGATGGATAAAAATAAGATACTCCACTTTTTGTGAAGGCCAATGGAGATGCCCAATCATTTCTAGCGGTTATATCTAAGTACAACGCGTCATTATAGGCAAGGTTTGCACTCGCAAACAATGATTGGAATTGAGTATGTTCCTCTGGTAAATCACCTGTTGAAGATGGATCAGTAATTGTGTTTTGAAGCGTAAATACGTTAGGATAAAGTAAACCTATATCTCCAGATGAAGCATATTTTAATCCCTTGGTTTTGGTATCTCTTATACTTGCTCCAACTACACCTGTAATTTTAAATTTATCGCTAATTGATCCATTAAAATTTGCAAGTAAATCTGCGTACTTCTGAGTATTTACGCTATTTGAATAATTGTAACCTCCATTTGTTTTAGCCAGATATTGTGAAGTACCTGCATATAATTTCTGATCATAAATATCATTAATTCTGTCAATGCTTCCTCTTGCCTGGATATTAAACCAAGAATTTACTTCATATTTTAAATTTCCATTTAATAATACTCTGTTTCTATCTAAAGTATTAGGATTATTGTTAATAATCCACCATGGATTTTGTTGCGTATCCTCGCTAAATGTCAACACACCATTTGCACGGTTGGTTGTAATCCAGTTTTGCTCGTTCAATAAGGTTAAAGGATTAACAGATTGATACCCATTTTTATATGGATTAATATCTACCCCTCTTGGAAATAAATATAAACCAGAAAGTGGGTTAAAATAGAAACCTGCTAATGGAGAGTTCTCAATTTTTTGAGTTACATAATTAACACTGGCATCAGCTGTTAACTTATTATTAAAGAAATGACCTACTTCTTTAAAGTTTAAATTATTTCTTGTTAGATTATTATTTGGCTGTATACCTCTAGCGGTTGTATTTGCGTAAGAAACATAAGTTTGTGCAACTTTAGATCCAGCGGATAAACTGATGGAATTAGTATAATTTGTTCCAGTTTGAAAAAAGCTTTTTAAGTTATCACCTACTGCCGATGTTGCAGCGCCCCAGCTTTTGTATTGATCTGAAACTCCATAAGAATTTTGGAATTTTGGTTTAAAGGCAGCCTCATCAAATGAAGCACTTGATGAAAAGTTAATTTCAGTTTTACCTTCTTTTCCACTTTTTGTTGTTACAATAATTACACCATTTGCACCCTGACTACCATAAAGTGCTGCTGCTGAAGCACCTTTTAGGATAGATATATTTTCAATATCATCCGGATTTAAGTTAGAAATTGGGTCACCACCATCATAAGAGTTACTTCCGCCATAAGCACTTGTGGGCTGGTTAGTTGCTGTATTATTCATAGGTACTCCATCAATAACATAGAGTGCCTGATTATTTCCAACCAAAGATTTTGAACCTCTTAAAATTACTTTAGCAGAACCCCCAACACCTGATGAACTCGAAGAGATTGTTAAACCCGCAACTTTACCATTTAATGAATTTGCAAGGTTTGTACTTTTTACTCTTGTTAACTCATCTCCTTTTACTTGTTGCGTTGAATAGGTAACGGATTTCTCTGATCTTTTAATACCTAAAGCGGTTACTACAACTGTTTCAAGATTTTTAGAATCGTCATCCAGTGTAACATTTATTACGCTTTGCGTACCTACTGTAATTTCTTTTGTTTGATAACCTACAAAAGAAAATACTAAAACATCACCCGTTTTAGCCTGGATAGAGTATTGGCCCGATGTATTAGTTTGAGTTGCTCCTGTAGTAGTACCTTTTATAGTTATACTTACTCCCGGTACTGTTCCTCCTTTTGCATCTTTTACCGTTCCTTTTATTGGGTCTTGGTAAAAGGCAGTGAAGGATGATGATAGTTTTAGGTTATTGACAGTTTCAGCCGCATATAAACTTGTGGATGCATAAAGCAATAAACACGTCAATTGTAATGATTTTTTCATACTCATTAGGATTAAACTTTGGTTATTATTTGGTTAATTGTTAAGCAATTTGATCTTTGCCTTATTAGTAGAGAGCATTATTTAAAATGAATTGCCTACAAGAAAATCGTTTTACGTAAAATATTTTTTCTCAAAGCCAGAACTTAACTTTTTACTAGTCTACTTTCCCAGCAACTTGCCGCACCAGCAATAGCCGCATGCTCCTTAAGTGTTGAGATAACTATTGGAATTTCTATGTTGGACGTTTTAAATTGTTTAATTACCGATGGCAAAAATCGCTCAGAAGCATTCGCTATATTTCCTCCAATTACAATTGCATCTGCTTCAGTACTTTGTTGAAATGTTTTTAAAAAAGTTGCTAGGTTACCAGCAAACTCAGCAAATATTTTCCTTACCGTTGGGTTATAAATGTATAATTCTGTCATTTCCTTTACATCTAAAATGTTAAGTCCTGATAATTCATAATAGCGTTTCAAAAACCATCGGGTAGAAAGGTAATCTTCAACAATACCTCCCAAAAATGGCGAACACCAAAGATTTGAATCTTCTGCATCTCCGTTTTTATGTGTTGCAGAACCCAAGCCAGTTCCCAATGTTATACCAATTACATTTTTATAGCCTTTTGCAGCACCCGCGAACACTTCTCCGGCTAAAAAACAAGAAGCATCATTTTTCATCAGAATATTCGATGGTTTAATTTTAAGCTCATCCGCAAGCATATTTTTAACGTTTAAACCGTAAAATGCTTCGTACTTATCGTTACCAGCTATGTAAGATATTCCCTCTTCATAATCAAAAGGTCCTGGCATGGCAATCCCAATCTTATCTACTTTTAAACCCACCTTTTTATAAGCAAGCACAATAGCCTTACTCCAGTTTTGTATTATAAGCTCAGGCTTTCCGTGAGAATCTATCCATTTTCTTGTGTAAGAGTTTTGAAGTATAGATCTATCCACCATATTCAATACGGCCGCGGTAATGTGCGATCCGCCTATATCTACGCCAAGTACGTATTCATTTGTTATCATTTTTAACGGTAGTTTGTTTATGAGTTAAGAGTTAGTAAATCCTTTTACGTAAAAAGTTATAGAAAACAGAAAAGCATTGCACACTCGTTTGCTCATATTTAGAATGGGTTTATATTGGTTTTAACACCTATAATTTCAGCTGGTAGTAAAATTTATGATGTCTTTATTAGTAAGAATCCATTTTTGTAGAAAACTGCCTACAAGCAAATACATTTTTTGTAATTATTTTTAATTATTAGCTTACATTTGGTCAAGCAATCTAACCGAAATTGAAAGCAACGAAGCCAGATCTTCTCTTATTATGGACAAAGATTTGCCTCAATGATGATGTAAAGTCATTTGAGGTACTGTATCGTTATTTGTATGCTGGCTTGCTTAAATTATCAACTTATTACGTAAATAATAAAGAAATTGCAGAAGATATTGTTGCTGAAGTATTTGTTAAATGCTGGGAAAACCGAAAGGCTGGTACGCACATTTTAAATCCTGAAAGTTACTTCTTTGTTGCCATCAGAAATCAATCACTGAAACACTTAAAAAAAAATTCAAGTGTTACGTTTATCGATTTAGGAGATACTGGAGAGCATGATCCCGTAAATCATTTTAATCCGGAAATTATTTTTGAACAAAAAGAGCTACATAAAAAATTAGACCATGCAATAGAAACTCTACCGCCACAAGCTAAAATTATTTTCAGATTGATTAAAGAAAATGGCATGAAGTATAAAGAAGTTGCGGATATTTTAGAAATAAGCCCGAGAACGGTACAAACTCAATTATTTAGAGCAATAGCCAAGCTTAGGGTAATTTTAAAACCCGGTGCTCAGAATAATGTTGTAGGTGAAGTGACCGAGAAGCTTATAAGTTTAGTTATTATACTGGGTATGATATCTTTTTTTAATATTTTGTAGGCAATTTTAAATAAAACAGGTACTATATATATAAAATAGGGTAAAGATATAAATGACAGATCAAAGATTTACAGAATTGCTTGGCAAACAACTGGCTGGCGAAATTTCGTCAGAAGAATCTAATGAGCTGGAATTACTTCTTGCTTCCAACCAAAACTATCAACAAGAATATAAATCGTTAAATACCTATTTTCAAAAAGACGAAACACCCGATGAACGGATTGATTTAGTTTTCAATCGTATTAAATCTAAAATCATCGTACCACAAGGAGCTGAAAATATTTCTAATGTTCGGTCAATTAAACCCAAGCAAAACTTTAAAGTCTGGTTTCAAATTGCAGCAGTTTTCGTGGTTGCAATCAGTGGATTTTTTATTTATAAAGATTTCATTAGTGCTGATAGATTACAATCCATTAATACTTTAGCGGAAAAGAAAAATATCACTTTGGCTGATGGCACTTTCGTTACATTAAACTCGGTAACCCAACTTAAGTATCCTGCAAGTTTTAAAGGCGGTAAACGTGAAGTTTATTTATCAGGTGAAGCTTTTTTTGATGTAAAAAAAGATGCAAAACACCCTTTTATAATTCATACAGATAAAATACAAGTTAAAGTTTTAGGCACCGCATTTAATGTTAAAGCTTACAAGAACGACAATTTTACTGAAACAACATTAATTAGAGGTCGTGTTGAAATTAGCATTAATGACCATAAAGACACCCCATTTATTTTAATGCCAAATGAAAAGTTTGTATTTACGAATAAAGATAATAAGGCAAGCTTAAGTAAATTAACTTATTTCTCAGCTAATGATCTAAATTCAATAATTGAGACATCGTGGTTAAATCACGAATTAATTTTTAAAAACAATGACTTCGTTTCAATTTCAAAACTTTTTGAAAGATGGTATGGCGTAAAAGTTGTTTTTAAAGATGAGGCATTAAAATCATTCAAATTTACTGGCAAATTTAAAGAAGAAAGCATTACCGATGCTTTAAAGGCACTTAAAATGATTGAGCATTTTAATTATAATGTACAAGGTAAAATTGTTTACCTTTATAATTAACCAAATTCAATCCAGGTTATGTACACTTTATTTTATGAAGCTGTTAAAGAAATTATTTCTTTTTATACCTTTCTTAATTTCAATAAATAGTTACTCGCAAACAAAAGTTACGCTAAATCTTCAATCTGTAGATTTTGAAAATGTAATCGAATCCATTCAAAATCAAACCATTTATCATTTCGTTTTTAGTGAATCTAAAATACCTCAAAAGAAAATTACCATTAATGTAGCTGATGTTGAAGTTACTCAGGTATTGCAACAAATATTAAAAAATACAAGCTACGAATACGCTTTATTACCTAATAATCTTATTGTAATTAAAGCTATTGAAATAAAATCTAATCATCCAGATAGTGCCAGGATATTAAATGAGGTTGTAATTACAGCATTAGGAATAGAAAAAGATAATAGAAAATTAGGTTATGCCGTAACTTCAATCAAAGGCAGTTCCATAAGCAAAGCGAGAGAATCCAACATGATTATGGCACTGCAAGGAAGGGTTGCCGGCTTAAATATTAGTGGTGTTAGCGGTGGTCCATCATCCTCCGCACGAATATTGCTTAGGGGTGTAGCAAGTATGACAGCCGCTTCTCCCCTTTTTGTAGTAAATGGTGTCCCAATTGATAATACCCTGCGTGGAAGTGCAAATGAGTATGGCGGCGCAGATTATGGGGATGGAATAAGTAACATAAATCCAGACGATATTGAAACCATAACCATTCTTAAAGGTTCGGCAGCATCTGCACTGTATGGAGCTAGGGCGGCAAATGGTGTCATTCTAATTAATTTAAAAAGCGGAAAAGAAAATGCTGGACCAGCTATAGAGTATAATACAAATCTATCTTTTGAAACCCCTGTTAATAACACAGATTTTCAATATATTTATGGTCAGGGCGCACAAAACAAGCGCCCAATCAACACATATAATGCATCTTCTACTGGAATTTTAAGTTGGGGAGAAAAAATGGATGGCGCACTCACACCACAAATTGATGGTTCTTACAAGCCTTATTTACCAGCAAAAAATAATATTGAAAACTTTTATAGAACCGCTCCAGCCTTTACCAACACGATTTCATTAGTCGGTGGGAGTAATCGAAATATTTATCGCCTTTCTGCTTCGAACCTTGATAATAGCTCTATTTTAAAAAATGGACATCTAAATAGAAAAACTTTCAATATTTATGCTTCTTTTGATTTAACCAAAAAACTTACAATAAGTTTCAATGCGAATTATATTTACGAAAACAACAAAAATAAGAGCTATTTAAGCGATGGTCCGCTTAATGCAAATTATGGAATTGCAGCATTGGCAACAAGTTTGGATCAAGCACTTTTAGCCCCTGGTTATGATCCAATAACTGGTAATGAAGTACGTTGGAATGCTGATGAATATAAAACCAATCCTTATTTTTTAATGAATAAACAAACGGATTACGCCAAACGTAACCGTTATATTTCTTCGGCCTCGGCAAAATATAATTTTAACAGTTGGGCATCTATTCAAGGTAGGTTTGGCTATGATGTAAGTAACGATGAGGTAGTTAGTATTTTACCAACCGGAACGGCCTTTTCGATTAATAGACAAGGAGGAATAAATGCTTTTGATCAACTAAGAACATCAGAATTTAATAGTGATTTTTTGCTTTCAATTAACCGAAATATCTCTAAAGATTTGGTTCTTGATATTTCTTTAGGTGCAAATTATAGAGAAAGAAATGGAAACGCAAAAAAAATAAAAGGATCGCAATTTATTATCCCTTACCTATATACGCCGGATAATTTAATTACCAAAACAAATACCAATACCATCTCAAAAATAGTTACTGAATCTGCCTATTATACAGCCGATTTATCTTTTTACCAGCTTTTAAACTTATCATTAACTGGGCGGTATGATATTTATTCAACGCTCCCTTCTAATAGCAGAGGCATATTTGTACCAGGAATTTCTGGAAGCTTTATATTTTCTGATCTAATTAATATTAGAAATTTAAGTTTTGGCAAATTGAGATTAGATTACGCAAAAACCAGCGGAGAACCAACCGTTCCCTACACAACACAAATATATTATGTATCTGATAACAGCATTAATGGTATTCCTGTAGGTGATTTTTCTCGCGATTTGCCCAATTATAACTTAAAACCCTTCACTTTGAATGAATTTGAAGCAGGCTTAAATTTAAAGTTCTTTGAAGGTAGACTTGATTTCGACTTTACATTTTTCCATCGGGTTACCAATAACGAAATTATAAATGCCAAACAATCTGTAACAGCAGGTTTTACATCAGCTTATGTTAATTTAGGTAAAACCAGAAACGTAGGTACCGAGCTTGCAATAGAGTATACCCCAATTTTAAGGAAAAATAAAAAGTGGCAGGTTAGTTTTAACTTCACTCAGGTAAAAAATAAACTCCTATCTATTGATGGTAGTAATAATTATACTTTAACAGGAACTTATAGACCATTAAATGCAAATACGGCCTTAGTGGTAGGCAAACCCATTACGCAAATTATGGCTTATGACTATAAAAGAGACGCCGCTGGAAATATAATTATTGGGTCAGATGGAATCCCGAAACGTGGTGATTTAGTGCCCATGGGAAGTACTATTCCATCAATTTATGGCGGAATAAACAATAGTTTTACATTTGGCCAATTCAATATTTCTTTTCTGATCGATTATAGATTTGGCAATAAAATTTTATCAGCCACGGAAAACTATTCATATGTTAACGGCTTAAACCAAGCCACTTTACCTGGCAGAGAGAATGGAATTATTGCAAGTGGCGTATATGAAAACGGATTAAAAAACACAACACTTGTACCCGCTTATAATTACTACCCAGAGCTGGCAAGTAATATTTCTGCCTTATCAGTGCTAAATGGAAGTTTTATAAAATTAAGACAAGCCACCTTTGGATATGTTTTCAAAGAAAGCTTTTTAAAAAAAACTCCATTTAAAAGCATCAGTATAGATTTTGTAAGTCGAAATTTATTTACGCTATTAAAATATACAAAAAATATAGATCCAGAATCTGAATTTTCGCCTATACTTGCATATTCTGGCATTGAAGGGGCCTCCTTACCCGCAACCAGAACGTTTGGCTTAAACTTAAACTTAAAATTTAAATAAGCAGGCATCATGAAAAAAGCAATTCTTTATGCAACCGTTTTTCTCTGCCTATTTTATTCAGGCTGTTCCAAACAACAGTTAGATGATATTAATACCGATCCCACAAAAGTAACTGCAGAAAATTATGACCCTAATGAACTACTTTCTTCTGCTCAATTAAAATACGCTAACATTGGCTATTATCAATTAGTTTATCAAAGTACTATGATGCAACTACTTGCATCTACCTATTACTATTATAACAATGGCGATAAATATATAAATATTGCCAGCTTTACCGATTATCAGGGAAGAATTTTTGATGAAGGTTATGCCGAAGTTTCCACAATAAGAGAAATGCAACGGCTTGCCAACCTCAAAAACCCACAAGAGAATACCAACTTAATTAATATTGGTGATATTATGTTTGTATTAATTTTGCAAAGGATAACCGATACTTATGGAGATGTGCCCTATTCTCAAGCTGCCAAAGCCATGCAAGGAATTAAATATCCAGTTTATGATAGGCAAGAAGATATTTATGATTCCATGCTTCATGATCTTGAAAATGCAATAAACAACCTCGACCCCTTAAAACCTAAGCCAACTGCTGATCTATTTTATAAAGGAAATATTGAAAAATGGAAAAAGTTTGGCTATTCCCTTATGGTTCGCGTTGCGATGAGGTTAACGAAAATTAATCCTGATAAAGCTAAAATATGGGTAGAAAAAGCCGCAGGAAAAACCTTCTCAAGCATTAATGATAGCGCAATATTGATAACAGATGCATCTTCATTTAATAGTCAAAATGGTACTTCTTTAGCTTTAAGAACTTATTCTGACTATTTAGAAGTACGGTGGAGTAAAACTTTGATTGATCAGTTAAGAAACACAAATGATCCGCGACTAGGTGTAATTGGTGAGATTCCGCCGAGTGGTTTAGCCCAAAATTCAAATCAAAATTTAAAAGGAAATAATGATCCTGCTGTTCAAATAGGAATGCCTAATGGTTATGATTTACAAGGTGGAGCTACAGATATTAATAATGCGCCAGATTATCCAGGAGGTACGGGAAGTGGAAGCAATTTTGCACCATTGGGCAATTATTCTAGACCTAGAACATCTGTGTACTTAAAATTGGGAGGTCCTATTTTTATTATGACATATTCTGAAACAGAGTTTTTACTTGCTGAAGCCAAAATTAGAGGATGGAATGTAACCGGAACAGCTAACAATCACTATAGCAATGGCTTAACTGCATCTCTGCAATCATTATCGTTGTTGGATCAACAGGCAAAAATCGACCCTACAGTTATATCAAATTATGTTGCCCAAAACCCATTGGATGAAAGCAACATACAGAATTCTTTTAAAGCCATTAACACACAATATTGGATTACAACAGGTACAAACTTTAACTTTATCGAGGCCTGGTTAAATTGGAAACGAAGTGGATATCCTGAACTTGTACCCGTAAATTATACAGGCAATGTTACCAACGCAACCATCCCACGGAGGATGATTTATTTATCGACAGAAATTTTAAACAATACCAATAACTATAAAGATGCCATTGGTAGATTAACCGGAGGCGATGTATTAACTTCGAGAGTTTGGTGGGATAAATAGTTCAACATAATACCTATAATAATCCTATTCGATTTAATTCGGTTCTATAATAGGATTAATTCTATATCTAAAAACAACCTTTTTTCCATTGCATTTTGCTGGCTTCCATTTTGGACATTTTTTGAGTACTTCTATAAAACCCAAATCAAGACTTGTATAATCTTTAGGCACTTTATTATCAATACTAATATTTATGATGTTGCCTAAAGTATCTATAAAAAAGGTAGTAGGAACCCTACTTTGCCAAGATTTTGTAGTATCAGGACTAAACTTAAGGTTTTTAAACAAATAGGAATAAAATTTACTTGGTCCGCCTGGAAACTCAGGCATTTGATCAACATAACTATAAACAAAGCTATGTATTGTTTCATCATAATGTTTTGTACAAGAATCCTGTTGAACTTTAAAATCAATTTTAGGTGTCTTTAAACAAATAAGAGATAATAAGAGAATTAAAGATTTCATAATGAATTAAACTGCTTTATTTAAAGATATTCATTTCATGCTCAAATGTAACTTATTTAATAACTATTCTTTAAAATTCATATCTTGCAGCATCAAATAAAAATGACTCCCATTAGTCAATTTAAATTAATAAAAGCAGCTACTTTTTTTGTTAAAAAAGCAAATTATAGTTTTTATGTGTAATTTAAATTGCCATTTGATTGCACATAAATGAAAAAATTAGTTTCAATAGTTATTCCCGCTTACAACGAGGCTGATAATATTTTTGTTATAGTAGAAAGTATTAAAAACGTATTTTCAACAATTAATTACGACCACGAAATTATTTTGGTTGATGATGGAAGTGCAGATCATACGCTCGATAAAATCAAAGAATTTGCTGCTGCTTCAAACAATGTATTTTTCCTTGAATTTTCTAAAAACTTTGGACATCAACTCGCTGTAAAAGCAGGAATGGATCACGCTTTTGGTGATTGCGTAATTTCTATGGATTGCGATATGCAACATCCACCAGATTTGATTCCAGAAATGTTAAAGAAATGGGAAGAAGGTAATGAGGTTGTTTATACCGTTCGTGAGGAAGATAAATCTCTATCGAAACGCAAAAGAAGTACATCAAACTTATTCTATAAAGTATTAAATAGTCTTTCAGATATTGAACTTGAACCAGGTTCTGCTGATTTTCGACTTTTAGATCAAAAGGTTGTTAATGTTTTTAGAAATTTTCATGAGAATGAACCATTTCTAAGAGGACTTGTTAAATGGCTAGGATTTAAACAATATGCTATTAAGTATAATCCTGCTGCACGTTTTGCCGGAAAAAGCAAATACACCGTAAAAAAAATGGTAAGACTTGCATTGCATGGCGTAACTTCCTTTAGCATAAAACCACTTTATACAGCCGTTTATTTGGGCTTTATACTTTCGTTAGCATCTGTTTTATATGTGCCATACGTTCTTTATGCCTTCATTAATAAAGTAGAAGTTTCTGGCTGGGCCTCAGTAATCATGACAATAGTTTTCTTCGGTGGGCTACAACTCATCATTTTAGGTATTATTGGAATTTATGTTGGCAAAATGTTTATGCAAACTAAAAACCGTCCTAATTATATTATTCGTTCAACCAATATTCCAAATAAATGATTCTTTTAAGTTTTGACATTGAAGAATTTGACATGCCCTTCGAATATGGAAAAGATATTTCCTTTGAAGATCAGATCGCGATTTCCAGAGCAGGTACTATTTCAATATTAAATTTGTTAAAGAAGCATGATGTAAAAGCCACTTTTTTTTGTACCGTAACCTTTGCAGAAAATATCCCTGATTTAATTGAAAGAATTACCTCAAGTGGCCATGAACTTGCTTCACATGGCTATTATCATTCAGATTTTAAGCCCGAGCATCTTTTACAATCAAAATTAAAACTCGAACAACTTTCAGGCAAAGAAATTACAGGTTATCGCATGGCGAGAATGATGCCTGTTGATGAACAAGAGATTTTTAAGGCTGGCTATACCTACAATACTTCTATTAACCCAACTTATTTACCTAGTAGATATAATAATTTTAATATTTCCAGAACGTATTTTAAAAAAGAAAACGTACTTCAAATTCCAGCATCGGTAAGTCCGTTAATTCGTTTTCCACTATTCTGGTTATCATTCCATAATTTACCTCTAGCTATTTATAAATTCCTCTCCAGCTGGACTTACAAAAAGGATAAATACCTAAATATTTATTTCCACCCATGGGAATTTACTGATCTTAATGATTTTGAACGTTTTGGATTTCCAGGTTACGTAAGAAAAAATACGGGTATAAAAATGATCGAAAGAATGGATAATCTAATCTCTTGGATGAAATCAAAAAAATATCCATTCGGAACCTTTCAATATTTTATTAAATCCAATAAATTATAAATTTAAATAGGTAAATCTATAAAAGTTATTTCCCAGGTAGTATCCCCTATTTCTTATATGTTTCGGCCAGTTTTAAAGCATTATATGCGTTTACAATTCCGCCGCTTACGCAAATATCTGAAAAAAGAACTCTAACATTATCTCCCTTTTCATTCTTATACTTAATCTTGTGATTAACCTTTGAAACAGATTTCATAATAATATCTCTAACCTCAGCAGGGGTAAACTCAGGATAATAGCTCAAAATTAGTGCTGCAAGACCAGCCACTACAGGCGAAGCCATACTAGTACCATCCAATTCTTCATACTTTGAATCAGGAACAGTCGATTTTATTAAGAAACCAGGCGCAAAAACATCAACAGTATACTTGCCATAATTTGAAAAGTCTGCTTTTAAATTATCATCATCCTTATAAGCACTTGCACCAACTTCAATCCAGTTATTTGCATGTGGTAAATTAAACTTAAGAGAATCTAAAGACAAAGGTCTCTCCGCATTCTTTCTATCCGCAGATTGAGGCATTCCTATCCCATTTCTTGAAATATTTTTTGGGGGCGTAAAATCAGGTTTCACCTTTATTTTATGTGTTGCCTTATAATCTTCTGCTTCCTTACTATCAAAGTACTTGTTGGGATAATTTTCATCAATGTCGTTATTTTGATTATCATTACCAGCCGCATGAACTAACAAAACACCTTTAGTTTCGGCATATTTAACAGCCTCGTCTACTACTTTTTTATCCCATTTATAACTCTTACCAAAACTCATATTAATAACCTTGGCACCATTATCTACAGCATATCTTATCCCATTGGCAACATCTTTATCTCTTTCATCGCCTGTAGGCACTACTCTTATAGCCATAATGCTCACATTATTAGCTACTCCCATTACCCCTAAACTATTAAGCCTGTTGGCACCTATTATACCAGAAACATGTGTTCCATGCATTGCATCTGGGCCTTTTACATCGCTATTCCCATAGTTTCTCTGGTTAGAATTTAAATAATCATCACCTACTAATTCAGCTCTTTTATCGTATTTAGGATTGAGATTATACTTAAGCATTGCATCATACTGCTCGTAGCCATCCTTAATATTTTTATAAAACTTCTCGAAACTTCCATCTTCTTGCGCACCCTTTCTAATAATTTTTTTTACCTGTTCTTCGGTTTCATCATCCGCTTTATACTTATCAATATCTTCTAAAGAAGGAATTTTCTTATTGTTAATCTTTGCTACAGAATCCAAAACCTTATTAATAGCAATAAGTACAGAAAACGTATTACTCGCATCCTCATACTTTCTACCAAAATCACCAACCATTTTTTTATATAACCTAAATTCCTCCTTTTGTGTACTATCCAAAGGTGTCAAATTAGTTGTAGATTGGTATTTCGGAGTATAAATTCTTAACAGACGAACTAACTCTAAATTATCATATTGCAGATTTCCGCTCTTAGAACCGATAAAATTCCATCCATGCACATCATCAACATAACCATTACCATCGTCATCTATTCCATTATCTGCAATTTCTTTTGGATTTGTCCATAAAACATCTTTTAAATCCTCATGACTAATATCAACCCCACCATCAATCACAGCAACAACAATTTTTTGCTTAGGCTTCTTATCCTTCAAAATTTCCCGATAAGCTTTTTCAGTACTAATGCCGTAAAAACCATTTTCTATTAAATCAAGGTTATGCCAATTTGCTGGTAATTGTACTTTTTTACTCTGCGAAAAAGAAAGCGTTTGTAAGCAAAGAAAAAGAATGAAAAACATCAATTTCTTTATGTTAAAATTCATCATAATGATATTTACGTAATACTACAATTATACGGTTTTATTACAATCAGCGATATAGATTTATGATTTTTTAACTTTAGTGAAATCTTTTGGAGAATTTATTTGAAAAGTATTTTAAAGATATTCAGGAAATGGATGTGCAGTATTTAATGGGGGCTGCAGTCCTGCCCTTTATTGCAATCTTTTTGGATAAGCTTTGGTAAAATTGAGGGATCTTAACCAAAAAGGATTTACATTCCGGTCAGGTTTAAGCTGAAGGGCATTGGTAGCAGCGGGAGATGAGAAAAGATAGGGCAAACT
>NZ_RQRS01000031.1:62317-62823 GCF_004335085.1 Pedobacter nototheniae | reverse complement strand
TTTAGGATCTACATAAGTAATCGTGCCACTTGCTCCAACGATTGGAATCATGCCTGTGACTGCTCCTGCATCAACTTTGATCTTATCTGAAGTAATCGTATTATCTGCAATCTGATTTGCAGTGATGGATTTCGGTGCAATGCTTAATTTCGCATTAGCTAAAACTGAACTGCTTAATCCACTTAATCCATTTACCAATACTATACCATCGGTACTAATGTCTTTCTTATCTATTAATGTGTTTGATGTTGTTTTAGGATCTACATAAGTAATCGTGCCACTTGCTCCAACCATAGGAATCATACCTGCGGCTGCTCCGGCATCAACCTTGATCTTATCTGAGGTAATCGTATTGTCGGCAATCTGTTTCGCGGTAATTGTATTGTCGGCAATCTGTTTCGCGGTAATCATTTTATCTCCAATGCTTAATTTTGCATTAGATAAAACTGAACTGCTTAACCCACTTACACCATTTACCAATACTATACCATCTGTACTAATGTCTT
>NZ_RQRS01000031.1:0-62307 GCF_004335085.1 Pedobacter nototheniae | reverse complement strand
GTATTGTCGGCAATCTGTTTCGCGGTAATCATTTTATCTCCAATGCTTAATTTTGCATTAGATAAAACTGAACTGCTTAACCCACTTACACCATTTACCAATACTATACCATCTGTACTAATGTCTTTCTTATCTATTAATGTGTTTGATGTTGTTTTCGGATCTACATAAACAATCGTTCCACTTGCTCCAACCATAGGAATCATGCCTGCGGCTGCTCCGGCATCAACCTTGATCTTATCTGAGGTAATCGTATTGTCGGCAATCTGTTTCGCGGTAATCATTTTATCTCCAATGCTTAATTTTGCATTAGATAAAACTGAACTGCTTAACCCACTTACACCATTTACCAATACTATACCATCTGTACTAATGTCTTTCTTATCTATTAATGTGTTTGATGTTGTTTTCGGATCTACATAAACAATCGTTCCACTTGCTCCAACCATAGGAATCATGCCTGCGGCTGCTCCGGCATCAACCTTGATCTTATCTGAGGTAATCGTGTTGTCTGCGATCTGTTTAGCGGTAATCATTTTATCGCCAATGCTTAATTTCGCATTTAATAAAACTGAACTGCTTAAACCATTTAAGCCATTTACCAATACGATACCATCGGTACTAATGTCTTTCTTATTCGTTAAGTTATCTGTAGTAGAAGTTGGATTAACATAAACAATCGTACCACTTGCGCCAACCATTGGAATCATGCCTGCGGCTGCTCCAGCATCAACTTTGATCTTATCTGAGGTAATCGTATTATCTGCAATCTGATTTGCAGTGATTGATTTCGGTGCAATGCTTAATTTCGCATTAGCTAAAACTGAACTGCTTAATCCACTTAATCCATTCACCAATACGATACCATCGGTACTAATGTCTTTCTTATCTATTAATGTGCCTGATGCTACTTTAGGATCTACATAAGTAATCGTGCCACTTGCACCAACGATTGGAATCATGCCTGTGACTGCTCCTGCATCAACTTTGATCTTATCTGAGGTAATCGTATTATCTGCAATTTGATTTGCAGTGATTGATTTCGGTGCAATGCTTAATTTCGCATTAGCTAAAACTGAACTGCTTAATCCACTTAATCCATTCACCAATACTATACCATCGGTACTAATGTCTTTCTTATCTATTAATGTGCCTGATGCTACTTTCGGATCTACATAAGTAATCGTGCCACTTGCGCCAACCATTGGAATCATACCAATAGGTGTATTCGCATCAACCTTCATTCTATCCAAACCAATCGAGTTTGGTGCAATGCTTAAACTTGCATCAGCTAATACTGAACTGCTTAAACCTCTTAATCCATTTACCAAAATGATACCATCGGTACTAATCGATTTCTTATCTATTAATGTGCTTGAGCTTGCTTTAGGATCTACATAAGTAATCGTGCCACTTGCGCCAACCATTGGAATCATACCAATAGGTGTATTCGTATCAACCTTGATCTTATCTAAAGTAATCGTATTGTCTGCAATCTGATTCGCAGTAATCGATTTCGGTGCAATGCTTAAACTTGCATCAGCTAATACTGAATTGCTTAAACCATTTAAACCATTTACCAATACTATACCATCGGTACTAATCGATTTCTTATCTATTAATGTGTTTGATGCTGTTTTAGGATCTACATAAGTAATCGTGCCACTTGCACCGACCATTGGAATCATACCTGTAGGTATATTCGCATCAACCTTGATCTTATCTAAAGTAATCGTATTGTCTGCGATCTGCTTTGCGGTAATTGAACCATCCTTAACTTCAAGTTTATATTCTGTATTATGGCTATTTCTTTCCGAAAGTTTAGAAGTTACACTTGTAGTCACTCCATCAACAACGCTTGAGCTAAGTTGATTTTTTCTAACTGCATCTTCAATATTTATGATTTGTTTTTGACCGTTACCATCTATGGAAACAAAGTTTGTACCATCAAATGTTACACTACCACTAATATTTTTAACTAAACCTTCTATAATTTGTTTAACAGCTTTATCATTTACTATACTTTGAAAATTATTAATTAGATCGGCTGGAACATTTACTACTGTAATTTTTCCATCCTCTGCTGTATAAGTGTAAGTACCGTTTTTATTATCGATGAAAGTTGTAATTATTCCATTTTGCTTTATTAAATCTTTAAAGTTTATAGATACCGGTGTATTATTGGCATCTATGTACGATAGAATTGATGTGGATGCATCATATTTAATATTTGCTGCTGCACCCGCTCCTGCTAACACCCATTTTGTTCCATCATTATAATAAATGCCTGGCACTACATCATTTGCCTTTGCAATATTATATACCATCATCCCCGCGGTGTGCGTTTTGAGAGGTGCCGGACTTGAGGTTTGCACCAGCGAAACACGCGTATGCAACAAACCAGTATTGTTACTTTCCAATTCAAGAATGGCATCCTTGGCCGATAAGTTACCACCAGTGATGGTACCATCCTTTATTTTCTGCTGTGCCATTGCGGTGGAAAATGCAAATAACAGAAATAGGCCTACTAATAATCTTTTCATCATTTTTTATTCAGTTTTTCAGTTTATCATCGATTACTTTTAATAATCAAATTTTAATTTATCTACAAAACGTTATTTCATCTTCCATTAATTTCCCAATAACCGAACTAGAACTTTCCGTAACAAAAGCTTACTCAGTATTTTCAAAAATTGGTGATTAACGGATGATTTAAATAAATGGAATGTAATCTAACTCAGGGATGTAATCGGATGATCTTACGGGTGCAAAGATGCAACATGTAGTCTCGTATTTTCTTTATTGAGTACTACGCACAAATACTGCAAAATTACAACACCTTAATTAACAGATGTTTACAAAAACAAAATTACACTCAAATATTAAAATGCAGTAAGTATGCGTATATAAATTTTTGTTTCTGTTATAGGAAATATTAACATTTAGGCATTAACATCTCCAAAAAAGGACAAATATGTCTTTATAAACATGCTTATTTTCTAACAATAGTTTTAAATAGTGAAACTAATTTTAGACAGTAAACAATGCTTAATTTGATTTCAAAAATCTGGACTGAATCATAGGATTACTCATCATAACACAGCCACCATAAAGTGTTTCTAATCTTAAATAGCAACCTATATCTATACCTGGTACTATTGCGTAAAATTTCTTTATTTTTCCTGATTGATCAGTAAGAAAATTACCTGTAACGATAGAGGCTTCATAATTGGGGCTACCAGGTACTTGGCTATAAAACAAAGTGCCTAAAGGATAATCATCCATAACATAATTACGTAGAATTTCCCCGGCACATACTTTAATTAGTTTGGCACCATCTTCATTAAGTTTAGGGCAACTAGCAGTAAAGGTATTATCAACATTAATGTACATTGTAAAAGGTTCTTCAATAGAATTGCCTTCACAAACTCCATCGGAGTGGCCAATTATAAGTTTCGATTCAAAAGCAACGGAAGAAATTGCTCCTGTTCCGGAAATTTTACCCGGCAAGGCTATTGTTTTGGCACAGTTTGATACACTTGTGATTAGCAAAGCGCAATTATTAGTTACCTTAACCTTATATTTTAGTTTTCCAATAATACTATTAGGATCAGTTGGCAATAAAATATTTCCTTTATTCCAAATAATTTTACCTCCTGGGTATGTTGTAAAATCAGTTGGATGCACCCAGGTTGCTGTTCCTCCACCTAAAACAACATCTGCACTAACGAAATTAACATTTGGAGCAAGGATTATTTCTATAGCCGCATCTTTTATAGCCTCACTACCTTTATTATAAAGATCAACCTCAAATTCTAGTTCCTGATCAGGATTTACCTGAGTTTTATTATCTATATTATTGATTGAAATATTTAACGCTTCAACAGCTGGAACATATGCATCTATTGCAAAGGTTATATTGAAAATACTATAAACATCACCTCCAGTTCCGTATTGAAATTGAGTGCTTTTTTGTCCATTGGCAATCAGAGCATTATTGGAATTAGGCAAATCAAACATCGCGATATCAATACCATAATTATTAAGGTAATTTGGATTGCGTGAATTGCCACCTGTAAGTATTGATGAATTAAAAAAGTTGGTACTTGTATTGGCAGGATTTGGATTCTTATCCATATTAAGGGAATGATATAAACTTATCCAATTGCTGGTATTTAATTGTTGTATCTTAAAATAATCACCTGATGTTGCCCTGTCTCCCTCTGCCGCCATCATACCCATTCTAATTTTAACGTCGCCATTTTGGGCTGCGTTAAAACCTGATATACTTAATGTTTGATTTCCTTTATTAATAAAGCTAAATCCATCAAATACTGAAATATCTCTCCAGGGTAATTTCTTATTTTCGTAAATAATTACCATCCCCCATCCAGCATAATAACCTGTGGTTTTTTCTGCCCCTTCAAAGGTTGCAATATTGCCAACCGCATAGGTTCCTAAACCAGCATTTTTAACAAGATCGGTAATATCACTATAGCCCGTATACATATAGTTTACGTTGTCGGCTCCATAATAAATATCTGTTGCAGCAGCGGTAACATCAACATAAGCTGCTGCTCCTGGAACTTTAAGCTTGATCTTTTTCTTATTCAATCCATTTCCTAAATTTTCATCCTTGACTAACACATCCGCTAATTCATCAGTCCTTCCACACCAATATAAACCTGCATAAATAATTTTAGTGCAGGCCATATCAATTCCAGTAGGTAAAACAAAGTCGGCAGAAGATGAATTAACAATATTAGCAGGATCTTTTAACAATTTATTAAACTTCATATAACTGTTATTTTTCCCATCATCACTATAGGGATCAACAAAGGCGTTGGCATTGCCAATCATTGTAAAATCGCCCTTTAAATTGTAGATTTTTTTGTTTTTAAAATCTCCTTGCGCTTGGGAGGAGATTCTTTGTGTAAATTCTTTTCCTATTGATTGTGCAAATAATTTACTATTTACTTGCGTAAGATTTAACAGTACTAGCAATATTACAGATCCTTTAATGAGATAATTATTAGTCATAGAGTATACATTTAACACTATAAAATATTAAGTATTAAACATAGTTAAATGTATTTTTAATCATACTACGCACATATACCGCAATACCTAATCAACTAACTATTAACACATTAAAATTGAAATTTATCATACAAATCTAAAAATGCAGTACAAATGCGTATAATAATACAGGAGCTATCCTTATCATTATACGCATTTTACGAAAAATATTAATTAAAATCAGTATGTGTTATTTACCTAATTAGGATCCATATAAACTCTAATTACCATTTTTAAATTTACTTGGGATCATAGGATTGGTCATCATCATACAACCGCCCATTTGAGTTTGTAACTTTAAGTAGAAGCAATCAACTGCAGCGTTTGGCATAACTGCATAATACTTGATAATTTTACTGGACTGATCTACAGGAAAATCACCTGCAACAATTGTGTTTTCATAGTTGGCATCGCCGGGTTTGGCAGTATAAAACAATGTGCCAACAGGGTAATTTAAGGTGATATTGGTGCGAGGAATAGCTATTTTTTACATTGCAAAACACCACTTAAACAGACAAAACGAACTCAAAATCTGTTTTTAATACAAATTTTGAAATGTCATATTATTTTTTTTTTTAGAAATTATAGGGAATGCTTTATTATTTATATTCTCACTTAGTAGTGAACTAAAGCTAATGGCAAAACAAGCACATAAACATGAAATAGTTTAGTGATTGAGGTAGATGATTGTTAAAACTAAGGTAACTCTATACTAAAACAGACTATAAAACAACCTTAATAATTCTTTTTGAATGATTATTCAAAAAGAATTATTAAAAGATTTGTAATTAGTTCACCTTGGCAGGAATCATAGGGTTGGTCATCATCATACAGGTACCAACAGTTATAGAACCTGGTATGCTTACTGAGTCACTAACTAACAGCCCAAATGCCATTATTGGTCCAACCTTATCTGGGGTTCCGCTGATGGTTACTTGCCTTGTATCATCATCATATGCCCACGTTATTCCTGAAGGTAAGCCTGTAACATCAGTAATTGTTGTACCTGGTAAAATATCAAAAATAATTGGTTCCATAACTGAATTTACACACGTATTACGAAAACTAGAACTTGTAGCAGTAGAAATAGAACTTTGATTATTAGTGGCTGCCACATCAAGCAAGGGACCAGTTATAGTTGCCGTACTATTAGAAATTCCTAATTTCACAACTTTAGCAGTAATTGTTAAAGTTGCGCTGCCATTGCTCATCAAATCGCCGATGGTCCAAATCCCTGTTGAGGGTTCATAACTACCTACTGATGCTTCATTCGAAATAACCTCGTACCCATCTGGAAGCAAATCATTAACAACTACCCCAGTTGCATTACGACCGCCTAAGTTTCCAGCTTGAAGCGTAAATACTACGTTTCCATTTAATGCTGGATACATCTGATCAACCGTTTTAATAATAGAGAGATCAACATTACAAGGTTCAACTTTTATTGGGTTTGAAGGTGCACTCATACCACATAGCATGGTATAACTTACTGAGTAATTACCAGAAGAGGTAACTGGATATGAACTACTTATAGCACCATCAATTGGTTGTCCATCAAGATACCATTGATAAGGATCACCATTTGGTACTGATGCAAGTAGTGGAGTATTACAATCTACTGCAGATACTTCAGGCTGATCTGCCTTTTCGGAAAAATGTGAAATGAAGTTAGACATAGAAAAACCTTGTCCAGATTGCACTACCGAAACGGTAAGACTTGATGCACTTTCGAGGATAATTGTACTTGGCAAACCAATTCTATCATTTGAAAATTTAATCATATAAAGCCCAGAATTTCCTAATGGTATACGACTTCCCACATCTGGCAAAGTTTCAATGTCAAGTGTCGCATATGGAGTAAGATAGCTGTCAATAATTGTAATAAAAATTTTGTCAGTACTACTTTTTGTAAATATGTACCCAAAGTAATCTAAATCGTTTTTATTGTAATCCGTAAATTTACTAAATTCTACTCTTTTTGACCCTGAACAGATTGATATTGGAACTAGAGCAGCTATATCAACCTCACAGTTTCCAGAAGCCGTACCTGCAAAAACCTCTATATTTTTATCTCCTACAATTAATGAGGAGGAAAATTGCCCATTATTGTCCGTTGTGTTATAGTCTCCATCAATGAAACCGTGGTTAATCGTTTTAAAATCACCAGCGTTGGCTAATGTAAAGGATTCTGTAGATTGTTGTCCACCTCCTACATCGTAATTTGTAACTGTAACAACTGTATTTGGTTCTGTTGCTATAATGGTTGATTGCTCAGCAGTTAAATTGCCTTGTCCTCTTACTGCTAAATATTCTTTTTCCAATGATGATATTGGCGGTATTGGATTAAAGGTACCATCACCGCAATCTTCAGGGGTATCTGAATTTGAGCCCGTATTCATTACACATAAACCAGTTGCCTCAACTAAAGCCCCCATTTTTGCATTAAATAACCAACTCTGCCCTGCATTTAGGGTAGCTTTAACTTCACCATCAATTGTAACCACGGTGTTATCTGCAATTGCCATAATGCTGTATACTGGATAAAAAGTTCCGGTATAATCTATTGCTCCATCTCTATAATAACCTACACGAAAGTACATGCCAATTCCAGCATCGCCAAAACTATAAAGAGAGGCATTTCCTTTTATAAAATTGTTTCCACCCTCTATTTCATCAGATGCTATATTCCTTATATTTACTGAAATAGAGGATGTACCTTCTACAATTAAGCCGGCGCCATCAAGTACTGTGTTTAAAGCTAAATTTGGAAAATCAAGAGGTTTTCCAACAAATCGGTAAACAAACGGTTCACTTTGGGTACAGGTAAAACTTGTAACCACACTTCCATCACTTTTCTTTATCGTTCCGTTAATAGTTTCTGAATTTTCTGCCGTAACTACTATTTCATTAGCATCACTCCAGTATTGCCAAGGCGCAGGCGCAATATAATGTTTAGTATGCCGAGGGGGTAACAGTTTACTGGATTTAACAATTATGGAATTGGTTAAACCATAAGTTTTAGTATTTAACTTATGCTTTATTGTATTTTTCCCAAATGTCACACTGGCAAGGCAAACTAACATTAAACAAATTAGTTTACTATAAGTAGAGGTTTTCTGTAAGTTGGTCATTAAAGAAATTTCATGTTAAATGTATTTGATGTTCTACGAATTAGATAATAAATCGAAATGTATTAAACACTCATTGATTTTTAATGCCCAAAGATTACACTAATAATTAAGTTATCAGCAAAAAAAAACTACGCATTGATACTGCAAATCATATAAAATCGCTGTAAATCTACACGAATTATTTTTTCTACTTGCTTAGTGGAATTCATTAAAAAAACTTCATAACACACAGAAAATAAAATAGTTAATAAACAAAAATTTAGGGTAAATACCTAAAAAAGCACCCGATTGAATGGGTTTTATAGTTTTTTTGGCAATATATGAGGATATCGAGCTTTCCTTTTTTTAATTTATATTCGTGTTTCTATAGAAAGTCTCCGAAGAATTTAGAGAAATCCATTTAAAATTCAATCCCCTATTTTATTAAAACATCCTTTTAAATTATCCATAAATATGAAAAAAGGAGAACTCTCCGTGGCTTATTTGTCAAAAAAGAAAGATGAAAAAGCAAGCACTAAATATGATTTGATCGTAATTGGCTTTTTTGTTTGTTATTTGGTAATCGATTTTTTGCCATCTTTTGGGCGTATAGATTATATTAAACCTCAATATCTGTATCTTACAATTTTAAATATTGCGATCAGTACCTACCTTTATTTTAATCCCTCATTATACTCAAAAACAATATTTGAACCCTTTAAAGGTAGTTATGTTTTTAAGCTCTATGTAATCTTCATTTTCCTTTGTGGTTTATCAATTCTTTCGGCAAGGAACCTATCATTAAGCATTGTTGCTATGGCTCAAATAATGGTAATATTTGGCATGCTCATTAATTTAGCTATACTTTTTTATAATCGATTATACCTAATATATAAGATTGTATTTATAATTGGAATAAGTGTTTGCTTACAGGCATTGTATTCGCTCCATGGATTTTATAATCTTTTAAAAAGCGATACTTTCGCAAACGCTTTTGATTCAACCTATCTTAAAGGAAACGGTGGAAATATCAATATTTTTTCCATGTCTATTTTAATTAAAATACCAATTATAATGACTGGTATTATTCATTTTAAAGGCTGGAAAAAATGGCTTTTAAGTTTAGCACTATTGCTTGCAACCACTATTATTTTTCTGATAAACGCACGGGCTTCACTATTGGCTCTGTTTATTATTGTAGTGATATTTATAGCGTATAATCTTAAAGTTAATTCCTTCAAAAAAAACATAGCAATAAAACTTCTGTATATTATATTGCCTCTCATTTTTTCTTTAATGGTTGCAAATATAACCTTTAAAAAAGCTCAGGATAATGGCAGATTTTCGTCTACATTAAACCGTTTGGGGCAAACAAATAATAGCGATGCATCCATTAACACAAGGTTATTGCTATGGAAAAATGCTATTAAATTTGCTAAGAACCACCCTGTTTTGGGTATCGGGCTTGATAACTGGAAGGTGGAATCTATCCCATACGAAGCAATAAATGAAAATGCTCTTTCTTTACACACACATAATGATTTTTTGCAATGCTTTGCAGAAACGGGGCTTCTTAATGGGTTTGTTTATTTAGCTCTTTTCGCTTTAATTTTTATCCTGAATTTAAGTAGAATTTTAAAAGCTCAAAACCCACAGGTAAAAGTTATCGCGTTATTATCGCTCTTAATGCTTATTGTTTTAGCAACTGATTCTAGTTTTAACTTCCCGTTTTACATACCAACAATGCAATTGCAGTTTTGCCTTTTAATGGTACTTACAATAGGAAATATTGACATTAAACCCGTAATTTATAAATCAGCTGGAAAGCAAATTAAATTATTACCCATTTTTCTTATCCTAGTTTGTTCAATTCCTTTATATATTACTTACCAAAGTGATCAAACATCAAAACTTGAATACCAATTTATGGCTGATGATAATTTAGTTAAAGCTAAACAGAACACAAATTTAACCGGAGATGAAGCAGCTAGTCAAGAACCATTGTACCCTAATGTGCTTAATAGTTCTGTTCCTTTTTACGAATGTATCGGACTTTATTATTTACGTGAGAAAAAGTTTAATAAGGCAACAAAATATTTTGATATGGCATATAAAATAAATCCTTATTTGGGAAATATTTATTTCTATAAATGTATAGCATCTATAAATCAAAACAATATTGATAGTGCATACTTTTATTCTAAATTATCCATCTATACCAGACCAAACAATTCTCGTAATTATAAATTTGCGGTCGAGCTTGCCACTTTAAAGAAAGATTCGCTGGAAATACTAAAATTGTATAAAACAGTAAATTCGGTTGTTAAAAAATCAAGCGACTGGCAAAATACTGTAATCGCGTTAAATACATTAAGCTATACCGGATTGAATAGCTTAATAGACAGCGGCAAAAAAGATTTCCCTAATGATACCTCAGTAATTAATCTCAGTAATAAAATCATTGCCACTAAGTATGTTAACGAGGGCCAAAAATTACTGGCAACAAAAAAAAATGACGAAGCTTTAAAGATTTTTAATATTGGGTTAAAGCAGTTTCCTGATAATGCCGCTATACTCCAAAACATTGCATTTTACTATTATAATATCGGCAAAAGCAAAGAGGCTATCCCCTACTTTATAAAAGCATGTAACACGAATCAGCTAACTGGAGGGCAAACTGAATATTATTTAGGGGTTTCCTATTTTAAGCTGAACGACAAAGCTAATGGCTGTAAATATTTAAAGCTTGCCCAAGAAAAAAAAATTGCTGACCCCTTGGAACTATTTAACAAATGCAATTGAAATTATTATTAGAAGACTTGTAAAAGTCTCCTAAAGTATATTAATACTCCCAATAAAAAGATTTAAATCATCTTCTGGAGTTATATTTAATTTTTTCCTGATTCTATATTTTTTTGATTGAACAGATCGAACAGCGATGTGTGTGTATCTGGATATTGCTTTGGTATCAAAATTCATTCTTAAATAGGCACAAAACACAAGATCATTTTCATTAAGATCAGGAAATTTCGCAAACATATTTTCTTCATAATGAACATACTGACGTTTAAATTCGGTATAAAAGGCATTCTCGTTAGTTTTGGCGAGCTCAAAAAGAGCATCAAATACACTTATCTCTGCTGGGCTCTGGGTAACCGTTATAGACTGTAATAGTTCATCCTTTTCCTTTGCAAAAAGGCTTCTATTTTTTTTGTACTTTTTAATCCTCTGATAACTAAATATAACAAAAGCTATAAAAAGAAAACAAGCAGCAAAAATAAATACATACATTTTCCTTTTTTTTGATTTGGACCGTTCTTGATTTTCTTTAATTAAATTATCAATGACAATCGAAGTGTTTTTTCCTTCTTTAATATTGGCTGAAACAGTTCTATACAGGTTAAAATAATATGCAGATTGGCTCTTATCTCCTTTTAGCTTATATGCTTTATATAAATTATTATAAAGATCTTTAATCTCATAAAGGCTACTTGAATCTTTTATAAAGCCAAGTGCAGATTCCAAATGCATTATAGCTAAATCCACTTTTCCAATATTTAAAAAATAAACCCCTTCCGCTTCAGTTGTTATATATATAGAGTAATTGCTATTAGCTGTTCTTGCAATTTTTGAGGCCTCGCTAAGGTAATGTTCAACAGAATCATTTTGCTTTTTATTCATCAAAAAATACGCAAGCTTACAATAAGTATCTATCAACAGAGACTTTACATTATCTCCCTTTACCACTTTTGCTTGCTCAATTGCCATTTTATAATAGATAATGGTAGAATCAGGAAGCTTAAGTTCAGAAAAACACTTACCCATACTACTACACTTAGCAATATAGAGAAGTTCGGGTTTATTGGGTAGTTTTCGTAGTTTCTCTAAGGCTAAATCATAGATCTTTTTCTGCATGTACAATAAAGAAAAAGAGAAATTTAATTGATCCTGAAACTCCTTGGTTTCCTTCGCGTAACTTTCATTATCTGCCATTTGGAAATATTGAATTGCCTGTTCTGTATCGCCCGAATCTGCTAAAACCAAGGCAATTCTTAAGCTTGCACCAGCTATTCCTTTCGAGTAAGCAATTTTTTTAGAATCCGTTAGGATTTCCTTTGTTTTTTTAAGAAACACATCTGGTCCCTGTTTATTAAAAACAATATTTAATTCAGCTAACCTTTTATCAATATCTATCGGAGTAGGTAAATTAACAGCATATAAACCATAACTTATTAAAAGAAATGCGAAGAGTGGGAGGATTTTCATTAGATATTATTTAGAAATTGTTATGATAAAATCAGATAAATTTTCAGATGGTGGCACTTGAAGTTTTCTTCGAATGCGATATTTCTTCGTTTCTACAGCACGTAAACTGGTATTAGAAAGATGTGCAATTTCTTTAGTACTAAAACGCATTTTTAGGTAGGTGCAAAACTCCAAATCTGTATTGTTTAAATCTGGAAACATTTGAAGCATTCTACTTCTAAAGCCTGGATATAACTCATTAAATTTAACAAAGAACAACGCATCCTTAGTTTTCGACAGTTTTACTAACTTATCTACAACTTCATTTTCCTGTTGTTTAGTAACCTCAGAAACAGAAGAAAAAAGTTTTTCTTTTTCTATTTTACTAAGATTTCCATGAATCTGATGATGTCTAATCCTATAACAAATCCAGATAATTATACCTATAGCCAGCACAACAATAAATAAAAGCCAATACGTTAACCCAGCTTCACTTCGATTTGTAACATCCTGATTATCATCAACCATAGATTTAATAAGAATTGAAGAATTCTTTCTTTCCGCCAGGTTGTCTGATAGCGTTTGGTATAAATCCTGATAGTATGCACACTTATCTATTTCTTTATTAAGCCTGTACGATAGATAAAGATATTCATAGAGCTCACAAATATTATAAGACGCCTTTATGCTTTCATTTAACTGAAGAGAAGATTGAAAATGAACAATTGCAGAATCAATTTGCCTTTTATCTAAATAAAAAATGCCTTTACACTTTTCTGCGTTAGCTATTGAACCATTGTCTTTAGCTTGTTTTGCTACGCTTGAAGCTTCATTCAAAAAAAACGCAGCCGAATCATTCTTAAGTTTCCCTAAAAGAATTCCAATATTTCCACAGGCTACAGATAAGGCAGATTTATCAAAAACTGTCTTGGCATTTTTTAGGATTTTATAGGATCGCCTTAAATAAATGAGAGCAGAATCATTAACATTCAACTTTAAAAAACTCTCGCCAATCCCACTATATAAGGCACCCAAGCAAGAAGTATTTAATTCGCCTTTTAAAGGTAATCCCAGTTTATAATAGCTTAAGGATTCTTTATATAATCCTATACGTTTGTACCTTTCTGCTAATATTATGTTAATATGTGTTTGAAAAAGCTCGGATTCTTTAGCATAATCCTCATTTTTAGCTATTTTTAAATAGTAATCTGCCTTTTGATATTCCCCAAATAAATCAAATATCGCACAAATTTTTAAGCCAGACCAAGCTATTCCTTTTGAATAAGAAATCTGTTGCGAATCTTTAAATATTCTCTGACAAAATTTAATATATATTTCTGGATTAGTGCTAACGAATTGATTTTCCGCTTGGCTTAATCTATTATCAATATCTTGAGGCGATATCGTTTTAGCCCATATTGAGCTGGCAAATAAGGATAATAAGATTACTAATAACACCCTCATTTAGGGTATTTTATTAATAACAAATACAGGATTACAAATCCAAAATTTCATTGCAGTATTTAATGTCTATCCAAATCTAATAAGATTAAGGAATAAATCAAACAAAAATTTTACAAAAAACATTATAAAATATTCATAAAATTTATATAAACACAAGTGATGATGTTGACTTTAGAAGTGTTTTGCAGTTGATTTGGGTGCAAAAGGAAGTAATTTGTTTTATTTCTTTTTAAAAAAGACGTTAATTATTGCACCTTAAATAATCCATGTTAACTGGGCTTCTTCACATCCCAATAAAGAAGGACCCAGTTGAACATAGAATTTATAATTGTGTGTAATCAATTTCTTTTAGTAGAACGCAAACAGACATAGTTCGTTTGTGATGTATAATTAGGCTTTTTTTTAAAGAAAATGAATACGCAGATATACTGCAAACAAACAAAAGCCTGATTATCAATACATTAAGCGAAAACAATAATCATAAATGCAGTCATTTTGCGTAGTTTATTTTACGGGATAAAATTGTGATAGGCCAATATTGACTTTGAATTTTCATTAAAACAAGAGACTTGATGATCGATTTAATGGGGAAAATGAAGTTAAATTGTGAGAAGTTCAAACCAGATGTTTTTATTATTTTGAAATACTTAATTGGGATTAAATTTTTAGAAAAAAAAATTGCGGATGGCATCCACCACTACCGCAATTAACATTAAACTAACTTTATTTTAAATATTTTTGTTAAAGTGATCTCAGTTCAATCATTTCGTTTTTATTCAATACTTACTTATTATTATATATGATATGTGTTATCTATATCCTTATTATATACATAGATAGCATTATCTTAAAAGATTTTAGATACGCATATATACAGCCAAAACTCAAACAACTCATTTTAAGCTACTTAACGCAGAGCCAAAGTATGTTTTGCAGTAACATTGCGTATATAGAAAACTAACTTATCCTTCAAAATAGCCTTATTTTTAGTTTAATGTACTTCCCTATTTGGATAATATCCACTAAAAGTGCTTATGCTAATGAACAGGATATAAATAGAAATGGTTCAATATTTAAATTATTCTCTGTATCCGTCTGTAAATCGATTTATATTATTTATGTTCGCTCAGTGAATGTAAAAATATCGTTATATAATCATATTAAAGGCGTGCGTTAAAAGAATGGAGCCCGACCTATTATCTCTGCTCGCTAAGGGCAATGAAGATGCATTCCGAATTTTATATCAGCAGCATAGAAAACAAATATATAAGGTTGCATACTTATATGTTAAATCTACTTTCTTGGCGGAAGATATTGTACAAAATGTTTTCGTTAAAGTTTGGGAGCATAGAGAAAACATGACTAATATCCGCTCCTTTGAATCATGGATTTACACGTTAACTAAAAACATGATTTTAAATTATCACAAGCGAATAGTAATCAAAGAGCATGTAAATAATGCTTATCAGCTTGAAAAAAGCAAAGAAATAAATAATGACACCGATCATAAGCTTGAAAATGCTCAATATCAGAAAATCTTACAAGAGGGTTTAGAATTACTCTCACAACAGCAACAGGCAGTTTATCATCTAATTCGCAATGAAAACTTATCGTATGAAGAAACAGGAAAACGACTTGGAATTTCTCGGTTAACGGTTAAAACACATTTTTCGAGAGCATTGCAATCCTTAAGAGTTTTCTTCAAATCTTATGGAGAAATAGGATTAATAATCATTTTCACATTTTTTCGAAAATAATTTTACATTCATGTACTCCATATATCCTTCCCGCTTGTCTATTATTTAAATGACCTAATATAAAGAGCTTTGTAAAATGCTTGCTAACCAAAGAATTAAATTATTACTCAATAAATATACTGAAGGTATTTGCAGTACAGCAGAGCTGGATGAATTGGTTAGGTATGCATCTACAAATGAATACGATACTATTTTAAAAGACCATATATTAAATAATCTTCAATCTTCTGATTTACCAGGAGAAAATTTAAGTGACAATAGATCTGAAGTTATACTTCAAAAAATATTCTTAAGTATTAAGAAAAAGAAAATCACTACGCACAAATTAATATTTAATAAGTTAGCTGTTAAAATTGCAATTGCCGCTTCCTTATTTATTGCAATTTTTCTGAGCATTCGATATTTCGTTTCAGAGACTCCCAACTATTATTTAACAAACGTTAAGACACTTACTGGAAAGACTAAATATTTATCCAATAATTCTGAGCGGGCGCTTAAGCTTCATCTGGAAGATGGTAGCATAATTATACTTCAGCCCCATGCGGAGTTAACGTATCCTGAGCATTTTGCTGTAGAAAACAGAAAAGTTTACCTACATGGAGCAGCTTTTTTCGAGGTTGCTAAAAATCATAAAAGACCATTTCTTGTGTATCATGAAAACCTGATAACGAAGGTACTAGGCACTAGTTTCAATATTAGTTTTGACAAAAAAACAAACAAAACAGAAGTAAATGTACGCACAGGTAAGGTACAGGTTTATGAAAACATAAAATATAAAGCCCGTGGTACAGCGGCTAGAGGTGTTATTATTTTACCCAACCAAAGGGTTATATATATTGAAGATAAAAAATCTTTTAACAAAACGTTGGTTGAGCAACCAACGCCAATACTACAAAACACAATAGCAAAAACTAATAAAAACTTAAATTATAATTTCGAGTTCGAGTCATCCCCTCTAACCACAATCATCCCAATGTTACAAGATACTTATGGTATAAGTATCAAGCTTGAAAATGAAAACTTTAGACGTTGTCTTTTCACTGGCGATCTTTCGGATCAAAATTTATTCAGCAGACTGGATATTCTTTGTAAAGCCGTAAACGCCAGTTATGAAGTAAAAGGAACTGAAATAGTTATTAAGGGCAAAGGCTGTAGTTAATTATTGCCTTGCCAAAAATCTATTCTAACCAATAGAAATTGTGAATAATCATTTTTTGATTGATTGAAAATGTTATTGCCGTGGATGAACTTTTAACTAAAATTTAAACATTTAACTGCTCCATTTAACCAGTTAGATGTTTTGCAAAAAACACAAAGGTTTATTTCATTAATAATGGTGTTTGATATTTAATCCAATACTCACTTTGGGCTATAAGTCTTTTGGCTAAGGCAATTTAAAGTGTAAGGGGAAAGATATGGGCATTTCATAAGCAAAAACGTTTCAGTTAAAACACTGTAAATAAATGCTATAACATATGAAAAAAACCAAACCAAACTTTTATTGGTCCTCCACTCTGAGGATCTTTTTATTCCAGCTTATTATTGTTTTAGTATTTGCCCAATCTGTTTACGCAGGGAAAGCAAAAGCACAGGATTTACTGGATAGGCAGGTAAGTATAACTGCCACAAATATGGAAATAAAGCAGGTGCTGATAGAAGTGCAAAGGCAATCTAAAGTTAAATTTATGTATAGCCCTAATGCCATCTATACAGAAACAAAAATCTCTTTAAATGAGAAAAATTTAAAATTAAAGGATTTACTTGATAAAATCTTCAGCCACAAGAATATCCTTTACAAAGTAATTGATCAAAAAATACTTTTGTATGCAGCAGATAGTGTTTCTGTGGATACAAAGCCTAATGCTGCTGACAGAATAATTAAGGGAAAGGTATTAGATAAAACAGGCAGTGTTTTAGTTGGTGCATCCATTAGGGTTACCGGAAGCAAAAGCGGAACCTTTACTGATGTAAATGGTCAGTTTAGCTTAACAGTGTCTTCATCAGCAGCATCAATAGAGGTTTCTTATGTTGGTTATATTACCCAAACGGTTTCATTGTCAGATAGAGAATTAACCATTACATTATTAGAAACTGAAGGCAATAACCTGGAAGTTGTGGTTACTGCATTAGGGATTACAAAAGATGCCCGAAAAATTGGGTATGCCACAACTAAAATAGATGGTAGCCTACTAGAAAAAGCAAAAGAACCAAATATTGCGTATAGTTTACAAGGTCGTGTACCGGGTTTAAATATTAGTGGTGTAAGTGGTGGTCCAGGTTCATCCGCCCGAATTTTAATAAGGGGAATTAGCAATTTTAGTTCATCTACAGGTCCATTATTTGTTATTGATGGTGTACCGATGGATAATACCCAAAAAGGCTCGGCAGGGGTATATGGCGGACAAGATATGGGTGATGGCATTTCGAGTATCAATCCTGATGATATTGAAAATATCGTGGTTCTTAAAGGATCAACAGCTTCAGCACTATATGGAGCGAGGGCATCTAATGGTGTAATTCTAATTACCACAAAGAGTGGAAAAAACCAGCAGGGAATTGGAGTAGAATATAACGGAAATTTCAGCCTGAATAGCATGATAAATTATACAGATTATCAAAAAGCTTATGGTCATGGGATTAAAGGTGTAAAACCCAAAGAAAAGGGTGATTTAACTGCTGCTGGCTTAAATAGCTGGGGCGCAATGCTAGATGGTAGCCCTGCTCTTTCTTATGATGGCCAATATTATCCTTATAGCCCGGTAGAAAATCAACAAAGTGATTTTTATAGAATTGCTCCCGCATTTACCAATACGGTTTCAATTTTAAACGGTGGGGAAAAAGGAAATTTCAGATTCTCTCTATCTCACATGAATAACCAGTCTATTTTACCAAATAGTGGGCTTACCAGGTATACGGCCAATCTAAACATCAATCATAACATTACGCAAAAGCTAAAACTTTCTGTAATGACTAATTATATTGATGAAGTTGCTAAGCTGCGAACTAACCTTAGTGATATGAGTAGGAATGCAAATTTTACAATGGGTTTGTTGCCTATAAATATTGATCCGAATTATTTAAAACCTGGTTATGATGAGCTTGGTGGTTATGAATGGGCAATGAATGCTGATGGATATCAAGCTAATCCTTGGTTTGTAGCCAATAAACTTATTTCTAATACCTCAAGAAAACGACTTATATCATCCGTATCCTTACGATATGATGTTACAAAAGCTTTGTTTTTACAAGCACGTGGTGGCTATGATTTAATAAACGACAACGTAACGAAAATAGAACCAACGGGAATTGGTTACAAAAGAAGTGGCGGTATAGATGAGCTTTCCAAAGAACAAACACAAGAAATGAATGCCGATTTACTAGCTGGTTACACTAAAAAACTTTCAGAAAAATTTACGCTTGATGCAACTTTTGGTGGAAGTATACGAAAATATAATAGTGATTATTTAGGTAACAATGGAAGTAATTTTAAACAACCGTTTTTGTATATCCTCACCAATTTAGAAACCACAGGTTTCAACATTAAAGCTCCGAAAGCTAAACAAACAAATTCGGCATACTATACCGCCGATATTAGTTTTTTAAACTACATAACACTAAGTACAACAGGAAGGTACGATAAATTCAGTACCACAAACTCAGGAATTTTTACACCATCTGTTTCAACCAGCTTTATGTTTTCGAGACTTATAAATCTTCCACAATTAAATTTTGGCAAGCTAAGAATGTCTTATGCGCAAACCAGTGGTGAGGCTGATCCATACATGACATCAGTATATTATAATGTTCTTGGGAGCAATCAAAATTTAGGGTATGGAAAAATGAGCGATGAAGTTATCCCTGAAAATGTAAAACCTTACCGGATGAAAGAGTTTGAAATTGGAACGGAGCTAAAAGCATTGAATAACAGATTGAGTTTAGATTTTACCTATTTCTATAGAAAAACGATTGGAGAACTTATCCGGAAAAGAATTAGTCCAAGCTCCGGATACCTCGCTAGTTATCAACCTTTAGGATCTACACAAAATCAAGGTGTGGAAATGATGTTAAGCGGTACAATTATCGATAAAAAAGATTTCTCTTGGAAAGCCTCAATTAATCATACAACCGTAAACAACAAACTATTAAAAATCGATGATACAGATAATCCTGCACCTTTAAGAAAAGAGGGAGAAGGTCAGTACAGACCATCAGTGGGCCCATACAGTAATGGTGCTTATGTTGCAAGTGTACAAGGATTGCCTATGGCACAAATTATGGCGTACGACTATAAATATGATGCTAGTGGAAATATTGTTGTTGGTCCAGGTGGTATTCCAATGAGGGGCAATTTAACACCTATGGGTTCAGGTTTACCAAAGCATTATGGTGGTTTGAATAACGATTTCAACTATAAAAAATTTAATCTCTCTTTCTTAATCGATTATAAGTTTGGGGTTAAAGTACTTTCAGCAACAGATTTCTTAAGTAATTATTATGGTTTAAATAAAGAAACTCTTGTAGGGAGAGAATCTGGTATCATCGTAAAAGGTGTTAAAGAAGATGGCACACCTAATGATATCTTGGTTAGCGCAGAAGATTATTATAAAAGCTTAATGACCAATGTAGCCTCTATGTCTGTATTTGATGGCAGTTTTATCAAGTTTAGACAAATAACATTTGGCTACACTTTTACGCCTAAAACTCCTCAAAAATCTCTTTTTAGATCTATCAATGTTTCGGCGGTAACACGTAATCTGTTTACCATAATGAAGCATACCAAAAATTTCGATCCTGAAGCCTCTTTTTCTTCTTTACCGGGTAATGCAGGTTTAGAAGGCGGTGGCCTGCCGAGTACGAGAATGTATGGTCTTAACCTGAATATCAAACTATAAATATGAAAACCAAATTAACATACATATTATTTGCAGGCATTTTGACACTATGCAGCTGCATAAAAAAAGATTTAAATATAGATCCGACCAGATCTAATGAAAATAATTTTGACCCAAACTATTTGCTTACGACTGCACAGCTTGATTATGGAAACATTTCTGAAGATCAACTGTATGAATTGGCGCCAATGGTACAGGTACTTTCATCCACATTAGATTCTTACGGTGGTGGCGATAAATACAATTTATTTCTAAATTCTTCCAACAATCGTTTTTTCACTAATGGTATGCTGGCATCAGCTAAACTACTTGAAGCCGAGTTTTTAGCAGAAAAAAAAGATGCAGAATCTTATAGCAATCTAATCCAGGTTTCTCGAATTATGTGGATAATGAGTATGCAAAGGATGACAGATATTTATGGTGATATCCCCTACTCTGAAGCTGGAAGAGCCAAACTCGGTATTCAATATCCAAAATACGACAAACAGGAAGATATTTACAGAGACATGCTACCTAAACTGGAAACAGCAATTTTAGCTTTAAGTGATGATAAAAGTAAAAGAAAGGTAACTGGTGATTTATTTTATAGTGGAAACATAGTTCAATGGCGCAAATTTGGCTATTCCTTAATGCTTCGCATCGCTATGCGCTTAACAAAAGCTGCGCCTGATCTTGCACAACAATATGCAGAGAAATGTGCTGGCAAAACCTTTGATAGCAATGCAGATAATGCGTTATTGCATTTAGACGGCACAAATGATGCTACTCAAAACAGAAATTCAAATGCACTTAAAGCAAATATCGGAGATGTACGTTGGTCATCTACATTTATTGATTATTTGAAAAAAAATGATGATCCCCGCTTGTATGTATACACGGAAAAGGCTTCGGCAGGTTTAACCAATAATGAAAATATTGACGCTCCAAGCTTTGCTTATACTAAAACTATCCCAGCCCCTGGAAGCTTCGTTACAGAAATACCAATGGGAATGCCCAATGGTTATGATTTAACCGGAAACCGAGCCATTACTAAAGCTCCTGGTTATCCAGGGCCCACAGGTACAGGAGCAGATCTCGCACCATTAGGTAACTATGCCAGACCAAAAGGTGTATTCAGGTTAAATAAGTTACCAATTTTTGTAATTACTTATTCACAAACCCAATTATTGTTAGCTGAGGCAAAAGTTAGAGGTTGGAACGTTGGTGCCTCAACAGCGAAAGACAGCTATGCTAATGGCGTAACTGCAGCCATGCAGGGTTTAGAATTATTAAACGGAGAATTAACAATGGGCGCTGGAGTGCAAGCTTACATTAATACGCATCCACTAAATGAGTCATCGCCAGAAAAAGCCTTAGAAGATATTGCCTCACAGTATTGGATTGCTACACTTTTTGATTTTCCTGAAAGTTGGAGTAATTATCGTAGAACAGGCTATCCTGCATTAATTCCAGTAAACTATCCTGGTAATATTACCGGTGCAACCATCCCTCGCAGATTGACTTATCCGCTTACTGAAAATGGAGATAATACAACAAATTATCAGGAAGCCTTACAGCGTATGGGTGGAAAAGATGTTCCAACAGCAAACGTATGGTGGGGCAAGTAGATTATGTACTTGAATTTGTAAAAGCACATAAAAATTAATAAAAGCTAAAATTATAATACAAAGATATTAGTTATGAAAAAATTATTTTATTTAATCGTACTCGCACTAATTATTACTTCATGTAGAAAAGTAATTACGGAGAAACCATTTCCAGAATTAGGGCTTCAAAAACAAACCGATGCAATCTTATCCAGAAACGCATGGTTAGAGCAAATTGCTAAACAAAAGAAAGACTCTATTGATCAAGTTAATGCGCTATCAAAAATTACAGGTATTGTAGACCAAAACAGTTTACTTACCAAAAAAAATATGTTTGCTGCATGGGTAGAAGTTAATGATGCATCCTTTAAAAACGTAACCTGCTATGTTGCTCCAGATGGTACACCTTTCGTGGATTTAGCAATGATTTTTGCTCCAAATATTAATATAGATCCTGCTACAGGAAAAACACATATTACTTACAATGATAAAGTAACAGCCTTACTTAATGCTGGTTATGTAAAATACATCCACAGTAAAGGGATAAAAGTAGGCATGGATTTGTTGGGCAACCATGATGCCGCCAGCTTTACTGGATTTATGACACATGATGAAGCGACCGATTTTGCCCGTCACGTAGCTTCTGAAATGCGTAGACTAGATATGGATGCCATATCATTTGATGATGAGTACAGCGCTAATTCAAATTATAGTACAGCATCATTTGTAATGGTTGTTTCAGAAATTAAAAGACTTTTGCCTGAGAAATTAGTGATTTGTGATCTTTATGCTGGTGCTTACCAATCAACATGGAATAACCTCCTTATGGGAGATGTTGCTGATGTTGGTACACCTGCTACATATTCTAGTGTATTTCCAGATGGCACATTAAATTTTCCAGTTAACAGATTATTTTTTAGCGAAAAATGGAGTTCACAACAAAGTGAGGCAAATGTGCAATCACTTTTAGATAAGGGCTATAAAGGAATTATGAACTTTGATTTTGGTCCTGCCAGATACGCTGATTGTGAAAATTACTGCAGAAGCAGGATGAAAATACTCAAGAAAAAAGACCTGATCGTAATACCCGGTTGTGTAGATAACAGAGAACTTCAGGGAATTAATAACACACTTATCCCTTAAATTAATACAGACGGAAATGAAAATTCAAAATATTATAAAGCAATTTACTGTTGTATTCTTTTTGCTGTTAGTCGGCAATTCGGCTTTTGCTCAACTAAATATTTTTAGAGCAGGCAATGTCAAAATAAGTTGCCTTACGCCTACAGTTTATGGAAAAATTGAAGCTATAAATGATGGTAGCACCAACACAGATGTCGAATATAGAGCTTCACCATCTTCAACATTAGAATTTATTGTTGAATGTAATACGACTACCAAGTTGGTTAATTACGTTATAAATAATTATTACTCCTCGAATAACGGTATGACCATTAAACTTTCGGGTTCTCAAGATAAAGTATCCTGGGATGATATTGATACCAGATCAACAACTGAAAGAATAGTTGATGCAACAGTAGTTAACACAATTATTTACAAGTATTATAAGTTTACCTTCACAAACATTACCAATACATCATTAGATATTAGAGAACTAGAAGCTTATTCAGATGATCAGCCAATTGCTTTAGTTAATGCGAGCCCTGGCCTAACAGGAGATTTAGCTAAAATAACCTGGAATAAAATTTCGAAGAATGGAAAGTATGAAATAGAAAGATCGACAAACGGTGTAGATTTTACATTAATCAGTACAGTAACCAACTCAGATCTTTTTTACAATGATTCAAAACTTCAAGTTGGGACTGATTATTGGTATAGAATAAGAGCAGTAGTTGATGACATTAAGCGAGCGTATTCTTTACCCGTTAAAGTTACTACAGTAGATGATGTTTTAAAAGATGCTCCAAAACTATCTGTAACAGCGGGAAGTTCAAGCTTAGAAATTTTGTTAACATGGTCTGGCCTTAATATATATACTCCAGGTCAATTTTTATTGGAAAAATCTGAAGATGGAATTAATTTCACTTTACTGAAAACATTCGACAAAAATGCCATCAATTATTTGGATGCTACTTGTATCCGCAATAAAAACTATTGGTACCGGATAAAAGGTGTAAATTATAAGTCATCATCGCCATATTCAAATGTAGCTGCTATAACAGCTCCAAGCGACATTTTAGTTGCAGCCCCAACTTTAACTATAACTCAGGGTTTAACTGGAAACGTAGCAAACTTATCATGGGGTACCTTAGTGATTTACACGAAAGGTCAATTTCAAGTGGAAAGATCTGTTAACGGAATTGATTTTGTTTTAATTGGCTCGGTTGACAAAAACATTAATAATTATGCCGATGCGAGCTTAACTCAATCTACCGATTATTGGTACAGAGTAAGAGGAATAAATGAGGTTGCTCCTTCTCCTTATTCTGCAATAGTAAAAATAACTACGAAAAGCGACATACTAACACTCTTACCTACTTTAACTGCTACTACAAACACAGGAACTAATGCCACTTTAAAATGGGTTTATCCAATAAATACTCCCGGTAGTTTTGAGTTAGAAAAATCAACCAATAATATTGATTTTAAACTTGTTGGGAAATTTGACAAGTCTATATCTTCTTTTATAGAAGAATCACTCAGTCCAAATACAACCTATCAATACCGAATTAGAGGATTTAATTATACTGGTTACTCCCCATATTCTTTAATTGCCAGTGTAACTACTAACGGAATTACCGCCGCCCAAACAGATATTACTGATGATGGTGGAACACTAGCCGTTAGCGCCGATAACCCTGGTGATGAACAATCTTCAAAATTAATTGATAACGATATAGCAACGAAATGGCTGATGTTTAACAGTAATGTTGGTTTAAATTTATCAGCAACTTACCAGCCAAAAGGATCTTATGTTGTAAATGGGTATACATTAACAACTGCGAATGATAGCCCTTCCCGCGATCCACGAGATTGGACATTCTCTGGATCAAACGATGGTAATCAATGGGTTATATTAGATACCAGAACGCAAGAAGGGGGGCTCGAAAGCAGGCTAAAAAAATTCACCTATTACCTTACAAATCCTGGTACAACAGCCTATAAATTCTACAAAATCAATTTTACAAATAATAATGGACCAAGGGATGGTATACGCTATCAAATTGCTGAATGGGAAATATTAGGAATCGATGCTAACGCACCTGTACTACCTGCAAACCTTAAAGTATCTGCATCAACAGATAACAGTGTAACTTTAACTTGGAACCAGGATGTTACCAGACCAGTAGTAAGTTATGTTATACAACGATCAACAGATGGCTTGAACTATAACACACTGGAAACCTTAGCTGCAACACCATTATCATATACTGATAATAATTTAGCAGATGGTGCTAAGTATTATTATCGCATAAAAGCAATAGGTAATACGGTTACTGCGGTTACGGGCTGGTCTAATGTGGCTGAAGTTACCACTCAAACAGTAGCAAACAGACCTTTATCACCTACATTTTTAAAAATTACAAGTGCCGACGAAAAATCAGTAAATTTAACTTGGCAGGATAGAGCTACAGATGAGACCAAATATGTGTTACAAAGATCTGAAGACAATATCACCTTTTCTGATTTACTAACCCTAGATGCTAATACAAATAGTGCGACAGACAAAACGGTGTGGCCAGCAAAAAAATATTATTATAAAATTTTGGCTTATAAGGATAATATAGCCTCGTTGTTTTCTAATACGGAAGAAGTAACCACACCTGGTTTTAATAATATTCCTTTAGCTAGCGTACCTATATTAACCCGTAATATTTGTGGTGGCATAGGAGAAGAAAGTTTTGTTATTCAAGATTTATTGGGTGGGCCTGGCAATGAAAGTACACAAACATTAAAGGTAATTGAAATAACTACTGATAAACCCGACCTTTTTTCTAATCTTTCCTTTACTCCTGAGATTAAGAATGGTTATGCTTATTTTAAAGTAATACCATCAGGTTTGGCAAAAGATGGAGATATTGCAACAATTTCCTTAAAGGTACAAGATAATGGCGGAACCTACAATTACAGTATTGATGTAGCCACAATAGATGTTAAAATAGCATTTACACCTGCAACTTTAAAAATAACAGCTGATGCAGACATAACAGCAGTTCCTAAAAACAAAACGGTTATTTTAACTGGAGAAACCAATTATCCAGTTACCACCACCACCTACCTGTGGGATGATGCACCAGGAATTCTTGGTTCAAAAAACGGACTAACATTAGCTGTAAAGCCTGTTATAACAACTACCTATACACTCCACACAACAAGTACTATGGGTTGTACTGTTACAAGCAGTATAACTTTAAATCCTGCAGATTCTGACCTAATTGTATCTAATGTATTAACTCCAAATGGAGATGGTAAAAATGATACGTGGATAATTTTCGGCCTTCAAAAATACCCTGAAAATTATGTAAAGATTATGGATAGATCCGGACGTACTGTTTTCAATACAAAGAACTACCAAAATGATTGGGATGGCACTTTCCATGGATCCTTATTACCACAAGGTGGTTACTATTATATTGTTGAGCGAAACAACGGAGAAAAGGCATTCACCGGCACTCTGGTTATTGTAAACAGCAACCCATAATATGAATTGATTGCTGTTTGATCAACTAAAAGGATGATTAGACAGCAATACAATTGTATCAAACTAAAATCAAATTAAGTAGCACCTATGGCTACTACTAAAGAATAAGCATAAATGAAGAAAATATTAATAAAATTATACATAGCTGCAGTGCTTATTGGCATTTCAGTAAATGTTAAGGCTCAGATTGGTTTCTTTAAAACAAGTTTTTTTCAAAATCAATATTTAATGAACCCTGCTCAATCAGGAATAAACAGTAAGCAGTTTAACCTTAGTTTAGGTTATTTAAGGGAATCAGGATCGGTAAGCAATGGCCCAAAAACGATGTACACAACTGCTGAATACGGTTTAAATGAGCATGTAGGTTTAGGCATTAATTTAGTTAGCGATAAATTTGGTCCTTTAGCTACTACAAAGGTAATGGCCACTTATGCTTATCACTTAAAGTTGAGTAGTGAAGGACAAAAACTTAGCTTCGGTATATCTGCCGGAGGTGTACAACAAAAAATAAATGAATTTGATGTTGTTGGAGGTGATTTAAGCGATAAATCCCTTTATGATTTTAACCAAAACAAAATGCAGTTTGAAACCGATTTTGGAGTTTCTTATGCTTACAACAATTTATCGTTGCAAGCTGCCGTACCCAATATTATCTTTTCATTAAAAAATTCGAATAGTAATATTTTAAATCAAGCTACTTTTTTTGCTGCCGCAGCTTATAAATTTGAGGTAGATGAGAGCGCTTCCATTACAATAGAACCTAAGGTAGGTTACAGAAGTTATAAAGGCATAAAAAACATTGGAGATTTAGGAGCAAATATAGCATTTCTACAAAATCTAAATTTTTTCGGAATTTACCACACAAACCAAAATGTAACAGCTGGTTTGGGTTTAAAACTTCTGAATACTATCCAGTTTTCTGCTGCATACTCAACTCAAAATTCATATTTACGGCAGTCATCATCTGGAAGTAATTTCGAAGTGGGTCTTCGATTATTCCTTTCACCAAAAGGACAATAAAAGTATTCGTTTAGATGGTTAATGAATAGTTAAGCAAAGTTTTTTATTAAATAGACGTCTCAGTTTAGCAGTACAACTGGTTTGGTTTAAGTGATTTTACAGTCACTTAAACCTTTTTTTTACCATTATGAATTCCGAACCAAGTATTATCCAGCAGAATAAATTTATACGAATATAAAAACACACTACATTTTTAATCAACTAAAAAATTATCCTTATGAAAAAAATATTTCTATTTATAGCGCTAATGATGTTTATTATCTCAAATATTAATGCTCAAAAAAAATCTAAACTTGGGTTTGGTGTAGAAGCCGATTTTACCTTCGGCGGTATCAATGAAAGAGAAGGTGTTGGGTATGGAATATCTTCTGTTTATCAACACCCTTTAACGAGTAAGTTAAATTTAACTGGAAGTTTAGGTTTCAGTAGTATTAAAATTAAGCAACCAGATGATAGTAAGGCAAGTGCCGGATACGTTCCAATTAAGGTAGGTTTAAAATATTATTTCACTAAAAAGTTTTTCGGATCAGGAGAATTAGGTTCTTCATTAGCTGTTAACAAATATGGCGAAACTTGGTTTCTATATTCCCCTGGTATAGGGTTTGAATTTCCTGTATCAAATAAAAAATCAATAGAACTAGGTTTTCGTTATGAAGCTTGGTCATACAGCAAACATACAAATGGCTTTCTGGGTTTGAAATTAGCTTTCAATTTAGGATTGTAGATACCATTTAATTCTTACTTAACCAATAGAAAATGCCCCATAAAGTAAAAACTTTATGGGGCATTTTATTTATAAACAACTGATTCTCTATCTTACTAATAAAATCAGTAATTAATACCCAGGATTTTGAGAGATGTTTGGATTATTAATCATTTCAACCTGAGGAATTGGTCCTATTCGTCTAAAATCGGTGTAAGGTATAGTTAATGCACCTTTAGGGAAAACATTTGACCTAAATATATCTCTTTTCAATCTGTTTAGAGTATGTAGTCTATCCCCTTCAAATGCTAGTTCCTTCCTACGCTCAATTAATATGTCCTCCAATAATGTAGCTCCTGTAGATGCATAAACTAAAGAAGGATCTCTTTGGGCCGTTAAAGTATTTAAATAAGTTAAAGCTAAAGGTTCATTATTTGTTCCTTTGGCGGCTTCAGCTGCGATTAAATACACATCAGATACCCTGATTACCTTTTTATCATCTCTATCAGTAGCAACTGCCTTAAACTTAGTTACAATATAAGCTGGATTTTCGGCATCTTTTCTTACACCAACGTTAATTAATGATTTTCTTACATCAGTTGCCTCAAATAACTCATAAAATTGTGGTGCACATAATAAATCCCCATAACCATCTTGACTATACATATTAGCTAATTCATCAAAACCCAGATTTAATACATCGTCAGAAACAACTTCAAATAAAGTTTCATTTTTTGTAGATGTTTGAGGCGTAACTGTTGCCCAATAATTTACAACATTATTTAAAGTTAACATTGTAAAACCGCTATTTTTAATTACATCTTCAGCATAAGTTAGTGCCGTTGGATAATCACCTTTAAATAAAGCTACTTTAGCTTCCAAACCACGTGCAGCATATTTAGATAGGTAAGCACTACCTCTATAATCAGTAGCTAAAACGTATGACTTTTCTAAATCTGATAGTATTTGCGCATAAACCTCTGCAACTGTATTCCTTTTAGGTTTCAAGGTATAGTCAAATTTTAACACAATCGGTACACCATCAGCTGCTGGATTATCTGTATACGGTCTTGCAAAAAATTGAGCCAGTTCAAAATAACATAAAGCTCTTAATGCATAAGCCTCACCTTTATACTGATCCGTTATTTTACTTTGAGCTAAATTAGAGTTGATTATGTTGTTAGCCTTTAAAATTGAGGTATATAGATTTGCCCATAAATCGCGGTATTCTGTTGCTGCAACCGTCCAGGAGTAGGCTCCAAATGTTACATATCTACCTGAATTTTTGGCTGATATATACACATTATCTGCTGCCACCTCTCCTATTACAGGAATATTTCTACCGAAACTATTTGTAGTAGTGGATGCTACTGATGAGCCTCCAAAGGCAACAAGTGCTGATCTTAATGATGAATAAGTACCATTTAATGCGGCTAGCATATCTTTTTCAGTTGTAATCGCATCCGCAACATTTAAACTGGTATATGGCTTTTGGTCGAGAAAGCTTTTCTTACAGGCAACTAATGTTCCAACGGAAGCTAAAGCAACTATTACAATTGAATTTATTATATATTTTTTCATTTTCTTATTAATTAAACTAAAAACCTACGTTAACACCAAAAACTATCGTTTTAGGATTGTAAACGGTGAAATTTGTTGAGCTAGTTGCAAAAGATTCCGGATCATAAGGTAAATTTTTGTCTTTTACCCAAGTATATAAGTTTGATGCCCTTGCATAAATTTTTATGCTCGAAACTTTTAGTGTACTAAGTAAATTTTTAGGAAAATCGTACCCTAATGTAATATCTCTTAGTCTAATATAATCTCCTTTATACAAAAACCTTGTAGATGTAGAATTAGAACTATTCGCATTATTATAAACATATTTTGGAACATTCGTAACATCATCAGGATTTTGCCACCTTGCCATTTGAGATGCAACTCTATTAAATGTGGCATTAGCGCCATCTGATTGAGTGTATGCAGCCCAAGCATCTCTAATATAATTGCCATAGCTAAAGTATAGCATTACATCTAAACTAATTCCTTTATACTTAAATCCATTTGTTAAACTTCCAAAGGCTTTTGGATCGGCCTGTTTACCAGTATTTACCTGTAGTGCAGAACCATAATTCCCTGTAGTTGCTGTTTTAGTTGCATCAGTAAACCAAAGTGGATTTCCATTAGTTGGATCAACACCTGCCCATTCTCTCATAAACCAATTAGTTACGTTAGAACCAATATCTCTAACAACGAAACTAGAAATCTGTCTGGTTGATCCATTCGACAATTCTAACAGTACATTTTTATTAAATGCAATGTTAAATGCAACATCCCATTTAAAACCTCCTGCTAAAACGGGTGTTCCAGAAACACCTAATTCAATACCTCTATTTCTTAGTGAACCAACATTATTGCTAAAAGATGTAAAACCTGAGGTAAGTGATAGTGGATCATCCAGTAATAATCTTTCGGATTTTCTTGAATAATAATCTAAATTTAACGCTAATCTATTTTTAAAAAGAGCAATGTCTAAACCAACGTCGAACGGTTTATTAATTTCCCAGGTTAAATTTTGATTTCCCACCTGAAATGGTGCACTTCCACCAATCGAATTGTAATTATAGGTTGATCCGAATGAATATAATGCTCGCCAATCATAATTGCCTATGCTTGCATTACCATTTGTACCATAAGATGATCTAACTTTAAGTTGGTTTATCCAGTTGTATTGCTTAATGAAATCTTCCTGATCGATATTCCAGCTCCCACCTACAGACCAAAAATTACCGTAAGTATTATTTGTGCTAAATCTTGATGAACCGTCTCTTCTAAAACTGGCTTGTACTACATACTTATTTTTATAAGAAATATCACCTATTGCAAGTACTGAAGCAAATGTGTAATCTGAATTTTCGCCATTTGCTGTATTTAAAACAGAACCTGCTGTTGGCACTACAATACCAATGTTAGCAGGTAAGCCTCTTTTTGATACCGCAATGGTATAATTACTTGATTTCTGGGCTTCGTAACCTGCTTTAATATTGGCTACTAATGATTTATCTGTAAGCATTTCTGCAGAATAACTTAATAAATTAGTAGCTACCCAATTAAAATATCTAGTATAATATCTGGATGATTGACCTCCAAAGTTTGCTCCATCTCCAAAATCTGGATTCCAATAGGAGTCTTCTTCCATATTATTATAATCTATCCCTATTTTAGAAGTGAATTTCAAATTGTGAAGGATTTTATAGGTTAAATCTGCTCCTCCTACCCCTTTTAATGCATTATATTTGTTCTTATCAAGGTTAACAACCGTTAATGGATTAAATACACTCCCAGGAGAGAAATCTTTAGAATTGTTAATACTGCCATCGGCATTGGTTGGACTAATGTAAGGGTTTAAAAAATAGGCTGCTAAAAGTGGGTTTCTAAACGCACCCCCAGCAGATGGGCCATATTGACCAGAATTAGAAACATTTAAATTAATACCGAACGATAATTTATCATTAAACTTATGTCTAACATTTATGTTGGAGCTATAGCGATTAAATTCCGTTCCAATCACCGTACCACCTTGTTTTAAATAGCCACCTGATATAGCAAACTGAGTTTGCTCATTTCCACCACTTGCAGCTATATTATATTGCTGTTGTTTTCCTGTTTGCGAGATCACATCAATCCAATTGGTATTAATTCCTTGTCTGGCGGTTCCAACTATGGTATTATCATAATAATTGTAAGCTGCATCAAGTGTTGGAATCATAGTTGAACTAACTTTTCCTGCATTAAGTAAACCCTCTGCTGTTAATTCTCTATTTTGGCTAGCATTAAGGGGCTTATTTCTATCATTTAAAAATGCTGCTTTGCTAATACCATACTCAGCATCTACTCTGATTACAGTTTTGCCAGCCTTGCCTGTTTTTGTGGTAATTAAAATTACACCATTTGCTGCTCTTGATCCATATATAGATGATGCAGAAGCATCCTTTAAAACAACAAGGCTTTCAATATCATTAGGATTAATGCCTGCCAAGGCATTAGTAGTTGTAGCGTTAATTGACAAATCTCCCGTGTTAATGGGAATTCCATCAATCACATACAAAGGTTCGTTCTTAGCTGTAATTGAGCTTGTACCACGAATCCGAACATTTTGATTTGAGCCTGGCTGGCCATTCCCAGATACAGACATTACCCCAGCAACACGTCCTTGTAAAGCCTTATCAACAGATATTAAAGGTGTTGCCTCTAAATCTTTAGCATTTACAACGCCAACAGAACCTGTTTGAGATCTTTTTGTTTGTTCGCTTCCATAAGCGCCAGCAATTACAACCTCATTTAATGATTTAACATCACTTTCTAAGGAAACATTTATAGTGTTATCGGTAACAATCTTTTTAAAAGTAATATAGCCCAATGAAGAAAAAGTCAATTCTATTGGTACTGATTTTACCTTGATAGAAAACCTACCAAAGTTATCGGTTGAAACACCACCGGTAGCCCCCTTAATTTTTATACTTACCCCGGGCAGTGGAAGTTTGTCATCTTTGGAGATAACTACCCCTGTAATTGTTCGTTCTTGTGCGATAGCCGTACTCGAAATAAACAAGATTACAAACAAAATTTGTAAAAGTTTTTTCATGAATTTTAGGTTGTTGTTAATAAATAAATTGACTGACTAATATATGCCAATGAACAGGTAATAAGAATATTACAAAGAGAAGTAAATAAAAGATCTTAAAAAATCACTCTAAAAGTCGTGTTTAAATAATCAATAAAAACAAACAATCAAAACACTGAAAATCAATAACTTAAAATAAAAAAACTAACTATTTTTTATTACCAACTCATTTATCGCGAATAATGTACTATCTAAATTCTATTTAAATCATACAGCTAAATATGGATAAAAGTTCAATTTTTGAGCGATTTATTTCGGGCTAATGGGCTATTTATTTATTAAAATATTTAAGTTGTTGCTTACAAAAAGAAGAATTAAGGAAGCTTTCTGCGTGAACGGAAACAAAAGCAGTTTTTATTGAAGAATTATTATAAAATCATTAAATAGCATTGTATGTCATATTGTTTTTTCAGCATATTACATGGCTATTAAGAGACTACTTTTATATAAAAAAAGGGAGACCAAAAATGATCTCCCTTGAAGCAATAGTCAAAGTTTTTTTAATTAAAGCTTATCCATCTTCTGGCATCGCCAAATGAAACTAAATCATATCCATCTCCAGTTGGTATTGCATAAAAACCATTAGGATCAGTAAATGTTGTTTGTGTTTGGTCAATTGCTGCCTTTTGGGCAGCTTTATTGTTCGTGCCCTTAATAGAAATTAATTTATTAAACAATATGCCATCGGCAGATACGGTAGACTCCATCATTGATGAATAATTACTAGCATTTGTAAAGGCACCTTTCAAGCCAAATAAATCGTCTGCAACGTTGTAATGTATATAATATATTCCACTTTTTGTTAGCCCATAAGCATCAGGAATTCCATCCTCGGTAAAACCTTGCTGGATACACATCCATTGACTCAGCATAAACAACCCTTTGCCACGCCAATCATGCGGAAGCAAAAATTTAGCGGCATCAACTTTATTATATTGTAGTGGAGCTATTGCCTCTTTAATTTGAACCTCATTACCATTTACTTGGGCGCTAACAAAGCCAGAAGCGGCATTAAAATCAACTCCGATAATGCTATAAATTTTTATTTTACCAACATCCAAAGGAGTAAAAAATGATATTGTTGTTCCACTTATATAGTATTTACGACTGGTTTTTTTTAATGTTGTGCCATCCAAAAATTGTAGACTAAATATTTTTGTCTTTGGATCAATAGTAACTTCACAATCTGTCTCTCCAATTTTGACCCGCTTAAAATATGTCCTAAATCTCGTAAAATTACCTTCTAATGCTGCATATTCATCAGTCATGTTTTTCATGGTTGTGTTAGCAGTTGCCCTTACAAGTGTGAGCTTACTTTTACTAGTTAACCCAACTAAATGTATTGTATCTGCACTTGCAGACACAATACCAAACTCAAAATCAGATTTGTACCCTTGTCCAGGTTTTCCGCCAATAACAGATGGATCAGGATCAGCATAAAGATGTAATAAAGAATAACTATCAAAAATTAAAGTTGGTAGCTGAAGTGCTTTTAAACGATAAGAGCTTTCTGGAGTACCAGTCTTATAATTTGCAGACATAACAACCCTATTCATATTGTTAAAACTAAATGTAAAAAATTCTGTTTTATTTGTGTCCGCAAGCAAATATCCTTTCCAGCCAAACTGGCTTGATACGAGTTGGGTTTCGTATTGCGTCATCTTCTCATTTAAGCGTGCATCAACAGTATCAACAGGTGCATTCTCAATTTTTTTACAGCCTGATAAAATCAAAAACAGCCCTATCATATAATATATATATTTTTTCATTGGATTATCCTTTAAGGTTTATAAAGCCAATCATTACATCAGTATTGTATAACGATTGATATTTAATTATTTAATTTAAAATCGTTGTAATTCCATTCTGTACAGCTACTTGCAAAGCATCAAAATCTATCCCAAACGAGGATTGTAAGTAAGCACGTACGATAGCTTCTTTCTTTCTTATTTGAGCAACTGCATCAGCTGAATGGATATTACTAAGAGCATTTTCATATCCGCCCTTACCTAAGGTTAGCATCATGGATAACATTTCAACAAAATCCTCATCTTTACTAGCCCGGGCATAAGCTGTAATAAAGCCCATTTCTCTAGAATCATCATCACTATAATTAAACCAGGTGGCGGTATATCCAGCGGGTGTTATTCTTTCATAATCTACCGTTACTGGAATATTTTGATTTAATATATGTCCAAATTCATGATGGATAGTATGTAACATTTCATGAACAATCTGTGAATTACTTTTACTAAACTTATTAACTTCCATAATGCTTACCTTTCTGCCCCCCTCTGCTGCTCCAATAATTTTGGTTCCATTACTTAGCCATTCCCCCGTACCAAGTAATACAATTGACTTTTGGCAATATTGTTTAATAAAATTTCCACCTGCAACATTTTCGTATGGATTAATCCAACCTATTTTAGTTGCTTTTAAAACCGGAATCACTTTATCCTCATATGGAGGAACTAATATGTAACCCATATCAACTTCAGTACCATCCCATTTGTATTTAACTTCAATATTATAAGGTTTGGTTAAATTTTCATAAATCCAGGTATCATTATCAGTTTTAGCCCATTTATCGCCACCAAGGCCAGTTAAATTAACTTCCTCAATTGGTTTTTCTTTTTTACAGCCATAGAAAGTACACGTTCCTACTAATACCATAAATACTATTAAAAAATTCGTTTTCATATTTTTAATTTTATGTTCAATTAATATTATCTTGGATTTGCAGCCAAGCCGTAAGAAATAACTTCTTTAGGTAGTTGTAAAATCCTTCTGGGGTCATCAGGTCCTAAGGTTATATTTACAGTACCATCTAAGGAAACATGTTCAACAGGAATTTTAAGCCTTAAAATATCAAGCCACCTTAGTCCCTCAAATACGTATTCTTGTTTCTTATAATCCAAAATACAAGCAATAAGAGCATCTTTTAAGCTCAAATTAGCAAATGCAGGTTGCGCCTTTTCTTTTGTAAAACTATGCATTGCCAGATTGTAACCTTCGACCCTTTTTGAAAGATAAATATTCATATCTAGAGCTACCGCGTCATTATTACCTAAATTTGCATTTGCTTCTGCACGGTTAAATAATACTTCTTCAGCATTAAATAAGTTAATCATATTGTAACCTCCATGGGGTGGGTATTTTGGGATATTGTAAACAGCAGGCGTTCCTCCAAAAAGCTTATTTTGATAAACCATGCCTCCTCCCATAGGATTTTTATTTATAAAATTGAGCATTGTAGTATTAAAGCCAAAATTATAGTAAGCAAAAACATCTCCCCAATTGGTTATTGCTTCAGTTAGTAATAAATTTGAAGGCTCAGTAGAGCTATTGTATTGATTTTGAAATTCGAAGTAACCATCATTAACATAAGTTGTATTCCATGGTCTTATTTTATTAGAAATTGTTGAACCCGGAAATGCTGTATTGGCATAAACAATAACTTTAGCATAATCTTTTTTAAATAAATAAAACCTGGTTGCAAAAGCATTTGCAGCCTTAGTGTTAAAATGCCATGCATCTTTATTTCTATAGCTTTCATCTCGAAGAAGAGGCATACCTTCTAAAAGATCTTTTTCTATTTGTTGATACACAGATGCTACGGTACCTCTTTCGTATTTTCCTTCAACAATATTTTCAGCTTTGGTTACATAAGGGATTCCTGGATCAGTTGCAGCAGTTGCTGCATCGTAAGACTTAGCAAACAAGGTAACCAGCATAAAATGCGCATAAGCTCTGGCAACTAGTGCTTCTCCTTTAATGGCTGAAAATTTCTGCCCATCTCCAGCCTTCTCAATGGCTTCTAAACCGTGGTTTGCAGCAGAAATTGCTTCGTAACATTTTTGCCAGTAATAATTAGGCGTATCTTGACCTATTTTATCCTGATCTTTATATTGCCAAGGGAAGGCGTTAATTTCAACGCGGTCTAATAAACCTTTATCATAGGCATTATCAGACATGGCTTCGCAAAATGTAATATAACTACCTTTAGGGTAAGCCGTTGCTACCAATTCAGCAATTTTAACAGGATCGGAACCCAATTCTGTTCTATCATCAGGTTGATGATCCAGAAACTTTTTACAGCCACCAAATGTGAGGGTTGCAAATAATATTAACAATAAATATTTTTTCATTTGATTTCTTTTTTTTTTAAAAGCCAACTTTAAGTGATAAGGTATATTGCTTTGGTATAGGGAGCGCTACACCGCCAGAAGCAAAAAATTCAGGATCTTGCCCATTTAATTTTTTATCGGCATAGATTAAATAAAAATTATTGGCAACAACGGTAACAGAGGCTGTTTTCGCACCAATTGTGTTAATCCATTTTACTGGTAAATTATAACCTAGAGTGATTGTTTTCAATTTCAAAAAATCACCTTTTGCAACTCTTGCACTTGAATAGTTGTACGTATTGTACGGATGTTTCCCTGAAATATCGTTGGAATTATAACGATCTGGAATAGAAGGAATATTTGTTATTTCCTCATCTCCTGGAAGAGCCCATCTGCGCTTAAATTCCAAAGGTAGCGCATCTAAATCAGTATATGAATCACCGAAAATTGGTCTTAAACGGACAACATTGCCCGAAGCAAATGTAAGTAAAACACTAAAAGTAAAGCTCTTATAACGTAACTGATTAGAAAACCCTCCTGTTAATTTAGGATCAGTTGGTCCTTCATATTTCATATATTGGGTTTGTTGAGACTCAAGGTTTACTTCTCCACTCCTTACTCCCTTTTCATTAATAAATTCTGGATTACCTGTTTTGTGATTGAGGCCTTGAAAATCTACGGAATATAATCCTCTATACGGAAAGCCCACAATAGGTCCTCCATCACTGGAAGCGAGTTCAAAAATAGTTCTTTGTCCACCTAAAAGATTAGTAACCTTATTTTTATTGTATCCAAAGTTTAGGTTTGTTCTCCAGCCTAAATCTTTGGTATTTATAATGGTGCCACTCAATGTACCTTCTATACCTTTTGTTTCCATATCAGCATAGTTTACATTTTTTACATACTGCCCACCAATAGCTGTTGTACGATATGGGCTATTTAAATCAAAACCATTTCTTTTATATATATCTACAACAAGATTTAGCTTATCTCCAAAGAAACCTAAATCCAAGCCTATATTTGTTTCATATTGTTTCTCCCAGGTTAAATTATCGTTACCAAGGCTTTCAATACGGATGATGGATTCCTTATCCCTTAAGGTAGGGCGATTTGGGCTTTCGCTTCTAAAGATTGTACTTGAATTTGTTGCAGAACCTATGCTTCCTACAAGACCATACGTAGCCCTTAAAGTTGCTCTATTCAGAACTTTTTTCAATCGTTCGCCTTTCATAAAATTTTCTGCATCTATGTTCCATGCACCAGAAATGTTCCAGGTTGGTAACCAGCGTGCCGTAATAGATTTTCCTAAGCTATTTGAACCATCATAACGAACGGTACCATTAATGCTGTACTTTCCATTATAAGAATAAGCCGCTCTTGCCAGGAATGCAGCAAAACGATCGTATTTATTGCCCATCTCATAATAAGATTGATTACCCTCAACTTCTTGCTTAATAGCATTAGGATCAATAAAAGCTACACCGCCCTTATCATATTGATACCCATAACCTGTAGACGATCTATTTTGTCGATTAGAAATACGAATATCCTGCGCTACATAAAAGTTCATGATGTGAACTTCATTGACAATTTTATTAAACTCAAGGGAATTTCTAACGGTGTAGGCTTTTAGAAAATCATCAGAAGGATTATAAAAACCACCATAGGGTAAAACAGAAACTGGCTGAAGAGCTGGATTATCTGGATTTCTATATAAGAAATTATTTTTTTCCCTAATTGTCGTAGTTCCCATTGAACGATAAGCGTTGGCCATATTAGAGTTTTCTCTAACCCTTGCTTCTGAGGTCGATTTTACATATCTTAACGAGGCTAAACTTTCAAACTTCAAATCGTTTGTTATGTTGTATTTTATACCGCCTTGTAATTTAAAATCAATCACACTTAAATCAAGTGTATTATTTTCCAGTTCAGTAAGAATATTAAATGGAGTTAAGCTTCTTGTAAAAAATTCACGATTACCATTTTCATCAAAGGGTGTTAAAGTGCGGCTTGTATTTAGTGCATAACTAAAAGGATTAATATCAAAATCTCTTGAGAATTTTCCTTCAGCCGGATTACTTGCACGGGTTACGGTATTTGGGGCTTTTTGGTTTCTAATTGAACCTGTTGTAATAAAATTTACAGTCAGTTTTTTAGTTAGGTTAAAATTTGCGTTTAAATTAGTCGTATACCTTTCTACTTTATTGCCCATTGCCCAACCATTATCATTCAGATAACTTGTAGAGAAATAAATTTGTGATTTTTCAGTACCGCTAGAAATACTAACTGCATGTTCTTGCAATAAAGAATTTTTAAACAACACATCAAACCAATTTGTATTTGCTTTGGCATAACGACTTAAAAAGTTGGATCTTGCTTCTTGGGTATTTTCTAAGGCAAAGGTGCCAGTTATTGGGTCGTAAGTATCCGTTAATTGATACATTTTTGTAAAAACACCGCCATTTATTTGATTTGCAGCCTGGGCATGGTTTAACCACCCTTTACGAGCAAGCTCTGCATCTACAGACATTTGATCTGCAGAGTTCATAATATCAAACTGATTGTAATTTGGCTTTAAATAGGTGGAGAAATTGCCTGTGTAAGAAACCACTGGAGCACCAATTCTCCCTTTTTTAGTTGTGATTACAATAACACCATTCATCGCCCGTGCACCATATTGAGCAGTAGCAGATGCATCCTTTAAAATATTAAAGCTTTCAATATCGTCAGCATTTAAGCCAGCAACAGATGAACCGATCAATGTACTTGCATCACCAGAAGATAATTGCTCATTGGAAATATTTACAATATCTTCCAAAATAACTCCATCAACTACCCAAAGTGGTTTATTTTCACCAGTAATAGATGTAGCTCCACGGATACGCATTTTAGGAGCTGCACCGAAAGTTCCAGAAACGTTTTGAACTGATACACCTGCAATCCGCCCCTCGAGCATTCTGCTCACATCGGTTATTCCTTCTTGCTTAACGTCAGATCCTTTAATGGCTGTAGCAGCGCCAGTAAATAACTTCGGATTTAAGTTTTGAAAACCAGTAGAAACAACCTCTACTTGCTTTAAATTATTAACGTCCTCTTCCAAGGTGACATTAATTTTGGCATTACCACCAACAATAACTTGTTTTGTTTTGTAACCAACATAGCTAAAGACTAATGTTGCGCCCTCTGTTGTTTTAATTTGATAATTACCATTTCCATCTGTAGAAACCGCTTCCGTTTTTCCTTTTTCATGAACACTTACACCAGGCAGAGCACCACCAGTTTTGTCGGTTACACGACCAGATACTTGAATTATAGTAAAGTAATTTGAATGAGAAATAACCTTAGTATTAGGTTTATTTATTGCACTTGCTTGTAAAATGGTTAAGAACAGAATGACGAAAACCAATTTAATGGTTCGCCAAGTTTGATTGCGTTCTTGTCTTTTTTGAGACAGCAGAACGCAATGAATAATATTATTCATACTTTTGCTAGGTTGGGTTAATTGATAAACTATTCGTAAAATTTGTAAAGATCAACTCAATATTTTAGGACCTGTGATCGCCATCGCAGGTCTTTTTTATTGAATTATCTCAATTTGGTTAATCCCCTTCTTTGTAGTTTTTTTTCATGGTTTGTTTGGTTAAGTTGAACTGTTGGAAAATTAGTGTGAAGTTTTATAGTTAGATTAATTGTTGGTTTCAATTCTTTATTGAAACTATTAGTAGCCTCCAACTTTAGTGATTACATAAATAGTTTATTTTTTAACAACAATGACTACGCATATGTACTGCAAAAACATAACTAACTATATACAAACACGTTAACAAAACCTAAAAGCAAATAATGCAGTCGTTTTGCGTAGAGAAACAAAACAAAAAGTACATGATGTAATAAGAAAAAGACATACACTGTAATTATTATTTAAAATTACAAGGAAGATTAACACCAGTTTCAACTATTTTTAGATTATAAATAACTAATAATCAGTTTTATAAAAATAACGAAACAAAAAACTAAAATATCTCTTCTGCAAATATTAAAAAGCCCTGTACTTTAAGAAGTACAGGGCTGAATTAAAAAAACAAAGCAAAAAGCTTTAGAGTAATGCAGATTTTATTTTTTAGTAACCTTACCTGTCATAATTTCTTTACCATCTTTATCAATGGCAAAAACATCAAAAGATGTTTGATCTATTTTCCTAATTAAAAAACAATTTGCATTAAAATAATTACCCTCATAACATATTGAATTATAACCAATAGTTCCATCTACATAGTGATCATATCCAGTATTTATGTAGTCATAAACAAAGTCTATGTATCTCCCACTATACGAATTTAGATATATGCTTGTTGGCGGGAGCATTTTTCCATTAACGGTCAAATCAATGGTTAGATTAGTCCTTAAAAAGTCAAGGTGAGAAATTAGATCATTTCCATCTTTCGTCCAATCTTTTACCCAGGGTTGATTTGTAATCTTAATCATTTTAAGTACTGAACCACCTTCAGATTTATAAACATTTCCTTTCCTATACGACTGTATTTCAATAACCTCATCACTAACTTTCAAAACTTTGAAAAAATAATCGGTTATTGCTGTTCCACCGTCTTGATAGATATCTGAAATTACCGATTTTGTAGAGAAAGTAAGTAATGGCATTCCAGTAGAGGCTGAAATCGTAAAATACGACTCTGATTCACCTCCTAAAACGGATTTCATTGATACTTTATTTGAAAGAGTATCGAATTTCATTATAAATGGCATGGCTGTGTTTACACTTTTATCCGATGAGGTAACTAGTAAAATCCAGCCATCAGGGCTACTAAGTTTTGTTTTAAGTTCTTTTTCTAAATTATTTGATCGCTCAGTAGCCTTACTACCATCAAGCATAACTTCCTTTTTGCACGATGTTATTATAGCCGTTAAGCTTAGCAAAAAGATTATTTTATATAATATTTTCATTTTATAATAGTTTAGGTAATTAATTTAAAGGCAAGGTACTCGCTACCTGATCTAGGATATCGTGCATTTTATGAAGATCTATTCCTCTATCCAGATAAAATTTATATACCATTTTATACTTGGTTTCCAATTTTGGATTTTGCGCTACCTGAGTCAGAATATCGGCTTTAGAATAACGAATCATAGCTTCCACTGCGGTTGCAAAATCTTCTTCAGGTGCAAAACCTCCATATGCTCTAAAAAAACCATCTTTAAGGGCTTGGCTATCTGATTTCTTGTTGTAGTTTAATTGGTAGTATGTACCTTGAGATACTCTATCAAAAGCGTAGCCACGGCCATATTTATTATCCATTTGGTGTGCGTGTTCATGATACAAAATACAAATATGTTCTCTTAGTCCTTTTTTTGTAAAAGAGAGATTGTCCACTGATCCTATCCCTAAACGAAAAAATTGGCCGTTTAATCCTGCGCCTGTAGCATCAGATGGATTAAAAGAGTTAAAGTGAATACCCGAACCAATAATTAAAAACTCTACAGGTTTTTGATTTTGTATAAATGAGGGATAATTTTTCGTAGCGGGCTCCAGCCAAAGTTTCCGGATTACATACTTAGTGTAAAGCATAGCCTTATCATAAGAAGTTGGCGTATAAAAGGTACTGGGATCAATAACACGAGGATCAAATTGATAAATCGCTTTTACCCCATAGACATCCGAAATGGTATCTATTAGTTTATCCAAATCGTTTTTAACTCCTATTTTTCTGGTTAAAAAGTCTACCGGTGCTTTTTCATCCAACACATCGTTTTTCTTACATGCAGAAATAGTAATACTCATCACTATAAAGGCAGTAAAGGTTAGTTTGTATATTGTTTTCATAATAATTTAATTAATTTAAATTTATCTTGGATTTAACTGAATAAGCGGATTGGCTGCCTGCTCCTTTAATGGAATTTGTAAGGCAGTTCTTAAGTCGCCGGGCATTAAAATGGCTTCCGCTGCAACCCCTCTTCCTAAAGCATGCTCTACTTTTATCCCTAATCGTTTTACATCAAACCAACGCATTCCTTCTCCAATAAATTCTTTTCTACGCTCTAGCAAAACAGTAGCTAAAAGACCATCTGGTGTTTGAGCCGCGGCACCCAAAGCTACGTAAGGCGTGTACCTTGCTTTACGCAACACCTCCAAATCTGTTAGCGCATCAACTAACGCCCCGCCATTTTTCAATACTGCTTCTGCCCTATTAAGTAAAACTTCTTCCATTGTAAAGTATGAAATCCTAAATGTACTGTTCGGATTATTTGGTTGTGTTTGATACTTAGTAACCATTGTTTGCCTATCTATTACAGTACCCACTGGATAAAATAATCCCGCTCTTAAATCAGTGCCAGATGGAAGCAGCGGAACTAAGGCATCGGCAACGTAAAAGCCTGACAATTTAAACCCTGTTGCACCAATAAAACTTAGATTTGCTGAAGAGTAATAATTCATCAAAATACTTGGATGTATAGTTGGATCCATATATTTAACGGTAAATATTTGGACCCCATTTGCCGGAATCACTGTTAAATCTGCCGCAAGATCTCTCACAAATCTTCCTTTTTCTGCAATAACTTCATCTGCGTACTTAATAGTACCAGCCCAATCTCCTTTATAAAGTTTTACCCTACTCATAAAAGCGTTTGCAGAAGCAATTGAAAAATGATAAGGATTTTTAGGTGCAAAAGCTGCTCCTTTTTTAAGGAGTGCAATACCTTCAACAGCGTCTTTTTCTACTTGATCGTAAACTTCTTTTACTGTATTTCTTTTATAAACCTTTATATTTTCCTGGTTTACTTCTGTCACAATAGCTATACCTAAATCATTATTTGCCGTTGCAGCGTTGTAATGTTTACCAAACAGATTAACCAGCATAAAATGATTATAAGCTCTTAATAAAAGTGCCTCTCCCATTACAGCAGCCTTAAATTCATCTGAGCCGCGGCTAGATAACGGTACTCCACTTATGGCGACATTTGCTTTATATATTTTTGAATAAAAATCCTTGTATGCCATATCAGGGTTTCCATAACTATTCTCTCCATACACATCTTTATACTGGTACAATGGTAAAAAATAGCTAACAAGAGAGGCCTGTGCGTTATTTGCACTGTATTGATAGTCATCCGTCAATATATCAGTAAACATCTCTTGCCTTCCAGGGTAAGCATCAGCCAATATTTGCTGATAATGCTCTGTAAATTGGAGTTCTATTCTACCATCATATGGTTCATTTAAAAACTTTTTACAGCCAGAAAAACAAGTTCCTATTATGATTAATAATGAGGTTATAATATCTTTTTTATTTAATAATTTCATTTTATTTGAGATTAAAATTGCGCTATTAGTCGTAATGTATAACTTCTTGGATTAGGTAAACTTACACCCGTAATTAAAGTCTGGGGATCTATACCTCTTAATTTAGGGCTAGCCCAGAAATAAACATTATTAGCAGAAGCCATTATACGAGCACTTTTTATCCAAGGGATTTTGCTAAGCAGTTTATTGCCTAAGTTGTAAGATAACATCACCTCACTTAAACGAAGTACATTTGCACTTACCACCATTACATCACTTCGGTTGTAAGCGAACTCATTTTCAATAAATGCAGAAGATAAATATGCATTCTGGATATTAGATACAAGCCCGGGTATCTGGGTTGTATTCTCATCTCCCGATATGCGCCAGCGAGCATCAATATCTTTAGCAGTAGCTAAGTCATCAGGATATATTCGCTTAACCATTGGAGACCTAAACACTTTATTACCCAAACTATAAGTTAAAAACACTCTTAATTCTAATGCTTTGTACTTAAAAGTATTGGTTATTGAACCAGTTGTAGTTGGCTGGCGAGAGCCCATGTATACAATTAAAGAATCGTTTGTTGATGATCTTTGAATGTTATTAACGGTTTTTCCACTTTCTCCAACTTTAAATAGAGGTTGTCCATTTTCATCAAGTCCTCCAAATCTATAAGCATATAAACCATACAACGCGTTACCTACAGTACCATAACCAGCTGGTTGAGTTTTCTCGGTTAACAACGGAGATAATGCATTTCCTTTGGTCATTGTCGTTTTTACATATCCAAACAGAAAATTAGCATTCCAACTAAAATCTTTAGTTGCTATGATATCTTTTATGCCTAAACTAATATCTATGCCTTCATTCCTTAAAGAAGCCCAATTAATACTCTTTGTTGAAAAGCCATCTTCATAACCTACTTGACTGGATTTTATTAGGTTGTCATTATTTCTGTGGTAATATTCAGCGCTTAAAACAAGTTTGTTAAATAATCCTAAATCCAATGCAAGATTACCGATATAATCTTTTTCCCATGTTAAACTGTATAATTCGGGATCGGAAATTCTAATACCAATTTCAGAGTTTATAGCATCAGGTCTGTTTATATTAGCATAATTGGCATTGATATTGGGTGATGTTTGATAAGCATTACCTCTAAGACCATAGCTTAATCTCACTTTCATGAAATCAATTTTTTTGTCCTTATTAATACGCTCGAAAAATTTCTCTCTATCCACATTCCAAGATAAACCTACGCTATAATTTGGCAAAAACCTGGTTTGCGTTTTTTTTCCAAACATGTTATTACCATCAACCCTTCCAGCCAATTCTAAATTATATTTATCAGAAAATGTATAGCGAGTAGTAAGAAATAATGCCGTTCTGTTTTCTCTTGTAAATCCTTCTGCATAATATCGGTCATCACTCTCAATTGCTTTTTTGAAGGCTAAAATACTTGGGGAGATCAGTTTACCTCCATAATATAAATAGCCATAACCGCGTGTGAAATTAGTATTTACCTTATCAGAGCCAATTTCTGCACCACCAAAAACAGTTATAGTGTGTTTATCATTCCATTTTTGAATCCAATTTAATGTACTTCGCATATACAAAAAGTTTCCATTATTCTTTGTTGCATCCAAAATACCTCCTCGTGGAAGAATAGTTTCTGGAATAGCATTCGGATCAGAAGGATCAGTATATAAAAGTGAATTAAGTTTTCTTACTTGATCATTAGTTGCTACTCTGTAAGCTGCCGCAGCATTAGAGAATTCTGTAATAACATGGTCGTAGTTTGACGAAGTTTTTCTTGCAGAAAGTAATGTTTCAAAAGTAAGTGATGAACTTATTTTATATGTTGGATTTAAGGAAAATCTAAAATCCTGAGTTTTTAATGTATTAAAATTCTCTTTTAATTCCTCTAATATATTAAAAGGAGCATAATTTCTTTGGTAATATTGAGGCTGTCCATCACTATCATACGGCGACATTGCACGACTAGTATTTATGGCATAAGATGTTGGATTTAGCTCAAATGACCGGGTGGGTTCAAAATTAGTATTGGTAGCATTAAATGTACCTGGAGTAAGTTGATCCCGAAAAGATGCATTTCCATTAAAATCTACTGTAAGTTTAGGTGTTAAATTAAGGGTTACCCGAAAGTCAGTAGTGTATCTGTTCATATTATACCCTACCGCCTGTCCATCATCTCCAGCATAGCTTCCTGATAAATAATATGTCGATTTATCACCACCACCAGAAAAGGACAGACTATGTTCTTGCAGGAGGTTATTTCTAAAAAGTACATCAAACCAATCTGTGTTTAAATAACGTGCTCTGTTAACTGTCGCATTAAACTGGTCTTTATTTATTTGGTTTAATGTGTATTTCCTAAATGGCTCTGTAAAAGCGCCTGTAGAAGAAGGGTAGTTAAGAACAGATAAATATCCAAAATTGTACAAATCATGGGATAAGTCCATCTGCTGTTCAGAGTTCATCACGTTAAATTGACTAATATCTGGCTTTACACCGATGGTATAAGCTGTACTAAAATTAACAGAGGCTGAATTTTTTCGTCCTTTTTTTGTGGTAATGGATACAACTCCATTGGCAGCTCTTGTTCCATATAGTGCTGTTGCTGATCCATCCTTAAGAATCGAGATATCTTCAATATCTGCAGCATTAAGTCCAGCAATAGCGGACCCTAAAAGTGATGCAGGATCTCCTGAATACAACTGACTAACTGAAACATTTGCCGGCGAAGAGATTGGTATACCATTAATTACGTATAGGGGTTCTTGGTTTGCCGAGATAGAAGCACTGCCTCGTATCCTTATTTTTGGTGTTGACCCGAAAGTTCCGGATACGTTATCTACACTTACTCCCGCTGCTGATCCTTGAAGCATTCTTGAAACATCAGTATATCCAGATCGGTTAACAATTTCTTTATCAACCTGACTTACAGAACCTGTAAATGTCTTTTTATCAATTTTCTGGTAACCAGTAACCACAACTTCATCGAGCTTGTTATTGCTACTAAGTGTAATTTTCATAGAACTAGAAGCTGGTGCTTCATGGCTGTTATAACCAATGTAACTAAAAATTAAAATAGCGCCAGACTGAGAAACCTTAATATTAAAATTTCCATCGTTATCAGTTTGGACGTAATTCTTTGTTCCTTTTTCTTTTACTGTTGCTCCAGGTAATGGTTTTCCATCTTCATCAACAACTTTACCCGTTATAATAACTTGCTGAATTTCAGCTAGCAAAATTTTATGATCAAAATTATTTGAGGTAATATTTAAAGGGGAAATTGCTCTGTTTTTTAAGTTTCCTTTAGCGCTTGCCTGCACAAAGGTTAAAGAGAGAATGACTAAAACCAATTTAATGGTTCGCCAAGTTTGATTGCGTTGTTGCCTTTTTTTTTTTGGCACAACACAATGAATAATATTATTCATATTTTTTGTTTGGATTAATGTTAATTGATAAACTATTCGTACAGTTTGTAAAGACTAGCCCAACATTTTAAGTACTTACGATCGCCATCGCTTCTACTTTTATTGAACGCCTTATTTAAATTAATCCTCTTCTTTGTAGTTGTTTTGCATGTTTTGCTTGGTTAAGTTGATTAATGAGAAATAATTATTGATGCAGTTGAAGTCGATTAGTCGTTAGCTGAATCTTATCGCATTATATTTCAATTTTAACCACATAAATAGTTTTTATTTTAGAAATAAGAACTACGCACATATACTGCAAAAACACAATAATCTGTAAATCAAATAGTTAATAGTCAGTCAGAATAAATAATGCAGTCGTTTTGCGTAGGTAGTTAATTGTGGGAACACAATAAAAAAATGAATCTGCTATGGTAAAGGGAATTACGAAGATGGTTGTAATAAAAAATATGAACTGATAAATAGAAAAATCAAGTCAAAAAGTTATAACTTCTAGATAAGGCCAAGATTACCTACCGTAAGAAATTAAAAATTTGAAGAATTTAGATTCTAAATGAACCAGATATGGAAAATATTCCTTTAGAGCGTGACAGTTTTTTGATGATAAAAAGTATTCTTGCAATTTGCAATAGGTACTGTTTAAGGCAAAAATGAGATAATTAGAATAGTAATATTTCTAATTATCTCATTTATAATTAAGCAATTGAATCGTATTATAATTAACTTTTCGAGCGGTTAACAACAAGCAACTTACAATTCTTTAAAATTATATTAAGTTTTTATGACAGCTTTAAAACAGATCTCATGTGGCTAAATGTTTGATAGCTATATTGGCCGTGATATTTTCCAATTCCTGAATTACCTACACCACCAAAAGGCAGAAAATGCGTACCTACGTGAATCAGCGTGCTATTAATTTCAGCATCACCACTAGTTGTTCTTTCTAATACCTCTTGAGTAAAAGCGTTATCTTCAGAAAAAACATATAATGCCAAAGGCTTTGGTCTGGAGTTAATTTCTTCGAGTACTGTATCAATATCAGAGTAGGTTAAAAAAGGAAGAATTGGACCAAAAATTTCCTGCTGCATAATAGCATCTTCCCATGTTACATTGTCCATCAAAGTAGCCTCAAAATAACGAGATTCCACATCATGTTTTCCGCCATAAACAACTTTTTCTTTTGCAGCATCTAAATAACCAGCAAGATTTTCGACTTGTTTACCTGACACAATTTTCCCTATTTTGCCAAACGATTCGTCATTGTATGTTTTCTTTAAATGATCTATAAACTTTGTAATTAATATATTTTTAATCGATTCATGTACATAAACATAATCTGGTGCCACGCAGGTTTGTCCACAGTTCATCCATTTTCCCCTTGCAATTCTTTGCACCGTTTTATCAAGATCAGCATCGTGATGTACAATTGTAGGCGATTTACCACCCAATTCTAACGTAACTGGAATAAGTTGTTCTGCAGCTGCTTTCATTACAATTTTGCCCACATTGGCACTTCCTGTAAAAAAGATATAATCAAAACTAAAGCTTAATAAAAGCGTATTTTCTTCAATTCCACCCTGAATTACAGCTATATATTCGGAAGCAAATGCATCTTCAACAATATCCTGAATTACTTTTGCAACATTTGGAGTATTTTCTGATGGTTTTATAACCGCGGTATTTCCACCCATTATAGCCCCCAGTAAAGGACTAAATGTTAGTTGAACGGGGTAATTAAAAGGGCCAACAATATAGCTTACTCCGTATGGTTGATAGGTAACTTTACTAGTAATCTCGGCCCCTGAAGAATGTTGCTTGGGAGGTATTTGAATGGGTTTTGCCCAGTTTGCTAAGTTTGCTACACAATAATCAAGCTCATCTACAACAATTTTTATTTCTGCATATTCCGTTTCTTCCCTGCTTTTCCCTAAATCAGTAAGCATAGCAGCACAAATTGCATCTGTGTGCGCTACGAAAGATTTCTTCAGGTTATTCAATTGTTCGATTCTGAAATCAATACTTAAAGTTTTTCTTTCTGCAAAAAACCTTTTCTGGCTCTTAAATATATTTTCGATGTACTCTTTTTGTTCCTTATTCATTTAATTTATTTTTACCGTATACGCCATTTCAAAACGCTAAACGGAGGTTGAAAAACAATAAGGCAACAGTTAAGAGCGTATTTAGTTTGCTTTTAAAGTTCTATTTAAATTATTCTTTCCATTTCAAACTGAGAAACTGTAGCGCGTACTCCTAAATATTTTAAAAAGGCATCCATTTCCAAAGAACCAGCATCCACATTAAAAATAAGAACTTCTTTAGAATTTATAGCTGTTAGCATTCCGTTAACCAATTGTGAACCTATTCTCCTGCGCCGATGCTCTTCTGCGACAGCAATCTGCATAATTTTTCTTGAAGCAGGATTATAAACAATATATCCTACAAGCTCATTATTAAGATAAGCACCTAAAATACGGCAACTTTCCTTACTTTTATTTAAGGTTATAATTGAGTTTTGCCAGGTAGGTTTGATAGACCAGAAGGAAGTAAAAGTATCCCATTCAAAATCATTCATTGTTTTAATTACAGCAATATCTCCTCCTAAATCTTTTGTTATAGGTCCGCCAAAACAATTAAGAGTTCTTTGCGCCTTGTAATCAATTTTTTCATAAGCTTTAATGGCCGATGCATTAACCGTGATTACCTCAAGCACCATGTGTTTTACATTTAAAACTTTTAATTTAGGTAATAAGAAATCGTACATTTTGGCGACCAAACCTTGTCCACGATAATTTGGAATAACTCCCGTTGCAGCATTATAGGCAACTAATTTTCCATCCAAATCGTTTAAAGCATGAAGCATAAAGCCAACTAATCTGTCCGCTTCAAAAATACCGATTGATAAGTTTAACTTTATATTCTCTGTAGATATCTTAAAATTTAACTGCTCTAAATTAAGTTGTAAAGGCACTATATAGTCAGAAAATGATAGATTCAGCGTATTTACTATATCTTCAATTTCAACATTTTCTAAAGTATTAATATTCATATTTATTCTCTTTACCGATTACCTGAGATGGTTAAGCCATTTTAATTTTATCCATTAATTAATTTAATAGTAAGTTTTGAGGAACGTTGTTATTTAGCTCAAAAAAAGGTTTTTTATCCCTTCCTGCCCTTTGCGACGAATTTAGCTAATTTTCATGATTATTATTAATCTTCAGCTACTGGCTATTCGTTTATCCTTATTGGAAATAATTAGGGAAGGAAATCACATTTAGTTTTCTTAATAACTAAATCACAATACCCACATAATCAAAGCATAAGCTTTAAACAAACGCAATAAAATTACTCCTATAAGTTGTAAATCCTTGTTTGTAAAATCATTTGCTATTGATGACTTTTGCAGTAAGATGATCTTAAAGAATGAACTGGGCGATAAAAAATGGGATAACCTTGGTGGTATATCACCACTCATTTCGGTATTTAAGTTATTCCACCCTCTTAATTCCGAGATTGAGCGCATTATAAATGAGCAAACTTTCCCTGTTACCTTTGCAAAGGGCAAACATATGGCCTCCCCTCATAACCGTAATAGGTATATTTTTCTTATATTAAAGGGATCAGTTCATGGCTATATTAAAGCCGGAAATAAAAAAATTACCACCTGGATAGTTATTGAAAATGAACTTGCAGGCAGCATCCGCAACTTGTGGATTGAAGAAGCATCAGAAGAATATATTGAAAGCATAGATCCTGTATTGGCCGTTGCTATTCCGCACGAAATGTCGAGATATTTATACGAAAATTTTAACATTGCGAATTATGTGGGCAGAAAGATGACTGAAATTTATTATAAAGGAGCGTCTGAAAGGGCTTTTATTTCAAGGCTCCCAACAGCAAAGAAACGCTATGAACGTTTTTTAATTACCTACAATTACTTGCTTGACCGGGTTCCATTAAAATATATCGCATCTTTTTTAAGTATGAGATTGGAAACCTTGAGCAGAATTAGGACTGCAGAGGCGAAAAATACTGACCATAAATTATAGGGAAGTAAATTTCTGTTATTCTTATGCTTCAATTACAAAGGCCTTTAATTCATCCATTTTACCATCCTTAAATCGCCAAACATCACAATAAGCATACTCAATCTCTTTTTGATCTTTATCTCTCATCTTAATTTTACCTAATGCAGTAACAAAATCGCCATCTCCGATTAAATGCTCAACCATAAATTTTGGAGGCTCCTGATAAGCTTTTTTCATGTATTCACGTACAGCTTCTTTCCCTTTTAGGATTTCATCGCCAACAAAAACCCATTTGGTATCCTCAGTGCAATAAGAAAGAAATCCTTCATAATCCCCTTTGGTAATTGCATTATTTGCTTGCTCTAATATGTTCTTGTTATGCTCTATCATAAGAAATGTATTTTTTTTTTAAGAACAACTGAGCCTAAGTATAGTTTTATAAAGCTAAACCAAAAATACTTGGTTTATTTAAAGTCTATTATTTGTTGTTGCTGCACGAGACAACCTTAAAACAACCTTGAGTGCTACAGGTTGCTTTCTGCAGAGGCATGGGATTTAAAAGCAAAAATTTTTATATAGGATACTAAAGTTTATTAATCATAATATTAAACTGCTTATCGTATTCTTTTCTTAAGATTATGCTATTAACTATCTAATCTCTATACATGGAAACTATAAATTATGGGTTCGTTTAGCATCACGCCAATGTTTTTTCATTATAGGCGTAATATAACATGTATTACCGTTTGATAATTCTCCGGAAAAATGACAATATTTTTCTGGGTATTCTTCATTGGCCCATTTGCTCCAATTAACATATGCCTTTTCACAGTAAGGTTTTTTAATATTAAACTGAATCTCTGCTCCAGTTCTTATACAAAAACCAGTAGTTATTTTATTACGATTAATTTCTTTTTTACTATCACTCTTTTCATAGGATTTAAAATTAATAGAAGTGTCACCTTGACTATCATGATAATGATCTATAATATCTTTTTCAACAACTGATTCAATGAATTTTTGACTCAAATTAAACATGGTAGATTCATATCTAGGTACTTTTTGGTATAAGAGTTCACTATTTGAGATCACATCATTAAAGTAATTATAAGCATCTAAATCTAAGTCACCTGTACCAACAAAATTAGAAATACCTCCAATACGCCAAGCTGATGTTTCCGTTAGAATACCTGCTTCTATATTATTATTTTGAGAAAAATCATAAAGGTTCATGGATGTAATTAAACCCGACATTTCATTACCATAATATTTAGCATGTAAATTCTTTTCATATCTTATTTCGATATTTGGAAACTCTTTAAGAAATGCCAAATCTTCTTTATTAAGACGATTTCCATTCTCTGATTTTCCATATACAATTGATATTTTTAAGTCGGGAGATTTTTTTTTCAGCTTCAATTCATCTCTAATTCTGCTATGAAGTTTAATAAATGGAGAAATCAATAACAAGATACTCTGTGCTTTGTTAATAATTTTTTCGAGTGCGGCATTGAGCTCACTGCCTTTTACAAATTTAGTCATGAGTGATAATTTATTTATGCAACAATAAGTTATTTCTCCCACAGAAGAAAGTATTAAAACACTTAAAATCTATTTTTTTATAAAAAAATATTAAAAATAGAAAGTAAAAATGAGTGCTGGGGACTCCTTTCTGCATAGCAATTACATAACTATTACTTGAAAAACCGTTATATAAAACTATTTTATTTCCTTTTAAAACCTTTTGCACTTGTTTTTGGTTTTATCTGGCAATACCAAACTAATATAGTTATCAATTTGCATAACCATTTAAATTAATCGGCTTGGAAACACAAGAAAAATATATAAGGGAGCGCAAGTCTTTTCTTCCTAAATTTCTACTAATACTGGCTCTTGCCCTTTTACTAGGTACTGAGGGTTACTTTGGTTTTAGGCTACATGAGCTTTCCGACCATCAAGAACGTATTAAAGAAGATTATTCGGATGTGAATAACATTACTTATGGTTTGTTTTCTGTGCAGCAATGGAAAGATAAGGTATCTAAAATTGTACATAAACAGGTGGGCAATTTAAAAATGACCAGAAAGCAAAAAAAAGTATTGCAAACGGAGGTTGAAGAAGTACTGGTTGCACTCATTAATAAGGCCGAAGCCCTTGTAAATAAACCAAAAAAAACGCTGAGTGGTAAAATACAGAAATTTGCAATTAAAAACTTCGTAAACTCCGATAGTATTAAGGCGCAAGTACCAAACTTTGCAAAAAAAATTATTGCTGAGGTAGATAATCCAAAAAATAAAAAGCAATTAAGTAAAATGGCCATTGGCGAGTTTAATGAAATTGCTAATGAAGAAAAACAGGATAGTGCATTTGTTGCAAATGCCGCGGCAATTAAAATGATGTACAAAAAATATCAGGTAACATCTATTGATTTGCTGAACAAAAAATTAGTGGCGTCGCTTGCTGATATTCGTGTAAAAACCTATCGGTATTCTTTCATAATGTTAGGCTGCGTAGTTGTAGTGTTAGGTTTTTGGTGGGGCTTGCGTAAACGCAGGGATTTGCATGTTACCCTTTTTGTAATGTCCTTATTTTTTGCATTCATATTATTGGCTGTTGGGCTAACGGCATCGATGATAGAGGTAGATGCACGGATCCGATCGTTGGATTTTGTATTGCTTGGAGAGCATGTGATGTTTAAAGATCAGGTGTTGTTTTTTCAAAGTAAGAGCATTATGGATGTGGTTAGCGTATTGATTAGTCAACCTGGAGTAGATTCCATATTGGTGGGTGTACTCATATTAGTTTTCAGTATTCTTTTTCCTGTTGTTAAACTCAGTTCAACCGGGATTCACCTTTTGGGTAATAAACGATTGGCGGAGAATGGCATTATTAAATATTTTGCATTTCAATCTGGCAAGTGGAGCATGGCTGATGTAATTGTGATTGCTGTTTTGATGGCATATATAGGTTTAAATGGATTATTAGAAGGTCAGCTTCAGGCACTTAATATCAAAAATGACTCACTCACAATTTTAACAACCAACAATACAGCCTTGCAACCAGGTTATATTATTTTCATCAGTTTTGTGCTTTATGGGCTCATTCTATCTACAATATTGAAATTTATTACACCGCATGATGCACATTAAACCATTTCATTTAAGCTGTTGATTAATTATTATGGCAACTACAACAAATATCACCTCCAATATATCTACAAAAAAAAGTAGGCTTGCTCCTATTTTGCTTATTGCCGCGTTGAGTGTTCTTTTATTCGGCGAAGCTTATTTTGGGTACAATTTTCGTCAGCTTTCTGTTGAGCAGAAACATATTAAAGAAGATTACAGTTTATCCAACAACATTACTTTCGGTATATTCTCCGTTGATAAATGGGGCGAAAAAATATCACATGTTGTAGATCGTAGAGTAAGTGGCTTTAAATTAACGGCAAAGCAAAAAGTAGAAATGCGAAAAGAAGTTGAAAAAGAACTTCATGGTTTGGTAAATAAAGCAGTATCAGAAGTAACCAAACCTCAGAAAAGCCTCGGTGGAAAACTTAAAAAACTGGCTTTTAAAAGCTTCGTTGATATTGATGAATTACATGCACAGGTACCTTCTTTTGCAAAAACAATTGTAGCTAAAATAACGAGTCCAACCAGTTTAAACCGTTTAAAGGGCATAGCTGCAAGCAAGGTAGATGAGCTTGAAGCACAAACTTACGATAGCACCGATACCACGATTACAACAGTTGAGCAAAATATTTATCATAAATACCATGTAAAAAATGCGAAGGCTTTTGATAGTCTTGTAAATAATAGGCTGGCAGAGATTAAAAAGGCGAATCTACAGTTTGCACTTGGCATGTTGGGCTGCGTTGCTATTGCTTTAACGCTATGGCTTTTTTTAAGAAAAAAGGTGCAACTACACGTCCCTTTATTTATTATGTCGTTATTATTTGCGGCAATATTACTTACCGTAGGCGTTACATCGCCAATTATAGAAGTTGATGCCCGTATACAAACACTGGAATTTGCTTTGTTAGGTGATAAGATTGCTTTTACCAACCAAGTCCTCTTTTTTCAAAGTAAAAGTATCCTTGGCATTATAGGTACGTTGATTGAGCAGCCAAAGCCTGATGCTGTACTGGTGGGTGCATTACTGCTTGTTTTTGTAATTGTGCTTCCGCTATTGCGTATTGTAGCAAGGGGGATTCATGTATCTTGTGGTCATCTTTTTGGCAGTCAGAAAATATTGCGCTTTCTAGCTTTCGATTTGGGCAAATGGGATATGGCAGATGTTATGGTGGTTGGTATTGCAATGACTTATATCGGGCTTAATGGCATTTTAAAGAGTCAGCTTTCGGGGCTTAATATGGAAAATGATACGCTTAAAACAGTTACCGCGAATAACTCTGCATTACAACTCGGTTTTTTTGTATTTGTAACATACGTGGCTTACACCATTGTTTTATCTTATATACTTAAACGTATAGATGAACAAAATGGACCATGTGAGTAATTGAAGACTGATATATTATCAAGTTATCAGAAAAACCTATTCGAAAAAACCCTTACGGATCACATCGAGGTAATGCTCATTATTTGATTTACTGAAAACAATATTTCTGCATTGGTTAAATTCAATAAATGCTTTTAAGGAGGATATAAAATTTTCAAGCACAGCCTCTCCGATTGTAATATCTTCAAAATGTATATTATGAACAATCAGTAATTTCTTTTTACGATCTGCTTTGGCATCCATTCTTGCAATAAATGTTTCGCCAGATAATACAGGAAGAGAAAAATAACCATACAAACGTTTTTGTGCCGGCACAAAACATTCTATCTGGTAATTGAAATTAAAAAACTCACGTAAACGGTGTCTGAAAACATTTATAATATCAAACGGCGAAAGGATAAATACATCACCTGAAAGCTCAGTATTTAGGTTTTGTTCAGCGAGCATATAAAACGGACCTTTCAAATTATCCACGTTTACCAGCCTAACTTCTCCAAGCTGCAACATTTTTTCGATCTCCGTTTTAACTAAATTTCCCTTAACCCTTCTTGCCCGCCAAGCCATTTCTTTTATAGTAGAAATCCCGAGTGCTTTTAAAGTACGACGAATAATAAAACGTGCAAATTCTTCTGCCGTTGGCATTGTTAAATCAGTTTGCTGTGGCAGTAGATTTAGTGGCAAATCATAACTTTTATGAAACTTTTCATCCCGACTAATCATGAGTTTTCCCTCCAGATAAAGTCTTTCAAGCGCAACCTTAGATGGACGCCAATCCCACCAACCAGAACTTGCTTCTAATCTATCGTTATCAAAGTCTCCAACTTTTACTGCCCCATCCCGTTCCACGCGATCCATAATCTGCTTCATCAAAATTTCAACAGGCTTACTCAAAGCATTCCCCTGTGTTTTAAAAGCCTCCTTTATTGGTAACGAGAAACGGAAATCTTCAACAGGGATAAAACCCGCATCAGAACTAAAATATTCAAATATAAGTCCATCTTCTACAAGCTCGGCTAGCCAGCCCAATTCATAGTCGGGTATTCGAGCAAACATAACATGATGATGAGCACGCTCCACAACATAATTGGTATCCAGTTGCACAAAGCCCAAATGTGTTATAAGTTTATAAACAGCCTCTATCCCTAAGCCAAACTGAGCAGGCCGGGCAAGTCCGGCTGCTTCAATAATTATTTTTCTGGCTTGAGATAGAGTTATTTTTATAGGCTCCATTGCACTAATTATATCTTTGAAACTAATCTGTATTTCTGCGGCTTATCGTTAGTCCTTTCAATCAGTTTTCTTGCTTCCAAATCAAGCTTAACTACTTCTCCATACCACTGTACCCCACCAACAAAACTATCTTTAACCTTTTGGTATAGTGCTTCCATTAATTCGGTATGCGTTAATGGAAGCACGGCCAAAATCACTAATAAAGCTTCTTTAATCTGCTCATATTTTTCAATGGAAATCACCTTATTAGTTTTAGCCAAATCGGGATGAAGTGTTTGAAAGGTTGCTATTTTCAAGTATAAAAATTTAAGATAAATAAACCATTAACGCCAACCCAATGCAGGAGCTACATGTTCTAAAATAGAGGAGAGTACATGAATATTGTAATCAACGCCTAAAGTATTTGGTATAGTTAGCAGTAGTGTATCCGCTTCTTGTATAGCCTCATCTTCTGCTAATTCCTTGATAAGTTGATCGGGTTCGGCTGCATAACTTTTACCGAAAACCGCTCGTTTTTCAGGTTCAATATAGCCAAAACTATCGGATCCCTTCCCTTGCTGACCGAAGTAATATCTATCTTCATCACTTACCAATGCAAAAATAGAACGACTTACCGAAACTCTTGCTTCGCGTTGATGGCCTGCTTTTTTCCATGCTTCCTTATACAACCTAATTTGTTCTGCCTGCTGAATGTGAAAAGGTTTACCACTTTCGTCCATTTTTAATGTAGAACTTTGCAAATGCATACCATTTTCTGCTGCCCAAACTGCTGTTGTATTAGATGCAGCACCCCACCAAATGCGTTCTCTCAATCCTTCAGAAAAAGGTTCAAGCCGTAACAAACCCGGGGGATTAGGGAACATGGGATTAGGATTTGGCTGTGCAAAACCATCTCCACTTAATTTATCTAAAAATTCTAATGCTTTTTGGCGGCCCATATCTGCGTCAGTTTCTCCATTAGCAGGTTGATAGCCAAATTTGCGCCAGCCATCAATAACTTGCTCCGGCGAACCTCTACTGATACCCAATTGTAACCTGCCTTCAGAAATTAAATCGGCAGCACCAGCATCTTCAACCATGTACAAAGGGTTTTCATAACGCATATCAATAACGCCTGTTCCAATTTCTATTTTATTGGTTTTTGCACCAATTGCGGCAAGCAAAGGAAATGGTGATGCCAATTGTCGAGCAAAATGATGAACCCTGAAATAAGCACCATCTACACCTATTTCTTCTGCTGCAACAGCTAAATCGATAGATTGTAATAAGGTATCGGCTGCGGTTCGGGTTTGGTATGAGGGATGGTTAGACCAGTGCCCAAATGATAAAAATCCTATTATCTTCATTAATTCAATGATTTACTTCCAAATGTAATAATACGGTCGTTGCGTAGAGGTCACGGCTTAGTCATAACCAAACAAAGTATTAACCAAAAAAAGAAAGCGGGAAAAACCTAAGGCTCTTCCCGCTCATCTAAATTAACGCTCTCAAATATTAAACGTAATTGATTCATAATTGTTTTATTTATTTAAAATTTTACCTGTCTCTAAAGATGCTTTCATAGCTGTTTATTTATTTAAGTTTAATAATACACTTGCAATAAAAATATTCTTCAGGTAATAACCAATCTATTCAATTATGAGCAAATGATTAACCCCAGGTAGAAATTCCTGGGGTTAATTTGAAATGAAAAACAATCTTCATCAAGTATGGTTATGCGATTTAGATTATCCAAAAAGCAGCTAAAAAACACCTTTAAACTAGATTAATTGTTAAATATTTTCATGGTGAAAACATCCACCATTATCGAAATTACTTGTAAATGCATTGATTGCCGTTGCGCCCATTGAGTTGTATGAGGTACCATTAGGTGCAGAAACATAAATTATATAAGTTCCACCACAAAAATCGGTAAATGTAAAACTGCGTTGAATGCGAAAGAACTTGCTTTTCTTATTATTTTTAGTAATGTATGTGTTCACATTTGAAGTGGTTTTAACTTCAATCTTTGTTACAACAGGTAAATCTTTTTTTGGAGCACGATCAGCTGCAAAAGCGCTAAACCCAATAATTGTGCATATTAATGCGATAAATAAATGTTTCATAATTTTGTTTTTTAAAGAGTAAATAATTAAATGTTTTAGAAGTTTAGGATATCTATAGTTCATTCATTTCATGATAAAACTCGGATTAAATAATATATCACACAAAAGTGAATTGATATTTGATATCTACCAACCAATATTCGAGGCTTTCAAATCTATATTCGTAAATAGCTGATTTATTTTAATATAAGAAAGGGCATTATAAACCAAAAAGTTTGAAACATTAGGGAAACATTCTCCCGAAAACGCATGAGTTCTACTTTTCAAAAGAATAGATTAAAATTCTTGATAAAAATAAATCCCACTTAACTTTAATGGGTTAAGTGGGATTTACGTACTAAAAGCAAAAAGATTACTTACCGATACAGAAAGTAGAACTAACTGATAATCAGTATATTAAAATCAAAAAGTGTCAAACAAAAATTGGGTGATTTTCTTGTTGCCGGATTGTATAACAATGGTAAAAATTTAGTGTGATAAAACAAAATTTGAGGGATAAAATCTTGTTTTTTTTTTAAACATGATCTTATTTCTGATTTGCGGTTTTGGTTCGCATTTCATTCAGATGTCCTCTCTTTTTCTGACGCGTTTAGCCGATCTAAGAGCCAAGATGATGGAAATGGATCCAAATATTCCTAAGTCAAATTTGATTCCGGAACTTAATTGCGGATCTTAACGTAAATTTTTATAAAATCACTACCAGGGACCTTAACTGCATTAGTATCGTATTTAATCATAGACTGCCTACTAGGGTTGATCTATTAAATTTTATTGTGCTAAAAAAAGCAGAAAGTTACTACCTGGTGAAGGGTATATAACTATATGACTACTCAAACGACGTTCAATCTCTCGTATTCGAGAAAGAAGCACTTTTCTTCGGTTGATATTTTGAAATGATTACCTTGAGGTATGAAAGTCAGTAAAAGGACACCCGGTGTTTCGCCAGCATCTTTCCATAGATCCTTAAGCAGCAAAGCATGTGGGTTGCAAAGATTTGTTGAACATAAAACGAAAGTGCTTCGCCGGGATGTTTCAGATCCTCTCAGCGATACTGTACTATTGAATTTCGCATTGTCAAAACAACTGTTATAATGGAAGACTTTTTAAACATCCCGACGGATGCAGTCTGAAAAAAACTTCATCAGGCCTGTCTGGAAACCTGTGAACATCATGCCGGGGAACTGGATCTGATACACAAATGGCTGACCGACATGGAAAAATTTGAAATACTTGAACAGGATATCAAGACCGGTCAGGATTTTACTTCAGTTAAAAATCTGTACCAGCTACAGGCACTGTTCATTATTGCTTCCACGGACCTTAGCATTATTACCAGTCAGATGTATCTGTGCAAAATTAAGCTGCAGCATCTATATTTTAACCGACAGGCTAATTTAACCGTTTATGAAGCATATGAAACTTATAGTGCTCATAAGCAATTTCTGCGGTCATTGGTTTCGACCAGGTATCCTGAACTTGAGCCTATCCTGAATGAAATCAATGCAGAAGAAAAAGTATTTGTCCGCAAGTTCAAAATTAAAACCACCGTAATGGATGTTAGAAATAAGGTCGGTGGGCATATTCATAAAAATTTCAGGGAATGGTACGAAACGGTCAACACCCTAGACGGAGAGCAGGATGCCCGGATGACCATTGCATTCATAGAGTTGTTCACCGGAATATTTCGTTTAACCACCACCCTAACAAGTTTAGAACACCAGAGATTCATAGAATATGAGCAAAAGTCAAAAGCAAGCATGAAAAATTCCCTGCAGAAGATCCAGGATCTGATGGATAAGGAGAATGAAAAACTTCCATCTGGCCAGAAGTTGGATTTTGACTTGCAACAAATCAGAGATTTGTTAAAATAATTAGCATCGCTGGTTTTATCTGGTACTGGCCACAATCAAATGCGGCATCAGATAGGACGCTTATACGAAAAGCCATTTTGGTCAGCAATGCGTGGCCACTTTTCGGATAATTCCTAACTGCGGCATACCGTCCTGAATTTACTTGTCGTTTCATAAAAACCGTTTCTAATTGACGGATAAGTGTATCCTGCTCGCCTGGTTCCCTATCCTGCTATTCACTTAAATTCTCTAAAAAAAGGCCGGCATCAAGGCCGTGAACGTTTATCAACACCTTAACCATTCGCGGGCATTGCGTTCCGCAATCCTAATCGCCCTATATATCAATAGTTGGAGTTGCTACTGGAATTGCAATATAAAAGTGGAGACATTTTATGCCGCTTCTGTTTTATTTTTCAGCATTGCTCTTTCAACCTGAACTGGGGTTCTGTAATCAAGTGCCGAATGTCTTCTTTTCCTATTGTACC
>NZ_RQRS01000030.1 GCF_004335085.1 Pedobacter nototheniae | reverse complement strand
ACTAAAAAGCAGAGGTCTGTTACAGGTTTTAGATCTTAAATCTGGATATGAACATAGTTCACCTCTGCTTTTAAGGTTTTCTTTATCAAATTTAAATCTTTGATAATCTTTCTCAAACCTAAGGGATCTGAGCGGATGCTGGTTTTTCATCGGCAGCAGCGGGAGCAGGACTACGTAAGCTAAGCATTACCGTATGTTCATTTCCAAATATTATTAAACTGTTTATAACTGCTCTACTAAAACTTTAATTATTTTTTTACGTTACTGTTCTAATCGCTATATTTAAAAATACTAAATAGATTCAGTTATGAGAAAAATCCCGTTTTTAATGCTTCTTTTTGTTGCATTTGCCTTTAATACCATGGCACAAAATAAAGATGCTATCGTTGGTAAATGGCTAAATCCATCAGGAGAAGGACAAATAGAAATTTACAAAAAAGGCGATAAGTATTTTGGTAAACTTGCCTGGATAAAAGAACCAAATTTAAATGGAAAGCCAAAAGTTGATGCTAAAAACCCCGAAACAAGCTTACAAAGCCGTCCTTTATTAGGATTGGAAATTTTAAAAAACTTTGTTTATGATGATGGTAAGTGGACCGATGGAACAATTTATGATCCTAAAAGTGGGAAAACATATAGTTGCAACATGACTTTAAAAAGTGCTGATGTTTTAAACGTTAGAGGTTATGTAGGCATTTCTCTTTTAGGCCGCTCGGAAACATTTAGAAGAGTAAAATAAATTTTTAAAATGAAGAAATTATTATGGTGCCTAATTATGGCACCTTTTTTTTGCGCTGCGCAAACGTATAACTTAAAGCCTTTAACCGAAAATACTAAAACAAGTATTAGAGGTTTGAGTGTAGTTTCAAACCAAATTATTTGGGTAAGTGGCAGTAATGGAACCATCGGCAAAACCATAAACGGAGGGGCAAGTTGGGAATGGATAAAACCGAAAGGTTATGAAAAATTAGATTTTAGAGATATTGAGGCATTTGATAATAACCAAGCCGTTGTTGTAAACGCTGGTGCCCCTGCTTATATTTTGAAAACTATTGATGGGGGGAAAACCTGGCTTGAAACATATAAAAATGTAGATACAGCAATATTTTTAGATGGATTGGGCTTTTGGGATAAAAATAAAGCCCTAATTTTTGGCGATCCCATTAAGAATAAAATGCAGTTGCTTAAAACAACCGATGCCGGTAAAAATTGGATAGATGTATCGGCAAATTTAAAGCAAACATTAACAGATGGTGAAGCCGGTTTCGCTGCAAGCGGTACAACTATAAAAACTTTACCCGGTGGTAAAACTTGGATAGCAACAGGTGGCAAAGTATCTAATATTTACTTCTCCGGAGATTATGGTAACAATTGGTCGGTTTTTAAATGCCCTATTTGGCAAGGAGAAAACAGTACTGGTCCTTTTTCCATTGATTTTTATGATGCTAAAAATGGAATTGCCGTTGGTGGAAATTATGTTAAAGACAAAGAAAATACCAATAATGTGGTGCTTACAACTGATGGAGGTAAAACCTGGACTAACCCAATAACCCCAGTTTTGGGCTACAGAAGTGGTGTGGCTTACATCAATGCAAAAACTTTAGTAGCAACAGGGACTTCAGGAACGGATATATCAACCGATGGCGGACAAAACTGGAAACATGTATCAGATATTAGTTTTAATTCAGTTCAAAAAGCTAAAAAAGGTAATGCAGTTATTTTAGCAGGTAATAAAGGTTTCATTTATCAGCTGGAAATAAAAGAGAATTAATTGTTGGATTATTGAGTAGGAAAAAGCTTTTGAAAGTATTTTATTAATTGAAATCTCAAAGCTGGATTTTGAAAAGGAATTTTAATCATTTAATTAACCTACCTTTCAAGCGGTTATCGCGTAAGCTTAAAAATAACCAAATGCTCATTGGAAAAAACATTTGATACCCTGATTGATAGTTTTATCAAAGACGAAGTTGGTATCGCCGAAAATTTTTTAAGCCTTTCTCTCGCGGCCCATTTAAAACAAAATCTGATCAATTTATTTAAAGAAGAAAAGTTATTATCAGCTGGAATAGGCAATAATGCGGTTGTTACTCAAAATAAACTGGTTAGAAGCGATGTGATTTACTGGCTTGATAGAAAGCATAATGACCCACACGAAAATGATTTTTTCGATTTAATGGATCGCTTTGTCCTCCATTTAAACAACACCTGCTTTACCGGAATTACAGGTTATGAGTTTCATTACACTTTATATGAATCTGGCGCATTTTACAAAAAACATATCGATCAGTTTAAAAATAGCGGCAGCAGGCAGTTTTCTATGATTATGTACCTCAATTTAGATTGGAAAATTGAAGATGGTGGAGAGCTTTGCATTCATCATCTTAACAGTCTTCAAAATATTGCCCCTTTAAATGGTAAAAGTGTTTTCTTTAAAAGCGACCAGCTTGCGCATGAGGTTTTGGTTACCAACACCAAAAGAATGAGTATTACCGGATGGCTAAAAGTTTAGTTTAATAATTATCTCTTCGATATAATTATAGTTTATAATTCATTAAGGTTGCCTGCCTGCGTCAGGTAATGGTAATGAAATATTACAACTATGAACGTTAATTATCAAAACAGCTCAGCGCACCAACAAATCCAAACCACTGTTTTTTAGATAAGCTCTCCATCGGCATGGTCAATTATTCGGGGAGCACAATCCAAGCCCGTTCACTGCCTTAAACAGAAAAATTGCAAGCCGACAATTTTGCTTCTTTGGTTGCCCAAAGAAGAGAGGCCCCCGCGGCAGCGGAAAGCTTTGTCTTGCCAGACGGGCTTCGTACCTTTTTCTTAACAAAAAGGTACCCAAAAGTCAAGGCTGGCATCCTTTCTTGCAAAGCAACATTATAATTCCGACAGCAGTAATATGAGGCTTGGCCCAACACATAATCCTGCGCCCGCTGCATATTCCTTTGGTTATTGGTAAAAGGAAATTAAGTACAAGAATTATAATGAGCTATGCTGCGAAATGCTGCTATGCCTGGGCGTAATCGGGAACGATAGTAATTTTAATTAAAGTTAGTTTAGCGATCGCCTAACACTAACAACTCCAAACCACTGTTTTTTAGTTAAGCTCTCCATCGGCATGGTCAATTATTCTGGAGGCACAATCTAAGCCCGTTCACTACTTTAAACAGAAAAATTGCGAGCCGACAACTTTGCTTCTTTGGTTGCCCAAAGAAGATAAGCCCCCGCGGCAGCGGAAATACATTTGTCTTGCCAGACGGGCTTCGTACCTTTTTCTTAACAAAAAGGTACCCAAAAGTCAAGGCTGGCACCCTTTCTTGCATAGCAACATTATAATTCCGACAGCAGTAATATGAGGCTTAGCCCAACACATAATCCTGCGCCCGCTGCATATTCCTTTGGTTATTCGTAAAACGAATTAACTACAAGAATTATAATGAGCTACCCTGCGAAATGCTGCTATGCCTGGGCGTAATCGGGAACGATAGTGATTTTAATTAAAGTTAGTTTAGCGATCGCCTAACACACTCATAAGTTCAAACCACTGTTTTTTAGTTAAGCTCTCCATCGGCATGGTCAATTATTCGGGAAGCACTGCTTAAGCCCACCCACTGCCTTAAACAGAAAAATTGCGAGCCGACAACTTTGCTTCTTTGGTTGCCCAAAGAAGAGAAAGCCCCCGCGGCAGCGGAATAAAGCTTTGTCTTGCCAGACGGGCCTTGTACCTTTTTCTTAACAAAAAGGTACCCAAAAGTCAAGGCTTGCACCCTTTCTTGAATAGCAACATTATAATTCCGACAGCAGTAATATGAGGCTTAGCCCAACACATAATCCTGCGCCCGCTGCATATTCCTTTGGTTATTCGTAAAACGAATTAAGTACAAGAATTATAATGAGCTATGCTGCGAAATGCTGCTATGCATGGGCGTAATCGGATAATTCAGTAATATAATTTAAAGTTAGTTTAGCGATTGCCTATACTCCCAACAAATCCAAAGCACTGTTTTTCAGTTAAGCTCTCCATCGGCATGGTCAATTATTCGGGGAGCAAAATCTAATCCCACTCACTGCCTTACACAGAAAAATTGCGAGCCGACAACTTTGCTTCTTTGGTTGCCCAAAGAAGAGAAGCCCCCGCGGCAGCGGAAAAAGGTTTGTCTTGCCAGACGGGCTTTGTACCTTTTTCTTAACAAAAAGGTACCCAAAAGTCAAGGCTTGCACCCTTTCTTGCATAGCAGCATTATAATTCTTAAGGCAGTAATATGAGGCTTAGCCCAAAACACAATCCTGCGCCCGCTTCATATTCCTTTGGTTATTGGTAAAACGAAATTAAGTACAAGAATTATAATGAGCTATGCTGCGAAATGCTGCTATGCCTGGGCGTAATCGGGACGATAGTGATTTTAATTAAAGTTAGTTTAGCGATCGCCTAAACAGCTAACAAATCCAAACCATTGTTTCTTCGTTAAGCTCTCCATCGGCATGGTCAATTATTCGGGAGGCACTGCTTAATCCCACCCACTGCCTTAAACAGAAAAATTGCGAGCCGACAATTTTTGGTTCTTTTTGTTGTCAAAAAGAATAAAGCCCCCGCGGCAGCGGAAAACATTGTCTTGCCAGACGGATTTCGTAAATCTAAAGCAACTCAGGCTAAAAGTTTAAAACACTTATAATTTCTATTGGCTATAATTTATTTTTCTTTTCAACGTAGGGGTAAGTCTTAATCTCGTTGTCTCATTTTTAAAATAGATAGAAATGAACACAACTTTAACAACAATTAAATATGCACTTGCTAAGTTAAGTCAGCTTGGCAGTCCCTCTAAAATATTAAGCATAATTTTGATTTTGAGCACTGGTTTTAGTGCTTTCTCTCAGGATAAGAAAAGAGTAAATATCGGTTTTGCTTACCCAGTGAGTACAAATGGTACACATGCTGCAAAAGATACCAATATACTTTCTATAAATGCCCTTGTGGGTTTATCTGCGGCAGAGAAGGGCTTTACATTAGCCGGACTTTCAAATATCATTCGTAAAGATGCAAGCGGCGTAAGGCTAGCCGGGTTTTCAAACAATATTGGAGGTAAAGCAGATGGTGTACAATTTGCAGGTTTTATTAATACTTATGCAGGTGGTAAAGGGACTTCTGTTGCAGGTTTCGCTAACTTTTCTAAAGAAAATAGTGGTTCGCAAATTAGCGGCTTTGGCAACTGGACGGCAAAAAATGTTTCAGGGATACAGCTTAGTGGTTTTATTAACAAGGCTGGCGACGTGCAAGGAACGCAAATTGCAGGATTTATTAATGTTGCCAAAAAGGTAAAAGGGGTACAGTTATCAGGATTTATTAATATTGCCGACAGCAGCGATTACCCAATCGGCATTATCAATATTGTTAAAAATGGTGAGAAAAGCATTGCTTTAAGCACCAATCAAAACTTAACAACTATGGCTACTTTTAGGTCGGGGGGTAAAGTTTTGTACGGCATTATTGGAATAGGCTACAATTTCAAAAATAAAGATGAAGTATATGCTTTCGAAGCGGGCTTTGGTGCACACTTTTTTCAAACCGAAAAATTTAGATTAAACACAGAGCTTACAGCAACATCACTTCAAAACTTTAAACGAGGAGATTATTTTAAATCTACACTTCAGATTATGCCGTCCTACAGGATAGGACCTTATTTAGAAATATTTGCTGGCCCTTCAGTTAATTTTGTATCAACCAACACTGAAGAAGGTAAAACATTACAAAAACATTATTTTAAAACTTGGGATAGAAAAAATAATACCCTTAATGCCATGTTTTTAGGCTATACAGGTGGTGTTGCAATTAGTTTTTAGGTAGTTATTGAATTTTGAATGAGAGGATTTTGAATGAGAGAATGAGTGAATTTTGAATGATTTAATAAAAGAATAAGATGCATGACAGACCAGTCAAAATTCAACTATTATTATAAGCCATTTATTCATTCTCTCATTCAAAATTCAATTATTATTACAGGTCATTTATTCATTCAATAATTCTCTCATTCAAAATTCAATTATTATTACAGGTCATTTATTCATTCTCTCATTCATTCATTCAAAATTCAATTATTATTACAGGCCATTTATTCATTCTCTCATTCATTCATTCAAAATTCAATTATTATTACAGGTCATTTATTCATTCAATAATTCTCTCATTCAAAATTCAATTATTATATATTTGAATACAATTAAAGCCGTGGTATTAACAGCAGCAGTTTCCGGAAGTACGCATCAATATTATGATGATAAAGCATTTGAAGAACTCTTTAAAACGCATTATAAAGCCCTGCATGTTTATGCGCAGGTAATTTTAAAGGATGAAGATATAGCCGAAGAGATTGTGCAAGGCATGTTTTTAAAATTCTGGGAAAAACGAGATACACTCAAAATACAATCCATAAAAGCATACCTATACCGGTGCGTATATAATGAAAGTTTAAACTACATCCGGCAGGAAAAAACCAAAACTAAATATCAGGAATTTACCGTACACACCATGAATACAGAACATGAACCGGCATCGTTGAAAGTTGAATTTACAGAGCTGCAACAAAATTTAAGGCAGGCTTTAAACGACTTACCCGAACAGTGCAGAACGATATTTCAAATGAGCAGGTTTGATGAATTAAAGTACCGCGAAATTGCCGATCAGTTAGGTTTGTCTATAAAAACGGTCGAAAACCAAATGGGTAAAGCGTTGAAAATTTTGAGGTTTAAATTAGCCGATTTCATGGTTTTGATTGTTTTAGGGATATGGTATTATAAGGATTTTTTTAACTAGAAGAACATGATGGATGAGTTATTGATGAAATTTCTTCTAAAAGAATCTACTGAAGAAGAAAATATTAAGGTAAAAGAATGGCTAAATGCCGCTGATGCCAATAAAAAGCATTTTACCCAACTAGAAACCATTTGGCAACTGAGCAAAACACTACACAACGAAAGTAAAGTTGATGAAGATTTAGCATGGACGAAATTTAAAGCGAAAACTGAAACTTTAAAATCAAAAGAAGCCATTGTAAAACCTTTAAAACCAAAGTTTAGCTGGTTAAAAATTGCTGCAGTTTTAGTTATTGCTATCGGTGCATGGACGGTTTACAATCTCTCTCATTCTGGTAATTACACCATGCTAAGTACCACCAATGAGGTTGCTATGCAAAAATTGCCAGATGGATCAACACTAACGTTGAACCGACACTCTAAAATAAGCTATGCAGGTAACTTTAAAAATAACCGCGATTTAAAGATGGATAGTGGTGATGTGTTTTTTGATGTAGCGAAGGATAAAAGTCATCCGTTTACCATAAGCATAAAAGATGTTTCGGTTATGGTGGTTGGCACATCCTTTAATATTAAACACCTTAAGGGCGAAACTGAAATTGTAGTTGAAAGTGGAATTGTAAAGGTTGATTTTGGTCATCAAGAAATTAAGCTGTACAAAGGCGAAAGAGTTACAGTAAACAGTAAAACCTTAAATTTAGTAAAAGAGCAAAGTACCGATCAATTGTACCAATATTACCGTACCAATTTATTTGTAGCCGATAATATGTTGCTAAGCAAATTGATAAATACAATGAACGAAGCTTATGGCGTAAATATAACCTTGAATGAAAAGGCAAAAGATTTAAGAATTACAACGGTTATAAAGATGAAATCATTAGACGAAAATCTAAAAATTATCTGTAACACTTTGGGCTTAGGTTTATCACGTAATGGCGACAATATTCTGCTGTTTAATAAAGAATAATGAGGTTTAAACTGATTTTTTTATTGCTCTTTACTTGTGGTTTTTGTGTGGCGCAGAATCCTGTAACTTACCGTCAAAATTTATCAAAACTGGTATCACTCAACGTAAAAAAAGAGCGTGTAAGCAACGTTTTGCAGATGCTGAGTAAAGCAGGTAACTTTTATTTCTCGTATAACGGGGCATTATTTCAACAAGATAGCTTGGTTACACTTAGCGCTAAAAATATGCCTGTACGAGAGGTATTAGATAAAATTTTTGATGGAAAGGTAGATTATAAAGAGAGCGACGATTACATTATTCTCCGCTATGCGGTAAACCATTTAACCATCGAAGCTGAAAATATTTTGAGTAATGAGAGCCAGTACACCATTAGTGGTTTTGTTGTAGATACTAAAACAGGAAATAAAGTTAAGGAGGCCAGTGTTTACGAAAAAAGATTATTACAATCTGCCTTAACAGATAACGACGGTCATTTTATTTTGCGTTTTAGAGGCTTGCACAGCAGTGTTATTTTAACCGCAAGTAAGGAAACTTATAGAGATACTGCTTTGATTTTTTTAGCTGATGTAAATATTCGCCCAGGCGCATATAACGACCCGGATAAGGAAAAAGGTGCATTTTTTTCAAACACTTTTGGTGGGCGTGGCTTATGGCGGTTTTTACTGTCGTCAAAACAACGTATTCAGAATTTAAATATCCCTAGCTTTTTGGCTCAAACACCTTTCCAGGCATCATTTACACCAGGCTTAAGTTCTCATGGCAGCATGAGTTCTAGCGTAGTTAATAAGGTATCGTTAAACTTATTAGGCGGTTATACAGCCGGAACCGATGGGGTAGAGGTTGCTGGTGCATTCAACTTAAACAAAGGCGATATCAAGAAAATTCAAATTGCAGGATTGTTTAATATTGTTGGTGGCTCAGTAAAAGGTGTTCAATTTGCTGGAGTTTACAATGATGTTAACCTAAATATGGGCGGTTTACATGTTGCCGGAATTTTTAATCGCGTAAGGGGAAAAGTTCGAGGGATGCAAATTGGAGGTGTAGGCAATGTAGGGCTTAAAGATGTTAAGGGTGTACAATTAGCAGGTTTAGTTAATGCAAGTAAAAACACAAGTGGAGTTCAGTTTTCGGGCGCTGTTAATACCAATACCGAGCGCTTGAGGGGCGTGCAAATAGCAGGCTTGGTTAATTACGCTAAAAAAATGGATGGTTTCCAGTTTGGAGTAGTTAATCTTGCCGATTCATCATCAGGCGTAAGCATAGGTTTAATTAACCTTTCTCATAACGGATACCGCAAAATTAGTTTGTATACAAACGAAGTAACCAATACCAATATCTCTTTTAAAACGGGTAATGCAAACTTGTATAGTTTGTTTATTGCTGGGAAAAATTTTTCAGATACAGCACAAGTAATTAGCTTTGGTTTTGGTTTAGGGCACGATTTTGTTCTAAATAAACATTTTTCTATTGCTGTTGAAGGTACTATTCAATCCTTATATTTAGGTAATTCGGATTATGTAAACACGTTATACAGGTTTCAAACCAACTTTCAGGCAAACATTCATAAATACGTAGCATTATTTGCCGGTCCTGCGTATTCATATTACAAAAGTGATGCACCGATGGGTTCTTCGGGTAAAAATTATAAGCAAGAAATTGCACCAAATAAGCACCATAATTTCGGTAATGGGGGGCAAGGTTGGCTGGGTTTCAATGCAGGCATTACCTTTTCTTTATAACTAATAAAAACGCCAAGGGCAGTGTGTAATTCCGTGTTTCTGTGGCTGGTTATTATAATTTATGGAAAAGCAAAGGCGGTAACTTTTTTTAATGTCAGCCCCGTTTTACGCTATAGTCCCGATGAAAAATATCGGGAGCTGCCGCTTCACCCGGGTTTAGTTAGCACTTTCTTTTAGGTATTTTGAGCGTATTATGGAGATAATGCCTCTTACACAGGGAACATTGCCTCTTTCATAGGGAACATTGCATCTTGTACAGGGAACATTGCCTCTTCCACAGGGAACATTGCCTCTTGTACAGGGAACATTGCCTCTTTCATAGGGGACATTGCATCTTGTACAGGGAATATTGCCTCTTGTACAGGGAATATTGCCTCTCAAATAGGGAACATTGCCTCTTGTACAGGGAATATTGCCTCTTACATAGGGAACATTGCCTCTTACATAGGGAATATTAACTCTTTATTTATAGGTCGTTTTAATTTTAGTGGAGTAAAAAACAGCGAGCTTTTCTTCCGTGTAATGCTGTGATGCTTTGGCAATGATTGCAAACTCAAAATTTACTTTCTAAAAAACCGTGGTGTGCATTGCATTTGTTTCTTAAAAAAAATATTGAAGTTAGCCGGATATTCAAAGCCAAGGCAATACGCAATTTGAGCAATATTCCATTCCGTATGTTTTAATAAGGCAATGGCTTCGGTGGCAATTCGTTTTGATATATGCTCGGAAGTGGTTTTGCCTGTAACTTCTTTTACCGCATGGTTTAAATGATTTACATGTACAGAAAGTTTACACGCAAAATCATGTGCCGTTTTTAATTCTAAATTATGATCTGTAGAACCAATGGGGAATTGTCTTTCCAGCAGTTCTATAAATAAGGATGTTAACCGAACGGCAGCGGTACTAGGCTTAGAAGTATTGCCAGAAGGTAGAATTTTTAAAGCTTCGTGAACAACGAGTTGAACATAATTACGGAGTAAATCATATTTATGCACATATTCTCCATCCATTTCCTCCATCATTTTGCTAAAAAGAGTATTTAAGCACTTTTCTTGCTCATCATTAATATCTATAATTGGGTAATCATTGATGCGGTACAAAAGAGATTCCCTAAGACTTTCGTTGCGGTTATGAATAAAATTGTCGGTAAATAAGCAAAAATAGCCAGCCTGTTTTTCCGATGTACCTTCCCATGCATATGGTATATTTGGGTTGGTAAACAATAATGCACGGCCGTTTACCTCAATGCTTTTATCGGGATAATGCAAAATGCCCGAACCAATAATTAACGAAATTTTATAAAAATCCCTTCTGTTGTAAGGCGATGGAGTGAGCGAGCAATAAGTAGACCTTTTAAAAACATTAAAATGGCCCATATCGTTCACCATGTTTAAGCTGGGTATAACCATTTCAGGACGGTTAATTTTTAACCGGTTGTAAAAATCCTCTAAAGATTCACTTTTGCTTACGGCATACAGTTCCTGATGTTTGGTTAACATGGCTTTAGCTGTTAATGGTGTACAAAATTAAGATTTAATTGCCATTCCCTGGTGCATTTCTTCCGTAGGTTCTGTAACTAATTTATCGCCTTCGTTTAAATTGCCAAATATTTCAATTTTATCTTCAGCCTCTCTACCTTTTTTTACTGCAACTTTTTCAACTTTATTATCTACAATTTTTAGCACAAATAAACCCTCACTAGTATCTAACAATGATTTTTTAGGAACAATAAATGTACTTGCATTGGCAGGTAAAGGAATATTTATTTCTGTTACCATACCCGGTAATAAAGTCTTGGTTAAATTTGGAACATCCATTTCAACACGTTCAGAGCGTAAACGAAGATCTAATGCACCCGACATGCGCTTAACTTTTGCTTTAAAAGTTTGGTTTGGTAAAGATTTAACCGTAAAAGTTACCTCATCGCCATTTTTTAAATAACCAGTATAAATCTCAGGGATAGAAACTGCTAAGCGTAAATTACGTTGATCTTGTAAAGTAAACAACGGCAATTCTGAGCCCTTACCTGACGGACCAACATAGGCGCCTAAGTTTACATTTCTGGCAGATATAATACCGCTAAAAGGAGCCCTTATTTCCAGATAATTTTGGATAGTACCCACCTCTTTATACGATGCTTTTGCCGCTTCATATTGTGCTAAATCAGAGTTTTTCTTTGCCATCGCCTGGTCTAAATCATTGGTAGAAATGGTTCCAGGTGTTTTGCTGGTTTCGTACAAACGATTATAATTTGCCTTACTTGCTGTGTAAATGGCTTCTTGCGATTTTAATTTAGATTGCGCTGCTGCAAGTTGCGAAGCCATTTCTGGAGCCTCCAAAGTCATTAGCAACTGTCCTTGAGTTACGTTAGAACCAATATCAACTTTTAGCGATTTAACAAAACTGCTTACCTTAGCATACAAATCTACCTGCTGCAAGGCAATTAATTCGCCTGGTAGGTTTAACGTTGTAGAAAGTTTATCCTTTTTTAAATCGAAAGTAGCAACTGCAGCCTTTTTTTCTTTTGCAGGCTCAGCTTTAGTTTCAGCGCTGCCACAACCATACATGGCTGTTAATACAACTAAACCCGTACCCAATAATGTGGTAAAAAATATGTTTGTTTTCATTTGTAATGATCGTTTATTCGTTTTCTTCTAAACCTTTAATGTAATGTGTACTTTCTTTATCCTCAGGATCGAGAGAGATTGAATCCGTTGAAACTTTTCCTTGTACCCAAGCAAAAACCAATGGCAGGATAATTAGAACGGCAAATGTTGATGCAATTAACCCACCAATTACCGCTCTTCCTAATGGCGAAACTTGATCGCCACCTTCACCATGTCCTATCGCCATAGGCAACATACCCATAACCATGGCCACACTCGTCATTATAATTGGGCGCAACCTCAATGCCGCCGCTTCCCTAGCAGATTCCAATGCATTTCCATTGTGCTTCCTCAAGTGCTCTGCATTGGTAATTAACAACACCGCATTGGCAATTGAAACACCAACCGACATGATAATTCCCATGTATGATTGTAAGTTTAACGTAGAGCCGGTAATGGTTAGCAATAATAAAGATCCTAAAACAACCGCCGGTACTGTTGCTAAAATAACCAATGGTACTTTAAACGACTGGAAGTTTGCCGAAAGCATTAAAAATATTACAACAATAGCAACAAATAAGCCTGATTGTAAACTGCCTAGCGTTTCGGTTAAAACCTTGCTTAAACCAATTGGCGTAATAATTAAGCCCCTTGGTAGTTCTCCAACTTGTTTTATTGCTTTATTTACATCTTTTGTAGCTGTTCCTAAATCGGTGTGGTAAAGGTTTGCCGTTACTGATAAATAAGGTGTGGCACCAAGATTATCATTTTCTCCATAAGTGGTATCAGGCTGTATGGTAGCAACATCGCTTAATACAGGGCGTGCTGTGTTTCTAAGCAGCGGGATTTCGCCAATATCATCTTTGCTGTTCATTTGGTTTAAAGGTACCTGAACTTGCACATTATACGTTAAACCTATTTTTTCATCAAGCCATACGTTTTTATCTGTATAACGGGATGATGAGGTAGAAGCTACAAGCGATTTAGCAATATCGTTCATATCAACACCAAGCTGTGCCGCCCGTGTTCTATCAATGTTAATATTTAACGATGGATATTTAATTGGCTGTGCAATTTGTACATCACGCATGTATGGTATATCCTTAAGCTCGGCAAGAATTTTATTCGCATATTGCTCGTTTTGCTTTTTGTTTTTCCCAGCTATTCTTACCTCTACAGGGGTAGGAGAGCCTTGGCTTAATACTTTTTCAGTTAATTCTATAGGCTCAAAAGATAGTTTTACATCAGGCATTAACTCCTTAATTCTTGATCTAAACTTATCCTTAAATTCATCCATATCTACATGGTAATCCTTTAAGCTTACCTGAAAAACGGCTTCGTGTGGGCCACCCATAAATAAGTAAATTGGGTTTACAGAGAATAATGCAGGGTGTTGACCAACATAAACCGAAGAAATTGCCAAATGATCTGCACCAACCATATTTTTAAGTTCTGCAAGTACTTTATTTGCCTTTTCTTCTGTACGCTCTAAACGGGTTCCATCGGGTGCCCTTAAGCGGAGCTGAAACTGGCTGGAGTTTACTTTTGGTAAAACATCTCGCCCAATATTCATCAGTAATAAGGCGGCAGACCCAATAATCACAACCAGATAAAGTAACACAACAGGTTTACGGTAAGGTAAAATCCGATCGAGAAAACGCATAAAACGATTCCTGAATTTATCGAAGAAAGAAATCTTTCCATCGCCACTAAAATCTTCACGTTCTACCAATATTTTCTTCTGATTAAGCGTATCTCCCTCAGTTTCCATCGGGATTCCCGTTGCAGCAAAATCAGCCTCATCCTGTGTTATACCATGGTGTTTAGCTCCTTTCTTGGGGTGGGCAACCATTAACCAGTTAGCCATAATGGGCACAAAAGTTTGTGATAAGAAGAAAGAAACAATCATTGAAAAACCAATCGCTAGTGCCAGTGGTAAAAACAAAGCTCCTGGAATGCCCGTCATGGTAAATGCAGGGGCAAAAACGGCTAAAATACAGAACAAGATCAACAACTTAGGGAACGCAATTTCCTTACAAGCATCCCAAATCGCTAGAGCTTTGGGCTTACCCATGTCAAAATGTTGGTGAATATTTTCTATGGTAACAGTAGATTCATCCACCAAAATACCAATTGCTAGTGCCAAACCACTTAACGACATGATGTTGATGGTTTGCCCAAATAGCTTTAAAAATAATACGCCTGCAATGATAGAAGTTGGTATGGTTAAAATTACGATTAAGGCAGCACGCTTATCTCCCAAAAATAACAAAACCATTAATCCCGTTAAAATTGCACCAATCGCCCCTTCGCTAATTAAACTTTTTACAGCATTAATTACATAAACAGATTGATCGAACTCATAAGATAGCTTAACATCTTCTGGCAGCGTATTTTGAATTGTTGGAAGATTAGCTTTTAGGTTTTTAACTACATCCCAGGTAGAGGCATCGCCCGATTTAGCAATACTTAAATAAACCGAACGCTTACCATTAATTAAAGCATACCCAGCAGTTAAATCCGCCCCATCTTTAACGGTAGCTACATCGCGAAGCTGTAAATTTTGTACACTGCCCTTAAATAGTGGAATAGATTCAAAATCCTTGATTTTTTTAATGGTATAATTGGTTGGTGTAATGTAGTTTTTATCGCCAATTCTAACATTTCCCGAAGGAGCAGTTTGATTGTTTAATCGTATAGCCTCTACCACCTGGTCTACCGTAAGATTATGAGATCTTAAAAGGGTAGGATCAACATTAATTTCTATTGTACGCGGACTACCACCAAATGGAGCAGGAGCGAGTAAACCAGGAATCGCTGTAAAAGATGAACGTACGTATGTATTGGCCATATCCTGCAGCTCATTATTGGTTCTAATTGGGCTGCTTAACACCAACTGACCTATTGGAAGTGATGAAGCATCAAAGCGAATAATAAATGGCGGTTGAGAACCAGGCGGAAAAATTGCCTGCGCCCTGTTAGAAAGCGCACTCAGCTCTGATGCCGCCTGCGCCATATTTGTACCTTCGTAATAGGTTAATTTCATCAGCATTAAACCCTGCGTGTTTTTGGTTTCAATGCTTTTTATGCCATTGGCGAACAATAAAATATTTATGTATTGCTTGCCAAAATAAGCCTCCATTTGGCTAGGCGTATAACCACCAAATGGATGCGCAATGTAAATAACAGGCAAATTCATTTGGGGTAAAATATCAACCTTAATTTGGTTGATGGCCCCAATTCCAAAAAAGAATAATCCTGCAACTAAAACTAGTATGGAAATGGGTTTACGAAGTGCGAAACGTATTAAGTTCATTTATAAAATAGCCTGATTAAAATTCATTGATAAATAATTCGTAATTGCCTAAAGCGGCAGACTTTAGCAATAAAGCCTGCCAAACATTGGTGTAAGCAATATCACGGTCGGTTTCTGCTCGGTTTAAAGTAAAAAGTGCCTGCGTAAGATCAACCAGCGTAGTTAATCCGTTTTTATATAAAGTGCTTTTCTGTAAGTATGCATCAGATGCAGCTTTTACCTGAATGGGCGCTTCATTATAATTGCTTAACGCATTTTTTAACTTAGCATCCGCAAGTGCAAGCTGAGCCTTTAATTGCTGGTCTGCCAGCTCATATTCGTCTTTAAGCCCCTCGGTAATATAATGTTGTGCTTTAACCTGTGGTGCATTTTTTAAAAGGCTAGCCAAGTTCCAACTCATTCCTATTCCAATCAAATAGTTGCCTCTAACGGGATTAATTCCATCTGCATAATTGCTGGTATAAGCATTTTGATTTAACCCATAATCTGATTTAAAACCCGACCCACGCCCTTGAATCACGCCAAATAAAGAAAAACTCGGATAGTATAATCGGCGATAATAATTTTGTTGCTCTTTACTCACATCAATCCTATTTTGGTAATATTTTAAAATTGGATGATTACTTTTAATGGTTGTATCATTAAGCATATCCAAAGGGATTCTACTAATTGAAGTTGTATCCAATGTATAGTCTATAGCGGTTAAACCCATTAAAACACCTAGCCGATTGGCTTGCTCTTGTTCTAAATCCTGAGATTTGGTTAATGCAATTTTAGCACTTGAAACTTCAGCCTTTGCAAAAGATGAATCTACGCCAGCTATTAATCCATTTTTTGCCCTAATTACGGCTGTATTTTTAAAGGTAATTGCCCTTTCTAAATTCTTCTGTTGCGATTTAGTTAATCGCTGTGCTGCCAAAAGATTAAGGTACGCTGCGGACACTCTAATTTCCTGCTGAAATTTTTCCTGCTCTAAATCGTTTTGATCTCTTTTGTATGCCGCATCAGCAACCTTTATTTTCTGGTTTACTTTTCCAAATGTGAAAAAATCCCAATTTATATTTGCTAAATAAAGTGCTCCGAAAGCTGCATTCCAGTTTTGCTTATCTAATGAAGGGCCAGATGAGGCAGTTCCAAAACCACCAAAACCATACGAAGGTCCGTTTTGACCGTTTATAGTTCCGTAATCTTGTTGGGCACTTAAATTTAAATTTGGTAAATACTCTCTTTTTGCCTGTTGAATATTTGCTTTTGATGCATTTGCATAATTATTTTTAGCTTTAATGGTGCCGTAATTATTTAATGCAGTATTAACGGCATCTTTTAGAGTTAATTTTTGAGCATTTGCGGCTAATGCATTAAAAAAAAGTAATCCAAGCGTTGAATAAAGTAAAGATGTTCGGAACATAGTGTGAAAATTACACGGCAAATTTATTATAACAAGGTAGAAGCAAAGTATTCAGTTCAAATCAATAATTATGAAAATCAAATAATGCAGAAATGTTACGTTAGGATGATTTTAGGATGATAATTGTGCTAAATATTAATTATTTGTCATAATTACCTACATTTATTCTATGCCAAACTATTAATTCATGAAATCATCATCTTCGAGCCGTATTAAAACCAACGAAAATGGCTATAAATAGATGTTATTATTTTAAAAGTATTAAAATCAATCAGCAACAATGAAAAAGAAACCCTATATGCCCATGTTAGCTTTGCTAGCAATAATGAGCGCTTGTAATAGTAAAAACGGAAGCGAAAGTGCGCAATCATTTTCAACCTCCAATCCATTTTATGCAGAAAGTAAGCTGCCCTTCCATGCGCCTGCATTCGATAAAATTAAAAATGCAGATTTTAAACCTGCATTAGAAGAAGGAATGAAGCAACAAATGGAAGAAATTAATAAAATTGCAGATAACACCGAAGCACCAACATTTGAAAATACAATTGTTGAAATTGAAAAAAGCGGTCAGCTTTTAAGCCGTGTAAATATGGTGTTTACATTGCTAACGGGCGCAAATACAAATCCCGAATTACAGAAATTAAAGGAAGAAGAAGCGCCCAAGTTAACGGCTAATAGTGATGCAATTTATTTAAATACAAAACTGTTTAAAAGAGTTGAAGCAATTTATCAAAAACGTGCTGACCTTAAGTTAGATGCAGAAGCAGAACGATTACTTGAATATTACTATCAAAAATTTGAATTAGCAGGTGCAAAATTATCTGATGCCGACAAAGAGAAACTAAAAGAGTTAAATAAAGAAGAAGCATCCTTAAGCGCAAAGTTTACCGCTCAATTACAGGCGGCAGGCAAAGGTTTAAGAAATACAACACAACAACCCGAATTACAAACGATGGGCGATCGAGTGGCTCGTCAAAAACTTTTCGAATCTTCATGGAACCGTGCAGAGAAAGGTGATGCAAATGATACCCGTAAAGTTATTTCAAGAATTGCCCAAATACGAGCTTCACAAGCCCAGCTTTTAGGTTTTAAAAATTATGCAGCATGGAAACTTCAAAATCAAATGGCTAAAACACCAGAAGCTGTTGAAGCCTTTTTTAGCAAAATTGTACCTGCTGCAACGGCAAAAGCCAAAGGTGAAGCAGCAGATATTCAAGCTGTAATCGATCAGCAAAAGGGTGGGTTTAAAGTTGAACCTTGGGATTGGAACTTTTATGCAGAGCAAGTACGTAAGGCAAAGTATAATTTAGATGAAAATGAAGTAAAACCTTATTTCGAATTGAATAAAGTGTTAACCAATGGTGTGTTTTATGCCGCAAATCAGCTTTATGGATTAACATTTAAAGAGCGTAAGGATTTACCTGTTTACCAAGAAGATGTTAGAGTATTTGATGTTTTTGATAAAGATGGCAGTCAGATTGGATTATTTTATTGCGATTACTTTAAAAGAGATAATAAAGATGGCGGTGCCTGGATGGATAATTTAGTAACACAATCTAAATTATTTGGAACGAAACCCGTAATTTATAACGTTTGCAATTTTGATAAACCTGAAAAGGGCCAGCCAGCATTAATTAGCTTTGATGATGTTACGACCATGTTTCATGAGTTTGGCCACGGCTTACATGGCCTTTTTGCCAATCAGAAATTTCCCAGTTTATCCGGCACTAACGTAGCAAGGGATTATGTAGAATTTCCATCTCAGTTTAATGAGCATTGGGCATCTGACCCTAAAGTGTTGAAGAACTACGCTGTACATTACCAAACAGGCGCAGTAATGCCGCAAACGCTTTTGGATAAAATTAAGAAAGCAAGTTCTTTTAATGAAGGATATGCTTTTACAGAGGCTTTGGCTGCTTCAGAATTAGATTTGCAATGGCATACGCTACCACCCAATGCACCTTTGCAAGATGTGGATAAATTTGAAGCTGATGCATTAAAGAAAACACATTTAGATTTATCTTATGTGCCGCCACGTTACCGATCTAGCTATTTTCTGCACATTTGGAGCAACGGTTATGCCGCAGGTTATTATGCTTACAGCTGGACATCAATGTTGGAGAATGATGCTTACTCTTGGTTTGAAGAAAACGGTGGTTTGAACAGAGCAAATGGACAGCGTTTCCGTGATTTGATTTTATCAAAGGGAAATACGGAAGATTTAGGCAAAATGTTTTATAATTTCCGTGGTCATACACCTGATATTAAGCCAATGCTTAAAAAACGTGGATTGTTGTAACTATCATCCTTATTTAACAGAAAAGCCATTCATTTTATTTATGAATGGCTTTTTATTTTGGTAGTATAATCTTATTGAGAATCTTTTGTTACCTGAATGGTTTTTTCTAAAGCAACCTGTACTAAACTTTTGTATTGAAGAAAGTTTTGTTGACGTAATTCATCTGTTTCACTTTCTTTTAATAGTTTTCTGCCTTTTTTAATGTCTTGTAATTCATTTTCGTAAAGTGAACCAAATAAATCGGGCACTTTATTTTTTAATATTCTAACGGAGTGAGAATATTTTTCATAACTATCATTTAAAATGGCTAAACTTTTTTCATTGTAAAGTTCTAAACCACTAATATTTTCGGATAACTTTTCCAGTTTCCCTCTTTCTTTTGCGTAACCCATAATTTCGGTGAAGATACCTTTTATTTCTAAGGATAGATACTTGTAGAGTGAAAACTAAATTTATAAATCCTGTTTAATTGCAATATAGTAGGATGGAGGGCATAAAAAAAGCCTTGATTTTTATCAAGGCTTTTAGTTCGATTTTTGTAAGTACTCGGGGCGGGAATCGAACCCGCACGCATTTTAGGTGCACAGGATTTTAAGTCCTGCGTGTCTACCAGTTCCACCACCCGAGCAGGCTTTGTTCCGATTTTATTCGGAAGGTGACCAATTAAAAGCTTTCAATTAAGAAAAACTTTTAGAGCGAAAGACGAGATTCGAACTCGCGACCCCGACCTTGGCAAGGTCGTGCTCTACCAACTGAGCTACTTTCGCAGGTGCTTTAAATGAATAAAGCTTGTTTCCTTTGGGGTTGCAAATATAGAAATATAAATTACAGATTCAAAAATAAAATAAAAAATATTTAATAAAACAGCTGGCTTTTATTCATACTGTCTAATTTATAGGGACTTAAATTTCAAATAAAAATTAAACGTTAATTAAATTACTTGCACTGCGATATACTTAGGCTGGTTTTACTTCAAGAAAATGGGTTTTACATTCTTTTTGTTGAAAAAGTTCATAGCCTTCCTGCCACCAAGTAGCCATTTCTTGTTTATTGAAAATAAATGAATGAGTGGTAAGGAGTCGATTTGCGAAGTAAAAGCTAATTTTAACATTTTTACTGGCGGTTTCCAGTTTAGAGATAATCAGATCGTCATTAGCAATTTGATTAAGCATAAAATCGCTGGTGCGGGCAAAAACTTCAATGGCATTTTGTAGCGGTGGATTGTTGTATTCTGCCTTCTCTTGTCGTAAAACAATGGTATCAATTTCTGTGGCGCCCTTAATTATGGCTTCTTGTACCGGGATTAGATTCCCAAAACCACCGTCGGCATAATCAAAGCCATCTTTTTGGTATAAACTCATTAAAGGAGCCAAATTACAGGATGCCCACATCCAATCGCAAAAATCTTCGTAACCGTAATCATTTGATGATTTATACTCTATAACTTGAGTAGTGAGGTTGGCAACGGTTACAACGACTTCTTTTTTTAAAATTTTAATTTGCTCAAAGTCTTTTTTAGTAAAATTATCATGAATTAGCTTTCTTAAATTACTGCTATCTCCAAGGGTTTTTTGCCGTCTAAAAAACTGCATTATTATTCCAAAATGGTTCATGCGCAATTTTAGCTTTCCATTTTTATATTTCACAACAAAAGGGCAAACGGTAAATATATCCGATTGGGCAATAGTTGTGTATAGCTTTTTTATGCGTTCAATATCACCAATGGCTAAAAATGGAATGAGGAGGCTTCCGGTTGAAGTGCCTACAAAAAGATCATAACTTTTATGATTGTAATTGATGAGGTATTCTGCTACTCCGCCAGCAAAAGCGCCTTTGCTTCCACCACCTGAAATGACCAGTGCTTTCATGATTTTTTGTTACAAGATTCTAGTCAAATATATATTATAAATTTATTTACACGACTAACAATTGCTTTGTCACTGATTTTATATTGTAAAAAATAAAGCCACGGCCGCTGCACCCATAACAACAAATGTTGCCCATAATAAACTTTTAGAAAGCCATCCGCTTTTAAATTCACCCATAATTTTTTCGCTGGCAGATATTCTTACAATAAGAAATAATAATGGTACTGCCGCTACACCATTTAATACGGCGGTGTAAACGAGTGCTTTAACCGGATCGATTCCTAAAAAGTTAATGGTAAGGCCTATAAGAGTAGAAATAATAATAACGGTATAAAAACCGTGTGCTTTTTTAAATTTAAGGTTAAAGCTGGCATCCCAATCAAAAGCTTCAGCAACGGCATAGGCTGCAGAAGCAGATAATACAGGAACTGCTAAAAGACCTAATCCAATAACGCCGACGGAGAATATTACTTTAGCTAAAAGGCCAGAATCAGGGAAGGAGTGTACTAATGGTTCTAGTGCTTTTGCGGCATCTGCAGCGCTTTTAACATCTGTAACGCCACTATTATGCAAAACGGTGGCACCAACGAGCAGAATACACCAGGTGGTAAACTCCGAAATAATCATTCCAATATTATTGTCTTTTCGCATTGCTCTAATGTGGGGCCAGCCAATTCTAGGTTTCCCATTGCGAACCAAACCTTTAATTTTTTCTTCTTCTACCTCTTGAGATGCTTGCCAAAAAAACATGTAAGGCGTAATTGTTGTTCCAAATACACCTGTTATAATAAATAGAAAGCTAAATGAAAATTCGAAATGTGGAATAACGGTAGCCCGTAAAACGGTTTGCCAGGGTTGATCGATAATAAATGCGGTAATTGGATAGGCGAGTAGGGCAAGGGCGAGCCATTTTAATATACGTGAATAGATTTTATAACTGGTAAATATTTCCAGTAACAATATTCCGACAGCAAAAAGAAGCGTAAGCACTACAAAGTGTACAGGAACTAAAAGTTGTGCTGCTGCTGCCATAGCGCCAATATCTGCACCAATATTTATGGTGTTTGCTACTACAACAATACCTACAACAGCATAAAGTATTTTACGGTTATAATGTTCTTTTACTACAGCGGCTATACCTTTACCAGTAACCAAGCCAATTCTGGCGCAAGCTTCTTGTACGGCTGTCATAAAAGGGAGCATATAAAGGGCCGTCCATAATTGTCCATAACCAAATTGAGCTCCTGTTTGAGAATAAGTGGCAATTCCAGAAGGATCGTCATCTGCTGCACCTGTGGTTAAACCCGGACCTAAAAGGCTTAAGAATTTTTTTATTTTTCTAAGACGAAATCTGGAGCTTCGTTTTACTACCATAGTTGAAGAAATGATTATAACCAATATAACATCAAAAAACGGATTACCAGTGTTTTATTTGCGCTAAAATGAATTTATTTCAGATCTGTAGATACAGATTATTAAATGGTGATACTAATGTTTCTCAAAGGTTTTCAGAGTTCGATATTATTTAGAAAATTTAATAAAAGAATTTTTTGATTTCTGCTTGCAACATTTTCTTTTCTTTTATCGTCTTCCTATCAAACAAAACTTAAAACATTATTATTGACATGAAAACTAAACTCTTTTTTATCCTCTTGTTCCTTTTTTCTGCAAGTAAGTCTTTCTCACAACAGAAACTTAGAATTATTAAAGCAAACTCGCTCAGCGTAGACATAAAGGATGATGATTATCCCGTGCGTAAAAATGCATGGTCCATAGTTCCTACAGAAAAATTAGATGTTTATGCCACTAGTGCTAAAAAGGTAACCTTTTACACCGATCAGGAATCTATTTCATTTAACGTAGACCCAAAAGTGGGGGAGTACAATTTTATTATCCTGGTAAATGGTAAGGATACTGCCAGAACGCAGATTAAATACGATGAAAAAGTGCCTAGTAGAAAGCCTGTTGTATATATTGATACTTTACGGAAAGGCAGTAAGTATAATGCTACTGATAAACGTGAAATTCCTGTGTTTACTTATCAATCAAAAGACGATGAAAATTTGGTTCGAATTAGAAAAGATTTGAAACTTGATTCTATCGCGGGTAAGGGTAATGAACTTTCGAAGGTTTTTAACCTTTTACATTGGGTGCATAACCTGATTAGACATGACGGAAGTAGTAATAACCCAACGTTAAAAAATGCTATTGACTTAATAAAGGTGTGTAGAGAAGAAAACCGTGGTGTTAATTGTAGAATGCTTGCCACGGTGCTTAACGAGTGTTACTTATCAATGGGAATTACCTCCAGATACATTACATGCATGCCAAAGGAAACTTATTTTGATGATTGCCATGTAATAAACATGGTTTATATAAAGGATTTAAAAAAATGGATATGGATTGATCCTACCTTTGATGCTTACGTGATGGATGAAAAAGGTGGTCTTTTAGGTATTGAAGAGGTAAGAGAACGTTTAATAAAGGGCTTACCACTTGTATTAAATGCTGATGCAAACTGGAATAGATCTGCTTTGCAAACAAAAGAATATTACCTACAAACATATATGGCAAAGAATCTTTACCGTTTGGAAGTTCCCGTTATCAGTCAATATGATTCTGAAACCTGGAAGAGTGGAAAAGAAATTGCTTATGTAGAATTATTACCGCTTGATGGTTTGGTACAGGGACCACATAAAAATGAAGCACGTAATGAGAAAACTGGTGTTAAGTTTATCAACTACAAAACGAATAATCCTGCTTTATTTTGGACAACCCCCTAATGCATATTTTATAAAAACAAAAGCGTCTATTACTGTAGTGTAAAGGACGCTTTTGTTTTTGGTGTAATTGAGTTGCTGAATCATCTCAGATTGCTAATATCCCGATAATGCTTTTAAAGTGTTAATAGAGGCGATATTAAAAAGCGATAAAATTCCTGACAAAACAAAAATAGGCATTACCAAGAAGTGTGAGATGCGCTGAAAGCTAACATCTCGAATAGCTGATTAGATTTATTGGCAGTTCGAACATCTCGAATAACTGAAACTCATATACAACATCAGAGGGTCACCAATTTTGCCAACTTGAATCTTTGCTATCTCGCCATAGCCCTTCACCAATAAGCAAACTTACTATAGGTTGTAGTGTATCATCAATTCCCAATATTGTTCCTAATGGAACTATCTTTATGTCTTCTTCCTTAACATCTGGCCCCGGTCCAGAAAACATTTCCCATACATGATCTTCCCACCTAGTGAGTTCGGTTATTGCTTTGCCTCTTAAAGCATAAATATCGGTTATTACATAAGAATTTTTAGGTGCCTCTATATTCCATTCTATATCTAACCATTTCCAAATAGGATCATTTAAAATTCTCACTTCCGACATACAAGGTGTATCAAGAGTCTTATTTACGTGAATAATTTGAAAAGCTACAATTTCATCTGTATCATAATAATCGTAGACACCTAGCATAAGTTTTTTACTCCAAGATGGATCTACATTCGCTAGATAGTAAATATCATTATCAGATAAAAAAAACTGAGAATCAATTGTAGATCCACGCTGTAACCATTGATTTACGTGCTTAAATATTAATTCATTCTCTTTTATTGAATTACCTCCACCTGCAATAATCAGTTCAAATCCAATCTTTTCAGTTAATCCTATAGAGTAAGAAAAATCAGGATTCTGTCCTCTGTTAACAAGCGTTATATGATAATCGTTTTCATCGATATTTGCTCTAATAATATTTAAAAACTCATCTTTCTCCATATTTATTTATTTAGCTTTCCCATGCAAATACGTGTGACATTCTTTACATACAGGGACAGTTCCCTTTACCCTTAATCAGTTGATTTGATACCACAATATTTCCTTTTCTTACAAAATCACTAGGTGAAATCTTCGAAGCCTTTATTTCGGCTCCCGCATATGCAAATGGAGCACTACTATGTTTTTACCTCTTTAGGCTTTATACTTCTGGATTTCAAATCCGTCTTTATCTTTAATTCGAGATGACCTGTGGAACATCTCAAATAGTTGAATTTACCAAGTCATTGCCGACCGTTACCAAGTCAATTGCGACTGTTACCAAGTCAATTGCGACCGTTACCAAGTCAATTGTAACCGTTACCAGGTCAATTGCGACTGTTACCAAGTCAATTGCGACTGTTACCAAGTCAATTGAGACTGTTACCAAGTCATTGTGGCTGTCTTTATACTTTCGGATTTCAAATCCGTCTTTATCTTTAATTCGAGATGACCTGTGGAACATCTCAAATAGTTGAATTTACCAAGTCATTGCCGACCGTTACCAAGTCAATTGCGACTGTTACCAAGTCAATTGCTACCGTTACCAAGCCAATTGCGACCTTTACCAAGTCAATTGCGACCGTTACCAAGTCAATTGTAACCTTTACCAAGTCAATTGCGACTGTTACCAAGTCAATTGCGACTGTTACCAAGCCATTCCAGACCATTACCAAGTCACTCCGGACCGTTACCAAGTCAATTGCGACTGTTACCAAATCAACTGCGACTGTTACCAAGTCAATTGCGACTGTTACCAAGTCAATTGCGACTGTTACCAAGTCAATTACGACTGTTACCAAGTCAATTGTAACCGTTACCAACTTATTCCAGATCATTATTCAGAATAAACAAAAAAGCCTAACAGCTCTTAACCGTTAGGCTTTTATTTATCTATTTTGATACTAACAATAGGCAGACACCAACTAAACACGCAATGGAACAGTGGGTCTAATTTTTAAAATAGCGTACTTGAAATGCATGCTAAATAAAACAAAGCCAACTATACTTTTACATGACTGTCTTTATACTTTCGGATTTCAAATCCGTTTTTATCTTTAATTCGAGATGCCCTGCGGAACATCTCGAATAGCTGGCTTGCAACAGCGAAACTATCTAATCACGCGGAGTGCCAGCGGGGAATTTGATAGTTTTAATTAACTCTATAAAAGTGTCCACTTTAGACAAAGGTAAATTTCGGCAGTAAATACTCAAGTTATTACCTTTTTTATCTACATCATAAAAATAGGCTCCTATCATTCCATTTCTAAATCTTTTAGGAAATACCCAAACCACATCTTTATTTGAAATTGTATCATTCACATAATAATGTATTTCAAAGCTTCTACTATCATAATCTTCTTTTGATCTCTTAGATAAGATTACTTCCTTAGACAATCCTACTGAGTCCCAATATTTTTTCTGCTCGTATGGAACAATTGTTTTTTCTTCCGGTCTTTTAAAAACTCCTTTTCCATATTCAAATTTAATAGTATCTGTATCAAAAAAAATAAAGCCGTTCTCTGAGTCTATATTATTATCAATGATTTTGTAAGACAAACTCAAAGATCTTACAGGCGTCAGAGAAAAAAAAGGTGTAACAATTTGCTTTGATCTCCCACATGACCCAATCAAGAATACCATTAAAAGCCAGCATCCAAATCGTAAAATATTATTGTACTCTATTTGTTTTGATAAACTCTTTTGCATCTTTACGTGTATCTTTATCGTTATACATTATCAGTTTTCCATTGTTAGGTACTGAAATCACAGCGCCACCATATATTTGCTTAAGTTCATTTGGTGTCACATAAGTTCCTGAAACAAACTCATTCATTAAGCTTGTTGACGCATCTTTATGATCTAATCCCAAATTATGCCCAATTTCATGACTTGCAACCTTTTCAAATCTTCCTGAAGTTGACAAAGTACCCGTTTCAACCGTAGAAGATGTCCCACCTACTTTAGCTAGTCCTTGTACGCTTTCTTTTTCACCTGCAATATTATTACTCATAACCATGATGTGATTAATTCGAGATGACCTGTGAAACATCTCGAACAGCTGAGTCGCTGCACCAGCACCCACAACTTCTACACCTTCAACGAAAGAAGTAATACCCTGCCAAATAATTTCACCAACTGTGGCATTAGCCCCAACTGCTACTGTAGCTCCTCCTGCATTTAAGTCCTTCCCAAACAGTTTTACCCATGGTAGCGGCTATTTGCTAAGTTCTAATCCAATACATATATAGCCATTAAAGCAGAGGCTCATTAAATTCGAACTCATCTAGAAATAGAAAAGCCCAACAATTAGAACTCATTCAAGATAAATTGTTCAAAGTATTTTTTTATCAAAAGTTTGTCTTTTGAAAAGCTAATAAATGGCTGCCCGTCTTTAAATTCTAAAAGAAATGTTTTACCATCCGTAAATGATGCCCAAATAATATTTAAATCTGGTTCATTATAGAAATATTTGAATTCATCATTAAGATTAACGAGCTGATCTTTTAATAAAAGATATTTAATATACCAGTAGTCGGATTGGAAATTAACTGAAAATTCTATGTACGGCTCAATTTCAAGCTCACCACACATCTGTATTTTCGGTTCAATTTTTAATATATCTTCTATAAAAGATAAACTTTTTATCTCATTGATTATTCTGTACTTAAAGACCTTTACTACGTTTTCCATTTTTATAGTATGTATGTTTATGAGGCGACGATCATTAGGCTTTATTCTTTAGGATTTCAAATCCGTCTTTCTCTTTAATTCGAGATGCCCTGCGGAACATCTCGAATAGCTGGCTAAAAAGTATAGCAGCAATGTAAAACAGCAAAAGCCCAGCATTGCTGCCGGACTTTGTTACTATTTTTATTTCTCACAGACGAAACACACGCACGTCATTAAGAAGGATATTAATTAACCTTGACTAATCCCTTGTTTTTATAATTGTCTTTTTCAATTAACTCCATCATCTCTGGATTTTCTAATTCAATTTGAATGATTTTAAAGGCTGTCAAAAAATCTTTGGGAACTGTCGAGGTTTTGTATGTATAAATACTCAATGTATCGCCTGAGACTTTATAGAATAACGGATCTAACCCATTGTAAATATAATTCTTGTTTCTATTCGGTTTATTTTCCTTTATATTAGAAGTACCTATTGTCACTAAGCAATTATCCGAAGTCATTCCCCAAACAAGCTTTTTTATAAATAACTTTGATTTTATTTTTTTTGAAGATAATTCAACTACATCAAACTGAACGTCTTCATTTTTTTCTGGAAATGCAAAATAAAAAAACAAAAACGCAAGCATTACAAGAATGGTCGCTACCAAAACAATCATTTTTATTTTACTCATACTCTTTTATCAGTTTCTTGAAGAATTCCAACCCTGTGTTACCCTTCTTCCAGTGTATTCAATCTCTCCATACCAAGGTGAAGGCCCGTAGCTTTTGCCAAACATAACAATCTTCATAGCATTTGTACTATTATACTGTCCTTGCTGTAAAGCCCCCGCCAGTTTCATATATGTGGTTAAGCTAATATGAACTCCAAAATAAGTTCCTGTCCTCCCGTTGTATCCAGCCAGATAATTCCCTGCAGATCGAGCTGTAGCATATTTACCATCAAGTAAACCTCCTGTCATAGGGCCATATGGAGCAATCTCTTTATTAGCTTTTATGTCAAATTTATAGATTCGCTTTTCAGTACTAGATTTTGATTCATTGGCAATTTGTTTTAAATCCAGATCTTTTGCTTCCTTGTGTTTACTATCGATTATCCCGTCCCAAGATTTCCCAAACTCAATCCTTCCTTGCGCTTTGCCAGATCCGGGAGTAACAAACTCATCCCAGTGTTCTGTTTCCCCCATCTTCTCACCTCCACCAGACGTTGATTTAGTTTTCTTGCGATCTTTGTCAACGTCTTTTTTAGATTTAGTGCTAATTGTCCAATAGGAGCTACTCGAAATGCACGCTAAATAAAACAAAGCCAACTATACTTTTACATGGCTGTCTTTATGCTTTCGGATTTCAAATCCGTCTTTATCTTTAATTCGAGATGACCTGTGGAACATCTCGAATAGCTGGGTGTTTTATTTTTCGTATCTAATACAATTGATCCTGACTGTTCTATCATTGTGCTTTTACTTGTATTGTAAATATTGTCAACGCTTTGAGTTACGCTTGCATCACTTTGAACAGTAACAACATTTGAAATAGCACGTCTTTATCTTTAATTCGAGATGACCTGTGGAACATCTCGAATAGCTGGATATTCAAAGTATCTGATAAATTACGTATCTCTATCAGTTAAACCCATTTGCTTTAAAATAGCTTTAATTGAATTGTCGTCGACATCTACATTTTTGAGTATTCTTATAACTTCATCTATATCTTTTTCCTCTACCGCCTTATCAAATTTATTTAATGTCCCACTTAGATATAGTCGTTCATTTACAGTGGTACCCCTATATTTTTCATTCATAATTTACTTAAATGGATTAAAGATTGAATAAGTTTTTTGTGTTACATTTTTTGGGTTTATTAGATACTCAGGAAGCCCTCCAGTATTCCCATCCAATGCTTTTGCCGCTCTCGTTGTAATGATGTTCTTAGGTTTTACTATCCCCTCTACCATAAATTCCGCCGTATTTGTCACACCACTCGCACCACCAGATGGCAACCCTGCAACGTTTCTAAAGTTTTTAACAGTTGAGGGGTCTTTTGGTGTCCAAGAAAACCCCTCTGCTTTAGCATCTCCACCAAAAACACGGTAGACAGACACTTTTTCTGCGGCTACTTTTTCTACAGCAGCACTCATAGTTCCCTGTACCCCCCCCATAGCCAAACCCATTGCATCTGAGGCATTGCCCATAATTTCGGCTCCACCTTGAATGACCTTTGTATATGCCTTTATGTCATTGCCCTTATCTATAACATTGCGGACATTTTCCGGAACATTCTTGACATAATCTGGGTCTTGCTTCTGTACATCGTTACGTACCTTGGCAACAGCACCGTCTGCATAAGTTTTAAATCCAAGTACAGACGTAACCTTATATTTTGCGGCCTCATACAATTCCATTGCCCAGAATATGGGGCAAGTTGGGCATTTGCCATCAGGGTCGGTGTACCTAATTGGGTTGTTCATCCCATATTGGTATTGGGTTAAACTTTCCTGTCCGCCTTGCTCAGAACTGGGGTCAACAACATTCCACCTGCCAATCACCGGATCATAGAACCTAGCGCCGTAATCATATTGCCCTAACTCTTCCTGCAACTCCTTGCCATTATAAAGGTACTTGTTTACATTTGAATTTGGAATACCCATTTTCCTTAAGCCAAAAGCATAATAATCGTCCCTTTGGATTACCTCTGCCAGTTGCCCGTTTGGATTCTTGTAAAAAGTAGCCCTCACATTACCCAAATGATCGGTCAGGTTATATTCGTAACTGTAATCTGTTCCGTTTCTTCTTGCTACACCTTCCTCGGTCTGGATAAATTCTATCGCACCATTCGTATATTGGATCCCAGCTACATAGTCGGTAGTATTTGTTCCACTAACTTTCTTTAGTTTTTGTCCGGCGGCATTGTAAGTATAGGTGATGTTTTGGTTGCCACTTACCTGTGTTGGCAGGTTCAGGTAGTTGTAGGTTAAGTTAATCCCTTTTTGGCTATCGCTCTTTAAATTCCCATTTTCGTTGTAGGTGTAACTACTGTTGGTAAAACCACTAATCTGTGTCAGTTGGTTACCCGTGTAACCCGTATAATTGTTTGTCCCAGCGTTATCTCTCGTCAGGCTGGTAATGTTACCCATAACATCATAACTAATCGCCTCGCCAAGGTTAGGGGAGCTGGCATTGGTTAAACGGTTTAACCTGTCGTAGCTGTAACTAAAGGTATTGATGGCTGAATTATTCCCTGGTCCCCATAATTGGTTGCTGATGTTGCCATTGTACTGGGGGGTCACGTTTATAGCATCCTGGTAGTTTAACTGGATGCTGAACTGATCGGAAATACTGCTTTTTAACCAGCCCCTTTCGTTATAGGCAAATTTGGTGTTTTGTAAAAAGGTATTGCCTCCATCTACACTGTGGCGGTTCTTTTGCTGCAATTGCCCCAATTCATTATAATCCAGTTTGCTTAAAAGTATTTCACCTTTACTGTTGATGTTTTCAAAGGTGCCGAGTTTCCTGCCCATATGGTCATATTCATAGCGGTTGGCAATTGTTGTGGTTACTCCGCTTGCTACATGGGTACGGGTGCTGGCCGTGAGTTCGCCGGCAAAGTTGTAGGTATTGTCTACTACATCACTTCCGCCTAAATGGTTTTGACTTTTGCTTTGCACAACCCTTCCTTCTTCATCGTAATAGTTAACCGTAAGCAGCTGGCTGCTACTACCCAGCGTTAAAATACGGCTCCCGGTTTGTAATCCTTTGGTACGCCCGCCATTTACCTGGTTTGCTCCACTTGGTTGCCCAAATGTATTGGCCAAAAAATCATAATCATCGTAATAATTAATACTGTAATAGGCACCAATGTTTGCCGTTGGAAGAGTCTGGTTGGTATAACCCGTATTTAAACCATTGCTGTTGGCGTTATCCCGTTTCTCCCATAATGGCTGGTTTGAAGCTGCTTGGCTGTCAACTGATGCCTGCAGTGTTAGCCGCTCGCCTCCTCCTGTATATAAACCGCTTAATATTACACGCCCCAAAGCATCATACTTGGTAAACAACCATTCTTTTGGTGATTTAGCTGCTTGTACGGCATCCTGACTGTACACTACCTGATCTAACTTATTATAAACCATATATTCCCAACCCTTACCTGGAATCTTCTTTTCAACTAAACGTTTACGTCCATCATAATGATAGCCATAAATAAAGTTGTTAAAGCTGGCATCGCTTTCAGTGAAAGAGCTAACCGGGCTTTGCCCGTTTTCATTTACTGCGGGAGGCAATACATACCTTAAATTGCCGTAATCGTCATAAAGGTAATAGGTAGAAAGGCTTTTGCTGTTGGTTTCCCAAGTCCTTTTTAATACCACATGGCCTTCAAAATCTTTAAACTCTTCAACCGTGCCCATCTTATCATCTGCTGGTTTCCAGTTCTCATCTTTAGAGATCGTTTTATATAGTTTACCCGGCAGGTAAACGCCTGCACTTGCCCCGTTATCGGCCGCATTTATCGTCCAGAGTTTAACTTCGTTCAATGCATTTGTTCCATAATCCATTTTTACCGTATGCCCCGCTAAACTGTTTGGTGCAGGTTGCCAGTCTAATCCTGGGGCGCCTTGTTCCAGCACCCGGTTTAACGGGCTGGCCTCAAATACCGTTTGGCTAAAAGGTGTAGAGATAACCGGGATGCCGCTTGTGGCAGGCTGGCTGAGGTAAAAAGAAGATTGCCCGGTTAAAGCATCAGCCCGGTAACTGCCGTTGCTGCCTGTACTGGCGGCATAGGGCAGGTATTTAAATTGTTCACGTCCAAAGGCATCGTAAGCCACAGGCTGCACCAGATCTTTTCCTGTAGGGCTGCCTTGCACCGTAACGGTTTGTAGCGGGCGGCCCAAGCCATCAAAGTATTGGATGGTTTGATTTTCATCGCATACCAGTCTTGCGTTACCCAACGTGGCTTCGGTTACTCCACGCTGTTTAAATATTCGGGTTAAAATGTAGTTCTGGTTGCTGCTCGGTAAGGAGACCAAAGGGAAACAGTTCTGCAGGCTTTTCCCAGTCGTATAAATACGAACGTTACCTGTAGCATGGAAACCGTCGGTTAAGGTTACACTTAAGGGGGCATTAATCTCTGCCTCACCATTATAAGTACTTACTGTTTTATGGTCTTGTGCTTTTAAGCCAAAACCACTGAGCAGTAAAAGAAGAACGGAGCTATAATTTAAATATCTTTTCATGAGGCACTAATTTTTATAATGGTATAAAAGCATTAATTTATTTTTTTGTTAAAATATAATTCCTTGAGATTTATTCTATCTCATTTTTGGCTGAAAGCTTTAGGGTCGCACTATTAAGGTTCAGATCAACATTTCTCATATAATAGTCACTATAGAAATCCAAATACTTGATAGAATTTCCATAGCTTAATGTAAGAAGTGACCATCCTAAGTTTAGAGATTCAGAGTACTTACCGCCAGTAATTTCAAAATCAATATTATAGATCCCTTTCGGAAGCCTAATGCCAGCATTAACTTGTTCTTGGTTAAAGATGTAGGTAGCTTTTGAAACTGTATTTCTGAATTCGACAGATGAAATATTGCCAGATTTGGCCCCACTACTAGGTAGTGTTCCTGTTTCGTTTACAAATGAGATCAATATGGTTTCACCACAAGTTCCTTTTGCATTGGCATTTGCTTGCCCAGCCAATTGTAATGCAGCTGTAGCCTGAGCATCAGCATCAGCTTGACTTAGTGAAGAAACATAGCTCCCTGCAGCAATGGTATAAAATACACCGCTTCCAGAAACACCTGTTCCGCAGTTGTTTCTGTAAAAAACAGCCGAAGTTTCTGTGTTATAAAATCTGCCATCGGCTACACGAAAATTATACTTATTGTTTTTTAATATATTACCATTTCCATCTTTTATGTTTTCCAGTTTATTGAAACTGTCGTATTCATAAAACTGTGTAAGTCCTTTAGTGTCAATAATGGAACTAATTCCTATACCCGTATTGTAAGTATAGGTTGTAATTTGTGCATCAGAAGGAAAAACCCTTATATCATCATAAGCAGTTCCTCCGCTCAAAGAATGGTTTCCACTTATAAATGGCTCGGTTTTATATTGCCAACCAGATCCCGTTAGAAAATAATAATCGATTAAATAAGGTTTTGCATTGGGGGTAATCCAGTTTACCAAATAATTGCCATTATGAAAGCGATTTCCAGTATGTGCATTACCTGTAGATTCATTAGAAATATCTTCGAAATTTTCTGTAAAAATTTCACTATCTGAAGCGTTTTTAGCTTCAGCAATTGGATAATGTTTGGTGTTTGTACCATATCCCCACTTGTAAGCCATAGATGGGCCATTTTCTTGCTTCTGATGTACCAAATGTCCAACTGCATCATAATAAAAATGTGCCTTTGGTGATAGTCTGGTATCACTTATAACTGTATTATACAATCCTGCAGACCGAAACTCGCTATTTAATGAATGAATACCTGTTGCATCCATAGTATAAATATCTGTAGGGCGGAATTGATTATTGAAGAGTGTAACCGTTGAAGCAATAAGAACAGAATCCGTTAAAGTCTTCTTCCATAATTGTTTTTCCCAAACTGGCGCTGTTACGTTTGCTGTTAGAAATGGAGCGCTTAAAGAGGGGACGTAATTATCTGCATATTTATACTTTGTTACTACAATACCGCCATCTGCACTTAACTGTCTTGTCATTTGCAAGTTTTTCTTAACAGGATCATAAATATTTATAGATTCATTTTTAACAGAATCGGTACCAAAGTAATTTATTTCACTACTTTTAAGTACATATTCCCAACCTTGGTTATATTGGGTAGTAATTGGGGCAAACTGCTTTAATGGGCCAGGATATCCCCATGCAGGACCTGACCGATTTAGAATAACTTCAAAAGTTTGTTCTGGTCTAACCGATGTGATACTATTACCAAATACAGCCATGTAATTCATCACTGTTCTTTTTATAGGTTGTAACAGTCCTGAAGAAAGACTTTTGAATACTGTGGTTTGGGTTAAATGAGGCTGGGCATTAAAATAGTTATTCATTGAATAATCTGATCTAACTACCAATTTATTATCTACAGATGTATTAGTTTCAGTTACTGATTGATAATAATCTTGCACTCCATAATAGTCGCTTTCAGAAATTGACGAACTATATATAACCGCATTTCTTGTTCTATAACCCGTTGGTTCTTCAATGACTTCTGTTATGTTGGATTGATGGTAAACTGGGGTTGGATTAGAAGTACCAGTTGAAAAGCCATCTGCATCAGTATATTTATATTCTTTAACGGTTGAAAGCCCGATAAGTGGAAAATCTTTAACTGACCTTACCCTAATTCCTCCAACTACTTTTCCTTCTAAAGGAATATCTGTTGTTCTTGTATAATTTACAGTTGCCCTAAGTTCGTTTTCATATCTATCGGCCATGGCATATAAAAAATAACTTCCCGCAGGCAATACCTGCGTAAATGGTGGGTTGGCATTTTCACTAACAACTCTCCCAAACATTACTTTTTCTCCGGTAATAGAATTACGGACTTCAAAATCGGTTTCACCACGTATATTCCCATCGCCCCAAGTTGTTAATGGATAACGGTCAACCTCTATCCTTATCTCTTGAGCTGTTTCTAATACAAAAGGAACCACATCAGTTCCTTGAACAAAAGCCTTTGCTGTTATTCCAATATCTTTCTTTTTATAATTTCTGCCATCAAAAGCTACATTTCCTTCATAAGTAAAGGTAGTGTAGCCGCCTGTAGGGTAGGTAATCTTTTTTAGCGCTCCTTGTTTTGTAAAAGATAGGTTTGGTTCTCTATTTGGACCGCTGGGATAAATAGATGATGGTATAAGAATACTGGATGAACTACCGTTATAATATCCAAAATGATCTGCTCCAAGGGTAGGTTTAATTGGGAAACCGAAAGATTCTTCATACTCAAAATTATGGATAAGTGGAGATGATGAAGTTCCATGGAGATCGCCTCCAATATTTTCTTCCAGTGATGTCAATTTCAAAAAGGCATTATCACCAAAGTAGCTATGATTAAATTTGAAATATTTAATTTCTCTCAAAGCATCTTTATCTACAACAGAAATACCACCTATAGCATAGTTAATACCTTTTAGATCAAGTCGGGGAGAAACTTCGGGAAGGAAATTTACAGTAAATTTTTCAGAAGAGATTTGAGTCAGCCTCAACGGAGCCACAAAAGTTGGGTAACTATTTACAGGGTCATACAAAATACTTTCATCATAAAATGTTGAATATTTCTTGTAAGTCTGTGTTAAAGGACCCATTTGAGTGATTTCTGCCTCTTGAGTATAATTCAGATCTATTGATTCTGTAAGAGCAGCATTTTGTATCTTGGTAAGATAGTAAGCAGATATATATGGAGGTAAATTATATTGCGCATTGGCATTGCCTTTTGATCTCGTAGTTTCTGTTGCACTAAAAAGGTAATTTGTTCCATCCTCTGTAATGATAACAAATGCACCAATCTGTTCAATAATTTTTAATTTTTGATCAGGATAACAATACGTTACTCCCTTATATATAATGAATTTGCCTGAATGGCCAGGAAAGTTGAAGCTATATACATCTGGTTCTGCATCATAATTTCCGTTATATACATTTTCTAAAAAGGTTTGAAAATCTTCACTATCGGAGTTGTTTAAGCCGTTATAAATTTTATTGGAAACATAATCACTAGAAAAACCACCAGCATCATTATCTCTGTCTACTTTTCCTCTTATATTTCTGGTAATTACACCACCTGATTGCAGTGTCCATCCAAGGCCTGCCCAACCTGCATTTTCTGCAGATCTTAAACCAGAATACCCATAGCCTAAACTTATGGGCAGGGAAAGCTCTAGCCCTTGGACATTAAATATTGGAATACTCAAATTTGCCGATCCTGAGGAAGGATTAACCGAAATATCTCCATACCGGGTAATTCCAGCTGCTGTTGGGGACGGGCTTATTAGATCAGTTCGCAAATAATTTGTCCGATCTTGTGCAAATGCTTTGCAAAAAAGCAAAGCAAGCATTAAAGAAAATAAAATTCTTTTGTTCATTTTAAGAGTGTTAAACTTAAGATTTGGTAATAAAGCTATTTTGATAAGTAATACTAGGTGATGGATAGGGGATTAGCTATTTTAGCTGAAGTTCCCAATCATTGTCCTCTTGTATCAAACGGTAAAATCCATCAATACCGAGGCATTAGGAGATTGTGCAATTAAGTTTGGTGTGTTATAATTTGTTGGATCGGTTTGAGCAAATAGGCTATAGTTTGCCAGCAAAAAAAACTGAATAGAATTTTTTTCATGAGTGCGTTAGTGTTTAGATTTTTTTAATCTTTCAATCTCAGTTTTCCCAAACACTATCCGTTTCAATTGAGACAAAAAATTGTTATAAATATGGAAAATAATAATTTAATTGCCAAAAGTGGATCCTCAATTTCTATCTAGATCATAAAAGTTTTTAGTAGTGATCAAAGAATCAAGCACATAAAAAAAGCCTTGATTTTCATCAAGGCTTTCAGTTCGATTTTTTGTAAGTACTCGGGGCGGGAATCGAACCCGCACGCATTTTAGGTGCACAGGATTTTAAGTCCTGCGTGTCTACCAGTTCCACCACCCGAGCAGGTGATTAACCTTTTAAATTAAAAGCCTTCAATTAAGAAGGCTTTTAGAGCGAAAGACGAGATTCGAACTCGCGACCCCGACCTTGGCAAGGTCGTGCTCTACCAACTGAGCTACTTTCGCATTAACAAAACAAGTGTATGTGTTTCGTTTTGGTGATGCAAATATAGGCAGATTTATATTTCTGTCAAGGGATTTTTAACAAAAAAAATAACATTTAGTTTAAATTGCTGGCTTTCAGTACAAGAAAAATTAAATCACTTTCAAAACCTTTTCCCTGCAGGTAGTTTATAAGCTTAAATTTTCGCTTAAAAGGATCACTTTCGTTTAAAACGGTTGCCTTTTTTTCGGCTAAATTTTCAAGTGTTCGTAAATAATCATCTTCATCAAGGCTATAAATTGCCTTTTGTAAAATCCGATCTGGAACTCCTTTTAATTTCAAGCCCTGTTTAATTTTTATCCGGCCCCAATTTTTGATGTTAAATTTTCCTGCAGCGTAGTGGAGTGCAAATCGTTCCTCATTTAAAAAGTTGGAAACAATTAATTCTGAAATAATTTCTTCCAGTTCATCGCCACGCATTCCCCAATCTAATAATTTACCTCTAACTTCTTTTTGCGAACGTTCTTGGTAAGCACAAAAACTTTCGGCTTTTGCTAATGCTTGTTTTTTATCTAAAAATACTGCCTCTGGTTTCCCGCTTTTCATAATTAATTACTGAAATTCGTAAAAATAAAAACGATTACTGTATTTTTCTGAATATAAAAAGATGCTGAACCCTAAATATACGATTGCAAATATTGCTGAAATTTTAAAATGTGAATCAAAATTTATTGATAATCAGATGATTATTCAATATTTAGTTATTGATAGCCGTTCAGTTTTAGTGCCAGAAAATTCTTTATTTTTCGCCTTAGTTTCTCATCGTGATGGACACGAATTTATAAAAGACGCTTATCAAAAAGATATTCGCAATTTCGTAATCAGCGATTCAAAATATATTATTCTTTATCCAGATTGCAATTTCATCATTGTGAAAAATGTTTTGGAAGCATTACAAACTTTAGCAAAACATCATCGCTCACAATTTAATCTAAAAACCATCGGCATAACAGGGAGTAACGGTAAAACGATTGTTAAAGAATGGTTGTATCAACTTTTAGCTGCCGATTTTAACATTGTCCGTAGTCCTAAAAGTTATAATTCTCAAATTGGCGTTCCGCTTGCTGTGTGGCAAATAGATGCTCAGAATGATCTCGGTATTTTTGAAGCCGGAATATCTGCGGTAAATGAAATGGAAAATATTGCAGAAATTATTCAGCCCCAAATTGGGATTTTAACCAATATAGGAGAGGCGCATGCTGAAGGTTTTGCTTCCCGAAAGGAAAAACTTGTTGAAAAACTAAAGTTGTTTAAAAATGCAGACTTATTTATTTATGCCCCGGAATATGTAAGTGAGGTTAGTTTTAAAGATCTCCCAGGTAAAAAACAATTTAGTTGGAGTAGTAAACAAGCAGCAGATTTACAAATTGTTGCTGTAGAACCCATTGAAGGTAACTGTTATTTGAGGGCGATTTATGAAAATAGGGAGATAGAATGCTTGTTGCCATTTAAGGATAAGGCTTCGATAGAAAATGGAATGATTTGCTGGGCAACTTTGCTTGCATTAGGTTATACACCAGAACAAGCAGATTTACGTTTGGAGAAATTGAGCCACGTGAGCATGCGTTTGGAGCTTAAAAATGGTATTAACCAATGCTCTGTTATTGATGATTCTTACAGCGCTGATATTTCCTCTTTAGCTATTGCCCTCGATTTTTTAAACCAGCAAAACCAACACCCTAAAAGAACGGTAATTCTGTCGGAGTTGTTTGAAACTGGTAAAGAAGATATAGATTTATATACTGAAATTGCCGATTTGCTAGCCCAGAAAAAGGTAAACCGACTAATTGGAATAGGCACACGTATTGCTCAATTTGCTGATCTTTTTAAGTTTGAAACACAGTTTTTTGATACTACAAATGATTTTATTGAGGCTTTTCCCGGCTTAATATTTAACCACGAAACCATTTTGGTGAAAGGATCAAGGCGCTTTGAGTTTGGTAAAATCAGTAAACTTTTAACACAAAAAATTCACGATACCGTTTTAGAAATAGATTTAAATGCAATGGTTGGTAATCTGCAGTTTTATCGTTCTAAATTAGCACCAGGCGTAAAAATTATGGCAATGGTAAAGGCTTTTTCTTATGGAAGCGGAAGTTTCGAAATTGCCAATTTACTTCAATTTCATAAGGTAGATTACCTTGCGGTTGCTTACGCAGATGAAGGTTTGGCCTTGAGAAAAGCAGGTATAACTTTGCCAATTATGGTTATGAGTCCTGAAGAATCAGCTTTCGAAGCTATTATTAAGAATAATTTAGAACCTGAAGTTTATAGTTTAGAAATTCTTAAAAGCTTCTTAAATGCACTTTCTGATTATGAATTTAATTATCCAGTACATATTAAAATAGACAGCGGAATGCACAGATTGGGTTTTGATGAAGCGGAAGTGGAAACTTTATTAGACTTACTGAAAGATAACAATAAGATAAAAGTTCAAAGTATATTTTCTCATTTAGTGGCCAGTGATGCTGCCGAGCACGATGGATTTACGCAATCTCAGATTGATAAATTTACACCTTTGGCAAATAAAATAGTTGATGCCTTAGGTTATAAACCATTATTTCATATTTCAAACACCTCTGGTATAAGTCGTTGGCCAAATGCGCAAATGGATATGGTGCGCCTCGGCATTGGTTTATATGGTTTTGATTCAGGTCTACATCAAAATCGTGGTTTACAAACGGTAATGGTTTTAAAAACAACCATTACTCAAGTAAAGCATTTGCAAGCTGGCGAAACTGTTGGTTACAGTCGTAAAGGTGTAATGAAAAAAGGGGGTAAAATAGCAACCGTAAAAATTGGCTATGCAGATGGTTATAGCAGGGCTTTTGGTAATGGCGTTGGTAAAATGCTTGTAAATGGGTGTTTGGTGCCTACAATTGGCTCTATTTGTATGGATATGACGATGCTTGATGTTACGGATATTGATGTTAAACAAGGCGATGAAGCCATCGTATTTAATAAGGAGCATACTATTATGCAGCTTGCAGAAGATGTTAATACAATTCCTTATGAGATTTTAACCAACATTTCTCAAAGGGTAAAAAGAGTTTATTTTTATGAATAGATTCATTTTGAAGAAATTAATTCCAAAATTATTTAGCTTATAACTTGCCAAAAAAGGCTGAATACAGAAATAAATTTTCTGTTTTACTTGTTGCGTTGTGGTTAAAAGTGTTGAATTCTCTCTGGAAATCTGTGGCAAAAATAAAGTAAATTTGCACCATGAATAGAATAGGGAGAGCCATTTTAAATTACCTCATTAAAGGTTTATTAATAGTTGTACCTATAGCCCTTAGTGTTTTTATTGTAATTTGGGCTGTTACAACTGTTGATAGCTGGTTAAATGTTAACAATATTTTAGGCGTTGATCCAAGAACGGGTGCAAGTAGAAATATTCCTGGTTTAGGGCTTTTAACGGTGATTAGTATAATTCTTGTTGCAGGTATTTTTGTAACCAATTTCGTTACTGAGCCCATGTACAACTGGTTTCAGAAAATAATGCATCGCTTGCCATTATTAAATTTTATTTATTCATCAATAAAGGATTTAACAGAAGCTTTTGTTGGCGATGAGAAAAAATTTAATCACCCCGTATTGGTAGAAGTGGAGGGAGGCCTGAAAAAAATTGGTTTTTTAACGCAAAACGATTTGAAAAAGTTAGAACTACCAGATGATGTAGCGGTTTACTTTCCGCTTTCTTATTCATTTGCTGGGCAGCTTTGTTTTGTGAATAAAAGTAAAGTAACAGATTTGAAAATGAGCGCTGCCGAGGCTATGAAATTGGTTGTTAGTGGCGGTGTAAGTGGTTTGTAGTTAATAGATATGATTAAAATTTATCACAATAATAAGTGCAGTAAAAGCCGTGCAGCACTTGCTGTTTTAAACGAGAGCGGAAAAGATTTTGAATTGGTTAATTATTTACAACATCCCCCAACCGAGGAAGAATTAGCTTCGCTTATAAATAAATTAGGCATAAAACCTTTCGAATTGATTAGAAAAGGTGAAACCATTTATACCGAAAAATATAAAGGAAAAGATTTAAGTGATGCCGAATGGATTGAAGCAATGGTGCAAAATCCTATTTTAATAGAAAGACCAATAATTGTTAATGGTGATAAAGCAGTTATTGCAAGGCCAACGGAAAAAATTCAGGAAGTTTTAGTCTAATTGTTTCTTGCTTCAACTTATCTCAAAATTATTGGAATAAGTATTAATACAATAAAAAGAATTAGCATGCGGTTATAGTATTCTCGGGCAAAAAGACCAGCCATTAGTAAAATATCATCATCAACATTGCTGCTAATCATTCCATTACCCGACCTTGAACTGTAAATAATTTGCTTATCCATATGGTTATTAATAGACCACCTGCTTAACCAACTATTTTGGTAACTCCAGTCAAATTGTTCGCCAGTATTTAAAACAATTTTGGCTTTAAAGCTTAGTAAATCATAACTAATTACACCAATAGCTTCATTTTTATTATTTAATATTTTGGTTTCTGAAGCCAAAATACCATTCGTTTTTAAAAGATAAACTCCATCTATTGAAGTTGCAATTGCAGTATTTTTCCATGAACTAAAACTTAATGAAAATTTCAGTAATCCATTTTTAAATACCTGATAATTGCTGTCAAATAAGCCTTTTCTCCAATTTAATATATACTCCATCACTCAAAGGTTTTCTTTTAAGACCACAAATGTATTTAAAAGTTACACTTAAAGTTTAAAAGAAAAAGCGCCTATTTTACGGGCGCTTTTATTAATTCTATAATCTTTTGCTGATTTAAAAATTCGGTTTCAATACATACTTATCGTAGAAACGGAAAATATGTTCTGCAGCTTCTTCAGCTGTATCAACCAAACGGAATAAATTTAAATCTTCCTCATGGATGTTATGTTCTTTTAATAACATTGTATTTTTAATCCAGTCGATTAAACCACCCCAATAATCTTTACCCACCAAAACAATTGGGAAGCGGGCAATTTTACCAGTTTGAATTAGCGTTAAAGCTTCAAAAAGCTCATCCATAGTTCCAAAACCACCAGGTAAAACCACAAAACCTTGGCTATATTTCATAAACATTACTTTACGAACAAAGAAATAGTCAAATTGTAATAGTTTATTGTGGTCGATATATTTGTTATGGAATTGCTCAAATGGCAATTCGATATTTAAACCAACTGATTTTCCGCCATTGGTGTATGCACCTTTATTACCAGCTTCCATAATACCTGGGCCGCCACCTGTGATCACACCGTAACCACGATCAGTTAAAAGTTTACCGCATTGCTCTGCCAATTGGTAATATCTATTTGTTTCTGCAGTACGTGCCGATCCGTAAATGGTAACACAGGGACCGATTTTAGCTAATTTCTCAAAACCATCCACAAACTCAGCCATGATTTTAAAAATCTGCCAGCTGTCTGTTACTTTAATTTCCTGCCAATCTTTATTCTCAAAAGCACTTCTTATTTTTTCTTCACTCGTCATATAAACTCTTATTATATATTAAAACTTCGTCTGTTGATCTGTTTTTTTACTGATCAGTAAAAGGCCTAAAAATGTAATAAAGCCATTAATTAAAATTAATTCAACACTAAACGTGTAACCCCCCAAAAGCTCTTTTGAGTAAGTTGCAAGCAAGTAACATAAAAATGGGGAAAATAAACATACAAATGGAACTAATTTATCATGTAACCCACGTTTTTTTACAAATAATCCAAAACTATACAAACCCAACAACGGTCCGTACGTATAAGATGCGATTTGGAAAATTAAACTTACTACGGAAGAACTGTTTAGAACATTGATAACGATAATAACTAAAAACATTAAAATTGAAAATCCGATGTGCACGGCATGGCGCTTTTTAACGGCGTTGTGTGCATCAAGATTTTCTTTTTTGTCCATACCTAAAAAATCTACACAAAATGATGTAGTAAGTGCTGTTAAGGCCGAATCTGTTGTTGCAAAAGTTGCAGCGGTTAAGCCCAGCATGAAAATAATAGCAGGTAAAGCGCCCAAATTATTCAATGCAATTTCTGGAAACAATAAATCCGTTCTTGGTTTATTTGTGATATGATCCAATGGAATATCAATCCCATTTTTACTGGCGAAAATATATAACAGTGCACCAACGCTTAAAAAAAACACATTTAAAACAATAAACACACCCGTAAAAGTGAACATGTTTTTTTGTGCCTCTTTAATAGTTTTCATACTCAGGTTTTTCTGCATTAAATCCTGATCTAAACCCGTCATGGCTATGGTAACAAAAATACCACCTATAAATTGTTTACTGAAATAGAATTTGTTAGTTAGGAAATCATCCCAGAAAAATATTTTAGAGTAGCTACTGCTCTTAATGGTTTCAAAAGCTTGTGGGATACTGAAATTTAAGCTGTTGCATATAAAGTAGATGGTTAAAAAGACCGATAAAACTAAGAAGAATGTTTGCAAGGTATCGGTGATGATAATGGTTTTTAAGCCACCTTTAAATGTATAAGACCAAATTAAGGCTAATGAAATTAAAACGGTTAACCAAAAGGGTATTCCATAATTATCAAAAATAAACCGCTGTAAAACGATAACAACAAGGTATAATCTGGTTGCAGAGCCTAAAGTACGACTTAATAAAAAGATAGAAGCGGCTGTTTTATAGCTGTAATAGCCCAATCGTTTTTGTATATATCCGTAAATAGACGTTAAATTCATTCTATAATAAAGCGGTAGAAGAACTGTGGCAATAATTATGAAACCAACTGCGTTACCTAAAACAAACTGAAAGTATTGGAATTGGTTACCACTTGGTGCACCAACTTCTCCAGGAACGGAAATAAATGTTACACCCGAAAGTGCTGTTCCAATCATACCAAAGGCAACTAAATACCATTTAGAGTTCCGGTTGGCGATAAAAAATGTAGAATTGTCTGACGAATTTTTTGAGGTAGCAAAAGAAATTATAATCAGGACCAGAAAATAGCCCAGAAGAAAACATAACAGAATTGTTGGAGACATAAATTTGTTTTTAGCTGCTAAATGTAGTAAAAACGATTTTTATAATCAATATATAGATTTTTAAGATAAGGATTTCGCTAATTATTTGTGGTTAGCATTTACGTTTAGGAGTTTTCAAACCTTGGTTTTGTGAATCTATAATATTCCTGCTTTTTATCTATTTTTGTAAAATGAATTTCTCTTCCAAACTGCTTGAAGATGCAGTAAACGAATTCTCTAAGTTACCCGGTGTTGGTCAGAAAACGGCTTTACGTTTGGTTTTGCACTTGCTTAATCAGGAAACTGCCGAAGTAGAAGTGTTTGGCAATAGTATTATCAAACTGAAACAACAGATTAAACATTGCAGCATTTGTCATAATATTTCAGATCACGTAGTTTGTGAAATCTGTACTTCCAATAAAAGAGACAAAGAAACCATTTGCGTTGTAGAAGATACCCGTGATGTTATGGCGATTGAAAATACAGCTCAATATTTCGGTGTTTACCATGTTTTGGGTGGTTTAATATCGCCAATGGATGGGGTAGGACCATCAGATTTATATATCGACACGTTAGTGCAAAGGGTTTCTTCAGGCGGTATTAAAGAAATTATTTTGGCTTTAAGTCCAAATATGGAAGGCGATACCACACTTTTTTATCTCTACAAAAGGTTAAAAGAATATAATGTACCGGTAACTACAATTGCACGTGGAATTGCTTTTGGTGGTGAATTAGAATATACCGACGAAATTACACTTGGGCGTTCCATTATTACCCGGGTACCATACGAAACCGCGATGATGAAATAATTTATTGCAGAAAAAATCCGTCACATCATTAATTTAAAAATACATTAAGTTTTAATATGAACTTGAAAGATAAAGTAATCATTATTACAGGTGCATCTAGCGGAATTGGTAAGGCATGTGCTGAAGAATTTGCAAAACGTGGCGCTAATCTAGTTCTGGCTGCACGCCAATATGTTACCCTTTGCGAGATTACTGCAGATTTAGAAAAAAAATATAATATCAGAGCCGTTGCCGTACAAGCTGATGTAAGTAAAGAAGTAGATTGTGAATTAATTATTAAGCAAACGCTGATTTCCTTTAACCAAATTGATATTTTGGTTAATAATGCAGGCTTATCCATGAGGGCATTATTTAATGATCTTGACCTTTCAGTTTTAAAAAACCTGATGGATGTTAACTTTTGGGGTACGGTATATTGTACAAAATATGCATTGCCGGAGATTTTGAAAACCAAAGGAACTATAGTTGGTGTTTCATCTATTGCAGGTTTTAGGGGCTTGCCAGGGCGTACAGGGTATTCGGCTTCTAAGTTTGCAATGAATGGTTTTATGGAATCTTTAAGAACAGAATTACTTAAAACTGGTGTAAATGTTTTGCTAGCCTGCCCAGGTTTTACAACCTCTAATATTCGAGTAGCCGCGTTATCAAAAGATGGAGCAGCGCATGGCGAAACCAGTATGGAAGAAGGCAAAATGATGTCGGCAGAAGAAGTTGCAACCAATATAGCCAATGGAATAGAACAACGTAAACGTACTTTAGTTATGACAGGGCAAGGAAAGTTAGCCGTTTGGATGAATAAATTGTTTCCAGCCTTTGTAGATAAAAAAGTGTTTAATTTGTTTGCTAAAGAGAAAAATCCATTAATTAAAGCTTAATAAATGCCTAGATGTTAAAGGCAGAAAATCTATTTTCCGAACAAATTCGTTTATTTCCTTGTTAAGGAATTAAAATTTATATGTTCAAAGCTTCCATATTTCTAATGCTCTTATTTCAAACTATAATTTCTTCAGCGCAAGTTAAAGCGGTTAAAAACATTAATTATGCAGGTAATGATATAGAAGCCAATAAGCTGAACATTTATTACAAAAATGATGGCGTAGTAAATAAACCGGTTTTAGTGTTTATTCATGGAGGATCGTGGAGCAGTGGTAAAAAGGAAACGTATTGGTGGCTGGGAAGAAATTTTGCTCGTAAAGGTGTTGTTTCCGTTATTATTAATTATCCTTTGGCACCTAATGCGGGCTATGAAAAAATGGCTGATGACTGTGCTTTAGCCATTAAATGGGTTAAAGAAAATATTGAAAATTATCAGGCAAGTGCTGATAAGATATTTATTATGGGGCACTCCGCAGGTGCACATTTAGGCGAATTGATTAATGCCGACCCACAGTATTTTAAAAAGGCAGGTATTAAAAATCCAATTAAAGGCGTGATTTTAAATGATCCTTTTGGCTTAGATATTTATCAGTATTTAACTGAAGCTGAAAAAGATGATTATTACTATGATTTTTTAAGAACCTTTACCAATAAACCTGAAGTTTGGAAATTGGCCTCACCCTTAAACTATGCCAATAATATTACCAATCCGCATTTGCTTTTTTATGGAAGTAAAACTTATGAGGCAATTAAAATTCAAACGCCAATTTTAAATCAAAAATTGATTGAGCATAAGGTTTCTGTTACCATGAAAGAAATTAAAGGTAAAAGTCATGTTCCAATGATTAGCCAGATGATTTTTGGTGGAAATGACCTTTATAAATACATTGTTGATTTTATCGAAAAAACAAAGTAATCAAATTATTTAATTGATATTAGTTTTAAACTTCCATCAGAATTTAAGGAGAATTTACCTGTTAACTTTTCTGTACCAGACGAAATTGCCAGCTCTAAATCTTTACACAAAGTTCCACAATCTATATTAAGCCTATTTAAAACTTTAAAACCAATATTGGCGCTGCCAGAAACAAAGAGGTAGTTGTAGGCTTTTAAATCAAGGTTAAAAGTAGCATCAATTGGTGCTTTGGTTTTAGAAATGATCTTATCTAATTTATAAGCAATACGCGAACCATCTTCCGGCGGATTTTTTACTTCATAAGAAGTAATATTTAGATCGTAAATATATCCTGGCTCATAATTAAAACCTTCTATATTATAAGAAAATGTATCCCAAGATGAAGTTCCAATCATTTTGCCTTCTTGAGTAGATAAAGTTAAGTAAGGACCGCCAACAACGCCTACTGTAGTTTGTTGAAAGAAATTGACTCTTATGGCTTTACTTTCTATTTTTTCATCTTTCTTGCAGGATAAAACCTGTATGAACAATAAAATTAGAACTAAATTTTTGAAAATTAATGTGGAGCGTTTTTTCATAATTAGATATCTAGATATTCTAAATTAGCAATTAATATGTTAAATATGTATTAAATTTTAGTTTAACAGTTCAATATCATCTAGTTTGCTATAATCTAAAACCAATTTACCTTCATCATTGTGGTCGTACATTTTTACAAACCTGGCATCTATTTCAATTTCTTCATCCTGGTAACTTGTTCTAGTATGTATGCTCTGCGAAAATGTGTCGTCAAAAGCCTTGAGGATTAGAAATACCTCAACCTCGGCAAGTTTTAATTCTTCAGCGGTTTTATCGTAAAACGGACTTTCTTCTGTTATGGCATGTACCAATGTCCAGTTTAAAGATAAAATTCCAACCTTTTTTCGCTCCAGTTCAAGCGGATAAAATCGTCTGATGTTATTACCATCTACCGTTTCATTGTACGACATGACCATTTCAGCTTCCACTTCAATTAATTGATTTCTCCTCAAGTTAACCAATCTACACATCAAACCCTTTCCATTCTCATAAGGCGCAATAACCATTTTTTTGCTAAAACTTACTTTAGATGTTGGTCTGCTAAAACGCCCATACAACAAGCCTGTTGCCAATGCAAAGGCCAGCAAGCCCAACATACTTTCAAAAGCAGCAAGGCAACTGGTAATAAAACCTTGAGGAGAGATATGCCCATAACCAACAGTTGAAATGGTTTGAGCCGAAAAGAAAAAAGCATCGAAAAACTGATCTCTCAAAGTTATACCATTTGCCCCATCGAGGTTTTTTATACCTATTATATTGTATAATACAGCAAAAATGGTGTTTACAATAAGATAGGCAATTAATATAATTAAGAAGAAACGCCGCCAACTCATTGTAACCAATCGGGTATAAGTATCATCAAATTTAAACCAAGGCAAACCCGTACGCAGAATGTTTGCAGAACCATCAGGGTTAAGCATGCGTTGATTTTTAGCAACGGGAACTGAGCTGAAGCCCAAATCATCATTGAAGTGTACTTTTCTTTTAAAAAAAGACATAATTTTTTATAAAGATTTTGGAAATATTAAAAACAATGTGAATATTTGTCAATATACAAACATGATAATTAAAAACTTAAATAACAATTGGTGGTGGCATAACGAAATTCGTTAGGCAAATTCCATTGTGTATTTTTTTAAAATATTTATTTAACAAAATGAGAAGGATTGCCCAAAAAGCAATCCTTTTTTTATGCAGTTTTTTTGAGGATCGTCATGCTGGATTTAATTCAGCATCAATCAAATCAGATTCTGAGCCAAATTCAGAATGACGGCAGATAATGAGTACAAACATGAAAAAAATATTAAATCATCTATTCGAAAATAAAAGCTTTAGCAGAGAAGAAGCCCGTAATATTTTGGTTTCCATTTCCGAAGGCCAATTCAATTCCTCGCAAATTGCAGCCTTTATTACAGCTTATGCAATGCGAAATATTACGGTGCAAGAATTGCAGGGTTTTAGGGATGCCATGCTTGATATGTGTATCAAAGCCAATCTTTCAGGTTATGAATTGATTGACCTTTGTGGCACTGGTGGCGATGGAAAAGATACCTTTAATATTTCTACTCTATCTTCATTTGTTGTAGCAGGAGCGGGGCATCATGTAGCTAAACATGGTAATTATGGGGTTTCCTCTGGCTGCGGTTCATCCAATGTGATGGAATATTTAGGCTATACTTTTACTAACGATGAAAGTGTTTTAAAACGTAATTTAGATGCTGCCGGAATTTGCTTTTTACACGCACCACTATTTAATCCTGCAATGAAAATTGTAGCACCAATACGTAAAGAATTGGGCGTAAAAACATTCTTCAATATGCTTGGTCCAATGGTAAATCCTGGGCATCCTAAATACCAGATGGTTGGCGTTTTTAGCTTAGAATTGGCCCGTTTATATGCCTATTTATATCAGGATACAGATAAGAATTATACCATTGTACATGCGCTTGAAGGTTATGACGAGGTTTCTTTAACCTGTGATGTGAAAACCTTTACCAACAAAGGAGAAAATATTTTAACGCTTAATGACATGGGATTTGAAAAATTAGCAGTTAACGATATTAAAGGTGGCGACACAGTCGAATCATCGGCCAAAATATTTATGGATGTGTTGAATAATGAAGCCACAGATGCACAAACTAATGTAGTTTTATGCAACTCAGCCTTAGCGATAAAAACCATCAAACCCGAAGCATCTTTCGCCGATTGTTTTTACGAAGCAGAAGAATCATTGTTAAGCAAAAAAGCTTTAAACAGTTTTAAAAGTTTATTGGCATGTTAAAATTGAAAGTTTGCGGTATGCGTTTAGCTGCCAATATTGTAGCAGTAGCAGAATTGCAGCCAGATTATATGGGCTTTATCTTTTACGAAAAATCCCCACGATTTATTAGTGATGTTTCTGCCGAACTGATTAAATATATACCTGCAGAAATTAAAACCACGGGCGTATTTGTTGATGAAGATATTGAAAAGGTAAAACAAAAAGTTGCTTCATATAATTTAAAAGCGGTTCAGCTGCACGGTAATGAAAGTGTTGATTATTGTAATGAATTGCACACCGCATTTAATGGATTAGAAATAATTAAGGCTTTTGGGGTTGATGATGATTTCGATTTTTCGATCACAATACCTTACGAAAATTCGGTAGATTATTTTTTATTTGATACCAAAACTAAGGCACATGGTGGCTCGGGTAAAACTTTCAGCTGGCGTCTTTTAGATCAATATAAAGGAAATAAACCTTATTTTTTAAGCGGTGGCATTGATTTAGAACATACTAATGACCTTAAAAATATTAGAGATTCTCGGTTATATGCTTTAGATATTAATAGCAAGTTTGAGTTGGAACCTGGTTTAAAGAATGCAGATAAAATTAAAAAATTTATAAACGAAATGAAAAAATAAGCTCTCGTCATGCTGAATTTATTTCAGGATCTTTATAGTAGGAAAGATGCTGAAATAAATTCAGCATGACGATCGTTGTCAATCATTATTCCTTCACAAAGGGTATCGAATATAAAAGTAATTTTTAGAGAAGAAAAATATTATGAAATACAAAGTAAACGAAAAAGGATATTATGGAGATTTTGGAGGAGCATATATTCCCGAAATGCTGTATCCAAACGTAGAAGAATTGCGGCAAAATTATTTAAAGATTATTGATGATGCCGATTTTCAAAAGGAATTTCATCAGTTATTAAAAGATTATGTTGGGCGCCCTTCTCCATTATATCTTGCAAAAAGATATTCAGAAAAATACGGGGCTAATATTTTCTTAAAAAGGGAAGATTTAAACCACACCGGTGCACATAAAATTAATAATACCATCGGACAGATTTTACTGGCCGAGAAGTTAGGTAAGAAAAGAATCATTGCTGAAACAGGTGCCGGTCAGCATGGCGTTGCAACCGCTACAGTTTGTGCATTGCGCAATTTAGAATGTGTAATTTACATGGGCGAGGTAGATATTGAGCGCCAAGCACCAAATGTTGCCCGAATGAAAATGCTGGGCGCAAAAGTTGTTCCGGCAAGTTCAGGGAGTAAAACTTTAAAAGACGCTACAAATGAGGCGATGCGGGATTGGATCAACAATCCTGTTGATACGCATTACATCATTGGTTCGGTAGTTGGCCCACATCCTTACCCAGATATGGTGGCTATTTTTCAATCTATCATTTCTGAGGAAACCAAAAAACAATTATTGGAACAAACGGGAAGCGATCAGCCAGATTACGTTTTGGCTTGTGTTGGTGGCGGAAGTAATGCTATGGGGATGTTTTATCATTTTATGGATGATGAAAACGTGAAATTAATTGCCGTGGAAGCAGCCGGAAAAGGTGTGTCGAGCGGTTTCTCGGCAGCAACAACCTATTTGGGTAAAGAAGGTGTTTTGCACGGGAGCAGAAGCATTTTAATGCAAACACCTGATGGACAAGTGGTAGAGCCGCATTCGGTTTCAGCAGGATTAGATTATCCTGGTATTGGCCCTCAGCATGCACATTTGTTTAAAACAGGCCGCGGACAATATGTTTCCATTACCGATGATGAAAGTTTGCAAGCTGGTTTGCTTTGTACTCAGTTAGAAGGGATTATTCCAGCAATTGAAAGTGCGCATGCACTTGCCTATCTTGAAAAAATGGAATTTAAAGGCGGCGAAAATGTAGTTGTTTGTCTTTCGGGTAGGGGAGATAAGGATTTAGATACCTACATTAAGTATTTTAATTTATAGTTACTCGCAGCTGCGAAAAGAATAAAAATATGAACAGAATTAAACAACTCTTCCAAAAGAAGAAAGATATATTATCAATTTACTATACCGCTGGTTACCCTAATATTGGCGATACCATAAAAATTGCAGAAGCACTTGAAAAATCTGGTGCGGATATGCTTGAAATAGGTTTTCCTTATTCAGATCCTGTTGCAGATGGACCTGTTATTCAGGCAAGCAGTAAGCAATCTTTAGATCAGGGGATGTCGTTAAATGTGCTTTTCGATCAATTAAAGGAATTACGTAAAACTGTAACTATACCAGTTTTATTAATGGGTTATGTAAATCCTGTTTTACAGTTTGGTGTAGAAAATTTTTGTAAAGCCTGTGTAGAAGTTGGAGTTGATGGTTGCATTGTACCCGATTTGCCAATGGTTGAGTATGAAGAGTTTTATAAAGAATGCTTTGAGCAACATAATCTTAGCAATATCTTTTTGATTACACCACAAACTGCGGAAGAACGGATTCGCAAAATTGATGGTTTAAGCAACGGTTTCATCTATCTTTTATCATCATCAGCCACAACTGGTAAAAACTTAGAAGTAAGCAATACCACCGAAGACTATTTTGGCAGAATTAAAGCGATGAATTTAAACAACCCAACCATGATTGGTTTTGGAATTAGCGATAAACAAACTTTTGATAAGGCTTGTGCTTATGCCAATGGAGCAATTATAGGTACCGCTTTTGTAAAAGCCATTGCTAGTGGAGACCTGGAAGAAAATGTGAGTGGATTTATGAAAAAGTTTAAAGCTTAAAGTGTTTTTTAACCATATAAGGCGTGTAAGAAAGCTAGGTTACTTGCACGCCTTATATGGTTTAACTTAAAATCAATAAACACCATAATCGATTGAGAATAGGTGAGATCTTCTCTTATTCAAGCTTTTTTCTCTCTTGAAAAATTGTCGTTGTTTGGGATAAAAGGCGTTTGAATATTTCAAGAAATAACGTAATTTAGTTTCATTAAAATCTCTTTATAAAATAATTCAATTTTTTACAGAAACCTTTCTGTAACGCTTCATTCGCAATCTGCCAATTGGAGTTAAAATAATATTATTGAAATTTTATAAAGAGAATATGCAACACAATATAAAAGTCGCTGTAATTGGTGGCACAGGTAAATCAGGGAAATATCTGGTTAAAGCACTAATAAAGCAAGGATTTCAAATTAAACTTCTTTTAAGAAATCCCGCTAACTTTCAATCTAATCACCCGAAGGTTGAAATAATAAATGGAAATGTTAACGATTATAAAGCCGTTTCTACATTAGTTAAAGGTTGTACAGTGTTAATTAGTGCATTGGGCTTAGGTATTCCGGCAAGCGAGACTGACATATTTAGTCAGGCAACTCAAAACATTATTAAAGCCTTAGCTATAGAGGAGATAGAAAGGTATATTGTTATTGCAGGTTTAAATGTAGATACACCATTTGACGAAAAGGGACCTGAAACAAAGATTGGTACCGAATGGATGTATGCCAATTACCCTAAAAGTACTGCCGATAGACAGAAAGAATATGACATTTTGTCTGTGAGTAATTTGAAGTGGACACTTATTAGGTTACCATTAATTATACAAAACGATGAGCTTACAGAAATAAAAGTTGATTTAAAAGATTGCCCCGGAAAGCAGATTAATGCGGCAAATTTGGCTAATTTCCTTATTGAGCAGATAACTGATGATACTTATATTAAGTTTGCACCTTTCATTTCAAATCTATAATTAGAAATTATTAATAGAGAATGCCCTGCTTGTCAGTATTTTTTATTGCGACAGGGCATTTCGAAATTTATTTATTTTAAAAAAGTTTATTTTAATAGAAGCTAGGGCACATTTAAATCGATTTGACAATTGAATGATTATGGATTTTAAAATTGGTTATACATTTGCTTAACGGTGTTAGATTATTTATCACACTGAAATTCCAAATGGGAAGCAAAGAGAGAATACTACGTTTAAAAGATGAAACCAGAGCGAAAATTCTGGATGCAGCCTTGAACATTGTTCAAACAGAAGGTTGGCAGGCATTAAGTATGCGTAAAATTGCCGATCAGATTGAATACACTGCCCCAATTATTTACGAATATTTCGCCAATAAAGAAGGTATCTTACTTGAATTAACCAGACAAGGCTATTTACTTTTAGCTAAAGACATTAGAGCTGCCAAAGCCAAACATGAAAATCCTGAAGATCAGATGGAAGCCATGTGGGTAGCATACTGGAATTTTGCTTTTAAGCATAAAGAATTCTATAAACTAATGTACGGTGTGGATATGAGTTGCTGCGAGATGCAAAAAAACTTACCCGAAGCCGAAGTTGTAGGCACATTGCTTGGCGATGTGATTGAAACACTTTTCGTTAAAAAACCGGTTGATGAAGATGATATCTGCATGAAATATTACACCTATTGGTCTATCATACATGGTTTAATTTCTATAAATCTTGTTCGCCCAGATGGAAGAACAAATAATGAAATGAACCAACAAATTTTAAAAGATGCCATTAAAGGCATTACATTATCAATTAATAGTTAGTTTTTTTTTACCCGTCTATTTAACAGTGTTAAATAGTTTTTACACCATTAAATCCTTATAATTTTTAATCATATGAAATCTCTACATCGCTTGTTTTCATCATTTAACGCTGTTAAACAGTTTAATAGTGTTATAGCTATTCCTGCAGTTTTTCTTTTATCGATTATATTTGTTGGCTGTTCATCAAAACAGGAGCAATCTGCAGCAGCTCCGCCGCCACCATCTTTACCGGTAGCCAGTATAGTTTCTGGTACTCAAACTACTTATCAGGATTATCCTGCTTCAATTGAAGGAACGGATAATGTTGAGGTTCGTCCACAGGTTAGTGGCACATTAGATAAAGTTTTTGTTGATGAAGGCGCTTTAGTGAGTGCTGGTCAGCCAATCTTTAAAATTAATGAGCAACCTTATCGTGCTGCTTTAAATAATGCTGTAGCAGCGCAACACTCTGCAGAGGCAGCTGTTGTAAATGCTAATTTAGAAGTGGAACGTTTAACTGCTCTGGTTCAGAATAAGGTAATCTCTGATTTTCAATTAAAATCGGCTAAAGCAAATGCACAAGCTGCAAAAGCTAATGTAGAGCAGGCTAAGGCAAATGTTTCTACAGCATCTATCAACTTAGGTTATACAGTAATTAAAGCTCCGGTTAGTGGTTACATCGGTCGTTTGGCTAAAAAACGTGGTAGTTTAGTTAATCCATCAGATGTTGAAGCATTAACTCAATTATCGGATGTGCATGAAGTACACGTTTATTTTTCTTTAGGTGAAAAAGATTTTGTGAATTTTAAATCACAATATCCAGGACAAACACTTAAGGATAAAATTAAACAACTTCCGGCTGTTACCCTTCTTTTGGCTGATAATACTGAATATGCTAAAACTGGTAAAATTGACATTATCGATGGTCAGTTTGATAAAAATACTGGTGCCATTACAGTTAGAGCTAGCTTCCCTAATCCTGCTGGCTTATTAAGATCAGGCAATACCGGAAGAATTCGCTTAAGTCTGGAGCATAAAGATGCCTTAATTGTACCTGGATCTGCTACGATTGATATGCAGGATAAGGTATTTGTATTTACCGTAGGCGATAGCAGTAAGGTGAAAAAACAAGCCATTACAATTGTTGGTAAATCTGGTGATAATTATTTGGTTAAAGATGGTGTGAAAGCTGGCGACCAGATTGTATTAAGCGGAATTGACAAACTACAGGAGGGCATGGTTATCCAACCTCAAAAAGCAGCAGATAAAGTAGCTGTTGCAAAAACAAAAAATTAATACAACGATAAAATTTTAAAAGTCATGTTTCAGAAATTTATAGACAGGCCAGTACTTTCAACTGTTATTTCCATATTATTGGTAATAGTTGGTATACTTGGCTTAACAAAGTTGCCCTTAGAGCGGTTTCCAAATATCGCACCTCCGTCGGTATTGGTAACTGCTGTGTACCCTGGGGCTAACGCCGAAACTATTTTACGTTCGGTAACTCCATCATTGGAGGAAGCAATTAATGGTGTGGAAAACATGACATACATGACTTCTACAGCCAGTAACGATGGTACATTGGGTATTACGGTTTACTTTCAACAAGGTACCAACCCCGATCAGGCGGCGGTAAACGTTCAAAACCGTGTTTCGCAAGCAACAAGTCAATTACCCGCAGAGGTTGTACAATATGGTATAACGACTACTAAACAGCAAAATAGCTTTATTGGTGCGATAGGTATTTACTCAGAGGATCCAAAAAAATACGATGCAGTTTTTGTAAATAACTATGCACAGATTAATATCATTCCTGAACTTAAACGTATTTCGGGGGTAGGTTCTGCCAGTGTATTTGGTGGTATTAAAGATTACTCTATGCGTATTTGGTTAAACCCAAGCCAATTGGCAACCTATAAAATTACGCCTAACGAAGTAATTAGTGCCATTCAAGATAAAAACCTGGAAGCGGCTCCTGGTCGTGTTGGAGAAAGAAGTGAAGAAGCTTTTGAGTATGTAATTAAGTATAAAGGTAAGCTTACTAAACCTGAGGAATATCAAAACATTGCTATCCGTTCCAATTCTGATGGTTCTATTTTACGTTTAAAAGATGTTGCCCGTGTTGAATTAGGCGCTTATAGTTACAGTAGTGTAAATCGCTTAAACGGGCATGATGGAATCACCATTGGTGTTATCCAATTATCAGGATCAAATGCTAATGAGATTCAGATTTCTATTGATAAGTTGATGGAAAAACTATCAAAAGATTTCCCGGCAGGTATTAAATACAATCAGTTTTACCGTACCAAAACCGATCTTGATGAATCCATCAATCAGGTTGAGCATACATTGGTGGAAGCCTTTTTACTGGTATTTATTGTGGTATTTATATTCCTTCAAGATTTCAGATCTACCTTAATTCCTGCTATAGCGGTTCCAGTAGCTATTATTGGTACTTTCTTTTTCATGCAATTGTTCGGGTTCTCTGTAAACCTTTTAACCTTATTTGCGCTTGTACTGGCCATTGGTATTGTGGTGGATGATGCGATTGTGGTGGTGGAAGCGGTGCATGCCAAAATGGAGGAAGACCCCACGCTTACTCCGAAAGCTGCAACTACACAGGCAATGAGTGAAATTACCGGAGCAATTATATCCATTACGTTGGTAATGGCGGCGGTATTTTTACCGGTTGGTTTTATGACTGGCTCGACAGGTATATTTTACAAACAGTTTGCATTAACAATGGCTATAGCCATCATAATCTCAGCTGTTAATGCTTTAACATTGAGTCCTGCATTGGCTGCCTTATTTTTAAAAAATAAGCATGCAGATGGACATAAAGCACCTAAAAAAGGTTTTGTAGAGAAGTTTTATGCTGGTTTTAATGGTGGTTTTAATTATATGACCAACAGGTATATTAGTGGCTTAAAAGTACTTATCCGTAATAAATGGATTAGCATGGGTGGACTTGCTTTAATCGTTGTTGTTACCGTTTTTCTGGTTAGCAGAACAAAAACAGGCTTTATTCCAACAGAGGATCAGGGTTTTGTGGCTATTGCTGTTGCCAGTCCATCAGGAACTTCGCTAGCTAATACCAATAAAATATTAAAACAGGCTGAAAAAGAGTTGAGGGCTATGCCATCAGCAAGATTTGTAATGTCGTTGGCTGGTTATAACTTTTTAACAGCATCAAACAGTCCGTCAGCTGGTCAGATTTTCTTATTGTTAAAACCGAACGACGAAAGAGGGGCGGTAAAAAATATAGATGAAATACAAAATATAGTTAGGGCTAAAATGGCGGCTATCTCTGCTGGTACCTTCTTTGTATTCAGTTTTCCTACTGTTCCGGGCTTTAGTAACGTGGAGGCCATGAACGTAATGTTACAGGATAAAACCAACGGCAGATTGGATAAATTTAGTGGCGTGGCTAATAACTTTATTGCAAAGTTAATGGCGAAACCGGCAATTGCTTATGCTTTTACTTCTTATAAAGCAGATTATCCGCAGTTACAATTAGATGTTAATGATGAAAAAGCCGATCAGTTGGGTGTAAGTGTTAAAGACATTTTACAAACTATGCAGACTTATTTTGGTACTGCACAGGCATCAGATTTTAACCGCTTTGGTAAATACTATCGTGTGGTGGTTCAGGCTGATGTTGCCGATAGAACAGATCCTGCAAGTATTGATCGTGTGTTTGTTAAAAACAAGGCTGGAGAGAGCGTGCCAATTAATACATTGGTTAAATTAACCCGTGTTTATGGTTCAGAAACGGCTTCACGTTATAACTTGTTTAACTCTATTGAGGTAAATGCTATTCCTAAACCAGGCTTTAGTTCTGGTGATGCCATTAAGGCGATACAAGAAACGGCTAAAGAAGAATTGCCAACTGGGTTTGCTTATGAATTCTCTGGTCAAACTCGTGAGGAAATTTCTTCTGGTGGACAATCAACTGTTATATTTCTACTTTGTTTAGTATTTGTTTATTTCTTGTTATCTGCACAGTATGAGAGTTACATTTTGCCATTGGCGGTAATTCTTTCAATTCCTACAGGTGTATTTGGTGTATTTGTGGTATTGGGATTAACTGGTATCGAAAATAACATTTATGTGCAGGTAGCACTGATTATGCTTATCGGTTTGTTAGCTAAAAACGCCATTCTTATTGTGGAGTTTGCAGTGCAGCGACGAAGGGCTGGGCTTAGCTTGGTTGATTCGGCTATAGAAGCAGCAAGATTAAGGATAAGACCAATTATTATGACCTCACTTGCGTTTGTGTTTGGTTTATTCCCGATGAGTATTGCAACAGGTCCATCTGCACAAGGTAACCACTCTATAAGTATTGGTGCTGCTGGTGGTATGGTTTCAGGTGTAGTTCTGGGTTTATTTATTATCCCCGTATTATTTGTAATCTTCCAGTATTTACAGGAAAAGATTTCACGTAAACCTGTTGTTGCAGCTACTTACAATGAAAATCACATTAAAGAAAATGAATTTGCTCATGAAATCGTTTAATATTATAAGCATCCTAGCCTTTGTTTTAACATTGGCGGGATGTTCAATTTCTAAAGATTTGGCTACACCTGCGGGCGTAGAGCCAAAAATATTCAGAAATTCTTTTGGTAAAGATTCTTCAAGCATTGGCGATTTGCCTTTGAAAAGTTTTATTACCGATCCAACAGTGCAGGCTTTGATTGATACAGCCTTAGTAAAGAATTACGATATGCAAATTGCATTGAAAAATATCGACGCTGCGGAAGTATTGTTTAAACAATCCAAATTGGGTTATTTACCTGAATTAAAGTTGCAGGTAACGGGCAATACAAGTCGCCCATCTGATAACAGTTTAAATGGCTTAAGCATTAGTCAGTTTACAGGTTCAAAGCATATTGAAGATTATAGTGCCAATTTAGGGGTGTTTTGGGAGGCTGATATCTGGGGTAAAATTCGCAATCAAAAAGCGGGTGCCTTAGCGGCTTACTTACAAACTGAAGAGGCTAGAAAAGCAGTGCAAACCCGCTTGGTTGCCAACGTTGCTGAAGGTTATTACAATTTGTTAATGATGGATGCGCAACTTGAAATTGCTAAGAAAAATTTGAAGCTTAATGATAGTACCATCAGAATTATTAATCTGCAATATACTGCCGGACAGGTTACTTCTTTAGCCATTCAACAGGCAGAGGCGCAACAATTAGTTGCTGCACAACTGATTCCTAAATTGGAACAAAACGTTGCTTTGCAAGAGAATGCTTTAAGTGTTTTAATTGGTAAACTACCTGAAGCCATCAGCAGAAAAAGTCGCTTGGATCAAATGAATATCCCGACAGAATTAAGCTCGGGTTTTCCTTCTGCTATGTTAAGTCGCAGGCCGGATATTAAAAGCGCTGAACTTGCACTAAATATTGCCAATGCCAAAGTTGGTGTAGCAAAAGCAAGTCTTTATCCTTCATTGGTTATAACGGCTAGTGGAGGCGTTAACTCTTTTAAAGCTGCTAACTGGTTTAATGTGCCTGCTTCATTATTCGGTATGGTTTCTGGCGGAATTACTCAACCAATTTTTCAGCGTGGTCAGCTAAAAGCTAATTACGAAGTTGCTAAAATTGACAGAGAGAAAAGTGTAATTCAATTCAGACAGTCGGTATTGAATGCTGTAGGGGAGGTTTCTGACGAATTAACAAGGGTTGAGAAATTGAAATCTCAATATAGCTTGGCTGAGAAAAGATCGTTAACCTTACAACAGGCTTCGAAAAATGCCAACCTTTTATTTAGAAACGGGATGGCTAATTACCTGGAGGTAATTACTGCTCAAAGTAATTTATTGCAAAGCGAACTTGAATTAACTTCAATTAAAACTGAACAGTTAACCGCAGTGGTTAATCTTTACCGCTCATTGGGTGGTGGCTGGAAATAAGTTTAATTGTATATTTTATTGCAAAGGACACAGGGTATAAAAGCTTTGTGTCCTTTGTTGTTTTATGGTGCAGGGTGCTAATAAAGAAATTTAATTTATCTATGAGATTGCCACGGAAACATAGAATAAAGGGAAAGATTATTTGAGTTCCGTGTTACTGAGGTTAATAAGTTTGTGTAGGGTTAATGTATTAGTTTAAAGCCAACGCTCTTGTCTTGCCTCGGCTCATCGCCGCCGAGAGGCTCCTTCCTTTTTCTTGATAAAAAGGTAGCCAAAAATCAAGGCTTGCACCCTTTCTTGCATAGCAACATTATAATTCTGAGCGCAGTAATATGAGGCTTAGCCGAAAACACAATCCCAACCCTCGCTGCATATTCCTTTGGTTATTCGTAAAACGATAGTAAGTACAAGAATTATAAAGAGCTATCCAGCGAAATGCTGCTATGCCTGGGCGTCATCGGAAAAGGTTGCTGATTTTAATTAAAGTTAGTTTAGCGATTGCCCAACCAACTAGTAAGTCCAAACCACTGTTTTTTAGTTAAGCTTTCAATCGGCATGGTCAATTATTCGGGTAGTACGATCCAAGCCCACTCACTGCCTTAAACAGAAAAATTGCGAGCCGACAATTTTTGGTTCTTTTTGTTGTCAAAAAGAATAAAGCCCCCGCGGCAGCGGAAGAAGAATTGTATAAAAACCATTTAAGACATTTAAGCGCATTTAAGGCTATCGTTTTTTGCGACCGAAGCAAAGGGCGTGTAGCAATACATCATAATTATCTATTGTTGGGTAAGATTGCTTCGTCCCTCGCAAAGACGGTATTGGTGGATGCTTAGGCGTAATCGCAAAAGCTTTTGCAATATGAACGTTTGTTAGCGATTGCCCAACCAACTAGCAAGTCCAAACCACTGTTTTTTAGTTAAGCTCACAATCGGCATGGTCAATTATTCGGGAAGCACAAGCAAAGCCTACCCGTTGCCTTAAACAGAAAAATTGCGAGCCGACAATTTTGCTTCTTTGGTTGCCCAAAGAAGAGAAGCCCCCCGCGGCAGCGGATAAAAGAATTGTATTAAAACCATTTAAGACATTTAAGCGCATTTAAGGCTATCGTTTTTTGCGACCGAAGCAAAGGGCGTGAAGCAATACATCATAATTATCTATTGTTGGTAAGATTGCTTCGTGCCTCGCAAAGATGGTATTGGTGGATTCTTAGGCGTCATCAGAAAGGGTTACTGATTTTAATTAAAGTTAGTTTAGCGATTTCCTAACCAACTAGCAAGTCCAAACCACTGTTTTTTAGTTAAGCTCGCAATCGGCATGGTCAATTATTCGGGAAGCACAAGCAAAGCCTACCCATTGCCTTAAACAGAAAAATTGCGAGCCGACAATTTTGCTTCTTTGGTTGCCCAAAGAAGAGAAGCCCCCGCGGCAGCGGATAAAAGAATTGCATTAAAACCATTTAAGACATTTAAGAGCATTTAAGGCTATCGTTTTTTGCGACCAAAGCAAAGGGCGTGAAGCAATATATCATAATTATCTATTGTTGGGTAAGATTGCTTCGTCCCTTGCAAAGACGGTATTGGTTGATGCCTAGGCGTCATCAGAAAGGGTTGCTGATTTTAATTAAAGTTAGTTTAGCGATTGCCCAACCAACTAGTAAGTCCAAACCACTGTTTTTTAGTTAAGCTTTCAATCGGCATGGTCAATTATTCGGGTAGCACAAGCCAAGCCCATTCACTGCCTTAAACAGAAAAATTGTGAGCCGACAATTTTGCTTCTTTGGTTGCCCAAAGAAGAGAAGCCTCCAGCGGCAGCGGATAAAAGAATTGTATAAAAACCATTTAAGACATTTAAGCGCATTTAAGGCTATCGTTTTTTGCGACCGAAGCAAAGGGCGTGAAGCAATACATCATAATTATCTATTGTTGGTAAGATTGCTTCGTCCCTCGCAAAGACGGTATTGGTGGATGCCTGGGCGTAATCGGAAAAGCTTTTGCAATATGAACGTTTGCTTAGCTATTGCCCAACCAACTAGCAAGTCCAAATCACTGTTTTTTAGTTAAGCTCGCAATCGGCATGGTCAATTATTCGGGAAGCACAAGCAAAGCCTACCCATTGCCTTAAACAGAAAAATTGCGAGCCGACAATTTTTGGTTCTTTTTGTTGTCAAAAAGAATAAAGCCCCCGCGGCAGCGGATAAAAGAATTATCTACCTGGACCAGTTGGTTTTTGATTATTTCTACATAATTTTCAATGCTTATTCCTTTGGAAATTTGCTATGCCAGATCAGTTGAAAGTTTAAGGTTAGAGGTTAACAGTATTGAACTTGTGGTAGATAGTTTAAGGTTAGAGGTTGATAGTATTGAACTTGTAGAAGATAGTTTAAGATTAGAGGTTTACAGTATTGAACTTGTAATAGGCAGTTTAAGGTTAGAGGTTGATAGTATTTAACTTGTAGTAGATAGTTTAAGATTAGAGGTTGACAGTATTGAACTTGTGGTAGATAGTTTAAGGTTTGCGGTTTAAAGTATTGAACTTGTAGAAGATAGTTTAAGGTTAGAGGTTAACAGTATTGAACTTGTGGTAGATAGTTTAAGATTAGAGGTTGACAGTATTGAACTTGTGGTAGATAGTTTAAGGTTAGAGGTTGGCAGTTTAGAACTTGCAGTTGACAGTATTGAACTTGCAGCGAATAGTATGTTTTATATTGTGGATTAAATAGGGATGAGGGTCTGTTCAATAAACTGTGTCATTGATTAAATCTGTCCTCAAAAAATATAGCAATTTGTGCTTGCATAATTTTCCATCCAGTCACAGGATTTATCCATCCATTTCTATGATTAATAAATACAAG
>NZ_RQRS01000002.1:373622-374225 GCF_004335085.1 Pedobacter nototheniae | reverse complement strand
TTTTCCGCTGCCGCGGGGCTTTATTCTTTTTGACAACAAAAAGAACCAAAAATTGTCGGCTCGCAATTTTTCTGTTTAAGGCAGTGGGTGGGATTAGATTGTACTTCCCGAATAATTGACCATGCCGGTTTGGAGTTTAACGAAGAAACAGTGGTTTGGATTTGTTAGTGGATTAAGTGCAATCGCTAAGCTGACTTTAATTATATCACTGAACTTCCCGATTACGCCCAGGCATAGCAGCATTTCGCAGAGTAGCTCATTATAATTCTTGTACTTACATTCGTTTTACGAATAACCAAAGGAATATGCAGCGAGCGTAGGATTGTGTTTTGGGCTAAGCCCCATATTACTGCTGTCGGAATTATAATGTTGCTTTGCAAGAAAGGATGCCAGCCTTGACTTTTGGGTACCTTTTTGTTAAGAAAAAGGTACGACGCCTGTCTGGCAAGACAAATCTTCATTTTCCGCTGCCGCGGGGGCTTTATTCTTTTTGACAACAAAAAGAACCAAAAATTGTCGGCTCGCAATTTTTCTGTTTAAGGCAGTGGGTGGGATTAGATTGTGCTTCCCGAATAATTGACCATGCCGATTGGGAGCTTAACG
>NZ_RQRS01000002.1:0-373615 GCF_004335085.1 Pedobacter nototheniae | reverse complement strand
CGGGGGCTTTATTCTTTTTGACAACAAAAAGAACCAAAAATTGTCGGCTCGCAATTTTTCTGTTTAAGGCAGTGGGTGGGATTAGATTGTGCTTCCCGAATAATTGACCATGCCGATTGGGAGCTTAACGAAGAAACAGTGGTTTGGACTTGTTAGTGGATTAAGCGCAATCGCTAAACTGACTTTAATTATATCACTGAACTTTCCGATTACGCCCAGGCATAGCAGCATTTCGTAGAATAGCTCATTATAATTCTTGTATTTATTTTCATTATCCGAATAACCAAAGGAATATGCAGCGAGCGTAGGATTGTGTGTTGGGCTAAGCCTCATATTACTGCTGTCGGAATTATAATGTTGCTATGCAAGAAAAGATGCAAGCCTTGACTTTTGGGTACCTTTTTGTTAAGAAAAAGGTACGACGCCCGTCTGGCAAGACAAATCTTCATTTTCCGCTGCCACGTGGGCTTTATTCTTTTTGACAACAAAAAGAACCAAAAATTGTCGGCTCGCAATTTTTCTGTTTAAGGCAGTGGGTGGGATTAGATTGTGCTTCCCGAATAATTGACCATGCCGATTGGGAGCTTAACGAAGAAACAGTGGTTTGGACTTGTTAGTGTTTTAAGCGCAATTCCAGAGGGAATCCAGTCGTCGGGAGCTTATCTGAGGCTGCAATGGAGGGAATCCAGTCGTCGGGATCTTATCTGAGGCTGCAATGGAGGGAATGCAGTCGTCGGGATCTTATCTGAGGCTGCAATGGAGGGAATCCAGTCGTCGGGATCTTATCTGAGGCTGCAATGGAGGGAATCCGGTCGTCGGGAGCTTATCTGAGGCTGCGATGGAGGGAATCCAGTCGTCGGGAGCTTATCTGAGGCTGCGATGGAGGGAATCCAGCCGTCGGGAGCTTATCTGAGGCTGCAATGGAAGTAATCCGGTCGTCGGGAGCTTATCTGAGGCTGCAATGGAGGGAATCCGATCGTCGGGAAGGTTCTTCAATAACTTGTTTAGGTTTCTCGCGAAGCTCAGGATAATAAGGTCTTCTGGTTTTGTTATGGGTAGCCGTTGAAACATAGCGTTTAATTGACCACGGAAACAGAGAAATCACGGAGAAAGATTATTGCGAACAATGAAGCAACCAATGGGAAATCAAAAAATCTAAATTATTTACTTATTGTTTGGATAGACTTTTTAGTGCTTATTAAAAAAGTATTAAAAAATATACAACGTGTGTTATTATGTAATTTAATTTCTTACATTTAAAATTAATCTCCCCCTAGTATAACCTTAGTTTACCAAAAGATAGCAACATCCATTTGCTATTAAAAACAACAAGATTATTTAAAAAGAAACACTGTGCCTATTAAGGATCTATGTTTCATAAATTAATTCAGTAGCGTTATTCGGATTGTTGATCTGGAGATAAGTAGTTGCGTTAGCAAATTACATTACCTAATGCCTGAACCATACATAATATTGAACACCAATTTTACACACAATAACCAAATTAAAAATTAAATGAAAAAATTACATGAATTAAGGCTTACCAAGCTTTCACAATTAGAGTTAGGGCAATTTGTAAAACGCAACTTGGATGATTTAATCACCATGGGGATTGATGTAAGTACAGACAAGCACATTGCAGTATATACCGAAAAGCTAAAGGCAGATGTATCTCTGTACGATCAATCGATGTTACAAGTAAGGGCACAGGCAGAAACTTTAGAGTTGATTGCCCTAGATGAGGAACGAGATTTGGCTTTTGCTATTTTAAAAAGGCAGCTTAAGGTTTTCGAACTATCAAACAATAAAACAGAAATAGATGCTTATATCCGTTTAAACCTTTTGTTTACTACTTATAAAGCTTTACCAAAACTCAATTATGAAGCAGAAAGTAATGCCATTATCAACTTAGTGGCAGATTTAGAGAATGCAACTTATGCTCCTTTGGTCGAAATTTTAAGCTTAAATAATCATATTAATCGCCTAAAAGGAGCCAATGACTTATTTAACCAGCTTTTTTCTAAACGCAGTACTATAACAGCTACAAAAGTAGTTTTCGATGCCAAAGCACTTCGTAAAAACTTAACGGATAATTATAATACATATAGCAGGTATGTATTGGCTTTAGCCATTGCAGAGGATAATGTTTTTTATAACGCTCTTTTAGATTTAAATAATACTGCTCGGAAATATTTTTCTGATTTGTTGGCAAAACGAAATCACATACCAGATAATGAACCAACCTTGGTGCTCCCAGCATAACAGTTTTGCAAACCTTTAAAGTACACTTTAATTTAAAACCTCTGCTAAGAATAAACTTTGCAGAGGTTTTTTTGATGCGATTGAGCTTACTGTAAGTATTATAGGTTTTACATTTGTGTACTTATAAACTGCCGTTTGGTGTATTTTTTTTAAAATTAAAAAAATTAAAGCAATACTTGTTTTATGTTTTGGCCAGCATAGGTGTAATCTGAAAAACCTTAAATGAGTAGGAAAGCAATTTAAATTAAAACAACATGAAAAAGTTAGAATTGAACAAAATGAAAAACATTAATGGTGGTGAATTATGCGGCTCACAGGGCTATACAGGTGCCGCGCTAATAGGGGCAGCTCTTGGAGGGCCTATTATGGCAGCCTCATTCTTTTTTGGTGCGTGGATAGGTTGCAGCATGTAATTATTTGATTGATCTAAATAAATCTAAAGCAAATCGGTAAAAATATTTATATAATATTATTGTTTTCTTAATATTATGGAATTATCTTCGTTTACACATCATGCTATAAAATAATACACTTAAGTAATTCTAAAGCCTATGAAAAAAAACAAATTAATTCTACTCATTCCTTGGTCACTATTTATTATTTGTCTTTGTTTTAATTCTTGCAAGAAAGAGCGTTCAAATGCAGATTTGAAAGATAATGCTAAAACAACTCTTTCGAAAGATGGTCCAGATTTTAAAGCTAGATTGAAAGCAATAAAAGATCAATTTTATTTACTTAACTTGGATGAAAAATTCATACCTAGTGTCAAAAAGGATATGATATGGACTCCCGATTGGGAGCATCCTAATGCACAAATAGTAAATGATACTGTTTCATATGTATTTTATCGCTTAATACCTAGGCTAAAGAAGGATAACAAATTATTAGAGGCAAATGAAATTAACGCGGCAACCTATTTAATGGTAAAGAATGAAAAAGATTTCTTCAAAGCATTTTATTATTATCCACAAACTACGGAAGCATCGACAAAGGCCAAGGATGATTTTACAATAGATAACTTTACTGGTAATCTATTACTCACCAATCTTAAAAATAAACAAAATTTTTTACTCGAGTATGTGAATGGCAAGGTAAGCCAATCTTATCAGAATAAACGATTACTAGCAGTTAATAAATCAGGGTTAAGAGGTCCTAATTCTATTTCTTATGTAGAAACTTCATGTAACACGGTGGTAGTAAACTGCAGATTTTCTTCTTTAAGTCCCAGCTACTGTGGTGGAAGTGTAAATATTATTTATAGTCCAACCTGTAATTGGCCACAAGGATTCTGTGGGGAGGTATATTCGTTAGAGGACTCCGATGAAAGAATTGTCTGTACAGATATTTGGTACCCTGACCCCCCTAATGGGCCTAACGATCCGGGAGGTACTGGCGATGGAAATGGAAATAATACGCTTGATCCAGACGCCCTAACTGTTGAGGATATAGAAAATTCGATTATTCAAGAAATTAAAGAAAAGCCTATCGAAAATATAGATAAGTATTTGGATTGTTTTAATGATGGGAAGACTGCGGCATATTATAAGTTAACGATATATGTTGATCAGCCTATAGCAGGGACAAATTTCCAATCGAATATTATCGCTGTAAGCGGCCCAACGAGTAATTTAGTCTTGGTTCAAGCAGGTGAAAAATTCGATGTCGGGCATGCCTTTGTCGGTTTTCAAAAAGTTAATACGGATGGGACACAAGTACAGCAGATTTTGGGATTTTACCCAAGCCCTGATCCATTAGTCCCCGGTATTTATACTAAGGGACATATTATGGATAATAGTGGACATGAATACGATATTAGTTATTCAAGGGAAGTAAATAATATTGAGTTTACATCAGCCCTCGCAAAAATAAAAGAAGATTTTAGCACTTCAAATTATAGCGTTTTAAATTACAACTGTACAGATGCGGCATTAAAATGGATGAATGCTGCAGACTCTGCTCTTCCCAGTGTGTCAAGAGGTGTATTTAATAATACTCCAGGAGACTTTGGACAAGAACTTAGGAATAACTATCCTACATCGGATAAAGCAGGTGGAGAAGCTCCTACGAGCAAGGGCCCTTGTAATTAATTTAATATGAATATGAAAGGAATAAAATTGCTTTTGGTTCTAATGATTATTAGCAGCCTGTTTATGGGGATTAAAATAAAACAATGGGGGTTTCTGTTTGGATTTGAGTTTTACGAATTTCCTGTAAAAATGTTAAAACATGAATCAATAAAAAATATACTGGCTTGGGGAGTTCTTGTTTTTTCTCATACGATCATATTTATATTACCTTTCATAACTAATAAGACGTATTTCAATAAAGCATTAGTCCTTGCCCCAATTATTTTTATTTGTGCATTTTGTATTTTAAATATTGGTTTTCTGATCCTTCTATTTCCATTTATTATTGTTTGGATTATTGCTGTTGTGAAATACAAAAAAATATGAAAACAAAAAAACTATTTACCTTCTGTTTATTTTCTTGTTTAACAATAGTTTGTTTTGCACAAACGAATGATCTAACAGAAGATGAGAAAAAGTACATTCAAAATGCTAGGTCCTTATTTGAATATTTTGATAATCGAGCCTATAGTTCTACTCTTAGAGATTCTGTGTTTGAAAAATTTGTATATTTTGATAATATTCTTGCCGATAGCTCAAAAACTAGAGTGAATGAGCGAAAAATTCTTTTTGATAGAATGTTCCCTAAGATGTTACATCTTGTAGATTCAGTTGGTATCAAAAATTTAGTTGTTGTACCAACAAGGTTCTTTATAAATGATTCAACTTATTTTAAACATTTTGGAAAAGATGGAGAGTTACATAAGTTACTTCCTTTTATATTGACATATTACAATAAGGCTACACCAGACATTCCTATGGGGCTGCTTCTTTTTGAACCTAGAACACATAAGTTAATGGCTTGGATGATAATAAATCAAGGTGGTTATTGGTATTTTTTAACTTTTAACTTGTTATAAATAGACATCAATTCACATTGGCGATTTTTCTATTTAGACCATACTTTTGAAAAAAATAATACAGATGGTACAAATGTAAGACAGACAATAGGCTTTTATCCAGATACTCATGGAAGTCACGCAGACTCTAAAGTTTTAATAAAGATAATAGCCACATGTCTTTGATGATAGCTATACAATAACTGTAACAAAAGATGAATTCAAAGCCGCACTTAATGCTGTTAATCGGGACTTAGTAGAGACGCAGTACGACCTGCTTAACTATAATTGTACAGATGCAGCCTTGAGATGAATGAATGCTGGTGGAGCTGGCCTAAGTTGTGTTTCGAAGGGAGTGTTACATAATACATCAGGCGACATGGGCAAGCTTTGAGGGATAAACCAAATGCAAACAAAAATAGTGGACACGGGGCAACAGGAAGAGGATCTTATAATTAAAAAATTATGAGCATAAAACTTATAATAACCTTGTGTCTAATGATCTTTTTTAGTTTATTCACAGGGGCATATGTTAAGGGGTGGATATTTTTATACCAATTTGAATTAGGGTTGTTTCAACCATTTTTAACTGGTCGAAGAATCGGATATGGAATGCTATCGATATTTATACTGCTCAGCCACATACTAATCGTGTTATTGCCGTTTTATATTAAGAAAAAGAATTTTAAAATTCTACTTTATATTGCTCCATTCATTTTTATACTAAGTTTTTCAATTATATCTGGTATTATTTTTCTGTTGCTAATACCTTTCATAATCTGCTGGATAATTTCTTTGTATTTATCGAATAAGTTAAGGAATTTAAACTAAATTTTTGTTATTTGTGGAAATTGAAAACAAAGCATAAGAATTTGATATAAAAATATTTCTATATCTAGAAATCCTAAATTGATGAGTTTAAGGTTTCTAGTTATTGGTTCCTTATGGCATGCAATTTAATATAAGATGCCTAGTATTTTAGCCGGTCCATGCCATCTACTAGCTCATAATTCTCATGAGTATTTATAATGTATGTTGGAGGTTGTACTAGGTGTGTGTAAAGAGTTACAAATAGGACACGTTTTTAGTTTCAGGCACTATAACAACTATAAACTTTTTGTCATATAAAAAGTTTGCGTTTTTTATGATCTTAAAGTTGTCTTTTCTTTTTACCGTTTATAATGGTATTCATCAACTTCTAAATGAAAATAAAAAAAATATGTTACTTCATATGCTTTATTTGTAGCATTTGTAAAGTAAATGCTCAGATTATTATTGGTGCTGATGCAGGTGTAAGCTACAACAAACTAGATTATAAAATGAACAATGGGAAACTTAAGCTGGAAAATAACCAGGGTTATATGGCTAGTATTAATGTAGATTACGGGTTAAATAAGCAGTTTAGTTTGGAGAGTTCTCCAGGGATTATTCAAAAAAATTATTTAATCAAAAATCAGAATGGCATCTATCAGCAAAATAATAATACCTATCTACAACTCCCTTTTAACATCAAATATCATGTTAAAATTGTTAAAAGGCTTTATACTTCAGCATCATTAGGCGCTTATTATGCCTATTGGTTAAGTAGCACATTAAAAGGAATTATACCCAATGTATTTGAATTATCTAATGATGCTGAAGGTAATGAGGTATTTAAACTGCAAAGTTTTAAATATGTATATCAGTTTGATCCATCAAAAGATAACCGATCAGAATTTGGATGGACTGGTAAGATTGAATTAAATTATGAAATACTAAAAAAGCTTTCGGGATCAATAAAGGCTCGCTATTATCAATCAATAACCGATCAGCAAAAGAAAATAGTTGAGGGACAGGTTGCTCGCTATAATCAAACGTTTGGTATAACCATGGGCGTTGGCTACCATATTTAGATGAATAGTCAGTCTTGACTTTTGGGAACCTTTTGTTAAGTATTTTGGAAAATGCGATTATCGGGAGTTCATCTGAAGCTCCGCTGGAGAGAATCCAGTCGTCGGGAAGGTATTGTAGGGGTACAAAGAAGGAATCCAGTATATAGGAACCGTCATTGCGAGGTACGAAGCAATCTTTATCGCTAGTAAACATAAACAATGCTTTCATCTACCAGGAAGTATTCTCTTTTTTCTGCAAGCAAAGAAGCAGTTTAACGATTCGCAATTATCTTTTTAAGGCAATGAGTAGGCTTTGCTTGTACTTCCCGAATAATTGACCATGCCGATTGAGAGGTGAACGAAGAAAGTGGTTTGGACTTGTTAATTGGTTAGTCGATCGCTAAACTAACTTTCAATTATATTTTATCTTTTCCGATTACGCCCAGGCATAGCAGCATTTCGCAGGATAGCTTATTATAATTCTTGTACTTAATTCCGTTTTACGAATAACCAAAGGAATATGAAGCGGGCGTAGGGATTGTGTTTTGGGCTAAGCCTCGTATTACTGCTTTAAGAATTATAATGTTGCTATTCAAGAAAGGATGCAAGCCTTGACTTTTGGGTACCTTTTTGTTAAGAAAAAGGTACGACGCCTGTCTGGCAAGACAAATCTTCATTTTCCGCTGCCGCGGTGGCCTTATTCTTTTTGACAACAAAAAGAACCAAAAATTGTCGGCTTGCAATTTTTCTGTTTAAGGCAGTGGGTGGGCTTACGCAGTGCTTCCCGAATAATTGACCATGCCGATTGAGAGCTTTACGAAGAAACAGTAGTTTGGATTTGTTAGTAGATTAAGCAGTTTTGCTATAACAACTTTCATAATCGTAATATTTCGCTGTGTTATGAATTAAATTCTTACATTTAAAATTAATCTCCCCCTAGGATATAACTTAGCTTAATAAAAGATAGCAGCGCCCATTTGCTATTAAAAAACAACAAGATTATTTAAAAAGAAACACTGTGCCTATTAAGGATCTATGTTTCAAAATTAATTCAGTAGCGTTATTCGGATTGTTGATCTGGAGATAAGTAGTTGTGTTAGCAAATTACCTTACCTAATGCCTGAACCATACATAATATTTAATACCAATTTTACACACAATAATCAAATTAGAATTCTGATTTGTTGGCAAAACGAAATCACATACCAGATAATGAACCAACCGAGGTGCTCCCCGCATAACAGTTTTGAAAACTTTTTAAAGTACACTTTAATTTAAAACCCCTGCTAAGAACAAACTTAGCAGAGGTTTTTTGATGCGGATTGAGCTTATTAGAATATTAAGAAAGAAATGAGTTTAACTCAAATTGAAATTTTGCTGTTATAGGTAAAAGAAATCCGAAATACTGCCCAAACCATTTTCATTGTTTCAAGGTTCAATTATAAGGTATCCATCGAGCGATGCCTTTCTTTTTTAAATAATCTGTATTTTTGAAACACCGTATGCTAGTTAAATATTTACGCCTTTTACTTTTTCCATTTTCAATTCTCTACGGTATGGCTATCATCCTTAGAAAGAAACTTTACGACTGGAAAATTATCTCCTCAACAAAATTTGATCTTCCTGTTATTTGCGTGGGCAATCTTGCTGTAGGAGGTTCGGGCAAAACACCCACAACAGAATATCTTGTTCGTTTACTGAGCGAAGAAAAGGTTGCCATTTTAAGTCGCGGTTATGGTAGAAAAACTAAAGGCTTTATCCTTGCCGATGACGGTGCAACTGCCGAGCGTATTGGTGATGAACCATTACAATATTATAAGAAATTTAAGCATGTTACTGTTGCCGTGTGCGAAGATCGGGTAAATGGAATTAATCAATTAAAGAATAACCATGATGTAATTATTTTGGATGATGCCTTTCAACACAGAAAGGTAACTGCAGGCCTTAATATTTTGCTTTTCGAGTTTAGTAAGTTGGGCAATTTTCAATTTTTATTACCTGCCGGAAACTTACGAGATGTTTTTTCTTCACGTAAAAGAGCAGATGTATTGTTGGTAACCAAATCGCCGGTACCCCTGTTACATGTAGATCAACAAGCTTCGATAAATGAATTGCAGCCAAATGCCAATCAGCCGGTACTACATTCTTATTTAAAGTATAGCGATTTAAATGCATTGTATAAGAATGAAAAACGTAATTTGGATTCGGTTAAAAATGCTGATATTTATCTCTTAACTGGAATTGCAAATCCAGAACCATTAATACAAGAGTTGAAAAAATATACAGATTCAATCCACCATCATCGCTATGCAGATCATTATGCATTTAGTTTAGATGATATAAAAAGATTGAAAACAGATTTTGAATCCGGCAACAAAAAAGAAAAAATAATCATCACAACAGAAAAGGATAGTCAACGTTTAAAAGCTACCGGATTTGAAGATTTACTGGTAAATTTACCAGCATATTATTTACCCATTGAAGTTGATTTATTTGAAGAAGATAAAATTAACTTTGATGCACTTATTTTAAACTATGTTAAGAGCAATAGAAGAAACCGTTGAATATATAAAACGTAAAACTGAAAACTTTAAACCAGAAATAGGCATTATTTTAGGTACTGGTTTAGGCGGTTTAGTTAAAGAAATAGAAATTGAGCATCAATTGATGTACTCTAATATCCCTAACTTTCCAATTTCTACATTGGAGTTTCATAGTGGCAAGCTGATACTTGGAACACTTAATGGAAAAAAAATAGTTGCCATGCAAGGTCGTTTACATTATTATGAAGGCTATAGCATGCAACAAATTACCTTTCCGGTAAGGGTAATGAAAGGTTTAGGCATAGAAAATTTAATTGTTTCTAACGCTGCAGGCTCCATAAATCCTGATTTTAAAAAGGGTGATTTAATGATTATTGAAGATCATATTAATTTGCAGCCCGATAACCCATTGAGAGGTTTGATAGAAAGTGAATTAGGACCGCGTTTTCCTGATATGAGTGAGCCATACAAACGTTCTATCATTTCTAAAGCAATTGAAATTGCAAAAACGGTTGATATAAAATGCCATAAAGGAGTGTATGTAGCTGTTTCAGGACCTAATTTAGAAACCAAAGCAGAATATAAATACTTACGTTTAATTGGTGCTGATGCCGTTGGAATGAGTACCGTGCCCGAAGTTATTGTGGCTAACCATGCTGGTTTGCCCGTTTTTGCTATCTCAGTATTAACAGATGAAGGTTTCCCTGAAGATTTAAAACCTTTTAACCTGGAAGAAATTTTAGAAGCTGCGGCCAAGGCAGAACCTAAAATGACCGAAATTTTAACCCGCTTAATTTCTGAATTATAAGATGGGGCGACTGTTAAAAATTTGTTTTTTTATTTTACTCTGTGCCGGGCTTAATACTGCGTTTGCACAAGATTTGAAAACAAATATTGGTAATAACAAAGAAGCAGATTCTATCCGTAAAAAATTAGATGGTAATAAAGATACCGTTATTTATACGGCTAAGTTTATTCGTTTTACTAAACTAGCGCTTGCAAAGGATAGTATAATATTGTTGCCCTTAGATACGTCTACAGTAAATATTCAAAACTACAGCCCTTTATTGCAGCCAAAACATCCTACTATAAATAATGGTAATATGGGTTTGGCAGCAAGACCGTTATTGTATGAGCCTAGTAAGAGAATTGGTTTTGATGAAGGCTATCATTCTTTGGATTATTACGCCTTAACACCCGAAGATATTATTTATTACCAGGCAAGAGCACCCTTTACTAGTTTATATTTAATAAGTGCAGGACAAAAAGAGCAGCTTTTTAAAGCCATACATTCCCAAAACCTGAAAAAGAATTGGAATGCAGGTGTAAATTTCAATCGTGGCGATTCAAGAGGTTTTTATGCCAGACAGCGTGGCGATAATTTAAATGTTGCTATTTTTAGCTGGTATCAATCACCTAATAAAAGGTATAATTTATGGGCATCGGCTATATTTAATACCATGCGTGCTTATGAAAATGGATCGGTTGCACAAGACACCATCTTTTCTCCTAATTACTCCAAAATCAGTAGAGATGCAGAGCAGGTTAATTTAAGAACAGCCAGAAATTTATATCGAAAAAACACTTTGTTTTTAAAGCAAACGTATTACGTAGGACGGATAGATTCTTCTTTAACAACTAATAATTCTGTTTTGCCAACCAATAAGGTAACCTATACTTTTGAGTATAACAGCAATGGTTATAATTTTACTAAAAACGAGGCAGATAATCACGTAGCTTTACCTACAGCCTTAAATCGTGAAGGCAATTTAGCTGATGCAGCCACTTACACTAATGATTCAACACATGTTGTGAGGGTTAAAAATGAATTTCTTTATAGCTTCTTTTTACGTGCTAAAAATTCATCAGTAATTAAGAATGAGCTTAAACTTGATGCCGGAATAAGGCATGAATATTATCAATATAAATCTTTAGGCATAAGAAGTAATAATACGCTATATGAAAATAGTGATTTCGCTTTCCAAAACATTACTGTACTAGGTAATTTGGGTTATAGATTTACGGCCAATATCGATCTTAATTTAGATGTGCAACAAATAGTGCAGGGTAGAAACGCAGGTGATTTCCTTTACGAAGCAAAAAGTAATGTATTATTGAGTAAGTCTATCGGTAGAATTGTTTTAGGTGCATATTTGCAAAATCAATCCCCATCAGAACTTTTTACCCATTACAGCGGAAACCATTACAAATGGGATAACAGTTTTAAAAATACTAAAGTTGCCAATTTATCTTTCAATTACTTAAATGATAAGCTAGGCATTGATGCAGGGGCGAAGTATTTTTTAACCAGTAATTACCTTTACTTCGGAGTGCTTGGAAATAATACCATTGTACCCATTCAAGAAACTGGTGATATTAGTTTAATAAGATTAGATATTTCTAAAAAATGGAGATTTGGGAAGTTCGTAATGGAAAATTATCTTGCTTACCAAAAAACAGATAATAAGGATGTATTAAGAACACCAGATTTTTATACATGCAATAGTTTTTACTTCGATCAAACATTTTTTAAGGTGTTAAAAGCCAATTTTGGTTTTGATGTAAGGTATAATACAGAATATGCAAATTATTCATATTCGCCAGCAACGGCACAGTTTTATATACGTGATAATACCATTATGAAATCTACTCCAGTGGTAGATGTGTTTTTCAAAGCCAACTTAAAACGTGCCAACCTTTTCGTTAAATACGATTATATAAATCAAGGATTATTTAGCCCAGGATATTATACCGTTAAACGTTACCCAATGCAAGATGCCTTATTAAAGTTTGGCGTGACCTGGAATTTCTACGATTAACAAAATTTACAGCATAAAAAAAGTCCCGATGTGAATCGGGACTTTTTTATTTTTTGGCTGGTTATGATTAGAATGAATAACCAACTGAGAAACCTAAAACACGGTTAGTTAATTTGTTATCATTAACTCTTCTATCTTTTGGAACCAAGTTAGAGAAACCTAAACCATAATTAGCACCAACGGTAAAACCAGAGTTTAAACGGTAAGCTAATCCAAAGTTTGCACCAAAATCAGTACTGCTGTAATCTTTGTCGTTTGAACTACCAAATTTCAAATCATTTTCAGTAGAAGTGCTACCTGCATTATTGCTTCCAGTAGTAGTTATTTCATTTTTATCTTTACCAGAGATGTTGAAACCAATGTAAGGTCCTGCACTAATCTGAATTGCGCCAGCATCGCCAGTAGGAATACGGAACACTGCATTAATTGGAACTTCAATAGCCATTAAGTTAGCTTTTGTAGATGCCGTTGTAACAACGTTGCCAACAGTTGTTGTGGTTTCAAATTTTGCACCTTTATTTTGTAACGAAATTCCTGGCTGGATAAAGAAGTTATTTCCAACACCAAAATCACCATAAGCTGTTACATTAAAGCCAACATTGTTTTTAACATTGTCATTAAAAGCATCAGCTCCATTACCACTTGCATGGAATTTCGAAAGGTTAACTCCAGCTTTTAATCCAAATCTAGCCGTTTCGCCAGTCATTTTTGTTTGTGCAAATGCACCAGTTGATAATAATAATACGCTCGCACCAATTAGTAACTTTTTCATAATATTTTCTTTGTAAATGTTCTATTTAAAAAACTCGGTTTATTTTCAACCCGGGTTTTGTTAATTATGAGCCACTTCCAAAAGGTGTGCCAAAGTATTATTTGTGTTACGATTATTTTTTGTAAAATGCTGTTCTACAGCATCTTCTTGGTGTTGTTTTAACTTATGATGTTAATGATATGTTAAATTGAAGAAGTGTTTTATTTTGTATACATAATAGGAATAATGCCATGTATTGAACTCAAAACAAAGCATAATTTTATTATAAATCAGTGATGATTGAGTTAGAAACTGTTTAAATTTTGTTTAAAAAAATGATCGTCATTCTGAACTTGTTTCAGAATCTATCTTAAAAGACCCTGAACTAAATTCAGGGTGACGGAGTAAAATATTTAGTGAAATTTAAACAGTTTCTATGTTTTCTGCGGTTTCTTTTTTGCAGCAGGAAAAAGTACATTATTTAATATTAAACGATAACCTGGAGAATTGGGGTGCAAGCTTAAATCCGTAGGAGGATCGCCAACTGCATGCTGATAATCTTCTGGATCATGACCACCGTAAAAAGTAAATTGTCCCTTTCCAATTTCACCATGGAGATACCTCACTTCTGCCGCTCCTTTATTTTCGCCTAAAACGGTAACACTGGTTTTAACAAGATTCTTTTTAAAGGCAGTAGTTTGTCCCATAAAGCCTTTTATCACTTTATCATGATCTTGTGTAAGCATAGTTGGAACTAAATCCCACTTGGCAGAAAAATCAAATAATGTAAAATAGTCATTGCCTTCATTAAGTCCTCTGGTTTGAGTAGCATCAATATCAGAAAACTCATAATTCATGGGGTTATTATCTAGCTTGAAGTTTTGAAAAGCAAGTGTTTTACTAAAATCAAGTTTAGATTGAGCATTTGGATCTGCTGGATCACCATCAAACATGGCCGCACAAATATCTACACCTTCTGCAGCCAATGCAATATCAAAACTATCTGTTCCAGAGCACATCGCGAATAAAAAACCGCCACCTGCACAATATTCTTTAATATGTTTGGCAACAGCTAGCTTCATTTCAGAAACTTTTTTGTAACCTAATCTTTTAGCCATACTTTCCTGGTTTTTTACATCTTCCTGATACCAGTTAGCATATCTAAAAGCTGACCAAAAGCGCCCATATTGACCAGTGAAATCCTCATGATGAAGATGTAACCAATCATATTTACTTAACTTATCCTGTAAAATATCGTCATCGTAAATCACATCGTAAGGTATTTCTGCATAGGTAAGCACAAGGGTAACGGCATCATCCCAGGGCAATTTGCTTTTTGGAGAGTAAACGGCAATTTTAGGTGTCTTTTCCAGTTTCACCATTTCCATGTTTACAGATGGATCGCTGATTTCGTTTAATAGGTTAATAACCTTTCCATCAGCAACTACTTCATAAGATACGCCTCTTATTTTACATTCATCTTCAACCGTCTTATTGTATTTGATTAAAAAACTTCCGCCACGATAATTTAAAAGCCAATCTACTTCAACTTGTTTGCTAATTGTCCAGTAAGCTATGCCGTAAGCCTTTAAGTGGTTTTTCTGGCCTTCATCCATATAAATTAAAATAGAAGATGCTTTAACTAAAAAGCTGCATAGGAGAAGCGTAAGCAGGATATAATATTTTTTTCTCAAAACCTTAATCACTTAAAATACTAAAATACCGCATTTAAACTGTTTAGAAAAATTTAATGATGTTATAAGTTATACAATTTTGTTATTTTTGCCTTTTATGTGTAAAATAAATTGTTCCAACGGGAATAATTAATATTTAAAAATTGATATGAGTAAAGCTATAATAAAAACAGAAAAAGGCGATATGACCGTAGAATTCTACGAAAATGATGCGCCAAAAGCAATTGCAAACTTTAAAAAATTAGCTAAGGAAGGCTTTTATGATGGAATAGCTTTCCACCGTGTAATTCCTAACTTTATGGTTCAAGGTGGTTGCCCTAACTCAAAAGATCCAGCTAAAGCACACTTAGCAGGTACTGGTGGCCCAGGTTATAAAATCGATTGTGAATTAGATGGCGAAAATCAATATCACGATCGTGGTGTTTTATCAATGGCTCATGCTGGTCGTAACACTGGCGGTTCACAGTTTTTTATCTGCCACAGCAGAACCAATACAGCACATTTAGATCGTAACCATACTTGCTTTGGTAAAGTGATTGAAAACGTAGACGTTGTTGATGATATCCGTCAAGGCGACAAAATTTTAGCAATCGAAGTATTAGAAGATTAATTTCGTAAAGCGATTTGCCTTGAGTGTTTTATCCCTCTAGGCAAATTTTTACGCCAAACTTATTATATATGAACTTAAGAGGAATTGTTGCCGTATCTGGCAGACCAGGTTTATTTAAACTTGTGGGACAAAATAAAGTTGGTTACATTTTAGAGAGCTTAGATGCTCAAAAAGTTAAAATTGTAGCTAATATCACAAACACAAAATTGGCTTCTTTAGAAGATATTACAGTGTATGGTGAAGAAGAAGAAATTAAATTAGTAGATATTTTTACTAAAATTTCTGCAAAAGGAACTACGCCTGATGCTAAAGCTGATACTGCTACCTTACGTGCTTTTTTTAACGAGGTAGCGCCAGGACATGATGAAGAGAAAGTTTATGCTTCAGATATGAAAAAAATTATTACTTGGTATAACTTAATTAAGGATTTGCCTTTGTTCACTGAAGATACTCCTGATACTCCGGGTACACCTGCAGAGGTTAAATTATCAGAAGAAAAAGCTGCGGAAGATAAAAAGCAAAAAAATACAGGCGCAAAAACAGCAAGTGCTAAAGCAACTACTAAAACTTCGGCACCTGCAAAAAAAGCAAGCATGACGAGTAAAAAAGGCGTTTAAGCTTTTTCAATATAAAACAAAAAAACACCGTGCAATTTGTACGGTGTTTTTTTATGTTCAATATTTTATAATTTGACTGGAGGTGGACTTCTTAATAACCTGAGTTCAATTAATATTTATTCATATTGGCCAATTTTAGCTTCACTAGCTGAGTCGATCGTCCTGCTGAACTTGTTTCAGCATCTTTCCTGCCATAATAGACCCTGAAATAAATTAAGGGTGACGATTATAGTTTAAAAATGTTTGCAGGAGATCTTTTAAAAGCATATTAAATCGCACAGATACTTCTAAGAGAAATAATAAATCGCAATTACAATTATTGCTGATGCGATTAGGCTTATCCAAAGGTATTTATCATTTCCTTTCTGGTTACTTTTAAATCTATAGTTCCGTTTATATTTATCTAGTAACATAATTTCCTTTTTTTATAATGATGATTTAATCTGGTTAATTCCATATTTAAAGAGGTTTTTTCTCTTTTAGGCATGGTGATATGGCTCACCTTTTAAAATGCTAAATCCTCGGTATAGCTGCTCAACAAAAAATAAACGAATCATTTGGTGAGAAAATGTCATGTCAGAAAGTGAGATTAAGCCATTTGCTCTTTTATAAATGCTTTCATCAAAGCCATAAGGCCCACCAATTATAAATATAAGGTGTTGCACACTGCCAACCATTTGTTTATTTAAATACGCTGAAAAAGCAACTGAAGTATATTTCTTCCCCTTTTCATCTAATAAAATTACAACATCACCGTTGGTAATTTGTTTGTGCAACAGTTCTGCTTCTTTGGTTTTCTGTTGTGCCTCACTTAAATTTTTAACATTTTTTACATCTGGTATAGCCAAAAAGTTAAAGTTAATATAATGTTTTAGGCGATTGATGTATTTATCAATGCCCTCAATTAAATACTTATCCTCGGTTTTACCTATTGCAATCAGCGTAATCTTCATTTAATATTTTACCTATATTTATCGTTTTTGAGACTCCAAATATAATGTTAAAAACGCAACAAGAAATATTATCAAGCTACAGCCAGAAAATCACTGATTTAACTGACGAAATTAATCAAACTAAAAAAAGAATAGATCAATTGTCGTTTATGCGCATTGGTTTATTTTTTTTAGAAATACTTTTCTTTGTATTGTTAGTAAGCTCTGCCGATGATAATTGGCGGGTGATGATTTATTTTGCTTTGGTTTTGCCAGTAGCTGGTTTTATAATTATTGTTAGAAAACAAAGCGCTTTAGATCGTAAGATAGATTACCTGAAACAACTTTTGTGGGTTTACCAAAACGAAAGTAACTTAATGAACGATTTTGAAAATGGTTACGATCATGGTGTGGCTTTCGAATCTGAAATGCACACTTATACTTCTGATCTGGATATTTTTGGTAGATCATCTTTATTTGCTAAAATAAACCGTTGCTACAGCAAAAATGGTATTGCTTTATTAGTCAATAATTTATCTGCAGCAAATGCTGTAAGTGTTATTTTACAAAGACAAGAAGCTATTAAAGAACTGGTTACTAAAATTGAAGAAACCTTTAATTTTAGAGCCAATTTGCACGGGCATGATATTGAAAAGATAGAAAAAATTAAGCTTCAACTTAAAAACCAACTTGGTGAACAATTGGCTTTTACCCGTTCTAAACTTCTAAAATTTTATGTATTACTAGCGCCTTATATTTCTATTTCTTTGATTTTGCTTGGCTTATTTTTGAATGGCTCTGCATGGAAATTTCTGGTTGCATTTTTTTTTATTAATACAGCTTGGAATATTTTAATAAACTCAAAGGTTACAAAAGTATTTTATTGTTTTGGTGGTGGGTTTAATCTTTTAAATGATTATGCATTAGCCATTCATTGGACAGAAAATCAAAACTGGAAAAGCCCTTATATCTTAAATCTATTTACATCTAAAGTTCAGGTGAGTAAAAGGATAAAAGATCTTTCGGTTATTATAAAAAACTTTGATGCTCGTCTTAATATTTTAGTCGGTGGTATTTTAAACGCACTTTTAATGTGGGATTTAAGGTGTTGCATCAATCTCGATCGTTGGCATCAAAATGCATCAGAGGATGTAATTGCGGCACTAAATAGAATTGGAGATTTTGAAGAACTGATTTCTGTGGCTACACTTACATATAATCAACCTAGCTGGGTGTTTCCAGTAATTAGTGATGATTTTAAATTAGAGGGAAAAGCGATTGGACACCCACTAATTGCCGAAAAATTACGGGTAACAAATGATTTTAATTTAGAAGCACAACCAACAGTTGATATTGTAACGGGCTCTAATATGGCTGGGAAAAGTACTTTTCTTCGTACGCTAGGCATTAACATGGTTCTTGCTTATTCTGGCGCTCCAGTTTGTGCCGAACAAATGACTTTATCTGTTTTTGTTATTAATACCTACATGCGGATTATTGATTCTTTAAATGAAAGTACCTCTACTTTTAAAGCTGAATTAAACCGACTTAAAATGATTTTGGATAATATTGTAAAGGATAAAAGTACCTTCGTTTTAATTGATGAGATGTTACGTGGAACGAATAGCCGTGACAAATACCTCGGATCTAAAGTTTTTGTAGAGAAATTAATTGCTGAAAAAACACCTGCACTTTTTGCAACTCATGATTTACAATTAGCCGATTTAAAAGAGAAACATCAGGATACTTTAAGGAATTTTCACTTCGATATTCAAATTATGGATGGAGAAATGAAATTTGATTATAAACTGAAACAGGGTCCTTGTAAAACCTTTAATGCCGCAATATTATTGAAGGAAATCGGCCTTACTTTGGATTAGAAAAGTTTACCTTAAAAGTGTAACAGAACCTGAATATTTAACATTATTGTTGTTTAATGTTGTGCCTAAAATAATAAAATAATAAACACCAACTGGCAACTCTTGACCTTTAAATGTCCCGTTCCAATTATCGAAAATATTATCTGTCATAAAAACAATAGATCCAAGTCGATTGTAAATTTGAAGCCTATATTTTTTAAGATTAGTGATTCCCACAACAAATTCATCATTAATATTATCTCCATTTGGGCTAAAAGCGCCTGGAGTAAAAATGGAGGCATCTTTTTTAATTACTAAATCGCCATGAGTTACAGAAGTGAAGCAGCCATTATTTGATTTAGCCGTTAACGTAATTCGAAAAGTACCATCTGTTGTGTAGTTATGGCTTGGATTTACATCTGTTGAGATGGAATTATCGCCAAAATCCCACAAATAAGTATCTCCGTATAAAGAGTTATTATTAAATTTTATCGGCACAGGTGCAGAAAATTTAATATTAAAATTGGGATCGGTGCTAAATGCGGCAACAGGAATATTCGCAATTGCAGGAATTATAATTGTTGCTGGTGTACTGTTACAGGTACCCGATTTTAAAACAACCTGATATTCTCCTGCAACATTAAAATCGCTAACAGGTATATTTACTGTAGCTGTAGTTGCCGTAAAATTATTCGGACCAGTCCATAAATAGCTAATTCCAGGCTGTTGTGGCACAGAAAGTTTAATCACATCTTTTAAGCAAAAAGCAGGTTGATTAACAGTGATCTCAGGCTTGTCTGGCTTTAATTCAGTTAATATATCTTTTGTCATAACAGATTTACAGCCATTATTGGTTTCAACAGTAAGCGTAATTGTTTTTAATCCAAGCGTATTAAAGGTTAGGATTTTCGTATCAGAACTAAAATCACTATTCGTTTTTACATCATTGCCAAAATCCCAAAAAATTTTAGTGTAATTTTTAGAAGCGTTAATAATAGAAAAGCTTTGATTGGCTTCACATTTATTATTCACTTTAATAGAGAAAACTGCTTCAGGAATAGGATCTACAGAAATAACATTAACAGAATTTACAGGGCTAACGCAATCACCAACCTGAATAAAAAGAGTATATACTCCAACATTTTCTGGTCCGGTAACTATAATTTTTGGAGTTCGCAGATTAGAAGTAAACTCGTTTGGACCAGACCAATGGTAAGTGGCTAAATTTACAAACGGAGTTGATAATTGAAGCTCATCTCCAGTACAAAGGTTTATTTTTGAGATCGAGATGTCAGGTTTATCAGGGGTATTGGCTACGATAATGGTTTTTGTTGTCACCTGCTTACACAAATTGCTCGATTCGGCTTCCAGTACTACTATCTTCTCTCCAGGTGTGCTATATGTTATAGTAAATGGGCCTTCGGTTGTTGCAGAACTAATGCTTGCGCCTTCACCAAATGACCATTTTAAAGATGCGTAATTGGAAGAATTACTGCTAAATGTGTAAGCCTGATCGTCAGTACAGGGTTTTAATTTTACTACATCTATATCAACCTTAGGTCCTGCAAAATCGGCAGTACCATCAAACTCTATTGTAAAACCATTATTTTGGCTCGAAAAATTATCTATCAATAAAGCATAGGTATGGCCCTCAATTAAATCAACATATTTAACAAAGCCATTCTGTCCAGGAGGGCAGCCCAAATCTTCAGTTAAATCTGTTTCAGTCATGCTTAAGCCAGTTTTATAGTAGCTGGGCGAACAAGTAATTCCATGTCCAGCCGCACATCTAATCGCATTAGCTGCATTAACTTGACTACAATCGCCTTCTGGACCCAAATCATAAAATACCCAGTCAATATCATCAGTGGTTACAGTTGGCGTAATTACAAAAGTAAATGTTCCTGCTTTTGAAGCTACAAATTTATACCAGGCAGTATTCGATTCTATATTTAAGCAAGTACCGGCGGCTTCATGATTATTATTGCCAGCCCCAACTACATTTAATTGAGTAAAACTCCCTTTTCCACACAATACAGAGGCCGTTGCACAATCTTGTCCAGGCTGAATAGGTGGAAAGTAATTGTCTACACAAAGTCTAAATGTGCCTGTAGCATCGTTCTCAGCACTTACTCTAATGCAATAAACCTGTCCTATGGTTAAGCCTCCTTTGTAATAGGATGTTACATTACTTGATGTAAAGGTTGATCCAATAGTTTCAGTAATTGAATTTGTTAACGGATTTATTGAGTATAGAGTTACCAAAGGGTTTATTAAAGTATTGGTACTACTTGCATCCACTTTGCCACTTACAGATATGTTTACATCATATTTCGTAGCTGTAAACTTAAACCAAACATCTTTTCCAGTGTTAATCCAGTTAATTGGTTTTGCGTAATTACTAGGTGTGGCTTCTATGTTGCTATACGCTGCATCTTCACTACAATACACCGATGTGTTTACAATGGTGATGGCATTTACTAGTTCATCGTTAATTGGAGGGTCAAAAGTGGCTTGAGCACTTTTGCTAAAAAATAAAATGAACAACAAAAAAAATGAAAAGCGCATAACGTAAAACTATAAAATTTTACTCTATTTTAGAATAAATTAAAGTGTTAACGCTTTGTTAATATTAAAGTTGCAACTTAAACCATGTAATTTTTATTATGATTAACTCGAGCGATTTTGGTCAGGATTTTTTATGGGGAATAGCCACGGCAGCAGCACAAATAGAAGGTGCTGTAGGTCGTTATGGTAAAGGTGTTTCCATTTGGGATACTTTTTCTGCAAGAAGTGGAAAAATCAAAAAGGGCCATAAGCTTGATATCGCTTGTGATTTTTATCATAAGTACAAGGAAGATATAGCCCTGGTTAAATTTTTAGGCTTTAAAGTATTTAGATTTTCAATCGCTTGGTCTAGAATATTACCTTACGGTAGGGGCGAGGTAAACTCAGAAGGCATTCGTTTTTATCATCATGTAATTGATGAATGTTTAAAAAATGGGATTACGCCTTACATTACTTTATACCATTGGGATTTGCCGCAGGCTTTGGAAGATGAAGGAGGCTGGACAAGTTTTAGCATTAACGCAGCCTTTAATGCCTTTGTTAGCATTTGCGCATTAGAATATGGGGATAAGGTTAAAAACTGGATCGTATTAAATGAACCTTTCGGTTTTACATCATTAGGTTATATGCTGGGTATCCATGCACCAGGAAAAACAGGTTTAAACAATTTTTTTTCATCAGTGCTTCACACCGCTATTGCACAGGCCGAAGGAGGTAAAATTTTACGTGCCGAAATCAGTAAGGCAAATATTGGAACAACTTATTCTTGTTCGGAAATTATTCCAAATACGCATAGCGACCAGGATCTTTTAGCTGCAAAGCGAATAGATTGCCTTGTAAACCGTCTTTTTATTGAGCCTGCTTTAGGAATGGGTTTCCCAACTGCAGATTGGGACGTTTTGGAGAAATTCCAAATAGAATATGGTGCTTGGCGTCAAACCGAGCGCTTAAAATTTGATTTTGACTTTATAGGGCTGCAAAATTATTTCCCTATTACCATAAAGTATAACGCTTTTATTCCGGTAATTCAGGCCTGGGAAGTGAAAGCTAAAAGCCGAAAAAAGCCTCATACTGCAATGGGTTGGGAAATTAATGCCGATAGTTTTTACAATATCATAAAACAATTTGCCAGCTATCCTAACGTGAAAAATATTATGATTACCGAAAATGGAGCCGCTTATCATGATAAATTGGCCAATGGAAGGATAGAGGATCAAGACAGAATAGAATATTTTAAGCTTTACCTGGAAGCTTTGCTTAAAGCTAAAAATGAAGGACTAAACGTTAGTGGTTATATGGCCTGGACATTAATGGACAACTTTGAATGGGCAGAAGGCTTTAACGCCAGATTTGGCTTAATTCACAATGATTTTAAAACCCAACAAAGAACGATTAAGGATTCTGGTTATTGGTGGCAGCAGTTTTTAAATGCTTAATTTAGCCTGAATAAATAAAATAAGATCAGTAACTCATGCGCTCGCATCTCGATAATTTATATGCCGGTATTGAATTTATTTCTACCGAAAGGCTAATATTAATTCCCTTTACCAAAGAAATTATTACCTCAATAAAACAAGAAGAAGGCTTTTTACTTAAAACTTGTAATTTAAATTATGGCACAGGTTGGCCTGATGAAGAGGCAAAGGAAACATTTCCTAAAATAGAGAAGAATCTGACCCTTGTTATAAATCCTACAGGTTTTGAATCCTGGATAATTGTAAAAAAGGAGAACCAAACTATTATAGGGGATGCAGGTTTTAAAGGGCGACCTAATGATTGTGGCGAAATAGATATTGGTTACGCAATTATATCAGCTGAAAGACAGAATGGCTACGCTATTGAAACAGTAAATGCATTAATAATTTGGGCATTTAATCAAACAGGAGTTGCTGCAATTACAGCAAGTTGCTTTATTCCGAATATCAGATCAAAAAAAGTATTGCAAAAAACTGGGTTTAGGAAAACTAAGGAAGATGATGAAATGATCTATTGGATTAAGAATAAATCCGATTGTTGATATTGTTTCGGGATGAATAGTAATTAATAAATTTAGGATATTAAATAAAAAACACGTAGTTGCTTACGTGTTTTTTAGGCGTTAGATTGTTTAGTATCCAAACGTTAACAAGAACCGATGGATGAGTTCTGTTAAAAATTGAGAACGTTAATTTATTTATCACAATATTATGATATAATTATTGAATCACAAAGTTTTAATTATTTAATAATTATAAAAATCTGATAATTAGTGAATTAATTTTATTTGCAAGAAAGCTTTCAGCTTGTATTATTAGTAAGGCTATTTTTAAAAAGTATGTGGCGTTCTTTTTTAGGTAAATTATAAATTGATTTACATGCGGAGTTTAGAAGGATTTATAATTTTATAAATTGACCTTTGTTTTCTAAACCTGGGTGTAGCGGTATCCCCGATTTTTCTATCGGGATATAGTGGAAAACAGGAGCAATGTTTCAAAAGAACCAGAGGCTCTGCTTTACAAATAATTAATATGTTTGATTTGGAAATGAACGGACAGGAATACTTAGGAAACATCAGTCCCGCTCCCGTTACTGCCCCGATGAAAATCGGCGGCATTCACTCAGATCGGGTTTACATACACAGGTCAAGATTATAACACGCTATTGCTGGCAAATATGATGACTTAAAACAAAAAATCCCGTTCTGATTTTACTCAAAACGGGATTTTATTTGGCTTTTGATTTATCAGTTTTATGCCTGAGCAGCTTTAGCTGCGGCATCTCTTCTGATGATGTTTAAAGCACCACCGGCTACAAACCACTCAATTTGTTGAGCATTGTAACTGTGGTTAACATTAAACTGCTCTTGAGTTCCATCTGCATGGTGTAATACCAATGTTAATGGTTTATCTGGAGCAAATTCTGTCAAACCTAAAATATCGATAGTATCGTCTTCTAAAATTTTATCGTAATCATCCTTATCAGCAAAGGTTAAGCCTAACATACCTTGTTTTTTAAGGTTAGTTTCGTGAATACGGGCAAAAGATTTTACCAATACTGCACGTACACCTAAATGACGAGGTTCCATAGCTGCGTGTTCACGAGATGAACCTTCACCATAGTTTTCATCACCAACTACGATTGAACCAATACCTGCCGCTTTATAATCGCGTTGTGTAGCTGGAACAGGACCATACTCGCCAGTTAATTCATTTTTAACGGTATCAGTTTTATCGTTAAAGTAGTTAACTGCACCAATAAGCATGTTGTTAGAAATATTATCTAAGTGACCACGGAATTTTAACCATGGACCAGCCATAGAAATGTGATCCGTTGTACACTTGCCTTTAGCTTTAATTAAAAGTTTTAATCCTTTAAGGTCTGTACCTTCCCAAGGTTTAAAAGGATCTAATAATTGTAAACGGTGTGAAGTTGGAGAAACCAAAACCTCAACTGATGAACCATCAGCTGCTGGTGCTTGGAAACCTGCATCTTCTACAGCGAAACCTTTGGTAGGTAATTCATCGCCAGTAGGTGGATCCAATTTTACTTGCTCACCTTTATCGTTTGTTAAAGTATCAGTTAATGGATTAAAAGCAAGGTTACCTGAAATTGCAATGGCAGCAACCATCTCTGGCGAAGCAACGAATGCAAAAGTATTCGGGTTACCATCGGCACGTTTAGCAAAGTTTCTGTTAAACGAGTGTACGATTGTATTTTTCTCTGCTTTTTCTGCACCAACACGATCCCACATACCAATACATGGACCGCAGGCGTTGGTAAAGATTGTTGCATTTAAATCTTCAAAAGTTTTTAAGAAACCATCACGGTTTGCTGTATAGCGTACTTGCTCAGAACCTGGGTTAATACCGAAATCAGCTTTAGTAACTAAACCTTTTGCAATAGCCTGGTTAGCAATTGATGCGGCTCTTGATAAATCTTCGTAAGAAGAGTTAGTACAAGAACCAATTAATCCCCATTCTACTTTTAAAGGCCATCCGTTTTTCTCGGCTTCAACTTTCATCTGAGAAACAGGAGTAGCTAAATCTGGAGTAAAAGGACCATTCAAGTAAGGTTCTAATTCATCAAGATTGATTTCTATAACTTGATCGAAGTAATTTTCAGGGTTAGCGTAAACTTCGTCATCACCTGTTAAATATGCTGAAATTTTATTTGCCTCATCTGCCACTTCGTTTCTGCCTGTAGCACGTAAATAGCGCTCCATGCTTTCATCGTAACCAAAAGTAGAAGTAGTTGCACCAATTTCAGCACCCATATTACAAATGGTACCTTTACCAGTACAGCTCATAGAAGTAGCGCCATCGCCAAAATATTCTACAATTGCCCCAGTACCACCTTTTACAGTTAAAATACCAGCAACTTTAAGAATAACGTCTTTGGCAGCTGTCCAGCCATTTAATTTACCAGTTAATTTTACACCGATTAATTTAGGGAATTTAAGTTCCCAAGGCAATCCCGCCATTACATCGCAAGCATCAGCACCACCAACACCAATAGCAACCATACCTAAACCACCTGCATTTACAGTGTGAGAATCGGTACCGATCATCATTCCGCCAGGGAAAGCGTAGTTTTCTAATACTACTTGGTGAATAATACCTGCTCCTGGTTTCCAGAAACCAATGCCATATTTATTTGATACAGATGATAAGAAATCAAAAACTTCTTTACTTTCTGTTTTTGCATGAGGAAGATCTATTGCAGCACCTTCTTTAGCTGTAATTAAGTGATCGCAGTGTACCGTTGAAGGAACTGCAACTTGTGGGCGACCAGCCTGCATAAACTGCAAAAGAGCCATTTGAGCTGTTGCATCTTGCATTGCTACACGATCCGGAGCAAAATCTACGTAATCAGTTCCACGTGTAAATGCTGTTTTTGGATCGCCATCCCAAAGGTGTGCATATAATATTTTTTCAGATAGTGTTAAAGGTCTGCCAACTACTTTACGAGCTGCATCTACGCGGCTACCGAAGTTTGCATAAACCTTTTTAATCATGTCTATATCAAAAGCCATCGATTTTATTGGTTAAAAGGTAATACTTCTATTCTATTAGCTGCGAATTTACAAAAAAAATATCCCTATAGCCGTCATACTTACATCATTGTATTATTTGGAAAAATTCTAAATAAAGCCTGTTTGTAAATCCCTTTAATAAAAGCAATTGTAATGTGCGTTAATGAACATTCCTGTTCGTTTATGAACAGTGATTGGATGTCGTTTTGTGCAAAAAGCCTATTGCTTAAATCGTTAAAGCCCCCTTTATTTTTTGGCATAACGATGGCTAAATCATAAAGATGAAAATTGAAAACCCTTTTCTGAAAAATATTCAAGCACTTTTGGTAAGGCATACTCAAGCCTGTCGAAAGCTTTTAAACTGTCGTGGAAAACAATGATTGATCCATTCCCTGCATTTTTAATTACGTTTTGATAGCATTTTTCGGGAGCAAGATTGATATCGAAATCGCCACTTAAAACGTCCCACATAACAATTTGCAATTTTGAATCTGCAGTTTGAATTTGGGATTGAAACTTGGGAATTGCCAGTAGTAAACTTTTTATCTGGCTTTTCTTAATCCTGCCGTAAGGTGGGCGAAATAAGTGAGTTTGTGTAATTTCCTGACACTGGATTACATTTTTAATATAAGTGTCATCATCGGTTTTCCAGCCTTTAAGATGGTTAAAGGTATGATTTCCGATGGCATGCCCTTCGTTTTTTACACGTTCAAAAACCGCTGGGTATTTTACAATATTATCGCCAATGCAAAAAAAAGTTGCTTTAGCTTTAAAAGCTTTTAAAGTTTTTAGAACAAAATCTGTAACATTGGGTATAGGTCCATCGTCAAAGGTTAAATAAATAACTTTTTCAGAGCGGGACTTATTCCATAATAATGATGGATAATACCATTTAAGCAGAAGCGGTGATTTGATCAGGTACATTTAACATCAAAGTTAGTAAATGCCTGTACAGATTGAAATTATTAAAGTTGTTTATATAGATTTGAAACTAATTATGAAAATGTTTACCAAAAATAAATTTTTAACCGGATCTGCATTCTTTGTGGCATTGTGCTTAGCTCAGAGCGTTAGTGCCCAGCAAATTATAACCCTTCAACAAGCTGTTGATAATACGCTAAACAATAACCTGCAAATTAAACAGGCCCAGTTTAGTGCTGCGCTAAGCGACGAAAATTTAACGCAATCTAAATACGCACTATATCCAAATTTAAATGCTAGCGTAAATCCAAATTTAACTTTTGGTCGTGGATTGGATCAAACTACTTTCCAGGTTACCAACCAAACATCATTATATACTAGTGGTAACTTAAGTACCAATGTTGATTTATTTAGAGGATTTTCAAAAATTAATCAAATAAGGCAAAATAAAACGCTTTTAGAGGCTGATAAAAGCAATGTAGACAAGATAAAAAACGATTTAATTTTAAACGTTGTTACGGCTTATCTTCAAGTGTTATACAATACAGATTTAGAAAGAGCTTCGAAAGAGCAATTAGAAATTGCAAATAAAACCTTGCTGAGAGAGAATGCTTTGCTTGATGCAGGTAATAAAACATTGGCAGATGTTTCTCAAGCTAAATCGCAAGTTGCAACGGCAGAATTAAACTTAACAAATGCGCAAAATGCACTTTCTATTTCTTACTTAACTTTAGGTCAGTTAATGGAAATGCAGCCGAATCAAAAATTTGTGGTGCAGGCACCGTTAATTGATAATATTAAAGCAACGCCTAATGCTGCAAATGCTGAAGAAATTTATAATAATGCATTAAATATTTTTCCTGATATTAAGTTAGCAAGTTTAAGGTCGTTAGCTGCTAAACAAGCAGTTGCAATAGCTAAAGGTAGTTATTCACCTACTTTGAGTTTAGGAGCGGGATTAAATACTTCTTATTCTTACCAGTTTAATTACCACGGGCAGAACCCCCAAAGTTCTTTCGCAGATCAAATCGATCAGCGTTTAGGGCAAAGCATTGGTATGAGTTTACAGATTCCAATATTCAATGGGTTTTCGGCTCGTTCGGGTGTTCGCAGAGCGAAAATAACTTATCAAAATACTTTGACACAAGAACAACTTGCTAAAAACAATTTAAACAAAGTTATTTTTCAGGCTACAACCGATTTAAAAGCGGCGCAAAGTAGATACGCTTCAACACAAAATGCTTTTAATGCACAAAAGGATGCTTTTTATGTTGTTGAACAAAGATACAATGTGGGTTTAGTAAACTCTTTAGATTACAGTACATCACAAACCAATAGAAATAAGGCTGAAATAGATTTTATTCAAGCCAAATATGACCTTTTATTCAGGGCTAAAGTAATTGATTATTACTTGGGTAAGCCTATTACATTTTAATAAATCAAAAACAATATAATAAATTATGAAACTGAAGCACATTATTATTACCATAGTTGTTATTCTGGTTATTCTGATCGGATTAAAGATGGCTGGCGTTATTGGAGGGAATAAAACCGAAAAAGTAACAACAGAAAAAGCATCAGATAAAACCGTTGTGGAAACTGTAACGGCAAGTGGTAAAATACAGCCAGAAACCGAAGTAAAATTAAGTTCGGAGGTATCTGGTGAGGTGGTTGAACTTAAGGTAAAAGAAGGCGATGTTGTTAAAGCCGGACAATTACTTTGTAAGGTTCGCCCAGATGTGTTGCAATCAGGATACGAAAGAACTGTTGCAACGTACAATGCTCAAAAGGCAAGTGTTGCTTCAGCTCAACAACAATTAATACAAAACCAGGCAAACTTTGTAAATGCTGAGGCTACTTACAAACGTAATGTAGAGTTGTTTAACAAAAAAGTAATTTCTGCATCGGAGTTTGATGCTGCAAAAGCCACTTATTTAACTGCAAAAGCTAATTTGGCAAGTGCTAAAGAAGGCGTTACAGGTGCAAAATTTACATTAGAGCAAACAGGTGCAAATGTTAAAGAGGCTGGTGCAAATTTAGCTAAAACAACCATTTACGCTCCAGTTGATGGGGTTGTTTCAAAACTATCAATTGAGTTGGGAGATCGTATTTTAGGTACTTCGCAAATGGCAGGTACGGAGATTATGCGTATCTCAAACCTATCATCAATGGAAGTTAATGTGGATGTAAATGAGAATGATATTACCCGTGTAAAAGTTGGGGATAAAGCCCAAATAGAAGTTGATGCATTTTCTGATCGTAAGTTTAAAGGTGTAGTTACTGAAATTGCTAGTTCATCAACGGCAGTGGGTACAACAACTTCAACATCTGTAGATCAGGTAACTAATTTCTCTGTTAAGGTAAGAATAACAGAAGAACTAGCCGGAAAACAACAATCTATTTTCCGCCCTGGAATGTCTGCTACAGTGGATATTGAAAGTGAATCAGTAAATGGTTTAGCTGTTCCAATTCAAGCGGTGTTTACAGAGAGCAAAGCTGGTGGAAGTAGTGAAGGAAATCAAGAAAATAGCGACAAGCAAAAATCTAAATTAACAGATAAAAAGGTTAAACAATACGTTTACGTTTACAACACCGATAAAAAAGTTAAAAAGGTGGAAGTAACTACAGGTATCCAAAATGATCAATTTATTGTTGTAAAATCTGGAATTAAAGCAGGACAAGAAATTGTAACGGGGCCTTATTCTGCCATTCAAAATAAATTAAAGGACGGAATGATTGTAGAGAAAACATCTAAAGACCAATTATTTAGCAAAGACGGTAAAAAGTAAAGATCAGATAACGATATTTAATAATTAAATTGTCCCGGTTTAAAACATTAAGCCGGGATTTTTATTTTATAAGCATGGTACCTAAAATAGCAATGATAGGGGGCGGAAGCTGGGCGACTGCCATTGTAAAAATGTTATCAGATAATTTATCTGAAAAGGAGATTTATTGGTGGATGAGAAATGGCGAAGCGATTGAGCACATCAAAAAATTTAAACACAATCCGCATTACATCAGTTCGGTTGAGCTTAAGCTATCTGGAGACAATATTTCATCAGATATTAACTGCATTATAAAAGCTGCTGAATATATTATTTTAAACGTTCCTGCTGCCTTTTTAAAGGCGAGTTTAGAAGGTGTAACTCCCGAAGATTTAAAAGGAAAGAAAATCATATCGGCCATTAAAGGCATTGTACCTGAGGATAATTTAATTGTTGGAGAGTTTTTGCATAAAATGTATGCTATTCCTTATCAGGATATTTTGGTGGTTAGTGGCCCTTGCCATGCTGAAGAAGTAGCTTTAGAAAAACTTTCATATTTAACCATTGCCTGTACGGATGTTGAAAAAGCTGGCGTATTTGCCTCCTTCTTAAATACCCGATATATTAAAACAAATGTATCTGATGATATTTTTGGTACGGAATACGCCGCAGTACTAAAAAATATTTATGCCGTTGCAAGTGGTATTTGCCATGGTATTGGTTATGGCGATAACTTTCAGGCTGTGCTGATTAGCAATGCCATTAGGGAAATTAAACGATTTGTTGATGTTGTACACCCAATTAATCGTGATATAAAAGAATCCGCCTATCTGGGTGATCTTTTAGTAACCGCTTATTCTCAATTTAGCAGAAATAGAACTTTTGGTAATATGGTAGGGAAGGGGTATACCGTAAAATCAGCCCAACTTGAAATGAATATGGTTGCCGAAGGTTATTATGCAGCTAAATGTATGCACATTAAAAATGAAGTATTTAATGTAGATATGCCAATTTGTTCAGCTGTATATAATATTCTTTATAAAAATAGATCGCCACACATTGAAATGAAATTGCTTGCAGAGCGATTAAATTAAAATCTCTTTTGGTCGATAACATCTCCATTGGGGTTTTGGAAATATAATTAGCAGTTTATAATCTCAACCAATGGATTATAAACTGCTAATCAGCGGATATATAACTATTCCAGATACGTTTTGGAAGCGTAATTTATGGTTATGCAAACATAACAGATTAATACAAGAGGTATTTGGATGTATTAATTACTATGCTGAACTAGATACAACTATTTCAGAAATTCAACATTCCAGATTTTTTCAGCCTTTCTGCCAATTAACCAAAATGAACCGGCCAAAACAGCAAAGAAAAGAGCTTTATGCCAGCTATCCCAAAAGTATTCAAAATAGCGGGTATATAGGTTTATAAATAGAAAGGTAATTCCAAACTCTCTGGCGATATCATCATGATATTTTAAACCGAATAATGTGCTGGCAACGCAAACTGCAGCAGAGATTAAAGCCCAGTAAAATAAGCTCAATTGCCTTACAGCATACCATTCTTCTAAACTTGCAAAGTTGCCAAATACTGAAAGCGCCCACAAGGCCACAAACAAATAAACCATGCCAGCTATATAGGTTACCTGGAAAAAGGGCTGTGTTTTGGTAAAACCTTTCATTATAAATGATGCGGCAGTTAAAATAGCACCAAAAAGCACAAAACGTAATGGATAATTCATGCCAAGGAAATAATAATTCCAGCGACTTAAATAGCCTGTTTCCGTGCCAAACCAGGCGCCTAATGAGATTAATGCAAAAATCCAGATTAACCTTGAATTAAAGATATAACCTAAGGCTCCATAAATAAATACCGAGATTAAAATTAGGATGGAAAAATTCCCTGATCCGTTATCAAAAGACTTTCCGAAATAGGCTACGGAGTTGGCAGTAAGTAAAATTGCAGAAAAAACTATAGCTTCATTACTAAATTTTAAATGGCTAAGTTTTTTCTTTCTTCTGAAACCTAAAATGTAAAGCCAAGCCGCAATACCTCCAGATACTATTGCAATTACAATGTTTGGTGTGTTATAAACCCTTTTTAAATAATTGAGAATAGAATTATCGATTAACAAAGAGCCTAGCGCAATAAAGCCACAAGCTAATGCAACCCAAAAAGCATATTGAGCAAGCCTTAACCAGTCAAAATTTTTGGCTTCATAACTTTTTCTAAGTTTATCGCCAGTTTCTTGGTTAATTAAGCCTTCCTGTTGCCACTGCTCAATAACATCATCCAAAAACTCGCTTTTATCTCTATCTATTTTCATCGGTTAGGTTAAATACGAATATATGGTTTTTAATTGTTTGTAGAAAGAATCAGTAAATAGGCTAATTTTTACGGTGTTGGTGCTATTAAAAAGCCCCAGATAAACTTTGAAATTTACCTGGGGCTATTAAATTGAAAAAATAGAATTTAAATAACTTCTTTGATTTTTTTGTTATTGCCAACAATCCAAATCACATCGCCGTTATCAAATACAAAATCAGATGAAGGATTTAAAATTCGCTCGGTCCCTCTTTCAATACCAACAATTAAAGCCTGTGCCTTTTCTCTTATTCCAGCGTTTCTTATACTTAAACCGTAAACTGGAGATTCGGCATTTACCACAACTTTTTGTAGGGTCATTTCCTTATCGGGGAAATTGCTTTCTGCTTCAATCTCTGGCAATTCTACTTCCAGTAGATTTTTTACAGCGGCAAGCTGGTCATCCGCACCAATTAATAAAAGCTTATCATTAGGATAGAGCCTTTCTTCACGACCAGGTGTTGGGATTGCAGTTTTACCTCTTTCAATCATTGCGATATTAACACCGTACTTTTCACGGATCATAAGTTCTGATAAGGTTTTACCAACCACTTCAGATTCTGGAGAAACCTTAATTTCTGTTAAGTGTGTATCCCACGGCAAAATATCTGGTTTCTGATTTTCGCGTGCATTTAGGTTCAAAATGAAACGCTTTTCTAATTTGTTGTAGAAAGATTGAAGTTTTCTTGAAAATACAATCATCACCAAAATAATTAAAGCAAGTGCAATGCCTGCAGCAACCCAGGTATCAAAAAATTCGTACATTAAAAAGCCTACCAAAAAGATTCCTAAGGCAATTCTGAAAACCTCGATGGCTATTAATGGTCCACGGGTATACTTTTTATTCAGCCAAAGATGTGAATAAGCTGTTTTTTGAATCCTTCTAATAGATAATGCCCATAAAAATGGAGCCATTAAAATAAAGGAAATAATTACACTGATTATGGTAGCAGTTAACTCATTGGTAAAATGTTGCGCCATAAAAGGCTGTATAAAGCGATTAGCCAAAAAGATAATGGCAATGATGATAACGGAGTGAATGATGGTGTTAAAGGCGTAAGATCTTAGCAAAATACGCCAATCGCTTAGTTTGGTAATTCCTTCCGTACTGGAACTGTACCTGTCTATACCATCTTGCCATTTTTTGGGTAAAATTTTAACCAAAAGGTTGTAAAAAGGTTCCGAAAGTTTAATTAAATATGGTGTTGTAAAAGTTGTAATTGCGGCTGCGGCAACAGCAATAGGATATAAAAAATCGCTGGTTACTTTTAATGATAAACCAAGGGAAGCGATAATGAAGGAAAACTCCCCAATTTGAGCCAAACTCATTCCGGCTTGTACCGAAGTTTTTAACGGCTGACCGGAAAGTAATGCACCTAATATGGTACTGATTATTTTACCTATAACAATAACAAGTGTTACAATAATGATTGGAACGGCATATTTAATCAGCATTGATGGATCAATCAGCATACCAACGGACACAAAGAAAACCGCCGAAAATAAATCTTTAACGGATTTTGTTAAGTGCTCAATTCTTTCTGCCTGTGTAGTTTCAGCTAAAATAGAACCCATAATAAATGCACCCAATGCTGCAGAAAAGCCAACCTTATCTGCCAGGATAACCATGATTAAACATAACGCAAGTGATACCACAAGCATGGTTTCATCATTCATTAGCTTTTTGGTTGCCTTTAAAAACGATGGAATTAAAAATATCCCTCCCAAAAACCATAAAATTAAAAAGAAGCCTAATTTTAAAATGGATTGAAGCATTTCAGGTCCTGCCGATTGCTGGCTTACTGCTACGGTAGAGAATAAAACAAGTAGTAAAATAGCTACTAAATCTTCAACAATAAGTACTCCAAATACAAGACCAGCAAATTTTTTATGCTTAATGCCCAGTTCTTCAAAGGCCTTAATCGTTATCATAGTAGAGGAGATGGATAATATACCTCCAAGAAATAGGCTGTTCATATCAGACCAGCCCATTAGCTTGCCCACTAAATAACCTGAGCCAAGAACAAAAAGCACTTTAACAATGGCAGTTATGGAAGCGGCACCTCCAACTTTAACTAATTTTTTAAAACTAAATTCTAAACCTAAGCTAAAAAGAAGGAAGATTACACCAATCTCGCCCCAAATTTCGATGCTTTTTCGATCTGTTACGGTTGGTAAAAAATCTAAATAAGGACCAACCAAAAGACCGGCAATGATATAGCCAAGAACTAATGGCTGCTTTATTTTTTTAAATATAAGGGTGGTTATTCCTGCGGCGGCAAGAATTAAACCTAAATCGGCAATTAAATCAGGTAAATGCATTTATAAAAATGAAATTGTAATTAAATAATCTGGAGAATATCTCCATTCTACTTTCTGAGGATAAATCAGAAAGTTAAAAAATGCTGAAAATCAGCAAACGAAATCTTAAATTAATCTACAAACTACCAGAAAAAATGTTTCGGGTAAAGCATTTTAAATATGCACCAATACTTATGTTTTAATCTTTTGATTACAATTTTAGTATTGCAATTGATATTCCTTGATAAAATTAAAAATGAAAATAGAAGCAGAAGAAAACAACTGCTTAAAGTTTTTACTGTATTATTTGAAATGAAATCTTTTTGAACAGTTTCGTTATCATTCCAGCTATTGATAGTGGATTTTGTTTGAAAATAACATAGACCAACACTGGATTTGAAGCATTTATTTGAGGTATTAACTTCTTTCTTTTGCGAGGCAGAGCTTGCAAAAGATGTAGAAAATAAAAATAGAAGTATAAAGTAAAAAAGCCTCATTGCCGTAAATATAACGAAAATAAGGCTTTTTTGGAAGGGAAAACTGGATTAAATCTATTTTATGACAATGATTTAAAATAAGCTAAAGTATCTTCTTTATCTTTTTGTAACTGAATTTTTAATGCCTCTAAACCTGTAAATTTCACATCGTGACGCAAAAATTTTAAGAAGTTCATTTTAATATCCTGTCCGTATATTTCTTCGTTAAAATCGAAAATATTAACTTCAATATTTCTGGTCATTCCATTAATTGTTGGCCTTTGCCCAATGTAAGCCATGCCTTTATAAGTTTGGAATTGGTTAGCTAAATCTTTATCCCTAAATTCCGAACTCATTTCAACAGTTACAGCGTAAATGCCATCGCCAGGTATAAGTTTATAGGTTTCTTCTACAAAAATATTAGCAGTGGGGAAGCCAATTGTTCTGCCAATTTTATCGCCTTTAATTACACGTCCAAATATGGAGAAGGAATACCCTAAATAATCTGCTGCCAAACTAACATCGCCATCTAAAAGCGATTGACGGATTTTAGTTGAACTTACGGCAACATCATGGATATCTTGCTCGGCAATTTCTTCAACAGTAAAGTGATAATGTAAGCCTGCATTTTTTAAATCTGTTAAATTACCAGATCGGTCTTTACCATAACGGTGATCGTATCCAATAATAATATGTTTGGTTCCGATGGTATCAACCAGAATATTTTTAATATAATCCTGAGGCAACAGGTTAGAGAAATCTCGTGTAAATGGTGTAATAATTAAATGATCTACACCAAGGTTTTCTAAAATCTTAGCCTTTTCATTCATGGTATTAATCATTTTAAGATCCTGATTTTCTGGATCAATAATCATACGTGGATGAGGGAAAAAAGTTAGGATTACACTTTCTCCGCCATTATTTTTAGCCTGCTCTACCAGTCGTTTTATAATTTTTTGGTGCCCAAAATGTACACCATCAAAAGTTCCAATGGTTACTATTGCTTTATCGAGCTTAGTAAAATCAGATAGATTATTATATATTTTCAAGAGAATGGTATTAAATAATTAATGAAGGGAGCTTTGTCTTTTTACAACGCCACCTTTTAAATCTGCTATTTGTTGCTGAATTACGAAGGCATCATTATCAATATGCCTAATCATGCTTTGCAATTTGCTCATTTCAAGTTTCGTTACTACGGTGTAAAGAATATCTATATCTTTTTTTTCTCCATAACCACCTTCGCCCTTATAAATGGTAACACCACGTTTCATTTCATGGATAATATATTCGCGAATGTCATCTTTCTTTTCAGAAATAATAGTTACACCAGTATATTGTTCCAATCCGTTTACAATAAAATCGATCGTATTGGAAGCCGATAAGTAGGTTAAAATGGCATACAGAGCAGTTTCAATATTTAAAAAGATGGCGGCAAAACCAAAAATAATGATATTTAAAATCAGGATAATATTACCCACAGTAAGTGGACTGTTTCTACTAATGTAAAGGGCTAAAACTTCTGTGCCATCAATTACACAACCACCACGCATGGCTAAACCGATGCCACCACCTAAAAAGAAACCACCAAAAAATGCTATTAACAGCTTATCGTGTGTAATGGGCTGAAATGGTAAAACAATTAGTGCAATGGATAATGCTAAAATTGCAGCAGCAGTTTTAAGGGCAAAACCCTTACCAATTTGTTTGTAACCTAAAATTACAAATGGAATATTAATAATGATAATTAAATAAGAAAGCTGAAACTTGGTAAGCGTACTAATTAAAAGTGAAATTCCTGTTACACCGCCATCAATAAAATGACTAGGCATTAAAAAGCTTTTTAAACCAAAACATGCTGAAGTGATCCCTGCAATAATTAGAAAAAGCTCTTTTAAGTAACGGGTATTTTTATTTTTAATGTGGTTCATGCTGTGTTTCTGGTTTTGCTTCTTCCTTTTTACTACGAATATAATTAACGAGTTCTAGAACCTCAAACGCATCAGAGAGCAAAAAGTTTCCACTTCGGGTACGGATTAGTTTAGATAAATACGCACCGTTATTAAGCTGTTTGCCGAAATCAGAAATTAGTGAGCGGATATAAGTGCCTTTACTACAAACAATTCTGAAATCAATTTCAGGTAACTCAATTCTGGTAATTTCAAAAGTAGGAACACTTACAAAACGTTTACGGAGTTCTACTTCTTCACCTAATCTTGCCTTAACGTACAAACGTTCACCATTAATTTTTACCGCAGAATGGGCAGGTGGATATTGTTCTATATCGCCAATAAATGGTGCTGTAGCGGCATAAATTTGTTCTTCAGTAATTTGACTAATATCAAAAGTAGCATCCACTTCGGTTTCCATATCAAAGGATGGAGTGGTAGCGCCCAGAATCATTGTTCCGGTGTATTCTTTTTCTTCAGCCTGGAAAGTATCAATTTGCTTGGTTAATTTTCCGGTGCAAATAATAAGTAGTCCGGTTGCCAATGGATCCAATGTTCCGGCATGACCAACCTTAAGTTTTTGTGGTTTTAATGAATTACGAATTTTGCCAACCACATCAAAAGAGGTCCACTTGTAAGGCTTGTTGATTAATAAAAGTTCGCCCTCGGCAAAATTGAAATCTTTAAACTTTGGATTTTCTATACTCAAAATCTTTTTTCTGCAAAGATACAGATTAGTATTTGTTAAGAAATAACAATTTGTTTAATGGATCAATAGCACAACAATGGATACCAAACTATATAATTTGCAGGTTGTGCCCAGTTAATAAAAGAATAATTATAGCCAAACCAACAATAATTCTATACCAACCAAAAACCCTAAAACCATGCTTATTTAAGTAGCCAATAAAGCTTTTTATAGCCAATAGGGCAACAATAAAAGCAATTACATTACCAACGATTAGTAAATTGGTTTGCTCATGGGTAATGGTATGACCTTCTTTATAGAAATCGTATAATTTTTTTGCAGTTGCGGCAAACATGGTTGGAACAGCAAGGAAAAATGAAAATTCTGCGGCAACTTTTCTACTTAATTTTTGACTCATACCGCCAACAATTGTAGCACCAGAGCGTGAAACACCAGGAATCATCGCAATACATTGGAAAAAACCAATTTTTAATGCCGTAAGGTAGCTTACGTTTTCTTCTTCGTTAATAGTGGGCTTATTAAACCATTTATCTACAAATAACAAAATAATGCCACCAACAAAAAGAGAAATGCCTACAGCCAAAGGACTTTCTAAAAGTTCATCTATTTTCTTACTTAATAGCAAGCCAAAAACAGCTGCTGGAATAAAGGCAACGATTAGCTTTAAATAAAAGTTAATAGACTTGAAGAAACGTTTAAAATATAAAACCAATACCGAAAGAATTGCGCCAAGTTGTATGGCAATAGTAAATAGTTTTACAAATGGATCTGTCGCAATTCCCATAAAAGAGGATGCAATAATCATATGGCCTGTGCTTGATACAGGCAAAAATTCTGTTAATCCTTCAATTACTGCAAGGATAACAGTTTCAAAATAGGTCATATAAAATAAATATTATAGCAAAAAGAAAACGCTTAATTTTTAAGCGTTTTCTTTCAATTAAATCTGGTTAAATTACTTTTTAAGTATGGCGTAAATTCCAAAAGCGAAACCAAATAATACAACTAAAGGTGCTAATAAAGTTTTTCTAAAGTCGTAAATATCAGTGGTTCCCATCATTAAAATAAAACCAACAGCAACAATAGCAATGCTGATTAATAATAATTGATAGTTCTTTTTACCAAAAACTAATTCGTTTTTAATGTCCTGGCTTGCAGGACTTGTTTTTTTTTCTGCCATTATCTATATAAATGATAAGATTTTAAACGTAAATATCTGCTTACAGCAAACCATGTGCTAATACCGGTTATAAATATACCGATGATTAATAATCCGACAAATACAATTCCGAATTCTTGATAATTATTTAAAATTATAATTTCCGGAACTTCTTTTCTGGCATAAATCAACGTGCCCAACAAAATAATAATTGCAATAAAAGCTGCAATTAAACCATGTAAAGCTGCATATAATAAGAAAGGACGTCTGATAAAGTTTTTCGTTGCACCAACCAACTGCATACTTTTAATTAAAAAGCGTTGCGAGTAAATAGCTAGTCGTATAGTGTTGTTAATCAATGCAATGGCGATAACTAAAAGAACAGCAGCAAAAGCTAAAATAATTAAGCCAATGGTGTTAATGTTTTTATTAACCATATCAATTAAAGAACTTTGGTAAACCACTTCTTTAACTACTGGGTTTTTAGATATGCTTGCTTTTAAAGCATCAATACTTTTATTGTTTGCATATTCTGCTTTTAAATACACATCAAAAGTTGATGTAAGCGGATTATAACCTAAAAAGTTAACAAAATCTTCGCCTAAATCTTGTGTTAAGTTTCTTGCTGCCAACTCTTTATTTACATATTGAGTTTGCTTTACTGCAGGATTAGCGTTTAATTCTTTCTGGAAAGTTAAAACATCAGCTTCTTTAGCACCTTCATCCACAATAATATTTAAAACAATGTTTTCTTTAACATAGTTAGATAAGTTTTTGGCATGAACAAGCACTAAGCCAAGTAATCCCAGCATTAATAAAACCAACGCAATACTAAAAATAGTAGAGATATATACCGTTTTGGTTTTTTTAGATGCGTCACTTACTTCAAATTCTTCCATGTATTTAAATTTTGTTTCTGCGAAAATATAAATTATACCTTATAACACCAATTTAATGAGTTGTTAAATGACATTAACGAATGGATTTGAAATTTAGTTTTTAGAATAATCTTCCGTTAAAAACCAACTTTCATCTTTAATCGGTACGAAATTTGGTAAAACGGCGTTATTATAACATCCTAAAACAAAAAAACATCCACCATGAAAAAACAAATTACCATTTTAAGTCTATTGGTACTGGTCACGGCGACCCTTTTCTCTTGTAAAAAAGACAACGAATCTGTTAAAGCCCGCATTATGGGGAAATGGACAGTTAATAAAATTGTTGCTTCGGGTTATACCGGGGTAGACGTTGCTAAAAATGGCACATTTACTTACGGAAAATCAACAGATTACCTGGATTTTAAATCCAGTGATGATGATGTAATAGAATTGGCTTTAAGTGGAACCAAAACCATTGGCGATTACACAGGAACAATGGACGCCTTTAATATTTATCTGCCGGAAGAAGGGGTTTCATACTGCACTGTTAATATTTTAACAGATAAAGAGCTTCAATTTACGGCAAAGCTTGATAAAACAAACGTTGTTAAAGTATATTATTTAACAAGATAAAAGAACTACTTAATTCCCCGATTATTTGCTTGCGCCACTGGTTATAATATCAGTGGCGCATTTTTTTGTTGCTTATTTACTGTTCTTTCAAAAGCCAGTTGTTGCTAATGACGTGTAAATCTGTACTTCATTGCCCGAAAATTATAAATTAATCTGTTTCCAAAACCCCTTAATTTGTGTAATTTCGCCATTTTAAAATCAGAGATTTGCAATGGATTATCAATTCAAAGAAATAGAACAAAAGTGGCAAAAGTTTTGGGCCGATAAACAAACGTTTAAAGCCGAAACTAATTCAACTAAACCTAAATATTATGTGTTGGATATGTTTCCTTATCCTTCAGGAGCAGGATTACACGTTGGTCACCCGCTTGGTTACATTGCATCAGATATTTTTTCGAGATACAAACGTTTAAAAGGTTTTAACGTTTTGCACCCAATGGGATACGATTCTTTTGGTTTGCCAGCAGAGCAATATGCCATACAAACTGGGCAGCACCCAGCAATTACCACCGAAGCAAACATTGCAACTTACCGTCGCCAGTTAGATCAAATTGGTTTTTCTTTTGATTGGAGCAGAGAAGTTCGCACCAGTGAGCCATCTTATTATAAATGGACGCAGTGGATTTTTATGCAACTGTTTAATTCATGGTATAATATAGAAACAGATAAAGCTGAAGACATTTCTACCTTAATCGAAAAATTCAACGCATCAGGTTCTGCCGATGTTAAAGCCGTATGTGATGAGGATACGAAATCATTTTTGCCAAGCGATTGGGCAACTTTTACAGATGAAGAAAGACAAGAAGAATTATTAAAATACCGCTTAACTTACCTTAGGGAGAGCACCGTAAACTGGTGTCCGGCTTTAGGAACAGTTTTAGCAAATGATGAAGTAAAGGATGGTTTTTCTGAGCGTGGTGGTTATCCGGTAGAGCAAAAGAAAATGATGCAGTGGAGCATGAGAATTACCGCTTATGCAGATCGTTTATTGCAAGGTTTGGATACGATAGATTGGCCTGAGCCGATTAAGGAAATGCAACGCAACTGGATTGGCAAAAGTGTGGGTGCCTCGGTTAAATTCCAGGTAGAAGGAAATGATAAACAAGTTGAAGTATTTACCACACGTGTGGATACTATTTTTGGTGTTTCTTATTTAGTATTGGCTCCAGAGCATGAATGGGTTGCAGAATTAACTACACCTGAACAAAAGCAGGATATTGAAAACTATATTACCCAAACGAAGAAGAAATCTGAATTGGATCGCATGGCTGATACCAAAACCGTTTCTGGTGCTTTTACAGGAACTTATGTAATTAACCCAGTAAGTGGTGAGCGTGTACAATTGTGGATTGCCGATTATGTTTTAGCTGGCTATGGAACGGGTGCCGTAATGGGCGTGCCAAGTGGCGATCAACGCGATTGGTTATTTGCTACGCATTTTAACCTTCCGATTGTACAGATTTTAGATGCACAAAAAGACATCGATCAACAAGCTGATTCTACTAAAGAAGGAAAATATATTAATTCGGGTTTTATTAATGGAATGACTTATAAGGAAGCCGTTTCATTTTTAAACAACTGGCTTGAAGAAAAGGGAGTGGGTAAAGCAAAGGTTAATTTCCGCCAGCGTGATGCCATTTTTGGTCGCCAGAGATATTGGGGTGAACCAATTCCAGTTTATTTCAAAAATGATTTACCTTATTTATTGAAAGAAGAAGAATTGCCATTGCTGCTTCCTGAAATTGATAAGTACTTACCAACTGAAACTGGCGAACCACCTTTGGCGAGAGCTGAAAATTGGGTGCCGAATGAGGGTGGTACTTACGAATTGAGTACTATGCCAGGTTGGGCAGGAAGTAGCTGGTATTGGTACCGTTATATGGATGCTAATAACGACAATGATTTTGCTTCAAAGGAATCTATTGAGTATTGGAAAGCAGTAGATTTATACATTGGAGGTTCTGAGCATGCAACAGGCCATTTATTGTACAGCCGTTTTTGGAATAAGTTTTTAAAAGATTTAGGTTACACCAAAGAAGAAGAGCCTTTTAAAAAGCTGATTAACCAAGGCATGATTCAAGGCAGAAGTAATTTTGTTTACAGAATTAACGATGCGGATGGAAAACCAACAAATACTTACGTTTCAGCAGGTTTAAGAAAAGAATATAAAACATCGGCATTGCATGTTGATGTGAATATTGTAGAGAACGATACTTTAGATTTAAATAAGTTTAAAGCCTGGAGAGAGGAGTATGCAAATGCAGAGTTTATTCTTGAAGGTGGTAAATATATTTGTGGTGTTGAGGTAGAGAAAATGTCTAAATCAAAATTCAATGTGGTTAACCCCGATGATTTGATTGAGCGTTACGGAGCGGATACTTTGCGGATGTACGAGATGTTTTTAGGTCCGTTGGAGCAAAGCAAGCCGTGGAATACCAATGGTATTGAAGGTGTATTTAAATTCTTGCGTAAATTTTGGCGTTTATTCCATAATGAAGAATGGGCTTTTCATGTAAATGATGCCGTTCCAACCAAAGCAGAGCTGAAATCATTGCATAAAATCATTAAAAAAGTGCAGGATGATATTGAGCGTTTCTCTTTCAATACATCGGTATCCAGCTTTATGATTGCGGTAAATGAATTAACTGATTTGAAATGCAAAAACCGTCAGATTTTGGAAGATATGGTGATTATTTTATCGCCTTATGCGCCGCACATTTGCGAAGAACTTTGGATTTTATTAGGCAACGAAGCCGGAACTTTATCTTATGCTAATTTCCCAACCTTTAATCCAGAATATTTGGTAGAAGATGAATTTGCTTATCCGGTATCGGTTAATGGTAAAATGAAAATGAACCTGAATTTGAGTTTAACCTTAGCTCAACCAGAAGTTGAAGCTATTTTATTAGCCAATGAGCAGTTCCAAAAGTTTTTAGATGGAAAAACACCAAAGAAAATCATTTTTGTTAAAGGAAAGATTATTAACGTAGTGATTTAAGAACGATTTATATTAATAGAAAACCGGATTACTTAATCAGTAATCCGGTTTTTTTATGATCACCGATTTGGAATTTTAAACAGCAAGATAACCACCATCAATGGCATAATAACTTCCTGTTACGAAAGAAGATTTATCGCTGGCGAGCCACAAACACAACTCTGCAACTTCCTCCGCTTCGCCTAAACGACCCATCGGATGTTTTGCCGCCAAAGCGGCGTATGCGTCTTTATCCATTGCTTCTAATAAAGGAGTTTTAATAAAACCAGGGCCAATCGCATTAACACGAATACCTTTTGTAGCATATTCTACAGCTGCATTTTGCGAAAGACCTACCACACCATGCTTAGCCGCTACATAGGCAGAACTATTTGGAAATGCAACCTGACCTAAAATGGAGGCGATGTTTATGATGGAACCTTTCTTAGAAGTTTTTTCGATCGCTGGTATTTGATAGCGTAAACCATAAAATACACCATTTAAGTTTACTTGAATAACTTTCTCCCATGATTCAATTGGATATTCACCAACTGGTGCGCTTGCACCCCCAATACCAGCATTGTTTACCGCTATATCAAGCTTTCCAAAGGTTTTTACGGCCTTATTTACACTAGCTTCCGAATCTTCTGCTTTACCACTATCAGCCTTGATAAAGATGGCTTCACCACCAGCTGATTCAATTTCTTTAACCACGCTATTTCCGTGCTCTTCGTTTACATCCGTTAATACAACTTTAGCTCCATTTTGGGCAAATAAAAGTGCAATGCTTTTTCCTATGCCAGAACCACTACCAGTAACTAGGGCAACTTTTCCTTCTAATGTTTTCATATTGTTATTAATTAAAAATGCCATAAACAGTGCGTTTATGTAACTAAATAACATTACTTGTCAAATTAAAGTTTCAGCTAATTGGATAAGTGACATGTATAAGACACGAATGATTTTAAAGAGGAAATCTCCTAAAAAAGAAACCCCGAATTGATTATCAATCCGGGGTTAAGCATTAAACTGAAATCATGTCAGTAAACTATATTATTCATATTCTGAAACAAGATCAGAATCATTAAAAATTAGTCTCTTTTTCTTCTGTTACCACCAAATTTGCGGTTATTACTTGCATTGCGTGGTTTGCCGCTCATGTTGCCATCGCCTCTTTTTGCACCACCACCACCTTTAGATTGGGCTTGCGGTTTACGCTTCACCTGGTTTTTAGCCATCATATTTTGCCAACTTAATGGGTAAGGATGATCTTCAACGATAGGAAGGGTTATTTTAATCAGCTTTTGAATATCCAATAAATACTCATTTTCTTCAGCATCACAAAATGAAATTGCAACTCCATTTGCACCAGCACGACCAGTACGGCCAATTCTGTGTACATAAGATTCGGGAATATTTGGCAATTCGTAATTGAAAACGTGAGATAATTGGTCAATATCAATACCACGTGCAGCAATATCCGTAGCGACTAAAACACGAATTTTTTTTTCTTTAAATTCGGTTAAAGCTCTTTGTCGAGCGTTTTGAGATTTATTGCCGTGAATAGCTGCAGCTTTAATCCCTGCAAAGCCTAAATCTTTAGCAATACGATCTGCACCATGTTTAGTACGGGTAAAAACTAAAGCAGTTTCAATGGTTTTATCGCCTAATAAATGGATTAATAATTTCTTTTTATCAGGTTTATCAACAAAATAGATCGATTGATTAATGGTTTCAGCTGTAGATGAAATTGGTGTAACTTCAACTTTAGTTGGGCTAGATAAAATTGTATTTGCCAACTTTTGAATTTCATCAGGCATTGTAGCCGAGAAAAATAAAGTTTGACGTTTAGCAGGAAGTTTTGCTACTACTTTTTTCACATCGTGAATAAAGCCCATATCCAACATTCTATCTGCTTCATCCAAAACAAAAAGCTCAATGGTATTTAAGCTAATAAATCCTTGGTTCATTAAATCTAATAAACGGCCAGGCGTTGCCACTAAAATATCAACACCTTTTCTAAGTGCTTCTACTTGCGAATGCTGGTTTACACCACCAAAAATTACCAAATGGCGTAAGTTTAAGTTGCGACCGTAAGCTTTAAAGCTTTCTTCAATTTGAATGGCAAGCTCACGTGTAGGCGTTAAAACCAAAGCTTTTATATTTTTTGATGCTTTGGTGTTAATGTGTTTTTCGTGCAATAACTGCAACATTGGAATGGCAAAGGCAGCCGTTTTACCAGTTCCGGTTTGTGCGCAACCAAGTAAATCTTTTCCTTTTAATATTGTAGGGATGGATTGCTCCTGTATAGGTGTAGGTTGTGTATAACCTTCGGTCTCAAGGGCCTTTAAAATTGGCTCAATGAGGTTTAATTCTTTGAATAACATGTATGTTTATGTGTAATATTTATCGAAGAAGCTAGAACAATCATTTGTTGAAGGACTAACTTGCGGATTGCTTTAAATGATAAAGAAATTCTGCTTCAGCGGCAAAGATACTAAAAATGTATGAGGAATATATAAAATGAGTAATGATGCTTTTTAAACCCCTAGTTAGCCTTGTTATTTAGTTTTATTGTTAAGGTTTAATTCAAAAATGCTAACGATCCTCCTTAAATCTGCTAAAAAATAACAGCGCAACCAAGCAAAGAGCAAAACCTACAATACCATTTAATCTTAGTCCAAAGTCGTTACCTGGGTCTTTACCATAAATTGTGAGCATGGCAAAAACGGCAATGCCGAGTGTTTGTCCTAATTTTACAAAAAGATATTTTACGGCAAAGAACATACCTTCGTGGTTTTCGCCACTTTCCAGTGTATCTCTTTGAGCAATATCAGCAAGAATTGCAGTTGGTAAAATTCCTAAGGCAGCAAGAGGAAAAGATGCTGAAATTACCAAAATGTATATTTGAGTATATGCGCCGAAAGGTAATTTTCCTAAGAAAAATATAGTTACAAAGATTAGGCACAACACTCCAAAAGCAATTAATACAAAAGGCTTTTTACCAATTTTTGCTGATCCAAAATTAACCAATGGATAAAAGAGTAGGGAAGCTAAAACCATGGCGCCCATAAATTTACCGCCTTCAGATTCTGGTAAACCTAATAACACGGTACAGAAGAATAATAACCCGCTGGAAATGATGCTTAATGCTGTGTAAAAGGCAAAATCAGAAATTAAGTAATATTTAAAATTACTATTTTTAAATGTGTTTTTTATGGCTGGCCAAAGCGGAATATGGGTTGGTTTTGCAACTGAAAAATCCTTTTCATTGATAAATATAATTGGAATCAGCATTACAATACCTGATAAAATGCATAAACCCCAAATGGCATATTGTATGGCTTCACTTCTATTGGCAACGTTAAAATTATGCTGAACCAAATCTGCAAAATTATTGGTGCAAGCAGATAAAATAATGCCCAATACAAAACCAATTTGCTGGTAGCTTGATAGTTTAACCTTTTGCTGTGGCGTATGTGTAACTTCTGCTAAAAGTGCGTTGTATGGGATAATATAAGTAGTAACTGAAATAAAAAAGAAACAAAGCGTAAACGTAAGCCACCAGGCATTATGCAGGCTTTCGGCCTTTTCAATCGGGTAAAAAACCAAGCTGCAGAAAATCATAGCGGGTAAAATTGCCCATTTCATAAAAGGCATTCGGCGACCGTTTTTATTGGTGCTGGCATCACTTTTAGAGGCAATAAAAGGGTCGAAAACGGCATCAACTAATCTGCCGGAAGCTGCGATGATAGAAAGAATATTAAATGCGCCCAATAAAACAAGCTGGGGTACCAAAGGTGGTAAACCCGCATTGCTTGGTGGTAAATAAAAATAAGGCAACATAACGATAATAATATTCGTCATGATGCTCCAGCCCATCATTCCGGCTGCGTAAGCTATTTCTTGTTTAAAGGAGAGCGTTTTGCCCATTATCTTCGCTAATTCTTTTTGTTAAATAATCGCGTTGCAAAATAAATCACAACCAACCCTATAAAAATATATAAACCATTTAATGCTGCATTTGGATCATCTGCATAAATACTAAAAGCTACAAAAGTATAGGCTGCAATAAAAATTATAGGCAATATAGGATATAATGGAACGGTATAGATTGTTTTTTTATCAAGATGAGCAGTTTTTTTACGTAAAATAAATATGGTAGCTGCCGAACTCGCCATGCTGATGCTTTCTAAAAAGATAGTATAGTTTAAAATTTTATCAAATGTTTTGGCGTAAAAGATAATAGCTATCGCTGCGGCAGTAAAAATGGTTAGACTTACAGTGATTACTTCTGTTTTTTTATTCATTTTACTGAATACTTTGGGTAAAGCACCTTCTTCGCCCATGGCATACATAGCCCTTGGATTGCTTAATAGATTAACATTTACATAACCCATTACCGAAAAGAAAATGATAATGGAAAATAAGGTAAAACCAGCAGGTCCAAAAATCTTTGAGGCCAATATTGCGGCAATACTTTCTGCAGATTTTAATTCTTCGAAACCAATTACTTGAACATATACATAATTTAAAGCCAAATAGAGGATCACTATAATGGTTAAGCCTATAATAATGGATCGCGGAATTACTCGTTTTGGTTCCTTTACCTCGCCTCCAAAATTTATAGTTTGTGCATAACCCGCAAATGAAAAAGAAACCGCAATTAAACATAAACCTAAAGCTTTTCCATAATCTGACCAACTTGGTGAGCTACCATTTAAAGTTTTAAATATTGGTGTAATGCTTTGTTGCTGACTAACGAAAAATATTGCACAAATTAATGTAAGCACCATTACAATTTTAATTATGGTAAGTACATTTTGCGTTTTGGAACTAGCTTTTAAACCTAAAAGATTAATTAAATAAAAAACTACAATAGTTGTTATAGCAATGGCTACCCGGTAAACATCAGTTTGCAATTGGGCAGGTAAAATAATTTTACTTAAATATTCTGCACCAATAATTGAAATTGCCGCAACGGATGCTGCACTGGATATAATAGCAATACAATTAATAGCAAAAGCAATAGATGGATGGTAGCCAACGGAGAAAATTTTATAATAACCACCCGTTACAGGGTAGCGAGAACCAATTTCTGCATAAGTTAATGCACCACAAAAGGCTACAAACCCGCCAATAACCCAAGCTAAATAAAAAAGCTCAGGAATTTGAGCCTTTGCAGCCACGTTTACTGGCGTTCTAAAAATACCCATACCAATAACGAGACTCACCACAATCATGGAAAGATCGAATAGCGAAAGTTGTTTTTTTTGTTGCATTAAGTTAGATTAATCCTTGAAGTTTCTCAAGATACAGCTAAATGTGTATTTGTTGAAATTTTATAGTTGATAGCAACGTAGATTAAGTTAAATTTGTATAATAATTTTAGCTGATTAGAAATGTAAAGTGTAAAATTTTGCAAATCTGAAAAGAAAATTATCCCTAAATCACATCATGTTAAAGTTTATTCCGATCCGACATCCCTCGGAACTGGAGTTTTATGATTAAAATGAAAGAGCTTCTTTAGCTTGATGGTAAATAAAATATTTATGGCAGAAGTAGTATATAACGACGATAGTATCCGATCTCTGGACTGGAAAGAGCATATTAGGCTTAGGCCCGGTATGTACATTGGTAAACTGGGCGATGGATCAGCACAGGACGATGGTATTTACGTTTTGTTAAAAGAAATTGTAGATAACTCTATTGATGAGTTTGTAATGGGTACAGGTAAAACTATCGAAATTACTGTTTCAGAACAAAAGGTAAATATTCGTGATTACGGTCGTGGAATCCCTTTGGGGAAAGTTATTGATTGCGTAAGTAAAATAAATACTGGCGGTAAATACGATAGTAATGCCTTTCAAAAATCTGTAGGTTTAAATGGGGTAGGTACGAAAGCCGTAAATGCACTTTCTACCAGTTTTACAGTTCAATCTTATCGTGATGGTAAAACTAAAAAGGTAGAATTTTCAAAAGGAGAAATTGTAAACGAACAACCTATTATAGATACCACTCAACGCAATGGTACCGCCATTACGTTTTATCCTGATGAAAGCATTTTTAGAAACTACCATTACATTCCTGATTTTGTGGAAAGTATGGTTTGGAACTACGTTTTTTTAAATACAGGATTAACGGTAAATTTCAACAATCAAAAGTATTTTTCAGAAAGAGGTCTATACGATTTACTTTCTAAATTTAATAAGCCCGAAGAAATTCGTTATCCAATTATTCATATGATTGGTAATGATATTGAAATTGCAATGACTCATGGTCAGCAATATGGCGAAGATTACCATTCTTTTGTAAACGGACAGCATACTACACAGGGTGGAACACACCAGGCGGCTTTTAGGGCAGCTGTGGTTAAAACGGTACGTGAATTTTTCAAAAAAGAATTTGATGCTGCCGATGTGCGTTCATCAATTATTGCGGCAATTTCTGTACGTGTGCAAGAGCCTGTATTCGAATCTCAAACCAAAACTAAACTGGGTTCTCAAAACATGGGACCAGAAGGACCTTCGGTTGCAACTTTTATTAACGATTTTGTTAAAAAGGAACTTGATGATTACTTGCATAAACATACAGATGTTGCGGATGCTTTATTGAAAAGAATTATCCAATCTGAAAGGGAACGTAAAGACATTGCCGGCATAAAAAAACTGGCTAACGATAGAGCCAAAAAAGCATCACTGCACAATAAAAAGCTTCGTGATTGTAAGGTTCATTTTAATACTACGCATGAAAAGCGTTATGAAACTACACTTTTTATTACCGAGGGAGATTCTGCTTCTGGATCAATTACCAAATCTAGAGATGTAGACTGTCAAGCTGTATTTAGTTTAAAAGGGAAACCTTTAAATTGTTATGAACTGACGAAAAAGGTGGTTTATGAAAATGAAGAATTTAACCTTTTACAACACGCTTTAAACATTGAAGATGGTTTAGAAGGTCTTCATTACAACAATATTGTAATTGCAACAGATGCCGATGTAGATGGTATGCACATTCGTTTGTTAATGATGACATTTTTCCTTCAGTTTTTTCCTGATTTAGTTAAAGCCGGACACGTTTACATTTTGCAAACCCCTTTGTTCCGTGTTCGTAATAAAAAGGAAACCATTTACTGTTACAGTGATGAAGAACGTAGAAATGCAATTGAAAAGTTGGGGAATAAGCCGGAAATCACTAGATTTAAAGGGCTTGGTGAAATTTCTCCAGATGAATTTGGTTTGTTTATCGGAAAAGATATTAGACTAGATCCTGTGATATTAAAAGATCAAACGATTAAAAAACTTTTAGAATATTACATGGGTAAAAATACACCCGATAGGCAACAGCATATCATCAGAAACTTGAGAATAGAAAAGGATGAAGTGCAGGAAGAACCCAAAATAATTGAAGACGTGGCTTAATCCATAAAAATAATACGCTTTAAAATTAACGCATTGAAACCTAGAAGAAGCTCCACTGCAAAATATCTAATCCTCGTATGCTTGATCCTCGCGATTTTTGGAATTACGATTGGGTTGTTTGTCAATTTTTCTAAAATTCCACTATTAAAATCTGTTAATAAAATTGTACAGGTTCAAAAGGATTTTACAAAGTTGGATAGCTGTATTTTTAAGCTTTATAATGCTGAGAATAGCTTTAGAATGTATGTTGTTAATGGTGAAAAAATCTATTATGATTTATTTACCAGTGAAATTAAGGAGGTTTCTTCGTTGATGGATACCATTGAGAAGGAAAATCAAAATGAAGGTTTATTGGCTTCAGAGTCTTTTGATAATCTAATTAAGCAAAAGAGAGAACGAACAGCCCAGTTTATTAACTTAAAAAGATTATCTGATAGTTTAATTAACTTTTCTGTTAATGCAGAAAATAAAGTAAGTGAATTAAAACCTAATAATAAGCTTTTTACAGCAAAGCAGTTTAAAAGTATTGTAAAAATAGATACGTTAAAACCTGGTATAGTTGCGCAACCAAGGAAAAAGTTTTTTGGAAGATTAAAGGCTGCCATTCTTAATAAAGGAACCAAAGGTACAGATAGTTCGAAATCTACAATCGTTAAAACAACAGTATCAGTTGATACCTCTTCGGTAAGTTTAGCTTACAATAAATTACAGCTTAAAGCCATTAATGATTACTATTTGAGGCTTTACAGCACTAATAAAAAACTAAAGGATAAGGAGCGAGCGCTTTTAGATCTTAACCATTTATTGATTACCAATATTGTTGATGGATTAAAACAATATAAGCTTAAAGAAAAAGATTATTACTCATCTGTACAACATCTTATTAATACATCCGCGTTTGATACGGTTGAGAATCTCGACCACTTTACAATGATTTTATTGGCTTTTGCCGTAGGCTTGTTACTCTTCGTTTTTTATATGATTTATAATTTCTATAGAAATGAAAAGGCGCTGATTGATTATAGCAATAAAGCCTCACTTTATGCATTATCTAAAAGCCGCTTTTTAGCTAATATGAGTCACGAAATCCGGACGCCTTTAAATTCTATCGTTGGTTTTTCAGAGCAGCTGAGTCAAGTAAATTTAGAACCGCAACAAAGAGAGCAAGTTGGAGCAATAAGAAATTCTTCGGTAATGCTTTTAGATGTAGTTAATGATATTTTAGATTTTTCTAAATATGAAACGGGTAAGGTTACTTTAGAAAATGTTCCTTTTTCACCTAAAGTAGCTATACAAGATGTTTTCGATAGCATGAAAATTCAGGCGATGAAGAAGAAGATTGGTTTCGAAATTAACATGCCTATTGAAGAAGACTTATTTATCCTTGGAGATCCGCTTCGTTTAAAACAAGTGGTAATGAACCTTTTGAGTAACGGAATAAAGTTTACAAATAAAGGCAACGTTACATTAACGGCAAATTTAATTAAGAACCAGGATCAATCAGCATTATTAAAAATCAGCATTGCAGATACCGGTTTGGGTATAAATCCTACGGATCAGAAAATAATTTTTGATGAGTTTGCGCAGGTTTATTATTCATCAACAAAAGAGAAACAACAAGGAACTGGCTTAGGTTTGGCTATTTGTAAAAAGATTGTGGAGCTGCAAGGTGGTACTATAGAAGTAAATAGTGAAGAAGGTAAGGGTTCTACATTTTCTTTTGAGTTGCCTTATAAAATTACTGAGAAACCAAAAAATCTTGAGCTTATTGATCCTCAATTGGATTCTGAGACTAATTTACTGGTTGGCAAACGTGTGTTATTAGCAGATGATAATATGCTGAATATTTTATTGGCAAGTACTATTCTTAAAAAATATCATGTTGTGTTTGATGCCGCCTATAACGGAAAAGAAGCACTTGAGCTATTTAATGAGAATATTTACGATATTATATTAACAGATATACAAATGCCAGAAATGGGTGGTATTGAGCTTACCCACAAAATTAGAAACTGTGGCGATGCCAAGAAACAAGCCGTTCCAATTTTAGGTGTTACAGCCAATGTAATGCAAGAAGATCGTAAAAAGTACATTGCATCTGGTATGAACGATCTTGTATTGAAACCGTTTTTAGAGCAAGAACTCCTTTCTAAAATGATTCAATTTTTAAAGTAAGTAAATTAACAAGCATAAAATAATGACGAAGATTTTCTTTTTGTTTATTTTTTTAATAGCAGGCATTGCAGGCAAAGCCCAAACTTATGCACCGGTTACCAGCAAGAATAAAACCTTTTTGCAAACAGTACAGGGAATAAGTTACACCTATAAAAATGGAATAATATACGTTAAAAATAATAGTAAATATGCAATTGGTACATTAAGTATTTCTGCATCTTCTAAAACAGATTCTACTTTATTTGGTATTGTTTTATTTGATGAAGGTTTAGGAAAAACGGACCAACAAAAAGTTTATTTTTCGAGAGGGTTAGGTAAAGAGGAGAAGGAAATCCCATTAAAAGAAATTGATGAAAAGAATTTAGTGTTTAGTATTGATAGGGCTAGTAGAGCTGGAAACTAAATCAATATTGCTAAGGGAATATAAAAAAAGAAAGGTATGAATTAACCAATTCATACCTTTCTTTTTGTCTTTATATTTCTATTTTGATTCATCTATCTTAGTTTCTTCCGGATGCTGCGGTGGCAATACATCAACTTTTTTCTCAATAACTGTAATTTGGGTATGTACAGCATACTTGCTTGGTGTTATTCCGCCATCATATTTTTCGGCATAAGCCTGTGTAAATTCGGCACCAAAATATAAAATAATTGAAGTATAATAAATCCAAAGTAAGATTACAATAATGGAGCTTGCTGCTCCAAAAGCTGACCCTGGGTTGCCCTTTTCTATATAAATGCCTATTACGTATTTACCTAAACTAAATAGGAGAGCTGTAAATAAAGCACCAATAATGGCAGATTTCCATTTTATGTTTACATCAGGTAATACCTTGAAAATAATAGCAAAAACAGATGTAACGGCAGCAATAGTTATTACGTTATTCAAAATATAAATCAGTAGCGCCATTGTATCATTTGCCACAGGAATTACATCATCTATTTTGCTTTCTGATAGGAGGGAAGCGAGTTTTGAACCCAAGCCAACTACCACACTATTAACAACAAGGGATACCAAAAGGAGGAAACCCATAGATACGACCAATGAAAAAGATAGCAGGCGGTTGGAGAGCATTTTTAACCAACCTTTTTTAGGTACAGCCTTTACTTTCCAAATCAGATTTATACTGTCTTGAATTTCTATAAAAATAGCCGTAGCACCAACCACTAATGTTGCAATACCAATAATTAAACCAATTGTAGATTGACCTGATTTGTTTGCATGCTCTACGAAACCCTGTATTTGTGCGGCAGCTTTATCGCCAACCATTTCTGTAACCTCAACAAAAAACTTATCCTTGGTTTGCATTTTATCACCAAAGAAAAGCGTTGCCGCCGCCAGTACAATAATTATTAATGGTGTAAGCGAAAATATGGTGTAATAAGCAAGTGCAGCACTTAACTTGGTTACTCTATCTTCTATAAAACCTTTTCCTGCTGCAACAAATAAATGATAAAGTGCAATAAAGAAATGTTTTATTTTAAGTATTAATTTCATTCTAATTTTGTTTGGTTAAGCATTTAATGTAATTATCACTTTAGGATATAAAAGGTGTAATTATTTTCCTTTAATGTAAATTACCATCATGTTAAAATAAAATTCAGCATAATGTGAGGTGCTCATTTTTTATTCGCTTAAAATGGATATCCAATACCGATGTTATAAATTAAGTTCTCTTTACGCCAACCCTTATCTCCAAAAGAAACCTGATCAATTACCCAACGTTGCCCTTCAGGTAAATATGGTTTTCTAATTGGGAATGCAACATCCAATCTAATTACAAAAATTGTTGCATCAACACGAAGTCCTGCACCAGTACCTACAGCGAGTTCGCTTAGTGCATTTTTTAATTTGAAACCAGAACCTGGTCTGCCTAAATTATTTGTTCCAGGAACCCCTATATCTTCTTTTCTTAACCAGATATTACCTGCATCAGCAAATACAGCACCATATAAAATGCTTACCAGCTTAAATCTCAATTCTGAATTTAGCATCAGTTTTATATCTCCACCTTGATCGGCAAATGTTGCATTGTCTGGTACTTTATAAGTTCCTGGCCCTAAAGTTCTCGCCGGAAAGGCCCTAATGTCGTTACTTCCGCCTGCAAAAAACTGCCTAACAAACGGTAATGATGAGCTGTTGCCGTATGCATAACCATAACCTAGGTTTAAGCGGTTTGCCCAAATTAAATTTCTATTTATTTTATAATAATCTCTTAAATCAGCCTCTAATCTTACAAATTGAGTTAATGGTACATTAAAAATCGACCGTTGGCCTTCCTCATCTTTTGGCACAAATAAGCCCCAAACATTACCGCCAGTTTCTATGCTACCATTAAAATAGGTATTGTTGCGGCGTTTATCCTCCATTTGGTTGGTATAAGTAAAGTTGTAATTACTACCAATAATAAACTGTTTTTCGAGTGTGTTTCTTAAAAGTGGGTTTGCAGCATAAAGACTTTCTTCTATATCTTTAGATGGAAAACCAGGTTTTACAAAGTTTACAGATATTGGATTAAAAGTATGTTCCTTGTATAAATTCTCTTTAAAATTGTATCCGAATTCACCTTTGAAAGCACTTAAATTGTATTCAGAACCACGACTAAGTCTTTGATATGATAAAGAAGCAATTGTTTTTGGAATAAAGGCATTAGTGCTGTTTGGTTTGTAAAATGGAACAATAAACCTCGGGAAGGTTAATTTTCCTTCAGCCGTAAATGAATAAGAATTTTTTCCTTGTGAGGTTCCTTTTACCTGCGTTTCAAAACCACCACTTACACTTACATCCAGTTGTTCTGCACCGCGAAATAAGTTTCTGGTGGTTTGCGTAACCTTAACCTCAGAACCTACAAAGTTGTTGGATTTGCTGGTTCCTGTTACCGAAAATGATAAAGAGTTTTTCTTTAATGGAGTTAGATAAATATTAAGTTGCAGCTGATTATTTTTAAAGCTATCCACTGGTAAAAATTCTGCTCTAACATCCTGAAAGGCTCCAATATTAACCATCCTATTTAAAGATTGATTATGGTCTTTTCTATTGTATAATTCGCCTTTTTGAAAGAAAACTAAACGATCAAATAAACGCGGCTTGAAGGTGTTTTTATTATCATAAATTTCAAAATCCTTATATTCTAAAGGTTTTAATCTACGCAATACGCTGTCTCTTCTTAATGAGTAATTAGGGAAAATGTTAATATCTTTAATGGTATATGGCTTTAAACCAGCATCGGGAGCAATATCTTTTACTTTAAGCGTTATATTAACCAAATCCTTACCTATTGTGCTATCAACCTGCAAAATCAAATAATCAGGACTGAAATAGAAATATCCATTTTCTTTTAAGTCATTATCAATCCGGATACGTTCATTTTTATAAGTTTCCAAATCATAATAATTTCCAATTTTTAAAAGCGTTTTATCCTTATTGGCATTAATAATTTTAGTCATATTGCCAGTATCCTTCGGGAAAGTAATTTTATTGATTTTATACCTCGCCCCAGTATTTGCAGTATAAATGGCTTTACCTTTTTTATCTTTAATAACTGTATCTCCAGTTACCACCGATTGGAGGTAGCCCTTGCTGGTTAAATAACTCTTTAAAACATCGTTGTTGTATCTCAACTTAACATCGCTCATTAAAACTGGCGGCTCGCCTTTTCTCCTTAGCCAGCTTTTAAAGCCTTTTGGTTTTGTAGGTTCACCTGCTAAATTATATATCGCTAATTTATATTTAATGCCCAGAAATGATGCATTTGGTCGCGGTCTTGTTTTGCTTTCAAGATCTTTTTTAACCTGCTTTTGATCGTTGATTCTCACTGAAGAATCAGGGTTAATTTTTACCTCAGCCCCGGTATATAAAGCCTGACCAGGTTTTAACGATTTTGTACTACTACACCCAGCCCAAACTAAACAAGCCAGTATAAATAGGGAAGGTTTAGTTAGTTGTTTCATTTTGCGTTTTCTGTTCAATGTTACGGTTTCTTCTTATTCTCTTTTTCTGAAAAATTTCTCTGAATTTATTGTAATCTACAACCAAAGTAAATCCAAGGCCGGTTTCTATAATTTGCCCCTCAATAATTCCTTCATTTTGATTTCGTCTATATGCACGTAAGCGGTATCTTCCATCTGAAGAAAGTGCATATTCTACGTTTACATTACCTGCAATATTGGTTGCGTTTTGTCCGGGTGCCTGTGGTCCTTCCAATCCGAAAGAACTTCCAACGGTTACTGTTAACCTATCGTTTAATAATTTTTTAGATAAGCCCACTTCCAAATCAGTTTTCTGTTGTAATGAACCTGTAGAATAATCTTCCGATGAATTTACACCGAAATTAATATCAACGCCTTGAATTAAATCAGAAGCTAAATTATTTAATTGCTCTGTTAAAAGTTGACTTACACTGGAGCGTGCCAATGTAGATAAGCCGCCACCGCCACCTGCTAAACTTTGGAAAGGATTGCTTGCTATAAATCTGTTTAAGGCAAGCAGAGCGAAAACCTGTTTATTCAACTCGCTTTCATCGCGATTTACGTTAATCAATTTGGTGTAAACAATGCCGCCCAAAGCATTTCTTTCATTTTCAGGCAAATCCAGTTTAAATGAAATAATTGGTTTCAGCAATTCGCCCTTCATCATCAGGTACACCTGAAAAGGCAATTTGGTTTTTGCCTGATAGTTATCGGGTTCATTAATTAAATCAATTGGAGCAGCATTAACCTCATACAAGGCTGTTAAATTTACATTTGCAGCAGTAGGCTCGCCAGTCCAAATGATGGTACTACCTTTAACCAATTTAAAATCTTTTTTTACAACCGCTACGGTTAAATTGTAAGAACCATCTACAATTTCATAACGACCGGTTAAGCTAATTTTTCCACTAGGATCTATCGTAGCATTTAAGTTTGCATCACCTTTAACTTTTAATGCATCTCCGTTAACAGGATCAACCACAACATTTAATTCTGCTTCAGGATCAATAGTAATTGCTGCAACCAAGTTTAATCCTTTAATTGGAGATTTACTAATGCTATCCACTTTTAAAGCTTTTTGCCCGTTAAATGGAGGTGCATCTGCGTCAATAAACTGAACAATACCCTCTTGGTTAATAATAGAAGGATCATCTGCAGGCAAAGCGAAGAAAAATTTCGTTCCCTTTTCTACATTAATGGTCATGTTTACATCTGGTTGGTTTAAATCTCCTCTAACTTTAATGTTACTGGTTAGGAAAACCGTTCCATAAATCATTTCATTATCAGCGGCTGTCGAATTTAAAGCCCTAAATCTATTGGTTTTAATGTCCAATCCGAATCTATAATTTCTAAAATCCGTTGTATAAATCTTACCATTAATTGTCGCTTTTTGATTTAATGAATCGATTAAAGTAAAGTTGTTGAAACTGATTCCCTCATTAGTAAAAGAAATTTTTTCATTCGGCATACGGAAGTAAGAATTAACATAAGCCACATTTATACCCGCATTATTAAAGGTTAAATCGCCCAATACCTTTGGCGCCGTTAAAGCTCCTTTAACACTCAGCTGACCTGTAATTGTTCCTGTACCATTTTTTAATTGGCCTTGCGATAAACTTTCAATATTTTTTAGTTCTATTTTATCAATATTAACCGTTAAATCAAGCGCACCTTCTGGGGCGGTATAGTAAAAACCATTAGCCCTTAATTCGTGCACACCGCTTAGAGCCACATTAACTTCAAAAGCATTTGAAGTATTATTGTTTACGGCAACCCTTAAAGTTCCCAATTGATCTTTTTGGTAACGAAGTTGATCTATGGTTAAGTTGGCTTCAAACTTTGGGTTGCTAGCTAAATCTTTAACATTAGCAGTTCCATTTAAGCGGCCACCAACAAGCGTAGTGTCGGTTTCAGCAAATTTAGTAAGAGTTTCTAACTGGAAATCTTTAAAAGCGACATTTAAAGGCGCATTTGGCTGTGTTGGATTGCTGTTAACAGATAACGACTGACCGCTATTACTAATTTCAAACTGATTAACCAAGATTCCGGATTGACCAAACTGAATGTAGTTTTCTGGAGCTACAACCCATTTCTGATAATCCAATAAAAGTTTTTGAGGATCTAAACTAAAACGGAAATCTTTATTAATGGATTGGAAATTACCACCAATGGTATATTTGTTTTTAAGCTTACTATCACGAAGAAATATGTTAACACCAAGATTATTGTTGGCTGCATCGCCACTTATTTCCGTATTGTAAAGCTGTATAGATGGGCTTTGCAAGCTTTTAACCGTTAAGGCGTAATCAATTTTATTGCTATTGTTGTTGATGTTTAAACGGGTGCTATCTACTTTATAATCGCCGTAAACTACACCAGGAAAATTTCCTCTTACCAATAAACTATCCTTCTGCGTATCAATTAAACCATAAAATTGCGAAGGCTTAAATACTGTAAGTTGAGGTACAAAACTTTTTAGCAACTTAGAATCGTAAACCTGAACAAAAAAACGGAAACGCTGATCTGGAATTTTCGTTACCTCACCAAAAGCATAATATTTATTAATTTGGTTTATAACAGCACTTCCAAGTTTGGTAAGTTGATATTTACCATCAACTTTTGCTGATAAAATTTCAGATTTTAAGCTTAATTCACTTTCTGTAGCCGTTGTTTTAGCTTTAACTAAAATAGTATCTACATTAATTCTTTGTTGATCTTTAACCACCTGTAAGCCTGTAATATCAACTGTTCCATTCAGGTAATCGGCATCAGCGGTAGCTAAATCTACCTTAACCAAGCCTGCAGCACTTAAAACACCAGGTGTAAAGTTTAGCGCTTTAAGGTTAACTTCTTTTAAATTTAAATTTGCTTTAACCGCAGGATACTTACCACCCATATTAACTTTTGCATCCAAGGTAAAGTTAGCATTGCTATCAGGCATGCTGCTTTTAATATTAATATTCTGGTTGCTGTAATTTCCGGCTAAGCTTAAATTACGGTATGTATATTTATTGTAGTAAGCACTTAAAACCTTGGCATTAAATTTTGCATCAATTTTTTTCGGATCAAGTCCTTTTCCTGTCACATCAGCCTTTACCGAAATACGACCTAATTTAGGTTGCATTTTTAAAAGTTTGCCAACATTAAAATTATTCAAATCTACATTAGCTTTATAACTTTCCTTTCCCTTCGGCCCATTCATTTGCGCAACTAAAATAGCCCCTCCCATATCTGTTTGCACATTTAGGTTGGTTTTAAAATCAGTCATTGAGCCTTTAAAATTACCTCTAGCATTAATAATATTTGGTAAATCCAAGTTTGATGGCAACGATTTTTTAGGTACTACAACCAAAATATCACTCTTGGTTAAATAAAGTTTTTTAATATTTAAATCTAAAATGGTTTTCTTAATATCGGGTAAGCCCTTTGCCGTTCCGCTAATATCTATTTGAGTGCTTTTTAAACCGCTAATTTGTAATTTAGGGATACTCAGGTTATTTAGGTAACCATAAACATCCGCGTTTACCTTAATTTTTTCATTGCGGTAATTAGCCGGAATTGCATCGCTAAAGAAACCAGCATCCTTTAAGCCAATTGTAGTATTTTTAAAATTCAGACTAAGCTTTACTTTTTCAGGATGTTTAGTTAAATCATCCATAGATGTAAAGTTCAATTCAGTCGCGTTTTCAATTGTTGTATTTGGTGTTTTTAAAACAAAATCATTCAGTTTAATTTGTTTATCATTATAAACTGCAAGGCCTTTTAAATCACTCAAAATAAAACCACTTTTCTCTTTTAAGGCTCCACTTTTTACATTAGCTTTTATGCCTGCGGCACTATAACTAATATCACTTGCACCTAAATTTAAGTCATTAATTTTTAAATGGTTAAAATCCATTCCTTTGGCAGCAGGTTTAGCACCTAAATTATCAAACTGGATATTATTATCAGCCAGGGTAATGTTTTTGATTAATAAAGCCAATGGCGATTTTTCTACCACAACGGTATCTTTAACTTTCTTCAAATCGTTGCTTGGCGCAGGTTTAAATGCAAAAAGAATATTGGATTTATTCAGTTTTGCATCATCAACATTGTACTTGCTATTAGTTAAATCAACTTTTAAGTTAACTAAACCCAATTCGTTTATATCAGCAACTGCCTTTGTTGTAGAAAGTTGATCGTTGTAATTAACTTTAACATTACTGAAGATAAAATCCTGAACTTCAATTAATGGTAGTTTACCCTGTTCTTTTTTACTACTATCAACACTATTGGTTATATGTTGCACCAATTGCGTTAAAGGTTTTTGTTGTAGATAACTTAAATTGGTGTTTTTTAAACTCAGCTGTTTAATAACATAATGCTGGTTGGCAAGGTCGAAATCTTTTATTCTGGTTTTAAATTCTCCGAGGTGAAGTTTTACATCATTTCCGGCAACATCATCTCTATAAGTGATGCCAATATCTTCAAATGAAACCTTATCAATAGAGAATTTGAGGGTGGAAGTGGTATCCTTATTTACTTTTTCTTCAGGTTTTTTTTGTTCGCTCATAAAAGCATCCACTAAAAAAGAAAAGTTAAAAGTAGTATCAGGATTAATCCTTTTAACATTGGCACGTATGTTTTTTAGCTCAATATCATTAATCTCAACCGTGTTTTTTAGCAACTTAAATAAACTAATATCAACCGCTAATTTTTCAGCATAAAGTAAAGTATCGCCCTTTCTATCTTCAATATAAAACTTATTTAAAACAACATCCTTAGGCAAAGCAATTTTAATGCTTTCTAAACTTACCTCAGTTTTAGTCTTGTTTTTTAGATAGTTAATGGCTTTTCCCTTTACAAAATTTTGTACCGCAGGGATATTTAACGACAATGCTAGCGCTACCACCAAAATAATGATGCTACCGACTGTCCAAAGTAAAATTTTTAAACTTTTACGTACGTATTTATTCAAAGCTAAGCGTGTTTGGTTCTTACTAAAAGCTAAAATTATGCCACGTAAATTAATTTATGGCACGTTTTGTTTTAATAATACAAAAAATAACCTAAATTGTTCGCCCGCTATAAAAATTTAATTAAGCGGATTTGGAAATTACTAATTATGAAATCAATAGATCTAAATATAACTTACGAGCATTATACTGGTATAGAAGATTTAAGTGAAAAAGATAGAGCATTGTGCAAACAGGCAGAAAAAGCTTTGGAAAGTTCTTATTCACCCTATTCGAAATTTAGAGTAGGTACAGCAATTCAATTAGCCTCAGGTGAAACTATTTTAGGGAGTAACCAGGAAAATGTTGCATATCCATCAGGCTTATGTGCCGAAAGAGTAGCCCTTTTTACTATTGGAGTTAGCCACCCTAATGCCATTGTAGAAAGTATGGCAATTACTGCACAAACAGATTCATTTGAAATTATGAAGCCCATTACCTCTTGTGGCGCTTGCTTACAGGTAATGGCAGAGTTTGAAATGAAACAAAACAAACCAATTCAAGTATTATTTTATTGCCTCAATGGTGAAGTTTTAAAAGTTAACGGCGTAAAAAGCCTTTTGCCTTTTGTTTTTGTAGAGGATAGATTGGTTACACCAAGGCTTTAACATTGTTAGTAATCCTCACGGGAGGATAATTTGGAGTTTATATTGGTTTTAATGACGTTATTGAAACTGCTCCATTTAAAAACCCGTGAGGTTTGATATTCTTAATTTAAAAATTCGTTTTTAAAACTAATGTAACCCATTGGAGAGCAAGATAGATAGTCTATTAATTGTATGCCAACTACATCGCAGGCAGTAAAGCAACTCAACATCAGGAAGCGATCAAATTTTCCAAATCTTAACCGATCAGCATTGCTACAATGAACAATGCTGATACCGCTTGCATTACACGCAATGGCTAAACCTGCCATTTGCTTACAGCTTACTTCAATATCTATAACCTCTGGTAATAAATACCAACATAAGATTTCTTCATCATTGTTTATAAAAACTGCATAAAATTGATTGGTGCTGGCTGGCTTGGATTCATGGTATAAATCCATAAAAAAATTAGCAGATAATTCTTGCTCATTTGCAAAAAATGATTGCTTAAAGGTTTGATAACTGAACTTGAGCTCGGCTAAGGCAAATTGATTTTTCGTTGGTTGCATTTTGAAAAAATTAAATATACGCCCAGGTCACTGCAACCAACGTCGGAAACCGAAGTGATGCTAGACTTTCACCAGTATGCCTGGGCTTATTGTGAATAATTAAATTTGTTGGATCTCTCCAACGTTGGTTGCGTTATAAAGGTAGGAAATTTTTCGAAAGAGTATTATCGTTTTTAGATAACTTATAGAAAAGTTAAATATACGCCTAGGTCGCTGCAACACACGTCGGAGACCGAAGTGATGCTAGACTTTAACCAGTATGCCTGGGCTTATTGTGAATAATTAAGTTTATTGGATCTTTCCAACGTATGTTGCGTTACAAGGTAGGAAATTTTTCGAAAGAGGATTATGGTTTTTCGAAACGTATAGAAAAGTTAAATATGCGCCCAGGTCGCTGCAACCAACGTAGCAAGGCCGATTGAGTTAAAATACCTCAGCACGATAATCCGTCTTTGCGAGTTTTCGATTCTTCATCGAAACGAAGCAATCTTTTGTTTTGGTTGTTTTCGTTAGGTAGCTGGTTATTTTTGCTAGGCATTAGAATTTGGAAATGAACACTTCGGTGTGCATGGCAATTGAAGTCCTGCTTTTACACTATATCCCGATAGAAAAAATCGGGATACCGTTTCAATCCGGTTTAGATACAAAGATTGTGCGCTTGATTTGGTAAATTTCTCTCGCTACCGCAAGCGTCTCGCTTGTGGTAGTATGCTAAAGTACCTGTAATTATGGCTCATTAATTAAATATATTATAGCATGTTTACTACTTGAGTACCACAAGCGAGACGCATGCGGGAGCGGCACAGCGGAGAGAATCCAGTTGTCGGGGGCTCATCCGAGGCTCTGCTGGAGAGAATCCAGTTGTCGGGGGCTCATCCGAGGCTCTGCTGGAGAGAATCCGGTCGTCGGGAGCTCATCTGAGGCTGCAATGGAGAGAATCCGGTCGTCGGGAGCTCATCTGAGGCTGCAATGGAGAGAATCCGGTCGTCGGGAGCTCATCTGAGGCTGCAATGGAGAGAATCCGGTCGTCGGGAGCTTATCCGAGGCTGCAATGGAGAGAATCCGGTCGTCGGGAGCTCATCTGAGGCTGCAACGGAGTGAATCCAATCGTCGGGAAGGTTTTGTAGGGGTACAACGGGCGAATCCAGTCGTCGGGAGCTTATCTGAGGCTGCAACGGAGAGAATCCGATTAGTCGGGAAGGTTTGGTAGGGGTACATTGAGGAAACTATTAACTGCTGTTATGGATAGCCTATAGAAACACGCAGTTACATTAGCCACGGAATCACCGAATTCACAGAAAAAGATTGATCTCATTGCAAGGACGGTAAGTGTAACCAAATATTATGACTATGAACATAAGTTTAGCGATTTTTACCTGTGGTCGGTGTTATCACCGTACCATCTAAATGTGATCTAAGTAAGGTGTTATGATGTAATTATATGCGATTGGTAATAACACCAACTGCAAGGGTAAAATGGCTAAACAACCAAAAGTTTAAACAACTTCGGAACTAATTTTTGAACGTTTTATAAAGCCGAATAAAAAATATGCTTTAAAAGCTGCTGACACTGTGGATTTATGACTCAATGTGAATAACCTGTATTCACATTGAGCAATCATTTTTATTATATTTACAGCTGCCAATTTTTGTAAATAGATGAGTGAAGAATTAGACCAAAACGTAAACGATACCAACCTGCCGGATGGACAGGATCATAAACATACCATAACGCCAATTAATGGGCTATATGAAAACTGGTTTCTCGATTATGCTTCTTATGTAATTCTTGATCGGGCTGTTCCGCATATTCATGATGGATTAAAGCCTGTACAGCGCCGTATTATGCACTCGCTTAAGGAGATGGATGATGGACGTTTTAATAAAGCGGCCAACGTTATCGGCAATACCATGAAATATCACCCACATGGTGATGCATCTATTGGGGATGCAATGGTTCAAATAGGGCAAAAAAATCTTTTAATAGATTGTCAGGGAAACTGGGGCGATCCTGTAACAGGAGATAGTGCTGCGGCTCCTCGATACATTGAGGCCCGTTTATCTAAATTTGCCAATGATGTTGTTTTTAATGCAGATACAACTATTTGGCAATTAAGTTATGATGGCCGTAATAACGAGCCCATAACTTTACCCGTAAAATTTCCTTTATTGCTGGCACAAGGTGCTGAAGGTATTGCTGTGGGTTTGGCAACCAAAGTAATGCCGCATAATTTTGTCGAATTACTGGATGCATCAATTGAAGTTTTAAAAGGCGTGCGACCAAATATCCTTCCCGATTTCTTTACGGGTGGTATGGCCGATTTTTCAAACTATAATGAAGGGCAACGTGGGGGTAAAATTCGGGTTAGGGCAAAAATTACCGAGAAGGATAAAAAGACTCTAGTTATTACTGAAGTTCCTTTTAGTACCACAACAGGCTCTGTAATTGATAGTATTTTATCTGCCAATGATAAGGGTAAAATTAAAATTAAAAAGATTGAAGATAATACTGCTGCAAATGTTGAAATTGTAGTGCACTTAGCGCCAGGAATTTCTCCTGATGTAACCATTGATGCTTTATACGCTTTTACCGCCTGTGAAGTATCTATATCGCCAAATACCTGTATTATTCAAGGAGATAAACCGCACTTTTTAAGTGTAAATGACATCTTAATTGAAAATACGCAACAAACTAAAAGATTACTTAAAAAAGAATTGGAAATTCGCTTGCACGAGTTGCAGGAGAAAATTTTCTTCAGTTCCTTATTAAAAATATTTATTCAGGAAGGCATGTATAAAAATCCTGAATATGAAAACTCAACAGATTTTGATCAGGTTGTTGAAGTATTACATGCATTATTTGCTCCTTTTAAACCTTCACTTTACCGTGAAATTTTGCCAGAAGATTTTAAAAAGCTAATCGATAAGCCGATGAGTAGCATCACCCGTTTTGATGTGAAAAAAGCCGATGAGCAAATGAAAAATCTGGAAGATGAAATTAAGGTTGTTAAAAATCACCTTAAACATTTAACCGATTACGCCATTGCCTGGTTTCAAAAATTAAAAGATAAATATGGTAAAGGCAGGGAGCGTAAAACAGAAATCCGTCTTTTTGATCGTGTAGAAGCTGCAAAGGTAGCCTTAGCAAATATTAAGCTTTATATGAACCCCGACGATGGTTTTATTGGTTCTGGCTTGCGTAAGGATGTATTTGTTGCCGATTGTTCCGATATTGATGAAGTTATTGTTTTCCGTGAGGATGGAAAATGTATCATCACCAAAGTAGCTGATAAAACTTTTGTGGGTAAAGGGATTATCCACGCACAGGTATTTAAGAAAAATGATGAGCGTACCATCTACAATATGATTTATAAAGATGGTGCAAGTGGCACAGCTTACATTAAACGTTTTGCAGTAGTTGGGGTTACTCGTGATAAGGAATACGACCTGACTAAAGGCTCTAAAGGTTCCAAAGTTTTATATTTTACGGCTAATCCAAACGGAGAAGCAGAAGTTGTTAACGTAGCCTTAAAACCACATTCAAAATTACGTAAGCTCCAATTTGATCAGGATTTTGCCGAGGTAGCCATAAAGGGCCGCGGTTCTCAAGGAAATATTATTTCGAAATACCCTGTTAAAAAGATCATATTGAAAAGTAAAGGCGTTTCAACATTATCTGGATTAAAAATTTGGTATGATGATTTATTGAAACGTTTAAATGTTGATGGACGTGGTAAGTATTTGGGCGAATTTGATGGTGACGATAAAATTCTACAAATTCATAAGGATGGCTATTATGAACTTAGTTCTTTTGAATTAAGTAACCATTTTGATGATGGTTTAATCCTGATTCAAAAATATAATCCCGAAAAGGTTTTTGCCGCAGTACATTACGATGGTAAAGCACAAAACTATTTTGTAAAACGCTTTATTTTCGAATCTCAATCCGTTGGCAAGAAAATTTATTTCATTAGTGAAGAGCCAAAATCAAGATTATTGTTTTTAACGGCTAATCCTGCAGCAAAAATTATTGTTGATGTATTGAAAGGTAAAACACAAATTCCAGAAACCCTGGATTTAGTATTGTCTGAATTGATTGATGTAAAAGGATTAAAAGCAAATGGTAACAGATTATCTCCACATGATGTTCAAACGGTAGTTTTGGATGAACCCGAAGAAATAACAGAGATTGAAGAAGATGCTGATGGTAATGGAGGTGAAGATGAAAACGAGTTTACTGAGGAAACAGAAACTTTAGAAGATGGTGTTGCAGATGTTGAAGAAACTGCCCCACAGATAGAGGTAAACAAGTCAATACCTGAAGCTGCTGAGCCGATAATAGAAAATGTGGCAACATCAGTTAAAGATGAAGCTGAATCTGTTGAAGAAATGCCTTCTAAATCGCCAGAGGTAAAGCCTGCCGTTGAAAAACCAACGGTAAAAACTGAACCTGTAAAAAAGGAAGAATCTGTTAAAAAAGAGGAAGTAAAAGAAGAATCTAAAACGGAAGAAAAGCCTGCTAAAAAAGTTGATTTCGAAATTACCAACCCAAATGACATCGAAATTGATGACAAAGGACAGTTGGGTTTATTTTAATTTATAAATGAAATAATAGTATAAAATGGTTCGTAAAATACGAACCATTTTTTTTTGAAATTTATATAGTTTCCCTTTAAACCTTAATTCTCCGATTTAAAAATTATATTTGTCCTGCTCAAAGGGGTGCTGATGTTTATGCAATTTCTGTTGCAAACATTGGCTGAGATTATACCCATTTAGAGGTTAAGATAAAAGGTTAAGGTAGAAGGTTTTTAACCCTTCGCCCTACACTGTAAACTTTCTACCTTCTAATGCACCTGATTCGGGTAATGCCGACGTAGGGAAGAGGTTAAATTACATTGCTGTTCGCCCCTGTAACAGTCTTTACAAATTAATATTTAAAGTAAATGATAAATTTGCAGGAGTGGGGCACGCTATTTTTTAATCAGATTTTACAAACTTCTTTAATCGAATGGCTAGCCGTAGGTTTTGGCGTTTCCGAAGTATTACTCGCTAAGCGAAACAACATTTGGCTTTATCCAACAGGAATAATCTCCATTTGTTTATCCATGTTTTTATTGCTAAATGTTCATTTATATGCAGAAACACTGCTTAATATTTATTATTTGGTAATGAGTGTTTATGGATGGATGATATGGAAGAAGCGAAAAGAAGATCATGGAGTTCAAATATCATGGTCATCTAAAAAAGATTTAACCATAGCTTTAATTATATCTATTGTTGGTTTTGGTTTTCTTTATGTGGTGCTTAAACGGTTCACAAATTCTGATGTGCCCATTTGGGATGCTTTTGTTTCATCAACCGCCTGGGCAGGAATGTGGCTTCTGGCCAAACGCAAAATAGAAAACTGGATATTCCTTAATATCTCAAATCTGGTTGCCATCCCACTGTTTATTCATAAAAAATTAGCCATGTTTGCGGTGCTCACAACCATACTTTTCATCGTTGCAATTTTTGGCTTTATCGATTGGAAAAAAATCTATAACAAAGGGAAATTAGAAACGGCATTTTAATATGGAAGATATTTTAGTAGCAATCTGGCAGGATAAAGTAAAGGAATTTGCCGCCGCATCTGAAGAAAGGGGTACGCTGCATTCGGAAATATTAGAACTTGCCTACCAGCAAGATTGGTTTAAGTTATTTGTGCCCCAAGTATACGGAGGTCCTGGTAAAAAGCTTCCGGAAATTTTAAGGCTAGAAGAAACTTTGGCAGAGTTAGATGGGAGTTTAGGGTGGACGGTGACACTTTGCAGCGGCGCAGGCTGGTTTGCAGGTTTCCTGGATGTTGATTTGGCTAAGGAGATTTTCTCTGATCGTGAGGTTTGTTTTGCTGGGAGCGGAGCTGTTGGTGGTACAGCTGTAAAAACAGATAGAGGCTATTTAATTAATGGGCATTGGAAATATGCTAGTGGAGCTCTGCATGCAACCATATTTACAGCAAACTGCATCATAAAAAATGCAAATGGTGAAGATGTTTTGGATGAGAATGGCGAACCAGAAATAAAATCCTTTATTCTTAAAAAGGATGAAGTAAATATTTTACCAGGCTGGTCTTATTTTGGGTTAATTGCAACCGGAAGTCATGCTTTTGAAGTTATAAATTTAAATGTGCCAGTAAACAGAACTTTCCAAATTAATAAAGAAATTAACGTGAAGGATGAAGGGTTTAACTATCCTTTCTTGCAGCTGGCAGAAACTACACTTGCTGTAAATAATTTGGGAATGGCTAAGCACTTTATCCGTTTAGTGGAGCATTCTTTCTATTCCCGTTCTGGTTTAAAAAGATATAATGAAAAGCAGATTGCCCATTTCGAATCCGAATTAAATAGATGCAAAGATGAGCTAAAGACGATTAGAAATGAATTTTATAACAGTTTTGATGCATCATGGGAACAACTTATTTCAAATGATTTTGTTGAGCCCAATAAATTAGAGGAAGTAAGTGCTATGAGCAGGAAATTGGCACATACTGCCAGAAAAATTTCTGATGTTTTATTTATTTATTGTGGTTTGGAAGCAGCAAGAAAGGAAACTGAAATTAATAGAGTTTGGAGAGATTTACATACCGCAAGCCAGCATGCGTTACTCACTTTTGAGTAACACTATTCGAGAAATTCAGGCTTAATTTTTTCCTTAAAATCAGAAGTGAATTTTGTTAATTTCGGTTGAATAACAAAAGCACAGTAAGGTTTACCTTGGTTTTGGTTAAAATAATTTTGATGATAATCCTCCGCTTCATAAAATTCGGATACAGGTTTAATCTCTGTAACAATGGGCTTATCAAAAACCATTTGTTTGGTTAAATCATCAATCATTTTCTCAGCTTCCTTTTTCTGTACCTGATTATCATAAAAAATGACAGAGCGATATTGTGTTCCCATGTCATTTCCCTGTCTATTTAAAGTAGTTGGATTGTGTGTTTTAAAGAAAACAAGCAATAACTCAGAAAAGCTGATTACGGTTTCATCATATTCAATCTGTATAACTTCTGCGTGACCCGTATCGCCATTGCAAATTTCCATATAAGTTGGGTGTTTTAATTCGCCACCCATATAACCGGATATAACTTGATTTACTCCATTTAAAGTTTGAAATACGGCTTCGGTGCACCAAAAGCATCCTCCACCAAATGTTGCTGTTTGCATAATCTAATTTAACGAAAAACTAAGGTATAAAGTTTTCGAAATGTACATAAAAAGCCTTTAAAAATTAATATTTACGAGGCTATGATTGTAATTAAATTATTTATTCCTAAAAGCTCTAAGTTCCTTGATATGCAATCGTTTAAGTGCATAAAAAAAGCCTGCAATTTAATTGCAGGCTTCGGTTTTATTGATATTGAATGTATATCGGTTTTGGTGTAAGTTTCAACAACTCTTCAGGAGTCATTAAACGTTTTGGCTCCTTTTTCAAATCATTTTTATAAAATAATTTGAAGCCTGTAAACTGTACTGGTTCAGAATAAATGAAGTGACGGTAAGTTCCTTTTTTCAATTCAGGTTCGCCCCATCCATCCATGTGCATTACAATCTGAACTTCTGGTCTTAACTTAATATTTTGATAGTTAGTTACCATCTTTTTGGTAAAGCGGTGAACGGTGAAAACTTTTGGAGGCAAGTTATATTTTTTAACCATATCCGCTAAGTAACCTGATACATAATTAATATCAGCAGCATCATAAGTTCCAATTTTTTTACCAGGTAAGGAGCCATCTTTCATTGAAAATTCTGGATCAATACCTAAGTGTACATATGGCAATTGTAAATATTTTTCAATATGTGGCAATTCTGCTTTGATATTACTTAAAGCAACCTGCAAATCTAAAAACACAATAGTTCCAGGATGCATTTTTGCTATAGCTAAAACAGAGTCAATTTGGCTGTTTGCCATTCTGTTAATATATTTTCCATCCTTACCTGGTGTACCACTTGCTACTGCAGCAATATAATGTAAGCCTGGCTGTACTGGCGTAGAAGGATCTGCTTTTTCCCAGTGTTTAACTTCTGCATTTAAGCGTTGCCACATATCTTTTGGTGCATATTCTCCAAGTGCGCCCATTTTTTTTGAATGTAGGTTGCCATAATAAACAACAATACGTTTAAAAGGTAAAATAGCTCCTGCTAAAGGAATAGGCTGATTTTTTACTGGCCATTTGCCTGTAGTATCGCCGTTTGCAAGCTTGCGGGTTAGCGAATCGTACAATTTAGGATCAACAGGCTTCATCACATTTGTTGCTACAGAATCTGTTTTCTTTTTAGTTGTGTCTGAAGAAAATATTTTACCAACGCTGCTTTTTCCGTCAGAGTTACAGTTGGCGAATAAGCTGATGGCGGCAAACCCAAGTATTAGTGTGCCCGCTAATTGTGGAAATTTCATAGATTATTAATAGGTTTTTTTAAAAGCATTAAGATAGTTTTCCGATTTTATGAAAGTATATCGGATTCCTGATAATTCAAAATAAAGTAATTAACATTTACACATTGCAAAATTTGCCGAAAACACCTAACGGTAGTTTTATGCCCGCAGTTGCTTGTAAGTACAATTCTCCGGTTTCAAGGTTTTTAACCTGAGGGAACGATGTACGAATTAAATTTTCTACAATTACAGAAGAAAATCCTAATGAGTAAGTATTAAGGATTAAAAAGTGCTCTTTCTCATCCAAAAGTTGAACAACATCTTGCATCATTTCTTGAATGTGATCTTCCAGTTTCCACTTTTCCCCGTTAGGCCCGTGGCCATAAGCAGGTGGATCTAAGATGATACCATTGTATTTTTTACCTCTTTTAAGTTCCTTCTTTACAAACTTAAGGGCATCTTCAACCATCCATCTGGTATTTTTTAAACCAGAAAGTTCTTGGTTTTCATTGGCCCAGGTAACAACTTGTTTAATAGAATCAACGTGAGTGGTTTCTGCACCAGCAGCATTTGCAATTAAAGATGCAGCACCCGTATAAGCAAAAAGGTTTAATACTTTTGGCTGCGGTGTTTTAAATTTCTTGATCGATGATGAAATGAAATCCCAGTTAACGGCTTGCTCCGGAAAAACACCAACATGCTTAAAAGATGTTAAGCCCAAGCGAAGTTTAATAGCAACTTCATTGTTTTTATATTCAACATGCCAACGATCTGGTGTTGATGGATTCTTTTTTACCCATTCTCCAGAAGTAGCAGAGCGGCCTCTAAAAGTAATGGTAGCTGTTTTTTTCCATTCCTGTTCTGATAATGTTTTCTTCCAAACGGCCTGAGGCTCTGGTCTGATTAAAATAACATTTCCAAAACGTTCTAATTTTTCAAAATCCCCGCAATCAATCAGTTCGTAATCTTTCCAGTGTGTGGGAGCAAGTAATTGTATCATTTAATATTTGTGTAGTCCGTCATTGCGAGCTATGAAGCAATGTTAATGCGAAGATATACAGAAGGAGATTGCTTCGTAGCTCGCAATGACGATTTGTTTTAACTTCCTAAAACTTATCTTTTGCTGCCTTCATAAAGCGGCTGGCAAATACAAAGTCGTTTAGTTCCTGAATATCGGTATGAGCAATCTCTTTATTGCTGCCTTCCCAGAATTTTTTTCCTTCGTGCAAAAATAAAATATAATCGCCAATGCCCATTACAGAGTTCATATCGTGTGTTACAACAATGGTAGTTGTTTTATATTCTTCTGTAATTTCCTTAATCAATTCATCAATAACGATTGAAGTTTTAGGGTCTAATCCAGAGTTTGGCTCATCACAAAATAAGTATTTTGGATTCATCGCGATAGCACGGGCAATACCCACACGTTTCTTCATCCCGCCAGATAATTCTGCTGGAAATAGTTTGTTTTTACCTTCTAGATTTACACGTTCTAAACAGAAATTTACTCTTTCTAATTTTTCACTTCGTGATTGATTGGTAAACATATTTAAAGGAAACATAATGTTTTCTTCAACCGTCATACTATCAAATAAAGCCGATCCTTGAAAAAGCATTCCAATTTCCTTACGAACTTCAATACGCTCTTCATAACTCATGGGCGTAAAATCACGTCCATCGTACAATACCGAGCCAGAATCAGGTTGGTGCAAACCAACCATACATTTTAGTAGTGTTGTTTTTCCTGAACCCGAACCACCGATAAAAAGATTGGTAACTCCTTCTTCAAATACACCAGAAATGCCTTTTAATACATCATTTCCGGAAAATGATTTATAAATATCCTTAATCTCTATCATTACAATAACAATTGGGTTACGATATAATCGCAGGCTAAAATTGAAATACAACTAATTACAACTGCTCTTGTACTGGCTTGTGAAACTTCTAAGGCACCACCTTTAACGTAAAAACCTTCGTAGGCAGGAACTGAAGTAATGATAAAACCAAACACAAATGCCTTAACTAAAGCTACAACAATGGTATATGGATTAAAATCTGTAGTAATACCTTGTAAATATTCATTAGGTGTAACAGCGCCAGATACTGAACCGCCAATATAACCACCAGTAATACTTAAAAACATAGAAATGATAACCAACATGGGTACCATGGTAATGCCTGAAATAATTTTAGGTAAGATTAAATAACCTGGCGCATTAATCCCCATAATTTCAAGGGCATCAATTTGTTCGGTTACTCGCATAGATCCTATTTCTGATGAAATGGCTGATCCGATTTTTCCAGCAAGAACAATTGCGCTAATGGTTGGGCTTAATTCTAAAATACTCGAATCTCGGTTAACAGAACCAATAATTGTTTTAGGAATAAAATCACTCACCAGCTGGAAAGCAATTTGTAACGTCATTACCGCACCAATAAAGGTTGATATAATGGCAATAAGCCCTAAAGAGCCCACTCCAACATAATCCATTTGCTTGGCAATTTCCTTAAGATATATCTTTAGTTTCTCCGGCCGTCTGAATACAGATTTTAGTAGCAGGATGTATCTGCCAAAATTGGTGAAATTCATTCTGTATAATTTTGCTTAATTTAAATGTTAAATCTATAATCCTACAAAGAAACGATAAATAATTTGTAGGGCTTTGCTAATTGTAAAAATATTCGTGGTTTTAAATATAAATATGGTTTTTTGCTTACAAAAATTAAACCACAAAAATATGAAAGCGGTAATAACAGGTGCAACAAAGGGAATAGGTAGGGCAATTGCAGTTAAATTAGCCCAAAAAGGATGTGATTTGGTTTTGATAGCCAGAGGATTAGCCGATTTGGAGCAGTTGAAAAACGAATTAATTGTTTATGGAAATACTATTTTAATTTTTGCGGTTGATTGTGCCGATAAAAATCAGGTTTACCAATTTTTAGATTCATCAGGGGAAAATGTAGGCTTTGCAGAGGTGCTTGTAAATAATGTTGGCATCTTTTTGCCAGGTAGTTTGCTTGATGAAGAAGATGAAACTTTCGAAAAACAACAGCAACTCAATGTAAATGCTAGCTACTATATCAGTAAATATTTTGGTAAAAAAATGCGTTCTGAGCATAGAGGACATATTTTTAACATTTGTTCTGTAGCCAGTAATGCACCTGTAAAAAATGGCGGTAGTTATAGTGTAACAAAAGCAGCGATGCTTAGTCTTAATCATGTATTGCGGCAAGAATTAGCTCCTTACAACGTAAAAGTGACTGCCTTTTTACCAGGCTCTACTAAAACGTCATCCTGGGAAGGAACAACAATTCCCGATGAAAAATTTGTACAGCCAGAGGATATTGCAGAAACGCTCTTCACCATTTTAAACTTAAGTAAAGGCGTGAACGTTGATGAAGTACTAATTACTCCGCTGGATTTTTAAACATAAAGGAGATTACATTATGGAAAAGAAGCTTTTTAGAAACGAACACGATAAGATGATTGCCGGTGTAGCTTCTGGCCTTGCAGATTATATGCAAGTGGAGGTTACCATAATTAGATTATTATTTGCATTATCGGCTATATTTATGGCTGGAGGTGGCTTATTAGCCTATATTGTGATGTGGATTATTTTACCAGTAAATAATGATCCGGCAGCAAGATTTTCAAAGTTTAACGATTATTTTAATAAAAATAATCCAAACACACCACCATTTGGAACTGCAGATCCGTTTGCTACTTCTTTTGGTACTGGAAACGCGAATTGGAATCAGCCAGTTAATGATGGCGCACAAAAGAAACCTTTTGAAACGCAACCTAATTTCAATCAATTTAATAAACCAAATGATACCGGACGAACTATTGGTGGCTTAGTTTTATTGGTTGTAGGATGTTTTTTCTTAATGCGTGAGTTCGATTTAATACCTGATTTTTTTAGATTTAGAAACTTATGGCCATTGATTTTTATTGCCTTAGGTATTAGCATTATCGCCAAATCAAAAAGAAAAAATGATTGGAAAGATTGGCAAAATCAACAAAATCAGCAGGCTGCCGCAGATCCTAAAACTACAACTGTTGCAAATGATGCAATAATTGTAAACGAAGCAGAAGCACCTAAAGAAGATAATAATTCATCATCCGTTAACCCTCAATAATAAACGTTATGAAACTAGATAGATTAATTTGGGGTATTTTACTGCTTTTTATAGGTGGGGTACTTCTACTGGAAAATTTTGGTGTAATAGAATTTTATTGGCGCAACGTATGGCACTTTTGGCCAGTTTTTCTAATCATTGCCGGGGTTAATATTTTGTTTAACCGCAACAACTCTCAAATGGGACATATTATTTCCATTGCGGTACTTGTGGTAACTTTATCATTTCTTTTTTATAAAGGCCAACAACCGCCCGAGCACTCTTGGTGGGGTAAAAATAATGTTGATATTAATATAGATGACGATGATAGCGATAATGATAACGACGATAATGACACCATTTCATCAAATCATCTTAAAATGTCTGAGCCCTTTGTAGCACTTGATTCTACCAAAAAGACAGTTTTAAATATTTCAGGAGGTGGTATTTCTTTTAACCTAAAAGGAGAAACATCTGAACTAATTAATGCTGATATTAAGAAAAAGCATGGTGATTTCTCTTTAACTAAACAAGTTACCGATACCGCTACGCTTTTAACCTTCAAAATGCAGGATAAAAAGAACAAATGGAATTTTGGTGATGGCGGAAATGATGTTAATTTTAAACTAAATAAAGCTCCAATCTGGGATATCCTTATGAAACTTGGTGCTGGAGAAGCAGATTTTGACTTCGCCGATTATAAAATCAGAACCTTCCGTTTTGAAGGTGGTGCAGCTTCAATGGATATTAAAGTAGGAGATTTGTTGCCAATCACTGATGTAATTGTAAAATCGGGAGTGGCTGATATTAAAATTAAGGTACCTACAAATTCGGGTTGCAGAATTAAAACTAAAACAGGTTTATCTGCCAAAGATTTCGATGGTTTCGATAAAATTAGCGATGGCGTTTATGAAACATCAAACTATAAATCATCAACCAAAAAAATCTTTATTAATTTAGACGGTGGATTGAGTAGTTTTGAAGTTCAAAGATATTAAGTTGAAATTTAAGGGTTAAAACCAGAGTTTCAAGCTGAATCTCCTAACCCTTAAACCTAAGCCCTGAATGGAAGAATATATAATTGTTGTAAATGGTAAACCTCAAGGTCCGTATACTTTAAATGAGTTAAAAACCTTAGATATAAAGCCAAACACTTTTATTCGTAAACCAGGAATGGACGATTATAAAGAAGCTCATGCAATGCCAGAATTGCGTGAGCTTTTAGGCTTTGTTTACCAAAAAACAGCCCCTCAATATTTTGCTGCATTCGATCAGCGCCTGCTGGCATCCGTGATAGATCACTTCCTGATTTTTATAGTTTACAGCTTAATTATTTTAACCAGTTATATATTTATCGAAGGTAAAGACGAGCGTATTATGGCCTTTGTAGTGCCGTTGCCCGCTATTTTTATATTTAAATTAATTTATGCCAGTTTTGCCGAAGCCTCAACAAAGCAAGCAACTATTGGCAAAAGATTATTAAGCATTAAAGTTACCGATATGGAAGGTAGCCGTGTTTCAATTGGCACTTCAATTATTAGAAATTTTTCTAAAATCCTTTCTGTGATTCCAGTTTTCTTTGGCTATTTGTACAGCTTCCTAAATAAGAAAAATCAGTGCTGGCATGATATCGCAGCAAATACTTTGGTAATAAAAGATAGGTTGATATAATTACAACATTCCAACATTCAAAATTCTCTCATTCAAAATTCAATATTGTATCTTTGCAACGCATGGAAAATTTATCAGTAAAACATGAGTTAAGTGGAGGGTATTGCAACAGTTTAACGCAGTATTCCAGGTTTTTAACCCGCGAAGTAAATATTGGAGATATTGCCCTTGGAGGGTATAATCCAATACGAATTCAATCTATGACAACCACTGATACCATGAACACTTTAGCAACGGTAGAACAAACTATCCGCATGGTAGAATCTGGTTGCGAATATGTGCGTATTACTGCCCCAAGCATAAAGGAAGCCGAAAACCTGGCTAATATTAAAAAGGAGTTGCGCTTGCGTGGTTATAATGTTCCTTTAATTGCGGATATTCACTTTACACCTAACGCAGCCGAAATGGCCGCCAGAATTGTAGAAAAGGTGAGGGTTAATCCTGGTAATTACGCCGATAAAAAGAAATTCGAAAATTTAGAATATACACAGGATGCGTACAATGCAGAGCTGGAAAGAATTAACAAAAAGTTTATTCCGCTAGTTAAAATTTGTAAAGAATATGGCACCGCCATGCGTATTGGTACCAATCATGGTTCCCTATCGGATAGAATTATGAGCCATTACGGCGATACACCTCGTGGTATGGTAGAATCTGCAATGGAATTTATCCGCATGTGCGAAGATCAAAACTATTATAACCTGGTTATTTCCATGAAAGCCAGCAATACGCAGGTAATGGTTCAGGCTTATCGCCTTTTGGTAGAAACCATGGTAAAAGAGGGAATGAATTATCCGTTGCACTTAGGTGTTACCGAAGCTGGTGATGGTGAAGATGGACGTATAAAATCTGCTGTTGGTATTGGAACTTTGCTTGAAGATGGCCTTGGCGATACCATTCGGGTTTCTTTAACCGAAGATCCTGAGTTTGAAGCGCCAGTTGCAAAAGCTTTGGCAGATCGATATGTGAAAAGAGGTTTACAGACTGCTGTCGAAAGTAACGAATTAGCAAAGCATGCAACTGCAAACTTCCAGCTAGCAACCTATTCTCCTTACGAATATAATCGTCGTGTTACTGAAACTGTACAACATATTGGTGGTCACCATCATCCGGTAGTAATGGTTGATGTTTCTAAAGAGAACCTTAAAGACCCTTTCTTTTTAAATACTGTAGGCTATAATTACAGCGCTGGTTTAGATAAGTATAACCTTGCCGACCAAGCTTGTGATTTAGTTTATTTAGGAGATAATTTACCTTCTTTCTCTTTCCCTGGGAATTTAAAACAAGTTTACAACCACAAAACATGGCTTGGATTAAAAGATAAGAATAATTGTCACCCTTTATTTTCTTTAACAGAGTTTGAAAAAGCTGAAATTAAAGACGAATTTTTGAATTTTGTTGAAGTTGATGCCAACCAATTTGATAATTCAGCTATCGGGCAATTTAGCAGCAATACAGTCTTAATTCTTACAACCTCTGCCGAACACGGCATGGCAGAGCAGAGAACATTTTTTGTGGCTTTGCAAGAAAAGAATATTCAAATTCCTGTAATTATTAAACGTAGCTATCAAAATATTAATGCAGATAATTTAATGTTATATGCAGCTACAGATTTAGGTGCTTTGTTTACTGATGGCTTTGGTGATGGGATTTGGATTGATGCAGCTGGTCAAAATTTAGCCTTAATTAATGCAACTAGTTTTGGTATTTTACAAGCAACACGTACCAGAATAAGTAAAACAGAATATATTTCTTGTCCAAGTTGTGGCCGTACACTTTTCGATTTACAGGAAACCACACAGCTCATCAGATCTCGTACCGACCACTTAAAAGGGATAAAAATCGGTATTATGGGCTGTATTGTAAATGGACCTGGCGAAATGGCCGATGCAGATTATGGTTATGTGGGTACTGGTCCCGATAAAATTACCCTTTACAGAGGAAAAGAGGTGGTTAAAAAGAATGTAACCACAGCATTTGCACTTGACGAATTGATTGATATCATTAAAGATGATGGCAACTGGGTAGAAAAAGTTTAAATTCTGCCTATATTAGTCTTTCAGGTATTAACGATGATTATAGATTTTGAAGAACTGTTTGCGCAGTTAAGAACTTTACTTACAGAAAACGGTTTTGCAGGCTCAGGATTAAAAAATGCTTATTTATCTATCGGGCTACTTTGTTTAATCCTGTTTTTATATGTAACTCTGTTTATTACCAGACAAATATTTATTGGAATAATCAATAAAATTATCATCAAACGTAAACCTCAATGGCAATCTGCCTTGCTGGAATTTCGTGTTTTTAGAGCCTTTGCACTCATTTTTGTCGCTTATATTTTATACAGCGTAATCCCGTATCTTTTTGTTGATTTTAAAAAGGCTCATTTCTATGCTTTAATTTTTGCTAAAATTTATGTGGTTTTGGCAGTTATGTTTGCCATTAATGCATTTCTTAATGCATTGGTTTCCATCATGGAAAGTACCCGTAAATATGCCGATAAGCCTATTAGAAGTTATAAACAAGTAGCTAAAATCGTTTTCTATATTGTTGGTTTTGTTTTAATTCTATCCATCATATTAAACGAATCTCCTTTGTATATTTTTGGAGGTTTTGGTGCCGTAACCGCAGTTTTTATTCTGGTGTTTAGAGATCCAATTTTAGGTTTTGTTGCTTCGGTACAAATGAGCGCCATTGATTTGGTTAGAGTAGGTGATTGGATTACCGTAGAAAAATATGGAGCAGATGGAGAGGTAACCGAAATTAATTTAACTACTATTAAAGTTAGAAACTGGGATAAAACGGTAACTATTGTGCCCAGCTACGCCATTGTAAGCGAATCGTTTAAAAACTGGCGTGCAATGGAAGAAAGTGAAGGAAGAAGGATTAAAAGGCACATTAACATTAAAATTTCGAGCATTAAATTTTGTGATGATGAACTGATTCAACGATTACTTACCATCGATTTTCTGAAAGATTATTTGAACGAAACGCAACAGGAAATAGAATGTTATAACGCCGAAAATACTGTAAATCCTGGTAATTTGGTAAACGGTAGGCACATGACTAATATTGGAACTTTTAGGTATTATGCAGAAAAATATCTCGAAAGTAATCCATACATTAATACTAATTTAACTTTTATGGTTAGGCAGTTGCAAGCAACAGAAAACGGACTGCCTGTTGAGATTTATGTGTTCTCAAAAGAAAAAGGACTAAAGAAATTTGAGGAAGTGGCAGCTGATATTTTCGATCACCTTTTGGCTGCCGTTCCATATTTTGATTTAGAGATTTTCCAAAGCCCAAGCGGAAGTGATATGCGTGGACTGATTTCTAACCGTAAATAAGTTTTAACTTTCTCTTAAAAAGACCAAGCACTTTTCGCAAACCTTAAATAATTGTGGAGGTAAATTCTCGCTTTGGTTAGGATGCGACGCCCCATAAACGTGATTTGCACCTTCTATTTTTACTAAACGACTATTCGAATTAACATTTGCTAAACTTTGAGCAACATCGAAAGGCACATTAACATCATCGCCACCGTGAACAATTAACCATGGGATATTAATTTTCTTTGCCGCATTAATAATATTTAGCGCTTCGGCATTTTCATTAAAATCTTCAAGCAATGTTTTGTTTAAAGGCATTTGCTCTTTAGTGCGGGCGTTGGTAACATAAATTTGTCCTGTTTTTAGCCACTCAGTTTCCTGTTCCTTTTTCCAAAGGGTACTAAAATCTGCAATAGAACTCCAGGTAATCAGTCTTTTAATTCTCAAATCATTAGCCGCTTCAATAATACTTAAGCCACCACCACGGCTATGTCCAATTAAGTTAATTTCCACCTCATCACCGTATGTTTTTACAATAAAATCCAGTACAGCATTTACATCAAATAATTCTTTTGAAACAGTGTTTTCTGCAAAAGCATTTAAATCGCTAACATCTTTAGGGTTATCTGCCGGAACGCCACTATGCGATAAATTAAACTTAATGTAACAAAATCCATTGCTGGCAAAATAACGGGCTACAAGATTATGTGCACCCCAATCTTTAAAGCCTTTAAATCCATGAACGAATAAAATAACAGGCTTTTTTGTACCATTATCTTCAGCAGTAATGTCGCCAATAATCAGTTTTCCATCGGCACCTGGCAGGCTAAAGTTGCTTTGTTGTATCATTTATTTTTAACGGATTTTATTGGTATAAAGTTTGTTATGTTTGAATAAATATATAAAAAATGTCTACAGAAAACCAAAACCCAAACCAAGAATCAGAAAAAGGATTTTTTGATAATCTTAAAGGAAAATTAAACGAGTTTAAAGACAAGGCAGAAGACGCTTGGGAAGATGCAAAGGATAAGGCCGAAGATGCCTGGGATACTGCAAAAGACAAAGCTGAGGATGCATGGGATGATGCAAAAGATAAAGCTGCTGATTTAAAGGATAAAGCCGAAGATAAATGGGATGATTTAACTTCAAAAAAAGATGAAGAAGTAGCAAATGCTGAAGCCAAAATTGATACATTAAAAGCCGATGCCGCAAACAAAGCAGAAGAAATTGGCGATAAAATTGAAGCTAAAACAGATGAATGGAAAAGAAATAATCCATAAACTGTAATCAGTAAAAGAACCAGAAGGCAAAAATCATGTGATTTTTGCCTTTTTTTATTTATTATTTTTCACATAAAACCAAGCCCACCAAATAAAAAGTAATTGAAATGGAAGTCTAATCCAAGCAATTGTTTTCGTAATTAATATTGTTCCTAACATAAAAGGAGCCTTTTCAATCATGTAAAAATGAGCGGGTAAAAAGGCAATTAACATTAAAATAATCAATATTCCAGATAACTTTCTGCTCCCCGAAAAAAGAAGTAATATTCCTAAAATAATTTCAATTACTCCAGAAACGTAAATTAAAATGGAGTGAGCTGGAATCCATTCAGGCATAATTTGGTGATATGCACCTGGAGATATAAAATGATTTATCCCCGCTAGGATATAAAAAAAGGCATATATCCAAAGGAATATTTTATAGATAGGTGCTCGATTGTCAGTGTTTTGCATTTATTTAAAACCGTTCTAAATTGATGTAAATTACAGGTTAATGACAGTGACATGCCTCTACCTTGTTACTTTTGTATCCCGATAATAGTTAATAACGGAAGCCCATTGGAATATTTAAAAGTAATAGCTTTTACGCATCACCATTTAGACCTACAATCTTTAGGTAAGTTAGTAATTTGTGAGCACAGTCTTGAAGGCAGGTTGCACAATATCCGTACTCAACTTCCTGTTAGCGAAATTTTTTACGTTGGTACTTGTAACCGTGTAGAATTTGTTTTCTTAACTAAGGAGAAAACCGACAAAGAATTTGTAACAAATTTTTTAAGGGTTTTGGATATGGGTTTGCCCGAAGAGTTTTTAGAACGCTTTATTGATAATGTTTCGGTTTACGAAAATGAAGAAGCTTTTAATCACCTTTTAAGAACTTCTTGCTCTTTGGAGAGTTTAGTTGTTGGCGAAAAAGAAATTCTTGCTCAAATTCGTAAAGCTTATGAAAGCTGCCGCGATGCTGGTTTTACTGGCGATTACATGAGAATGATTATGGATCGTGTGGTTAAAACAGCGAAAGAAGTTTACACCCACACCAATATTTCTAAAAATCCGGTTTCTGTAGTTTCATTGGCTTACCGTAAGCTTAAAGAATTAAACATGTGTGGCAATTCCCGCATTTTAATTATCGGTGCCGGCGAAACCAATCAAAATATTGCAAAATATCTTAACAAACATAAATACTCTAATTTCTCTATTTTTAACCGTACACTATCAAAGGCAGAAACTTTAGCAACAGAGCTAAATGGTAAAGCTTATGATTTAGCTGCACTTGAAAATTTTAATGAGGGTTTTGATGTAATTATTACCTGTACTGGCTCAACAGAAGCTATTATTACGGAAGAACTTTATGCTAAATTGCTTAATGGCGATAAAACCAAAAAAGTAATCGTTGATTTAGCCGTTCCAAATGATGTTGATCCTGCCGTTGTTCATAATAATCCTATCCATTACATCGAGGTAGAATCTTTAAAAGAAGTAGCCCGTAAAAACATTCAGGAACGTTATAAAGAACTGGTTCATGCCGAAGAAATTATCAGCACTAATATTGCTGAGTTTTTCTACGTTTTAAAACAACGCCGCATTGAACTGGCCATGCAAGATGTACCAAGAAAAATTAAGGAAATTAAAAATACGGCCTTAAATGGTGTATTTGCTGATGAAATTAATCAATTGGATGATGCCTCTCGCGAGGTTTTAGAGCGTGTGATGAATTATATGGAAAAAAAATGCATCAGCGTACCAATGATTATGGCTAAAGAAATTTTAGTTAATCAGCCATAAGGATTTCCCTTCCACCTTCATATTATATCTGTTAAAGGCAATATTATTTGCGCCTCAGTTTAAGTGATTTTCAGTTCTTTGCGAATCAATTTTTATCTGTGGTTAATTTCTATTTCACATTCTTTTTATAACAGAAAGTATTTGAAATAAATTATCAATAACAAACACTCTATAAAACACAAAATACTTTCCACCTAAAAGCGTAAATTGGATCTATTCTGTCATAGAAATCCATTAAATGTTTTAACTCTGTAACCTCACTGTCTCATTTTTAAACATTTTATAAGATAAACAGGTATTTAGCTTAAATTTGCAAATCATTTAAACGTTATAGTGAAGAAATTAATCATCGGAACACGCGGTAGCGACCTAGCCTTATGGCAAGCCAATCACATTAAAGATGAATTGGCAGCAAACGGAATCGAAGCTGAATTAAAAATTATTAAAACACAGGGTGATAAAATCCTGAACTTACGGTTGGATAAACTGGAAGGTAAAGGCTTTTTTACTAAAGAGCTTGAAGAAGAATTGTTAAGTGGTAGTATTGATTTAGCAGTACACTCGCTAAAAGATTTACCAACAACGCATCCTGCAGGGCTTACCATAGCAGCAATACCGGCAAGGGAAGAAGCTACAGAGTACCTGTTAATTTTAAAAGATTGTGTTGATGTTTCACAAAAACTCTCTCTAAAAAAAGGTGCAATGGTAGGTACTTCATCCAACCGTCGTAAAGCACAATTATTGGGTTTACGCTCTGATTTAGAAGTTGAAGATTTACGTGGAAACGTACCAACCAGAATACAAAAGCTTAGAGACGAAGATTACGACGCAATTATGCTTGCTAAAGCAGGAGTAAAGCGCTTAGGGTTGGATTTAAGTGATTTACATGTAGAAGAACTTGATACTACTGAATTTATTCCAGCACCTGCTCAGGGTGCTTTGGGGATTCAGATTAGAGATAACGATCCTGAACTTTTTGCCCTTATTCAAAAATTAAATAACCCCGATACAGCCGAAGAAGTTGGGGTAGAACGTAAAGTTTTGAACCTTTTTGAAGGCGGTTGCCACATGCCTTTGGGTTGTTATTGCAAAAAAGAAAACGGACAATTTGAAGTTTGGACGGCCAAAGCTGAAACAGCTGAGGATTTCCCTGAACGTTTATTCTTACGATCAGAAACCACTGAAGGTTTAGCTGAAAAAGTAGTTGCTAAATTTAATGCAGAAAGAAAAAAGCCGGCAAAGGTTTTTATTTCTCGTGAAATTGGCGAACACAGCTATTTTCGAAGAGCTTTGGAAAATAATAATATAGAAATTGAAGGCCGTTCATTAATCCGCACCTTTCCAATTGTTACCGTTTTAGATCAGTTTATATTAAAAAATATCGACTGGATTTTCTTTAGCAGCCGTAATGGAGTAGAATATTTCTTTAGCTTAAAACCATTATTGCCAAAGAAAACTCAGTTTGGTGTGGTAGGACGTGGTTCAGAAGATGCCTTACGTAAATATGGGCATACAGCCGATTTTGTAGGCGCAAGCGGAGATATTACGGAAGTTGCTGAAGATTTCGCGAAACTTGTAGCAGGTAAAATTGTAATGTTTCCAAGAGCGCAAGACTCTTTACAATCCATCCAGAAATCGTTGCCAACAGATGCCAAGATTATAGATTTACCAATTTACGAAACCGTAATAGAAGAAAATATCGATCAAAGCTATGCCGATGTTTTAATTTTTACCAGCCCATCTAATGTAGATGCTTATTTCGCTGATAATTTGTTAGAACCAGGGCAGCAAGTAATAGCCATCGGTAATTCTACAGGTAAAAAGTTTGATGAAATGGGTGTGAAATACGCATTGCCATATTCGCCAGATGAAATTGGATTGGCTGAAGCAGTTTTTGGAATAGAAATAAGATAGAGACGAAAGGCTTAAAGGTTGAATGGCGATAGCATAATTCATCCTCGGTCGTTACTTCGTTCTCCCCGGTAAGGATATGCAAAAGTTAAATAAACCCGATAGAAGTAGAGCCGATTTTTTTATCGGCAGAAACGGATAGCGGGACTACAATAACCAAAATGCATTGAAACCTGCTTTTCAAAAAAAAATGGTTTTAACAAATTAGCAACAACAAAACAAATGGTTAGAGTTAACGCTCTAAACTAAATAAATAAAATATGTTACACCGTCCGCGTAGATTAAGGAAAAACCCATTGGTAAGAGAGATGATAGCCGAAACCCGGTTATCAAAAGATATGTTTGTATACCCATACTTTATTGTGCCAGGTACAAATGTAACGCATGCAATTGATGCCATGCCGGGCGTAAACCATTTTTCTATTGATACTTTGGTTAAAGACGTAGAAGATGGCCTAAAAAAGGGACTAAACAAAGTAATGCTTTTTGGTGTTGGAGATGAAAAATCTGAAGATGCTAAATCTGCTTACCACGATCATTCTTTAGTACCAACTGCCGTACGCGAGTTGAAAAAACAATTTGGTGATGATTTATATGTAGTTACTGATGTTTGTGTATGCTCTTACACCACGCATGGGCATTGCGGTATTTTAGAAAACGATTACGTACAAAACGATAAAACGGTTGAGGTAATTGCTAAAATGGCTTTAACACATGCACAGGCAGGTGCAGATATGTTTGCACCATCAGATATGATGGACGGACGTATTGCTGCTATGCGTAATTTGCTTGATGAAAATGGTTTTGTAAATACGGCTATTATGAGTCATGCTACAAAATTTGCATCTGCTTATTATGGCCCTTTCAGAGAGGCAGCAGATTGTGCACCAAGCAAAGGTGATCGAAAAGCTTATCAAATGGATTTTAGAAACCCCAATGAAGCCTTACGTGAGGCACGATTAGATGAGCAGGAGGGTGCCGATGTTTTGATGGTTAAACCCGGACTAGCTTACCTTGATATTATTCATAAATTAAAACAAGATACTAATTTGCCAATCGCTGTTTACAACGTATCTGGCGAGTATTCAATGGTTAAAGCAGCAGCTGAAAAGGGCTGGATAGACGAGCAAAAAATAGTAATGGAAACTATGCATGCCTTCGCACGTGCCGGAGCGAGCATAATTACCACTTACCACATTAAAGATATTTTAAATAACGATTGGATGTAATTTGAGCTGAAAGCTTAAAGCCGGAAGATCAAAGCCACTTTGTAACGCTTTATTCTCACTTTCAGCTTTAGCCTTTCAGCTTTAAGCTTAATAAAAATGTTAGATTCATTAAAAAAGATGTTTTCAGGCAACGAAGCCGATGTTCCGGTAAATACAGGAAGTAAACCTGATATTTCGAGAGTAAAATCTGCCGAATTGTATGAGAAATCAAAAACGTATTTTCCTGGTGGCGTAAACTCACCGGTTAGAGCTTTTAAATCTGTTTATGGCACACCGCTATTCATCGAAAAAGGCGATGGTTGTTTTATCTGGGATGCCGATGGCAATCAGTTTATTGATTTTTGTGGTAGCTGGGGCCCATTAATTTTAGGGCATAATAACCCTAAAATCCGTGAGAAAGTAACCGAAGTTATGCAAAGCGGAATGAGTTTCGGCGCACCAACAGCCTTAGAAAATGAACTGGCAGAGCTGATTATTAAAAACAATCGTTTTGTAGAAAAAATACGTTTCACAAGCTCAGGTACAGAAGCAGTGATGTCTGCTATTCGTTTAGCCAGAGGATTTACAAGTCGCGATAAGATTATAAAATTTGAAGGTTGCTACCACGGTCATAGCGATTCATTATTAGTAAAAGCAGGATCAGGTTTAGTTACCTTCGGCGAAACTTCATCCGCTGGTGTACCAAAATCATTTGCTGAAGAAACTATTGTAATTCCTTTAAACGATACCGCCGCAATTGAGCAGGCTTTTGCACAATTTAAAGATCAGGTTGCAGCTGTAATTATAGAAGGTATACCAGCAAACAATGGTTTAATTATTCAGGATGAAGAATACATTAAATTCTTGCGTAAAATTTGTACCGATAATGGAGCTTTATTAATTTTTGATGAGGTAATTACTGGTTTTCGTGTAGGTTTTGAAGGTGCTGCGGCACATTATGGCATTACACCTGATATTGTAACTTATGGCAAAATTATCGGTGGCGGTTTACCTGTGGGTATGTATGGCGCCTCGGCAGAAATTATGGCACATATTTCTCCTGATGGTGGTGTTTACCAAGCCGGTACGCTATCTGGAAACCCAGTAGCTATGGCTGCCGGAATTGCAACCCTAACGGAGTTAAATAAATCAAGTTTCTATAAAGATTTAAATACTAAAGCACAAGAATTTGTAGCCAGTATTCAGCGCTTTGCAACTGCAAGAAACTATAAATTTAAAGTATTTACCATTGGCTCTATTTTCTGGTTTGCATTTACAGATAAAGATAAAATTCAATCTGCTGATGATATTGACGCAAGCAGCATGGAGAAATTCAAAATTATGCACCGCGAATTATTAAATAGAGGTATTTATTTAGGCCCTTCAGGTTACGAAGTTGGTTTTGTTTCTGCAGCGCATACTAAAATTGAGTTAGAGAAAGCAAAACGTGCTATATTTGAAGCGTTGGATTTAGTTTTTAAGAAATAAAATAGAGAAATTCGTCATTGCGAACTGAAGGCAGGGTTTAGTGAAGGCGTGAAGCAATCTTAATTGCAAATGGTTAAAGAGAATAATTAGAAAGATTGCTTCGTTTTGATGAAGAATCAAAAACTCGCAATGACGGGTTGTTATTCTTGAATTATTTTAATTCGGTTGTCATTATCCCAGGTAAAATAAACCCGATTGAAGTGTATGCCGATTTTTCATCGGTAGAAACAAAAAGCGGGACAGTATTAACGGAAAAGCACCGAAACCTGCTTTTTAAATAAAGTTTATAAGGTTAGCGACGATGCAAACCATGATTATAAAAAACTGAGCATGAAAAAATCGATCATCATATTTTATGCATTACTGCTTTACGCATTAATCCAACTCATTTCTTGGGGTACTTTGGTTGTGCGCTTGCAGCCAAGCCGCATGACGATGATTATGGGCGAAGGTTCAGTGTTTTTATTTCTACTTTGTATTGGCGGTTATTTCCTTCATCAATCTTTAAAACGTGAAGATAAATTAAGAGAGCAACAGCAAAACTTTCTGATGTCGATAACACACGAGTTGAAATCGCCTTTGGCCGCTATAAAACTTTCTATCCAAACTATTGTTAAAAGAGATTTAGATAAGGCAAGGCAAACATCGTTGCTTAATAATTCGTTAAAAGATATTGAGCGTTTGGATGATTTGGTAGAAAATATGTTGCTTGCAACTAAAATTGAAAACCGTTCTTATAGTTTCCCTAAAGAGGAATTTAACTTTTCAGAATTGGTATATAAAATCACGGATAGACTGCAGGTGCACTCTTGTGGATGCGAACAGTTGATTGTGGCTAAAATTCAGCCAAATTTGCAGTTAATAGGTGACAAATTTGCATTGTCATCAGTAGTAACCAATTTAATTGAAAATGCGGTTAAATATTCCGACCCATGTGATGAGATAAATGTGGCTTTAGATCGAGTAGATGGACATCTTAAGCTGAGTGTAGCCGATACGGGACCGGGTATTTCGGATAACGAAAAAATGTTGATATTTGATAAGTTTTACCGCGTTGGTAATGAGAATGTCAGAAAAGCGAAGGGAACAGGTTTAGGCTTGTTTATTGTGAAAGAGGTTTTACAATACCATGATGCAGATATTACAGTAAAAGACAATCTGCCCAAAGGAAGTATTTTTGAAGTAACATTTAGTTAATCTCAATTATGTCACAAAAACAAAGAATTCTATTGGTTGAAGACGAGGATCACTTGTTAGATGCCATCAAATTAAATCTCGAACTTGAAGGTTATAAAGTTCATGCCGTTAAAGATGGCAAAACCGCTCTTAAAATATTTAAAGAAGAACGTTTTAATCTAATTATTTTAGATGTTATGTTGCCTGAAATGGATGGTTTTCAGGTATGTGAAACCATACGTTTAGAAAATACTGAAGTTCCTATTTTATTTTTAACAGCTAAAAACACATCAGAAGATCGTGTTATGGGCTTAAAAAAGGGAGCTGATGATTATTTAGTTAAGCCATTTAACCTGGAAGAGTTAATTCTTCGTGTAGGTATTTTGGTAAAACGCAGTTTAAAATCTGATGATTTAAAAGAGTTAAACTCTTATAAAATCGGAGATAAAACAATTTATTTTAATTCGTTTGAATTGAAACACGATGATGGTACAATAACGCCTTTAACAAAAAAGGAAACTATGTTATTGAAACTGTTAATTGAGCGTAAAAACGATGCCGTTTCTCGTGAACAGATTTTAGAAACCGTTTGGAATTATGATGTTTATCCATCAACAAGAACGATTGATAACTTTATTTTAACTTTCCGTAAATATTTTGAGCCAGATCAAAAAAATCCGGTTTATTTCCATTCTATTCGCGGGGTAGGTTATAAATTTACGGATAGCCATTAATGTACAATAACAAAGGCAGATATGCTTTAATGGCTATTTTTGTGCTCGCTGCATTGGTTTGTGTCTATTATAACCAATACCAGCTAGCGGCTGTTTCAGGGTTCTTATTCGCTTTTGTTGTATGGAGCCATTTTAAACACAGCTCCGTGCTAATGGCCTCAAAGCATTTCAAAAATAATGAGTTTGCAAAAACTAAAGATTTGCTTGCAGAGGTTAGCCACCCAGAAAGGTTATCGAAAAGTAGAAGAGGTTATTACGAATTTATGCAAGGTAACCTCGCTTTAAAAGAAGAAAATTATGATAAGGCAGAATATCATTTTCAAATTGCCAGCCGTTTTTCAGTCGGTGGAAAAAATGAAAAGTCTTATGTGTTAATTCACCTGGCTAATTTAGCTTTACGTAAAAGAGATAAAGAGCGAGCTGAAGCTTATACAGCGCTTGCGAAAGAGTTGGCAACAACTCAGAGATCGCAAGATATAATTGTTAAAATAGAAAAAGAAATAAGTAAAATATAAAGCATTCGGGTGTTTATCCTGAGAAACGAAGGATCTCTTTCTAAGAAGGAAGATGCTTCGTTTTTATTATGAAGAGCTAAACCGAATCCAAAATCCAACAATGAAGAATAATTTATTTTTAGACGCAGCATTTTCAAAACAAACAGAACGCCCACCAGTATGGATGATGCGTCAGGCAGGTCGTTTTATGCCACAATATTGGGAAATTAAAAACAAATACTCTTTTTTAGAGATGTGTAAAACCCCCGAAATTGCAGCTGATGTAACCATGTTGCCTGTAGATTTGTTGGGTATTGATGCCGCAATTTTATTCTGCGATATTTTGGTAACAGGTGAGGCTATGGGTGGCGATTTAAGCTTTACAGCAGGTGTAGGCCCCAAATTTGCCAACCCAATACGTACTGCACAAGATATTGAAAACCTTAATGTAGATTGTTTAGATCAGTTGGAATATGTAGCTGATGCAATTAAAGTAATTCAGCAACGCTTGGATGGAAATATCCCTTTAATTGGCTTTGCTGGTGCACCTTTTACAGTAATGAGCTATTTAGTTGAAGGCGGATCTTCAAAAGATTTTAAACTAACCAAATTAATGCTGCATAATCACCCAGAACTTGCACATAAATTATTGGCTAAAATTGCTAAGGTAACAGCTGATTATTTAAATCTTCAGATTGCTGCTGGTGTAAACGCCATTCAAATTTTTGATAGTTGGGCACAAGCTTTATCATGGAATGATTATCAGGAATTTTCTCACCGTTATATTCAGGAAATTATTTCAAACTTAAATAGAAAAGATATTCCTGTAATTTCTTTCTGTAAAGGAAGCTCTGTTTTTGCGCCAATTATGGCAGAAGCTAAACCTGATGTAATTTCTGTAGATTGGAATGCTGATTTATTAAACATTAAAAATAGCTTACCTTCAAATATTGCCGTTCAAGGTAACTTGGATCCTCATATTTTATATGCAGACCAACCGGTTATTAAAAAGCATATTCACCAGTTGTTTGAGCGTATGCGTGGTACAAATGGTTTTATCTTTAATTTAGGTCATGGTATTATGCCAGATATTCCGTTCGATAACGTGAAATATGCGATTGACGTAATTAAAGAGTTTAGATATTAATAAATCCTAAACTCACTGAAAGAACCTTTGAATAGCAGTTGCAAATCTTTATATTTGATTTCTATAATTGCATTTGTTTAATTATTTATGACTGTTAAATCACTACAAGACGAGGATAAACTGCCGATTAAGGAATTAATAAAAGCAGTTAATAAGAAGATGGATGATGTTCTAAGAGTAGTTGACGCTTTAAATTTAGGCAGAACTGAAGTTAGGACAGATGGGGTATACAGGATATTTAATAACGGGGATACTGTGAAAGTGGCGGAAGGTGTTTTTAATAGAAGACGAGTTCCTGCAAAGAGAATTAAGCTTTTTTAATGCCTCAAAAACCAAAATTGAGAATTTTTGCCGGGCCTAACGGTTCTGGAAAAACTACTTTATTTGATTCTATAAAGTCTAGCTACTTTTCCACAAGAATTTTTGTCAATGCCGATTTATTAGAAGAAGATTTTAATAAAAAAAACTTTCTCAACTTATCTGATTTTGATATTGAATCTTCCAAGGCAGATTTTGAATCATTCTGTTTTAATAATGGCTTATTTTTAAAGGCAGGTTTTAATATCCGCACATGGAATTTAGTTGTCAAAGAAAATGTTGTTGTTAAAGGTTCTTCTAAGTCAAATCATTATAATTCTTATCACTTTGCAATTCTGGCAGATTTTATTCGCTATAAATTAATAGAAAGTAATAAGTCATTTTCTTTTGAAACCGTGTTTTCACATCCCGCTAAATTGGAGCTTATCGATTTTGCTCATCAAAATAATTATAAAGTTTATTTATATTTCATAGGTACCGAAACGCCATTTATGAATCTGGAGCGTGTAAAAGACAGGGTTGAAAAGGGTGGACATTTGGTGGAAGGGACAAAGATTGAGAAACGTTATTTTTTGACAATGGATTTATTAATCGATATGCTAAAAAGAGTTGATGAGACGTATCTTTGGGATAATTCGGGAATTAAACATCAGTTCGTTGGAAGTATAAAAAAAGGAATTTTAGAGCTAGAATTTCTTAAAGTGCCAACCTGGTTGGATACCTATGTTTTAAGTAAAATTAAATGATAGAATCTTTATTAGAATATTATCCATACTTTAAAGCTGTTCACATTGTATTTGTGATTAGCTGGATGGCTGGTTTATTCTATATTTTGAGCATTTTTATTTACCATACAGAGGCTAATGATAAGCCTGAACCAGAAAAAAGTATCCTCCAGAAGCAATTTGTTAAAATGGAGGCTACTTTATGGAAAATTATAGCTACCCCAGCTATGATTATTTCTGTACTTGCAGGTGCAGGCATGTTAACTTTAAACCCAGGGCTTTTTCAGGCCAACTGGATGTTGGTAAAGCTTGGCTTTGTAGTTGGGTTGCTTATTTATCATTTTATTTGCCAAAATATCGTAAAGCAACTTAGAAATAACGTGTATAAAATGACAAGCTTTCAGCTAAGGTTGTGGAGAGAGTTGGCTACGATTTTTATGATTGCTATTGTTTTTATTGTAATTGTAAAAAGTGCCATAAATTGGATTTACGGCCTTATAGGCATTATGGGCATTGCTCTAATTATTATGATCGCCGTTAAATTGTATAAAAACTACCGTAAAAAACATGGTCAGTAATCTTTTTTTTTAAAACATCTGATAAGCAAATAACTTCCAAAAAGTTAATGCCTTAGTGGTTAATTTAAAACTTTGTTTCCTTTTCGTAAACTTCCTGATCTTTGCTGAGAAATTAATCAAAAACTATCCTAAATTTGGGCGATAAAATCCAAATCCATGTTTAAAACCACAGGTCTGAAAAAGACCTTACTCCTTATAACACTTTCATTTAGTTCTTGTTTTGCTTCGGCTCAGTTTAATCAGTCGGCTATAGAAAACAGAATCCGTCCGGATAGTAGTTTAACAAACGAGGTTCATTTCAATTTCTACAATTTCAACTATGTTCGTAATTACGAGTATACCAATGATTTTCATGATGGTTATACTTTATATGGAACACAGCTACAACCGCAAATTGTATATTATGCACATCCAAATTTAGCTATTACCGCTGGTGCGTACATCCGTAAAGATTTTGGACATAATGGTGTTTATGATGCCAAACCTTTATTTAGCGTTAAATACCATAAAAGAAACCTGACTTTAATTTTTGGAAGTTTGGAAGGAGGAATTCAACACAAATACATTGAACCGCTTTATGATTTTGAAAGAACTATTACGAACCCAATTGAATATGGTACCCAACTATTGGTAGAAAGAAAGAAATTTAATTTGGATGCGTGGATTGCCTGGCAAAAAATGATTTATACAGGAGATGCGGCAAAAGAAGAAATTATTGGTGGTTTATCTACAGAAACTACCTTAGCAGAAAATAATGGATGGAAATTTAGTGTACCTGCTCAGTTTTTAGCATTCCACCAGGGCGGGCAAATAGATATTTTAAAAGAAATTCCAATCAGTACCTTGTTTAATGGTGCAGCCGGATTAAAACTACACAAAGCCATTAATACCAATATTAAAGAAGTTTACACAGATAATTATATTGCCGTTTATAAGGATTTTTCGCCTGATAAAAGAAGGGCATATCAAGGTGGATTTGGCCTATGGCTAAATGCAGGAGTAAATACAAAATGGGGTAGTTTAGTTGGTTCTTATTGGAAAGGGAACAATTTTATCTCTATTAAAGGTATGCCATTATATGAATCTGTTTCTTCAAATTTATACACCAATGGCTTAAAGCAAAGCTCCAGAAACATTGTATCATTGCGCTATGCTTACCAAAAAGAATTAATTCCTAATCTATATCTTGACGTTCGCTTTGAGCCGCATATTGATTTAGATCATACCGATAAACAACTTCAATTTAACCATTCCTTTTTCTTAACCTATAAGCAAGATTTTAAATTGTTTAAAGTAAAGAAGAAAGCCGATCAGTAAAGATTAATATATTTAAGCTATTTGTATTGCGGAGTTTAATTCAGTATCAATACATTCAAAAAGCATCTGTTTCATTAGAAATAGGTGCTTTGCGATTTATAACGGAATGAATTATTAAAAACAATGCGTTAATCCCTTAAAATTATCTATAATTGCTATTGAATACAAAAAAACCATAATTTATTTAGTGTTTATCTTATTGATAATCAGTGGATATAATTATTTTTCTCTAAAATATTTAACTTTTTGTTAACGTCCATGCAACCATTGTTTGTAAACCATCATCTTCTATATACAAACACAAAATGAAGTTGACGCAACCCTATACTATAAACGATTTGATGGAAGGCTGTAAAGCTGGCGACCGGAAGATGCAAGAGCTGCTATATAAGCAAACTGCATCTAAAATGTTGGCCGTTTGCATGCGATACGCGAGAGATAGAATGGAAGCTGAGGATGTATTGCAAATGGGCTACATCAAAATCTTTCAGAAGATTAAGGATTACAGGGGTGATGGCTCTTTTGAAGGCTGGATTAGGAGAGTAATGGTTAATACCGCAATTGAAAGTTACCGTAAAAATTTACGCAGCTTAAATGTGGTTGATATAGATGAAGCATACGAACAGCCATCAACAGGATTTGATTTTAGCCAGCTAGGAATACAGGACTTAATGAAAGTGATTCAAAAACTAGCTGATGGTTATCGCATGGTATTTAACATGTATGCAATAGAAGGTTATTCGCACAAAGAAATTGCCGAAACACTTGGAATTACCGAAGGGGCAAGCAAGTCACAATTATCGAGAGCGAGAGCAATTTTAAAAGAAGAAATTATAAAAATGGAGGGATTTGGTTATGCAACCTACACCGGATAAAGATTTTGATCAGTTATTTAAGGATGCTTTTGTGGATGCAGAAGTGACACCTTCAAGAAATTTATGGAACGATATTGAACAAAAGATCGAACCTAAAAAAACTTGGAAACTGCCAGTTTATTGGATGGCCGCTGCTGTGGTTTTGGTTATTGCAAGTGTTGGAATTTTAGTTAGAAATAGCCAAAATACCATTTCTGAAAACAACAACAATTTTGTTAAAACTGAAGTAACAGATGCACCTAAAGAAAATTTAACTCAACCAAAAGTGGAGGCGCCTGTAGAAGTTACAGAAAATTTATCGCCAAGATTAGCTGTTCAACAAAAAAGCACTAATTCCTTAACTAAAACTGAAGTTAAAGTAGTTAAGCACGAGGAGAAGCAAAAAGGAATTGCCAGCCAGGAAGTGTTAAAAGAGGAAACCTTTATTGCTAATGCTGATGTGCCAAAGGCTAAACAAGAGGATATAAAAGAAAAGATTAATGAAGCTATTGCCGCTAAAGATCAGATTGTAACTGCATCTGCCGGAAATGCAGCCCTAACAGATGAACCAGTTAATGAGAATGAACAAGGCAAAGGCATTAGAAACGTTGGCGATTTGGTAAATCTAGTGGTAAACAAAGTGGATAAAAGAAAAGATAAATTTATCCAGTTTAGAACAGATGATGATGATTCTTCAATCTCATCAATCAATATTGGCCCATTTAAGTTCGGGAAAAGAAAAAATAAATAAACAAACATAGCCTAACTAGCTAAATATTAACATACACAAACACGCAAGATAAAATGAAACATCTAATTTTTACAGCACTAATGGTAAGTGGACTTGCCGGTGTTATGGCTCAAGGTGCTTTTGCCCAACAAGATAGTACTAAAAGAAATAAAATTGACTACAGCGAGGGGCATGGGATTATGATTAAAACCAAAGCTGCAGATTCAGCAAAAAAAGGTCGTTTTATTGGAGGCATTACTTTTACCCGAATAGATATAGGTTTCTCAAGGTTAATTGATAATGGTAGCTTTAATCTTTCTCCTGCCAATCAGTTTTTGGATTATAAAGGCGGCAAAACAAGTACTTTCTCTTTTGATGTAGTGCAATTTGGATACCGTTTTAACTCAAACTTTAAAGTTTACATTGCTGGTGGTTTCGATTGGACATTAATTCGCTTAAGAGATAATATTACCATCCAAAAGAACCAACCTACTTTAACATATATAGATGAACCAATTATCTTTTCTAAAAACCGTTTCTCCAGCAGTTATGTACACATTCCATTGAACTTTGAATTTCGTACCAAAGAAAATGATAAAGGCAGAAGATTTTACTTTGTGTTAGGCCCTGAAGTGAGCTTTTTATTAAATGGAAAAGTTAAACAAATTAGCGATGAACGCGGAAAAGAAAAATCATACGATGATTATCACTTCCAATCGGTACGCTACGGAGGTACTGTAAGATTAGGATATGGTGCACTCGGTTTATTTACTAAATACTATTTCAACGATATGTTTAACACCGGAGCACAAGCAGGCTTAAAAAATATGTCGTTCGGTATAACTCTAGGTTTAAATTAAAAACACAATACACACAAATAAAACCAATCCTGTTTCGATTTATCGGAACAGGATTTTTTGTTTAAGCTAGTTTTTATATTTTTCTAATTTATTTAATGCTTGAGTAAGTTCTTTAGGTTGGTTGGTGCCAATTAACAATTTATCTTCATTTTTAAAAACAAGTTGCAAACCTATATTCCCTGAAACATTTATTGCAGCATTATGCTCGCTACCTTTTAGCCCCCAACCACCATAATCAGCTACAGGCTGATAGGTTCTTACATAAGCTTTAGAAATATCCATCCAGTTATAATGCTTAAACTTTAACTGCAACGGAAAGAGTTTTACATAAACACCATCCTTTCTAATTTCTGTATACAATTTAAGGTTTAACGTAAGTAAAGTGGTAGATATAGCGATTATAAAACCTACTGTTGTTGCAAGTAAATATACTCGGCTTTTAGTTTTAAATCCCTTAGCCAGTAGATAGATAAACAAAATATTTATAACACATAAAAGAATGACTATCGAATAATCACCCATTTTTTGAATTTCCGAGAATAGAATTTCTGTTTGCATGAGCTGTTAATTATGATCTCAAAATACTAAAATTTATCAACTGCTACAATTAGATGTTTTTAGGCTTTAAGCATAATCCTTATCTTTAGCCCGTGAGCGATACAATAATCAGTGTAAAAAGTTTAACTAAGCAATATCAGGCTGAGCAAGCTGGTGGTATTAAAAATATCAGTTTCGAGATCAAAAAAGGCGATGTTGTTGCCATTATTGGCGAAAGTGGCAGTGGAAAGTCTACTTTATTAAAATCTATTTACGGTTTACTGAAAGTTGATGATGGCGAAATCTTTTTTCAAAATGAAAAGGTTAAAGGACCTGATGAGCAACTGATCCCTGGACATAAGCAGATGAAAATGGTTACTCAGGATTTTTCGCTTAATATTTATGCTAAGGTTTATGATAATATTGCCTCACAATTATCCAATACAGATTTAAAAACTAAGGCGAATAAAACCAATCAGATTATGGAACATTTGCGGATCTCGCAATTGCAAAATAAGAAGATTATAGAACTAAGTGGAGGCGAGCAACAACGTGTTGCTATTGCAAAAGCTATGGTTGCCGATACGCAGGTTTTGCTTTTAGATGAACCTTTTAGCCAAGTTGATGCCTTATTAAAAAATCAATTAAGGGCCGATATAAAGCGTGTTGCTGCAGAAACTGGCGTAACAGTTATCTTAGTATCTCATGATCCCGCTGATGGCTTGTTTTTGGCGGATCAACTGCTAATTATTAAAGATGGAGAACTTCTTCAAACGGGAAAGCCATCTGAAATATATCAAAAGCCCAAACATATTTATACCGCCAGGATACTTGGAAATGCTGTAGTATTAAGTAAAAATGATGCTGATAAAATTGGCTTGAAGACAGAAAAGGAACATGTTGTTTTTTATCCTGAATGGGCCGAATTAAAAAGCAACTGGGATAGCAGACGCTTTGAAGTGAAGGATGTTTACTATAAAGGTTTCTACGATGAATTGTTATTGGAAAGAAACGGCGTAACCGTACGAGCAATACAATTGAATAGGGGAGAGCATAAAAAAAACGACCACGTTCAACTGAACATTGGTCGTTTTTTAGAGTTTTAGAAATTCTTATTTTTGTGATCTTACCAAAACAATTTTAACTCTTGTCCTAGTAGTCGGTGTTGTTGGATAACTTGTTCTATCTGATCGTTGAAGATCAATTTCTATAGTTTTAGCAAACTTATCAACTAAATAACTATAAGAATTTAAGCTGTAAACATTAGGGATTTGTTCATACGTATCGTTGTCTCCTCTTGAAACGTATACCAAAATACCATCATCTTCAAAAGTTACGGCATCTAAAACATCTGAAATATTTATTATGGAATATAAAGTTTGTCCATCCGTATCTTGCTTCCAATCAGCAGGATTTACATAAGCGATAATGGTTTTGTTGGGTAAATAATTAGTATCAGGCACATAAACAGTGTCTTTTTTGCAAGATGCCAGGCCCAGCGTGACAATGCAAAGCATTAAAATGATTAGTTTTTTCATGTTGATTAGTGTTTTTTGTGTGTGTATTACTTTGGTATTACAAAACAACTGCCAAAAAAGCTTAAAAAATAAATTATGGATTAATAATTGTATTAACATGCCTATACAACATTGAAACCCTGTTTATTTTTTTAGTATGAAACTATTTTTTCGAATTTTACCTTGGGTAATCCTTTTAGCTGCTGGTTACTTTTTTATCTCTAAAAAATTCAGTATCAGTACATCTGTAGAGAATAAACATCAGCTACTCGTTGAGAAAATTGAGGCTATTGGGAAACTAGAGTTAGTTCGGTATCAAATTAGCGATGTTTTAGAACATAAAGAAAAAACAGATTTTTTACCCGAGGCCAGCGTTTTACTTATTGTAAAAGCTGAAGCAGTAGGTTGTATCGATTTAACTAAAATTACCAAGGATGATATTAGTATTGATGCCGATACAGCTGTAGTAAATTTACCACAGCCAGAGATTTGTTATGTGAAAATCGACCATAAAAATTCAAGGGTTTACGATACCAAAATGGCTTTTTTTCGTGAAGCTGCTTTAGTTGATGAAGCTTATAAAGCTGCTGAAAAACAAGTAACGGCTGAAGTTAAAAAATCGAGCATTTTAACACAAACTAAAACCAACGCTACTAATGTTTTAAAGCCTATTATTGAGGGCTTGGGCTATAAAAATGTGAAATTTACCTTTGATTAATATATGGGTTTTCTAACCCAGGAACAATCCTAATCACAAACCCTTTCGTTAATCGCTCAAGCTGGAATGGTCAATTATTAGTGAAACGCAATTTGCTAGCTAGAAAGATTGCTTCGTGCCTCGCAATGACGGGTGTATTACCGGATGCTTTTGTGAAGGCTTACCAAGTCAATTGCGACCATTGCCAAGTCAGTTGCGACCGTTACCAAGTCAATTGCGACTGTTACCAAGCCAATTGCGATTGTTACCAAGTCAATTGAGACCATTACCAAGTCAGTTGCGACTGTTACCAAGTCGATTGCGACTGTTACCAAGCCAATTGCGACTGTTACCAAGTCAATTGAGACCGTTACCAAGTCGTTTGCGATTGTTACCAAGTCAATTGAGACCGTTACCAAGTCGTTTGCGATTGTTACCAAGTCAATTGAGACTGTTGCCAAGTCAATTGTTACTGTTGCCAAGTCATTCGCAACCGTTACTTCGCAAAGACGGTAACGAAATATTAAGAACCGTTGTTAGAGCAATACACTTAATACACTAACAAATCCAAACCACTGTTTCTTCGTTAAGCTTCCAATCGGCATGGTCAATTATTCGGGTAGCACTGCGTAAGCCTACCCATTGCCTTAAACAGAAAAATTGCGAGCCGACAATTTTTGGTTCTTTTTGTTGTCAAAAAGAATAAAGCCCCCGCGGCAGCGGAAAAAGAAATGCATGAGAATTATATTAAAACCATTTAAGACGTTTAAGGCTATCGTTTTTTGCGAACAGAAACAAGGGGCGTGAAGCAATACATCATAATTATCTATTGTTGTGTAAGATTGCTTCGTGCCTCGCAAAGACGGTAACGGTGGATACCTCGCAAAAACGGTAACGAAATGTTATGAACCGTTGTTACAGCAATACACTTAATACACTAACAAATCCAAACCACTGTTTCTTTGTTAAGCTTCCAATCGGCATGGTCAATTATTCGGGAAGCACAAGCAAAGCCCACTCACTGCCTTAAACAGAAAAATTGCGAGCCGACAATTTTTGGTTCTTTTTGTTGTCAAAAAGAATAAAGCCCCCGCGGCAGCGGATAAAAGAATTGCATTAGAATTATATTAAAACCATTTAAGACATTTAAGCGCATTTAAGGCTATCACTTTTTTTGCGAACTGAAACAAGGGGCGTGAAGCAATAACATCATAATTATCTATTGTTGGGTAAGATTGCTTCGAGCCTCGCAAAGACGGTAATGGTGAGGCTGTATGATGATGAAAGTTTTTATAGCATACGCTTAGCACACTAACAAATCCAAATCAATGTTTTTTAGTTAAGCTTCCCAAGTCAATCCCCACTGTTACCAAGTGAACATTGCCGCTCAAACACGGCAATGTGTCACTTTAAGGTTCGTTAATTAAACCAAATATTCAAACAATGTTTGATCCTGATTCAATTCTATAATTTCGAATTTAAAATCTTTCATGCGCTGTAATAAACTAGAATAATCATTCTTATTCGTCAACTCAATTCCAACTAATGCAGGGCCATTTTCTTTGTTTGTTTTTTTAATAAATTCAAAACGGGTAATATCATCCTGCGGACCTAAAACCTCATTTACAAAAAGTTTTAAGGCGCCTGGTCTTTGAGGAAAGCGAACGATAAAATAATGCTTCAAGCCTTCAAATAGTAAAGATTTCTCTTTAATTTCTTGCATGCGCTCTATATCATTATTGCCTCCACTAACAATACAAACCACAGTTTTGCCAGCAATTTGTTCTTTAAGCTGATCCAAAGCGGCAATAGATAAAGCTCCGGCAGGCTCTACAACAATAGCATCTTCATTATACAGTTTTAAAATAGTTGTACAGATTTGTCCTTCTGGGATAAGGTGCATTTGATGAAGTAAATCCTTGCAATATTGGTAAGTAATATGGCCAATGCGTTTAACGGCAGCACCATCAACAAAACGATCAATTTCATCTAAAGTAAATGGGCCACCTTTTTCTATTGCAGCAGTTAAAGAAGGGGCACCCAAAGGTTCAACGCCAATTAATTTAACATCAGGCTTTACTGTTTTAAGGTAGGCACTAACGCCCGAAGCCAACCCTCCGCCGCCAACTGGCATAATAACCACATCTAAATCTGGTAGGTCTTCAAAAATTTCTACTCCAACCGTACCTTGTCCTTCAATTACCTTTTCATCATCAAATGGAGGAATAAAAGTTGCTGATTTTGCTGCGCTGTATGCCAAAGCTTCCTTAAGGCAATCATCAAACGTATCGCCAACTAAAACTACTTCAACATTATCCCCACCAAACATATAGGTTTGTTTTACCTTTTGCTTTGGTGTAATTTCAGGCATGAAGATTACGCCTTTAATGTTTAATTTTTTGCAAGAGTAAGCAACTCCTTGTGCATGGTTTCCGGCACTTGCGCAAACTACACCATTAAGCAATGCATCTTTAGGCAGAGAGCTGATTTTATTATATGCACCACGTAATTTATATGAACGTACAATTTGCAGATCCTCTCTTTTTAAGTAAATATTAGCATTAAACCGAGATGAAAGTCCGGCGTTGAACTCTAAAGGTGTACGTTTTACTATACCCTTTAATCTTTCAGATGCAGCGTTAAAATCTAATGTATGTGGTGTGGTATTGTTCATTTTTATGGTATCAAGAAATGAGATTTAAGCATCAAAACTTAAATTTCACTTATATGTTTTTGTAAAGCAGAATTTGGTATTCTATGGGTTGCAGCAGTCCTGCTTTACATTTTATTCCGCTGCGCTTCATGCCCATTCCAATCAGGTTTAAGAAGCAAGGTTTGTGTTTCAAAAGCAATGCACCTTTAGTCTTTAACCTTTCAGCTTTGGTCTTTAACCTTTTAGCCTTAGTCTTTAACCTTGTAGCTTCTTTAGTCTTTAACCTTTGGTCTTTTTAAGCTAAATGCAAGGCCACTAATTGGTTTAAATCAAGGTCGTTTATACCTTGTTTACTATCGGCTAACACTAAAAACTGTTTGTAAACAATGTCTAAATGATCTTTTTCTAATCTATGACCTAAACGATCTAAGTGATGTTTTAAAGCATGGCGACCACTTCTGGCGGTCAAAACAATTGTAGCATCAGGAAAACCGACATCTTCGGGTTTAATAATTTCATAGTTTTCACGGTTTTTTAAGAAACCATCCTGATGGATACCTGAGCTATGCGAAAATGCGTTACCGCCAACAATAGCTTTGTTAGGCTGTACAGGCATATTCATTTGGTTTCTCACCATGTGGCTCATTTCGTAAAAACGGGTAGTATCAATCTGAGTATTTAAACCTAATATTTTATGGGTTTTTAAAATCATTACAACTTCTTCCATTGATGTGTTACCAGCACGTTCGCCAATGCCGTTAATGGTACATTCTACCTGGCGGGCACCGTTTTGCAAACCTGCAATTGAGTTGGCTGTTGCCAAGCCTAAATCATTATGGCAGTGAACAGAGATAATGGCTTTATCAATATTTTTTACATTTTCTTTTAAGTAAAGAATTTTTGATCCGTATTGATCTGGTAAGCAATAACCGTTGGTATCTGGAATATTTACAACTGTTGCGCCTGCAGCAATTACCGCTTCCACCATTTTAGCCAAAAATTCAATATCGGCACGGCCGGCATCTTCTGCGTAAAACTCTACATCTTCAACAAACTTTTTAGAGTATTTTACTGCCTCAACGGCACGTTCCAAAATTTCTTCCCTTGTGCTGTTAAATTTATGTTTAATATGGAAATCAGATGAGCCGATTCCTGTGTGAATACGTGGCCTTTTGGCGTAACGTAAAGCATCAGCAGCAACATCAATATCATTTTTATTCGCACGGGTTAAGGCACATATAATTGGATTAGTTACCGCTTTTGATAACTCTATTACGCTGTTAAAATCACCCGGACTTGATACGGGGAAACCAGCCTCAATCACATCAACACCTAAAAGCTCAAGTGATTTAGCGATTTCTACTTTTTGGTTTGTATCTAACTGGCAGCCTGGTACCTGTTCTCCATCCCGCAATGTGGTGTCGAAAATATAAACTTTGTTTGGGTCGTGAATCATAATCTTGGGTTTAGGAATTGATTAATTTTTGTGATAAGAATTTTAAGACCAATTTGCCCATTTCAGCTGTGCCTAAAACTTTAAATCGGTTTGTAGTTTGGTCGGCAATATCATGTGTTCTAAAGCCTTCTTTTAATACCTGGTCAATGGTATCAACTAATAATTTAGCTTCTTCTTTTAGTCCGAAACCAATTTCGAGCATTAATGCAGCAGATAGGATAGAAGCCAGTGGATTAGCTAAATCTTTACCAGCAATATCATGTGCTGAACCGTGGATTGGCTCAAAGAAACCTGTACTTTCGCCAACAGAAGCTGAAGCTAGCATGCCCATTGAACCTGCAATTTGCGAGGCTTCATCTGTTAAAATATCTCCGAATAGGTTAGCTGTTAAAACCACATCAAATTTCTTTGGATTTTTAATTAACTGCATCGCTGCATTATCAATAAACATGTGCTCGGTTTCAACATCAGGATACTGCTTGGCAATTTCCTGAACAGTTTCACGCCACAAGCGAGAGCTTTCTAAAACATTGGCTTTATCAACAGAACATAACCTTTTATTGCGTTGTTGTGCAGCCTGGTAAGCTTTATGCGCTATGCGTTCTACTTCATAACGGTGGTAAATCATTAAATCTGAAGCTGTATTTCTATCTTCAGAACGTGTTTTTTCACCGAAGTAAACATCGCCTGTTAGCTCACGGAAGAACAAAATATCTGTTCCTCTTAAAATTTCAGGCTTAATACTTGATGCCTGGAGAAGTTCATCAAATAGTAATATTGGGCGGAGATTGGCAAATAAACCTAATTCTTTACGGATTTTTAATAAACCTTGCTCTGGTCTAACTTTTAAACTTGGGTCGTTATCGTATTTGGCATGTCCTACCGCTCCGAAGAGGATTGCATCACTTTTTCTTGCTTTTTCTAAGGTTTCATCCGGAAGTGGATTTCCGGTAGCTTCTATTGCTACATGCCCCATTAAAGCTTCATCAAAAGTAAATTCATGACCAAATGCCGATGCAATTTGCTCTAGTGCTGCTTTTCCCCATGTTGTAACTTCGGGTCCAATACCATCTCCAGGTATTACTAAAATGTTCTTCTTCATTATTAACTCCTCTTTTGCTTTTGCCTAATTAATTGCCACGGAATCTCGGAAACCACAGAAAGGTTTAATTCCGTGTTGGCCGTGTTTCTGTGGCTAAGTTGCATTAGCTTATTATTTCTATATTTAAACTTTCGACGACTTTTACTTCGCCTTTTTCTAATAATATTCTTTTTTGTATGCAGGTTGGCAGCTGCGCTTCAAAATGGCCAACATAAATTAAAGTCATTCCGTTGCTGCACAATTCATCAACCAATTGGTTAAAATGCTGCGTTTGCTGCTGATCTAAACCCTGACAAGGCTCATCGAGAATTAAAAGCTCGGGGTTTTTAATAATAGTTCGGGCTAATAAAACCAAGCGTTGTTTGCCTAGTGGGAGGCTATTTAGCAATTCATTTTTATGTTCGGTTAAACCGAAATACTCTATCAGTTCATCAACTTGGGCACTTTTTGAATAAGGTAGCTGTTGAAATAAACCTACGGTATCATAAAAACCCGATGCAATACTTTGCCAAACGGTAGAAGTGGCGTCAAAGTACCAATGAAATTCAGGAGAGATTAAACCAATATGCTGCTTAATATCCCAAATGCTTTCTCCGCTTCCACGTCTGTTGCCAAATAAATAAAGTTCATTGGCGTAAGATTGAGGATGATCTCCATTTACCAAACTCAATAAAGTTGATTTACCAGAGCCGTTATGGCCTTGCAAAAGCCATTTTTCACCAGCCTTAACTTCCCAGTTGATGTGTTTTAAAACTTGTTTTTCGCCATAACTAATGTTAACGTCAACCATTTTAACAATGCTGTTGGATGAATACACAGGAGATTCCTTTAAGAAATCAGGAATTTCACCCAGCTGTACGTTTGTTGAATCAATCATTCCTCTGGATTCTAAAACGTGCAGTTGCCCATCTTTAATTTCAGCAAAGTGATGAACAGAAGATGGCAACTCCGGATCATTACAAATTAAAATAAATTGAACACCCTGTTCAGCGATTTCATCCAGCAGGATATTTAAATTTTGGCGTGATAGTTTATCTAAGCCTGTATATGGCTGATCGATGATTAACAACTGCGGTTTTAACCAAATGGCTTTAACCAATTGCAATTTTTTATGTTCTCCGCTTGATAATTCAATGAGTTGAGAACTGGCAAATGATGAAAAATTTAAAGCTTCTAAAATAGGCTCAACCTGATCTAAATGAAGTCCTTTTTCTTTACCATATGCTACCAATTCGGCATGTACAGTTAAAGTTTCTTTAGTTTGCTGACTGGTATAACGTTGCTGATAATAGAAATTGGCTACACCTTCTAAATTCTTAAACTGATACCAGCTTTCTACAAATAAAGTTTCTGCTGGTAAATTTGTTAACGGATCAAAATCAACCTCAATGCGGCCTTGCGCTGGTATTATACCTGCAATTGCTTTTGCTAAAGAAGTTTTTCCACTACCGCTTTCACCAGAAACAACCCAGTTTTCGCCAATATTTATTTCCCAATACAAATCCTTTAGCACCGCTTTATCGCGATAACCTAAGTTTAAATTTTGGATGCTGACTATACTTTCTTTCATGATTAGTATTATTCTTAGCGGAATGATTTTAATTACTGTCGTCATGCTGAATTTATTTCAGCATCTTTCAAGTAGGTTAAATCTGTATGTCAGACCCTGAAATAAATTCAGGGTGACGTATTTAGCTTCCTTACTACCTCTTCTCAAATTCTTCTATTAACTGTTTTTGATTTAAGATAAAATCTATGTCATCATAGCCATTTATTAAGCATGATTTTTTGTAAGGATTGATTTCAAACGTTTCTTTTGCTCCAGTTTCTACAATCGTTACAGTTTGGTTTTCTAAATCAACTTCTAAAGGCGATTTTGGATTATCATCTACCGCTTTAAAAATTTGTGCTAAAAAATCATCACTCACCTGAACTGGTAACAAGCCATTATTTAAGGCATTTCCTTTAAAAATATCCGCAAAGAAGCTACTGATTACAACATCAAAACCTGCATCTTGAATTGCCCATGCAGCATGCTCGCGACTACTACCGCAACCGAAATTTTTACCCGCTACCAAAACCTGCCCGCTATATGTTGGGTTGTTTAAAACAAAATCAGCCTTTGGTTGATTGTTATTTTCATAGCGCCAATCGCGAAACAAGTTTTCGCCAAAGCCTTCACGGGTGGTTGCTTTTAAAAACCTAGCCGGAATAATCTGGTCGGTATCAATGTTTTCTATATTTAAAGGCACTACTGCCGATGTTAATTTTGTGAACTTTTTCATTTTACTATGATTTCACTTTATAAATGAGGGCATTTAATAAGATGCCACAACGTTTTAATTATTTATTTGCTGCAAAAACTACGAAGTTGTAATATTGGTAGTAGCAATTTGCATTCTGCATTCCTGCTTGTTCAATCCAGGTTAATTGGGCTTTCAAAGGAGCCATAATATCAACTTTGATTCGCTCAAAGGCACTTTCTTTTTCTTCTTGAGATAAATTTATATTCTGCTGAACATGGTTTTTCCAGTTTTCTGTATAAATCTTTTCTGTTAAATCTGTTTCTCCTAAAACTTGATCGGCATTAATAAACCAACCTCCGGGAGTTAACGTTTTCGCAATTTTACTAAAGAGTTGCTGCTTTAATTTATTTGGTAAATGATGAATTGCCAATCCTGAAACCACCAAATCGTAATGGTTTTCGGGTAAATCAACCGTAGCAAAATCTGCATTTAAGAAATTTATATTTTCCTTCCCCTGGAAACGGTCTTCGGCTTTTTTAAGCATATCCCTAGAAATATCAATCAATGTTATTTTAGCATTTGTGTATTTTTCATGAAAAAAAGCACTCATTAATCCGGTACCAGCTCCAACATCCAAAATATTTTTTACCGTTGAAACTTCTTCTGATAGGGTTAAGGCAGTTCCATAAAAATCATCAAAGCAAGGAATTAGAAAACGCCTTTGCCTGTCGTACTTTTCAGATACCGCATTAAATTGGTTTTGTATTTCTTGTAATGCTTCCATTTAATCATTTATTTTTTTAAAATGCTCAACCGTAGGAAAAGGATCATAAAAGTGATGGAGTAACTTTTTCCAATCCTGATATTCTGCTGAAGCTCTAAAACCTTTGGTGTGCGCTTCTAAAGTTTCCCAATTAACCAGTAGAATATATTTGTTTTCTACTTCTATACATTTTTGAAGTTGGTGTGAAACGTAACCACTCATGGAAGAAATGATTTTTTCTGCTTGTTTAAAAGCTTTCTCAAAATCAGCTGATAATCCAATTTTTACATTTAATATGGCAACTTCTAAAATCATACTAAACCTCTTCCAACAACTCTCTTACATCGGTAATTTTGCCAGTAACTGCCGCTGCTGCTGCGGTTAAAGGGCTTGCAAGAAGGGTACGGGCATTTTGTCCTTGTCTACCTTCAAAATTTCTATTTGATGTAGAAACGCAGTACTTTCCTGCCGGAATTTTATCTTCATTCATTCCCAAACATGCACTACAACCTGGTTCACGTAGTTGAAAGCCTGCTGCTTCGAAAATTTTATCTAAACCTTCGTTTTTGGCTTGTTGCTCTACCTGCTTAGAACCTGGTACTATCCAAACGGTAACATTATCAGCTTTGCGTTTATCTTTCACAAAATCAGCTACTTCTCGTAAATCTTCAATACGAGAATTGGTGCAACTACCAATAAAAACGTAATCAACAGGTTTGCCGATTAATGATGCATCATCATCAAAGCCCATATAATCCAAAGCTTTTTGGTAAGAAAGTTTTTCCTTTTCTGGTTGTGCATTTGTTGCAGGAATATGTTCCTGGATGCCCATGCCCATGCCCGGATTTGTACCATAGGTAATCATTGGCGCAATATCAGCGGCATCAAAAGTTAAAACGCTATCAAATTTTGCATCGGCATCACTGTATAATGTTTTCCAATAGGCTAAAGCTTTATCCCACTCAGCACCAGCAGGTGCAAACTCGCGACCTTTAATGTAATCGAAAGTAATTTGATCGGGTGCAATTAATCCACCTCTGGCACCCATTTCTATACTCATATTGCAAATCGTCATTCGGGCTTCCATACTTAAAGCTTCAATAGCGGAACCTGCATATTCAATAAAATAACCCGTACCACCTGCAGCAGATATTTTAGAGATAATATATAAAATGATATCCTTGGCGGTAACACCTTTGCCTAACTGCCCATTAACCTCAATTTTCATGGTTTTAGGTTTCTGCTGTAGTAAACATTGTGTTGCAAAAACTTGCTCAACCTGTGAAGTACCAATACCGAAAGCAATGGCGCCAAATGCACCATGGGTAGAAGTGTGGCTATCGCCACAAACCATCGTTTTTCCTGGTAAGGTAATGCCAAGCTCAGGACCAATTACGTGCACAATTCCTTGAAAAGGATGGCCTAAACCATATAATTCGATTCCAAATTCTGCACAATTTTTAGTTAGCATATCCACCTGATAGCGAGAAAGCTCTTCTTTAATTGGCAATAACTGATTTAAGGTTGGTACGTTATGATCGGCTGTAGCAACAGTTTGTTGCGGACGAAAAACTGGTAAACCTCTTTTACGTAAGCCATCAAAAGCCTGTGGAGATGTTACTTCGTGAATTAGGTGCGTATCAATGTATAAAATATCAGGAAATCCTTCTTCACTTTTTACAACGTGTGCATCCCAAATTTTTTCTACTAATGTTTTTGACATTTTGTTAGTGTTTAATGTTTGTCAAGCTGAGCTTGTTGAAGACTTTTTAATGAATAAAAAAGAATTCCTTCGACAAGCTCAGGATGACATTCTTTTTTTTATTCTATGCTGTTTTAATTGCTTTCATTGCAGTCATTGCTTTTCTCAATGTTGCTCCAATAATTTCTACTTCGTGGTTGCGGATGGCATCGTTTACAGCAATTAAAGTTCTGTTATCAACGGCTCCATCTTTACCAGTATTAAAGTTTTTACCAACTAAATCGGCATCAACTTTTTTCATGAAATCAGCTAATAATGGTTTACAAGCCTGATCGAACAGGTAGCAACCATATTCAGCCGTATCAGAAATTACACGGTTCATTTCGAATAATTTTTTACGGGCAATGGTATTTGCAATCAGCGGGGTTTCATGTAACGATTCGTAATAAGCAGATTCAGGTTTAATACCGGCCTGAACCATAGTTTCGAAGGCCAATTCAACACCAGCTCTAACAAAAGCAACCATTAAAGTATAATTATCAAAATATTCCTGTTCGCCAATTTTAACATCACCAGCAGGAGTTTTTTCGAAAGCTGTTTCACCGGTTTCGGCTCTCCATGCCAACAAGTTTTTATCGCCATTTGCCCAATCTTCCATCATGGTTTTGCTAAACTCACCACTCATAATATCATCCTGGTGTTTTTGAAATAATGGACGCATAATGTCTTTCAATTCTTCTGAAATTTCAAAAGCTTTAATTTTAGCAACATTACTTAATCTATCCATCATGGCTGTAATACCACCTTGTTTTAATGCTTCGGTAATTACCTCAACACCATATTGAACTAATTTAGAAGCATAACCAGCATCGATACCTTTTTCAACCATTTTATCGAAAGATAAAATAGAGCCCGTTTGCAACAAGCCGCAAAGAATAGTTTGCTCGCCCATTAAATCAGATTTTACTTCGGCTACGAAAGATGATTTTAAAACGCCAGCTCTGTGGCCTCCAGTACCTACACAATATGCCTTAGCCTGTGCCAATCCTTTACCTTGTGGATCGTTTTCTGGGTGTACAGCAATTAAGGTTGGTACACCGAAACCACGAACATATTCTGCTCTAACTTCGCTACCAGGGCATTTTGGAGCAACCATAATAACCGTTAAATCTTTACGGATTTGCATGCCTTCTTCAACAATGTTAAAACCGTGCGAGTATAGTAAAGTAGCTCCTTCTTTCATTAAAGGCATAATAGCGTTTACAACCGCAGTGTGTTGCTTATCAGGCGTAAGGTTAATAACTACGTCGGCTGTAGGAATTAATTCTTCGTAAGTACCAACTGTAAAATTGTTTTCAGTTGCATTTTTCCACGAATCTCTTTTGCCTTCAATTGCTTCCTTACGTAAGGTGTAGCTTACATCTAAACCACTATCTCTTAAATTTAAACCTTGGTTTAAACCTTGCGCACCGCAACCTACAATAACCAGTTTTTTACCTTTTAGAGCACTTACGCCATCTAAAAATTCAGAACTGTCCATGAAATCGCAAACACCTAATTGGTTTAATTTTTCTCTAAGAGGTAGTGTGTTAAAATAATTTGACATCGTTTTATTGGTTAATTTCTATTTATTTTTCGGTTTATCATGATTTTCAGGATTTAACATTTTCCCTTTTTCATGGTTAATTTGTTTCTTAATTGAAAAGCAATTTTTAGTGCTTTTCGGTTATTGCAGTCCCGCTTTTTGTTTCAACCGATGAAGAATCGGTTCCACTTCAATCGGGTTTATTTAAGTCAGCTCAGTATTTCAAAGCATATTTTAGGTAATTACTTTTTTAAGTGCCCATGCATATCCATAATGCACATTATCATGCCCAACAGTAGTAATTAGTACGTCTTCTATACTATTTAGTTGTACTCCATAAGTTGCAGTAGCAAAAGGTGTAATATTTGTAAATACTCCATTTGTATAGTCTTCCATTATTTTCTCAATGCTTTTTATAGCTATTGTTTTTAATTCAGCCACTTCCTGTTCGCTTACAGTATAAGTTGGTTTTGTATCTTTTTTGTAATACTCATTAAACTTAACTGTAGATGCATCTTGCAACAAGCCTGTACGCACATAACAAAGTGTTTGGCTACTTACTACGATATGGCCAAAGTTCCAGATGATGTTATTGTTATAGCCATCCGGAATTTTATTTAATTGTTCGATAGATAAACCATCAATCAACTGAATAAATGCCTTTCGTGAGTTTATTATAAATTCAAATACTTTATCCATCATTTTATTCTTATCTGGCTAAATCTGTATGAGCCGAAGTAGCCTATTTGTTTTGCTTAAAAGATTGCTTCGTCGTTCCTCCTCGCAATGACGATTTGTCTTAGTTTTATTCTTTTTGTAATTTTTCAGCCTCGTTTAACTCCTCATTAAAAGATATTTGGTTGTTAAAAGGATCAGTAACCGTAACACACCATGTTTCATAAAACGTCTTTTCTAAGCCTGGTCTGTTATATTTATACTTTTTGTTAATAATTGATTTATGAAATTCCTTTAAGCCAACACAATTGATATTTACATGTGTTCCCGGCGTTCCATCACCATGATGCTCACTTAAATGCAATTCTATTCCACCTAAGGAAATCTGCATATATACTGGAGTATTTTCCTCAAAATGGTGTTCCCAATCTATTTTAAAGCCCAACCAGTTTACATAAAACTCAATTGCTTTGTTGTAATCGAATATTCTTAAAATCGGTCTTACTTTAATACAGTTCATGGTACTTTGACTTTACATGGTGAAAATTTTCTCGCCTTTTTCTAAAAACTCATTTTCTACCAATTCTTCACCAGGTTCAAAAGCTTCAAATTCTTTTAGTTTTTCGTGGAAACCAGCACTATCCTTAATAATGGCAACCCTAGCACTGCGTACAAATTCAATTAATTCATAAGGCTCTAAAGCTTTCACTAAGGCATCAGTTTCTTCTCTATGTCCGGTAACTGCAAAAACTGTATAGTCTTTTCTAATTACAACGGCACTTGCACCATATTGCCTTAGCAACCTTTCTACGGTTACTTTTTCTGCAATTTCATCTGTTGATACTTTATAAAGTGCTAATTCCTGCCAAATAATCTCATCGTTGGTATTGAAATAAACTTTCAATACTTCAATTTGCTTTTCAATTTGGCGAGCCAATTTTCTCACCACTTCATAACCTTCATGAATCACAATATTAAAACGGTGAATTCCATCAATTTCAGAAGGGGAGGTGTTCAAACTCTCAATATTGATTTTTCTTTTCGAAAATATAATCGCAATCCTGTTTAGCAAACCAATGCGGTTTTCGGCATAAACAGTTATCGTATATTCCTCTTTGCCATCAACTAAAGGGGCATTTTTATTTTGTAAATGATCTATTGTACTCATTTTAATTTCTCTTTAAATCGGCAATTATTTTAATCTGATTTCGCTAACACTGCAACCTTGTGGTACCATTGGGAAAACGTTATTTTCTCTACCAACCATAACTTCTAATAAGTAAGAGCCCTCATGGTTTATCATCGTTTCTAATGCCGTACGTAAGTTTGCACGTTCATTTACCATTTGCCCATCTATATAGTAAGATTTGGCTAGCGCTACAAAATCAGGACTTGTAATATTTACGAAAGAGTAACGTTTCTCATGGAATAATTGCTGCCATTGGCGTACCATACCTAAAAACCGATTGTTTAAAATCAGGATTTTTACTGCAGCACCGAACTGCATAATCGTACCCAATTCTTGCGGTGTCATCTGGAAACCACCATCGCCAATAATGGCAATTACAGTTTTATTTGGAGCGCCATATTTTGCGCCAATTGCTGCTGGTAAACCGAAACCCATGGTGCCTAAACCACCAGAAGTAATGTTGCTGCGGGTATTGTTAAATTTAGCATAACGACAGGCAACCATTTGGTGCTGACCAACATCGGTAACAATTACAGCATCACCGCCACATATTTCGTTGATATTGCGCAATACTTCCCCCATTGTCATTTCATCACCAGCAGGGTAAAGTTCAGGTGTGATGACCTGGTCTATTTCTTGTTGATTATAATCTCTAAATTTTGCTAACCAATCATCATGTTTCTTCTCTTCAACCAAATTGGTTAATAGAGGAAGTGTTTCTTTACAATCGCCCCAAACACCTACATCAGCCTTAACGTTTTTATCAATTTCTGCAGGATCAATATCTAAGTGAACAATTTTAGCTTGCTTTGCATATTTATCCAAGCGGCCGGTTACACGATCATCAAAGCGCATTCCGATGGCGATAATTACATCAGCCTCATTAGTTAAAACATTCGGGCCATAATTGCCGTGCATACCCAACATACCAACATTTAAAGGGTGAGATGTTGGAATAGCACCCTCGCCCATAATTGTCCACGCAGCTGGAATACCACTTTTATTAATGAAAGTTTTAAATTCTTCTTCCGCTTTGCCTAAAACTACTCCCTGACCAAATAAAACGAATGGTTTTTTAGCATTGTTGATTAATTTGGCTGCTTGTTCGATATATTCTACCCTAACTTTTGGTTTTGGACGATAACTGCGAATATGGTTGCACTTTACGTACGCTGGAAATTCTTCAACTTGTAACTGTGCATTTTTAGTAATGTCAATTAAAACAGGACCAGGTCTTCCGCTTTTAGCAATATAAAATGCTTTTGCTAAAACTTCTGGGATTTCTTTTGCATCCGTAACCTGATAATTCCACTTGGTAACAGGCGTGGTAATGTTAATTACATCGGTTTCCTGAAAAGCATCTGTACCTAATAAATGAGCGAAGACTTGGCCGGTGATACAAACCAATGGCGTACTATCAATCTGAGCATCAGCCAAACCTGTAACTAAGTTTGTTGCGCCTGGTCCGCTGGTTGCAAAAACAACGCCTACTTCGCCACTGGCTCTTGCAAAGCCTTGTGCAGCATGAATACCGCCTTGTTCATGACGAACTAAAATGTGTTGCAATTTATCGGCGTAGTCGTAAAGTGCATCGTAAATTGGCATGATTGCGCCACCAGGATAACCAAAAATGGTCGTTACGCCTTCCTCAATTAAGCCATTTAATAAAACCTGAGATCCAGATCCCTTAAATATATTTTTTGAGGTTTCTGCCTGTTCCTCTTTATTTTCGATTGTAATATCTTGTGCAGTTTCCATACTTATGTCTTTGCTGGTTCGATTTATTGTTTTATTTTAAACCCAATTTTTTCTCTGTCTTTCCACTTTATCTGAGCAATTTTTTCATCTATTAAGTTTTCCATTGCATCATAAAGTTCATTTAGTTGAACATCATGTTCACCAATACGTTCTTTAATTTCTATTAGCTGTTCATTAATGTTACTTTGTTTTATCAAAATTTTACGCACATCAACAAAGGCTCTCATAATGGCAATGTTCATTTTAATCGCTTTTTCGCTATTTACAACACCACTTAACATGGCTACTCCTTGCTCAGTAAAAGCGTAGGGCATTTTTCGAGTACCGCCCCAACTTGAAGTCACAATTTGTGACTTCAAGTTGGGCTGATCTTTTATCACAATTTGTGACGAAAGATTATCATTAATTGCTTCTATTTGAAATTTTATACTTTCAAACTCTTCTGAAGTTAATTGAAACATAAAATCATCCGGAAAACGCTTTATGTTACGTTTCACTGCCTGATTTAATACTTTCGTTTCAACTTCGTAAAGCGATGCCAGATCAAAATCGAGCATTACTCTTTCTCCCCTGATTTCATAAATCCTATTTTGAAGGCTTTTAATTATTTGCATAATTTATTTTTTAGTAATCAATTAATCCAGGGGATGATTTTTTGATTTTAGTATTCGTCAGTCACACAACCGCTAGCGGCATCAGAAACGGTTTTAGCATATTTATACAAAACTCCTTTGGTTACTTTTAATGGAGGTTGTACGTAATTTTTTCTCCGCACGGCGATTATTTCTTCGCTTACTTCTAACTTGATAATGTTATTTACAGCGTCGATTAAAATCCTATCTTCATCTTCTACCAAGCCAATTAAACCGCCCTTGTAAGATTCTGGAGTGATGTGACCAACCACAAAACCGTGTGTTCCACCAGAAAAACGCCCGTCGGTAATTAAAGCTACCGATTTACCCAAGCCAGCACCAATAATGGCCGATGTAGGTTTTAGCATTTCAGGCATTCCAGGAGCACCAATTGGCCCTGCATTTTTAATTACAATTACATCACCTGGTTTTACTCTTCCGGTAGATAAGCCTGCAATTAAATCATGTTCACCATCAAATACACGTGCAGGACCTTCAAATTTTTCGCCTTCTTTACCACTAATTTTTGCAACTGAACCTTTTTCAGCAAGGTTTCCATAAAGAATTTGTAAATGACCAGTTGCTTTAATTGGTTCGGTTATTTTTTGAATAATCTTTTGATCGTAATCAATAACAGATTTTACATCTGCTAAATTTTCTGCCAAAGTTTGTCCAGTTACGGTTAGGCAATCACCATGTAATAAACCTTCGTTTAATAAATATTTTAATACTGCTGGAATTCCGCCATATTGGTGCAAATCCTGCATAAGGTATTTTCCACTAGGTTTAAAATCGGCTAAAACCGGGGTTTCATCACTCATACGTTGAAAATCATCTTGAGTAACTTCTACGCCAATTGCTTTACCAATTGCAATAAAGTGAAGTACCGCATTTGTACTTCCGCCTAAAATAATAATGGCACGAATCGCATTTTCAAATGCTTTTCTAGTCATAATATCAGAAGGTTTAATATCCTTCTCTAATAATATTCTGATATACTTTCCGGCATCAATACATTCCTTTTTCTTCTCTTCGCTTACTGCTGGATTTGATGAAGAATATGGTAAACTCATGCCTAAAGCTTCAATAGCAGCCGCCATTGTGTTTGCGGTATACATGCCACCACAAGCACCAGCACCTGGGCAAGTATGCTTAATAATCCCTTGGAAATCTTCTTCAGAAAGATTGCCGCAGATTTTTTGTCCTAAAGCTTCAAATGCAGAAACAATGTTTAATTCTTCCCCTTTATAATGCCCCGGAGCGATAGTACCCCCGTAAACCATAATAGATGGGCGATCCAAACGAGCCATTGCCATAATAGCACCTGGCATATTTTTATCGCAACCTGGAATGGCAATTATGCCATCGTAATATTGTCCGCCACAAATGGTTTCAATACTATCAGCAATAACATCACGGCTCACTAAAGAGTAACGCATACCATCCGTTCCATTGCTCATTCCATCACTCACACCAATGGTGTTAAAAACCAAGCCGACTAAATCATTCGCCCAGACCCCTTTTTTAACGTCTTTTGCAAGGTCGTTTAAATGCATGTTGCAAGTGTTACCATCGTAACCCATACTTGCAATACCAACCTGTGCTTTTGCCATATCAGCATCGGTTAATCCGATTCCATAAAGCATTGCTTGCGCCGCAGGCTGTGTTGGGTCTTGTGTAAATGTTTTACTGTACTTGTTTAATTCGCTCATTGTTTAATATGTAATGTTCTGGTTTTGTTAGTTTTTTAATTTTTGAGGCAAAAAAAAACCGCCTCGTTTCGGAGGCGGTTTCGATATTGTATATTTTACTATTATACGCAACGACTTCCACCTCTATTTCTAGAAATGACAATAATTAGGTTGCTAATAATGTTTGTGTTAAAATTCATGTCTTTGACTGTGAATCACAAACATACTAACTTATTGAAGAATACAAAGAACTATTTTAAAAAATAAATGTGTTATATAATTACCTCATAGTTAACCTTTTCTAATACTAGGTTTTTGTAAGCACGTTGGATGGTGTAGCCTAAAGATTCTCGCCAAAGCGGACGATAAACTACTTCATCAATTGAGGCCACGCCTGCAATTTCTGTTGCTGTACCACATAAAAAAGCACTATCAGCAGTTTTTAAATCCTCAACGGTAAGCTGCTTTTCAATACATTCTATATCCAAAACGGCACAAAGTTCTTTAACTGTAGCTCTGGTAATTCCTGGTAAAATATTTCCTAATGATGGAGTGTATAGCTTGTTATTTTTCTCAATAAAAATATTAGCACCAGAAGCTTCTGCAACAAAACCATGCATATCCAAAAGCAAAGCTTCATCATAACCTTTAATGTTAGCCGCAGTGGTTGCTAATATCGAGTTTACGTAATTTCCGCTCAATTTTGCTTCCATTGGAGTCGATTTTGGATTCGGTCTTTCGTAATCAGAAATAGTTAAGTTTAGTAGCTTATTGCCAGAATAGGCATCCCATTCCCATGCACATATTAAGATTGAAACACCACTTGGCTCATTCAATTTCATATTTGGATGGCAAAAAACTAGCGGACGGATATAAGCATCCTTCAACTTGTTTAGTTGCAGGAGTTTATAAGTTGCGGCAATTAGTTCATTTTTATCCCATGGGAAAGGAATATTCGCTAATTGGCACGAACGTTCTAAACGATCGAAATGCGCAGCGGCTTTAAAAATCCGGTTGCCGTTGTGTGTTTTGTAGGCTCTTATTCCTTCAAAAGCGGCATAACCATAGTGTAGCGACTGCCCGTAAAGATCGGTGCTACTATCAACAGCTTTTTCAAACCGCCCGTCAAGGTAAATGATCGTGTTAGAATTATAATATTTCATTATACACGTGTTTTGTTGTTTAAAAAAAGCGCCTCTTTGTGGGAGGCGCTCGCTTATATTTTAATTTTAAAAATTACTTAAACTGCGCCTGCTTTTTACCCGATAAAATATTTAGGAGTAGTAGGTTAATTAAAATGACAGGCAATAACACAATATTTCTTACTGCGTTAACAGTAGAATTTATTGAATTTATGTTGCTTAGAATTGTCATTACTTTATTGATTTGTTTATAAAACCAATTTAGTTTTTGGTCTATTAATAAGCAAGGGAAAATAAAAAAAAATGAAATAAGAATATAATTCTGTTTTTTAGACTAAAAACATGTATAAAATTTTGATTATTGGTTGTGATAGTGATTTAATGCCGATCGAAGTAGACTAAATATCGAATCGGTATACGGTATAAATATTATGCTTGCATTATAAATTATCCAATTTTCGGCGTAAAATAGATTTGTCTTCGAGAAAAATGGATTTTTTAAGCTTCATTATGGCTTATTTTTTAATTCAATATTAGGGAAGAATTTTTCAATTGCAGGATTTTTGTAGCCCATCATTTTCATTCCGTAAAACCACCGGTCTTGGATGCTAATTAAATTACCTTCAAATTCATAACCAGGCAAAAGTCTGGAAAAGAAGTTCTCTTTTTTTAAAAGTTTTTCAAGTTTAATTAATGAAGAGGAGCTAAGCTTTTGATAATAAGGTTCAATCAGGTTTTGTTCTTTGAGTAGTAAATTTCCATCCCAAGTTTGGGCTTTTTGTCCTGTTAATGGAGGTTGCTCATAAAGTAATTTTAAGTCTGCCCATATATCATTAAATATAATTTGATTTCCTTCTGCTACAAAAGCTTTAATTTCAAAGTTGGAACTGCCACTAATTTCTGCAGCATTAGTTAGTAAGTTCTCTAATTTTTTTGTGGTTGTGGCTGCTGCAAATCCCCATTTGGTTTCAAATCCTGCTGAATCTGTTTGGTGTTGATACCATTTATAAAAATCAGATCGCTCTGTAATGTTTCTATATTCTTTAAAACCATTTATCTTTTTAATATTGGTTTTGTTTGCATTTTTCCAAACAGCGTTTTTTTTTTGTCTATCGATTTTTAACCAGTTTCCATCGGTTCCATCGTGCTTTCCGTTAGGGTTAGCGGCTAAATATTCATTAAGGCTATTGTATTCCACAAAAGATGCTGCCTTTGATAAGGCAATGGAGAATATTAGACAAAAGAAAATAAGTAGAATTTTATTCCTTAGCATATTTAGCTGAACCAATTATATTAAGGTACGATTAAATAGGAAGTTAGGATTGGTTTTAAAATAAAAAAGCCTCCAGACTTGCATCTGGAGGCTTTTGAAAATAAATTGATTAGTATTTAAGCAATACCTTCTGCAAGTACCACAATTTTGTTGTGGATAGCTTCTACAACGCCACCTTTAATAAAAAAGCGTTCTTCGTCTGTTTTATTGCCTTTGATGATAACTTCTCCATCTTCTAAAGTTGAGATGATAGGGGCGTGGTCTTTCAAAATTTGAAAAGAACCCAAAGTACCTGGAACGGTAACGGCTACTACTTCACCTTCGTAAACTTTTTTATCTGGAGTTAATATTTCTAAATTCATCTTTTATAAATTGAGTATCAAAGTAATTCGATACTAGTTATTCGCTTCTGCTAATAATTTTTTACCTTTTTCGATTGCATCTTCGATGCTACCAACTAAGTTAAATGCAGCTTCAGGATACTCATCAACTTCACCATCCATAATCATGTTAAATGCTTTGATGGTATCTTTAATATCAACTAATACACCTTTTAAGCCTGTAAATTGCTCAGCTACGTGGAAAGGTTGAGATAAGAAACGTTGAACACGACGAGCTCTGTGTACAGTTAATTTATCTTCTTCAGATAACTCATCCATACCAAGGATCGCGATAATATCTTGTAATTCTTTATAACGTTGTAAAATTTCTTTAACACGTTGAGCAGTGTTATAATGCTCATCACCTAATACTGCTGGTGATAAAATACGTGATGTAGAATCTAATGGATCTACAGCTGGATAAATACCTAGCTCAGAGATTTTACGAGATAATACAGTTGTTGCATCTAAGTGGGCAAAAGTTGTTGCCGGAGCCGGGTCAGTTAAATCATCCGCAGGAACGTAAACGGCCTGTACAGAAGTAATTGAACCACGTTTAGTTGAAGTAATACGCTCTTGCATTAAACCCATCTCAGTTGCTAATGTTGGTTGGTAACCTACCGCAGATGGCATACGACCTAATAGAGCCGACACCTCAGAACCTGCCTGAGTAAAACGGAAGATATTATCAACGAAGAAAAGAATATCTTTTCCAGCGCCTTCGCCATCACCATCACGGAAATATTCAGCAACAGTTAAACCCGATAATGCCACACGAGCACGTGCACCAGGAGGCTCGTTCATTTGACCGAAAACCAAGGTTGCTTTACTATCTTTTAATTTTTCAGTATCAACAGCTTTCAAATCCCATCCGCCTTTTTCCATTGAGTGTAAAAACTCATCACCATAGTTGATTACACCAGATTCGATAAACTCACGAAGTAAATCGTTACCCTCACGAGTACGCTCGCCCACACCAGCAAATACTGATAAACCAGCGTAAGCTTTAGCGATGTTATTTACCAACTCCATGATTAATACTGTTTTACCTACACCAGCACCACCAAATAATCCAATTTTACCACCTTTTGCATAAGGCTCTAATAAATCGATTACTTTAATACCTGTGAAAAGTACTTCAGTTTCTGTTGATAAATCTTCGAACTTAGGAGGAGTAGCATGGATAGGATTACCGTTGCTGTTATCTAAAGTATTGATACCATCAATAGCTTCTCCAACTACGTTAAATAAACGACCTTTAATTTGATCGCCAATTGGCATTTTAATCGCTGAACCAGTGTCAACTACTTCCATTCCGCGAACTAAACCATCAGTAGAGTCCATCGCAATAGCACGTACACGGTCTTCACCTAAGTGCTGCTGAACCTCTAAAACAATTTTTTGTCCGTTTTCTTTTTTGATTTCTAATGCATCAAAAATTTTAGGTAGATGGGCATCATTAGCAAAGCTAACGTCAACCACTGGGCCGATAATTTGTGCTATTTTTCCTAAGTTAGGCATATCTGTTGTGAGTAAAATTATTACAGTCAATGAATTAAAGCTGTTTATAAGGGCTCCAATTCGGTTGGCAAAGTTAAACTTTTCTTAACGAATTTTAAATATATTATATAAATTTTTTTAACAGTTTTTTTGAGCCAAAATTTTACGTCTTTAAAGCCCTCAATTTAAAACTAAAACACATAGGTTAATACACTAATTTGCCTTTGAATTTTGGCGCAATAATTGTCGCCATTTTATTAGATAATCAACTGTAAACTAATAATTAAAATTATGAAAAAAACGCTTTTACACAGCTTAGCTATTGCTTTGTGTGTTTCTTTTGCATCATGCGGGGGTAATAAACCTGCTGATGAAACTAAGTCTGAACAAGGTACTAAGGCCCAAACCGATCAACTTAAAGATGATAAACTAAGTAGTTTTATGCTAGGTGGTGTTTATTTTATTGAGGGCTATGGTGGGCAAAGTGCTGTTAATGGAATGATTACTAGTAATGAAAAGGATGAAATTGTGGCATCTTATAAGGAGTTGTTAGAGTTTCCATTTAAACCAGGTGCAGACTCTCCTGCAATTAAAAGTACATTAAAAAGCATGTGGGATATTAATAATAAAGAGGATTTGATAAAAACTTTAGGTGAACTTAAAGCTGGGAACGTAGAAAAAAATGCCCACAGAGCATGGGATTATGCCCGATTGGTTAATAATGCATGTATGGGGTATGCCGCAGGTTACTTAACAAAAGATGAGGCTGAGAAATTTATAACCGAAGTTTTGCCGCTTGCTAAAAAAGATTTCAAAAATTGGACAGATTATTATGCAGATTTTAATGCCGGTAGAAAGGCTTGGGGCGGTGATCCAAGTGGGGACAAACGTTTTGAAGATACTTCGAAAGAAATATTAAAGGGCGATAAAAGTATTTACCAGATTTTACCTTTAAACTAAAGAATTTTGATAGCATAAAATTAAACCCAAATCTTTTAATTAAGGTTTGGGTTTTTTAATGTTTTAAAAAAAGCATTTTTTACATTTGAACCTAATAATCGAATATTTTAATGGTTGGTATGAAAACAGTTTTAGTAACCGGAAGTAATGGTCTTTTAGGACAGAAATTAACGGAAAAAATTTTAAATGAAGGTCGGGTAAAACTTATTGCTACAAGCAAAGGTGCTAACCGTTATCCTATGAGTGATGGTTTTGAATATGCCGAATTGGATATACTTAATAATCAGCAGGTAAAAGACGTAATTGAAAGATATAAGCCTGATGCGATTATTCATACTGCGGCGATGACAAATGTTGATGTGTGCGAAGCCAATAAAGAACTTTGCCATCAGCTTAATGTAGATGCCGTTCAAAACTTGATCTCGCTTTGCGAAACACATAAAATACAATTAGTGCATTTAAGTACCGATTTTGTTTTTGATGGTGCCGATGGGCCATACACAGAAGAAGATGCTGTAAATCCATTGAGTTATTATGGGGAGTCAAAAGTTTTGGCTGAAGAACTTATTAAAGCTTCGAAAGCGAACTGGGCAATTATACGTACTATATTAGTGTATGGAATTACAAGTGATATGAGTAGAAGTAATATTGTGCTTTGGGCTAAAGGTGCATTGGAAAAAGGATTGCCTATTAATGTAGTGAACGACCAATGGAGAATGCCAACTCTTGTAGAAGATTTAGCAGAGGCTTGCTTGTTGGCTGTAGAAAAAGATGCACAAGGGGTTTACAATGTTTCGGGCAAAGATTACATGAGTATTGCTGATTTAGTTAGAAAAGTTGCCGATTATTGGCACTTAGATAAAAGTATTATGAGTGAAATCAGTTCTGAATCTTTAAATCAAACCGCAAAAAGACCAGTACGTACTGGTTTTGTTTTAGATAAAACAATTAAAGATTTAAACTACAAGCCACATTCTTTTGAGGAAGGATTGGCAATTGTTAATGAGCAGATGAAAAAAGTTCAGTCTAATTAATCAAATAATGGTAAATTAATCGTTATCAATTTATACAATTACAATAATTAAACCACACAAAAATGGCTTTACAAGTTGGCGATCAAGCGCCGGATTTTAAACTTTACAGTTCTGAATTGACAGAAATTTCATTGGCAGCATTTAAAGGTAAGAAAGTGATTATTCACTTTTTTCCGATGGCTTTTACAGGTACCTGCACTGAACAATTGTGTACAATGAGAGATAATTTTAGTTATTATGAAGGTATAAATGCAGAGGTGCTTGGTATTTCTGTAGATTCTCCTTTCTCTTTGGCTAAGTTTAAGGCAGAGCAAAACTATCAATTCCCTTTATTATCTGATTTTAACAAAGAAGTTTCTAAAGCTTTCGGTGCATATTATGAAGAATTTGTGTACGGATTGAAGGGAGTTTCTAAAAGAGCAGCATTTGTAATAGATGAGAATGGAAAAATTATTTATGCCGAAATTTTAGAAGATGCACGTGAGTTGCCTGATTTTAAAGCAATTAATGATGTGTTGAGTGCTTAAGTAATTTGGTTAGATTAAAAAAAGTGATTTTTTTTCAAAAAAAATTGGGAAATTAAATTTCAAATCTTACTTTTGCAGTCCGTTAACGAAACGGAAATGCATTTGTAGCTCAATTGGATAGAGCATCTCACTACGGATGAGAAGGTTTGGGGTTCGAATCCCTACAAGTGCACTTAAAGCCTTAGAGAAATCTAAGGCTTTTTTGTTTCCAATCTTCTTCAGTTGCAATCATGCAATTGCAAAATTTCTTTTAAAAGGTAAATAAACTTGGCATTTTAACAGGATTCCTTCAAATAAATAATCATTTTTAACAGCATCTAAATTAATAATTATATATTTGCAGCCTTGAAAGGATAGTAGGACATTAATTAGCGGATGTGCCTGTTATTAAAGATAGATACAAAAGGGAATAGAGTTGGAACGTAACAATTATCCTTTCAGATTAATGTATCAATAAACGTGAAAATGTGTTGATATGCTAGAATGGTTTTTAACATTAAAACTCAATAATTATTGGGTAGTTTGCTTAAACCATTTGATTTATTGAATAGAAATTAATTTAGGCTTAATAGTTAAATTCTGTTTTATAGATTCGATTTTATTAAATCATTCATTAAAGCAGCTTGTAATTTTAACATTTGAGTTTATACTTTTGGTAAGGCCATGGTAATATGGTCTTTAAATTTTAAGATACCTTTAATGCTTAATTTAGTTCTTTTTGGCCCTCCTGGGGCGGGTAAAGGCACCCAATCTGAAAAGCTGATTGCAAAATATCAGTTGGTACATGTTTCAACAGGTGATCTTTTTAGAGCACATGTAAAGAATCAAACCGAATTAGGAAAAAAAGTTAGTCAATTGCTTGCTGATGGAGAATTGGTGCCAGATGCGATTACCATTGCAATGCTGGAAGAGGAAGTGGATAAAAACCCTGATGCTATAGGTTTTGTTTTTGATGGTTTCCCACGTACAGTTCCTCAGGCAGAAGAATTAGATTTATTTTTAGAACGTAAAGGAAGCAAAATTGCTGGTGTTATTGCTTTAGATGTAAATCAGGACGAGTTAACAAAGCGAATTGCTGAACGTCATAAAGTTAGTGGAAGACCAGATGACGACGCTGAAAAATTGAAAAAACGTATTTCAGAATACTTTGATAAAACAATTCATGTGTTGCCATATTATGAGGCACAAGGAAAGTTGAATAAAGTAAATGGGATTGGTGAAATAGAAACAGTATTTAATGATCTTTGCGCTGTAATTGATCAATACTAATTAATAAGAGTTTTTGTAAATGGCGGAAAGGATTCTATTTTTTCCGCCATTTTTATTTAAAAAAGAAATAATATGTCTCAGGGTTCAAATTTCGTAGATTATGTAAAAATTTGTTGTCGTTCTGGTAAAGGCGGAGCAGGTTCTGCACACTTGCATCGCGATATTTTAACATCAATGGGTGGGCCCGATGGTGGTGATGGAGGTAGAGGCGGTCACATTATTGTTAAAGGAAATAGTAACATCTGGACTTTATTACATTTAAAATATCGTAAACACATTATTGCTGAAGACGGCTTGGCAGGTGGAAGTTCACATAAATTTGGTCGCCAGGGTAAAGATGAAATTCTAGAAGTTCCACTTGGAACCATAGCTAAAGATGCTGAAACGGGAGAAGTGCTTTTTGAAATTACTAAAGATGGCGAAACTCAAATTTTAACGGCTGGTGGTCGTGGCGGTTTAGGGAATGCTCACTTTAAAACTTCAACTTTGCAAACACCAAGATTTGCGCAGCCTGGAGAAACAGGAAAAGAAGTTTGGAATATTTTAGAGCTTAAGGTTTTGGCTGATGTAGGTTTAGTTGGGTTTCCAAATGCAGGAAAATCAACGCTACTTTCAGTGGTTTCAGCTGCTAAACCAGAGATCGCCGATTATCCTTTTACTACGATTGTGCCCAATTTAGGGATTGTTAGTTATCGCAATAATAAATCTTTTGTAATGGCTGATATTCCTGGAATTATCGAAGGAGCATCAAAAGGTAAAGGTTTAGGGTATCGTTTTTTACGCCATATAGAACGTAATTCAGTTTTACTTTTTATGGTACCAGCTGATACCAGCAGAAGTATAAAAGAAGAATACGAGATATTAAAAAGAGAACTAGAATCTTACAATCCAGAGTTGATGCAGAAACCACACGTTTTAGCGATTACAAAATCGGATATGCTGGATGAGGAATTAACCGAAGAAATGAAGAAAGATTTACCTAATGTGCCTTCTATATTTATTTCTTCTGTGGCAGAAAAAAACCTGCTCGAATTGAAAGATATGCTTTGGAAAGCAATTGAAGGATAGATTTTAACTTCACAAAATAATAAGAACGGATTCTGAACTCAGGATCCGTTCTTGTTTTATAACTATTTTTTACTTCTAAAAGTATCCACAATTAAGCCGCACCATTCCTTTAAAATTAATTCCCATTTAACTAATGCATCTGCACTAGGAATTAAGAAATCATTAAAATAGTATTCAGTTTCTCCAAGGTAATTGGTAGGATAATAGGATAAATCTTTACCAAAAACGGTGTTAAAAATTAACTTGGATCTTGGTATATGCCAAGCACTTGTAATAACCAAAACACTTGCATTTGCTTTGTACTTTTGGATAATAGCATAACTATTTTTACCATTTTCTACTGTATTTCTACTTTGGTTTTCAATTAAAATATCAGCATCAGGAATGCCTATTTCCCTTAAATAGTTAATTGTTAAATCGGCCTCCTTAACTTTTGTGTTAATCAAATTGCCACTTCCTCCAGAAATTAAAATCTTACTTATTTTACCTTTTTTATAAAGCTTAATGGCTTGAAAAAGTCTATCTCCACTAAAATTAAATTGGGTTTGATTGTTGCGTTCATTTATTCCTGAAAACCCACCTAAAACAATTCCCACATCAAATTTTTTGTCTATTGGATATTCAGCCTCGTAAGCATTAAATACTTTGCCTACTAAATAAGAATTAGCAAATACAAAAAGAAGAATAAAAGCTGTTAAAATAAGTGGTTTTCTTTTTCTTCCATTTTTTGAAAAAAGAGCAATTAAAAGTAAAATGGATATCCAGACAATTGGTTTAAGAAAAAAGAAAAGGATTTTAGAAAGGATAAAAAGCATGGATAAAATTAAGATTTAAATTCTGCTTTTGAATCATTCTTACCCTTGTCCTTCTTGTACCTGGGTATTTTGGTGTGCATCTTCCAATATTGCGCTTATGTCTGATTTTTTTCTTGCCGTTTTTGTATGCTTAAAATGAGGCACTTCGTGCTCTACAATATCTGCTTCTACAGCTTCAACACCAAATACTTTTTTTCTCAGCTCTTCATATCTGTCTTGAAAATTATATTTTAAATCTTTGGCTTTATCTGCAAGTTTTTCTCTGGTTTCCGCTCCACTATCTGGCGCAAATAAAACACTAATTATAGCACCGGCAGCTAAACCGGCAACTAAGGCAATTGCAACCTGTGCATTGTTGTTTGATCTTTTAATAAGATGTTTCGTTAACATTTTTCTGTAATTCATAGTCGGTAGTTTTAAAAAGAACAAATGCTATTTCATAAAGTTTTTAATAAATTATTATACAGTGTTTTCGATATTTTAATTCGAAATAAAGAATCGATATTCTTAAATTTAAAAACTTACGAAACAGATAAATGGTAAAAGCAACAATAAATAAGGAGCATTATGCATGCTCGGTTACAAATGGATCTCATGAGGTTATAGTAGATGAACCGATAGAATTGGGTGGTACACATAAAGGTTTTGCTCCAAAAGGCTTGCTAATGGCCTCTTTAGCATCTTGTGTAGCCATTACATTAAGGATGTATGTTGATAGAAAGCACTGGCTAGTTGAAAAAATAGATGTAACTGTAACTGCTGAAATAGAAAACGGTGAAAATGTATTTGTAGAGGAAATTGTTTGCACCGGGGATTTAACTGATGAGCAGAAACTTAGGTTAGAAGATATTGCCTCAAAGTGCCCGGTAAGTAAAATATTAAGTTTTGGAAGCCTAATTAAATCAACAGTTTTATAAAGTCTAATTCGTGTAAGAAATCCAATATGCAAAAGAGTTCTTAATCCCGCAATGATTATCAATTAAAAAGCTTTAATATCTTTGTATAGCCACGCAATCGCTACGGTAAAAAATATAAATACATGCCAACTGAAATAAAATGTCCTAATTGTGCCCACGTTTTTCCTATGGAAGAAGCAATGGCTGAAGATTATAAGAAAGAGCTTAGAGAGAAAATGGTCACCTTCACCAAGCAAAAGGATGAAGAATTTCAACGTAAGTTGGCTACCCTCGATGCAGAAAAACAGCAACAACTAAAATCTTTCGAACTAAAACTGGCTGAAGAAAAAACAAAGCTAAAAGGTGATTTAGAAGAGAATTTACGAAAAACTATTGCTGCTGATTTTGAAACAAAACTTCAGATGCTTGAAGGTAATGCTAAAGATAATGCAGAAAAGTTAAAACTTGCTCGTGAAAAGGAAATCGAATTTTTACGTAGAGAAGAAAGCCTGAAAGTAAAAGAAGAAGAAATGGAACTTGCATTTCAGCGTAAAATGCAAGAGCAACGTAATGAGTTGGTTGAGCAAATTCGTAAACAAGAAGCAGAAAAAAACAGCATTAAAGATACCGAGCATCAGCTGCGCTTAAAGGAGCTTGAAAAGCAGCTAGACGATCAGAAAAAGCTTGCAGAAGAAATGAAACGCAAGGCCGAGCAAGGTAGCATGCAGTTGCAAGGAGAGGTTCAGGAATTAATTTTAGAAGAATTATTGAGGAGTAATTTCCCTTTCGATTTAATTGAAGAAGTAGGAAAAGGTGTTCGTGGTGCGGATTGTGTGCAAGTGGTGCGTAATCAATTTGGACAAGAAAGTGGAAAAATTATTTATGAAAGTAAACGTACCAAAGATTTTGGTGGTGATTGGATTGAAAAACTGAAGAAAGATATGCGAAGTATGGGCGTTGATGTAGCTGTTATCGTTAGTCAATGTTACCCAAAAGGTATGAGCAGTTTTGGACAGCGTGATGGCGTTTGGATTTGTTCTTTTGAAGAAGTTAGTGCTGTGGCATATGTGTTGCGAGATGGCATTTTACGTTTATCAACGGCAATGAAATCGCAAGAAAACCGTGGAGATAAAATGCATATGCTTTATGATTACCTTACGGGAGCAGAATTTTCTGAGCAGTGGAAAGCCATCAGAGAAGGATTTATGAGTATGAAATTATCCATTCAGCGAGAACGTGATGCAATGGAACGTTTATGGAAAGCCAGAGAAAAGCAATTAGAAAAAGTATTATTAAATGCTACACACATTAGAGGATCGATAGAAGGGATTGCAGGAAGCGATAGCATACAGCTAAGCTTAACGGATGATGATGACGAAACTTTGCTTTTAGATTAACCTTTGGGATTGGTGGAATAAAAAATTCTTAATTAGATAAAGTCTATGGTAAAAAACTAAGAAACTGTTTAAATTTTACTAAATATTTTACTCCGTCACCCTGAATTTATTTCAGGGTCTTTTAAGATAGATTCTGAAACAAGTTCAGAATGACGATCATTTTTTTTATACAAGATTTAAACAGTTTCTAAGTATTAGCGTTAACGATGACAGCGGCATCCTCCGATTTTTTCTATCGGAGATACAGCGAACAGCGTGTGAAAACGCCCAAATAAATTTTATTCAATCAGAAATTAAAACAAAATTATGATAATGGTTTGAAGCACAAGGTTCTGTACTGATCGGTTACTTCGCTCCTGCTTTACATTGTAGTCCCGATAAAAAAATCGGGAGCTGCCATTCCAATCAGGGCTATTGAACAAGGATTATATTTAAATGTTACATCTCTTACATGAGACTTTATATCAGTTAATATGTTATGGCTCTTTTTAAGTTTTTTTTGAATTTAAAAACTACTCTGAAAACTCAAAAAGATGTGTTATGAAATATAAAATAGTCTATATAACTTTAATTGATACCAAACTCTAATTATAAAATAAATAATAAATATTAAAACAGTGAATAAAAATCTAAATCAAAAAACGATTAACCTCTCTAAATTTTTAACCTTAATTTGTTTTTGCCTTTTTGCTTCAACAGTTTTTGCGCAAGAACTAAAATCGCCAGATGCGAACTTAGTTGCAAATTTTTCATTGGCAGATGGTGGCGTGCCAACTTATAGTTTAAAATATAAAGGTAAAGATGTAATTAAAACCAGTAAGCTTGGTTTAGAACTTAAGGACGGCAAATCTTTAATGAATGGTTTTACAATCACTGATAGCAAAACGAGTACTTTTAATGAAACCTGGAAACCAGTTTGGGGTGAGGTAAAGGAAATTGTAAATCATTATAATGAACTTGCCGTAACTTTAACTCAGGCAGAAACCAAACGTTACATCATTATTCGCTTACGTTTATTTAACGATGGTTTAGGTTTTAGGTATGAATTTCCAGAGCAAAAAAACCTTGATTATTTTGTGATTAAAGAAGAAAAAACTCAATTTGCTTTGGCAGGAGATCATAAAGCATTTTGGTTGCCTGGAGATTATGATACACAGGAATATAGTACTGTAACATCAAATTTATCAGAAGTTCGTGGTAAAATGAAGGCCGCAGTTACTCCTAATGCATCACAAACTACTTTTTCGCCTACTGGTTTGCAAACACCTTTGATGATGAAGAGCAAGGATGGTTTGTATATCAATATCCATGAGGCCGCATTAATTAACTATTCTTTAATGTCATTAAATCTGGACGATAAAAACATGATCTTGGAATCGTGGTTAACGCCTGATGCTGTAGGTGATAAAGGTTATATGCAAGCACCTTGTTTATCGCCATGGAGAACAATTATTGTTAGCGATAAAGCAGGTGATATTTTAACCTCGAAACTGACGTATAACTTAAATGAACCTACAAAATTTAAAGACGTATCTTGGATTAAACCAATAAAATATGTTGGTGTATGGTGGGAAATGATTACCGGAAAAAGTACTTGGGCTTATAATGATTTAACTAGTGTTCAGCTAGGGGTTACCGATTATTCGAAAACTAAGCCTAATGGAAAACATGCGGCAAATACTGCTCATGTAAAGGAGTATATTGATTTCGCTGCAAAAAATGGTTTAGATGCAGTTTTAGTTGAAGGCTGGAACGAAGGCTGGGAAGATTGGTTTGGCAAAACTAAGGATTATGTGTTTGATTTTGTAACGCCATATCCTGATTTTGACGTGCAAGAACTTCACCGTTATGCAGCAAGTAAAGGCATAAAAATGATTATGCACCATGAAACTTCTTCTTCGGTTCGTAATTACGAAAGACATTTAGATACTGTTTACAAGTTTATGAAAGCTAATGGTTACGATGCGGTTAAAAGCGGTTATGTAGGTAATATGATTCCGCGTGGCGAACACCATTACGGCCAATGGTTAAATAATCACTATCTATATGCAGTTCAAAAAGCGGCAGAATATAAAATTATGGTTAATGCGCACGAAGCTGTAAGGCCAACTGGTTTAGCTCGTACTTATCCTAATTTAATTGGCAACGAATCTGCTAGAGGTACAGAGTATGAGGCATTTGGTGGTAACAATGCCGATCATACAACCATTTTGCCGTTTACCCGTTTAATAGGTGGCCCGATGGATTACACACCAGGTATATTTGAAACTAATATTAGCGCTTATAATCCTGAAAATAAATCTTTTGTACATAGCACCCTCGCTCGTCAGCTGGCGTTGTATGTAACCATGTATAGCCCTTTGCAAATGGCTGCAGATTTACCTGAAACATACAATAAGTATATGGACGCTTTCCAATTTATAAAAGATGTAGCTGTTGATTGGGATGATACCAAAGTTTTAGAGGCTGAGCCTGGAGATTATATCACCTTCGCTCGTAAAGCAAAAGGTAAAAATAATTGGTTTGTTGGTCGTACCAATGATGAAATTGCCCGAACTTCTAATATTGATTTCAGCTTTTTAGATCCTGGTAAAAAATATACCGCTACCATTTATGCAGATGCTAAAGATGCAAACTATGAAACCAATCCTAAGGCATATACAATTCGTAAAATGGAGGTAACCAATAAAACGAAGTTAACTCAATATTGTGCACCAGGTGGCGGGTATGCGATCAGTATAATGGCTAAATAAATAAAAATGTCCAGAACTAAAAATCATATAGAACTTCAGTTTCTAAGCGAGCCATCAGATGTTAATTATGGTGGTAAAGTGCATGGAGGAATGATGATGAAGTGGATCGATCAGGCTGCATTCGCCTGTGCGCTCCAATGGAGTCAGTCTTATTGTGTTACCGTTTATGTAGGTGGCATTCGCTTTTTTCATCCAGTTCATATTGGTCACCTTGTTAAAATGGAAGCCAGAATTATTTATACAGGTAAAACCAGTATGCATATTGCTGTAGATGCTTTTTCAAAACCTGTTGGACAAGCAGATTTTGTTAAAAACACACACTGCATTATTGTTTTTGTGGCCGTTGATGATAATGGGCAACCTAAATCAATTCCTGCCTTTAAACCTAAAACGGAAAAGGAAATCGCAATGCACCGTTATGCTATTAAACTAATGGACTTGCGTAAAGATATTGATGAGGAAATGAAGCCTTATATTGTTTAAATATTGTTAGAAAAGTAAAACCCGGTTGAATTATTTTAACCGGGTTTCTTATTTATGACTTATAAACTAGGTTTCGACTTACTTCGGCTCCATTAGATCAGTTTTTTAAAGAAAATAATTTAGAGAAATTGCCTTATGATACTTATAATTTAATGCGAGTTCGTTTTTTCTTTATTTCTTGTTTATCGATTGATTCTTGTGGTGAGTCATTTTTATCAAACATTATTTTCATTTTCTCCTGAGATGGCTTGTTCGGTTCTAAACCAACATCCTGTCTACCAAATTCATGTAATAAAGCCATTTCTTTTAAAATAGTTTTATTGTAACCTTTTTCGAGGATACACCTGATGTGAATAGCCCTTATACGCCCAAAACCGAAAAATCTGAAAGGCACTTTTTGGATTGGGAATTTCTGTGGATCACGGGCAGCCTTATACTCTATTGACGTTTTTAAATCATCCATATAAGTTATAATTCGAACTTGTTGTTTATGAAATGAATTAAAATCGCCCCAAATTCCATTGTTTATGCCACCAGCTGTAGTATGAAATAATCTTGATATTAGGCTTTTAAGTTGATGATTTGTTCTGCCTGGTTTATAGTTGGTGAAGAATATAATTGTACTCGCACTTTTTATCGCAGTAACCAGCTGTTTTAAATCTGTTTCAAGGGTTTCGAAAGTGTGCTTTTCAGGAAATGGGGTGGCCGAGAAAACCATGTTATTGGTAAAAAATAATTCGCTCAAATTACCGCTTTCAGATACACCATTATCATAAGCTTTTGCAAAGTGGTCGATCTGAAAATCTCCAGGTTCAAAAGTATTAATCACTACAACTTTATTGTACATAAATGAATGGGTTAAGCAACTCTTAATGTAAATATTAAAAATTGCTTTGCAAAAGCATTTCTTCTTAATCTAAAATACTCCAACCCTTTTTTTCTTTAACTACATGTGTAAGTACTTCTTGTTTTACAACGATATTTTCTTTGTGCTGACCAATAAACTCAAGCATATTTAATTTTTGCCAAATTAAAACAACATTGTTCAACATAACTTGAATTTCGTATAAATAGTTGCCAGCTTTATAATGATTGTAATTAATTTCAATAATTCCCGACAGGTTATTTTGAAAATTAATTGGTGTAACATCACTCCATTCAAAAAAATAATTTAATAATTCTTCTTTTTCGTTTTCGGGCAGAATATTAATTGCGGTATATAAATAGTTTGAAAAAATAGAAATTGCATTAATTAAAAATACGGGTGCCTGCTGTTTGCCAATATTTCTGAAGTAAAAATAGTTTTGAGTACAAAAACTTAGAACCGTTTCACACATCAATTTTACGTTTTGCGCAACTTTTGATTGCTGGTTTTTGAACAATATTTTCTGAATAATCTGTAATGACATATTTTGCATCTCGTTAAAACATCTTCCTATAGAAATGTATTCACTAATCAATTTTGCATCACTACTAATACTTGTGCAAGGCGCAATAAAATCTTCATCCTTTAAATAACTTTCTCCTTGTTTTATTATTCTGCCGATAACTAAAATATAGCCCCCAAGTTGATCTACATTTACATTTTTTGCGTTAACAAGCTGAATTTCATATTTAGGTTGTGTTTGAGGTTGTCTGATTGGAACTTCTTCAGGGTCAGGGCTTCCGATAGGGATTTGCTCAAATGGATTAACAGTTATAAGAACATAAAACTCCTCTTTTGTACCATCAAGCAAATCGGTTTTAATGTTAGGGAAATCTGATAAAGAATGAACGCTTGTAATATCATTTAAAATGGAAATTCGAACGCCGCCCGGTGTAATGGCTTGTAAACGAGATATATGAATTTGTACTTGATTGGTTGTAGTTTTAGTAACCGTAAATTTGCTTAAAGCAGCCTCACCACCTTCCAAAGATGGCAATAAACCATAATTATAATTATTTAATTGCACCGAAGCCATATCTCTAATGGTATCCGTATAATAATTTTCGTTGTTAATAAAGTGAGATTTATTAACCTTCATGCCGTCTGCCCAGTTTACAGCAAGATATTTTTGAGGTATAATCATATTTAGATTTTGAGATTTTTGATGTTTTCTACGCTATTTTGTATAACTCTTTTGGTGATAATGGTTACCTGCTCTTTAATGTTATTTTGAAGGATATTTAGTTTAGGATTCATTAACCTTCTCCGGTGAAAAAATGACTTTTTATAATAGAAAATCCAACTGTAAGGTTCATTAGCATCATTAATATATTCTATGTTTTGATGTGGGAATTTCGAATTATAATCTTCTATAAATTTTTTAAACCAAACTCCAAATGGTATCTCAGCAGGAGCCTTTGCTTTTACTCTTGATCGATCTCTATCATTTAACTCTCTACTAAATTCCAACTCTATAACCATTAATTTATTAAAATCTAAACCCTCAAAACTAATTTCTCCCGTACCAATCGGATAGGTCCATACATCATAAATCTCATATGGAATATCAATAAAGGCTATATAAGTCCAATAAAATAACAATGGAATACAGAAGGTAAGCATACTTGTTGCAGCCATGTAACCATTGCTTATTTCACTAAATAAATTAAAGAGTGTAGCAAATAGAAAAGCACCGAGCAACATACTTACAGTCATCACTAAAATTTGAAATAACGCTTTGTATTCCTTTACCTGATCGTGGAAGAAGATGGGATACCATTTTACAAAACCCACACCAGCAACTAAATACAAACACTGTGCTATCAAATAATAAATTGGTACAAATCGATTTCCTGTAAACCCTAAAAAGCCTGGTATACATAAAATTAACGACGATACTAAAATGAAAACAATGAGCTGGATATTGTTAACCAGTTCATTTTTCTTTTTAACAAGCACCAAGCATGATGCGATTATAATTGCAATTAGAGGAAGCAATAAATACTGTAAAAAAATAGTTTTAATAATCATAATTCAAGCGTCGCTATAAATAAAATGTATAATCTAAAATGCAACTTTCAGAATTTGATTCAGAAAGGATAGAATCTGAGCTTTTTTCGGTTACGATTTTAATTTGTGTAAATATGTTTGCAGGGATAAATTGTTCTGATAATATGTTTACTAAATCTATAAAATCTGAACCAGGCAAAACCGAGATAGCTGATTTTTCTGGAATAGGACCAATTTGTACTTTCCAATCTGCAACCCCATCATATTGGAAACCGGAAAGATTTGATTCTATTCCTAAACGGCAACCACCAATTTCAAAGGATTCTTTTTGTATACCTATTTTCTTTAGCTCAATCACGGAAAATATTTCAACAGTATAGCCTAAAATGAAGGATAATGCTTTTTCGGTCCAATCTTTATCACCTCTAACCTTGTGTAAAATAGATAATATATAAATGTATGCTAATGCCGTAGCTTTTGATAGTTTCTTTAAAATTGGCCAGCCCTGCTGGAATAAATGCAATAGATTATCATAATTTTCCTTTTTATCAAACATTAATTCGATTAAAAGTGCTTGCATTTCTATATAAGATGCCTCTTGTTCAAATGGTTGAAGGAATTTTCGTGCCTCATCCTCTCTTTTTCTTTGTAAGCGTATTTCATTAATAATATCTTCTTCAGTTTTATCAAAACCACCTAAAGTACTGGGATGAAATACATGTTCGGGCACGGCCTCATAAATGCTTTGCCTATAAATTTCAATTATGGTGTATTGATTTAAATCAAATAATCCTTGAGCACTGTAAACTCTGTTTATATCTTTAGTATGCCCCCTGGCATCTAATCCTAACCGCTTAAATATAATTTTACTGAAATCGGTTGTTTCGGTTAATAATGATACCGCCAGTACCTCAGCCTTAACATCCGTTTCAATTTTATCAATTATATTCATGTTATACTAAAAAAACTTACAATATTTAATTTGAAATAATTACTTGTAATTATACAAACTATTTTACATGTTGTAATTTTATTTTGAAAAAAAATATAGTTTTATCAAAAATTAATTTATAGTTTTAGCATATGTTTCAGTCCTACCTTAAGGATTTAAAATATAATTACTTGAAGCTTACCGAATATTTTTCTTCCTGTTTTTTTGAAAATCCCATTAGTTAAACAAAAGAGTTTAATTGCCCCTATTGATTATTTATTCCCGTTGTACTTGCCGAAAATGAATTAAGAAATTTATTTTTTTTGGATAGTTTTTGCTCATGCTTTTTACAACAATGTTTAATTAAAACTCGTTTATAATGGGTTTTGAAGGTTTTATACTGAAGATTAAATGAAGAATACAATATTTAATTCAACGCTCCAATTCAACGAAACCTTGCTCTCTTGCTTAGAGATTGCCAAAGGTTTTGCTAAAGAAAACTACAACAGTGAGTATGGCCCCGCTCATTTATTAAGGGCATTACTTCACAAAGAATCTGGATTAACAGACTTTTTAGAATTGCTGGGGAAAGATATACATTATATGATTGACTGGGCAGAAGTTAGGATTGAAGATTATCCGAAGGTAAGCATGTTACCTGAAGATATCAATCCTAACGATGCCATTTATAGCGTAATGAATACGTCGGATGATGTAAGATTAAAATTAGGAATTAATAGTATTAATACTACTTGTGTTTTAGCTGCTTTAATTAAACCGAATATTGGATTTACAACTGCACAACTAAAGTCATTTCCTTTAAGAGAAAATGAATTGTATGATTTATATGAACCTGAAAATAGTTTACAATCATCGTTTGAAAACCAAAATGAACTTAGGTTAACCGAAAATGGGATAAATCTCTCGCAACACAATGATATTCTTAAAAAATACTGTATTGATAAAACCGCTTTGGCTCGCGAAAATAGGTTAGATCCAATTGTAGGCAGGGAAAGTGAAACCAGGCAAATAATTGAAATACTTGGTAGACGGAATAAACCCAACGTAATTATTGCAGGTGAGCCTGGCGTTGGTAAAACGGCTTTAGTTGATGGTTTTGCTCAAGCGATTATTAACAAAGAAGTGCCGAAGCATTTGCATGAAGCTTCACTTCTTGAGCTTGATTTTGGTGCTTTAATGGCTGGTGCAAGTTATAAGGGTGAAGTAGAAGATCGCTTGAAGAAGATAATTTCTGCTTTAAAACAACAGCATAAAGCCATCTTATTTATTGATGAAATGCATGTTTTTCTGGATGAAAAAGGATCAATAGGATCCGGTGCCGGAAACTTACTTAAACCAGAATTGGCGAGGGGCGAAATAACGGTAATTGGAGCTACAACTCTTGAAGAATATCGCAAAATTATTGAACCCGAACAAGCTTTTAATAGACGTTTTGAACTATTAAAGGTAAATGAGCCTAACATTCAAACAGCTATAAAGATGCTCGATTTACTAGTGCCGAAGTATGAAGATCATCACCAGTTAAAAGTTGATTATCAGGTAACTGCTGAGTGCGTAAGGTTAGCTAAGCGGTATATTAAGGATAAAAGATTGCCTGATGCTGCTCTTGATTTACTTGATAGAACTATGGCGGCAGTTAGGATGATGAATGAATCTTCTGAAAGAGATATTGAAAAGTTAGAGATTGAATTAGAAAGCATTATTGTTGATGAAACACTTGAGGAGGAGAATAAAATACACGCATTAAAGTGGTTTAGTAGCCAATTACCAAATCAATTAAGTCCGATATTATTTGAACAATTAAATAATGAAGTTGAGGCAGATAAGCTTTCAACTGTGGATGAATTAACTATTTATCTCCGAAAAATATTGATTGCGCTAACAGGATTGGCAGTCGTAAAAAGAGAAATCATAGGAAAGGCGGAGATATCGGCTATTGTAGCGGCAAAAACGGGAATCCCAATTGGTAAAATCCAAAGTCAGGAAAAGGAAAAATTACTGAATATGGAATCTCATTTAAAGCGAAGGATGGTAGGACAAGAGTATGCTTTAAAAGTTGTAGCGGATGCTATTATTGAAAGTAGAAGTGGGATAAATAAACAAGGACAACCAATTGGTTCATTCTTTTTATTGGGACCAACGGGAACAGGAAAAACCGAACTAGCAAAATCAATCGCCGAGCTTTTATTTAATGATGAAAAAGCAATGATTCGTTTCGATATGTCTGAGTTTAAAGAAGAACATTCTGCAGCGCTTTTTTATGGAGCACCTCCTGGCTACGTGGGTTATGAAGAGGGGGGGATGCTAGTAAATAAAATTAGGCAGCAACCCTATTCTGTTGTGTTATTTGATGAGATAGAAAAAGCACATCAATCTGTATTTGATATTTTTCTTCAAATAATGGATGAAGGACATATTCATGATAAACTGGGTAAAGAAGGTGATTTTAGCAATGCATTAATCCTTTTCACTTCAAATATTGGTAGCGAATTTATTGCAGAAAAATTTGCCGGAGGCGAACTTCCTAAACCAAATGTATTGCTGGATTTAGTTACAAACTATTTTCGACCAGAGTTTTTAGCCAGATTAACAGAGATAGTTCCATTTAGCCCGATTACTGAAGAAATGGCTGTTCAGATTTTCGACATTCAGATGAAAGCCTTATACGATGCCCTGGCGAAATTAAGCATTAGCCTAACCATAACTGATGCAGCCAAACAGGTGTTGGCACTTAATGGCTTTAATTCAAAATATGGAGCCAGACAAATTAGTGGCGTAATAAGGAAAGAGATTCGAAGGCCAATTTCGAAAATGATAGTGGCTGAGGAAATATTAAAAAATAGCCATATCCAGTTAGGAGTTGATGAAGCAGGGGATATTAAATGGGAGATTATTAAAGCCTAGCCACATCATTTATTAATCAATGAATTAATGGATTTTTTTAAAAAGATAAAAAATAAAATTAAACAGCTTTTGCCTTCCGAAAAGAAAGTGAATGAAACAACTATAACCAGTAAACCAGTTAACAAATTTTCTAATCCTGAAATAAACTTAAAATCAAACACTATGTCAAACTACAGCTATGGAATTGGCGGCAACGAGGTAACAGTAGATGCCAATGAAGCTATTCAGCAAATTCAGCACAACAAAACGCTCTTAGTTTCGAAACTAACAGCGGAAGATCCAATCCAGCCAGAAGCAATTTCAGGTTTGAAAACAATTGAAGATGTTTTCAGGCATTTTAACCCTTCAGTTGAGGTTGAAATGGAATCGCTGGATGGCGTAACCACAAAAGAAAATGTTTCATTTAAAAATCTAGGCGATTTTTCTCCAATTAACATTACTCGTCAAAGCAGCTATTTGCGGAATCAGAGTTTAAAAGAGCAGCAGTACAACAAAATTAATAAGCAATTGAAGGTAAATAAGGTGCTTAAATCGATGTTGGAAAACGAAGATACAAAAGGAGCCGTAATTGATGCCTTAAAACAATTGGCACAAGAGCTTGAAAATAATAGATAATCCATTTACAATTCACGTAACTCAAAATAAGATATGGCACAATCGCAAAAAGTTTCTACTGCAAGTCAGGGCAACAGTTATGCAGAAAAACTAGCAGAACCACTATTAAAATTAGCAAAAGCAGGTGGCTTTAGCTTCTTAGAAGGCACCATTGATGGAATAGCAAACTTAAATCCAGATAGAAAAGCTCGAAAACAAATATTTTTAACCGATACAGAAAAGAAAAAAGAAAGAGAAGATCTTCACAAAACTATAAATATGTGGGTTGAGCTACTTGAAAATAGTAATACAGTTTCTGAAATGGCTGATACTTGTAAACAAAAAGCTGATTTAGCCGGCAAAGAACTGAAGAAAAATCTGAAGGATACACTTTCAATAACACGAGAATTAGAGACTTCTTACCGTACTGTAGCGCAGTTTTATAAAAATACCGAAGTTGATAAGGTAAATAACGTAACCATTTTAAATGCAAACGAAGATCAACTTAAAGATTTAGATAACCCACTATTTATTGATTATGTTTCTGCAACATTAAAGCAAAATTTCGACCGACTAGATCTTCGCGAAAACTATTCTTTATTAGTTGTTCCAGGGTACTTGGGGTCTAATAAAGTTGTTGAAAAATGGTCTAAAATAGCCTACGAAAACAAGGCGATGTTGGTTACTGATTTTGCCAATTTAGATAAGCCAGATGATGTGGTTGAAATGTTCAATTCTGCAAATTTAACTGGAGGAGAGGCGTTTAGAAGCAATACAATCATGACTTGCAATTATTTGATCGGAAGGGGGAAAGCCGATGAGGTTGATGAAGCAGAAGATATTATGGTACCAGGATCGGCCTCGTTAGCAGGCAAAATGTATACCACCCTTATGAGTCAGGTAACGGCAGGTAAAAAACATGGCGCCATTAATGAAATAGATGCGGTTCGTTTTGACCTTAAAAAATCTGAAATATCCCATCTAGAAAAAATTGGGCTTGTTCCAATGGTTAATGAATATGGAAAAGTTATGGCATTTTCAGCTAAAACCTTATTCAATGGTGATAATATCGGATTGCAGACATATTCAGTTGTACGCGTATTCGATTATATCACCAAAGTATTATTCGATTTTTTAAATCGTAGAGTATTCGAAAACTGGACATCAAAAACCGAGGCAGATTTAAGAGGTCAAATTGTTCGTTATCTGGATAGTATCAAAGGGCCTGATGGTGGGCTTATTGAAAAATTTAAAATTGTTCGTTTTGAGCAGGACCCGATTCAAAAAGATAGAATTTGGCTTGATCTTCATATCACACCATATTTTCCAGCAAAAAGTTTTGTAATCAAATTAGATGGCCATAAAGGCGATGATGAATCGGCTGAATGGAACACAGAATATGCACAAGGGTAATAAAATTTAAACTAGCCGATTGGAGTAAAAGCTCCTTTCGGTTAATTTATTTGTACGAATTCAGCGAATGGGGATGCATAATTTGATAATACGGGTTAAAAGGCTTTATAGTTTAAAACTAAATTTTGGTATAAAAAGAAGGGAACTTTTTTTATCGGCAACAAGTATTTTCTTAAATATTTTATTGCTTACTTCTTGTAATAATCATAAAGAAAACATTCCGAAAAAGAGTACTGCTGACTTATTCGACACGCTGCAAAATAGTACAAATGTTTTTCTGGGGAAACGGAAAAATCGACTGGCATTAAATATTAGTGAAATTTATGATGCCAGTGATGTTGTCATCACCTGTGTGCCTCTTAAACTGGATAGTGTGCTAAATAAATATAAAAAGCCTGTCTTTTATCTGGCTGGCATAAGGGTAATTAAGGTATTAAAAGGAAAGCAAAAACCTTATGATATCCTCTATTTTGTGAGTAACGTAAAACCTCAATTTAAAGTAAAGGATACATCAGCCGTTTATTTAAATCACTTAAAAAACAAAAAGTTACTCGCCTATAATTTTAAATGGCAATGGACTTTCAATGCACCATACCTAAATCAATACGATGAATTAGGAATGCCAAAAGATATAAAGAGAAAGCATTTACGGAAAAACAGAAGAATAATAAGGTATCTAGAAGAAGTAGACCCGCTCCGGATTAGTATCGATTTGGATTCTAGCAAATTGAGTGTAATCAGAAATTTTACCATCACAAATAAATAATGAAAGCAAAAAATGTACAAGAAATTTATAAAAAATCAACTCATTTCTGGTTGCTATTTGGTGTTTTAGTTTCCTTTTCGATTGTATCAGTATATCTATTTTTCTGGGCTGCCCAACAACAAAGAGCAGCTTTCAATAATAGAATTATGGCTTATAAAACTATCGTTAACAAACAAATTGCCTTAAATGAAAAAATAGATTCTCTATATCTGCAGATGACTTATTTGGATAGAACCCGCGTAGATAATACACTGTTTCTGGCAAAATATATTTCTGATAATAAAGAATCTATAGTGAAAACAATAGGGAACGATAGTACAGCCAACTTTACGATTTATGCCCGGTTAACTAAAAATTTGAACAAACTTTTGCTCTTGAAAGATTCTGTTGTAAGGATTTCTACTAGAGAAGAATTAATGAAAAAAGATTTGAACGATTGTATCCAGAAGAACAGAAAAATAAGTTCTGATATATCAGGAAAAACAAGACGATCATTTAATTAAATTAAAATGGAAGAAGAAATAAAGCTTAATCATACAGAAAAGAGACATTATTTTATTTATCTCGTCATCATGTTTGTTGTAATTACTGGAATTTTGATGGCACTTATTTTTAGAAAAAGTCCTAATCCTTTTTCAACTGCAAGCTATAGCGACGTATCTTTTATTAATCAGGAGCAATTCTTTTTAGAAAAACAAAAGGAAGCTGTGCCTTTGTACGATTCTGTATTAGTGAAAATTGAAGGGTTGCAAAATGTGCCAACCAACTTAGTACTCGAAATTGACATAAAGAATCAAATTAATACGCTTAATAGCTATTACGAAAATTTGTCAAACAGAGATCCCAGATTTATAGGTTTTAAACAAATGGCAGTATTTGAAAAAATGCACTTCGAAGACATGCTGGTTATGAAGAAAAAGATGGAAAATATTAAGCTTTTTCAATCTCAGCTTGACCAATGTCAGATCGGTTACAAAGATAAAGAAACCCGACTGAATCAACTTAGGACAATAGAACAAGGGATTCAACAGAACTAAATGAATGACTAAAAAACTTAATCCTCAGTTCTTTCAACATTATCAGAATTGGTGTACCTGTTTTGCAATCAAATTTACCTTTAAGATAGATGATAATGAGCAAAGTATGCAAAATCTAACGCAATTATGTTGTGTGGAAGTTAACGACGGAGTTACATATTGGGAAATCGATAAAAAGGATTTTTTTATTAATAATGATTTGATTGATAATCCATTGTATGATTTAAGTAAAAGTTGTTTAGAGCTTCTTTACCCTATTAAATTTAGCATTGATAGCTCTGGTTTTTTAATCTCCATACTTAATTATGATGAAATTAAGCAACGATGGAATGATGAATATGAACTACTGCAACAAAAATTTGGTGGATCTATTAATACCGAGTATATGGAGCAGATAAGTGAGAGCTTAAAAACACAAAGTGCACTTAGTAACATACTTACAAATGATATTTTTCTCTCTTTATTTTTCACCAATGTGAAAGGACAAGAAATAAAACTGTCATTACCTAATTACGATAATCATCAGGTTTTTTCTGGGATTTGGTTATTAAATGCTAAAAAAAATGAATTAAAAAGGCATAGCCAAATTTTTAACGGGTCGTTAAAAGTGGCTCAGGGATATTTAGATAGTTTAAGCGGACAAATAAAAGTGCATTATGATATTGATGATCAAAAATACCATATCCGAAATATAGAGGCAGCTATAAGCATAACGGAAAGCGAAAAAAAGAATACATTTTCTTTTAGTGCAAATGAAGTTTTTAATGAAGAAACAGAAATAAAGAAACAGACAATGATAAATAATATGGAGAAAAGAAAAAGTGGATGGGGTATTCTATTTAACGATTAGATCATGAAAAAACTATTTAACCTTACCCTGCTTATAGTGCTTACCAGTAGTTTATTAGCATGCAAACAAAAGAAAATGGACGAAAAATTTCAATGGGAAGGCGGTGCTTCATCACCGGCAAATTATCCGGCAGAACCTGTAACTGTAAGTTTTACAGCAGTAGATGGTACGGGCGGTGGTACACCAAGTAAACCGATTAGTGAAACAAATACATGGGGATATAATGGCATTAGTTCTGGCGGTAGTGGAGAGCCGAAGTTACTGCCTGTAAAGCTTGATATTAAATGGTTATCGTATGCTGAAGATCAGTTTTATGAGGGTAGTTTTACCTTGCCTTACGATAAAATGCTAGCACTTTTTCAAAAAGGATTTGAAGAATGGGTACAGGGAGATACCACGCGACACGATAATTACAATACCATTACTGCAGGAATGGCACCAGGAGGCACAGTAGTGGTTTGGCTGGCAGGAGGAAGTTATGAGGTAGAGGTAGCACGTTTTCAGGCTCACAAAACTAAATTCGATTTGAATAATTTTAATTACGATTTAATAGATGAGTTAAAGCTACAGGGTGCTTACAGCAAAAGAATGCTAGGTCCAGAAGGTGTAAAATATATTAAAGAACACGGTTTACCTTTAGGTTTGTGGGATACCTATCGTGAGCGTTTTAACTGGCATCCAGTTGTTCGCTTAGATCAATCTTTTAAAGCAGAACCCAATCATTTAGATTTAGTTTATAGCAATGGAGAAAGCGAAGCTTTGTTTTTGAAAAGCTTAATCGATAACCCTTTCGGAAGGAAAGCCAGACTTAAAGAAATTTATATCGATTGGGATATAACTGACCCTTCAACACATGAAAAAAAAGGTTTTTGGCTTCCGATAAAGTTTAATGAAAGCGAAATGTTAAAGGCTTATGCTGAGGTATATGGCAATGATCCCCAACAGCAAGGAGAACTAATTGTAGATATAGATAGAGCTAACCGATATTACCGCTGTTACCTGCTTACCAGAGGTAAAAAAGTGGAGTTAAAAAAAATGCAGGGTGTTATTGCAACTAACAATTAAGCTTATACCAAAAAACACGAATTTATTTAAAATAAAATGGTTACGAAAGATAATTATCTGTTATGTGCTGGTGCAGCCTGTAAGTGCACTTTTGGTAAAGCCACGGCTAAATTAAAAGTGCTCACCCAAGGCAAGCATTATATTAATGATGAGAAAGGCATTAAAAAGCTGATGGCCACCCACAAAGAAATAGGGCAGCCCTTTGAGGCTCCTTTCTTTGGTTCATGTGCTAAACTGAATAATAATCCATGTAAAGTAAACGTAACAGAGTGGAGTAATATCCATACAAAAATACAAATAGAAAACGGGGGGCATCCCTTACACGATAATAGTAAAGCGAGCTGCGCTTTTGGTGCTAAAGATTGTATTAATGTAACTTGGCATGGGCAAACTGCGGTTACCAGTCAAAAAAACTTTAACAATGCCAATAAGGGTGTATTACAATCAATTAACCCTTTAATTAATACCCATCAGTTAAAACTAAAAGCCGATGCTTTAACAGTGGCACCCAAAGGTGTAGGCCGGGTAAAATTAGGCTCTGCTAAAAAAACGCCTGTTCAACCTGTTGGTTCGGTCATAAATGTAACAATGGCTATGTTTTTTGATGGTACAGGCAATAACTTTCATAATACGGACGAACGTAAAATGCAAAGCGAAATTTATAAAGAAATACATAAAGATGACCATACCAGTAGTTATGAAAATGAGTATTCTAATGTAGCCCGTTTGTATAATAATTATAATCAGGATGAAGATAAATATGTTTTTGCACAATATATTCAGGGTATGGGCACGACCTGGCAAAAGGAAGATGATACAAAAGCTGGAGCAGGTTTAGCTAAAGGCTCCACAGGAATACCACTTCGTGTAAAACATGCCTGTCAGTTAGTTGCTGATACGTTAAGTTCTTCAAGTATTGTTAAAAAGAATAACATAAAAGAAGTAAATATATTAACAGTTGATTTATTTGGTTTCAGTAGAGGTGCTGCTGCAGCCCGGCATTTTATTCATGAAATAACCAAACCCGCCCAAAAAAGTATAGATAAAAAAGATGAGATGGGTAACAAAGCGGTTTTAAGCTTTGAAGATGAGCAAGGAAATAAAATTAAAGGAAATGAAGACATTAAACTAACTGATTTTCCCGAATACGGGTATTTGGGTGCATATTGCAGGCAAGCCAACGTAACAATAAAAACCATAGTAATTCGCTTTGCAGGTTTATACGATACGGTATCTTCTTATCATAATGCTGCATTAATCAATTCTATGCCCGATACTGGAACCGATGCACCAGAAATGTTTAAAAATGATACCGCAGAGCTGCACTTAAATGCCATTGCTAAAGCCAGAACTATTTTTCATTTTACTGCAGCCGATGAACATAGAGGGAATTTTTCATTAACCGATATCCGTAGTGCAAGAGAAACACCAGGGCAGCTAAGTCAATTATTTAATAAATCAGGTAAACTGAGCAAAAGTTTTAGCTTGCCTGGGGTGCATAGTGATGTTGGAGGATGTTATGCCGATAATTTTAGCGATTTAGTTGTATTCAATACCCAAGCAGGCACACAAATGCTTGTAAACGATACTAAAGAAGGTGTTAATAATAATAACGAAAAATTTATTAAGGCAGAGCGATTGGATTTAATTAATCAGGGTTGGTTTGCTGCCGATGAGTTAACCACACATTCTAGCAACTCTTACTTCCGGGGTTTTACGCTCGAAGGTCATCGTAAACAGTCCATATCTAATAAATATAGTTTTATACCCTGTCATTTAATGGCCGAAATAATGACAAATTTAAATATGACCAGATTTAAAAATAATCCTATTCCTATACTGAAGGTCACTGTTGAAAAAAAGTATTTAATAGAAAATATTCCTTTGCTATTAGATACAAAAAAACGCTTACATGCACAAGTCTTTAATGGAGCACCAGCATTAACCTTTAAATATTTTGCTGAAATATTAAAAAAGCATGATACAGATATGGAAGATTCAGCAAATTGGAGCGATCCATGTAAAAAGGAGATGCAGGAACAACGTGATTTACGTGAATTACGGCATAAATATTTGCATTGGAATGCTTATTACAACAGAAATTATGTAAAGGTAAATTACCCACGAATAGAGAATGGTAAACGTACACGTTTAATTTTAGCCGGCTAATATGAAAAAACTATTTAACCTCACCCTGCTTATACTTCTTACCTGTAGTTTATTAGCATGCAAACAAAAAAAAATGGACGAAAAATTTCAATGGGAAGGTGGTGCCTCATCACCAGCAAATTATCCGGCAGAACCTGTAACCGTAAGTTTTACAGCAGTAGATGGTTCGGGCGGAGGTGCACTAAGTAAACCTATAAGCCCCACCAATCATTGGGGACATAATGGCATTAGTTCAGGAGGAAGCGGAGAGCCGAAGTTGCTGCCTGTTAAACTGGATATTAAATGGTTATCTTATGCTGAAGATCAGTTTTACGAGGGTAGCTTTACCTTGCCTTATGATAAAATGCTTGCGCTTTTTCAAAAAGGATATGAATCATGGCTTGGGGGAGATAGTACACGGCATTATACTTACAGCACCATAATAGCGGGGATGGCACCAGGTGGTACGGTTTCGGTATGGCTCCGGGGGCCACAAGGTATTACGGTTGAGTTGGCCCATTTTAAAGCCCGCAAAACCAAATTCGATTTAAAGAATTTTAATTACTCTTTAGATCCAGAATTGGAAAAGCCTGGCGAGTATTCAAAATTTGCTTTGGGTGAAGAAGGCATAAAATATATTAAAGAGCATGATGTACCATTAGGTTTATGGGACACCTACCGCGAGCGTTTTAACTGGCATCCTGTTGTTCGTTTCGATCAGGAGGTAGAAGTCAATCCTCGCGAAATTACACTTGTGTACAGCAACGGAGAAGAAGAAGTCCGCTTTTTAAAAGCCATTAGCGAGAATCCATTTAAACAATGTGCCCGTTTACATGAAATTTATATCGATTGGGGCATCCTTAATGAAGAAACAAAACAGCTATCAAACTTTTGGTTACCTGTAATATTTAATGAAGATGAAATGTTAAAGGCTTATACTGAGGTTTATGGCAATGATCCTCACCAGCAAGGAGAACTAATTGTAGATATAGATAGAGCGAACCGATATTACCGCTGTTACCTGCTTACCAAGGGCAAAAAGGTTGAGTTAAAAAAAATGCAGGGCGTTATTGCGACAAACAATTGAGCTTACACAAAGGATTACGAATTTATTTTAACAAAACTTATATGGCACAACAGAATAAAATGCACTATTTAACAGAACCTCAACGCGTGGGCTGTTGGGTGTACATTGATAATAAAAAAATATCTCCTATCCTAAAAGTTAATATTAAACAACACATTGGCAAGCATAATGAGCTTACTATGCACTTTAAGCATGAGGTTATTCAGGAAGTTGGCTTATTTGTTATTGAAGATGCTCAATCCCTGCTCGGAAAGCTAACCGAGGTATCTATTTTTAATGTAAGCAATCCACAAGATAATCCACTAGAAAATAAATTTATCATTACTGAAGTAAAATTAGTGAATGATGGGCTTGCCGAGGGAATTTTAGAATTAAAAGGCTTTTCGCCAACTATTTTGCTAGATGGAGCCAAACATTTTGAAAGTTTTACTAGTCAAAACCTCTCAACTGTAGTAAGTACGCTTTGTAAACCAATGGAAATTATGCGTACATATCTTATTAATACCATAAAAGCTAATCCTGTTTTGGCGTATTCTTCAAGGTTTAACGAAACTGCATGGAATTATCTTAAACGCTTAGCTGACATTACTGGAAACTGGCTTTACTGTGATGGCAAAGGAGTGATTTTTGGTGCCGCTAAAAATGAGTCACCCATTCCACTAATTTATGGTAGCGATTGTACAAAAGTGAGTTTATCATTACTTACAGTTCCCGTACAATCAACAATAGTCGACTACGATGCCGCCAATGATAGAAAGCTGAACCAAGATGCGAAAAATTATAATGGAAATATTGGTTCAACTGCACAAGATGCTTACAAACGTTCAGGAAAGTTGTATTATGAAAAGAGTACCATACCCATTCAGATGCTATCCGCCAATGCTGAAATTCTTACTGCAAAAGCTAAATCTATCGCTGCATCCAATGTTGCTACTTCTTATTTAATGGAAGGCGAAACAACCAATTTAAGAATTGACATAGGAGCACTTGTCAATTTTGAATTTAAACGGCAAGGTGAAAGTTCTATACATCCTCAAATGCGTATTATTTATGCTGAGCATGAATTACTTATTAACGGTATGTATAGCAATAATTTTAAAGCAATACCAGCTGGAGCAGAGGTGCCGTTAAAAATGGGTTTTGAACAACCTATCACTTATCCTATGCTAGCTCTTGTTGTTAAAAATAACGATCCAGTAAATCAAGGGCGTGTGGTTGTAGAGTTTATAGGATGGAAGCATGATGAACTTATTCGATCTGAAAGACATGAAACGGATTGGATTAGGGTATTAAGCCCTGATGCTGGCAAAAGCAATTCGGTTGCGCAAAATAGAGGTTTTGTGTTTATACCCGAAGTTGGCGACCAGGTAATGGTTGATTTTGAAAATGGTAATCCAGACAGACCTTTTGTAACAGGATCGGCTTTTCATGGACAAATTGCTGCGGGTGGAAAAAGTAAAAATCACCTTAAAACCATCACTACAAGAAGTGGGGTGCAAATATCATTAAATGATGATGATAGCCAGGGAAGTATTACGGTTTCCGATCCCAGTGGAAACAGCTGGTACATGGATGGTGCAGGCAACATAACAATTAATGCTCCACAAAATATTACCATGAACGCAGGCGCCAACGTAATCATCAACGCAGCTTTAAATGTCGATGTAAATGCAGGTTTAAACATTGTTAGTTTGGCTGGTATAAATATTTCGGAAACTGCAGGGGCTATGATTACCAGTAATGCAGGAGCTGATTATGAACTAAGAGCAGCTAATATTTTGGAGGTAGCTTTGGGCGAAAGACAAACAAAGGCCAAAGATGTTAAGGAGCATGGTGGAGAAAAAAAATCTGAAACGGATGATATAATTGTCTTTAATTCTAAGAGAGATATTAATTCTAAAACCGGAGAAACCACTAAACACGGGTAAACATGAGACCTGGAGGAACCATTACGAGAATTTTTGAAAGCTTTTTAGTTGAATCAGAAACCTATACTGAAGATTTTGAGCAGATAACTCATGAAAGTAGGCAAGTAATTTATACTGCCGAAGGAACACATTACTTTAAAGATTGGGAAGAGGAAAAAAGGGATCTGGATAATGCATTTATTCCTGTTGTAAACATTATTGAAAGCAATGACCATCAGTACAACATAAAAGTTGTAAAAGATAAAACCTTGACTTTAGATGCTTGTATTGAAGAAAAGCTCCGTAAGCCAGAAGTTAAGGAAATAAAACTGCTTGTTAATAAGGGGAATGCAAAACTAAAATTCAACGTAACTAAAGGTAATCCTAAAGCTAACGATAGTGATGGTGGTAACATTACCGCTGTGTTTTTTGATGGAAACGGAAAAGAAATAATAAGAAACGAATTAAAAGACAAAAAATACGGTGACACTTTTGAATTAGAAATCGATGCGACTAAAAAGATACACCAAATAAAGTTTTATGCCAATGACAACGACCTATTTTTTGATGGCGGTGTAAGCAATGTTTATTGTGGTGAGGTAATTTTTTCTAGTTGTTATTGTGATAGGGATTTTACTGTGGAGGAATTAAAGAATTTGATTATAACAATTAGGAAAAATTCTTTTTATAAGGATGGCGGAAAAGAATATCCGATGTATAATTTACACAAAGAGAAGTTATTCTTTGATAATGCTACTAAGTGTAAATATTCAAATGAAGTTGTGCAAAAAAAAGACCAGACATTTAAAAATTTAACCGAAGTCTTAAATCTAGCTTTTTCAAAATACGAGATAGATACATGTATTAAGAAAATGCATTTTTTATCACAAATGTTTGTTGAAACACAATGGTTTACAAAGACAATAGAGGGGGATAATGATTATGTAAAGAAATACGATCCATATAGAGGGAGGGGATTCATACAAATAAGTTTAGAAGAAAATTATATTAAATATTCAAACGATAAAAAAAATGCAATAATCAATATATCGGGAGAGAATAAATCAAAAGTAGCTACCGATTTAGAAGTAGCAGCAGATACATCATGTTGGTTTTGGCGTTTTGGTAGTGTTATTAATGGGCAATATATGGATATAAATAATGTGGCAATGGAAAAAGATGTTTCAAAAGTTACACGACGGATAAATCCGGCATTAAAACATTTAAAAGAAAGAAAAGAAGCATTTGCAGCAATAATGAAAATAATTAATTATGAAAATGCATGTATTAATAAAATATAACCTTTTCTTATTGTTTATACTTTTAAATTCTTGTAATCAGAAAACAATAAGAACTATGCCCGAAAATGTTATAAATAAGAAAGAAAACAATAGTTACAAGATTCAGAAATACTTGATAATAAAAGGTGAGGATACTATTTATTTAAATAGAAAGTTCAGTTTTGACAGTGCTAAATTTATAGATACAACAATTTTGAAACAAGGAGTTGAAAAAACTGAAATAGTATTTCCAAGTATTGGATATCATGGAGTAGAATTAAGAAAATTTTTGCCAAAAAAAAGAATGTATAATTTTTCTCCAAATAAATTTTTAGTTCAAGCAAATTATAAAGATTTTTTTATTCAATACGCATTCAATGGTAGCATCAATAAAATAGATGGGATATTTATTATAACGGATATTGATGATAAATATCCTGATTTTAATAAAACTATGAATGATACAATAGCAAAAATTGAATTTATAAAACCAGCTCTAAAAGGTTCAGATGTGCATAATTATCTATATAAATTTTCGCGTTTGTTTGTAGATAGTCAACTTAATGTAAATACGATTTATTACATACAAAGAAAAGAAGGTCTTAAAAAAATTATTTATTGAGATGATTCAATCATAAATGATTTTGACAGTTTAAAATGTAATTAATCCATAAAAAAGGAGGGGATAATGTTAAGAAATAATATACTGATTCCATTAATAGCCCTTTGCTTTTTTATCACTCAATGTAAAAATGGTTCGTTGATGAAGGAAAAAAAAATAAAAGATTTTGAAAAAAAGGATATTTTATTAAATAATGCAAGAGAAAATTTAAAACCCCTTTCGCTAAATATAAACTTTAAGCGATTCGGTGAAATTAGTATTCCTTATGATAGTTTGGATTGGGATAAAATCAATTTAGATTCACCTATTTTACTAAATCTTTCCTTTGAAAAGGTATTTAAACAAAAATACAATTTAAAAACAAGACTTATAGCCTCAAGAATGCCACTCTCCTTTATATTAAGGGACAAAATAAACGGAGATGTTAATTTAAGAATAATAAGACAATCTAATACAATATGGGAAGATTCAATTGTTTTCCAAAAGAATAAACAAAGTACGTATCAGTTAAAACGAGCATTTTCAATCGCTTATTATCATTATGGCATTCATGAAATTTGTCAATTAAAAATACTAAAGAAAAAAGATACAATAGATATTACAAATATGTATGAAAATAGTTGCTCAGAGAAAAAGTATAAATAGTGTATGAAAATAATAATCTTTTTACTTTTTTGTTCTTTTAGCATCTTGGCTCAGAACAGGCCTAAAATAGCAGTTTATGAGAAAAATAAATTAGTTGGATTTTTATATCAAAAAACTAATTATGACTGTGAAAGCTGTTACTCTATTTCCAAAATAAAGATTTTTAATAAAATTTTCGAAATAAAAATTCCTGTGCAGATAAACGGAAGAGAAAATGGCAGTTTAATTCAAAGCTATTTTAATAATTGTTTTATTGTACGGGTTGCAATAAATAGTAATAATACTGCCATTGTTAAAATTAACAGTGTTGACAATGGAGATAGGTATTGGCTTTATCTTACCACAATTAACAATCAACTATACATTATAAAGAAAATGAGCTTTACTCATAATATATATAATAAAAGAATAACGAAAGACGATTTTGAACCATTTTCTTCAACATTAATTTGTAGTCAGTCCCTTAAAATAGGAATCAAAGGACAAGTTAATTTTTATGATTTTTTTGAAGATAATGATGAAAAATATAACTGTTTTGATTGTCCCATAAAATACACGGTTGAAGAATGTTTGGCGGCAAAGCGGAAAAACAAAAAAATAATCTGGAAATAAACGATGAAAATATATCTGATCAACAAAAAAAATGATTCAATTATAAATGATTTTGACAATTTAAAATGTAATTAATCCATGAAAGACATTAATTATAAAACCGGAGAAACCACTAAACACGGGTAAACATGAGACTTGGAGGAACCATTACACGAATTTTTAAAAGCTTTTTAGTTGAATCAGAAACCTATACTGAAGATTTTGAGCAAATAACGCATGAAAGTAGGCAAGTAATTTATGCCGCTGAAGGAATGCATTACTTTAAAGGTTGGGAAGAGGAAAAAAGAGTTCTCGATAATGATTTTGTTCCTGTTGTATCATTAGATAAAACGTACCCTCAAAATGGGTTTAAATTAATAGAAAAAATAAATAAAAAAACAACTAAACTGTCAAATTATCTTGATGCTGACAAGCAGGATCAACCTTTAGAGAAGTTATCAATTCGTGCAGATGAAGTTATTTTAAGATTCTGTGTAAAACAAGGGAACTTAAAAGCGAATGATAACAAAGGAAAGATTACAGCAATGGGTGTTGGAGTGACAATTCTATCATCAATACAGGTTACAGTAAAATATGGTTGGAAGTTATTATTAAAAATATCGTCGAAAGATTTAAAGAATGACGCATACATTGATTTTTTTGCAGATGATAATGATTGGTATCATTATAGTGTTACAAATGTCTTTTGCGGAAGAATTCAATTTGAGAAGTGTTGTGAGCTTGTTAAAATAAATAGATTAATTGAAAACGGTTTATCTGGATTGAACGATCCAAATCGAAATTGTGCAATGTGTTGTTTAAGAGCATTGGCGAGTAATTTGAAAGCATTGTATGGCTTACCACAAACTGCAAAAATAACAACAACTGGAACATTATCTTCTGCCATTACATCTCTGGACGCTAAATATTACAAAAGAATTCAAAATATAGCACCTACATATAAGGGTAAAAGATTAACATCAAGATCCCATGGCAACATCGACTCAGATCGTTTAGGAAAGCAAGGTTCAGACATTGTAACCAATATAACCTCAAAATTAGTGGAATTAACTGAAAAAGGTTCCATAAGGGTTTTTGCAGTTGGCATGGGTGCAGAGTATCACTCCACGATCGTGGTTGTTACAAAAGATTCTGTCAGTAAACTTAAGATAGGCAAATTAGAAATTACTGGTACCGATTCTGCCCCGTCATTTATATATATAGAAGATGGAGGGGGAGCAAGAGATTTTAAACAATCTGAGTTTGAAAGAAAGATGCAAGAATGGATATATTCTGCAAGGAAGTTTTACAGAGGAGATAAAATTGTTGCTGGAGCAATAAACGGTAATAAATCTGCGGATGCGTCTATAGATTCAACCATATTTGAACTGCTAAAGATTTGCGATTGTTAATAGATTTTAAAATGAAAAATATTATAATAATTCTTGTGTGCCTGTGTGTTCATACATGCGATAAACAAAAAGAAACTGGGAAAGGGGCAAATAATGATTTTAATTTTAAAGCTTTATTTCAAAACTTTAAAATTAAAAATGGACTTAAAATAATAGAAGTTAAAAAACAGGATTATTTTAAAGGAAATTTGTCGGGATGTAATTCTACTTTTTACAAAGGTTTGATTAAGAATGAAATGTATTATTTAAAAAATCAAAAGAATGATATTATCGTAGAAGAATATGTTTTCGATAACAATACTTCATCTAAGGTAGCTTTTCAAAATATTTTAAAGTATTCCGATTTTACTCGCAAGTTAATAAGAAGAGATTATAATAAAAGATGTTATGATATAGGGGACGAGCAAGTTTATTATGCCGTGAATAAGGACAAGCACATTTACCTGCTAACAGTTATTAATAATTTATTTTTTAAAGATGGCAATACAAGTATTGAAGATGTTGTTAAAAACAAAAAAGCAATATTAATTGATGACCTATACGAAAATTTAAAAAAATAATATAGATCGACGAGATATAATGCATTACAATATAAAAATCGTTGCTCTGAGAAAAAATAAAATAAATACAGATTTAAAAATTAACCATAATATGAAACTGAGAACTAAATGAACAGTATTATAGATAACCATTTGGATGGTGAAGAAAGAAAGGGATTTAAGAATAAAAATACTTTAAAAGTTATTTTGCTAACCTTATTAATTGGTATTTTGTTGGGGCTAATTATTTTCGGCGCTAAATTATTTCTCCCATCTTCTAATGATATAAATGCTGGAGTTTCACCCCGGACGCTATCCACAAAGGATTCAATTGTTTTTAAAGATTCATCTGATTTTGCAAAGAAGTGGATGTGGAATTTCGGAGATGGGAATATATCTTTTTCAAAATCAGGAAAACATCGTTTTACGAAAGCAGGCAACTATATGGTGCAATTAAAAATTAATGCCAGCTATCTGGATACTTTTTATGTAACCGTAAAAGATACCGCTCTTATCGTTCCACTTATAGATTCTATAGCAATAATTGAAGCACCAAAAACGGGTCTGCAATTTGAAAATTTAACATTTAGAGCAATTGGTAAAGGCGCAACACAATATAGATGGAAGTTTGGTGAAACTAACTTTATTGATTCTAAAGAGAAATTTGTGCAATATTTCTATAAAGAGCCGGGTACCTATACAGTGTTGCTTTATACCGATAATAGTGAATATCCAATTAGACATAAAATTAATATTCTGCCTTCTTTTAAGTTAGCCGAAGATAGTTTAGTAAATGTTGAAGATGTTTATTCAAAATACGGAGTGGATTTTAAGTCGCATTTGCAAAAAATAGCCAATGGAGAAAAGTTTAATGAACATTATTATTACCTAATAAAGAAATATTTATGTGGTAATGAGAAAACTGTTGTGAAAATAAATGGGCAAAAAATAAATGATTTTAATAGCTATTGTCTTGGGTTACAATTTGAATCAAAATTAACCATTCAGGCCGTAAAACTGACCCCAAATGAAGAGCAGAATTGTATAAAAATGATAGAAGTAAAACAGAGTAAATAAGCTGTTCAACCTAAAAAATAACATGAAAATACGCAGACAAATAAGTGGAAATAACAATTGGAGTCAGTATTTTTTACTGTTTGTCATAATGTTTTTTAGTCCATTTTTAGCCAACGCACAATTTGGGCTTGACATATTTAAATCAAAAACAAGAATAAAATTAAGTCCTCAAACACAAAGTTATCGTATAGCCGATATTGATATCGAATTAGATGAAGGGTATTTCACAGAAAATGAACGCTGGTATGTTTTTTCTGATCGAAATAATAATGTTACCTACAAATCACCTGGTAGCGATATGCAGTTAAAAAAAATAGATTTATTGGAGGCTTGTTACGTAATTAATAAAAAGGACGATTATTTGGAGCTGATTAAATATAACCCCTCTCTTTTAAATAATCCTAAAAGTGGTACTATTGATCGTAAATCTGCCGAATACTTGGGTTGGGTACATAAAAGTAAATTGTTATTATGGCGAACGGCGATAAAAGAAAACAATTCAAAGTTTTTTGTCAAAGCAGTTACTTGTTATAAAGACGAGTCAATATTTGCCAACTTTAAAAAGTATTTAGAAAAAGATTCCTTAATGCTTTTTGGTAGTCCCTTATTAAATGATACCCTAAAAAAGAAATGTGCAACCGAAAATCTGTTCTATATTTTCAAACAGTCGGATGATGGAAAACAATATTTAATAGGTAAATCAACTCAGGTTACTCCAGATAATGTTAAGCTGGTTATAGGTGGGTGGATATCAAAGGATGTAGTTCAATTTTGGGGAACCAGGTTGGGCATGGAACCAAATCATGATCTTTCGGTAGATTTTTACTGGAATGAATTTGAAATAGATAAATCAAAGGAATCTTATGGAATCCCTTTTTACTCTAAATCTACCGATACAAAGCCGATAAATAGGCTTGAAAATATTTATCCTGTACAAAAAATTATATCAGCAAAAAATGATTCTACAGCAAGTTTAATTAAAACTGGCGTTTTTGCAAATGTGCTCGATAAAAGTAAAAATGAGGTAATGAACATTGCAGGTCGTACCATTACTTATACCCGTTACAAGCAAATTATTAAAGATCAGAAAAATGTTAATTTAATTTTTGTTGTAGATGGGGGGGCTGAGAATGGAAAATATATGCCTTATGTTTCTACCATTATGCAAAATTTACAAATGTATCGTGATACGGCAGGTAGCTTTGATTCTTTTAAATATGGAGCTATAGTTTATAAAGATGATTTAGGAGGAAGTTGCTATGATTACACACAGTTACCTTTAACGGATGACTACAGAAGTATTGCTCAATTTTTAAAATTGCAGCAGGAAAGAATAAATCAATGTAATGATGATAACATAACTCAATCTGTATTTTCAGGGTTAAAACGGGCGACTTCACTTTTAGAAAAGAACAAAAACGAGAGTAATATAATTGTACTTATTGGTGGTGCAGGAAATGATTTTGGTTCAAATTCGACTGGTTGGAGTGATATAATAAATCGGTTGAGCTATGTAAACGCAAGAATGCTTATTTTTCAAACGCAGAGTTTATCAAACCCAGCATACAATGATTTTGTGCTACAAGCAAAAGATTTAGTATTAAAATCTGCTGCCAATATAGCGTTGTTGAAAAAGGAAAAAATGGTAGATATCCGCGATGTACTTAAAGAATCTACTTTCGCATTGGCTAAGAGTGATTCTGGTGTGTATTATTTGGATTATCCTGAGAAGGCAATGACACAAGGATACGTGGTTTTTCCTGAGCGAGGAGAAATTATGTCGGCCTCTATTTTAGAACATAGTCTTATTGGATTGATGAATAAAGTGGCGCTTGATAATACAAAAATTGAATCATCACTTAATCGATTTTTCAATACTATTGGCCTTTTAAATACCAGGATTGAACCTTCCCTTCAATATTATTATTCTGGATATAAAAACCAAAACTTGCCCCCTTTATTTCTAAAAACATTTAACAATATAAACAAGCCATTTTATATCCCTGCATGGTTCAACTATAAAGCTGTGCCCGATTCTGTAAATAATATTAGGTTTGGTTTGCTGGTATCCGAGCAGGAATACGATCAAATTACTCAAAACTTACTAATGTTAGCCGGAAATGGTTCCCGAAATTTTGCTTATAGAAGTGAAATTTCTGCACATTTTAAAGAAGCAATGTCGACCTATTTGAAAAGAAAAAAAATAAAGCTTGAACATGGTGTCTTAACCGATATGAGTTTTTCGGATGTATTGGTTTGCTTAACTGGAAATAAATCAATAAACCCATTATGGGAAAGTAAAACGTTAAAAATGATTACCCGAGAGAAGCAGATGAAGATGGCGGATATGATAAATTTTATAAACACTTGTAGATATACGGCGATATGGTTACAGCAAAATGTAAGCAATAATAAGTATAGATTTTACAATAATGGGATGGCTTATTACTGGTTACCTGCTGATAAATTGCCCTAACATCATGCACAAATATTAATGAAAAGCTATGGGAAATGATCGGTTTTAATATAAAAATCAAGTGGTGTATTACGGTTTTGCTGGTGATATTATCATTTACAAAAGTTTGTGCACGGAATCAATTAAAATCGAAAAACACTATCGATACAGCTTTTGTATCAAGTTATGGATTGAGTTATCCAGAGGACATTAGCACAGCCAATAAAATTTATATTGAAAACTATATTAATCGATATGAAAAAAGATTTGTCATGCTAAAAAAGAAGAATGGTACTTTACTAAAATTTTTCTCCCATGCTTTAGAAACTTATAGCATCCCTAAAGAACTAGGTGCATTGGCAATTATAGAGTCAGAATTGGAGAATAAAAGTATTTCAAAAGCTGGTGCTGTGGGGCCTTGGCAATTTATTCAACATGAGGCTAATAGTTTTGGCTTAAAAAATAAAGATCGAGTGGATGAAAGAATGGATTTTTATAAAAGTACCTACGCCGCTTGTAAACTGTTAAAAGAATTGCATAATACTTTCGGCGATTGGTTATTAGTTGTTGCAGCCTATAATTGTGGTCCAAACAGGGTGAAAAAGGCTATGATCCAAATGAATTCTTCATCTTATTGGAAGATTGAGAGTCTATTACCTAAAGAGACGCAAAATCACGTTAAAAAATTTATTAGCGTTTCTTATATAGTTAACAATAAAATGCCAAATGATTGGTTTTTAGGCGGAAAAATAGCATTGAAGGCAAATGAACCATTATTATGCAATTATCTTACATGTTCAATTTCGACAGGATATTCGTTGATTGTTATCGCCAGAAAACTGGAATTAACCTATAAAGAGATAATAGATTTAAACCCTGATTTCGAAATAAAAAGATCAACACAAAGTTCTTATCTCCTTAAAGTTCCGAAGGATAAAATGCCAGATTTTTACTTGTATAAAGATGAAATTTTAAAAGAATCTATTGAAGAAATATTTAATAAAACTAAAAATTAACAGGTATGTATTTTAAGTTTCCAATTTATTTAGGTGAACTTCTTGAGGGAAGAGAATTGACAATGTGCAGCCTTGGAGAGAGCATTGCACAACATATTCAGCTATTGATTACCACCAGGTTTGGCGAAAATAGGTACGATTATGAGTATGGAAATAAAATATGGGAACTTGAGTTTGAAAATAATATTACAACGGCAGAATGGGAAGAAAAATTTCGATTGCACGTAATTAATTCCATTCATCAATATGAGCAAAGAATTGAAAATCCAATAGCACAAATATTCACGGAGATGGTGGAAAAAGAATGGCCAATGAAGAAATTTACCGAGGTGAGGAAAAAAGTAACCATCCTTATTAAAGCTAATTTAACAGAAAGTAAGGAAGCATTTAGCTTTAAAACAGAGTTGTTTTTAAGTCCAATGTCAGTAGGATAACCAAATATTATGAACGCTATGAAAAACAAAACTTCGGCAATAAATCAATTTACGAAAGAAGGAATTAAAACACGGATGATAAATAATGCCGTGAATTTATGGGGAGTAAAAAATGCCATGGCGTTAGATCCTTTTGTTAGGCTTTTAATAGAAGCTTTTGCTGTCGAAATCCATAGAAGTGGTAATGAAGCGCAGAATGTGGAGGGGCGACTACTGGATAAAATAGCCAGATTGTTGACTCCTGATTTGTTGAGCATGCCAAAAGCAGCGCATGCAGTGATGACGGCTACGCCAACGGATGAATCTTTACTTTTGCATCCACAAACGCATTTTTATACGCCTAAGCGTATTCCAGAAATTAACGGTGGCATTGCAAATAACTTTGTTAATGTTCAATTTACACCAGTTGATTATGTAAATCTTGTTAACGGGAAAATAAGTTATTTAGCCGGTGGAAGGCAGTTTTTTGGTTTAGATCATAATAATTCTAAATCGCCATTGTTGCGTACAACAGATCCTTTAGCATGGGGAAGTGCTTATATTGGAATTGAGTTGCATGAAAATGTTCGAGATTTAGAAGGACTTGGCTTATATTTTGATTTCCCTGCATACCAAACTCAATCGTGGGTGTACCAATTATTACCATTATGCAAACCCGAAATTGATGGAGAAGCCGTAATATTTAATCCCGGGCTTGAATATCCTTCGCCAGTGGAGCTTAGTAAAGAACAAATGATATTTCGTGATTACGATTTAATGCATCAGGTTATTAGAGATGTCAAAATACAATATCAGCATAAATTTGTGACTTTTGGTCCCTGTAAAATTGAAAATAATTTCGAAGCCGATCCCTCGGATTTCCCTATAGAATTAATAAAGTCTTATGGTTTAGATGCTTTAAAATCTGTAGCTCAGAAAAGGGTAATTTGGGTGAGATTACAATTTTCTGCTAATTATACCTATGATATTTTGGAGAATATGTTTGTATCTCTAAATGCTTTTCCAGTTATTAATCGTACGATAAAAACAAATAATTATAATTTCTCTTCATTAAATGGAATTTTGCCCCTGCGAACAGATTTGTACCAACATTTTATGGCTGTTAATCAGGTTGTAGATTCTAGTGATCGGGTCTTTAATGATATTCCTTTTCAAAGAACAAGTGGTTTAGGACAAGGCTATTATTCGATAAGGTATGGTGGTGCCGAACGTTTTGATAAGCGTAATGCCTTGGAAATGGTTAAATATTTAATTGAATTAACCCGAGATGAAGTAGCCGCTTTTTCGTCGTTTAACCAAGATTTTATTGTTACCATTTTAGGTGAACTTTCTAAGCAGTTGAGGCTCTTAGATAGCAAAACCTCAAAATTTGGGGCAGCGGTTAAAGAAGTGCCAACTTATCTTATTGCCGAACCCTATGATGTAAACGATGAGTTGAATGTGGATTATTGGGTAACGCAATGCGAGTTGGGAAATAATATTAGAGCTAATACGCCAATGGCTTTACAAAGTAATGTAGATTTAAGTACGGATTCTATCTTTTTATTATTGGATACAGTTGGTGGTAGAGAGAAATTGCAATCGGGCGAGCAATTAGATGCTTATCGTTTCGCATTAGTGAGTAGGGGTGGAAGACTGATTACGACAGAAGATATTTGTAATTTTTGCAGATATGAATTAGGAGATAGATTGAAAACTGTTAAGGTAGAAAAGGGAATTGTGGCTTCACCGCATCCAAAAGAAGGTTATGTACGTACTTTGGATATAAAATTGAAACCAAATCCAAATTCAAAATTTAACCTTGAAGAATGGGATTTTTTAGCTCAAACACTCGAATCCAAGATTAAAGCCAATAGCCCGCACGGTATTCAATATCGCGTTTTGATTGAAAGCGAAGTTATATTTTAAAAAAAAATAAATCCACCAATAAACTTTAATCAGCAATAGGTAGTGTGAAATAAAATCTACTACCTTCGCCAATGGCACTTTCTACCCATATATTTCCTTGTTCTGCTTCGATAAAATCTTTCGAAATGGCGAGACCCAAGCCTGATCCAGATTTATTTTGTCCATCTGTAGGTACTTGAAAATATCGGTCGAATAAGCGTTTTTGGTATTTCTCATCGATACCTTTTCCAAAATCCTGAACAGAAAATTCGATTAGTTTATCTTTCTGTAAAACATGAACAACTACTTTAGATTTTTCTGCACTGTAGCGTAACGCATTAGATAAAAAGTTTACCATTACCCAAGCAGTTTTTTGAATGTCAGCGTTTACTTTTGGCAAATTATTATTGCAGTTAAGTTCAAGTTGAATTGATTTTTGTTCCGCTTGAAATTTAACGGCGTCAATGGCATATTGTACAATTTCCTCTGGTTTTGTAAGGGCAAAGGTTAATTTTAGGTTTCCAGTTTCAGCTTGCGAAAGATCTAATAACTCGCTGGTAATTTTTAAAAGCCTGTCACTATCTTCCTTAATATTTTCGACTAATTCGATTTGCTCCTCATTCATCGTTCCTACACGATCATCCTTCAATAGCTTTAAACTCATTTTTATAGATGACAATGGCGTTTTTAATTCGTGTGATACAGTCGCGATAAAATTTGTTTTGGCTTCATCCAATTCTTTAAACTGTGTTATGTTTTTCAGAATGTATACACTTCCTGCTGATTTTTCAGTCTCTATTAAAGTTTTTTCTTCGCTATCGTCATCATAATTTGGAATTACAATTTCGCGGCTTTCCAACACGAAATAAGACTCTCTCTCGTCAGCATAAATTTTAAGCGTTTTGTTATCTGTTTCGGGCTTAATGATTCTTTTTAAAAGCTCATTTTTTTTCATGAGTTCGGTTGCATTCTGGCCGATAACTTTTTCTTCATCTAAATTCATCAACTTAGCCGCCAAATGATTAAGAAATAGGATTTCGCCTTTTTCATTTAATCCGATAATAGCATCTTGCATTTGATCTATAATAGCCTCAATACGAGATTTTTCTGATTTTATTTTTGATAAATTGCTGTTCTCCCATTCATTTAATTTTACCACCATTCCGTTAAATGCACTTGCCAGTTCTGTAAATTCATCCTGATTATCAAAGTGCAAGCGTTGTTTATAGTTTTTGCGGCTTATTTGTTTAATCGCGGAACTAAATTCAGAAAGCGGATTAGCAACAAAACCAGGGAAGTTAACTATAAAAGTAAAGAGGATTAAAAAGCTAACAGTTGCGGCAATCATAATGTAAAAATTAGCCCTTCCTGACGCTTCATTTGCCGATTGATTTTTATGGTAAATAGCCTTCATATTTACCTGGTCAATGGCATGAAGTTCTGTCCTAATACTTTTAATGGCACTTTCTTTTGCCAATACATTTGTAGCCACTTTATATATTTGATAGGCAGCACTTAGTTTTTCAGCTGCAACTTTTTCTCCTGGTTCAGTCAGGTTTTGGAGTTCTTTTTTAAGGTTATCTTCAAATATCTGCGAGTTTTGTTGGTTTAACACACCTGGATTTTTATCCAAAATGTTTCGCATTGCGGAAACATAATTAAGCGATTCATAATTGTCTTTCAAAATCATTTTAGATTTATCGGATAATTCATTTAAATAGAAAAGGGTAATCAATCCAAAGGATAGTACAATTATAAATAGAAACCCGAATCCTAGGCGGAGTTTGGTCTTGATTTTCATGAGAATTTATTTTAATAATAACTTTGCCCTAAATTTATTTTAGAGCTTTTTATTTTACCGATGCCGAAATAAATTCAGCAAGATAAAAGCACTATGATAATATAACCAAATCAATTTCTTTACGCGCTAAATTACGCAAGAGTTGATTAAAAATAGCCGTTCGCATCATTACCTGAAAAATATTTAAATGTGGCTTTCCAATGCAAATGGTTGTAATTTCTTTTTCTGTTGCCATATTAATAATGGTTTGTGTAATTTGATTGCTTTTAATTTTAATCACTTCTGCGCCCAATTCTGTAGCAAGTTTAAAATGGTTAATCAAATGTCTTTGTTTGTCGAGTTTAATTTTGTCAAAACTTTCATCATCACTTTGTACATACAAAACAATCCACGGCGAGTGATAATAAGAAGCAAGGCGAGCGGTTTTTCTAATAACAACTCCGGCGGTTTCTGCATTTGAAGAAATGCATGCTAAAAAACGTTCGGCTCTTAATTTTACCGACTTCGGAATTTCTTTTTGAATTTTACGTTCTACCTGATGTACCACCTCTTTAAGTGCTAATTCTCGTAGCTGTAAAATTTTATCAGCTTGGAAAAAATTGCCCAAGGCCCTTTCTATTTTACTTTGATCATAAATTTTCCCTTCTTTTAATCTGGTAACAAGTTCATCAGCGGTTAAATCTATGTTTACGATTTCATCAGCAATTTCCAGAATTTTATCGGGGATTCTTTCCGTAACTTCAATTCCAGTAATGTGTGCTATTTCTTCGTTAATGCTTTCTAAATGCTGAATATTTACAGCAGATATTACACTAATTCCGGCTTCGAGCAAATCAAATACATCTTGCCAGCGTTTTGTGTTTTTACTTCCTTCGGCATTTGTATGGGCCAATTCATCAACAATTACAATTTCTGGATGACGATTTAAAATACCTTGCAAATCCATTTCTTCGATTTCCTTGCCTCGATAAAAAATATTTTTTCGGGCAACAATAGGCAATCCAGCTACAAGTGCTTCTGTTTCGGTACGGTTATGCGTTTCTACATAACCAATGCAAACATCAATGCCATTGCGCAATAAAGCGTGAGATTCTTGCAACATCCGATAGGTTTTACCCACGCCAGCGCTCATCCCAATATAAATTTTGAGTTTTCCTCTTCTTGATTTTTTAACTAAATCTAGGAACTTCCTAACCGAATCTTCTTTATTATCTTCCATGGTTTTTACCAGGTTACGATGATTGTTCCATTGTCAATCATCACACCAATGCTTATAATCAGGGTTAGCATAAATAATACGGCTACCCACTTTGATAAAATTTTCTGTTTAAGGAGCTTTCTACGTTTTTCGGCAAAAGATTTAAATGAATTGCTGCTTCTTTTATTCTTTTTTAAAACGCTCATTTTTTTGATGAAAAATATTCCTGAAACACTCAAAATTAAACTGAATAAAATTTCGACTAAAGGATGCATTGCTCTATAAATTTAATAAACATTCCACCATTTTAGTGGAATGTTTAAGTTTCTAAATAGGTTAAAAAGATACCGCTATACTTGCTGTTATGGTTGCATTTGCATTTACAGGGTTTCCTTCACGACTAAAAACTTTATCTTTACTATCATAAGTTTTGCCTTCCAAACGGATAATAGCATTGCTAATTGGCGCATAATCTACATTTAAAGAGTAACCTTTGGTTTTAAATCCATTTGGTGTACCTGTAGATATTAACATACCATTTTTATCGTCATAATATTCAAATCGACCGGCAACTGCCCATTTATCGGCAAATTTATATTGAGCTATTGCAACTGGAGAAAGTACTTCGTTTTTGGCAGAATTTCCTTTTGCTTTTTGCTGGGTTCCGTAATCAAAACCAAGTGTTAGACCAAATTTATCAGTTACTTGAAAAATGCCATAAACATTATGATAGAAGCGATTTACACGAACTGAATCTGCACCCTCGGTACCAATATAATTACTATAGTTTAAAGTTATTTTATCTGTTGGTTTCCACGTTAATTGCACTCCTCCGGCTGGTTTATTATTGCCATTTTGGCGGGTAATGCGTTGCCATCCATTTAGGTAGAGTAGGGTAGCGGTTAATTTACCATCTTTAGTACCGTAAGTAATTTTAGTACCCGATTCATAATAAGGTGTATTCTCTGAAGATATATTTCTGGTTAATACCCAGCAATCTTTAGATACAGCACTTTCAAAACCAATGTGTGAAGAAAATATACCTGCATCGATCCAAAGGTTTTCGGTTTTCGATAGTTTAATACCTGCATTTGCTTCAAACACATTTTTTAATACACCAGGCTCTGCAGCCAGGTTGGCATTTGCGTAAGTACCAGCCATTACTGCAAGGTTTGCTCGGATGGAGCCGCTATCGTAAGCTGCTTTAATAAAACCAAGGTTTAAATTTATTTCATTTGTACGGTTATGAGAATATATAAATCCGGGCCTATTGTGATCGGTTGGTTTATTAAAATCTTGTGCATAATACGTTTCAAGATAGCCTGAAAACTTTACTTTAGGTTCTTCTTGTGCAAATGCATTAAGTGATGCTGATATTAAAGAAAAAGGGATGATTAATTTTTTCATTTTATTATATTATAAATCGCCATTCTGTTATTTAGTCATTATTTCTATTACTAAGCAATGGCGAGCGAGGTTGGATTAAAGGTTATCTAAAGCGAGATTCAATTTCAAAACATTTACAGATGATGGTCCGAATAAGCCCAACAACGGTTTTAAAGTGTTCATGGCAACCAGTTCTTTAACTTTTTTCTCGTCGATTTTACGTGCTTTGGCTACTCTTGCAATTTGAATGGCAGCGCCTTGTTCAGAAATATTTGGATCTAAGCCACTTCCTGAAGCGGTAACCATATCAGCAGGGATTTCAGACTTTTTTAAGCCTGGATTATATTTCAAAAGGGTATCAATTCTTGAAGAAACTTCTTTAAGATAATCTGGATTTGATGGGCCTTTATTTGAACCTCCAGATCCGGCTGCATTATAAGCAACGGCTGATGGCCTGCCCCAAAAGTATTCTGGTTTGGTAAAAGATTGACCAAGTGCTGCATAGCCAACAGTTTTGCCATTTTTAGTTACTTTTTCTCCACCGCCATTGCCTTTTGAAAGTTTACCAGCAAGGGCTATGCTGATTGGATAAATAATGCATAATAATACGATTAAAACTAAGGTTAAGCGTATAGATTGTATGATGTACTTTTTCATGATATTTTATTTTATGTAATCTTGAGCCTGTGGAAGTATTTTAAGTATTGTATTTCGACAAACTCGTAAGGGCAGGGTTTTTATACAAATAAGCCTACTAATAAATCAATTAATTTAATTCCGATAAATGGTGCTACAACGCCGCCAATGCCATAAATAAACAAGTTTCTACGGAGTAATGCCGTTGCGCCTATTGGTTTATAAGCCACTCCTTTTAAGGCCAATGGAATTAAAATTGGGATGATAATGGCGTTGAAAATCACTGCAGACATAATTGCGCTTTCTGGCGAGTGCAAGCCCATAATATTTAAACTTTGCAATGCTGGAATTGAAGCAATAAATAATGCAGGAACAATTGCGAAATACTTGGCCACATCGTTAGCGATGGAGAAGGTGGTTAAAGTTCCACGAGTAATTAGCAATTGTTTACCAATTTCTACGATTTCAATCAACTTGGTTGGGTCGTTATCCAAATCCACCATATTACCAGCCTCTTTTGCAGCTTGTGTTCCGCTGTTCATGGCAACGCCAACATCTGCCTGTGCTAAGGCGGGTGCATCATTTGTGCCATCACCCATCATAGCAACCAGTTTACCTAAAGCTTGTTCATCTTTAATGTAGTTCATTTTATCCTCAGGTTTTGCCTCAGCAATAAAATCATCTACCCCAGCTTTTTCGGCAATGTATTTAGCTGTTAGAGGATTATCGCCCGTAACCATTACGGTTTTTACACCCATTTTACGCAAGCGCTCAAAACGTTCACTTATGCCTGGTTTAATGATATCTTGTAGCTCAATAACGCCTAAAGCTTTTTCATTTTCAGAAACAACCAAGGGAGTTCCGCCATTTGTGGCGATATTTTTTACATGTGTTTCAATATCAGAAGGGAAAATATTGCCAGCTTTTTCAACGATATTTCTAATCGAATCAAAAGCTCCTTTTCTTATCCGTCTACCATCTTTAGTATCTAGTCCGCTCGAACGGGTTTCGGCTGTAAACTTGATAAAAACAGAATCTGCTGGAGTATTAAAATTTTTAAAACCTTGTTCTCCTGCCAATTCAATAATTGATTTTCCTTCAGGAGTTTCATCTGCTAATGAGCTTAATACACAAGCATCAGTAAAAGCATTGGCACTTACACCTGCGGTAGGATAGAAATTGGTGGCTTTACGATTTCCAATAGTTATGGTTCCGGTTTTATCCAAAAGCAATACATCAATATCTCCGGCAGTTTCTACTGCTTTACCAGATTTCGTAATTACATTTGCCCTTAGCGCCCTGTCCATTCCAGCAATACCAATTGCAGAAAGTAAACCACCAATTGTTGTCGGAATTAAACAAACGAACAGCGAAATTAAAGAAGCGATTGTAATCGGTGTATTTGCATAATCAGCAAATGGTTTTAGGGTAACGCAAACGATGATAAATACCAATGTAAAACTGGCTAAAAGGATAGTTAATGCAATTTCGTTTGGTGTTTTCTGGCGTGATGCACCTTCTACCAAGGCAATCATTTTATCTAAAAAGCTTTCTCCTGGTGCGGTACTTACCTGAACTTTAATCTCATCAGATAGTACTTTTGTACCACCGGTTACAGAAGATTTATCTCCACCAGATTCGCGAATTACGGGAGCAGATTCTCCGGTAATTGCCGATTCATCAATGGTTGCAATTCCTTCAATAATTTCTCCATCAGTAGGGATGGTATCGCCAGTTTCACAAACAAAAACATCTCCTTTTTTTAGCTGATTAGATGAACGGATTTCTATTGTTCCATTTTCTAATAAAACTTTAGCAGGCGTTTCTTCTCTCGTTTTACGTAAGCTATCTGCTTGCGCTTTTCCTCGTGCTTCGGCAATTGCTTCGGCAAAATTGGCAAATAATACGGTTAATAATAAAACTAAAAAGATAAAGAAATTATATAGCGGAGATCCTTGTCCGGCATGGCTGAAAGAATACACCGTAACGTAAGCCATTACCAGTGTTCCAACTTCAACGGTAAACATTACTGGGTTGCGAACCATTACGCGGGGATCTAACTTGATGAAAGATTGTTTTAATGCGGTTTGCATTAAAGCTGGTTCGAACAATTTATTATTGGGTTTCATTTTTTGATATTTTTTAATTTGTTTGTCGTCCAAAACTTATCGAGAGATTTTTGAAAGCCTCATTTCGAGAAATCTTAAGCGACAATTCTTATTATTTAAGCATCGTAAAGTATTCTGCCAATGGGCCTAAGGCTAAAGCAGGGAAATAAGAAAGTGCATTTAATACAAGGATTACCGCAAAGGTCATTAAGCTAAAGGTTAGCGTATCTGTTTTTAAAGTACCTGCAGATTCTGGAATGAATTTCTTTCTAGCTAATAAACCTGCAATCGCAACCGGACCAATAATTGGTAAGAAACGACCTAAGAAAATCACAATTCCTGTAGATAAGTTCCAGAAAACATTATTATCGCCTAAACCTTCAAAGCCCGAACCGTTGTTGGCATTTGAGGAAGTCATTTCATAAAGCATTTCTGAAAAACCGTGGAAACCTGGATTATTTAACCAGTTTTTTGGTTGTACTGCCCATGGGGCACCACCATGATTAGTAAAAATATAACTGGCTATTGCTGTTCCGGCAAGAATTAAGAATGGGCTTAATAAAGTAATAATTGCAGCAATTTTAATTTCGCGGGCTTCTACTTTGTGGCCTAAAAATTCGGGGGTTCTACCTACCATTAAGCCAGAAATAAATACAGCGATAATCAAGTAAATAAAATAGTTGAGTAAACCTACGCCGCAACCACCGTAAAAGGCGTTAATCATCATGCCTAATAACTGCCATAAGCCAGTTAAAGGCATTGTACTATCGTGCATTCCATTTACTGATCCTGTAGAAATTACAGTAGTTAATGTGCTCCAGTATGCTGTAGCGGCGGCACCTATGCGCATTTCCTTCCCTTCCATAGCTCCTGTAGTTTGAGAAATGCCCATTTTAGCAAGAGCAGGATTTCCACCAAGTTCTGAACTTATGGTTGGTATCATGAGCATAAACATTCCAATGGTCATCACTCCAAAAATCATCCAGGCTAGTTTTCTTCTACGGATAAAATAACCGAATGCAATAACCATAGCCAAAGGGATAATGGTTTGAGATATGATTTCGACAACGTTGGTTAAATAACTTGGGTTTTCGAATGGATGAGCAGAATTTGCACCAAAATATCCGCCACCATTCGTTCCCAAATGTTTTATAGCAATCATTTGTGCAGCTGGCCCACGAGATACGTGAACGGTATCGCCCTGCATAGAAATAAATTGATCTTTACCTTCATAGCTCGCTGGTGTTCCATTAAAGGTTAAAATTAAGGCTACAACAATTGATAATGGTAATAATAAACGAGTGATTGATTTTACAAAATACTCCCAGAAATTACCCAATTGTGTGGTGGTTTTATCTCTAAATGCTTTAAATAAAACAACTGCTGCGGCAATACCAGTGGCGGCACTCACAAATTGAAGAAACATAACAACAAACTGTTGTGTTAAATAACTTGCGCCAGTTTCGCCAGAATAATGCTGAAGATTGCAGTTGGCTACAAAACTAATAATGGTGTTAAAAGCCAAATCAGGCGTCATGCCTGGGTTTGCATCAGGATTAAAAGGGAGTTTATCCTGAAATATTAATACAAAGAAACCATAAAACAGCCAAAGTATATTAATGGTTAACAAGGCTTTTAATTGCTGCTTCCAGTCCATCTGTTCCTTAATATTGATGCCTGAAAGCTTAAAGATTCCGCGTTCTAGCGGTTTTAGAAAATCTGTCCATACTTTTTCTCCAGCAAATACTTTAGCCAGATACTTACCCAAAGGGATGGCAATAAGTAAAGTAAGCAGGAACGTGGCAATTATGCCAATAAATTCAGTGTTCATTTTTAATGTTTTTTACCAAGTGATTGTCTCTTGAGTTTAGCAGCCATAGCTTTTATAAACCCAGAGCGACAACTATTTTTAAAATTTTTCGGGTTTAATAAGCACGTAAATCATATAGATAAATACGGCGATTGCGATGATGAATAATGCGACCATAAGTGTTAAATTTTTTCGAACCAGTCGATTGATTTGTAAGCTGCCCAACATAGGACAAGCAGTGTTAGAGATGAGATAATTGTCATAATCTTAATGATATTTGAAAGCCTATTGCCAACTGTTGTACCAATAAGAAAATTTTTATAGTAAATCGCTGATTGTGAGTAATAAGCTTTGTTTTTGCCTCAGATTGCAAAATTTAAGCATAAAAAAACCCTTCCATTTTGGAAGGGTTTTTATCAATACGGTATGGTGAGATAATTAATATGCTGAATTTATTTCAACATTTGATTGTGATGAAATTAAGGAATAAATGAGGTGAGGGTCTTTAAAACTTACCTTCTTTATTTAACAGGTTAAAATAATTATCTAGGTTTCTGCCCAATGTTTTTTCAAATGAGGCTTTCATATCCTCCGGTGATGGATGTTTATTTTTCCATTCATTAAAATAGTTTTTAAAGGCAAGGTCAATTTGATCTTTTCCAACGCTTGATTCTAAAATATATAGCCATAATGCAGTTTTAACATAAGAGATCAATCCATATTCTTCAGAAGTTGAAAACTTGGCCGATGGGGTTTCAATAGCTGATTGCATGGGTACGCCAGAAATGGCCCCATAAATTGCCTGAAGAAACTTATCCGTTGGCAAAGCTTTAATATTTTCAGGAATGGCATCACCAAAAATTGAATTTGCTCTATATTTTTCTGCCTCATATCTAAACTGGAAATAGGTATTTAAACCTTCGTCTTGCCAGGTGTGCATCCTTTCGTTACTGCCCAACATACTCATAAACCAGTTGTGCCCAACTTCGTGCGCTATAACACCATCCAACGAACTTATTTTTGCATCAGGACTGGTAATTAAGGTTATAGTTGGATATTCCATACCTCCACTCGAATTATTTTTTGGTCCTTCTATAGCCTGTACAACCGGATATTCATATTCGCCAACCCAGTTGCTATAATGCTTAACCGCATCTTTAATGTAATCAATACTGTTTACCCAAAGGGTGTTTTTCTTGTTATGATAATAAGAAAAGGCATCAATTACTTTACCTGTAGCTAGTTTAGCCGTATCATATTGTATCACTAAATCCTTATCTGCAAACCAGGCAAAATCAGGAACATTATTCATGATATAACTTAATGTTTTACTACCGTTTTTATCTTTTGGTTGGTATAAAACCGGACTATCTTTTCTGTTCGCCGCATTTTTAGCACCAATGGTTTTGTATTGTGCAAGCTCATCAGCATTTTGTAAAACCCCAGTTGCGCCCACAACATATGTGGAAGGCAAAGTGATGTTAACTTTATAATTTCCATACTCGCTATAAAATTCACCCATATCTAAATAAGGAAATTCGTGCCATCCATCTTTATCAAAAACGGCGGGTTTAGGGTACCATTGAGTAACCATAAATTCGGTATCGGCATAGCCCGATCTGGAGAAATAGTTTGGTAGTTTTACTTTAAAATCTGTAGAAATGTTAACAGAATCTCCAGGTTTTAGTGGTGTAGGAAGAAGAACTTTAATAATATCGATGTATTGAGGATTGGAATGGGCTTCTGTTTTAGCTGCCTTTCCGTTTACTTTAAAATTTAATCCATCAATGCTTCCATAAGTTACATTATTAAGTTTTTCCTTGCGGGAAGAATCTGTTCTAATTTGCTGGAAAAGTGCTGTACTTTCATTTTTATAAGCATTTGGCCAAATATGAAACCATATAAAGTTTAATTCGGATGGCGAATTGTTTTTGTAAACAATCGTTTCAGATCCTTTTAAGGATTTTTCAGCGTCATTTAAAGCAACATCAATTGTATAGCTTACATGTTGTTGCCAGTAATTTTCCTGTGCAAATAAGGAAATAGAAAGTAGGGACAATAAAAGTGTTAACAGATTTTTATTCATATACTAATTTTTTTGAAAGATAATAAATTAACAGAAAAGGAAAATTTTTAATCCAAAGGGTTACATCAGTTTTAACGTAAGTTCTCATTGTAAATTATTGTTATTGAGGTAGGATTCACGGTAAGAATTATAATGGGCTCTTCTGCGAAATGTTGCTATGCGTATGCGTAATAGGAAAAGTTTGTGCAATATGAACGTTTGCTTAACCACGCTTAAAACCCTAACAAATCCAAACCACTGTTTCTTCGTAAAGCTTCCAATCGGCATGGTCAATTATTCGGGTGGCACAAGCAAAGCCTACCCACTGCCTTAAAAAGAAAAATTGCGAGCCGACAATTTTTGGTTCTTTTTGTTGTCAAAAAGAATAAAGCCTCCGCGGCAGCGGAAGAAAGAATTGCATGAGCATTATATTAAAACCATATAAGACATTTAAGATCATTTAAGGTTATCGTCTTTGCGAACTGAAGCAATGCATCATAATTCTATTGTTGGTAAGATTGCTTTGTGCCTCGCAAAGACGGAAATGGTGGGGCTGTACGATGATGAAAGCTTTTATGGCAATACGCTTAACACACTAGCAAATCCAAACCACTGTTTCTTCGTAAAGCTCTCAATCGGCATGGTCAATTATTCGGGGAGCACGATTCAAGCCCACTCACTACCTTAAACAGAAAAATTGCGAGCCGACAACTTTGGTTCTTTGGTTGCCCAAAGAAGAGAAAGCCCCCGCGGTAGCGGATAAAAGAATTGCATGAGAATTATAGCATTATATTAAAACCATATAAGACATTTAAGATCATTTAAGGTTATCGTTTTTGCGAACTGAAGCAAGAGTGCGTGAAGCAATGCATCATAATTCTATTGTTGGTAAGATTGCTTTGTGCCTCGCAATGACGGTAATGATGGCGGCTGTACGATGACGCTAATGGTGGGTGCCTCGCAAAGACGCTAATGGTGGGTGCCTCGCAAAGACGCTAATGGTGGGTGCCTCGCAAAGACGCTAATGGTGGGTGCCTCGCAATGACGATAATGGTGGGGCTGTACGATGACGCTAATGGTGGGTGCCTCGCAATGACGGTAATGATGGGTGCCTCGCAAAGACGGTAATGATGGCGGCTTTACGATGATGAAAGCTTTTACAGCAATACGCTTAAAACCCTAATAAAACCAAACCACTGAACTAAAATTTTGTCCTTAGCTAGATGTAAATACATAAATCACGTTAACTTTATAGTTCCCGAATCTGGTATTCTTCGATTTTGCGATAAAGTGTTGTTAATCCAATTCCGAGTAAACGTGATGCTTCAGTTTTATTCCCTTTAGTATGAACGAGCACTTTTTGGATATGTTGCTTTTCTATTTGTTGTAAATCATAATTATTTTCCAAAGGTACAAACTCAAAAAATTCATGTGGTAGGGCAGAGGCATTTAAGGTATCGCCATCTGATAAAATAACCAAACGTTCAATTACGTTTTTTAACTCACGAATATTACCCTTCCAGTTATGTTCTGTAAATATGGAAAGGATTTTATCATCCATTTTAGGCTCAGCCTTATTTACCTTGCCAGCAAACTCTTTTAAATAATGCTTAGCAAGTGCAGGAATATCTGCTTTTCTTTCATTTAAAGGAGGAAGTGTAATGCTAAAAACAGATAGCCTGTAATACAAATCAGAGCGAAACTTGCCTGAAGTGGCATCGGCTTTTAAATCTTTATTAGTGGCTGCTAAAATGCGCACATTTACTTGTTGAGTATGGGTATCGCCAACTTTAATAAAACTCTGACTTTCCAAAACTCTTAATAATTTAGCTTGTAAATCAAGGTTCATTTCTCCAATTTCATCCAGAAACAGCGTTCCTCCATTGGCTTCTTCCAAAAGTCCTTTCTTATCTTTATTTGCTCCCGTAAAGGCCCCAGCTTTATAACCGAATAACTCGCTTTCTAATAAATCAGGACTAAAACCACTACAGTTTAATGCAACAAAAGGGTTAAGTGCCCGTGGGCTTTCATAATGAATAGATTGTGCGAAGACTTCTTTTCCCGTTCCTGTTTCGCCCAATAATAAAACGGTTGTATCTGTTTGGCTTACTTTTTTTGCTAAATCTATTGCCTCTTTTAAGGCTTTTGACTGCCCTATAATGGTATTGAAATTATGCTTTTTGGTAATTTTATTTTCAAGATCAGATACCCTACGTTGCAAATTCGATTTATCCATGGCTTTATAAAGCAAAGGGATAATTTTATCATTATCATCTCCTTTAACTAAATAATCAAATGCTCCGTTTTTTATGGCTAAAACACCATCAGCTATGGTTCCATAAGCGGTTAAATTAATAATCTCGACATAAGGTTTTAAGGTTTTAATATCTTTAACAAGAGCCACACCATTCACATCGGGTAATTTTACATCGCTGATTACGATGCTGATGTCGTTGTTTTTGAGCAATCGAATACCTTCTTTTCCAGTATTGGCTTGTAAAGTTTTGAAGCCCTCGAGTTCAATAATTCTGGAAAGTAAACTGCAAATTTTCTTTTCATCATCAATGATGAGCACAATTCCGTTCATAGGTTTAATTTATGAGGCAATATTAAGAATAAAATAAATGATTTTAATTTTCTTCTATTCGGTGTTTACCCCCGCGGCAGCGGATATAGCATTATGTTAATAACCATATAAGACATTTAAGATCATTTAAGGTTATCGTTTTTTGCAAACTGAAGTAAAGGGGCGTGAAGCAGTACTTCATAATTATCTATTGTTAAAGATTGCTTCGTGCCACGCAAAGACGGAAATGGTGGGGCTGTACGATGATGAAAGCTTTTATGGCAATACGCTTAACACACTAACAAATCTAAACCACTGTTTCTTCGTTAAGCTCTCAATCGGCATGGTCAATTATTCGGTTGGCACAGGCGAAGCCCACCCACTTGCTTAAACAGAAAAATTGCGAGCCGACAACTTTGCTTCTTTGGTTGCCCAAAGAAGATAAAGCCCCCGCGGCAGCGGATAAAAGAATTATATTAAAACCATATAAGACATTTAAGATCATTTAAGCTATCGTTTTTTGCAAGGTGGAAAGCAATGCATTATAATTATCTATTGTTGTGTGAGATTGCTTCGTGCCTCGCAAAGACGGTAATGGTGGGGCTGTACGATAATGAAAGCTTTTATGGCAATACGCTTAACACACTAACAAATCCAAACCACTGTTTCTTCGTTAAGCTCTCAATCGGCATGGTCAATTATTCGGGGAGCACTGCCCAAGCCCACCCACTTGCTTAAACAGAAAAATTGCGAGCCGACAACTTTGCTTCTTTGGTTGCCCAAAGAAGAGAAAGCCCCCGCGGCAGCGGATAAAAGAATTGTATTAAAACCATATAAGACATTTAAGATCATTTAAGCTATCGTTTTTAGTGAACTGAAGCAAGGTGGAAAGCAGTACTTCATAATTATCTATTATTAGGTAAGATTGCTTCGTTCCTCGCAAAGACGGAAATGGTGGGGCTGTACGATGAAAGCTTTTATGGCAATACGCTTAACACACTAACAAATCCAAACCACTGTTTCTTCGTTAAGCTCTCAATCGGCATGGTCAATTATTCGGGAAGCACCGCCTAAGCCCACCCACTGCCTTAAACAGAAAAATTGCGAGCCGACAACTTTGCTTCTTTGGTTGCCCAAAGAAGAGAAAGCCCCCGCGGCAGCGTAAGAAAGAATTGTATTAAAACCATATAAGACATTTAAGATCATTTAAGGCTATCGTTTTTAGTGAACTGAAGCAAGGTGGAAAGCATACTTCATAATTATCTATTGTTAAAGATTGCTTCGTACCTCGCAAAGACGGTCATTGCGAATACCTCACTACGGCGGGAAAACAAAAAATACCTCTCCATTATGATAAAAACCCTTTCATTTTGAAAAGCTTTAATTAGCATCCAAATCCAACTAAAAATAATTATCGGCTTTTAAAAACTTTAAAAGCCACTTTTTGCCTTTGTTATGCCAAAGGCATTGCTTTTGTTGCCCTGCTGGTACAAATTTTTTAAATAAAATGAATAATCAAATAATTTTTGTTCGCACGGCTAAAGCAGAAGATGTACAATATGCAGAAGAAATAGCCAAAGAAACAGAAGCATCAGCAATCATTCGGGGCTCAGGCATTTCAAAACGCAGTCCGCTATCCATTATGGAAAAGATAAATGAAGGGAAAGCTGTAATTGCGGTAACTGATTTGGGCGAATGGGCAGGTTTTTCGTACTTTGAAACTTGGGAAAATGCAAGTTTTATTTCCAATTCAGGACTAATTGTCTCTCCAAAATTTAGAAACTCAGGGGTTGCAAAATGCATTAAGAACCGCATTTTCAACATGTCGAGAAGACTTTATCCACACGCAAAAATATTCAGTATAACTTCCGGTGCCGCCATTATGAAAATGAATAGTCAGCTTGGATTTCAACCGGTAACCTATGCAGAAATTACGCATGATATAAATTTTTGGGAAGGCTGTAAAAGCTGTATCAATTATAACGTATTGGAGCTTAAAAAGAAATGCAATTGTTTGTGTACTGCAATGCTTTATATCCCTGAAGTGCTGGATATTGAAAAACTTGAAACCGATAAACATTTAGAATTTAATAACGAATATCATCTCAAAACTTGTTAATTATGAATAGTTACTTTGATAAGCAAACGCTTGATTGCCCTGATTTAAACCAAATTTATAACCAAAGTATCAGCTTGTTAAAAAAGCTAATTTCGATACCATCTTTTAGTGGAGCGGAGAATGGAACGGCTAATGAAATTGAAAACTTTCTTAACAGCCATGATATAAATACCCTGCGAAGGCATAATAATGTGTGGTGTTACAATAAATATTTCGACGCTACCAAACCTACAATTTTACTAAACTCGCATCATGATACAGTGAAGCCGAATGAGCAGTATACAATTGATCCATTTAACCCACTTGTAAAGCATGAAAAAATTTACGGCTTGGGCAGTAATGATGCAGGCGCATCGTTGGTTGCCCTAATGGGTGCCTTTTTGTATTTTCATGATCAAGCTGATCTTCCTTTTAACTTATGTTTGGCTGCCACTGGAGAAGAAGAAACATCAGGGGAATATGGAATTAGAAGCATATTGAATCAGTTAAAACCTATTTCTTTTGCTATTGTTGGCGAACCAACAGGAATGCATATGGCTATTGCCGAGAAAGGATCAATGGTTTTAGATTGTATTTCGCACGGGCGCTCTGGGCACGCCGCCAGAGAGGAGGGAGATAACGCCATTTACAAAGCCATAAAAGATATTCAGTGGTTTTCTACCTATCAATTTCCGATAGAAGATGGCTTACCAAACCCTGTTAAAATGGCTGTTACCCAAATTAATGCAGGCTTGCAGCACAATATTGTACCGGGCGAATGCACTTTTACCGTTGATATTCGTTTCGATCATAACTACACCCCAAGAGAAATTCAAAATGTAATTATTAACCATACCATAAGCAATTTTAACGTAAGACCAAATATTTTGAACCCTTCCAATATTGATATTCTGCATCCTATGGTGGTTAGCGGTTTATCGCTAGGCAGAAAAACATACCTTTCTCCAACCAGTTCAGATCAAGGCTGGCTTGATATGCCTTCGATAAAAATGGGACCTGGAGATTCTGCCAGATCACATACAGCGGATGAGTTTATTTTGATAGAAGAAATTGAAGAAGGGATTAGTATTTACATTAAACTTCTCGAATCCATTTTTGCACCAAAGGGATAATCTCCTTAATTGAAAGAATAATTATTTGCTTTGAGGATATAATTATATGCTCAGAGGTATGCGAGACATGCTTTTAGCGATAGAACATATGCTCGGAGGTATGCGAGACATGCTTTTAGCGATAGAACATATGCTCGGAGGTATGCGAGATATGCTTTTAGCGATAGAACATATGCTCGGAGGTATGCGAGATATGCTTTTGGCGATAGAACATATGCTCAGAGGTATGCGAGACATGCTTTTAGCGATAGAACATATGCTCGGAGGTACTCGAGATATGCTTTTGGCGATAGAACATATGCTCAGAGGTACTCGAGACATGCTTTTAGCGATAGAACATATGCTCTGAGGTATGCGAGATATGCTTTTGGCGATAGAACATATGCTCGGAGGTATTCGAGATATGCTTTTGGCGATAGAACATATGCTCGGAGGTATGCGAGACATGCTTTTAGCGATAGAACATATGCTTTGAAACTATAATTATATCCTTTTAGGCAAACAAGGTAAGCCCAGTGATGATGGTTATATAATTTTAAATTAAGCTTTCTGTACCTTTTTCGTTTCGAAAGATGCAGAATAAAAGCAAATTGAGCATATTTGGGTGCACAAAACAAATTTTATGTTTAGAAACCTGATTGCAATATCATTATTGCTTTTGAACGTGGTATTTTGCCGGGCTCAGCAAGTTCGCCCTGCAAAATCATCAGATATTTATAGAGAACTTAAAACCTTACAACACTTGCCAAAGGTGCTGTATCTGGCGGCACACCCGGATGATGAAAATACAGGGCTTTTATCTTATTTTGTTAATGAACAGCATGTTGAAACCGCTTATCTTTCTTTAACAAGAGGTGATGGCGGACAAAATTTAATAGGCAATGAGCAGGGTGCTGCTTTAGGGTTAATTAGAACACACGAGCTTTTGGAAGCCAGAAAGTTGGATGGAGCACAACAGTTTTTTACGCGTGCAATAGATTTTGGTTTCTCTAAAAATACAAACGATACTTTTAAACAATGGGATGCCGATAGTCTTACGGCGGATGTGGTTTGGGTGATTCGTAAATTTAGACCTGATGTAATTATTTGCCGTTTTCCACCTACGGCTGCGGCGGGGCACGGACAGCATGCGGCTTCTGCCGTTGTTGCCGAAAAAGCTTTTAAAGCTGCGGCAGATCCAAATCAATTTCCAAACCAGTTGAAATATGTTAGTGTTTGGCAACCAAAGCGTTTACTGTGGAATACTTTTAGGTTTGGAAGTGTAAATACAACTGCAGAAGATCAGCTTAAAATTACTGCCGGGCAATATGATCCGCAACTCGGTATGGGTTATGGAGAATTGGCTGGCATTAGTAGAAGCTTGCACAAAAGCCAGGGTGCCGGCACGCAATCTGTTGCAGGTATCCGTACAGAATATTTTACACATGTTGCGGGAGATCGTACAAAATTAAATGTATTTGATGGACTGAATAAAACCTTTGGTACAATAGGTTATAAAAATATAGATGATGCGCTAAATTTAATTATTAAGAAATTTGATTTTAAGGCGCCTGATTTAATTCTTCCAGAGTTAATTGATCTCCGTAAAAAGATAGGTGCAATTAAAGATAAAGCACTGCGCAGTGATAAATTGCAGGCTTTAGATCAATTGATTTTACATTGTAGTGGTTTTATGGGCGAGGCAGTAACAAATAGCCCAACAGCTGTGGCGGGCGATCAATACGGATTTAAACTGAACCTAATTGCAAGATCGAAAATGCCCGTTTCGGTTGAAGAAATTAGCTGGTTGCAAAATACCGAAAAACTTAATCGTGCTTTATCAAACGATTCGCTAATTACGATAAACCATAAAATTGAAATTCCAAAAGATGCAGCATTAACTGAACCATACTGGTTGGCAAAACCTGCAAAAAATGCGGCAACTTTTAGTGTAACTAATGATACCTTAATTGGTATGCCTGAGGCTGAATCGCCATTAAATGTAAAAGTGAAGTTGAAAATAGGAGCAGAAAATCTTAACGTTTTCCTACCATTATCCTATAAGAAATTAGATCCTGTAAAAGGCGATGTAGTAGAGCCACTACGCATTGTGCCAGCACTGGAGCTAAAATTTAATCAATCCGTTTATCTGGCAAAAACCGATGGCGATTTAGTATTAGATTTAGATTTTAAAGCAAACACCAATCGCGAATTTAAGAACGGTACCGTGGCGCTGAAATCGGGAAACCAGGTATTAACAACACTAACGGGCATTACTTTAAATGGTAAGGAGCAAATGTTAAGCTTCACAATTAAAAAAGCCGATTTGGATAAATTAAATAACAATCAAGTTAAGCTAGATGCCAGTTATACAGCAGAAAATGTTGTGTACAACAAAAATCAGCAACTTATTCAATACCCTCATTTGCCAACTTTACAATATTTTATGCCAGCCAGTACTTTGGTTTTAAAGGGCGATATAAAGGTTACGGCAAAAAAAATAGGTTATATAGAAGGAGCAGGAGATTTTATTCCAACTTTTTTAAGGCAATCAGGTATTCAGGTTGATGTGTTAAAAGCAGTAGATATTTTTGATGCTGCAAAATTATCTTCGTACGATGCCATTGTAACCGGAGTAAGGGTTATTAATGCAGAAAAGCAGATTGTGAATTGGTTGCCACAGTTAAAAAACTATGTTAAAAATGGGGGTACGCTGGTTATGCAGTACAATACCCAGCAAGACATGGCGATAGAGGACTTCGGTATTTATCCATTCTCTTTAAGCAATAAAAGGGTTACGGAGGAAAATGCAGTTGTTACATTTTTAAAACCTGAACATCGCCTTTTAAATTATCCGAATAAAATTACACAGGATGATTTTAAAGGTTGGGTACAAGAACGTGGCGCCTATTTTCCTGATAGATGGGATAAACAGTATGAACCATTGTTTGAAATGCACGATACCGGAGAGGAACCTTTGCAGGGATCTACGCTTTATGCAAAATATGGAAAAGGCAATTTTATATATACGCCACTTGCATTTTTTAGGCAGTTGCCAGCAGGCAATATTGGTGCTGCAAGATTATTTTTTAACTTTTTATCTGCCAGTAAATAAGATGAAAAATGCCCTTAAAAATTGGAATACCTGGTACATTCTACTCGCATTAGTACTGGTGGCACAAATTATATTTTATTACTTTTTTACTAAATACTGGGCATGAGCAATATAGATTGGATTGTTCTTGTTTTTACATTAGTAGCCGTTGTTGCTTACGGAATCTTTATCGGTCGTGGGCAAAAAAGCAATGAATCATACCTTAAAGCAGATAATAAAATGCCTTGGTATATTGTATTGTTGGGCATTATGGCTACACAGGCCAGTGCCATTACCTTTCTATCTGCCCCAGGCCAGGCTTATACCGATGGAATGCGTTTTGTGCAATACTACTTTGGTTTGCCCTTGGCAATGATTGTTATTTCCATCACCTTCATTCCAATTTTTCAGCGTTTAAATGTTTATACCGCTTATGAGTATCTGGAGCAACGTTTTGATCGTAAAACGAGGGTTTTAACATCCTTTTTGTTTCTACTTTCAAGGGGTTTATCAACAGGAATAAGTATTTATGCACCTAGTATTATTCTATCAAGCGTTTTAAACTGGAATATTTATTTAACCAATATTTTAACGGGTGGTATATTATTAATCTACACCTATATTGGAGGCGCAAAAGCGGTAGCACATACCCAAAAACTACAGTTTCTAATTATTTTAGGTACAATGGCTTTTGCAGCATATCTGTTGGTGCAAAACATGCCAAATGGTGCCAGCTTTAGCGATGCACTTTATCTTGCAGGTAAATCTGGTAAGCTAAATGTAATTACTACAGATTTTGATTGGAAGGATAAATACAACATCTGGAGTGGCATTTTTGGTGGGTTTTTTCTTGCACTGTCTTACTTTGGTACCGATCAAAGCCAGGTAGGCCGATATATAAGTGCCAAAGATACCACAACAGGTAGAATGGGTTTATTGTTAAACGGATTGGTTAAAATACCGATGCAGTTTGCCATACTTTTAATTGGTGCTTTACTTTTTGCCTTCTTCGCACTAAAACCTGCACCTATTTATTTTAATGAACACTCTTACCAGTATTTAAAAACGAATAATCCATCGGTAGCCGCCAACCTTGAAAAGGAACATAACTTATTGCAACATAAATTTGGAGCACAATCCAAGCAAATCCTAGCGGAGCGTAAAACGGGTAATCCACATTTAAATACTTCGATAGCAGAATTTAAAACTACCCAAAAGCAAATTAAAGATTTGCATACCAAAGTAGAAGAAGCCATTAATAAAACCAATTATAATGCAGAGCGAACAGATACCAATTACATATTTTTATACTTTGTTAAAAGCACACTTCCCGTTGGTATGATTGGGCTGCTGTTTGCGGTTATCTTTCTGGCATCATGGGGTTCTATTTCTGCAGCCTTAAATTCACTTGCCTCATCATCATTAAAAGATGTGCATTTAATTTTTAGTAAAAAGAAACCCGATGATGCTCAAGAACTTGCTTACAGCAGGTTGCACACATTAGCCTGGGGTTTATTTTCTATCGCTGTAGCTATGTTTGCAACACAAATGGGTTCTTTAATTGAAGCTGTAAATGTTTTAGGTTCTCTTTTTTATGGACCTATACTGGGTATTTTTCTTGTTGCGTTCTACTTCAAAAAAATCAATGGCTCTTTAGTGTTTATCGCAGCTATACTTGCTGAGGTAAGTGTAATAGCAGTTTATAAATTCGATGTGGTTTCCTTTCTCTGGCTAAACATCATTGGTGCATTTGGTGTAGTCTTTTTTTGCATCGTGGGTTTATTGTTTTATCGACCTAAAGCCTTAAATTCGTAAAATCAAAATACAACAAAAACAAAAGAATATAATACTATGAAAATGATCATTAAATCAGTTGCACTGTTTTTTGCAGCAGTAACAATTTCAGCAAGTGCCATTGCACAAGATACCCAACCAAAACCAAGTCCGGCGGCTACAGCAACAGGCAAAGTAAAAGGAGCAACCATTACTATAAACTATAGCAGCCCTGCTGTTAAAGGACGTAAAATTTGGGGTGGTTTAGAAGCTTTTGATAAAGTATGGCGTGCTGGTGCAAACGAAGCAACAACTTTTGAAACCGATAAAGATATTAAAGTAGAAGGGAAAGTTTTACCAGCTGGTAAATACAGTTTCTTTCTAATTCCTAAAGAGAGCGGACCATGGGTAGCTATTTTTAACAAGGAACCAAAACAATGGGGTGCTTATAAATATGAGGAATCAAAAGACCAGTTAAGGGTTAATGTTAAAACAAAAGCATTAAAAGCAACTCAAGAGCGCTTAGTTTATAAAATTACTAATAGTGGTTTCTCATTAGATTGGGATATGATTTCTGTACCAGTATCTATAAAATAAAACAAATTATAGAAACATATTAAAGCCATTTTGCATGATGCAAAATGGCTTTTTTGCTTTTATAAACCACAGGTTTGTATCTGCATTAAGTAGAGAAAATAAATTTCTACGGTTTTAGTATTTCTGTGGTTTTAGTTAGTCAATTACAAGTTATCTCCCAATAAAATTCAGCCTAAAATGTTCATCTATTTTAGGTGTGAATAAAACTTAAAAAAATAAATTCTTTTTACAAACTAAATTGTTCAGGATATGTTATAAGTGTATAAAAAGATATAACATGGCACCATTAGAAATACACGTAGAACAAAGTGCTTTATTAAGCAACCAAAGTACAACAGAAGAAGTAAGCAACCAGCCATTAGAATTACATCCTGAAGCCTATAAAGTAAAAGGGCCATCATCAGAGAAAAGAAATTCAGTACCGGCATCTGTGCGTTCTTATGCACACGGTTTATATGGGTTGTTGTAAAAAATTACACATTCTGTAAAATTAATTCAATTCCGGGATTTTTAAATCCCCACTCTTTATATATATAGCCCTGCTAAAAACAGGGCTATATTGTTTTTAGGGTTTTTCTAAATGTTTAAGGTTCAATATAATCCATTATAACACTATATCTGATTATATTAAGGCAGGAGTTGTGTCAATATTGTAGAAATTGAATTTTAATTTAAAATTATTGGGTATAAAATTCCCCAATTAATATCGCTATTTATTTTATAGAGAATTAATTTCCTCACTTTTCCTCTCGTTTTTTTTCAGAATGCTCGCTTATTCGTTTTAATGAGATAAAATAGCAATTGGATAGGTTTTTGTCTTTAGGGTGAAGTATGTAGTCGGCTAACTAAAACTACATAATTTCACATTTTTAAGTAATTATTATGAAAAGACACCTTATCTTTAGTTTAGCAATTATGTTAAGCGCTTTTGCTGCTTCTGCACAACAAAAGGTAAAAGACGGTACGGTTGCTAATGGTAACCTTCCGAACAAAGATGCAATTTTGGAACTGGAGAGTTCTAGTAAAGGATTATTATATTCAAGAGTAGCATTAAAATCAACTACAAATGCTTCTCCATTATCTGCACACGTAGCAGGTATGATGATTTACAATACCCAAACCATTGCTGATGTTGTTCCTGGTATCTATTATAATGATGGTACAAAATGGATTTTAGCCGGAGCTGGAGATGGCGCTGCAGCCAATATTAAATATAATCCAGCTACTTACATTCTTTCATATCTTGATGCTAGCAATAATCCTGTAAGTATTAATTTAAAAAATGTTGTTAAAGAAAATGAAACTTTAACCACACTTGTTAATAATAATGGAACTTATAAATATACTTCAGAAAACGGTACAATTACTTTAATTAACGTTCCTGCTGATGTAATCAATAATTTTCAAACCATTGCCAACGATAATACTGTAAAACAGATTATTGAGAACATTGTAAAAACATCTGGAGGCAATGTATCTTATGATGGTGCAAACTTTACTTATGTAGATAACACTGGTAAAACACAAACCATTAACATCGATCAACTTGTAAAGGCTCACGAAACAATTACCACTTTAGTTGATAACAAAAACGGAACTTATACTTATACTGCAGAAGATGGAAAAACTACTTTAATCAACGTTCCTGCTGATGTAATCAATAATTTTCAAACAATTGCCAACGATAATACTGTAAAACAGATTATTGAAAACATTGTAAAAAACACAGGTGGCAATGTATCTTATGATGGTGCAAACTTTACTTATGTAGATAACACAGGTAAAACTCAAACCATCAACATCGATCAACTTGTAAAGGCGCACGAAACAATTACCACTTTAGTTGATAATAAAAACGGAACTTACACTTATACTTCAGAAAACGGAAAAACTACTTTAATCAACGTTCCTGCTGATGTAATCAATAATTTTCAAACCATTGCAAACGATAATACTGTAAAACAGATTATTGAAAATATTGTAAAAAACACAGGTGGCAATGTATCTTATGATGGTGCAAACTTTACTTATGTAGATAACACTGGTAAAACTCAAACCATCAACATCGATCAACTTGTAAAAGCCCACGAAACAATTACCACTTTAGTTGATAATAAAAACGGAACTTACACTTACACTGCAGAAGATGGAAAAACTACTTTAATCAACGTTCCTGCTGATGTAATTAATAACTTTCAGGCAATTGCCAACGATAATACTGTAAAACAGATTATTGAGAACATTGTGAAAAACACAGGTGGCAATGTATCTTATGATGGTACAAACTTTACTTATGTAGATAACACGGGTAAAACTCAAACCATTAACATCGATCAACTTGTAAAGGCTCACGAAACAATTACCACTTTAGTTGATAATAAAAACGGGACTTATACTTATACTGCAGAAGATGGAAAAACTACTTTAATCAACGTTCCTGCTGATGTAATCAATAATTTTCAAACCATTGCAAACGATAATACTGTAAAACAGATTATTGAAAACATTGTAAAAAACACAGGTGGCAATGTATCTTATGATGGTACAAACTTTACTTATGTAGATAACACTGGTAAAACTCAAACCATTAACATCGATCAACTTGTAAAGGCTCACGAAACAATTACCACTTTAGTTGATAATAAAAACGGAACTTATACTTATACTAACGAAAAAAATGAAGCGGTAAATATTAATGTAATTGGCGATGCCGTTACTAATATTACCAATAAAGGAGATCTTTATACAACGATTAAAAATTTAGTAAACACCGAACAAACTTTAACAAGTTTAGTATACGATGCAACTAAAAATACCCTTACTTATACTGACGAAAATAAACAATCTAATGTAATTGATCTAGGTGGTTTAGTTACCAAGAATCAATTAACTACAAGTGTTGTAGATGGAACAACAACATCTGCCACTTCAACTGTTGCAGGTAATAATACTGCGTATAAAGTAGAAGTAAAAGATGGTGCAATTACAACAGATAAATTGGCAAATAATGCAGTAACAACAGATAAAATAAATAATCAATCTGTTACAGCAAATAAATTAACAGCCGCCGCTACTGACGAAGGTAAAGTTGCTACCGTAAATGCAGACGGAACAGTTAGTTATAAAGCTGTTTCAGTAAGTAACGCTACAGATGGTAAAGATTTAAGTGCAGCATCTGATAAGGTAACGGTTGCAGGTGGTACAGGCGCTTTATTAAAAGCAGCAAGTGTTGATGTAAACGAATCGAAATTAAGCTTACAAAACATTGGCGGTTTATTAAATGCAAACCAGGTTGCTGGTGGTACTGCAGGCGATGTTTTTGTAGTAGGTACAGATGGCAAAGGAAGCTGGGTAAGCAAAGCAAATGCAACTTCGGTAAGCAATACATTAACCGGAACATCATTAACAACAACCGTTAACGGTACAACTGGAGTAGCTGTAGATTTAAAAGGAGCAATTCAATCGGCCCAAAAAACTACTGTTGTAGCAGCAGGTACAGGCACAACAGTTGCCACAGCTACAGCAAATGATGTTACCACTTATACGGTATCGGCAGATTTAGCTAATATTTCTTTAGCTGGCGATGTAACTGGCGCAGCAAATGCTACCAAAGTAGAAAAAATTCAGGGTACCGCTGTAAGTGCAACAGCGCCGACAGCAAACCAGGTATTAACTTATGATGCAACAACTAAAAGCTGGATTGGTGCTACACCAACAGTTAGCGCAACCAATGTAACTGGATCAGGCAATTTAACATCAGATCAAATTACCTTTAACGATGGAACAGGTGCAACCTTAAAAAATGTAAAGGCAACCATCAACGATAAATCCATTACAGCTTCTATGTTAAACTCAACAGGAGCAACCAACGGACAAGTTGCTATTGCAAATGGAACGGGTGGTGTTAGTTATGGTAATTTACCAGCAAGCTCAGTAACTGGAGCAGATGTAACTGCGGCAAGCAATAAAGTTATTTTAGCAGGTACACCAACAGGTGCGGCATTAAAAGCTTTCAGTGTTGATGTTGATGAAACAAAATTAAACTTAAACGCTAGTCAGATTAAAGGCGGTACAGCCGGCCAAGTAATGGTAGTAGGAGCAGGCAACACAGGATCATGGGTAGATCAATCTACTTTGGTTCCAGCTACAACTGTATCTAATACTTCTACAATAAATGATTTAACAACAAAAGTAAACGGAGTAACCGCTAATCCGGTTAAAATTATAAACTCTAATGATTTAAGCCTTAACGCTGCAAATAAATTAGTAACTACAGTAAACGGTGTAGCTTCAACTACTGCATTAGATTTAACTCCAGCTATCCAAGCCGGGCAAAAAACAAGTTCAGTAATTAGCGGTACAACAACAACGGTTACTTCTGCAGCAAGTGCGGGCAATGCAAACAATACAGAATATAAAGTAGAGGTAAAAGATGCCGCCATTCAAGCAGGGCAATTAAAAACAACGTTATCTAACGGTACAAATACAACTGTTGCATCAACAGTAAGTGGTAACACTACCGATTATAATGTTAGCGTAAACAATGCAACTGCAACAACAACAGGGGCAGTAAAACCAGGTACAGGATTATCAATTGATGCTGCTACAGGAACAATTTCTGTAAATCCTGCAACGCTTACTTCAGGAAAAGGAATTACAACTGACGGAATTATTCAGGTAAATGGAGGTACAACTTTAGCAAACTCAGTTTTAGCAGATGCAACTTTAACTATTAAAGATAAATCAATTACAGCTGCGAAATTAGATGCAACTGGTGCAACAGCAGGTCAGGTTGCTACCGTAAATGCAGATGGAACAGTTAGTTATAAATCTGTTTCAGTAAGTAACGCTACAGATGGTAAAGATTTAAGTGCAGCATCTGATAAGGTAACGGTTGCAGGTGGTACAGGCGCTTTATTAAAAGCAGCAAGTGTTGATGTAAACGAATCGAAATTAAGCTTACAAAACATTGGCGGTTTATTAAATGCAAACCAGGTTGCTGGTGGTACTGCAGGTGATGTTTTTGTTGTAGGTACAGATGGCAAAGGAAGCTGGGTAAGCAAAGCAAATGCAACTTCGGTAAGCAATACATTAACCGGAACATCATTAACAACAACCGTTAACGGTACAACAGGAGTAGCTGTAGATTTAAAAGGAGCAATTCAATCGGCCCAAAAAACTACTGTTGTAGCAGCAGGTACAGGTACAACAGTTGCCACAGCTACAGCAAATGATGTTACGACTTATACGGTATCGGCAGATTTAGCTAATATTTCTTTAGCAGGCGATGTAACTGGCGCAGCAAATGCAACCAAAGTAGAAAAAATTCAGGGTACCGCTGTAAGTGCAACAGCACCGACAGCAAACCAGGTATTAACTTATGATGCAACAACTAAAAGCTGGATTGGTGCTACACCAACAGTTAGCGCAACCAATGTAACTGGATCAGGCAATTTAACATCAGATCAAATTACCTTTAACGATGGAACAGGTGCAACCTTAAAAAATGTAAAGGCAACCATCAACGATAAATCCATTACAGCTTCTATGTTAAACTCAACAGGAGCAACCAATGGGCAAGTTGCTATTGCAAATGGAACGGGAGGTGTTAGTTATGGTAATTTACCAGCAAGCTCAGTAACTGGAGCAGATGTAACTGCGGCAAGCAATAAAGTTATTTTAGCAGGTACGCCAACAGGTGCGGCATTAAAAGCTTTCAGTGTTGATGTTGATGAAACAAAATTAAACTTAAACGCTAGTCAGATTAAAGGCGGTACAGCCGGCCAAGTAATGGTAGTAGGAGCAGGTAACACAGGATCATGGGTAGATCAATCTACTTTGGTTCCAGCTACAACTGTATCAAATACTTCTACAATAAATGATTTAACAACAAAAGTAAACGGAGTAACCGCTAATCCGGTTAAAATTATAAACTCTAATGATTTAAGCCTTAACGCTGCAAATAAATTAGTAACTACAGTAAACGGTGTAGCTTCAACTACTGCATTAGATTTAACTCCAGCTATCCAAGCCGGACAAAAAACAAGTTCAGTAATTAGCGGTACAACAACAACGGTTACGTCTGCAGCAAGTGCAGGCAATGCAAACAATACAGAATATAAAGTAGAGGTAAAAGATGCCGCTATTCAAGCAGGACAATTAAAAACAGTTTTAGCCAATGGTACCAACACAACAGTAGGTGCCCCAACAGTAAGTGGTAATACAAGTACTTATAAGGTAGATGTAGCAACAGCAAATGGAACAGCATTAGGTGTTGTAAAACAAGGAGATGGAACAGTTGTGGTTGGCGCAGATGGAGCGCTTTCAGTTCCTGCAAGTGTAATTACAAATGCACAAAAAACAACAACGGTTATAGCCGGAACAAATACTACTGTAACACCAGCAGCACCAAATGCAACTGGTAATACACAATATACAGTAAACGTTCCAACCGCAAACGGTACGGCATTAGGTGTTGTAAAACAAGGAGATGGAACTGTTGTAGTTGGAACGGATGGATCGCTTTCAGTTCCTGCTACAACCATAACAAATGCAATAACCGCTAATAATGGTTTAAATAAATCTACTGCAAACAATATTCAACTGGGTGGCGCATTAACAACTGCAACAACAATTGCAACAGGAGGATCAACTACACCAGCAAATACATTAGCCATTAGCGGGTTACAGCCTGGTGCAACAACTGATAAAATTGTAGTAGCAGATCCAAGTACTGGCGTATTAAAACAAGTTGCAGCAGCAATGCCTAAATTCTTTTATATGCCATCTATTATTGTTCCAACAGCTGCAGATCAGTTTGTTGCAGAATCGGGTATTACTGGCGAATCATTTGGTACAATAAACTTATACGCTAGATATAACAAACAATTTGGTACCCCAGCGGTAAGTAGTGCAGGCGCACCAGCTTTACCTGTGGTTGCTGCCAACCAATTATATTTTTATGTAACCTGGTATGATACTACAGTTTTTTCTTCAGTAGCCGTATCAGCAGCTGGTGTATTAACGTATACCGTACAACCAAATGCAGATGTTACAGCGGGCTCATTTATGAATATTGTTTTTGCAGTTAAATAAGATGAAAAGAATAATATTTAAACTATCATTCCTATTGTTATTGGTTGCTTTTAGTGAAGCAACATTAGCACAATGTTTTCCTACACAGCCAAAAACTGCAGCCTTTGCAACTGGTGGAACAAGCAAAAATAAAAATCAGGTATTATGGCTAACCTGGGGTTCAACATTAGCAAATGTTACAACTTATCCTTACGGAAGACATAATCAGGCATTAGCAAATAACTCTGCATCTTATGCCTCTATCGACGTAGGTGGTGGTCGTTTCCTTTGTGTAAAAGCCGTAATATCTGGTATTGTAGGCAGCGATATTAGAAGCTATGCACCAGGTAACTACTCAGGAGATTCAATGGATGATATGTATAACATTGGTGGCACAGGTACCAATAATCAACTTGTTAATGGCATAAGAAATGGTACCGATGGAGGATTATCAACCTTTACGGTAACCTGTACTGCTACTTTAGATGGTATCCCAGTTAAACTGGCAGGTATGGTAATTGGTGATGCCGAATCTTTAGCTGCTAGCGAATACTTTAATGCTACCGCAGATGGAAAGTGGAATATTGTAGAGTTACAGAAAAATTTAGCAAACACAAATCCATATCAGGTTAGAAAGGTAAATGTAACAGGTACTACACAACAAAGAATGGAATTTGTTAAGGGTAATGATGATAATACCGCTGCGGTTTCATTTTTAACTTTCAATCAAACAGCTTATGCAGCCAATACCTTCGATGTTTCTTTTAGTGTAACATTAAAAGGCGGTGGTTTAACGGCTATTGCCTTAGGCTTATTGCCTCCAGGAGTTGATGGTGGCGATGCACCAGCATCTTACGGCTCGCCATTACACATGATTGATGCCCTGGCAATATCAAGTGATGGAATTAGTGCGACTATCGCTACCGGAACACCAACTAATTTAAATACAAGTAGCTATACTCCAGGTGCACTTATTCCACCAACATCAGATTATTTAGGTTCTGTAGGACCAGATATGGATCCAGGTTCTTTATTTAGTAAAGATGCAATGGGCGATAATAATAATGGAAGCGCCGGTGTGAATGAAGAAGATGCATGGCCTGCTAAATATAAAAGCTTTTCTTACAAAGCTAATTATATGCCTGGCAACATCATTACGGCTACCATTCCATATAAAGGTTCAGAAGATGCTTACATTTCTGGTTGGATAGATTTTGATCAGAACGGTGTTTTTGATGATAGCGAAAGAGTTACCGTTGCAGCACCTGCTAATCAAACTTCAGTAAACTTAGTATGGACAGTTCCTTACAGCCGCGTTATTAGAAGCACTTATGTACGCCTGCGCTACGGAAAAAACCAAAGCGATCTTCTATCTCCAACAAGTGCAACTCCGGGTGGAGAAGTAGAAGATCATAAAATTTTTATACAAGGGCCGGCTATTACAAACCCAATGTTGCCAAGTAAGGCTAAGAAAAAATAATTATGAAATCATATCACATGACGATCATATCAAAAATATTATTATCCACCATATTCGCTCTGGCGGGTTTAACAGCGTATGCTCAAACCGGTGCTGGCAGTATGACAGTAGATGAATCTACCGTTGTAGTTGCAGCAGGCACGACGGAGCAACGCTTTAGCGAAGGCACATATTTTGGTCCAAAGGCAAACTGGGAGATTAATGGTACTTTAGAAATTTACAGTAAAAATGTATGGATAGCTCCAGGGGCAACCTTTAGTGGCACTGGCAAAATTATTATTTATAATCCTGGTACAAACCCATACTATCCAGGTATGGCCTCAGGCCCAACAAATATTGATGGCAACAACGGCAACTTTATCAACCTGATTATAGAACATCGTAATGCAGAAAATATATTGCTGGCAGATGTTGCCGATCCTGGTTATAACACAGCAAATCCTTCAGGTGCTTTATCAGCAGAGTTAAATGTTGGCGGTACTTTAGATTTAGCTGTAGATCGTGCAGATATTATCCTTAATGGGCACAACCTTGCATTTAACAGCTCGGGTAAAATTGCCAATTACAGTAAAGCCAGAATGGTAGTTACCGGTAACAGCATTGCTGGCCATATGATTAAGGATTATGCAGGTAGCGATGGCTTTGTGTTTCCAGTGGGTATTGAAGAAGGAGATTATACACCTGCCACATTAACCCCAGGTAGTGCTGGTAAATTGTTTGTAAGCGTTCAGGATTTTGTTGGCGCCAATAAAGCGATTAAAAATCCGGCATTGGGAATGGATCGTGTATGGCATATTTATGGCTCCCCAGCCATTACTGCAAACATGATTTTGCAACACAACAGCAACACCAATGGAAGTTTATTTAAAGATGAAAATGCAGCAATTGCCCGCTACATAAGTGGCGATAAATGGGATATTTTGAAAGGTACTAATCCCGCAGTTGGCGTACACACCCGTAATAATGTGGCAATAGCAACTGATATGGCAGCCAATGGCGGTTACTTTACTAAACTTGCAATTTCAGGCTCAACCTTGTTTATTCCTAATTTATACACTCCAAATGGAGATGGTACCAACGATGCCTTCGAAATTAGAGGCCTTGAATTATTTGCACAGAATGATTTGGTTATTGTTAACCGTTGGGGAAATGAAGTATATAAAGCTACGGGCTACCAAAATAATTGGACTGGTGAGGGCTTAAACGAGGGGACATATTTTTACGTACTTAGAGTAAAAGAAGCCGCAGGATCTGAGTGGCAGGTATTTAAAGGATACATCACTTTGATTAGAGCATTTAAAAAATAAAATTAAGGATTGGATGCTGAATGGTTAAATAACAATAAAAATTTAACCAACTCCCATTCGAGCAAATCAATAATTAAGATAAAAAATGAAAAAGATATTCATACTTACAATACTAACCTTAAGCATCATGTTGGCGAAAGCACAACAAGATGCACAGTTTAGTCAGTACATGTTTAATGGAATTTATATTAATCCTGCCTATGCGGGTTATAAAGAACAATTAAACCTTCACGCTTTTTACCGTAACCAGTGGACGGGTATTCAAGGTTCTCCAACCACCATGTCTGTTGCTGTAGATGCAATTGCAAATAACGGTAATGTTGGTTTAGCCTTACAAATTTCTAGCGATAGGATTGGTGCACAACGTAACCTTGCGGCATATGCAAACTACGCATATCGCATTCCAATGAACGATGATGGATCATCAAGATTAGCTTTTGGAGTTGGTGTAGGTGCTGTACAATTAGGTATTGATGGTTCTATGTTAAACCCTAATGATTTTGAGGTAAACCAACCAGTGGGCATTCAAAGTACTATTGTGCCCGATGCAAGAGCAGGAGTTTACTTTTCAAATGATCGTTTTTATGCTGGTTTCTCGGCAGATAATTTGGTTTCTCAATACATTAATATTGATCGTTATGCCTTTATAGCACAGCCAAAGCCTCATTATTATTTAACCGCCGGAATGCTTTTTCCTATTAATGAAGATCTTCAGTTAAAACCATCATTTTTATTAAAAGATGACCGTGGAGGTCCAACCAGTTTAGATTTAAATGCCTTTTTTATTATTGCCGATAAGGTATGGCTTGGAGGTTCTTACCGTACAGGCGTAAAATTATATGATAAAAGCTATTTGCAAAAAGATTTAAGCAAACTTAATTCTGGTGTTGTAGCTGCACAGTTTTTTGCAAGCAGCAATTTACGTATTGGTTATGCTTACGATTTTTCTATCGGCCCATTGCAAGGTTACAGTGGCGGTACACACGAAATTTCAATCGGATATTTCTTCAATAAAAGAAATATCCGCTTAATGACACCGAGGTATTTCTAATTAATAACTGGAAAAAATAGCAGATAAATTAACAAAGTATGAAGTTAAATATATTAATCATTAGCGTTTTAGTTTTACTTGGCTTTCAGGCAAAAGTTAAGGCGCAATATGTATTAAATGAAGCCGATAAAGAGTTTGAACAATATAATTACCAAAAAGCCATAGACCTTTATGAGCAAGCATATAAGAAAAAAGCTACCCTGCATGCAGCAGAACGTTTAGGCGCTTGCTATAAATATCAAAGTAATTTTAAACAAACAGAAAGTTGGTATGCCATTGCAGCAGGAATGGAAAAAAGTTCGCCAGAAAATATATTGGAATATGCAAAAGCATTGCAAACCAATTCAAAATATAGCGAAGCCAAAATACAATACAATAAATACGCAGATTTAAATAAAAACTTAAGCCCATCATTAAAAAGCATGTGGTTACGTTCCTGCGATTCTGCCATCCATTGGATGAAAGAACCAAAATTGGTAGTCATTAATAATGAAAAAAGATTAAACAGCCCACAATCAGACTGGGGCGCAATACAACAAAAAGGAATGATTGTGTTTTCTTCAGATAGAGCTATTAAAGGCAAAGACAATCAAAGTGAAGAAAAGCCATTTTTGAAATTTGATGGTGCCAAAGAACCTAATAAAAATATTTACGGGTGGACAGGAAACCACTATTTAAAACTTTACCAAAAGATAGGTTCGGATAGTATTTCATTGTTTCCTATAAATGCCGGAACGGATTATCATGTTGGGCCAGCCAGTTTTACACAAAACGGTGATGAAATGTATTTTACATTAACCCGTATTCCTGAAAAATTAGATTACACAAAAGTAAAAATTCTTAAAGGCAAGCAAGCAACAGTTAATGTTGAAGTTTACAGCAGTAAAAAAGATGCTTCAGGGAAATGGGGTGCCATAGTACCTTTTGCCTATAACAAAGTGAACGATTATTCAGTAGGTGATCCTTTTATTACTGCCGACGGACAAAGCTTATACTTTAGCTCAAACATGCCCGGTGGAAAAGGTGGGGCGGATTTATATGTAAGTCAAAAAACTGACGCCGGAGATTGGGGTTTACCCATTAATTTAGCTGATGTTAATACCGAAGGAAATGAACGTAGTCCATTTTTTGATGCCGAAAATAACTTTTATTTCAGTAGCGATGGTAGAGTAGGAATGGGCGGATTGGATATTTTCACTTCAAAGCTTGTAGGTGGAAAAATTTCTGAACCTCAAAATTTGGGTTACCCAATTAACTCTCCACAAGATGACTTTACCTTTAATTTAAGTACGGCAACCACAGGTTTTTTCTCCTCAAATCGTGTTGATGGTTTAGGAGGAGATGATATTTACAGCTTTACGCAGCAACTGGTTTTAGCCTTTAAGTTAACCGGAACGGTTTATAACAAAAATACCAATCAACCATTAAGCAATGCCATTGTAACTTTAAATAAAACCGATGGATCTGGATTAAAGGTAGAAACTGATGAAAGCGGTAAGTTTAAGTTTAACCTTGAAAAAAATGCTGATTACCTTTTAATAGGAGAAAAAACCAATTTCAGAAGCGATGGATCTTCAGTTACTACAGTAGGTTTAACCGCATCAACTATTCTTAAAAAAGATTTATTCCTCGAAGCCATAGAAATTAATAAAGCCATTAAACTGGAAAATATTTACTACGATTTCGATAAATCAAATATCCGCCCAGATGCAGCGGTAGAGTTAAACAAACTGGTGAAAATAATGAAGGATAATCCTACTATATGGATAGAATTAGGATCACACACAGATAGCCGAGGAAATGATGCATACAATCTTACCTTATCTCAAAGAAGAGCAGATGCCGCAGTGCAATACATTATTGATAGAGGAATTAGTAAAAACAGAATTACAGCTGTTGGTTATGGAGAAACCAGGTTATTAAATAAATGTGCAAATGGGGTAAAATGCAATCCAGCAGAGCACCAATTAAACAGAAGAACTGAATTTACTATCGTTAAGCAGTAAGTAAAAGTTTTATACAAAAGCATTAGCCATGCATAGCGTATTGCGAATAGGATTTGGGAGGATCTGAAAAGCAATACCAGCATGGTTTTTTTATGTTTAAAAACCTAACTTGCATCAATGAAACAAAGCGCCGGATTATTACCTTTTCGTAAAGTAAATATGGAGATAGAGTTTTTTCTGGTTCATCCCGGTGGACCATTCTTCGCGAAAAAGGATGCTGGCTGGTGGACTATTGCTAAGGGCGAAATTATGGAAGGAGAACAACCAGTGGAAGCGGCAATTAGAGAGTTTGAAGAAGAAACCACGTTCCCTATAAAAGGAGATTTTATTGAGCTTAAACCCATTATTCAAAAGGGTGGCAAAAAGGTTTTATGCTGGGCTATAGAACAAAACCTTGATGCTGATAGCATAAAAAGTAATTCTTTTGAAATAGAATGGCCTCCACGCTCAGGTAAAATGAAAAGCTTTCCAGAAATAGATAAAGCAGGTTGGTTTACTTATCAAGATGCCGTGAAGTTAATTAACGAAAAACAAATAGCTTTCTTAGATGAACTTCTAACCTTAATCTAATTAAGTACTTAATTCAAAATTTACCTTTTCTTTTTCTGCGCCATTTATAATCATCGAAATTTGATGTGTGCCCAAATGAAACCTTCTTGTTGTAATTAAAATGAATTTTTGCTTTCTGTTAATTGCTATCTTAGAATTGGCAGAATAAATTCTTTCAGATATTTTATATACTTTCTTAGTATTCTCACCACTTTGTTTTTTATAATAAATGGCATATTCCAATCTTACCTTTTGCGCTGTTAAGTTGGTATTGGTTATAGCAAATGAAAATTCCAAACTCTCCCCAATTTTAATTTCGGGAGTTAATACTTTAAAATCAGATAATAAAATTCCCTCATCAGAAAGGCCATAGTGTTTAAGTATTTCTAGATGCCCCTGCTTTAACAAAGTGCGGCAGCCATGTTTTATAATTGCATCCGTTTCCTTGTTAAGACCCGTCCAGCGTTGAGCAATTTCCAAAACCTTTTCCGGATGATCCTTTGCAATATCATTTAAATTATTTGCCACACTTCGTCTAACCCATTCAGAAGGATCATTTTTAAGGTTTTCAAGAATCGGAAGAATCGAAGTTGGATCTTTCTTTAACGCCGGGATTCCCATTGCCCAAGGCAATCTTGGTCGGCAGCCCTCTGTAGCCAATCTCCGAACCTTATGATTTTCATGCTGAGACCATTTGTGCATTTCAGCAATCATATTATCACCATACTTTAAGATAAATGGACGAACAGCAAATTCGCAGCTAACAAATTGTGTAATAAACTCAAGCGCTTCCACAGAAGTCGAAAAATCATCAAGGCCATAAGTTTCAATATAATCTGGCAAAAACATGTAAGCAAGCCCATCCTCTCCAATACCTTTAATTTTCAACTGTTGAATGGTTTTTTTTATGAAATCAACATTTTGCGAATAATTTCCAGGTAAAAGCTGATGCAATACTTTAGAAGTATGCTTCATTCTTTCCTTTAATTCCATTATTTCAAAATCAGCAGTGAAAATGGCATTCAAGAAATTGGATTTATTGAAATTAGGAATCGTGACCACAAAAACACTACTTAACCTTTCATAAAAGGCTGGAGAATATAAATTTTTAAGAAGGCTGCTCATATTTTGAATATCTGCTAACAAAGTTAATCCTTAAATTATATTTTGTTCCATCAATAGCATTTTTACGATTAACCCACACATTTCAGTTTTTTGTTTGCCAAATTTGTTAAACCACTAATAAATAAAAAATGAACAATATTAAAATAGGTTGGATTGGTTTAGGCAATATGGGAATCCCAATGGCCGAGCAATTGTTAAAAGCAGATTACGACGTAACCGTTTATAATCGCAATAAAGAAAAGGAAGCCTCATTAAAAAATATTGGCACAAACGTTGCTTCAACCCCAGCAACATTAATAGAAAAAACTGATGTAGTATTTGTAATGGTTTCTGACGATAACGCTATTGAGGAAATTTTTAACGGAGAAAACGGACTTCTAAAAAGTAATTCTTCAGGAAAGTTTATTGTTAATATGAGTACCGTTTCACCAGGTATTTCCAAAGAAATGGCAAATGCTTGTCAGAAAAACGGAAATGAGTATTTAGATGCACCAGTATCTGGAAGTGTAAAGCAAGCAGAAACTGGGCAGCTGGTGGTTATGGTTGGTGGAAATGAGGCAGCCTTTGAAAAAGTAAAACCTATTTTAGAAAAGTTAGGAAAAATGGCACTGCGTGTTGGTGATACTGGAGCAGGCAATAGCGCCAAGTTGGCAATTAACTCACTGCTGGCCTATTACACACAAGGCTTGGCAGAAACGGTATTATTTGCAAATGAACAAGGCATTAAAACCGAAGATTTATTAAACCTGATTAACAATGCAGCCATAGGAAATATTTTTACGAAAATTAAAGGCGATGCTATTGCAAGTGATAATTATAAGGCTGCATTTGCGTTAAAGCATATTGTTAAAGATTTAAAACTAGCAAAAAACGAAGGCCTTTCTTCCCCTTTAGCTAAAACCGCTTTGCATACATTTCAGCAAGCCGAGGCTACTTATGGCGAAGAAGATCTTATTGCTGTAATTAAAGCATTAAAAAAGAACTAATTTATTCTCAATATTAACCATAGATGATTCATTTAGAGAGTATTTATTTATGGTTATTTCTTTGCTCTAAAACTTATTAACCACAAATAACAAGGATAGCTACAGATAAATTTATTTTATTTGTGGCTATCCGTGGTTAAAAAAAAATAAAAAAAAACAACATAATATTTGCATCGTACGAAAACTATCGTACCTTTAGGTTATGAAAGTTACTCAAACTGAAAATAACCTCCCTGAACCTACTAAAGCCGAGCTAGAAATATTGCAGGTATTGTGGGAATTTGGCCCTTCAACGGTTAGGTTTGTAAATGATAAATTGAATGAGCAACGAGAGGTTAACTATACTTCTACGCTTAAACAGATGCAAATTTTGGCAGAAAAGGGAATCTTAAAACGCGATGAAAGTCAGATGAAACACATCTACATTCCGGTTGAGGCAGAGGAGAAAACGAAAGATCAATTACTGGATCGTTTTGTAAATACCCTTTATAAAGGTTCGGCTTCAAAATTAATGATGCAACTTTTAGGGAACGAAAAAACATCAAAATCAGATATAGAAGAGATTAAGAGGCTATTGGATAGCATGGATTAATAAACAGTAAATAAAATTCTAAAGAACCACCATTATGGAATTTAAAATATTTAATCTTTTACCTCAAAACTGGCTTCACGCTTTAGGTACCACACTTTTTCACTCGCTTTGGCTTGGTGTTATCCTGGCATTTGTTAGCGGTATAGTTATATTTAGCACACGCAAGGCAAGCGCAACAACCCGTTATAATTTACTAACAGCTTGCCTGGCACTTTTTGTAATTGCTATTGGCGTTATATTTTATAATGAATTAGGAGCATCGGTAGCAGCACAAACGCTGGTTAATGTAAATACGATCAATGTTTCAAATACCTTAAACCAGCATATATCTGATGGAACAAAGGCTGAGCTACAAATAAACCTTGATAAAATATGCTCCCTTTGGAATGCCTATAACTATCAAATAGTAATGATTTGGTTTTTAATTATCTGCGTAAAAAGTATTCAATTACTGGTAGGGGTTAATACCATTCATCATTTAAGAAATAACCAGGTTTATGCTGCAGGGCGAAAATGGGACGAAAAATTAGAAGAACTTGCCGCGAAATTAGGCATCAATCAAACTGTTAAATTATTACAATCAGGCTTGGCGGATGTACCTATGGCTGTTGGACATTTTAAACCTTTAATTTTAATTCCCCTTGGATTAATAAATGGCTTATCAAGCCCCGAAGTAGAAGCAATACTCTCTCATGAACTTGCGCATATTAAACGTAAAGATTACCTGGTAAATTTTCTACAAAGCTTTATAGAAATCGTATTTTTCTTTAACCCAGCCGTATTATGGGTTTCAAAATTAATTAAAACCGAAAGAGAACACTGTTGTGATGATTTAGCGATTGCCTGTGTTAACGATCGTAAAAACTATGTTAAAGCCCTAATCTTTTGTCAGGAATTTAAGCAAAGTGTACCCAACTACGCTATGGCCATTACCGGCAAAAAAAATAATCTGTTGCATAGAGCCAGCAGAATGTTATTCGATACCAAATCAACCCTAAATAAAATGGAAAAGACAATTTTAACCGTAGCACTCGTTTTTGTAGTGCTGTGTACGGCTGCATTTAAAAACGCAGGACAAGCAAAAAGCATCATTACAAAACACATTTCTACTGCAATTACTACTATTGAAAACACAATAGTACAAGACACAACTAAAAAGAATAAAACCGTTAAAAGCAAAGAAACAAGCATTGCCGGAAAAAATCAATCCCCAGAGGATCTTGAAAAAGCAATTTCTGATAAAGTACGTGCTATGGATGAGCAAATATTGGCAAATGATAAAGCTTTACAAGCGGCAGATAAGCAACGTGCTATAAATGATGCAAAAGCTACTAAACATGAACAAAGGTACGAAGAAGATCAAAAGCGTTACGCGGCTGATGCAGCACAATATGCCAGAGATGCAGCGCAATTTGCTAAAGATGCAGCGCAATATGTAGAAGATACCAAGCGATATGCAAAAGAAGGAAAGAGCTTGCCTGTGCCACCAACACCGCCAACACCCATCGCCATTCCTATGCCCAGAAACTCAACTACACCACCCACACCGCCAACGCCAATAACTCCTGTAACAGCAGTTATGCCACCATCGCCACCGTTGCCACCAGTTACTTTAAAAAATGGTGAGGCCAAAACAAACTCAACTAGCGAGCATACCTACAAATCAGTTACGGTAACTAATGGAGATGGAAAAGATTATACAGACGAAATTAACAGCGAATTGTTAAGCGATGGCATCGTTACTCAAACCAACAAGCTATCTTATAAGTTGAATAAAGATAATTTAATCGTAAATGGTGTAAAACAATCCTCAGATTTACACAAAAAATATAAATCTAAATACCTTAAAAAAGATAATCGTTCTTTATTGTACAACTATGAGGTTGATACTAAAAATAAGCGCTAAGACTGAAATAAAACCATATTATGAAATTTAAATTAACGGCTTTTTTAGTCGCATGGCTTTGTATTGCCTCAACTTTTGTACATGCTCAACAACCCGAAGCCAAAATTTACGGACACGTAAAAGATGGAGAGCAGAAAAATATAGAATTTGCAACCGTAGCGTTATTAAAGGATTCAGTTTTACTTAAAACAACATTTACAGAAACTGATGGTCTTTTTAGCTTTACTAAGCTTGCTTATGGCAAGTATCAAATTAAAATTTCGGTTATGGGTGCACCAATCTACACCAGCGCAATACTTGTTGTTGATGCAAACCATGCTGATATTAACCTACCAGATATTAAAATAATTGCCACATCTACCAATCTTAAAGAAGTAAATGTAACGGCACAAAAGGCTTTTGTAGAACGTAAGATAGATAGAACGGTTGTAAATGTAGATGCCTTAATATCCAATGCTGGTAGCACAGCGCTTGATGTTTTAAGTAAATCGCCGGGCGTAAATGTTGATCAAAATGGCAATATTACCTTAAAAGGAAAAAACGGTGTAACCATATTTATTGATGATAAACCAACCTATTTATCAGGCAATGATCTCGAAAACTATTTGAAATCCTTGCCTTCATCATCGCTAGATCAAATTGAATTAATGACTAACCCACCTGCAAAATATGATGCAGCAGGCAATGCAGGGATTATCAATATTAAAACTAAAAAAACTAAGATTGCAGGTTTCAATGGAGGTATTAATATTGGGTTAAACCAAGGGGAGCTAACCAGATCAAACAACAGTTTTAATTTTAACTATAGAAAAGATAAAATTAATGTGTTTGGAAATTTAAGCTACAACCTAAATAATAGTTTTACCGATTTAGATTTAAACCGTAAATATAAAAAGCCAGATGGCAGCCCAGATTATTACTTCAACCAAAATTCTTATTTCAGAAGACACGGAAATACTTTAAACCTTAAAACAGGATTAGATTACTACGCATCAGATAAAACAACCTGGGGTGTAGTTTTTACGGGAATGAACCGAAAATCCAAACAAGTAAATAACAATACAAGTAATTTATCTAACGCTAGTTTGCAGCTGGACTCTATTATTAAAGCAGAAAATATTGATAATATTTTATATCAAAATGCTGGCGTAAACTTAAATTACCGCCACAAATTTGATAAAGCTGGTAGAGAATTAACCATCGATGCAGATTACCTTCTTTACCGGAATCAAACAGATCAAACGTATTATAATTACAGTTACCTGCCCAATATGGCTTTAAAATCTCAAGATATTTTATCAGGTAGCTTACCTTCAAACATTGATATTTACACTGCAAAAGCTGATTATTCTCACCCTTTAAAAAACAACTGGAAGTTGGATGCAGGCGTAAAAACTGCCTACACACAAACAGATAATATTGCTGATTATTCTATAACGGCTAATAACAAAACAAGCGCCGATTACGAAAAAAGTAATCACTTTATTTACAAGGAAAATATTAATGCCGCCTATTTAAATTTTAGTAAAGAAGGGAAAAGATTCTCTCTGCAAGTAGGGTTGAGGTACGAAAATACCATTTCTAACGGGCATCAGCTAGGTAATATCGTAAAACCCGATTCGAGCTTTAGAAGAACATACAATAGTTTATTCCCTACTTTTTATTTTTCTTATAAATTGGATACCGCGGGCAACAATCAACTTGGTTTAAATTATGGCAGAAGAATTGATCGTCCTTATTATCAAGATTTAAATCCATTTTTTTCTCCACTGGATAAATTTACCTACTATGTTGGTAATCCCTTCTTAAAACCTGCTTTTACGCAAAGTTTAGAGCTCTCGCACACATTTAAAAATAAAATTACCACCACATTAGGCTACAGTTGGGTGCGAGATGAGGTAAATGAAACCATTGAAATTGTAAACGGAACTTATTACAGCAGACCAGCCAATGTGGGTAAAACAACCGTAAAAAACATATCGGTAAATGGTGAAATAGATCTTTCCAAATGGCTTAAATTAAATGCATACCTGGAGTTGGGTAATATTATATCGAAAACAGATTTTTATACCGGCTTCTTATCTACCAACGGTACTTATTTTAGAACGGCACCAAACTTACAGATAAAAATTAGCCCTACATGGAATGCTGAAGCCAACTTTAGTTATCAAAGTAAACTTTCAAACGTACAGTTTTTAGTTGCTGCCGTACATGAGTTTGGAGCAGCAGTGCAGAAAAAACTCTCACCTAAAAGTACTTTAAAGCTTTCAGCAAATGATATTTTTAGAGATCGGGTATTTGTAGGCGTTATTAATAATTTAGCAAACACAGAAGCCAACTGGACTAATAGAGGAGATTCAAGAACGGTTGTACTCAGCTATAGCTATCGTTTTGGAAAGGCTTTTTCTACACCAAATAAACACGAATCATCAGGCGCTAACGAAGAAAAAAACAGAGTTAAGAACTAAAAATTATCAAATTATTATATTAATTACAGTAAAACAGAAAATACCAATAAGAATAACTCTTCCTTGTTTTTTGTTTTACTGTAATTGACGAATCGATACCCGAAACGAATATTTTGAAAATCTATAAAAAGTAAAAGCAGCAGTATTTTTTTATTTAGCTTCATTTTTATAAACTCTCTGAAAGAATATTTTTTAGAACAAAATATTTATGCTAATATGAGATTATTCCTTTCTAACTCTTTTAAAAGTATATTCTTTGGGATTTAAGCTTCCCTGAATCATATAAGTTGGAACCAATTTTAAACTGTCAGCACTAATTTTTGTTACAGCGTATCCATCACGCATCCAATCATTGTACTTATCACCTTTTGATAAAATAATTACAGCTTGATCTTTAAATGTCTTTCCGTCCATTTCGTAAGAAATATATCTCAAGCTGTATTGCTTAGGTAAAAAGTTGGTTTTAGTAGATATAAAGTATTTACTGAAAGAGATAACACTTCCATCGGCGCCAATAAAAGCAGTTTTGGCATATGGGTTATGAGATACTAGAACCCAGTATCCTGACAAATTTTCACGAAGTATGTTTGAGCTTTTATTATCTGAAAATACTGAACTTATTAGCGTCCAAAAATATAACCCAAGAACTAACAAGCCACAAAAAACATAATAAAGATTCTTATACATTTTTTATCTACTACTTATCTTTCTTAACTTTCCGATCAAATTAAGGATTTAATTAATTATTAGCTACCACATCTCCATTACATCGGTACGCATATTATTTTAGATGCAGTAATTTTAAACTCTTTACAAATTATTCATATTGGAAGATTTTCTTCTCATTTTGCTGTAAAAGTGCAAAAAATATCTCAATACAAATAATACAATAAACATTCTAACTATAACTTAATTCCCTTCGTTTCTTAAAATTTTAAGTGGCGGTTGGTTCAATACATTCCTACTACTTAAAACACCAGTAATTAATACCAATAAAATAACTGATCCAAAAAGAATTAATGTTGGAATAAAAGGTGGAATAAAAACTACATCAAAAAGAAACTTAGCCAAAACCCAGCTGCTGCCCAATGCTAAAATTAAGCCTGCGGCTGATGCAAAAAAGCCTAAAAAGAAATATTCTATTGCGGTAATGGTTAAAATTTGCTTCCTGCTTGCACCCATTGTTCTCAGTAAAATACTTTCTTTAGTACGTTGGTTTTTACTGGTTAATACAGCCGAAATTAAAACAATCCACCCTGTAGCCATACTAAAGCCCGCCATAAACCTAATTACGAAACCAATTTTACCAAGCAATTCATCAAGCAATTTTAAAATAAGATCGAGATCAATAACAGAAACATTGGGAAAATCCTGAACAACAGCAGCTTGAAACTGTGCTGAAACCTCTGCTGATGGGATTCTAGTCATAAGTACATAAAATTGCGGCGCATCCTCAAGCACACCTGTAGGAAACACAACACGAAAATTGGTTTGCAATCTACTCCAGTTTACTTCCCTCAAACTCCCTACAACGGTAGGAATCATCATGCCCTGCACATTAAATAAGATGGTATCCTTCAATTTCACATGGATTCTATCAGCAAAAATCTGATCCAAGGAAATATAAATGGTTTTGCCTGTTTCTGCTTTTCCAATCCAGCTACCAGCGGTTATTTTTTCTGCTGCTGTTAAAGTATCCTGATAAGTTGTTCTAATCTCATTCTTAAACGCCGAGCGATTGCTGCTATCAGCACTAGCTTTCTTACCATTAATTTCCTCAATCCGCATTGTAATTACTGGAACCTGGTTCATTAACGGAAGATGGTAAGAAGCAGTTAATTTATTTAGAGGTTCTTTTTGAGTACTCTGAATATCAAATAAAACCATATTCGGCTGATTTTTTCCGGAAGAAAATGTAACCCTATTTATCAAAATAACCTGTACAAAGTATAACGTACAAATAAATGCTGTAGATAAACCAATGGAAACCGTAAGCATTAAAGTTTGGTTATTTGGACGATATAAATTAGCAAAACCCTGTCGCCATAAATAACTTAAAGAATCTGGTAAGAGTTTTTTGACCAGAAACATCAATACTTTTGAAAATAAAACCAATAACAAAAATGCTACTGAAATACCAATGGTAAACATAAATGTTTGTAGCCAACCCTTCATTTGGAGGTAAGTAAAGCCAAAAACAAATAAAACCATCAGGAAATAAACAAACCAAAGGAGTAAATCTCTTTTGCCTGCTACCTTTTCAAAAGAAACACGAATGGCATTTAAAGGTGAAATTTTTCTAACAGATAGGAGTGAAGGCAAGGCAAAAAGAATTGAAATAATTAACCCTAGTAAAATTCCTTGTCCAATAGCCAACCCTGAAATCTGCATGCTCACTTCCACAGGTATAAAATCCTTCATAACCAGTGGGAACAAAAACTGAATTACTGTACCCAATACAGCCCCTAAAAAAGCAGCTATAAACCCTATGATGGAAATTTGAATTAGGTAGATAAAAAAAGCATCTCTTGCCTTTAAGCCCAAGCACCTTAATGTAGCTATTGCGCTCAGTTTTTCTTGAATATAAACATGAATAGCACTTCCTACACCAATACAACCTAATAATAAAGCAATAAACCCTGATAAAGCAAGGAACCGATTTACATCTTTAAACGATCGCCCTGTTTGTGCCTTTCTTGATTCTACTGTTTCAGCGTCGAGGCCTTCCTTATCAAACCTTGGCTGCATTTTTTTAACAAAAGCATCAACATTTGAAGGGTTATTGTATCGATAATAAAAGCGATTAATTACCCTGCTTCCTAATTGAATTAACTTAGTTTTATCCAAATATTGAAGCGGAATATAAACGGTTGGCGCTATACTAGCTGCAATTCCGGTTTGACCGGGAGCTTTATTTAAAACTCCAGAAATGAGGAAATTAAGTTCTCCAATTTTTACTGAATCACCAACTTTAGCTTTAAACTGAAGCATTAAGGTTTGGTCTACAAGCGCATTTCTACCTTTTTGAAAGTTTTGTGCAGCACTAATAGGGTTCGTTTCTATGGTTCCATAATATGGATATTTACCCTTTAAAGCTTTAATTTGAACCAATCTGCTACCATTACCTTTTAAAAAGTAAATCATTGAACCAAAGTTTTTTTCCTGAGATCGCTCATCTCCGAGCGTATCCAGCATGCTTTGGGTGTTTTTACTGATTTCTTTACGACTTTCTATAATCAAATCAGCACCAGTTAACTCTTTAGCTTGCTTATCTATATCCCTTTGTAAATTATCTTTAAAAGAATAAACCGCAACAAGAGCAGCAATCCCTAAAACAATAGAAGATATAAAAAGAAATAACCTTGATCGGTTTCTTCTACTATCTCTCCAAGCCATTTTAAATAGCCATGAAATGCTTATTTTTTGCGTTTGTACGGATGAATTAGGCATGGCTCTGGCTTTCGTCTGACTGAATTAAGCCCCCTTTTATTTTAATAATTCGACCGGTACGGGCAGCAAGTTCCAAATCGTGGGTAACAATAACCAAAGTTGTACCTGCATCTTTGTTTAAATCGAATAAAAGCTTAATGATTTTTTCGCTTGTTTCGGCATCAAGATTTCCCGTTGGTTCATCTGCAAAAAGAATAGCCGGTTGGTTAGAAAAAGCTCTCGCTAAAGAAACTCGTTGCTGCTCTCCACCAGATAATTGTACCGGATAATGATGAGAACGATCAACCAAACCAACTTTATCCAAAAGCTCAAGCGCCTGTGCTTTAATATTTTTTGCACCACGTAATTCAAGTGGAACCATCACGTTTTCTAAAGCCGTTAGCGTAGGAAGGAGCTGGAAATTTTGAAAGATAAAACCAACGTATTTATTCCGAACAGCTGCACGTGCATCCTCATTTAATCTCTCCAAAGCAATTTGATTAAGCTCTACACTACCGCTACTAGATTGATCTAAACCTGCGCATAAACCCAGTAAAGTGGTTTTTCCACTACCCGATGGTCCTGTAATGGCTACCGTAGAGCCTGCTGTAATTGAAAAGTTAATTTGATCCAGAACGGTTAATTCCCGTCCTGCACTTTGATAAATTTTACTTACATTTCGAATATTTAGGATACTTTCCAATGGATGAGGTTTTAATTTTAAATGATGATTGGGCGACAAACATAATATGGATGTTCCCTGTTAAATTACTAATTTATTATTAGATAGAAATACTTGTATATGTTACGAAAACGCCTGATGGGATTAATTGTTTTGACTGTTTTCTTCGCTTCTTGCGGAAATCAGCAGAATAAAACCAATAATGATAAAACTTTAGATTCGGCTGACCGATCAGGGGCAAAGTCTGATGTGAAAACGAAAAATATCCTCTTTTTTGGTACAAGCCTTACGGCAGGCTATGGTCTTGATCCTTCTGAAGCTTATCCAGCTTTAATTCAAAACAGAATAGATTCGTTAAAGCTTCCTTATAAAGTAATAAATGGAGGTTTAAGTGGCGAAACATCTGCTGGAGGTAAAGGTAGAATAGATTGGTTATTGAAGCAACCAGTTGATATTTTTGTGTTAGAGTTAGGCTCAAACGATGGTTTAAGAGGGTTGCCTGTTAATCAAACCATTAAAAATTTGCAGGATATTATAGATCGTGTTAAAGCAAAATACCCAAATGCTAAATTGGTTATTGCAGGTATGCAAATGCCACCGAGTATGGGTGCCAAATATACTTCTGAGTTTAAAAACATATTTCCTGATCTCGCCAAGAAAAACAATATGGCATTAATTCCCTTCTTATTAGATAAAGTTGGCGGTATTCCTAAACTTAACCAGGCAGATGGCATCCATCCGACAGCAGAAGGAGATAAAATTTTGGCAGAAAATGTTTGGGTTGTCCTGAAAGATTTATTGAAGCCATAGCGCTACTCTCATCTTTTTAACGCCAATATTTAATCTTTAAGCATAATAGTTATGACCATAGAATCGATCAATCCTTTAAACGGAGCTAAAGTAAAAGCTTATACCGCAGATACAGACCAACAAATTGTTGCGAAAATTGAAAAGGTACATCAAGGCTGGCTTAAATATAAAGATACATCACACCAATACCGTGCAAAGCAATTATTAAAAGTTGCTGAAATATTAAGTAAAAGAAAAGATAAACTTGCCAGGTTAATGGCACTTGAAATGGGTAAACCCCTTAAAGCTGGAGTTGCAGAGGTATTAAAATGTGCTGCAGTTTGTAAGTACTATGCAGAAAATGGCGAAAAATTTTTGGCCGATCAATCCATTAATACAGCTGCTACAAACAGTTATGTAAGCTTTCAACCCATTGGTGTGGTACTGGCTATTATGCCATGGAATTTCCCCTTTTGGCAGGTTTTTCGGTTTTTGGCGCCAGCTTTAATGGCTGGTAATGGTGGCATACTTAAACATGCATCGGGCGTTATGGGGTGTGCAGTTGCAATTAAGGATGTAATGGTTGAGGCTGGTTTTGAGCAGCATATATTTGATGTTTTAATTACAGGAAGCAAAGCCATTGATAAAGTAATAGAACACCCTCTTATTAAAGCTGTAACCCTTACTGGAAGTACCGATGCAGGTAAAAAAGTTGCCAAACATGCAGGTGAGTTTTTAAAGAAAACGGTATTAGAATTAGGCGGCAGCGATCCTTACATTATACTTGGCGATGCGGATTTAATATTAGCCGCCAAAGTGTGTGCCGAAGCTCGTTTAATTAATAACGGACAAAGTTGTATTGCAGCCAAAAGATTTATTGTTGTTAAAGAAGTTGAAGAGGAATTTACGAGGCTATTTAAAGTACATATGGCTTCAAAAAAAATGGGAGATCCTTTGAAGGAGGATACAGATTTAGGACCAATGTCTAGAGTTGAACTTCGCGACGAGTTGCATGAACAAGTTTTAAAATGTATTAAACTAGGTGCTAAATGTATTTTAGGAGGAGAAATCCCTGATATGCATGGCGAGCACGCTTTTTATCCACCAACAATTTTAACGGGAGTAAAAAAAGGAATATTGGCTTATGATGAAGAAATTTTTGGTCCTGTTGCGGCAATTATTTCAGCTAAAGATATTGACGAAGCCATATTTATTGCAAACGATACTCCCTTTGGCCTGGGTGCTGCCGTATTTACAAAAAATGCAACTTTAGCCGAAGATATTGCCAAAAACAAACTGGCAGCAGGTTCTTGTTTTGTAAATGAAGGTGTAAAATCCGATCCTGCATTGCCTTTTGGTGGCATTAACCAATCTGGTTATGGACGAGAATTAGGCATGTTTGGTATCCACGAATTTGTAAATATTAAAACCGTTTACATAAAATAGTGCAGATAATTACAAAAAGTTAAACTGATTTAATAATAATACACCTAATAATCCTAAAATAGAAACAATACTTTCCATGATGGTCCATGTGGCAAAAGTTTGTTTTAAACTCAAGTTAAAATATTCTTTAAACATCCAGAAACCCGTATCATTAACATGAGAAAACATTAGGCTACCAGCACCAACGGATAACACCATTAACTCTGGTGATGCCGTTGGCCCAATAAGGGGTAATACCATCCCTGATGCGGTTAATGCAGCCACAGTTGCCGATCCTAATGTTACCCTTAAAGATGCCGTAATAAGCCATGCCAATAAAAGTGGCGAAAGATTTAAATCAGCAGTAAGTACCTTAACCGTTTCGCCAACGCCGCTATCCACCAATATTTGTTTAAAAGCACCACCTGCAGCAATAATTAATACAATCATTGCAATACTTTTAACGCCTTCTGTACAAGATTCCATTGCTTTAGCTACGCTTCTTCCTTGAATAAATAAGGTAAGTAAAACGGAAATTAATAAGGCCGAAGTTGGATCTGCAAGAAAAGTAAAAAGAGGTTTTATAAAGTAATCAATCTTAATTCCGTTGCCTATTGTGCCCGCAATAATTAAAAATACAGGAAGCAATGCCATAATAAAACTTTTAAACCCCGAAGGCAGATTATGTTCCTGATCGATACTGTAATTATTTGTAGTAACAGTTCTTTTTACAATTAATCTCGGAAAATATACGCCTGCAATAATTGCAATAGGGATACTCAAAATTAACCCGTAAATTAATGTTTTACCAATATCTGCGTGGAATATTCCTGCCAAGGCAACGGGCCCAGGGTGTGGTGGTAAAAAACCATGAGTTACCGATAATGCTGCTGCCATTGGTATACCGATATAAAGTTTTGATAAACCTGTTGCTGATGCAATGGCAAATACTAGCGGAATTAAAACCACAAAACCAGCATTATAAAAAAGCGGAATACCAACCAAGATGCCTGTTAACAAAACTGCCCACTGAATATTTTTTTGTCCAAAGGCACGCATTAAAATAAATACAATCTTTTTTGCCGAGCCGCTATCTTCAATCAATTTCCCCATCATAGCCCCCAAAGCAAGCACCATAACCATACTGCCCAATGTGCTGCCAATGCCATTGCTAATAGAAACCATAACCTTAGTTGCAGGCATACCCAATAGTAAACCAGTTACAATGGCTACGGCTAAGAGCGCAATCATCGGGTTTAGTTTCTTTAAAATCAGTACAAAGAGGAGGAGAATCCCAAAAAGGACAATAAATAACTGCATAATAGTAGGTTAGGTGATGATAAGCAAGGCTGAAATTATTTTTTAACAACTATGCTTCTACCAGTAACAAGTGTAAACTCATAAATGCGATACAAACCATCATCACTAATCTCAATGTTTTCTACCAAACCAGTTTTGCTAAAAGTATCGGTAACCATATCGCCAACCTTTACATCCTGCAAAATTTCAGTAGGCATTTCATTAAATAATCTTATCATGTAGTAAATATAGGGATAATGGTTTTTTATTTGTCTTGCACCCTTTATTTATATTACGTAATCATTCCGAAATATTCTGTAGGATGTCAGCTGTTCGAGATGTTTGCTTTTTCAGCACATCTCGTACTATTAATAAAGCTGGATTTCTGAATTCAGAAATCTATTTAAGCCTTTAATTATTTACGGGTTCAGAGAACCCTTTTTATCGTTAGTTCGAGATGCCTTGAGGAACATCACGAACAGCTAGTTTAATACAATCATTTTTACAATTATCTAAAAAAGTAATGGCAAAAAAAATGCCGGATGGGAAGCATCCGGCATTGTATATTAAAATGTAAAAGTTAATATTAATAGAATTAAGCGCTTAATTTTCTTTGATTTTCAATTGATAATATTCCATTACCTTCAATTAAGAAACAAGCAAGACCGATTAGTACCGCCACAGAAAACCAAAATTCAGAATAAGGTCTGAAAATATTTTCTGATAAGTTGACAAAAAATACGGCACCAATTAATATTGGCAAATTAAGCAAGCTAAAAAGCCTGGTTTGTGTACCCAAAGCAATTGCTAAGCCGCCAATAATGTGTAATACAATAATTAAATGTGCTAAAAGACTAATAGAAATTGCTGTACCGAGCATGGCACCTCGCATTAGCCCGTTAAAAGCATCTAAATTCAAGGCAAAAGCTATCCCTTTCCAAACCAATACAACTCCTAAAGCCATTCTAAAAAAGTCGAGCCATTTAGGGTGATGATGATCCCCCCAGTTTTGGATTTTTTTGAGCATGTTCATAATTTCTATATTTTGGTTATATCAATTTACGGAAATTATTTAAGGATAACAATATTATATAGCCACCTTTACTTTTAGATTATGATGATATACGATAGGTTAGAGAATAAAATCAGACGCTTGCTGCATAAAAACCTTTTATGGAAGTATGGTTTTGGCAACAGGGTGGCAAAAAGTACCTGGGAAAAACAATTTGCAAATGGAGATTGGGATGTACTGGCATCGGAAAGCGAAGCCAAACATTATGAAGTTATTGTTCAGTTTTACAATAATTATGCAAGGGGTAAAGCCGTGTTGGATGTAGGCTGCGGACAGGGCGTTTTATATGGCTATTTAAAAAAAGCAAACCCTGATAAGTTTATTTACCAGGGGATAGATATTTCTGAAAATGCCATTAAAAAAGCTTCCAGAAGATACGAGAATATTAAATTTAAAAATCTGGATTTTGAAAATGAAGTTTTAAATGAAAAGTTTGATGTTATTATCTTTAATGAAAGCCTTTATTACTTTAATCGGCCTTTAAGCAAGATTAAAGAGTGCGTGCAAAATTATTTGAACAAGGAAGGATTGATTATCATTTCAATGTGCAATTACCTTGGAAATGATGTGATTTGGGAGAAACTGAAAAAGAATTATCAGTTTTTAGAAACCCGCGATGTTGTAAACGAAAAAGAACAAGAATGGAAGGTTGCCTTGCTTAAACCTTAAATGGTTAATCTGTTTTTTTACTGCCTTCTGAACTTGAAGAAAAGGATCGTAAAGCTGCCTCATACGCAAATACAATGGCGTTAGCTTAAAAGAGATAGACTTTTTGTTATCAGATTCGTGAATGCCAAACCGGCGTAAGGCATATTGATTTTGTATAGATTGGTAAATTGAAACCGCCGCAATATAGCCCGCTCTCCTAAGCATTTGCTTATATCCTTTAGGAATTTCTGCATATGGATGTGCAAAAGAATAAACAGGCTCATTTAATAACTCTTCTAAAATGTTTTTAGAACGTATAATTTCTTTAAAAGCATCTTCCGCATCTAAAGTATTTAATCTTTGATGCTCCTCTCCATGACTGCCAATTTCCATCCCCATCTTTTTTAGCTCGGTTAATTGGGCAGCAGTCATTAATTTTACTTCAACTAAGTTTAACTCTTCGGTATCCCATACATTATAGCCACCAATATGAGAAGTTGGAATATAAAAAACCGCTTTCATATTTCTTTTAATCAGTTCGGGAATCGCAAAATCAAATAATGATGCCGGACAATCATCAAAGGTAATGATGACCTTTTTCTTAGCGTTTTCGCCTTTTTCTAAATCCGCAAAAGTTACTGTAGTTAAGCCCTTTTCTAAAATGCAATCCAACAAATCAATAAACTGTTGATGAACGATATTCCAGGGCTTTAAACTGGAATGTGGGGCATCACTGATGTGATGCAACATTGCAATTGGTATATTCATTAAGTAATAAGGATAAACAGCGTATAAATATATAAATATCTATGCTTTAATAATCAGAAAACGTTCGATAACCAGCATATCCATATTTGTTCTTAAAAAGCAGTTTAATGCCTCGTCAGGTGTATTTACTATAGGTTCATTCTCGTTAAAAGAAGTGTTTAACAAAATTGGTACATTGGTTTTCTTGTAAAATGCCTCAATTAGCTGGTAATAACGTGGGTTAATAGCTCCATCTACAGTTTGTAATCGACCGGTACCATCAACATGGCATACCGCTGGTATCTCGCTTCTTTTATCTGGTGTAATGGTGTACACTTTTTCCATAAAAGGTACAATATCATCATGTTCAAAATAATCTTTACTATATTCTTTTAATATAGAAGGGGCAAATGGGCGGAAAGATTCTCTTCTTTTTATTTTAGAATTGATAAGTTCTTTTGCATCATTTCTTCGAGGATCAGCCAGGATAGAGCGATTGCCTAAAGCACGAGGACCAAATTCTGCACGCCCCTGAAACCAGCCCACCACACCACTATCAATTAAACAGTTGGTAACCTCATTATATAACACATCCCAATCTAACTTTTGGTAGGTAATATTTTTAGTTTTTAATAGTTTTTCAATGTAATCATCATCAAATTTACTTCCGAAAAAACCATGTAACATTGGGCTAATTCTAGGTTGCTTTAAAACTTGATTATACTGCCATAAAGCTGCGCCAATTGCGGTTCCTGCATCATGCCCTGCAGGTGGAATGTAAATGGATGTAAAAGGTGTTGAACTTAAAATTTTACCGTTTGCTACTGAGTTTTGTGCCACACCACCTGCAATACATATAGAATTTAACCCAGTTTGCTTATGTAAATGGTTAAGGATATGAATTATAATTTCTTCTGTAACTTTTTGTACTGATGCAGCTAAATCTTTGTGGTATTGAGATAAATCTTCATTATAAGCACGTTGAGGGCCAAAATCGTTTATTAGTTTAGAGGTAAATAAAGATTCCATTGCTGGAATACCATTTTCCCAAACCATTTGTACCCCCTTTTTTGGATGATTAAAATATTCCAGATTTAGCTCAAAAAGACCATTGTCTTTTATTCTAATTACATTTTTTACTTGGTTGGTGTATTTAGGTGTACCATATGGCGCCAAGCCCATTACCTTATATTCATCGCCGTAGTGCAAAAAACCTAGGTATTGGGTAAAAAGGGTATAAAATAATCCTAAAGAATGGGGGTAGGAAACAGTATTTAAAACTTCAATATTTAAACCTTTTCCAACTGCAGTCATGGTGCTACTAAAATCGCCAAAACCATCTATAGAAAGTAAGGCAGATTCTTGATAAGGGGAGGCAAAAAAAGCACTCGCTAAATGACTTCTATGGTGTTCTACATTAATTATTTTACCGATTAAATCTTGGGCATCTACTTTAAAATGCTCAATAAAATCATTTTCAATAGATGAAGCTTTTTTAAGGTTTTTTAATCGATCGACGATGTTTTTAATGCTTAATCTATTTTTTAATGCAGTAAAAACTTTTTGTTTAAAATTTGCTTTGGGATCGCGGGAGATAGCAATATAATCTAAATCCTTAATATCAATTTTCGCTTCATCCAAACAAAATTGTATAGCCTTTGATGGGAAGCCTGCCCAATGCTTTATCCTTCTAAAACGTTCTTCTTCGGATGCAGCGATTAAAATGTCATTTTTAAAAATGCAGGCAGAAGAATCGCCATGGTAGGCATTTACACCAAGGATATACATGATAATAAATTAGGGATAATAAAACTTAAGAAAAAATAGAGCAATCTATTTTGGAGAACTTATAATGATTTAGGTTTAGTATTTTTTGTGTTTTTCTTAATCCAAACGTAAAGCATTATAAAAATTATGATGTAAACTAATACATTAAAAATTTCGTGGTGGTACTCAAAATAATTGCGTTGAGAATGAAAGGTAGCAAACAATAAACCTAGGCCAGCTATACGTAAAACGTTTAAAACATAAATGGTAATTAAGCCGATAACCAACATTTTAAAGGTCGCTTTCCACGAGGTTGGAAAAGAAAGTACAAAGGCTGCTAAAAAACTCATAACGCCTAAGCCCAAACAAGAATAGTTAATTCCTTAAATAAGGACCATTTACCACCATTACATCCATTTCATTGTGGATGGCATAAAAGCCAAACAGCTTAATAATCCACACGGCAGGTGCAATTAGGGCACTTTTTAAACCTTGTATGTAGTTAAGGTGATTGGAAATGTACGCATTGTAGTATTTACCATCAGGGCTCATTACACTGTTCATAAATATATTGCCCTGGCTAAAAATGATGTACAAAACAAATAAACATAATATAAATTTTATAGCCTGTTTATTGGCATTCTTTTTCAGTTGATCGGTGGATATTTCGGTCATATGCTGGTGGGAGTATTATTATTTTTTAGTTTGAGTTCTTTTATCTTTCGATCTACTAAAAGCCGAAACCATAAACCTTGCAAATAATGAAAGTAAATGCCTTTTGTGCCATCTAATATACCAAGTTTGAATAACATGCGGTAGCTAAAATACAAATATGGCCTAATACCTAAAGGCAAAGTCCACCAAATTTGCTTAAACCAAGCTCTACGCTCATCAGGGCTTCCAGATAAATTAGGTTTTAGGGTTTGTGTTCTAATTTTATTTTGCCTGTCTAATTCTTCCTGAGCAATAAGATCACTATATTTTTGGTGCTTAGATTTCCAGAATTGCAAATCGTTTTCTTTCAGATTATCTTCCTCTAAAAATCCATTTTTCCATATAATAGTTTTACCTGGAACGATAAATCGGTGATCCATATTTTCATTTAAATCTGAATAACCAACTTCAGCTCTAAACATTTTCAGTAAATAGAAAGGATAATAGCCACCATATTTAATCCATTTGCCCTGAAAGTAATTTTTCCGGTTAAAATAAATTCCGTTTATTCCTTTATGGTCTTCATCCTTAAACTTCTCTAGCAATTGAAAAAGCTCTTTCGATACAATTTGGTCTGCATCTAAGCCAATAATCCAGGGCGTATTAATCTCAAAGTTTTTTAAGGCAAAATCCCATTGCTTGGGATGGTTTTCGAAAGAATTACTTTTTACAACAGCGTTAAATTCTTTGGCAATTTTTAAAGTTCGATCTGTGCTACCACTATCCAGAATAAATATTGGCGCATTTAAACCTTTGATGGAATTTAATAATCTTGGTAAATGAATTTCTTCATTGTAAGTGAGAATGATAAAGCTAAAATCTTTTTGCATGCCTCAACTTATAAGTTTAAGATATAGATTAATGTATTTTTTAGCTAGTAGAGTCGAATTAAAATCGCGTTTGATCTTCTCGGGAGCCTTTTCTCTAATTTCCAATCTTTTTTGATGCATATTAAACGCTTCAATAATTTCTGATTTAATAGCCTCAACATTTAAGCTTGCAACCCAACCCAGTTCATTACTTTTAACATAATCTGCAAGTCCAACCTCTTCAGAAATTAATACTGCGGTACCAACACTTAAACTTTCAATTACAACATTGGCAAAATTTTCATTGTAGGAAGTGAGTACCATTAAATCATTTGATTTAAACAAATTGAATTTATCTTCATTACTAATTTGCCCAACCCAGTTTAACTTCTTTTCAATATTTAAACTTGTTGCATAGGTCTTTAAATGTTCAATATATTCAGTTTCACCTGCACCAGCAATTGTAAGCACCCAATTAGTTGTTAGGTTAGAAAGCGCCTTAAATATTAGCTCCAATCCTTTTTTCTCCTCTATCCTGGATAAAAATATGAGTTTGAAAATAGGAGTGGAATTGGTTTCTACATCCGCAAGAGCGCTTTCTGGCATACTAATTAGGTTGTAAATTACTTCAATTCCTATTGGCCGAATGAAACCAATAATATCCTCTTTTTCTTTTTTGCTTGTGGCATGCATGTAGCAATATTTAAGCAGGCTTTTTCCTTTTAAATTATGAATTAACCTTTTAGGTAAGTTATTTCTGTTATTTAAGGAATAATTGGTAAGCATGCCTCTAGGAGATAGTACAACAGGCACATTATACCATTGTGCAAGCCAGCAACTCAAAATTGAAACCAGATTCCACCAGGCATGGATGTGGATAATTACTTGTTTATTAATTGCTCTACAATCTAAAATTTCCTTTCTTAAAGCTTTTAGCAGGGTAGGCGAGAAATGGGTATGATCTTTTGTTATTCTTTTAAAGTATTTTACTTTAACTCCATCTACAATTACAGGATTATTTGGAGCAACCGATAATTCATTTTTGCCATTTGCTGTAGTTGTAAAAACTTCCAACTCAATATCCGAATCTTTTGCAAGTTCCTCGCACAGTTTAGCAACAGACATAATTGGACCGCCGTAAATGTAAGCAGGTTTGTAAGATGCAGAAATTTGAATAACTTTCAACGGATGAGTATTTTCTTTAGATCACTGGTTTTATATTCCGTTGCTTTTGCGAAAAAGTAGCTTATGAAATAGATGATTATAAGTGTAAGTAAATAAAGAAATAAAGAATAAAAATTCATTTCTATTTTAACTATTGGGGTAATAAAACGATCGATTGCAATTAATATAAATAAGCCAACAGGATAATGTATTAAATATAGTGAATAGGAAAAAGAGGCCATTTTTTGATTAAACCACTTAGCTTTTAGTATTTTTTCATGATCGTCAAACGTTGTTAGCGCCAGCGCTAATGTAACTGCAATAGCTAATTCACAAGTAAAGTTTAAATCATAAATTCTGCTGTAACAAAGTGTAATGCCAAATGCAGCCAGAGATAAATATCTTATAATCAAGTTTTGTGGCTTAATAAAGTATGCTAATAATCCACATAGCCAAATTAAAAAATAACTGATTACAGATAGTGGAGAAAAGTAAAGAAATATGAAAATTATTAGGATAGAAATTAAGAAGCGTTTATAATTAAAACGGTAAAAAAATATTCCTGCTAAAGCTGGGAAAATCATATAATACCAAAACTCTGGTGATAAACTCCATAATGGACCATTGCTACCTAAAACCGGTAACCAAATATTCTGCAGCATAGTAAGCGATGATAAAAAATGCAGAATTGTTAATCTACCCGCAGGGTCCTTTTGAAGAGAAGTAATGTAATCGCAACTCGTGTAAATGCCCTTTTGATCTATAAATGTACCTGTTTTATCTACCAGCCACGTTAAAATTAGTGCAGGGAGTAAAACAATATATATTCTTGAAAATCGTGATATTAAATAATTTGATAAGTTAAACTTGCCGTTTTTAAGTTGAGCAACAACCGATCTGCCGATTAAATAACCACTTAAAACAAAAAATACAATTACAGCTTGATGACCAAAACCAGTAACAAAATACAAAGCTTTATATATTGGGTTATGAATTGAAGCGCTGTAATCATTAAAAAGTATGGATCTAATATGACCGCTTACGACCATAAAAGCTGCCACCCAACGAATAAAATCAAGTATGTCAGATCTTTTTGTCACAATTATTTTGCTTTAATCTGATTAAGAAACTTATCTAACACAAACCTTCTGATTAATTCATAGATAATCAAATACATAAACATGCCACCAATTAACTTATTCAATGCGGATTCGAATTGGTAAATTAAAATGAAAAATGGGATAATCATTGCGGTGCCTATAATTTTATTCGGGCTACTCGTCATGGCGTACTTGTAAATAAAGCCAATAATTAAGCCATAACAAAATAAGCTAATAAACATTCCGGGAATGCCAAAATCTATGTAATTTTCGGTCATATAACCTAAACTTATCGATGTAGCCGACTCTCTGCCAGATACCTGAACGCCAGCATATTTATTGGTTATTTCAGAATCATCAATAGATGTTTTTTCTGGGAAAAAGAGCCTTGGTTGTAGAACACGGCCTATTGCATCTCCCCATAATCGGCCATGGGTATGAGGAATACTTGCAGGAACGAACTCCATCGTTGCTGAAAAAAAATCAATATAGGATATACGATCTACCGTAGCTTTAAAGCCTTGATTTATGGCGATTTGATCCACATTTTGAACCAGTTCACTTAGTTTATTTAAAGATTCTCCAGTGGTTCTTACTACTGATTGGTTTAATTGTCCGCCTGATAAATAGTTTCTATATTCGGGTTTAACATATTGCCAAATAATAATCATATACAAACAAACTGCCGTAATACCAACTAGTGGTAATACTTGTTTTAGCTTTAAATTTTTGCCAAAAATGATTGATAAACCAGCAAATATTACCAGAAAATAATCCTTAAAGTTTGAGAAAAATCCTGTAAGACTGAGAACAATTTCCATCAGGGCAATTAGCGAAAATAATTTCCATTGTTTAGTGTATAAACAACTAAGCATAAAAATGAAAAACACCATCCATTTAAAATCTGCCAGCTTTGAAATTGGCTGTTGCAAGCCACCCATTACGTAAGAATAGTTGTAAACAATAGGGTAAAGAATGCAAACAATGATGTAAAGTGGAACCAATTTTCTGGAATCGTAGTTAAGAGCTAACCTAGCATAATCTTGCTGTTTAAGTTTATATCTTCTTATAATTACATGAATACCAATAGCTACGCTAATTAAACCAGCAATACTGCAATAAAAAGCGTTAGTTATGAGTTTGTAATGTTCAAAAGTTTCATCAAAATTAAGTTGCTCAAAGTTTGAGTAAAATACCTTTATACTAATAGAAAGCCATTGGAGTAAGAAAGCCATAAAAAGCAAAGGCGATTCTTCTTTTTTCCACAATAAAACCATTAAAATAAATGGCGTAATTACTGCGGCTAGGGTAACACCTGGGTTTTTAGATGTTATTGCGTAAATAATTCCCAAAAAAAGCAGAATCTTTTCTGGAGCGCCAAAGTTTTTAAACTGCCCCATTTGTTGTTAAAAGTAACTTATTAATCATTTTTTTGTTTTCGTATTTTCCGCGATAGAAGAAACGCATTTTTAACCAGGAATATGCAATAATGATTATATTATCTTGGTGAGAAAGTAATTTTAAACATTCAAAAGCCATTTTAAATTTCCCTTTAATAAAAAGAAATAATATTTGGTTGAAGTAATAAACAAAAATCAATTCGCGTTTAATTGTTTTTATATCTGATTCTTTAATATTTGTCCAGCCGGCTAATCTATTAATAATTGGTAAACCTTCGGTGATAGCATAATAATTGTTTTTAATATTTTTCGTTACCTGATTTTTGTGATTTCTTATACTCATCATCTGGCCGTTTATAAAGCCAATCTTATAATTTTCTGCCACATTTGTCCAAAATTCAAAGTCGCCTGACACATGAAAATTATCATTGAATGCAATTTTTTGTTCAATTTTAGAATAATCTATTGTAACCTGAGAAATACTTCCTGCTAAACATCCATAAGCTAAGGAGAATTTGGCGTATAGCGTTCTATCTAAAATTTTAGGTGTCGCATCGAAACTCCATGGAATGATTATATTTCCTTTTTCATCTATTGAGTTACTTCCACAATAACTAAGGGCTATTTCAGTATTTTCCCGGTGGAAATTAATGATCTTTTCTATGCAATCGGGCGCCATTACGTCATCATGCGACCAAAAATGAATTAAAGGTGTTTTGCATTGCCTTAGTAAATAATTAAAACTACCAAATTGCCCTAATGATTTGCTTTGTTTAAATAAACTTATGCGCGCATCATTAAAAGAAGATATTATTGCGTAAGTATCATCTGTAGAAGCATCATCGCTAATTAGAAAATTAAAATCTTTATAAGTTTGGTTTAAAACGGATTGAATAGACTGAGCTATGAAATCAGCACCATTTTTTACTGGAAGTATAATTGTTATGTTTCTCAAAACTTATAAACGCTTAATAATTGTATATACTTGTTGCTGAAATGAGTAACCATTTATTACGTTTGAAGAGTTTACGCCCATTTCTTTTAAGTTTTGTTTACTGGCTGTCGCAGATGCTAAATTTGCAATCAATGATTTGATATTGCGATTTTCAAAAATATATCCATTAGTATTTTCTTTAACCAAATTGGCTGCACAACCTACTTTATCTGACACGAGAGTTGCTTTTCCTGCTGCCATAGCTTCATTTACAGCAAGCCCCCAGGTTTCGTTAGGGCCTTGTGATGGTAAACAGAATAAATCACAAGCTTGATAAATTACAGGCATTTGGGATTGATTTTGAAAATTCATAAACTGGATTCTTGAGGCCGCTGTATTTTGATCTGTTTCAGTTTTAGCACTTGCAACCATAAATTTCAAGTCACTTTCTAATTCACCGTTACCTACAAAAAGCAAATGTGTGTTTTTATTGTCTAATTTTAAGAAAGCTTCCAGCAGTAATTTGGGATCTTTTTTCTCTTCTAATTTTCCCGCAAATAAGATTAGAATTTCATTTGGCTTAATATTTAATTGATTTCTTAATACAGAGGATTCAATGCTTCTATTTTCTGCAAAACGTTGATTATCTATCGCGTGAGGCAAAAAAACAAGCTGTTTTTCTTTGATGCCAAATTTTTTAAAATAAGCTTTATTGGCTATTCCGGTGTAAAAAGCATAATCAATGTGCTTATATAAATATGTTAAGAAAATTTTTCTCATTATATTCTTCAAGCCAGCTCCTTCGTCTAACAAGGTAGAATCGCCCCTGAACCAAATTTCAATTTTACCTTTAAAATACCGCATCAGTTGAAAATGGCTTTTGTGCGCCCAACCGTAAACCAATATTTTATCAGGATTGAAAGCGCTTACCCTATTAATTAGCTTAGGGTTATTAATGCCATTAAAATGATTTGAGTTAGGTTTTTTTGCTGTATTTTCTACAAATTCATATTTATATCCTTCTAATAGAGGAATATCCCATTGTATTGTGCGTTTAAATCCTGCATCATATAAAGCTGAATTAGTATTTCCAATAGTATAAAATACCTTTAAATCGCAATGCTTAGCCAACATTTGGAAAGTGGGGGCATAGTATTGAATTGGGTGACTTATGATGATGGCTAACTTTTTCAAATGGATTAATTATGCAAGGGTATTCTTGTAAGATAAAGTCCTTTTTTCTACTACTTCGTAACTTATTACTGCTAGTATAATTGTAGTAATTATTGAAACAATATCTATAAATATTGAGCCTTGTAACGTTGTTGGTATTTTAAATATGTTAAATGTTTTGAAGTAAAATACTGGAGAATGAAACAAATATAATCCATAAGATATTTTGCCTAAATACATTAAAGCTTTATTGTTGAGGAGTTTTTTATAGAACCAATTCTCTCCGCTGTAAGCATTAAAAATAATTATAGAACTTATTAGGGTTAATATGAAATAATGTAACTGGATTTTGCCAATATCAAAGCTTATGCTAAATATAAATATGATAAAGAATATAAATAATGCTGCAACTGCGATAATATGGCTTTTATACGCGGCTGAAATAAAGCGTACAATTGCTTTTGAGAATTTAGTTTCTTTGGCTGTCTTTAAATAGTTTTTAGAAAAAAAGAATGCAATGTATCCGCCAAAAAATATCTGAAAAAATCGCCATAAAAAGAATTTATAAAAATGTCCATCCATATAAAGAGCCAACAAAATTACTAACGCCAGAAATACGATATTAAATAGCGGGAATGTTGTTGTAATATTTCTTTTAAGCCAAAATTTTTTGGTGATGTAAATAAATAGTAGAGGAAATATAAGGTAATATTGCTCTTCTACAGCTAATGACCAACAATGAGAAAACATAGAAGGATATTGTAGAGATGACCATATTTTTTGAAAAAGCAGCACACAATCACCTGTATAGGTGAGCAAAAAGAACGCATTTGATAGTGCAAAGCTAGAGTTGTAGAATAGTAATGGAACCAAAAAGATTAGAGTAGCAATTAAAAGGGGAGGATAAAGTCTTAAAATTCTTTTCAAATAAAAGGTGCCAATTTTAAACGTACCCTTGCTTATATATTGGTTTATCGAATTTTTTGTGATTAAAAAGCCAGACAAAACGAAGAATAAGTCTACACCGATATAACCACCTTGAAATAAAGTTGATTTTTCAACATCTCTTATGTGCGCTATCGTATAAGAATGAAATATAATTACAAAAAAGCATGATATAGCCCTAAGGGAATCTATATATGGATAATACGTTTCTTTTTTAATGAGTTGTTGACTTTGGAGAGCATTCATTTATTCCTTTAATTAGGATTTTATAGCCTGATTAAACAAATCAGTTTGTTCTTTAGATAATTGTTCAGCACTATATTTTTGAAATTCTTTCTGATTAGTTAGTACGACTTCTTTTGTATCGTTTAGAATTTGATTTATAAAGTTTAAAACATTTAAATGCTGATTTTCTTCCGCATTAGTTGGTATTAATGTACTTGCATTAAACTTTTTAAGCATTTTAAATACTTCACAATTTGAATTATAAATTGCCATTAGTGGCTTATTTACACTGAGGTATGGATAAATTTTTGAGGCCGAATAATTTTCATCGTCAGAGCCTAGAACAAGCAGTCCATCAGCATTTCTTAAAAGAGAAAGAGCCTCAAAGTATCCAATTCTATTTGTTTGTTCAGTTACACAATCGGTAACACCGTAATTTATTGCTATTGGAATTACAGTTGGGTAACCTTTATCTTTTGGGGCGTAACTAGTTCCTATAAAATTGAATTTTAGTTTATTGTAAATTTCGGGATAATTTGATTTTATAGTTTTTAAACTTGCGAAAAGGATCATTAAACTTTTTTTCATGATATGCCCCACAGCGCCTATATAAACTACATTTTTGTAAGTAGAGGATAAGTTTATGGATGTAGATTTTACCGAAGTTGCTACGTCGAAATCTATTTGAGCATATCCAAAAGTGATTACCTTAGCAGGAATATTTTGAAGTTGAGAATAACGGAACTTTAATTCAGAAATATAATTTTCTGAAACACTAATTAATCCATTTACATTTCTCATTGCAAGTGGTTCCAACCATTTATTAAGGTGATATGAAAACCAATACTTTGGAGGACGCTCTGATTTTGGCTTGCTTTTATAATATTCGGTATGCCATGGATCTTGAACATCTATAACATAAGGAATATTGAATTTTTTCTTCCAGTAATTACCTAAAATACAAACAGGAAACTGTGTGGTAGAGAAATAGATGAGGTCAAATTTCTCTTTACGAAGCAATTTATTTACATACCTAAAATAAAACCAAAGTGAACGTAAAGCAATACTACCAAGACCAAATTTTGATGTCCATTTTTTTGAAAATGCCCCTACCTCATGGATTTTAATATCAGTTGGTATGGTTCTATTAAGAAGTATATCAACAGGCACGTCGGTATAAATATCATTCACTTTTACAACTTCGGCTTGCCACCCAAACTTTTCAAAATAAGGCAAACTCATTCTTACTCGGTGAGAATCTGCTGTGTTTAATGGGGCGAAGTAAGGAGAAATGATGAGGACTTTATTCACTAATTTTGGCCGAAATTTGCTTAATAAGTTCTTTTCTATAGTCTGCCCACTGCCATTGTTCAGCCTTTTTTATTGCCCTTTCTCTCATGCTTTCCAACGCTTTTGTATTATATAAGCACCACTGCATTTTATCGGCTAATTCATCAGCATTGCCCGCATTTATTAATAAACCATCATAACCATCCTCAATTAAGTCGGGTCCGGCAGAGTTCCTTGTTGTTAATACGGGTAATCCTCTTGCCATGGCCTCCGTTATAACCATCCCAAAGCCATCAGCAAGCGTTGGGAAAACAAATACATCGGCATTATCGTATAATGTGGTGAGTGTATTTTGATCTACAAAGTCTAATATTTTTATATTATCAGGCAAATTGTTTATAAATGAATCTGGTAATAAGTTTTTACCTACTAATATTAAAGATGCGTTTGGGGTGGATGCAAACCGATTTCGCCAAACATTTATAAGAATGTGAGTGCCTTTTCTTAGACTTAAACTGCCTGCATAAAGAAAGTTAACTTTTTCTAACGTATTCTGTTTTGGAAGATATTGAATGGGTTTTGGATAGGCCAAAGGAATTAAAATAATCTTCTTGAAATCAATATTTGCCTGGGTTAATGTATCTCTCGTAAATGACGAATTACAGATAATAAAGTCGGCCAGTTGCAGTTCCAGTGCTTTCCGTTGATTTCTTTTATCAAAAAGTTCACCTGATACCTGCTCATTGTAATCAGATTTTAATTCAGGATATTTCTCAACTTGATCATTTAAAATTTGTGTGTAAAATTGGTAATGTTGACTGGTTTGCTCCAAAATTTTAACAATTCCAAGATCTCCAGCCTTTTTAAATGTTTCTAAAGCGGCATGCTCATAAGCATGAACCAATTTTACAGAAGAATTTAATTGTCGTGCGGCCCATTTATCGTAACTAATTTCTGCCCATTCCCAAATTTTATCTGTTGTTATTAAGGAAAAATAACGAACGGAAAATAGCCGGAGCATCTCCTTAAATGGGTAAAGTTTAATCATTTGGCAAGGTAAAATACCAAAGTACCGATGCTTAAATTTTTTAACTAATGAAGGCGATATCCATTTTAAAACTTTAACCCATTTTTTACCTGAATGTACTACAACTGTGGTGTACATATTTAGTAACCAACCGGCCTCATAATAAGCTTTTATGGTTTCGGTTGCAAACATGCCAATTCCTGGGAAGGTGTGGACAACACCTGCTTTTAAATTGATTTTTTTTTGAGCGTTTTGCAAGTTTTTATTGTTTAGGTAGATGATACTATACTTAGAAATTTGTTTTTTTCTATATCCCAGTTAAATAGGTTTTTAGCTGCATTGTTTGATGCTTGCTTCGCCGAAATTAAATCTGCTGGTTTATCAATCCAATTATTCAATATGTTTAAGGTTCGGTTAATATTATCATGCTCCATAATAAAACCAATTTCGGGAGCTTGATTTATTACCCATTCTTGGCCTTTGGTATTTGTTGCAATAATTGCCAAGCCTGCTGTAATGTATTGAAAAATTTTATTGGTAATACAAATATCCCTATTGTATGGGGTTTTATGTTCTAAAGATAATCCAATATCGAACTCACAAAGCCATTTTTGCAAATTTGTAGGTGAGCATTGAGGATAAAAAAATATATTATTTTGCCAGTTTTTATTTGCAGAATTAAACAGAGTGGTTTTAGTATTTTCATCACAGGTACCTCTTAAGTGAAGTTCAAAATTATCTGAATTCAATCTGTTTAATTCATAAATTAATTCCTGAATTCCTCTGTTTAATCCAATTGTTTGCGAAAACCAAACTAGCTTTAATGGTTGTGGTAGTTTATTTTTATTTAATATCTGAGCCTGGTAAGGAAATACATTATTGATTGTAATCAATTCTTTTTGAGGATATAGTTTAGAATATTCCTTTGTAATAAATGGACTTGCAGTACTAATATAAACTGCTTGATTAAGAAATTTATCTTCTAGTTTTTTAAATAAAATAACTTGTTTAGGATTATCTGTTTCTGCCCGGTGATAATCTTCTGCATCAAAGGCAAATTTACTGGAGTGAAATTCTGCAGCCCATGCGGCAAGTGGAAGTGCTGCAGGGGTATGGGCAATATATAAATCGGCTTTAATATTTTTTAGGATTGATTTCATCTCAGGGAAAATCCGATTTATTTCCAGCCATTCCCAATCGTTAATGATAGGCATAAACTTACCCAATGCTTTTTTAACTTTAACCCTTAAAGCAGACATTATTCTTAAGTATATACCACTTATTTTATGGTTTGAATAATCTACAATATGAATTTTTGCACCTTTTAACGACTCAATAATTTTCAGGTCAAAATCCTTCAGATATTTTAAATTTTGAGTGCATACAATATCTACACTATATCCTGCAGTTATAAGCGCTAGTGCTTCTTTTACCAATCGAGGGTTAGATGAAAGATGGCTTCCACTTAGTAGAACAATATTTTTAGTACCTAAAATCACTTCGTTATTCATGTATTTAGGTATATTGTATCTTTAACTTTCTCGCTATATACTTAGGTAATTTACGGGTATAATATAAAAAGGATAAAGCCAATAGTTTCGGTTTGTTAAATAGTAAAACTTCTATTCTGTTTTTATAAAAACCAGTATCAGTAATAAAAAAGTTGCTAGGTATTTTTTCCCACTTTGGATAGGTGAAATACGGTTTTCTTTTATTCATTACATAGTGAAAATATCCTATTTCAGTACTGTTAACTGTCAAACTTTCAAGGTTGTATTCAATCTTGTCTTTACCACTTAAATTTTCACAAATAAAGGTTTCGAAAGATGCTTTAATTTTATTTTCATTACACTCTTTAGCAACTAAATAGGTAAATGATGATTTAGGGAGGTGTAATTTGTTTAATCCTTCCCATATAGTTTCATTGTGACTAGTTTCGTCAATCCCTTCACAACGTAAAGTGTTTATAAGACTAGTGAAATTTTCGAGCTTATTATAAAGTGTATTATTATAATTAGTGTTTTTAACAAGGGTGAAAGATCCAGATACAATTTCTTCTCTGGCTGAGATTATATCATATCCAGCGTCCATTTTTGGTAAAACATACTTGCCAAGATTTCCATAAATTAAATCAATATCTCCGTAAGCCCAATATTCAAAATCTTTAATGTAGTGTGCAAAAATATGCCCATATGCGGGCTTTAAATCACATAATTTATAAGGGAATCTTAATTTGTAATTTTCAATTGATAATTTATCCGCAATCAACTCATCGAGTTCTTTACTTGAAAAGGGAATAAATTTTACATTTGAAATTTTTGGATCAATAATTTCGCAATCAGTGATAAATAATATTTGCAACCATTTATTATTTGTACAACCTTTTAAGAAAAGATGAAAATAAGGAGGCCATTTTCCAAAATACGGAATTATTAATATGGCTCTTTTCTCTATTTCTATCATAATGTTGATTTAATTAGCTGTTCTAAACCATTTAAATCGTGATAAAGATTTACATCAAAACCTTTAATTTTCCACTCACGCATATCACCAAGATCATTAGCAATTATTGGAATATTATTCTGTAAAGCCTCATATAAAACAAAAGGACCAGTTTCATACCATATAGAAGGAATGCAAAGAAGATCAATTTTTTTGTAGAAATCTTTTAGCTCATCCTCATTAAGATTATACTGCCAGAAAATATTTTTAACATTTTCCGTTATACCTTTAAGTTGCATAAAATATTTATCTCTTGCTGAAGGTGGTATACCGGCTATATGTAGTTCTATATTTGAATTATTAATGTTTTTTAGTGCTTTTACCAACACATGAAGTCCCTTTTCTTTGGCTATGCGCCCTATAAAACCAATTTTAAGTTTTCCTTCATTAACCTTTACTTTAGTTTTGGTTTTGAGAGGTACTTGCATTTGGGTTGTTACTATTAATTTTGAAGGATCAAAGCCATTTTCTATAAAAACTTTTTCTTGCCATTTTGTAAATACATAAAGTGCATCACACAAGGAATTAAGTTTGTTTAAGGTATTGCATTTATAATCAACTACTTTAGCTATATGGTTGGGATAACGAAAGCTTAACAAAATTTTTGCCGTTGCCGGACTAAAAAATTTAGGTACACCCTTTTTGTTGCAAAAGCAGCTTAAACATTTTTGTTTTTCAATTTTACCATCGCATGCATACGCTCCATATTGCATTAAGTCGCCTCTTATACAAGTAATGCTAGGCGTATGTGCCGTAAATAAAATTTTGCAGTTAAGTTGCTTTGCAATTTCAATGTGGAAAATGCCAAAGCTTGGGGTTAATGTATGGAAATGTACTGTATCAGGTGATAATTTTTTGAGTAAACTTTCGAATTCAATAATGTTTTTTGATGGTTTTTGGCCGCTAATAATTTGTTTCTCTCCACTGTTTTCATGATTTATAGTATGCACCTCTATTTCATCATATTTGAAGGATGTAACACCATTTTCTGAAATTGTAATTACAACTACAACATTGCCTGCCTCAATTAATTTTTTTGCTTGGTGGTAAACATATTTTTCTGTACCACCCTTACTATTCGGATAGAAGTATTCTGTTACTAAGGCAATTTTCATTTTTTTAGCCTCCGTTTTATTCCAGCAATATATTCAGCCTTTCTATAACCAAAAACTTTTGAGAGTATCTTGAGCATTCCTTTTTGTTCGGGAATATAGTTGGGCTCAATCTCTAAAAGAAGTGAAATTGCATGGTTATTTAAGTCAGAATTTAATATACTTAACCTATTAATGCAATGGCGAAGCACAGTGATTAAAGCTATTTTTTTTTCGTTGGGGAGAATAGATGTTGAGCTCCAAATTTTATAAATCTCTTCAGCATTTTTTAAACAATCAGCTACAAAAGCCAATTCGTTTCGTTGAGATAAGGAGTTTTTCTGTGCCGTACGGTATTGAGCCATAACCCCAGAGGTATAAATAAATTTGCCACCATTTATTGCAGCATCAAGAAAATACCTTGCATCTTGTATTACTGGAAGATTTTGGTTCCAATAGATTTTTGAGGTAATATTTCTACTATATAAAATTGCTGCAGGCGGGCACCAAAAATCGGTGAAAAGTGCTATTTCAATATTACCCTCAATTTCCCTTTTTATAGTTTTAGTAACCTTAATTACATTTTCTACTTCAGTAAATTGTTGCCAATCACCATAAGCTACGTCAGCATTGTTTTGCGATAGTGCGTTAATCTGCAGTTCTATTTTATTTGACGTTAATAAATCATCGGCATCCAAATATTGTATGTAATCGCCCAAAGCATAACTTAAACCTAAGTTTCGTGCATAACTTACACCCTTATTTGGAGTAGAAATAATTTTAATTTTAGCTTCAAATGCTTCAAGGAGCTGCAGAGTATTGTCTGTAGATCCATCATTGATAACAATAACTTCAAAATCTTGGTAGCTTTGTTGGTATACCGAGTTTAAGGTTTGTAATATAGTAGATGCGGCATTATAAGCCGGAATTATAATTGATACCAAATTAGTATTGGCTATCTAGCCATTCTTTAGTTTTTTTAATGCCTGTTTCAATATCGATTTTTGAATTCCAGTTTAGTGTTTTCTTCGCTTTATTGGACAAAAAATGACTTTTATTAAAACCAAACAGATCTTTTAGCCATACAGGAGGATTAAACTTTTCGGGTTTAACTTTTGTCAAGTTAATCCAGGAACTAGAATTCCACTCAATTTCTCTCTGATCGTCCAGCTTGTTTCTAAAACCTGGCGCTTTTGAAAAAAGAAATTTTTTGATTTTCCCTAAAATAGGATGGTTATTGATTAATGAAACCAACTCGTAATTAGTAAGTAAGTATCTGAAAATACTTTTTAAATCTGATTTTGATTCAAATGAGCCTTTTGAAATTTCTGCTGTGCTTAGGTTTTTTATTGTACTATCATATGGACTTAATAATTTACTAAGAAAGTATTTCCAGGTAACGGCACCATCTGTGATAATAAAATTTTGTGCATGTGCTTCTTTAACCTGTAGTGCCATTTCTATGGCATCAATTAGGTTATCTATAAAAACCAAATTAGCCATTCCTGCACCTTCATCAATCCAACAGAAACGATTTGATTTTAAAAGTATAGCCGGAAGAGTAGTATACGTTTTCCCATTAGGACCATATACACAAGTTGGATTTAAAACAATAATGCGTGTTTTAGTTTGTGTTTTGGCAAAGTCTAAACACCATTGCTGCATATTTTTTTTAGTTTCGCCATAACTACCTCCAGCAGGTTTGTACTTTGCATTCTCGGTTACCTCTCCATCAGGAAAACCGTAAACATTCATCGTGCTCATTACTACTATTGCTTCTGCACCTTGCTCACAAGCTGCTTTAACAACATTTTTTGTTGCTTCTACATTTATCGAAAAAGCATCTTTCCCATCCGTTGCATAAGCCATGTGCACAACAAATTTTTGACCTTTTAAACTTTGTGTAACAGCTTGATAATTCAATAAATCTAAGCGAGGTAATTTAATATCAAAGCGTGCAATAGGTGCGCAGGTTTTATAATTACGTACTGGAGCAGTTATATTTTGATTGCCTGTAAACCATAACCTCTCTATTAAAGCAGTGCCGATAAATCCGGTGGCACCTGTAATAAAATAAGGGTTATCATTTTTTACTGGTATATTTTGTACTCTGTTTTTATATGCCCACTCTATTAAAAAGGTTACGTGTTTAGCTTGTGTAATATCAACGAGGTTTGAATCGCTACTCAACAGGCAGGTAATTTGCTCAACAAAGCAGCTTTCAAATGTATAAGCAAGTGCAGAGTCTTTAAAAGCATTATTTATTTCTATTTTATGGGTAAGCCCACTATTATCAGAAAAGTAACAAGCATCAAATTCATCTTTGTTAATCCAAATTGAGCCGCTACTTCCGATTATTTTAAAATGATTTTTTAAAGTCTGCGTTCTCGAAAGATTGATACTGATTTTAAAATCTTTCTTTGATTTAAGCTGATAAGAACTATTAGCTTCAACTCCGCCCTCATAATCATCATTATATTTTACTGGAGTTAACTCGCCAAATAACTTATAAACAAGATCGAGATAATGCACGCCCATATCTGCTAAGACTCCTCCATTTTTAGGATCAAAAAAAGCATAGCTGTCTGCTTTCCATGCAAATGGGTTCCCGTCTTCTATTTCTACATTTTGAATAGCACCTAATAAATGCAAGCTTTTTTCCATGGCTTGGAAAGATGGCATATACCTCCTAACCATTGCTGCATAAACAACAGAATTTGAAATTATTTGTTGTTTTTCTATTCTATCGCAAGATTCAGTTGATAAACTAATAGGTTTTTCGCATAATACTTTGATGTTATTCTTTAAACAACATTTTATAGCCGCTTCATGCAAGTGGTTAGGCACCGTTATAATTGCGAAGTCGAATTTTGTTTTATTTTGCTTAAAAAAAGATTCAAAATCGAGGCTATAAGTGTTAAATCCAAGTTCTTTATAATAATTTACAACAGCTAAATTTGGTTCCGTTATAGTTATCTGGCTATTAATATTTAAGTAATTAATAGCTGGTAAATAATATTCTTTAACTACTGCACCACCTCCAATGATAAGTATTTCCAATCTCTAAGTTCTTTTTAGATAATAGTTGATTTTATAAAATAGTTTGATCCCATTTTTTATTCCAAACAACCAACAGAATCCACTAATTCCAAAAGGCTTAAACCAATTATAAGAGGATATTTTTTTAGAATTAATAGTATCGTTGTTTAAATTAGGGGGAAAGCTTTTTTTAGTAATATACACCTGGTATAAATTATTTAATAGTTGCATATCTATTGATTCTAAAACTTGGTGATTAGCTTTGTTTTTTATGATAATCGTCGTTTTTAATTCATTGAAAAAGCTAAAAGTTGTTTCAGGATTATAGTGGTCGTATAGTACAGTGGTTCTGTCTTTTCTAAATACATGATTTATTGCGGTTACTTCTTTTGGACATACTACACATTTAAAATCGTTCATTAAAAGACTCGCAAAATATTCAATTACCTCCCAAGTTTTTCTTTCTTCATTCCATTGTAAATCATTTTTTTTTGATAGAACGGATGATACTGGCCACCAACTTGCTATAAGATTAGCCAAATCACTATTTTGATATGGAAATGCTTTGGATAATGATTTGCCTTTTTCCAGTGCTACGCACATGTCTGCATCACTATCTGCTATGCTATTAACCATATTTTTTATAGCATCATTAAGAAGTATATCGTCTGCATCTAAAAAAATAACATATTCACCACCAGATACCCGGATTCCATAATTTCTGGCGGCTGAAACACCCTTATTTTCTGTCTTGAAATATTTTATACTTAGACTTTCTAATAATGGAGTTAAGATATTGTAAGTATTATCAGTTGATCCATCATCAATAACAACACATTCTGTAAATTCATAGTCTTGTTGCAGAACCGAATTAATTGATGCTAAAATTAAATTCGCATTGTTGTATGTTGGAATTATTACAGATACTATAGGTTGAGGATGTTTCATTATAAAATAAGAAGCATTTTATTGACAGGGTTAGCTATATGTATTTGTAATAGAAAGTTTTCAAATGAGCTTTAATAAGTTTATTATAAGGAGGATTATAAAAATCTTTGACTAGTGATTTTTTATAAATTAAAAAACTCTCAATATTTTCAGCAATTAAGAAATAGCAAATATCCCAAAGTTTTTTTGCTAGAATATTTCCTAGTATTTTCTCATTATAATCTTTAGATAATTTATTAGTTCTATGTAGCAGATTAATCCAACTGGAAAGTTCGATTAAATCATGTTTATTTTTTGGCCAATTATCTTGAATTAACAGTTTATGTACTTCATATTGTTTTTGAGAAGGTTCTTTATCCTTGAACATCTTTAAAACTTGATTCCAAGATATTTCTATTGCTTTTGCTTGTTGCGCTACCTGATTAGAGCTACTAATCTGATTCGGAGTTATTCTATATCTAAGTAGAATTTGGTTAATATTATGAAATTCTGTCTTTTTAGATAATCTTACCCATAATTTATAATCCTCGGCAGGGAAAAAATCTTTTTCATAAACCTCATTATAATCGCTGAAGAGAGATTTACGGTACATAACTGTAGGATGCGCAAAACTGCATTTAAATAATAAGGAAGCTTTTATTTCCTCGTCCATTGTTGGGAATAGCCATCTATCCAAAATTTGATTTCCATCCCACAATTCGATGTTGCATCCACAAATACCAACAAGCTTGTTTTTTAATAAATATGATAACTGCTTACTAATACGGGTAGGATAGGCCCAATCATCTGCATCCATTCTAGCGATAAACTCACCTTTGCAATGGGCTATTCCTTTGTTTAATACCGCAACTAAACCTTCATTTTCTTTGTTATTAATTAGTACTATACGGCTATCTTTAAAAGAAGCTATTATCTTTTCTGTCCCATCCGTTGATCCATCGTTGATAACAATAAGTTCTAAATTGTTATAAGTTTGATTTAAAATACTTTGTATGCTCTCTGCTATATAGGCTTCAGCATTGTAAGCGGGGAGAAGAACTGAAACTAAATGGATACCCAATTTTTTGGTAAAATATCTGTTGTTTTATTGTTGCTAAACCAATTTTTTGGTGCAATTACTATTTGTTTTTCATGTTTACATAACCATGCTCCCCACCAGCTAAAGCTACTATTTGCAATAATATGGTGCTTTGAAATTGACATTAAATACATGTCTATCCAGGGTTGATATTGACCAGAGATAATCTTTTTGTTTTTAATGAATGTTAAGTTATTTTCACACCACTCATGGTCATCAGAAAAAATTAAATATGATGGATTTTCAACTTTTTTGTTAATGCACTCACACGCCGATTGATAATATTCAATTGGAAGGGTGCCATGAATGCTTTGATTTTGTGGCAAGAGGTAATCACCACGGCGCACATGTAAGCTTACCGGATTTTCTAATGATTTTATTAAATTTTCTATATCTAAAAGATTTGCAGGGATTTCGCTAAATGTAAACTCCTCCAGTAATTCGTTACGTATTTTATTGAAGTATTCTGGATTTTGAAAATATCCATTTAAAATATAACTCTTCCCTAACTCCTTTATCTTCGGGAAATTTTCATCAGAAACATACGTTAAATCCTTTAAAAAGTTAGGAAATAGGTTTCTAAGAAAAGTTATTTTTTTGTTTTTAGAGCATATTAATCGAAGAAAAAATTGATTTATTTTTTTGCCTTTTAACTGATTAAAGATGGGGAGTTCAAAATCTCTCTTAGTGAAATTTTTGTCGGTGTTATCTTTTTTATTCAGAAACGATAAATCTAGGTAAACAAATTTATTTTTAGCAAATGATCGAGCAGCAGCATACTGAAACATTTGATTACCTAATCCGCCCATTAATTTTACTATAATCAATTAGATTGCTTTTTAATAAATTCCTTAATGTCGTGTAAATTTTTATAGTTTTCTTTTAACCATTCCTCACTTTTATCCCACCATTTAAAATTTAAAAGAAAGTTAACTTCAACTTCGTCAAATCGATAATTTATGTGCTTTGCAGGTACGCCAGCAACTATAGAATACGGTTCAACATTTTTTGTAACGATAGCACCGGCACCAATAATTGCCCCATCACCTATAATTAAGTCGTCCATAATAACTGCATTAGCACCAATCCATACATCATTACCTATCAAAGTATTACCCATTTCTCTAAAGTAGTTATCGTCTGAAAACGTAGTTCCACATTGTTTATTTAAGGAATAGAATACTGGGCTTGTGGAAACAAATTTTTTCGATGGATGCATACCCCCGCCAATAAGTACATTTTGTGCTATTGATACAAATTTTCCTGCCTTGGTATTCATCATACTAACGTTTTGTGATATATAGGAGAAGTTTCCAATACATGTATTAAATAGGTATGAGTTTCTACCTAAGGAAATGTTATCACCAAATTCACAGTTATCAATAATTACATTCTCATGTATTCTTAAAGTACCCTTAATTTCTAGATTGGAAATTCTGGATATAGATATATTAAATTTCGATAAAATAGACTTTATAGTTTTTTTAATCATAACGCAGAAAATTAATGTATTTCAGTAGAAAAAGGATTTAATTTTCGAGCTCAAGTGTAAGTCTAATTTTATACTGAAAGTCTTTCGTAGTTCATTTAGAAAAGCTTAAATGATTTTTCTCCTTTAAAAGTACGTATTAACGATTTGCAAATAAGGGCTAATTTAATTAGTTGTGGTAGTTTTACTTGAGTTCCGATTTCTCTAAGTTCTTCTGCCGAACTTATTTTATACCTATTAAATAATCTGATAAAAAACATCAGAAACTTCGTTCGAAAAAAGATTTTTGGAGTATAGATTTTCTTATATAAATAAAGATATTCTCTAATTTCTACTTCTTTATTATTTATGCATTCTGTAGTTACATTATGCTCTGTGCCAGTTATACCAGTAATTAAAGTGGCACTTGTATATTGATAATGTTTATTTGCTTGTAAATTTTTAATGTAAAAATCCAAATCCACCAGCCAAGTTAAATTTTCGTCATAACAAAATTGTTTTTTATTTCTGTATATCGTTGAACTTGGCGGGCCAATAAAATTTCCAAAAAATGGAGCTAAAGGATCGGAGGATAAGTATTCTAATTGTTTTTTACTGGGCTGCTGCACCCAAGTATCGTTTTTTGATATGTCTACTGTAATTGATGCACTAAATCCGAAATCACTTTGGGGATTATTATCAAGCATTTCAACAAATTTTCTTAAACTGTAGGCATAAGAAAAATAATCATCGTGATGCATTATCTTTATGTATTGCCCCTCAGCAAGTGATACTGCTTTATTCCAGTTTTTTGGAGATCCTAGGGTGATTTCGTTTTTATGATATTTAAGCCTATCCTCAAAGTCATAAGTGTTTAAAAGTTCAAGAACGGAATTATCTGGAGTGTCATCAGTAATAATTATCTCATAATCTTTATAGTTCTGTATTGTGATAGAATCCAAGGTTTTAGCTAAAAAATTAAGTTGCTTATATGTTGGTATGCATATTGAAACTTTGATCATATTTAGGCTATTTTACTTGCAACACAGATAATAAAATCCTTTGTTTCTTGATGATCCTTTATTTCGTGCGTTTGATAGTTTTGGTATCTATAGTATTCTACCAAAAATCCAGCGCCACGAAGCCAGGCTTCCAATTTTTGCTCATCAATGTAAAAAGTAAGGTGATGCCCAAGACTTATTGCTACCTCACTTTTTTCTTGAAGATAAGGAGTAGAGAAAATTAGTTTTCCATTGGTTTTTAACGCTTTATTAAAAACACCGAATAATCTTTCAATATCTTCTTCTTTAAAGTGCTCTATTGTTTCAAATGAAACAATAGTATCAAACTCTGAATTATAATCTAAATGAAGAAGGTTTTGTTGGTGGAAACTTACCGTATTAAAATTCTTATACCTTTTTTGTATTTCAGCAATAACCTTATGACTAATATCTACTCCTAAAACTTTTTTGGATTGCTTGGATAATAAAATGCTCCCATAGCCTGTTCCACAAGCAAAATCACCTACGTAATTATTTGCGGAAATTATCTGTGCGGCAAATTCATATCTTCTGTAGTGGCTTTTTTGGTAAATATCAAATTTATCAAATCCAATTTTATCTTTATAATAAATGTCAACACGCTCTCCACGATCATCAAATTTTTTCGTTGGAAATAATATTTTAATTATTTTTTTAATTACTCTTTTTAAAAATCTCATGTTCGCATTTAGTTTATTCGTTGGTCCATTTTAAAAGCGGTCTTATTAATCCAGGAAATTTCCCAATGGATTGGCCTCTGGCAGAAACAAAATCTTTTCTTAATAAATCTATTATTTCAAATGCTATCGCATCTTTAACATGTAAGTATATTTGCCCTTTTTGATGGTTAAATATAGCGGCACTAACTATAATTTTACTTTCGTTTAGAAAATTCTCAGGAACCCATGCTATGGTTTTATATCTTCCAATAGGATGGGGCTCATTGTACCATTTAGAAGTTATACTATGCGAATCGAAAAGATTTTGATCAACTTCATTATAAAAATTTAAACCGTGCCATAAAATATGATTTGGTTCCAATACTTCATATTCTAATTCAATACCAAATCGTTCAGTAACATCAAACTTTTCTTTAGAAATCAACCCTTCATTTATTGCTCTTACTGATATCAATTTAACTGCTTGATTACCCGGTGCATTATTTATAGACCATTTTTTTTCACAACTAAGATCAAAGTTATTATTTTCATACTTAGCAATTACTTCATTGGAGATACCTTGATCCTGTATTTTGCCATTATTCAATAAAATTGAGTTCTTACAAAGGGATGCAATGCTTGCCATATTATGACTAACAAACAATACTGTTCTACCTTCGCCCTTACTTACTTCGCTCATTTTACCCAAACATTTCTTTTGAAACTCTGCATCGCCTACAGCCAATACTTCATCAACAATTAAAATTTCAGATTCCAAATGTGCAGCAACGGCAAAAGCTAAACGTACATACATGCCTGACGAATATCTTTTAACAGGCGTATCCAAATAACGTTCTATACCAGCAAAATCTACAATTTCATCAAGTTTTCGTTGTATTTCTTTTTTACGCATGCCTAAAATTGCACCATTTAAAAAGATGTTTTCCCGTCCACTTAATTCTGGATGAAAGCCTGTGCCTACTTCTAATAGACTAGCAATACGGCCTTTCCCGGTTATTTTTCCAGTAGTGGGGGCAGTTACTTTACTTAATATTTTAAGAAGCGTGCTTTTTCCAGCGCCATTACGCCCTATAATCCCAACGGCATCGCCCTGCTCTATCTCGAAATTTATATCTTTAAGACTCCAAACTACATCACTTTGACTTTTAGTGTTTTGGTTATTGCCTTCGCCAATTCTTAAAAACGGATCTTCTTTTCCACGAATTCGTGCATACCATCGCTCTAAATCGCGACTTATCGTGCCTGTGCCAATTTGACCAAGTTGATAAGCTTTACCAAGGTTTTCTGCTTTGATGGCTATATTCGACATTTCGGAATAATTAAATTTTAAACTGTATCAACGAAATTCCTTTCTACCTTATTAAAAATGACAATGCCAAACACGAGCATCAACATTGTTATTAAGGTGGCATAACCGAAACTACTCCAGCTAAAACTCCCTTGGCCTAAAAAGCCATACCTAAACGTTTCAATAATTGGCGTCATTGGGTTATATTCAATAATCCAACTATAAGCTGGGTATTTTGCTAGAGCGGTAGAGAGCGGGTAAATTACCGTTGTAGCATACATAAGCAGCTGAACGCCAAAAGTAATAAGGAAAGCTAAGTCACGGTATTTTGTTGTCATGGCGGATATAATCATGCCAAGGCCAAGCCCCAATAGAGCCATTAATATAACTACAACTGGAAACAATAAAATAGCCCAAGACGGTTGAAAATCGCTTCCAGAAAAATAATAATAAGCCATTAAAATAAGGAACAATATCATTTGAACAGCAAAGCGAACCAGATTGCTCACTACAATGCTTAAGGGCATTATTAATCGGGGAAAATAAACTTTTCCAAAAATTGAAGCATTGTCTCTAAAAACGGTTGATGTTTTGGTAAGGCAATCTGCAAAATAGTTCCATGCGGTAATGCCCGCCATATAAAATAATGGTTTTGGCAATCCATCTGTTGAAATTCCAGCAAGATTTCCAAATATAAACGTGAAAATAATGGTGGTAAATAAGGGCTGAATAAAAAACCACAAGGGGCCCAATATTGTTTGCTTATAAAAGGAAACAAAATCACGACGAACCAAAAGCAAAAGCAAATCCCGGTATGCCCAAACTTCGCTAAGTTTAAGATCAAAAAGAGAACTTTTAGATTCAATAATCCAATCGTGATTATGTGGATTTTGATGGGCTGTATTTACATCCAAATTCTTTATTTATTAATTATGTTGCAATAATTTAACAATATTTTTTTTGTACTTCTGGTAAGAAAAATGCTGCTGAGTAAGCAACTGCTGCGCTTTTATCTGTTGCAATGTTAAGGGATTACTTAGGCTGTAGAGCATAGCCTGATAAATTGCGTCGGTATTTTCTGGATCTACCATTTGCCCAATTTTACCATTTAATAATGCATCAGTACTTCCATCTTTATTGCCTGCAATTACTGAACAGCCATAAGCTGCAGCTTCTAAATAAACAAGCCCAAATCCTTCACTTTTACTAGGCATAATAAATATATCGGCCAATTGATAATGTGAAATAAGGTCATCATCTGATATAAAGCCTGTGCAAATAACATTTTTTTCGAGTTTACACAGCTTAATTAACGAATCGATGCGGTCCTGTTCGGCAATATCAGCTTTGCCAACCATTATGTAAAGTAAATTGGGATAAGCTTTTATTAGATCTTTGAGGCTCTGAATCACAAGGTCATAACCTTTATATTGCTCCGAAAAAGATAATCTACATACGGTTAAAATCACTTTTTGTGTTTCGTTTATATTATATTTTTTTAAAAGTAATTGTGGTTTTACCTTTTCTTTGGGTTGATCAAAAAATGGATCAAGACTATTATTTAAGACATGAATGTTTTTTGGTGAGATATTAATTTTATTAATCAGTTGGTTTGCTGTATAATTACTAACCGACCATATTTCTATCTTATTTAATAAGTCCTTTTTCCAGGTTGATAGGTTATTCCATATTTCTATACCGTGGGCTAAGAGGATAATGCGGATTTTAGGGTTTAATTTTTTAAGGATTCTAGCAAAAACAAGTAAGTGAATGTGGCTTAATATTAGTGTATTTGCATTTAAACCCTGCTTTACTGCTGCCAAACCAAAACTTATTTGTTTACCCTTGTAACCTTTAAATGAGTTCGCTTCTATATATTTTAAGTCTGCTTCATCGTCGTACATAGAGAGGATGGAAAAAGACTTAATCTTTTCTTCAGCTTTAATATCTGATAGTGTTTTAGCAAATGTTTTGCACACCTGCTCAATCCCACCAGTTAGGCTAAAGGTATTTAACGTTAAAAAAAGAATTTTAGGCTCCAAATGTTTCAATTACGTGTAATGCAATTGCCTTAGACCAATGCAGTTTGCCAAGTTTAAAATTATTAGCTAATTGAGTGATGTTTTTATTATCAGACGATAACATTGGTTTTAAAAACTGTGGATTTTCCTTTAACCAATTTTGAAATGGAAAAGTAAAACCCATTTTTGACCTGTTCCAAATTTGGTTAGGTAAAAGTTTAATAAAAGCATCAACCAATAAAGGTTTTGGCTTATCACCTTTAAATTTCAGTTCGTTATTTATAAGTTTTAAAGCCGTTAGTAAATCCTGATCCAAAAAGGGTACTCTTACTTCCACACCATGTTGCATACTCATTGAATCGGTATCTTTAAGCAACTGATTTTGCATGTACATATTAGTTTCAAGCCAACTTGCCTGTTCTTCGGGTTTTAAGGCTGTCGGAAGTTCTGCCAATTTCATGTCTTTTAGTACCTCGTTAACCTCTGATAATGTGCGATTTAAAATGTCGGCAATTTGTTTGGGATCGAATATGCCTCTTAAAAAAAGATATTTGCCAACAGTATTTTTATAGCTTAGGTAATAAGCTCTCTTTAGTGAAGGTTTACTAAAATTAATGGTTGATTTTAGAATGAAAGTTGGAAGCTTACTTAAAAGGTCGATCAGTTTCATCCTTTTGAAAGATGGGTATCCGCCAAATTGTTCATCGGCACCAATGCCTGATAAAACTGCTTTTAGACCATTTTTATTTGCAAAATAATTAATAAACCAGGAATTTATTCCATCAGTAGTGGGTTGATCCATTGCATTTATTGCAGAAGGAAACAGTGAATCAAAAATAGCTTTGGTAATGGTATATTCGCTATGTTTCGCGTTTATTTGTGCGCTAATAATATCCTGATAAGGTTTTTCTGAAAAAGCGGTTTCTTCAAAGTTTATGGATATGGTATTTAAAAGATTATCTTTTTCTAAAGGAAGTTGCTCATTTGCAAGCAAAGTAATTAGACTGCTATCAATGCCGCCGCTTAAAAATACGCCAATAGGGGCATCAGCTAGTAAATGCCTTTTAACGGATTCTTTTAATCTAGTATGTACAATTTCTTCTGCTTCCTGTTTATCGTCAATTTTAATACTACTTTGCTGCGGTAAGAAAGAATTTATATCAAATTTGTTTGTTTCATGATAATAGGTTAAATACTGGCCTTTAGTTAACATTTCCACATCCGTTAGGGTTGTATAAGGTTCTGGAATATGCCCAAAAGCTAAAAAATAAATCTTCCAATCAGGGTTTTCCTTGTATGCAGGTTTAATATTTTTGAATGCTCTGATTTCTGAAGCGAAAACCAATTGATTGTTTAAAACAGAATAATAAAGAGGTTTAATACCTGATGAATCTCGAGCTAAAAATGTTTGGTTATTCTTTGTGTCGTACAACGCGAAGGCAAACATTCCTTTGAGCCTTTCAAAGCTTTTAGTACCCCAAGCGGCGTAAGCGGCAAGTATAACTTCGGTATCGCAACTGCTCTTAAATTCAAAACCCAATTTTATTAGTTCTGCCTTTAAATCCAAGTAATTAAAAATTTCACCATTGTAAGTTATAACCAGTTCATTTTGGTTATAAAACATGGGTTGCTTTCCGGTAGTGCTTAAATCAATAATTGCAAGCCGCCTATGCCCAAATGCAATGCCATTTGTACTATTCACAAAAAAACCTTCACCATCAGGTCCACCATGAGCCATACTATTGCACATTAATTTAATAGTTGCCTCAAGTTCTTCAACGGGAAGATTTTTATTTATAAGTCCGGCTATTCTACACATTTAGTAGCTGGGTATACTTGTATTTTTGAGTTAATATGGACACAGCTTCGCCCTTTCAGTCACATGTTTTTTTTAAAAAATGCAACTTTTCAATTGTTGTATTAGTTTAATCTCATTAAGAGTGTATCCTTAATGGTTGTTATATTTTATTTAAGTGCCCACTATTTGTATACTTCTAAAAGGGCTCTACAAAAGCCATTGAAGTATTAATATTGATGGAGTACCCCATATTTTGTAAACGTAAAATAATACGTTGTTTATTTTGTACTGAAACAAGTTCTGCAACGATACCTTTAAACGGCCCTGCTTTAATTAATACTTTTTCGCCTGCTTTAATTTCATATTCAAAAATCTCCAGTTCCGTATCTGTAGCCAATAATAATTTTAAATCCTGAATTTGTTGTTCTGGAATAGAAGCAATATTTCCAGAGAAATAAAGAAACCTGGCAATGCCGTTAGTCATCAAAACTTCAGTATATTCTTTAGCTGAAATATATACGAAGAGATAGGATTTAATGAGCGGTTCTTCTACAATTTTTTTTCTATCACTCCATTGTTTTAATGTTTTTCGAAGAGGCAAATAGGTCGTTATATTTTTTTTGGTAAGGGCATCATAAGCTTTTTTTTCTGCTCTTGATCTCGTGTAAACCGGATACCATTTATAACTATTATCAATCATTGACCAGGAATTTGTACTTATGTTTTAGATCTGATTTATAATTCTATTATTTAAACTCTTCATTTTAGGCTTTATTTTTTCTTCCAAAACATCCACCACTTCCGATTCTCATCTTCATAGTAGCCAGATCCTGAATAGCCTGAATAATCAGAATAATAGTAAGTGCTATTGCCACCGCCACGGCTATAATCTGTTGTATAGTAGTTAGAATATAGTGCATCATCGCCAAAAGCATTTAAAATAATAGCCAAATTGCTTAAGCCATATTCTCTTGATAAACGTTCAGGTATAGCGGCTGCCCTCTGTTGTGATACGCCTGAGCGGATAACAAAGAGATTTACATCTGATTTACGGATAAGTGGAATGGCATCAGATACTAATCCTACTGGCGCTGTATCCACTAAAATATAATCGTAAATAGGGCTTAGCCTATCTAATAATTCTTTCATTGCTGATGTATGAAGCAATTCTGAAGGATTTGGTGGTACCGGGCCCGATGGAATAAAATCAATATGATGCATTTCATCATGTACCAAAACATCTTCAAGCTTGTGTTGCCCAGATAGAAGTGTGCTTAAACCCTTTTTATTATCGCTGCCAAAGGCTTTATGTAATTTCGATTTCCTTAAATCTGCCGCAATAAGAATAACTCTTTTCTCAATTAAAGCTAACGTGCTAGCCAAATTAACGGTTACAAAAGATTTACCCTCTCCAGAAATTTCTGAAGTGATACAGATTGTTTTACTTTGTTTATGACTAGCCAAAAAGCTTAAATTTGTACGTACAGAGCGTACAGATTCTGCAAAAACGGATTTAGGTTTTGATAAGGATAAGGCCTGTCTACTATCTTGATCTATATAATCTGGAAACTTACGGATTACACCAATAATTGGCGTATGCGTTAAGCCTTCAACCGTTTCTTTATCATAGATATAAGGATTTAAAAAACGAACCAAAAGAATTAAGCCAAAACCAGCTCCTAAACCTAAAAGAATTGCGTAGGTATATATTTTCTTTGAATCTGCTGAGATTTCAAAGTATGATGGGTAAGCAATATTTACAATTGCAGCTCCAGAAACCGTGGCAGCAGCATTCATTTCGGCTTCTAATTTCTTTTCAGAAAGGTAAGAGCGTACTTTATTATTAACTTCGAAATTGGTTTGTAGTTTTACAAAATTTTGCTCCTTTGTAGGGATGGTACTAATGTTTTTATTTACACTCGAAATTTGGCTGTTGATGTAATTAATGGTTTGGTCATTTTGTTGACGCATTCCACGGATACTACTTCTTATGTTAGCCTTTATGTTTGATATTTGCTGATCGATTTGCTTTACCGGTTGAGAATCTGCATTAAACTGATTGAGCTTTAAATCTCTATTAATCAAAAGGGCATTAAGTTGAGCAACCAAAGTACCCATGCTACTGCTCAGTTCGCCTTCTAAATCTAATCCTATCTCAATTTTTGATTTGTTATTGTTAACCTGATCTTCTAATTGCTTAATACCTAATTGTTTAATTCTAAGCTCAGTCATCTGCTTTTCAAAGTCAGCAAGCTTGCCTACCGTCATAGAAGTGGATGAACCTAAATCCAGAATTTTATTTTGCGTTTTATAATTTGCTAAAGTATTGCCAGATTTTCCTGCTTCGGTGTTAATAAAACCAAGTTGCGTATCAATAAATTGTACGGTTTGCTTAGCCGATCTTTGCCTTTGAATCAAATCGTATTTGATATATTCCTTCATTATTGAATTAAGCATATCGGCAGCAAAAACTGCATTACCATCTGATAAGCTTAGGCTCATAACATTGGTAAAACGTGCTGCTTCTGATACATTTACACCCATGGCCCTTCCAACAAAATCTTCTTTAGTATTAAACTTAAAGCTGTAATTACCTATTGGAATGGCAGAATTAATACGGAATTTCATATTCCCCATATTTAATACCTCACCATACTTATGAAGAGTTGCTTTTGCCTTTGGATTATTAGGATCACCGATGCTAAATGTTTTATTATCCACTGGCTCCACATTGTAAATACCACGACTAAAATTTACAGAGTCTTGTTCAATAATCTCGATTTGAAATGGGATATCAGGATAAAGTTCAGTTGTACGGATTCTACCTTTTAAATAATATGAAATTTTATAATTAAGGTTTGATATTGCATTGAGAATAACGTCGTTACTTTTAATTACAAAGCTTTCTGCCAGTATTTTATCGGTATAATTATATACCTGAGTTGGCATCTGGTTATTTGTTGTTATACTTGGGTTGCTATCCTGCAATTTTAATGATGCGCCTGTTTGATAAATAGGGGGGGTATATAAAAGTTTAATTTTTGCCCCAATTAACGCAATACCCACTAAGGCAGCAACCCAATACCAACGGCTTAAAAAAACCCTAAAGATTTTATAAAAATCAATCTGCTGGCTAACAGCCTTTGCTTCTAAATTTTCCGTAGTTTCCATTAACGAGTAACTGTAAAGATTAAAACAGCAAGATTGACTACCACAAGAAGCGGCTGTATAATATTATTAAAACTTTGCAGTTTTTCCGTCATAGCTACACTCTTGGTTTGCTGTAAAACAATAATATCATTGTTTTGAAGAATAAGTTTTTTGCTAGCCAAACTATTAATATCATTCAGGTTTACATAAATAATTTCTGGATGACTTCGATCGCCACGAATAATTTTTAAAGTTTTAGGATCAGCATTTTTTGTTATTCCGCCAGCTTCACCAATAATTTCGATTAAATTAGTATTATCCCTTTCCAACAAGAAGTTGCCCTGCTTACCAAATTCGCCTAGTAACGTTACTTTTAAGTTTACTACGCTTAACTCTATTATAGGATCTTTTAGTAGTTTGTTTTTATATAAATCTTGAATTTTAAGAGCTGCTTCTCTCCTGGTTAAGCCTACAACCTCAACTTTACCGATTGCTGGTAAATTAACCAAACCATCAGCTTCCACAGGATAAGAAAGTACGGTTGATATGTTGCCCGAATTTTGATTGCTATTTTGGCTGTTAACCTGGCCCTGAATAGCAGCTGTAGCCCCAAATTCTGGGTTTTGAACATTTCTAATCGCCAGTTGGTCATTCGGCTTTATTTTATAATATGCATCACTTATCCCTTGGTCATTTACAACGTAAACCTGTTTAATTGTGTCGGTTACAATATCACTTGGAGCATTAAACAAACTGTGTTGTTTGCGCACCGAGCAAGATGTTAATACCAATAAAAAGAATAAAGGCAATAAAACGGATTTAAAATAATAGGGTTGTTGCATGTTGTGATATGGGATATTAATAGGGGCGTTAACAAAAATAACGTTTAAAGATGTTTAAAAAAAGGATTACATCAAAAAACGCCAATTTATTCTTTTAAAAATGGGTATAAAGCTGATGAGTGCGTGAGGCTTTTTGGGTAAAAAACTCCCCTAAAAATATTCTCTTCTACAGTTATAAAAAGAGTATTTTTTATCCAAATGCGCTTAAAATGAGGTGTTTGGTCGGTTTTGTGTTTTTGGTAGGCATTGGTCTATAATTTGTCTTTACTGGCTTGTGGGCTAATCCCCATCCAAACATCCCAATTATTCAAATGAAAAAGATTTTCCCACTATTGATATTATTTGTTTTCGTATTAAACAATTCTCTGTTTTCTCAAACCCAAGGTTGCTTAGTTAATAAAACACTTTACACACATTACTACGGATATACCAGTGCCACGGTTTTATATTATGATAACGATGTATTGATTGCCTCTGATTGTGGTTGGACCAGAAGCTCATCAGGGCAATTTACTTGCTATGTTTATAAAGGTTCGGGCTCTATGTCCAGCACAAGTAGCTATAACGGACCATACCCTGGCGGTTACTTTACAACTATATCAAATTGCCCTATCGATAATCAATCATTTGGTTTGGTTCTAGTTGCTGGATTATTTGGTGTGTATGCTGTAAGAAAAAGACAGTTTTCCTTATTTTAAGGTGTTGAATATCAAACTTTTTTAGTAAAATCCTCAGTAAAAGTTAAAATATCATTTTGCTGTTGATATTTATCAAACGGTATCTGGTTTTTGTAGTATTATAGAGACTAAAAGTTTTAGTTTTGATTAAACTAATTTATTCAAAATTGAAATCTCTATCCCTATTCATCGTATTATTTTTTGCATTTTTTTTACAAGTTCATGCTCGCCAATGGGCAGTATCAACCAACAGCAGCGGCGGGTGTTTGCTCGATAGAAACGGAAACAATATTAGCTGCGTTGCAAGCCCAGCTTGTAAGTACGTAAACACTGGCGTAAGCAGAAATACATCACATTATACCGTTTGCGACTTTTATTTTATAATATGCTTTAGCAGCCACGAACAGTATTATACAGAGTATAATTATAATACCGAATGCCCTTTGGATGATTATACTCCACTTTTACTGGTAGGATTTGGTTGTTTAGGTTTTGTAGTTTTAAACAAAAAAAGTGTAAGCCAGACTTAACCGAGTTAACGATTGATAATTGCACATGATTAAAATAGACAGCGATTATTAATTAATATTATCTGTGAATAGTATCTAATATTTTTATTGTTTTTTGTGGATTTCCATGTACAATAATTTTTTTAGCGCAGAATTATAATTTGGAGTTTTAGAATAAAACATAGAATAACTTATTTGTCAATTACATAACTATACTTAACGGCAAAACGACTAAAACATTCCTCATTTTATTTCGTTATTTATGCTTTTTGTAATACTTATATTACAAATTTTGGGTAGTTTTGTCGAATTAACGTTGAATTGCATTTGATTTAACGCTGATTATAATTATTTCAAATTAGTTGTCTATTTATTATTTTTCATGAAGTTCCTATCTTTTGTGATAGTGGTATCGCTATGCCTTATATCTTTTTTTAGTAAAGCCGATGTGGGTTGTCAATCTAATTCCAGCCAAACAATTTATTTAAATAGAAACGGTATTAAAAATGGAGTACCCAATTATGATTATCGTTCCTCATCAGATCGGGTACCAATAAGTTCAGCATATTGTGTTACTGCTGGTAGTAATGGGCCAGGTAGTTGTTATATCACTTCTTATTTAAATACGGCAAGTGATAATCCTAACGGAATATTGGTTACTTTTTATTTAGTTAATTGCCCTATAGATAATTACTCATTAATATTGCTATTTTTTTGTGGCGCTTTAGGCTTTGATTTTTTATCCAATAATGAACCTAAAGAATCAATTTTAACTAAGTAAGATTTATTTATGAGAAAAAATAACGTCCATTTTGGCAATTTCTACAGCCAGTGAACGTTATTAATAGTCTAACTATTTAATTTGGTTAGATATACCCTTTTATTACTAGCTACTACCTTTTTTTTATGCGAAGACTGAAATTGCTATTTTACCTTTTTGTTGTCAATTCCTTATTTTTAATAAACAATGCCGAAGCGCAAAATCAAAAGCCTTTATCAGGGACAGGCTGTTTATCTGGAGGGAAAATTTATTATTCCTATATCGAAACCATTTTTCAATACAATGGATCAACAGTAACCGGCTTCCGGTATAGGTACAATAGTAATCTTTCTTATGATGCTTATGCCAATTGCGCTCCTGGTGACACAAAAAGTTATTATAGGCTAGGTTCAACAGCACAACAGCCAAGTCCAAACACAAATTCTAACACCAACATCGGTTGCGGTTTTGGTACCACTTACGATACCGCAAATAGTGGTACAATGTACTATTTCACAGTAGTAAACTGCCCGTTAGATGAATCTGCTTATGTTTTATTGGCAGCTATCAGCATTGTAGGGATTCACTTTATCAGGCAACGAAAGAATTATCAACCAATAATATAATAGCGTTATTATCTCTATTTAAAACACACTTCATAACACTGTTTCTGATACAGAAATCATATACTCGGAAATAAAATTTTCACTATTGATTATTTGCTTTCGCCTTGACTTTATTTTGCCTAATAGAGGCTATATGAGCTTAAATAACTAAATTAAAATGACTATCATCAATTTTGTTATTGATAAATGTCAAGCTATTTGATGAATAGTATTCTTTTTAGGAATATTTATTTTTGCCCTCAAATTTCAAAAACCTTGATTCCAGTTAATTATGGCAGTTTTTTATGTTTTTTGCTATGCTAGCATAATATAATTATTGTGTCACATTCATTTTATTCATTTTATAATTATTCCGTTTTTAATGACTTTTGTATTCATAATAATACGAAAATTAGTTGTTTTAGGAAAAAATGATCTCCCATAATTTTAACAAATACCATCTAAAAATCTATTCAGATTTTTATCCCCAACCATCCTTTTTTTATGGATCAAAATCTGGCTTATTATCTTTTTTGTTAAGCCCTAACTGCATTGTAAGATAATAATGCGTTCAATCTTAATTTTATTGATTTGTGTTTCCTTGGCTGGAGTAGCTTCAGCAACTAGGATAACAGTTACGGGTTGTAATAACGGAAGTTACATTTACATCACTTCTATTGGTTATACAGAATTTAGCGGTGAAATGCACCAAGTTTATGATTCCAATGGCCAAAAAATAAGGATTTATAATAATGAGGATGGCAAGGATTCTCCAAAATGTAATGAGGTAGCGGCAGCAAACATTTCTAATAATTATAATTCTCCTCAATGCTGGATAAACAGCTATGTTAACCCTAAAAATAACAGTACTGGAGTTAGTTGGCAAACCAATACAGTTATCACATATGATGATTGCTCTACACTAAATATGCCTTTAGATGATTATATTCCTTTGTTGATTTTACTGGTAGGAAGTTTAGGTGCTATTTTTATTAAAAAACAGCTGCTAGGCGTAAGCTAAGGCAGTTAATGAACAAAAAGAACGTAGGTAATTTAACTCATTTAGCTGTTATTTGAAAGTAAATCAAATAATTAGCACAAATGAATTTAAAGGGCATTCTTTTAATCGTAGTATGTTTGATCGTATTTTCCAATAATTTACAAGCTGCTGCCGGATGTTTAATTCCATCCACCAAAACTGTTTATACGCAAACAGACGATGTTGGTCTTGTTAATGCTTTACTTATTGCAATATTTGGAGGTGTTCAAGCGTATAAACCAAATCCTAATGAGCCGCAAACCTCTAATTGCGTAGCAAATAACCAAACCGTTTGGGTAGCAGGATCAAGTCCATGTAGGGTATGTCCAAGCGGTTATAACGTTTTAAACTTAGTTACTGGTTGTTCAGGTACAGCTTTAGATGGATTTGTAGCAAACTCTACAGTTGTTCAATGCAATTTGGATGATTACACCTTGCCATTAAGTTTAGGTGCTGGCTTATTTGGTTTTATGCTTATTCGAAAAAGAAATAAAGTTTAAATCTTTTCAAAAAACGCTTCTGTTAATTATTGTATGTTATTTTTTAGTTAGGTACTATAAAATTTTACTCCCGATAGTTATCTTTACCGCAATCACCCCCTATTACCTTATTGAGCTAGTTTAGCAATGAAGATATCCCTAATCACTGTAGTTTACAATGGTGAAAACTTCTTGGAAAAATGTATTGAATCAGTATTGGCGCAAGATTATGGCAATATAGAATACATTATAATAGATGGGGATTCAACTGATGGCACACGCTCAATAATCGAAAAGTACCGCTCAAATATTCATTTTTTTTTGTCAGAGAAAGATAAAGGTCTTTATGATGCTATAAATAAGGGTATTGCCTTGGCTACAGGTGATGTAGTGGGCTTGCTTAATTCTGACGATATGCTGGCTAATCAAAACGTTTTAAGCCAGGTTGTTAAGAGTTTTAGTATCAACCCCGCAGCTGATGGGCTTTATGGTAATCTCAATTATGTTAATGCCGACAATGATAAAATAATTAGAAAATGGATTTCAAAAACTGCCGATTTAAAGGATATTGAAAGTGGGTGGATGCCAGCACATCCAACCTTATATTTAAAAAGATCTTTGTTTGCAAATTATGGTGTTTATTCATTAAATCTTGGTACCGCTGCAGATTACGACTTAATATTGAGGTACTTCCATACACATCGAATTAAAACAATATACCTGCCCGAATTAATGGTAAATATGCGCACGGGTGGGGTGAGTAACCAATCTTTTAAGAGTAGGGTAGCGGCGGCGCTAAATGATTATAAGGCACTTAAAAGGAATAAGATTCCAAATCCGCTGTTGGTTTTATTCAAGAAGAAATTTTCAAAATTGAGTCAATTCACATCAGCTAGAGCAGTTTAGTTTGCGCTATATTTATTATATTTGATATAAATCATCCCAGTTTTGCTTAAAATCCTCCTAACAAACCATCCCGAATTCTTTTATATTGCAATAACACTAATGGCTTTCCTAATTGTGTTATTCAGTATTCCATCTGTCATTTATACTTCCTTAAAATACCATCTATTCGACCATAATGATCTGCATCGAAAAAATCATAAAAGAAATATTTCTCGTTTGGGTGGTTTGGCAATTGTAGGAAGTTTTACAATTAGCATTTTGCTTTTTTCGGCATTAATTAATTTTAAGGAAGCTAATTTTTTAATCGTTTCCTGCATTATATTAACTGCACTTGGTTTGAAAGATGATGTGCACGGAACAAATACCAGTACTAAATTTATCTTGCAACTTGTAGTAGCAATTATTCTCGTGTTTTTTGGAAGCTTTAGGCTTACCAGCCTTTATGGTGTACTTAATATTGGTGATATGAATATGCTATGGGGAGGTGTTTTTTCTGTTATTCTTATTATTTTTTTAAATAATGCATTTAATTTAATTGATGGGATAGACGGCCTGGCAGCAACAATTGGCATTATTGCAACATTTACTTTCGGGGTTTTGTTCGCTTTTATGGGCGCAATGCCTTATGCTTTTATTGCATTTGCATTAGTAGGGGCAATTGCAGGCTTTTTAAAGTTTAATTGGTACCCAGCCAAAATTTTTATGGGCGATACCGGAGCGCTGATAACAGGATTAATTTGCGCAGCACTTGCCATAAAATTTATAGAACTAAATAAGTTTACCAATACTTTTACCCCTAAATATTTCTCGGCGCCAGCAATCGCGGTTTCTATTTTAATCGTCCCGATTTTTGATTCATTAAGGGTTTTTTGCATCCGTATTTTAACCAGAAAATCACCATTTAAAGGAGATCGAAATCATATCCATCATCGATTAGAAAGATTGGGACTAAAACCCAACCAAATTGTTTGGCTTACCGCCGGATTAAATGTTGCTATTATTGGATGTACAATCTTACTTCAAAATTTAGGTAATTTTTTGCTGATTTTTTTACTTATTGGAGTCTGTGTCATATTTAATACAATAATTACCATCAGACTAAATAAAAATAATACCAAAAAAGTTTAAATTTCTGTCTGTATTTTTGTTTTAAAAATCTGTCATTCAGAAAGTTATTGGTTGTTGGTTTTGTGTTACCTAAAGCAACATAAATGCTTAATTTAATAACATGGTTTAGCCGTTCAAATATCAAAATAAACACTAATTTTGCGCTCTAATTTTATAAGAATGAGATTGGCGATTAATGGTTTTGGAAGGATTGGAAGAACATTTTTACGTTTGGCATTAGCCGAAGGATTTGATGTTGTAGCAATAAATGATTTAGCAGATGCTAAAACAATGGCTCACCTTTTTAAGTATGATACTGTTCACGGTGTATTTAAAGGTAAGGTTAATGCTGCGCCTGATGCCCTTTTAATAAACGAATTTTCTATTCCGGTATTTGCAATTAAAAATGCTGATGAATTGCCATGGGAGGCATTACGGGTAGATTTAGTTATTGATTGCACAGGTAAAAACTTAAATCGAGAATCTGCAGAAAAACACCTAACATCTGGTGCAAAGCAAGTTTTAATTTCCGCACCCGCTGCAGAAGATATTCCAATGGTAGTATTGGGTGTAAATGATGAAACATTAGATTTAAGTAGCTCTATTTTATCAAATGCCAGTTGTACAACCAATAACATAGCCCCAATGATTAAAATTTTGAATGATAATTGGGGTGTAGAAGAAGGTTATATTACTACAATCCACTCTATGACGGGGGATCAAAACTTGCATGATGCGAACCATAAAGATTTGCGCAGAGCTAGAGCCGCCTCGTCATCTATTATTCCCACTACAACAGGCGCTGCAAAAGCAATAACACATATTTTCCCCAATTTAGATGGCCGTTTAGGTGGCGCCGGTATCCGCGTTCCCGTTTTAAACGGCTCTTTAACAGATTTTACTTGCCTTTTAAAACAAAAAACGTCTGTTTCAGAAATTAATGCCGCATTTAAAAAAGCCGCAGATGGTGAATTAAAAAACGTACTAGAATATACCGAAGATCCAATTGTATCCGTTGATATTATAGATAACCCACATTCTTGTATATTTGACGCACAACTCACCTCAATTGTTGGCGATTTGGTTAAAGTGGTTGGTTGGTATGATAATGAATATGGTTATAGCAGCAGATTAATTGATTTGGTGAAAAAAATAACAACATTAAAAGAAAGCGTAAATTAAAAAGATGGTCAAATTTATTCAGCCTGAAGAAGTATTACCTTTAAGAAGTTTGGTTTTGCGTAATGGCAAGGCTTTTTCTGAATGTATTTTTGAAGGCGATAAGGAATATGATACCTTCCATTTAGGTTTTGTTGTTAATGATCAAATTAGATCGATAGCCAGCTTTATGAAAAATGACTTTTTTGAAGGCGAGGGTTCGGGTTACCAACTTCGTGGCATGGCTACACATCCAGATTTTGGTGGTAAAGGCTATGGCGCAGCACTTATTATTTTTGCTGTAGAATATTTAAAAGAATATCAAACAGACTATTTATGGTGCAATGCACGCTCCAGTGCCGCATCGTTTTATAAGAAATTAGGTTTTTCAACAGATTCACCCGAATTTGATATTCCAGGAATAGGCTTCCATTACGAAATGAAATTAAACTTAAAATAATCACAAAATAAAATATATGAAAACGATAGACCAGTTAAACTTTAAGGATAAAAAAGCCCTGATTCGTGTAGATTTTAATGTGCCTTTAGATGCAGATTTTAAAATCACAGATGATAAAAGAATGCGTGCAGCTTTGCCAACCATCACTAAAATTTTAAATGATGGTGGTTCTGTAATCTTAATGTCGCATTTAGGTCGCCCTAAAGATGGTCCTACAGATAAATATTCATTAAAACATATTCTTGGAGATCTATCGCGTATGTTGGATCTTGAAGTAAAATTTGCTGATGATTGCATTGGCGAAAGTGCTGTTAACCAAGCTAAAAACTTATTTCCAGGAGAGGTTTTATTGTTAGAAAACCTTCGTTTTTATAAAGAAGAGGAAAAAGGTGATGTTGCTTTTGCAGAGAAATTATCAAAATTGGGCGATGTTTATGTAAACGATGCCTTTGGTACGGCTCACCGTGCACACGCTTCAACAGCTGTAATCGCTCAGTTTTTTCCTGATGCCAAATATTTTGGTTATTTAATGGCTTCTGAAGTTGCAAATGCAGAAAAAATCTTGAACCATCCCGAAAGACCATTTACTGCAATTATGGGTGGTGCAAAAGTTTCTGATAAAATTTTATTAATCGAAAAATTATTAGAAAAAGTAGATAACCTAATTATTGGCGGCGGTATGGCTTATACCTTTGCTAAAGCCCAAGGTGGCGAAATTGGCACCTCACTTTTAGAGGCTGATAAACAAGAGCTTTCATTAGAATTGATAGCAAAAGCAAAGGCGAAAGGTGTTAACTTAATCTTGCCTGTTGATACCGTTATTGCAGATAAATTTGCAAACGATGCAGCTAAAAAAGATGTAGATTCTGGTCATATTCCAGCAGATTGGATGGGCTTAGATATCGGTCCAAAATCTGTTGCTTTATTTGAAGATGTTATTAAAAACTCTAAAACTTTATTGTGGAATGGGCCAATGGGTGTTTTCGAAATGGAAAACTTCCAGGTTGGAACAAAAGCTGTTGCTGAAGCTGTAGTTGCAGCGACAAAAAATAATGGCGCATTTTCATTAATCGGTGGTGGAGATTCTGCTGCAGCAATTGCAAAATTTGGCTTAGAAGATGAAGTAAGTTATGTTTCTACAGGCGGTGGTGCTTTGTTAGAATATATGGAAGGAAAAGAGTTGCCAGGAGTAAAAGCAATTAATGAATAACTAATTTATAGTCAGGCTGATAAAATTTATTTTTATAAGCTTTTAAAGCCTCGGCTTTTCAAAAACCGCCAAATTGATACCAATTTGGCGGTTTTTTTATTGTATTTTGCTGAGCTTTTTTAGGGGCTTGGTGGGAGAAATGTGGTGTTGAAAACTTTTTTGTGGTAAAAAGTGGTAAAATGTGGTAGAACTATTTACTTTTACACTACATAAAAAGTGTAGATACCACTATGACTCAACTTTTAGGAGAATTTGATTGCAAACTTGACGCGAAAGGTCGCCTTATGGTGCCTGCTTCGCTTAAGAAGCAATTGCCTGAAGCGGAGCGTGATGGGTTGGTAATTAACCGGGGTTTTGAGAAGCATTTGGTTATTTATCCTAAAAAAGTATGGGATGAAATTGTAGCTGATTTAAGTAAGTTGAATCAGTATGAAAAGAAAACCCGTGAGTTTATTCGCTTTTTTACACGTGGAGCGTCAGAGTTAACACTCGATGCCTCTGGTCGTGTATTATTACCAAAATCTTTATTGGAGTTTGCTGGCATCAGTGGTGATGTTGTTTTGGCTTGTCAATTTAATAAAATTGAAGTTTGGGCTAAATCTGCTTACGATGATTTACTTGATAATGAGCCTGAAAACTTTGCTAACCTGGCAGAGGAAGTGATGGGCGGAAAGAAAGGAGTTGTAGATGGAGAATAGTTATCATGTGCCGGTAATGTTGCAGCCTTGCATTGAAGGATTGAATATAAAGCCTGATGGGGTTTATGTTGATGTTACTTTCGGTGGGGGTGGGCACTCAAAAGAAATTTTAAAACATTTAGGTCCTAACGGAAGGTTGATCGCTTTTGATCAGGATTTAGATGCGCAAAAGAATATCCCTGTAGATGATCGATTTATTTTTATCGATCAAAATTTCGGATTTCTTAAAAATAACCTTCGCTTAAAAGGTTTCAGACAAGTAGATGGTATTCTGGCAGATCTTGGTGTTTCATCACATCAGTTTGATCAGGCAGATCGTGGTTTTTCTATTCGTTATAATGCTGATTTGGATATGCGGATGGATCAGCACGGAAAATTAACCGCTGCAGAAGTTTTAAATACTTATCCTGAAGCGCAGTTGCATAAAATTTTTGGCATTTATGGCGAGGTTAAAAATGCAAAATCTTTAGCGCGTGCTGTTGTTACTGCCCGTCTAGATAAGCCTTTTACGGATATTGATAGCTTTAAAACGGCTATTTCTGGTTTCATTCCAAAGGGAAAAGAAAATAAATATTTAGCGCAGGTATTTCAGGCTTTACGTATAGAGGTAAATGCTGAAATGCGTGTTTTGGAAGATTTTCTGTTGCAAACCGCTGATGTGTTGAAACCTGAAGGTCGTTTGGTGGTAATGTCTTACCATTCATTGGAAGATAGGCCAGTTAAAAACTTTATGGCGAAAGGAAAATTTCAGGGAGAGGTAGATAAAGACTTTTTTGGTAATCAGCAAAAGCCTTTCAATGTAATTACACGTAAGGCAATTGTAGCAACGGATGCAGAAATTGCGCAAAACAACCGGGCAAGAAGTGCAAAGTTAAGAATTGCAGAAAAGATATGAACAGGTTTAGGGAAGATATAGAAGAAGAGGAAGTAGGGCCCGAACCAGAGTTGAAGGCACCTCCAAAAAGGGCTAAAACAGCTGAAGAGAAAATGGATAGTAATTCATTTATCAGTAAGCTTTTTAATGATGGATTAGTAACGAAAGAGGCGGCAACAAATGCTTTGCCTTATTTGTGTTTTTTAGCCTTTTTGGGTATGGTTTATATTGCTAACAGCCATTTTGCTGTAAACAATGTGCGCCGCATAGATAAATTAAATAAAGAAGTAAAAGAATTAAGATGGGAGTATAAATCTTTAAAAGCCGACCTCATGTTTAAAAGCAAATTAACAGAGGTTGCTAAAAAGGTAGATACCCTTGGAATAAAAGAATTAATTGAGCCACCAAAAAAAATAATTGTTAAAAGCGATGAATATTAGAGCAAACATATTGCTTCGTGTATATCTGGCATTTGGCTTAATTGTGCTTTTTGCTTTGGCGGTATTTCTTCGCCTTGGTCAGGTGCAATTTGTACAGGGGCATAAATGGAAAGCTATGGCTGATAGTCTTTCTACAAGATATGTAAATGTTGAAGCTACACGCGGCAACATTTATTCTAACGATGGCAGTTTGTTGGCTACTTCGGTGCCTGAGTATGAGTTGCGTATGGATATGTATGCCGGTGGAATTCAGGATGATAAAGTTTTTAATGAAAAGGTGGATTCTCTGGGTATGAAATTATCTCAGCTCTTTCAGGATAAAACCCCTAAGGAATATGCCCGCTATTTGCGTACAGGCCGACAAGATAGTGCCCGTTATTTGTTAATTCATCGTAAGGTTGGTTATGCGGATTTAAAAACTATCAGAACTTTTCCACTTTATAATATTGGTAAGTTTAGTGGAGGTTTAATAGCTGTGCAACAAAATAAGCGCATTTTGCCATTTAAGGCGCTTGCAGCACGTACCATTGGTTATAAAAATGAAAATGTAAAAAATGGCGTTGGTTTAGAAGGCGCTTATAAAGAATATATTAATGGTGAAACCGGAAGAAGGTTAATGCAGCGTATTGCCGGTGGCGTTTATATTCCTGTTAACGAAGAAGCAGAGGTGGCACCTAAAGATGGAGCCGATATTATTTCTACCATTGATATTAATATGCAGGATTTGGCGCAAAGTGCGTTAGAAAAACAGCTTATTAAGAGTCAGGCAGATCACGGTGCGGTAATCGTAATGGAAGTTGCAACGGGCGAAGTAAGAGCGGTAGCAAACTTCTCAAAGGTATCTGAAGGTGTTTATAAAGAGCAGTTTAACTATGCAATTGCAGGTAACCAAGACCCTGGTTCTACATTTAAGCTGGCCTCCTACATGGCTTTGTTAGAAGATAAATTGGTAGATACAGGAACCTTAGTTGGTACCGGAACTTACCAAATTCCTGGGCACACTATCAAGGATTCTCATGGAAGTATTGGAGTGGTTACAGTGAAAAAGGCTTTTGAGCTATCTTCCAATGCTGCTATTGCTTATCTAGTAAACAATAGGTATAAAGACGATCAGTCTAAATTTACCGATCACTTATATAATTGGCATCTGAACGAAAAAATGGTGTTGCAAATTCCTGGTGAAGCACAGCCAGTTATTAAAACTCCTAAAAATAAAAGCTGGAACAAAAACATGACTCTTCCGCAAATGGCTTATGGTTATGAAATGCAGCTTACACCATTAAAAATGCTTTCGTTTTATAATGCTGTAGCAAACAATGGTAAGTATATAGCGCCAATTTTTGTTAAGGAAATTAGAAGATTAGGTAATCCTATTGAGCAGTTTAAAGCCAGGGTTATTAATCCCAAAATATGTTCTGATTTGACATTGAGTAAAATCAAAAAGATGTTAGAAGGGGTAGTTGTTGAGGGTAGTGGTAAGCAGTTTGTGTACAATCCTTTATATAAAATTGCTGGTAAAACTGGTACTGCTCAGGTGGCTGATGGCAATAAAGGTTACAAAGCTAAAAGACAATATCAGGCTTCTTTTGTGGGGTATTTTCCTGCCGAAAAGCCTAAATATTCTTTAATTGTAGTAATCAATGATCCCAGTAAAGGTTCATATTACGGTGGAGCAGTTTCTGGAGCTGTTTTTAGAGAAATTGCCGATAGAATTTATGCCAGTGATATGCAGATGTATAACGATGTGCAAACAACTTTGGTAGGTAATACTGGTAATCCACCAACTAAGGCAGGACAAAGCAAGGCCACTCAAAAAGTATATAAAGCATTTGGATTTAAACCACTTTTTGCGTCAAAATCCGAATACTATAATACAATTGATACCAGTGCTGGTACCGTATTTCAAGAAAATAATGAGCATAAAGGCGTAATGCCAAATGTGGAAGGCATGGGCTTAAAGGATGCTCTATACCTTTTAGGAAATGCCGGATTAAAAACAAAGGTAATTGGCTCGGGCAAAGTAGTTACTCAATCTGTACTAGCCGGCACAAAGGTTGGTAAAGGCTTGGGCGTAGAAATAATGTTAGAATAAATAATGATAGAATAATTGAATTAGAGAATGACCGAATTAGAGAATGATAGAATTGGCAAATGCCTGTAAACATTCACTCATTCAAAATTCATTCATTCAATAATTAGGAAAAAAATGATAGGACTAGAGAATGATAGAATTGGCAAATGCCTATAAACATTCACTCATTCAAAATTCATTCATTTAATAATTAATATAAAAATGAAATTACAGGATTTACTTTATGGTGTAACGATACAAGAGTTGGTTGGCAAAACCGATAGAAGTATTCATGCGCTAAATTTTGATTCTCGTAAAATAGAAAAAGACGATGTTTTCTTCGCTATAGTGGGTACTGTAGTTGATGCGCATTCGTATATCGATCAAACCATTAATTTGGGCGCTACAGTAATTGTTTGTGAAGTTTTGCCTGAAAATATCAATCCTCAAGTTACCTACGTAAAAGTTCAAAACTCTTCGGTAGCGCTAGGAATTATGGCTGGCAATTTCTTCGGAAATCCTTCAGCTGCTTTAAAACTGATTGGCATTACCGGAACCAATGGTAAAACAACTATTGCAACCATACTATTTAAGCTTTTTAAAGATTTAGGCTATAAAACTGGTTTATTATCTACCGTAGAAAATTATATTCATGATGTGGTTGTTGCCGCCACGCACACTACACCAAATCCAATTGCATTAAATGCTTTGCTAAAAGATATGGTAGATGCAGGCTGTGATTATTGCTTTATGGAAGTAAGTTCTCACGCAGTTTCGCAGCATAGAATTGAAGGCTTAACATTTGCTGGCGGAGTTTTTTCTAACCTAACACACGATCATTTAGATTTTCATAAAACCTTCGATAGTTATTTAAAAGCTAAAAAGGCATTTTTTGATGGTTTACCTAAATCGGCTTTTGCCTTAACCAATATCGACGATAAAAACGGTATGGTGATGTTGCAAAATACAAAGGCCTATAAAAAAACGTATGCACTTAAACAGCTTGCAGATTTTAAAGCAAAAATAATAGAAAATCAATTTAGCGGTTTGCACCTCGATATTGATAATGAAGATGTTTATTTTAAGTTAGTAGGTTCTTTTAACGCATATAATTTGCTTGCCGTTTATGGTACTGCTATTCTTTTAGAACAAGATAAACTTAAAGTTTTAACCTTACTGAGCCGTTTAAGCGGTGCAGAAGGTCGTTTTGATTACATTACTTCGGCTGATAATATTATCGGTATTGTGGATTATGCACATACGCCAGATGCCGTACAAAATGTTTTGAGCACTATCGCAAATATCCGTAAGGGTACTGAGCAGGTTATTACCGTAATTGGTTGCGGTGGTGATCGTGATAAAACAAAACGACCAATTATGGCTCAGGTGGCCTGCGATTGGAGTGATAAGGTAATTCTTACATCAGATAATCCACGTACAGAAGATCCTCAAAGCATCATCACAGAAATGGAAGCTGGTGTATCGCCAACAAATAAACGTAAAACGATATCCATTTTGGATAGAAAGGAAGCAATAAAAACCGCTTGTCATTTGGCAAAAAGTGGAGATATTATTCTTGTAGCCGGAAAAGGTCATGAAAAATATCAAGAGATAAATGGCGTAAGAAACCATTTTGATGATAAAGAAATATTGATTGAACAATTAAACCCAATACGCTAATGTTATATTTATTATTTGAATACCTGCATAAGCATTATGACATTCCTGGATTAAGGTTGTTTCAATACATCACGTTCCGTGCATCTATTTCTATTATCCTATCCCTAATTATTACAACTGTTTATGGACGTAGAATTATCGATTTTCTACACAAAATGCAAGTGGGAGAAACAGTAAGGAATTTAGGTTTAGAAGGACAAATGCAAAAACAAGGTACCCCAACAATGGGTGGTATCATGATTTTGCTTGGTATTTTAATCCCGACAATTTTATTCGCCAATATTACAAACGTTTATGTTATCCTGATGATTGTAACCACCATTTGGATGGGCGCAATTGGCTTTTTAGATGATTATATCAAAGTATTTAAAAAGAATAAAGAAGGTTTAGCCGGTCGCTTTAAAGTGGTTGGTCAGGTTGGTTTAGGCTTAATTATTGGCTGGACAATGTATTACAACCCAAATATTGTGGTTAGAGAAACCGTTCAGGATAATGTTAAAAATACTTCTTCAGCGCCAATGGTTTTGCGTCAAAAAGGAGAAACCTTTTATTATACACAAGACGTAAAATCGACCAAAACCAATATGCCCTTTTACAAGAACAATGAGTTCGATTACGCAAAGGTACTTAAGTTTTTAGGTGATGGGTACGAAAAATATGCTTTCATTGTATTCCTTGCTTTCACCGTTTTTATCATTACGGCGGTATCAAATGGAGCAAATATAACCGATGGTATTGATGGATTGGCAACCGGAACATCAGCCATCATTGGCACTACACTCGGTATTTTGGCTTATGTTTCAGGTAATACTGTTATGGCCGATTACCTCAATATTATGTATATCCCCAACTCGGGCGAGCTCATGATTTTTGCAGGTGCCTTTGTGGGGGCTTGCGTAGGTTTCTTGTGGTATAACTCTTATCCAGCTCAGGTTTTTATGGGCGATACCGGAAGTTTAGCCATTGGAGGTATCATTGCAGCGTTTGCCATTATGATCCGTAAGGAACTTTTGATTCCTATTTTATGTGGTCTCTTTCTGGTTGAGTTGGTATCGGTAATTATGCAGGTTTCCTACTTTAAATATACCAAGAAGAAGTTTGGCGAAGGTCGAAGAATTTTCCTGATGTCGCCTTTACACCATCATTACCAAAAGAAAGGTTACCACGAAGCTAAAATTGTTACCCGTTTCTGGATTATAGGAATTATGCTAGCCATTATGACCATTGTAACATTGAAATTAAGATAAAAGCAGAAGCTTAAAGTAAAAACATAATAAAGTAAGAGAGATAAAATTGAAATAATGGACACCAATAACATCACATCAAACACAACTAAGTTAGCAATGGCAGGGCAGGGCCGTGTTGTTATTTTAGGCGCTGGCGAAAGTGGTGTTGGTGCAGCGAAATTAGCTCAAAAACAAGGTTTTGATGTATTTGTATCCGATTTCGGAGTAATTACAGATAAATACAAAGCTGCTTTAGAAAAGCTATCAATCGCTTTTGAATCTGAAAAACATACGGAAGAATTAATTCTGAATGCAGATCAAGTAATAAAAAGCCCAGGCATACCGCCAACGGCATCCATTATTAAAAAACTGGTAGAAAAAGGAATTCCTGTTATTTCAGAAATTGAATTTGCAGGAAGATATACCAATGCGAAAACCATTTGTATTACAGGTTCCAATGGTAAATCGACAACAAGTTTGCTTACTTATCATATTTTGAAAAAAGCAGGACTAAACGTTGGTTTGGCTGGCAACATTGGGCAGAGTTTTGCAGCTCAGGTGGCAACTGAAAATTTCGACTGGTATGTTTTAGAAATATCAAGTTTTATGCTCGATGATATGTTCAAATTTAAGGCTGATGTAGCTGTTCTGCTTAACATCACACCAGATCATTTGGATCGCTACGATTATAAGCTTGAAAACTATGCTGCATCAAAAATGCGGATTATTCAAAATCAAACAGAAAATGATGTTTTTGTTTACTGTGCCGATGATGAAGAGACTTTAAAAGCTTTAAAAAATATTACCCCTTTGGCTAAAACATATCCATTTTCAATCATTAAAAAAGTTGAAACTGGAGCGTTTTTAGAGAATAATACAATACACATCCTTATAGAACCAAATAACGAACTAACCATGTCTATTTCAGATTTAGCCTTACAAGGCAAGCACAACATTTACAATTCTATGGCTTCAGGCATTGTATCTAAAGTTTTAGAATTAAGAAATAGCTCCATCCGCGAAAGCATGGGAGATTTCAAAAATATTGAGCACAGATTAGAACATGTGGCTAAAATTTCAGGGATAGATTTTATTAACGATAGCAAGGCAACCAATGTAAACTCTACCTGGTATGCTTTAGAAAGTATGAGCACCGATGTAGTGTTAATTATGGGCGGCGTAGATAAAGGAAATGACTACAACATGCTTAAAGATTTAGTTAAAAGCAAGGTAAAAGCTATCGTTTGTTTGGGTAAAGATAATAAACGCATTCATGATGCTTTTGAAGATGATGTAGACGTAATTGTTAATACTTTTTCAGCTGATGAGGCAGCGCAAATTGCTTACCACTTGGCTAAACGTGGTGATACCGTTTTACTATCACCAGCATGTGCAAGTTTCGATTTGTTTAAAAATTATGAAGACCGCGGTAATCAATTTAAAGCGGCTGTAAAAGAACTATAAAGGAGGTTGTAATATGTTGCAGGCACTACTTAATAAAACAAAAGGCGATAGATGGATTTGGTTAATCATCATCCTGCTTTCGCTTATATCTGTAATGGCAGTGTATAGCGCAACGGGTACTTTAGCTTATAAAAAAGGAGAGGCAGTTGAAAAACTACTATTAACCAAGCACCTTATTTTTGTGCTACTCGGTATAGGGATGATTTATATAGCCCACCTGCTCGATTACCGTTATTATGCAGGCATTTCTAAAGTGCTGATGATTGTAACAATCCCGCTTTTACTTTATACATTAATATTTGGGACCAATTTAAACGATGCATCTCGCTGGGTTAAAATTCCAGTAATTGGTTTAACTTTTCAAACGTCCGATTTAGCTAAACTAGCTTTAATTACCTTTTTAGCAAGGATGCTAACCAAAAAACAAGAGAATATAAAAAATGTAAAAGAATCATTCATCCCAATTATGGGCTCTGTGTGTGTGGTTTTCGTTTTAATTGCTTTAGCAAATTTATCAACAGCGTTGATGTTATTTGGAGTAAGTATTTTACTGCTTATTATAGGCAGGATTAGTATAAAACAAATTGCGATAGTTTGTGCCGGCGGATTGGTTTTGCTCATGTTCGTGTTCTTTTTGGGACCAAGAAGAAAAACGTACATGTCTCGTATTAATTCGTTTATGCATCCAGAGATGCAGCACTCAGATAAAACTTTCCAGGCAGATCAGGCAAAAATTGCTTTAGCTACTGGTGGTGTTTTTGGTAAAGGACCAGGTAATAGCACGCAGCGCAATTTCCTTCCGCACCCATATTCCGATTTTATTTTCGCCATTATTATTGAGGAATGGGGAACACTGGGGGGAATTGTAATTATGATGCTTTACCTGGTGCTCCTATACCGATGTATAAAAATAGTAACGCGGGCACCCAAGGCATTTGGCGCCTTACTGGCGGCAGGGTTAAGTTTTAGCTTAACCATACAGGCGTTTGCAAATATGGCCGTTGCAGTAGGTTTAGGGCCAGTAACTGGTGTGCCATTGCCATTGGTAAGCATGGGAGGTACATCTATGATTTTTACCAGTGTAGCCTTTGGGATTATTTTAAGTGTAAGCCGTGACGTGGAAGAAAATGCCAGTATCGGAACGAAAGAAGATAAAGAGAAAATAAAAAATAAAGTAATTGTTGGAGAGATTCCAGCGATAGCGTAAGGTTATAATTATTGAATGATACAATTAGAGAATGATTGAATGAGTGAATTTTGAATGAAGTAATTACTAAATATTCACACATTCAAAACTCACTCATTTAAAATTAAATAGTAACATCCCACGGTTTAAACATTAAATAATAAGCTATGGAGAATGTAAGTAAAGTAGATTTTGTAACAATGGTAAAAGCAAGAACAAAGAAGTTCGTGCTAGATTCTATTAAATATTATCAATTATTACCTAAAACAGAAGAAGCGAAAATAATAGGAAGGCAGTTTATAAGATCTTCATCTTCAGTTGGAGCAAATTATAGAGCTGCTTGTAGAAGTAGATCAAAAGCTGAGTTTTATGCAAAACTTAGTATAGTTGTAGAAGAGGCTGATGAAACAGCATTTTGGATTGAAATTTTAATAGAATCGGAAATAGCGAATCTTGTTAATGCTCAACCTCTGTTAAAAGAAATAAATGAAATTTTAGCAATTGTGGCTAAAGCAAGAAAAACAGTAAGTAATAATAAATGAGAGAATGATAGAATTTTGAATGACAGAGTTAGAGAATAAAACATTAGTTGTTGAACATTCACTCACTCAAGATTCACTCATTCAATAATTAAATAATAAAAATGAATAATGATAAAACTTGAAATGTAAGATTGTTCTGTAAACATTCACTCATTCAAAATTTACTCATTCAATAATTAAATAATAAAAATGAATAATTCCCCAAAAATTATCATATCAGGTGGTGGCACTGGCGGGCATATTTTCCCCGCCGTGGCCATAGCCAATGCGCTTAAACGCATTGTGCCCGCTTGTGAAATTTTATTTGTGGGCGCCACAGGTCGCATGGAAATGGAAAAAGTTCCTGCTGCCGGATATAAAATTGTTGGTTTAAATATTAGTGGAATCCAAAGAGGCTCGATTGTTAAAAATCTTGCCTTGCCGTTCAAAGTAATAGGAAGTGTGCGCAAAGCCATCCAAATTATTAATGAATTTAAACCCGATGCAGTAGTTGGGGTAGGTGGTTACGCTTCTGGCCCTTTGTTGTATGCCGCATCTTTAAAAGGTATTCCATATTTAATTCAGGAACAAAACTCTTATGCAGGTGTAACCAATAAATGGCTCGGTAAAAAAGCCTCAAAAATTTGTGTTGCTTTTGATGAGATGCAACAGTTTTTTCCTGTCGATAAAATACTGAAAACAGGCAATCCCGTGCGTACGGATGTGGTTGATATTAAAGGTAAACATTATGCAGGTGCAGAGTTATTAAAACTCGATCCACAAAAGAAAATTATTTTGGTTACAGGCGGAAGTCTAGGAGCCGGAACCTTAAATAAAAGCATTGAAAAACACTTGCCAGAAATTCTTGCAGAAGATGTGCAGGTGATTTGGCAAACAGGTAAGTTTTACTACAAAGGAATTATTGAAAGATTAGGCTTAGATTATCATCCTAATGTGCGAATTCTGGAGTTTTTAAATAAAATGGATTTAGCTTATGCCGCGGCTGATGTAATTATTAGCAGAGCTGGAGCTGGAACTATTGCAGAACTCTGTTTAATTAAAAAGCCCGTTATTTTAGTGCCTTCGCCAAATGTGGCAGAAGATCATCAAACAAAAAATGCAATGGCATTGGTTAAAAATAATGCCGCAATTTTAATTAACGATCGCTCGGCAGAAGATACACTGGTTGCTGAAGCTTTAAAAATGCTTAAAGATAAATCGCTTTGCGAAAAATTATCTGAAAACATTGGTAAAATGGCCTTGCCACAAGCTGATGAGATTATTGCAAATGAAGTTTTAAAACTGATTAAAAAATAAAAAATGGAATTAGACAAAATAAATAGAGCTTATTTCGTGGGTATCGGTGGTATCGGTATGAGTGCGCTTGCTCGTTATTTTGCTAAACGTGGCGTGGCTGTTTGTGGTTATGATAAAACCAGAACAAAGCTTACCGAAACATTAGAACAAGAAGGCATTTTAATTTCCTACTTGGATGAATCGGGTACATTGCCATGTGCATTTTTGGATAAACATGATGATACACTGATTGTTTATACACCAGCAATTCCTAAGGATTCGAAAATCTTAAATCATTTTATAGATAAAGGTTTCAGCTTAAAGAAACGTTCCGAAGTTTTAGGCATAATCAGTAAGGGCATGTTTTGTATCGCAGTTGCGGGTACACACGGTAAAACCACCACATCATCAATTGTGGCACATCTTTTAAAAGATACAGGCTACGATTGCACTGCTTTTTTGGGCGGCATTACCAGCAATTACAACAGTAATGTATTGTTTGGTAATAATAATGTTGTGGTTGTTGAAGCTGATGAATACGATCGTTCGTTTTTAACGCTTCACCCTGATGTAGCTGTAATTACCTCCATGGATGCCGATCATTTGGATATTTATGGTGATAAAACTCATTTAGAAGAATCATTTCATCTATTTGCTAATCAATTAAAAGAGGGTGGTAAATTATATGCCCACGAAGGGCTTCCATTAAAAAATGGAATTACCTATGCCGCAAGTTCAACAGCAATTGCCAAATCAGAAAACCTTCGGGTAGAGGGCTCTAAGTTTGTTTTTGATTATTCGGATGCTTCGCATAATATAAAAGATTTAAGCCTAATGTTGCCAGGCAAGCATAATGTTGAAAATACTACCGTTGCAATTGCAATTGCTTTACAGCTTGGTATTGATGCTGAAAAGATAAAACAAGCCGTTGCAAGCTTTAAGGGAGTGAAACGCAGATTTGAATATGTGGTTAATAACAATCAGCAAATTTATATTGATGACTATGCACACCACCCAGAAGAATTAAAAGCTTGCTTTAATGCGGTTAGACAGCTGTATCCAGATAAAAAGCTTACAGTTGTGTTTCAACCACACTTATTTAGCCGTACGAGAGATTTTGCTGATGATTTTGCAAAGATTTTAAGTACTGCCGATGAATTGATGCTCTTGGAGATTTATCCAGCTAGAGAATTACCCATAGAAGGAATAAATTCAACTTATTTGCTTGATAAAATTACCGCAAGCAATAAGAAAGTTTGTACAAAGGAATTTGTACTTGAACATGTTAAAGAAGCAAAGCCCGAACTGATTTTAACAGTTGGCGCAGGCGATATTGATACATTAATAGAACCATTAAAAAACACCCTAAACAATGCTTAAACGGATCAACTGGAAAGCTATATTTTTTGTGTTCGCTTGGCTGATAAGCTTAAGCGGGGTGGTGGTGCTATTGAGTTTTATCAACGTTAAAAAACAAACTGTAAAATGTACCAACATTAAAATTTTAATACCCGGTGCCGATAATTTTATAGAACGTGAAGAAATTGATGAGATTTTAAAGGAAGATCAAGGTGTACTTTTAGGTAGAAACCTTGAAAATATTAATATCCATCAAATTGAGAAAAAGCTGAGATCTAATCCATATATCGGCTTTGCCAAAGTATATGTTGATATGGATGGTGTAATGCATATCGAAGTAAAACAAAGACAGCCAATATTACGTATATTAAATAATGCCGGACAAGATTTTTACATTGATAATGATGGATTAAAAATGCCTATTTCATCAAACTTTACTGCAAATGTATTGGTTGCTACTGGAAACATTACCGAAGTTTTTGGAAGTCGTGTAGATACTTTACATACGCAATTGGCAAAGGATTTGTATAAAACGGCACAGTATATTAAAAGAGATACTTTGTGGGATTCACAAATTGAACAAATTATTGTTGATGCTAAAAGCGATATGGTTTTGATACCTCGAGTAGGTGACGAACACATTATACTTGGCGATGCAGATTCACTTGATGTGAAAATGAAAAATCTGAATATTTTTTATAAAAGAGCAATGCCACAGGTTATCGCAAGACAATATAAAACCATTAACATTAAGTACACCAATCAGGTTGTTTGTGAAAAAAGAGATTCAACAGCTGTAAAAAAAGCAAAGGTAATTTCAAACGCAGAGGTTACAAAAATAAGAAATCAGGTAACAGACTCTTTAATTAATAATGTAATTGAAACTGCCATAAAAAATAATGAAATACCAACTGAAGCTAAAAAAACAGTGGCAACTAAACCAAAAACGGTCGAAAGAAACGAAGTTCCAAAGCCCAAGCCGGTAGAAAAAACAACAGTTGCAAAACCTGATGTTAAAAAGGATAAACCAGTACAAACAGTTGCAAAACCCAAGCCCGTAAAACCTGAAACAACACAGAAGAAAACGGCAACAGAAAAAAAGAACAAATAGATCCCTAGAAAAACAATATATATAACTCAACAAAATTAACGAATATGGACAAGGCAAAATTTACCAGTCAGTCGCCCATTGTAGTAGGCTTAGATATCGGTACTACAAAAATCTGTGTTATTGTAGGCCGCAGAACACAACACGGTAAGGTAGAAATTTTAGGAATAGGAAAGGCAGAATCGGCGGGTGTTACACGTGGAGTGGTATCTAACATTCAAAAAACCGTACAAGGCATTGCGCAGGCAGTAGAAGTAGCCAGCGGACAATCGAATGTAGAAATTCAGGTTGTAAATGTCGGTATTGCTGGGCAACACATTAAAAGTTTGCAGCACCGCGGTATTTTAACGAGAAGAGAATTAAATAACGAAATTGGAAAAAAAGATATCGATAAATTAATCGATGATATGTTTAAGTTGGTTATGCCGCCCGGAGAAGAAATTATCCACGTGCTACCACAAGAATTTACCATTGATAATGAGCCAGGAATTAAAGATCCAATTGGTATGGCGGGTGTTCGCCTTGAAGCCAATTTCCATATCATTTCGGGGCAGGTTACAGCTGTGAAAAATATTATCAAATGCGTAAACAATGCAGGATTGCAAACTCAGGATTTGATTCTTGAGCCATTAGCTTCTTCTGAATCGGTGTTGAGCGACGAAGAAAAAGAAGCTGGTATTGCTTTGGTAGATATTGGTGGGGGTACTACAGATATTGCTATTTTCCATGAAGGAATTATTCGTCATACTGCCGTTATTCCATTCGGTGGTAACAGCGTAACAGAAGATATCCGTGAAGGCTGTTCTGTAATGCGCAACCAGGCTGAGTTATTAAAAACACGTTTTGGATCAGCATTAGCTGAAGAAAATAAAGAAAATGAAATTATTTGTGTACCGGGACTTCGTGGTCGCGAACCAAAAGAAATTTCAGTAAAAAATCTGGCTTATGTTATTCAGGCCCGTATGGAAGAGATCATAGAACATGTTTACTATGAAATTAAATCTTCAGGATACGAGAAAAAACTGATCGGTGGTATTGTAATTACCGGTGGTGGTGCTTTATTAAAACACTTAAGTCAGCTGGTAGAGTATGTTACCGGTTTAGATTGCCGCATCGGTTACCCGAATGAGCATTTATCTAAATACGAAGACATGCCAAAAACCATTTACGATGACTTAAAAAGCCCAATGTATGCAACCAGTGTTGGTTTGTTAATTAAAGGTATTTTAAAAGCAGAAGAGCTGATTGAAGAAATGAAACAGCCAGGTGTGTTTGTAGAAAAAGCTAAAGTAGCGAAAGAAAAAGAAAAAAGAGGACCTGGTTTGTTCGATAAATTATTGGCAAAAACAAGAACTTTCATTCAAGATGATATGAACGTTAGCGATGAAGATTATCTAAAAAGCTAATTTATTTTTCAACAAAAGGTGAGTTTTCCACATTTTTAACACTTGTGGAAAACGTGTGTTGAAAAAGTGTTAATATTACATTGAGTAATGAACAGGAATTAAGAATTTTTAAACAACTGATTCATAAGATTATGCAGTTCGAAATGTTAAAAGATAAGTCATCAATCATCAAAGTTATTGGTGTTGGAGGCGGTGGCGGCAACGCAGTTAACCATATGTACCTGTCGGGTATTACTGGTGTAGATTTTATTATTTGTAATACAGATGCTCAGGCCCTCGAGTCTAGTCCTATACCTAACAAGGTACAATTAGGCGCTAGCTTAACAGAAGGTATGGGTGCTGGCTCTATTCCTGAGGTTGGTAAAAACTCGGCTATAGAAAATATTGACGATATTAAAGCAATGTTAGGTAGTACAACCAAAATGCTATTTATTACAGCAGGAATGGGCGGTGGTACTGGTACAGGCGCAAGTCCGATTATTGCAAAAGCCGCCAAAGAACTTGATATTTTAACTGTTGCTATTATTACTACACCTTTCTCTTTTGAAGGAAAAAGACGTCGCCTACAGGCTGATGAAGGTATGGAAGAACTAAAGAAGTATGTAGATTCTTATTTAGTGATTTCAAACGATCGTTTGCGTGAAATTTTTGGAAACCTAACTTTAGGTTCCGCTTTCGGTCAGGCCGATGATATTTTAACAACTGCAGCAAAAGGCATCGCCGAAATTATTACAGTACCAGGTTATATAAACGTGGATTTTAAAGATGTGCGTACCGTTATGAAAGATAGCGGTGTAGCCATCATGGGTAGTTTCGCTTCAGAAGGTGATGATAGAGCTTTGCAAGCTGTAGAAGGCGCATTAGCATCTCCGCTACTTAAAGATAACGAAATTGAAGGAGCCCGTTATATCTTATTAAATATTAGTTCTGGTGTGCGTGAGGTAACTATGGATGAGGTTTCTATCATTACCGATTACATTCAGGAAAAAGCAGGTTTATCTGCTGATTTAATTTGGGGTAACTGTACGGATGAATCTTTGGGCGATAGACTTTCAGTAACTATTATTGCTACTGGCTTCCAAACCTCAGAAGAACGTGTTAACGAAGAAAAAAATAAAAAGAAAATTTCTTTATTAACTCCTGAAGAAGCTCCATTAGTGCGTGTTGTTGAGCCTGTTAATTCTTTTATTCAGCCAAAAGCTACGCCATCTTACGAGCCAGTTTTAAAAGCTAAAGAAGAAGCATCTCAAGCTGATTTATTTGGAGGCTTATTTAACAAGCCAGAGGCACCTAAAGCGCAAGAACCTGAAAATAATATTGTTCGTCACACTTTAATTGAAGAAGAACCACAAGCAGAAGCACCAGCAGAAAGCGGGTTTGAATTCGAAGTAAAACTAGCAGAAACCAATTATGTTTTTGAAACTCCAGTTGCAGAGATTCCTGCAATGCCAGAGCCTGAACCAGAAATAGAAATGCCTGCTGTTGGCTTAGATGATGATAAGAACGACGAATCAATGGAAGAGCAGCTTAGAAAATCTAAAGAACGTATTTTACGTTTAAAAGATTTAAGTATGAAACTGCGTACAACCAATGGTTTACAAGAGTTAGAAAACGAACCTGCTTATAAACGTAAACAAATGCAGTTACAACAAGTTCAGCATTCATCAGAATCTCAGGTTAGTCGCTTTACATTAAGCAATGATCAAGATGGAGGGACTGAAATTAGACCTAACAATTCTTTTTTACACGACAACGTTGATTAAAACCAACCAAATATAATTTTAAAGCCCCGATGTTAAATCGGGGCTTTTTTGGCATAAAATTAGCTTATAAGATTCCCGAAATTGACGTAGCGAAGAAAGAAGGATGTTGATTTTGAGCCAAATAAACGTTAAATTTGCAACATTTTAAAGTACATAAATACATATTACATTGGATATATTTGATAAAATAGCAAAACACATGGGACCTCTTGGTCAACACCAAAAATGGTCTCATGGGTATTTCTCTTTTCCAAAACTAGAGGGAGAAATTGCACCACACATGCAATTTCGTGGAAAAGAGCATCTGGTATGGAGTTTAAACAATTATTTAGGTTTAGCGAATCACCCTGAGGTTAGAAAGGCAGATATGCAGGCCGCTGCAGATTTTGGCATGGCTTACCCTATGGGCGCTCGTATGATGAGTGGTAACTCTAAATACCATGAGCAATTAGAACAAGAATTGGCTGCTTTTGTAGGCAAACCAGATGCATTTTTATTAAATTATGGCTATCAGGGCATGGTATCAATTATTGATACTTTAGTTGATAGAAATGATGTTGTTGTATATGATGCTGAATCTCACGCATGTATTGTTGATGGTTTACGCCTGCACATGGGTAAACGTTTTGTTTATAAACACAATGATATTGAAAGTGCCCGCAAGCAATTAGAGCGTGCTACCAAATTAGTTGAAGAAACTGGAGGCGGTATCCTTTTAATTACTGAAGGTGTTTTTGGAATGAGTGGTGCGCAAGGTAAACTAAAAGAGATTGTTGAACTTAAAAAGGAATTTAACTTCCGTATTTTAGTTGATGATGCACACGGTTTCGGTACAATGGGTAAAACTGGTGCAGGTACACACGAAGCCCAAGATTGTATAGATGGTATTGATGTATATTTCGGTACTTTTGCAAAATCAATGGCTGGTATTGGTGCATTTGTAGCTTCTACAGAGCAAATTACTAACTTTTTGAGATACAATATGCGTTCTCAAACTTTTGCCAAGGCTTTACCAATGCCAATGGTAATTGGACTTTTAAAACGTTTAGAATTATTAAAAAGTCAGCCTGAATTAAAAGATAAACTTTGGGAAATAGCAATGACCTTACAAAAAGGTTTACGTGAACGTGGTTTTGATTTAGGTGTAACGGATTCTGTTGTAACTCCAGTTTTCTTAAAAGGCGAATTGAGTGATGCTACAGCTATTACGTACGATTTACGTGAAAATTATAGTATTTTCTGTTCTATAGTTGTTTATCCGGTAATTCCGAAGGGAATGATTGAATTGCGCTTGATTCCAACCGCAGTACATACTTTAGAAGATGTACAACGTACGCTGGATGCCTTTAGCGAAGTAGCAGAAAAACTTGAGAGTGGTTACTATAAAGAAAATCAGTTTGCTACAGCATAACTAGAAAATAAGATTAAAAAAGCCCTTTAAAGTTAATTTAAAGGGCTTTTTAATTATAGTTATTTGTAAGTTGTTGCTTATTAGTGTTTTGCTTATTGTTTTTTTGGCTTTAATGTTTATAAATGACTAAAATGTGGAAAAAAAGCACTTTTGACGAGTTTTTTTATTTTGGCAAAAATTTTTTTATTTGATTAAACACATTAAATTAGAGTAAGTATTATTAAATCTTAACTTAAACACTTAGAGGAGTTATTAAACATGAAAAAATTTGAAGAAGTAAAAAGTCTGATCACAGCTTTAGAAGCAGATGCTGATAAGTTTTATAATAAAGGAAACAGTGCTGCCGGTACACGTATTCGTAAAGGAATGCAAGATTTAAAAAATTTGGCACAGGCAATCCGCTTAGAAGTTCAAGAAACTAAAAATAAAGCTTAAGACCTAAAAAATATTTGGAACCCAATAAAAACCCCCTGAATTTCAGGGGGTTTTTATGTTTTATTACGATCTGATATACTGAAAATCGTCAGAATTTATTCCTTCTTCAAATCGTACCAATTTGCCTTTTTTAAAAAAGAAGAACTTATATCGATCCGTAAGTTGATAGAACGTTCTGTAGATGTTATCTCCGTTTTCGGTTGCAGAAACTAAAGTCGCTTTGTTTTTAGTCATGAAATCCGATTCGGACATTCCTATTGTAAAATTGGCATCTGTGCCATAAATTACTTTGCAGCCAGAAGCTGCCACTGCCAGTAAGCAGATTAAAATTAACTTTTTCATTATTGTGTTTATTTGTGTGTGTATTTAAATATAAAACAATAATAATAGGTTGGCGAATTAATATTAGAAAAATAAGTTACTTGAAGATTTTCTTGTAGTAGTATTAAATTATGAAAAAGTTGGAACCTAAAAAAAGCATCTAATGAATATCAGATGCTTTTTAATAGAAGTTATTTTGAGTTATTTCGATTTTGAATTATGCTAGTTGGGTTAATTTTTCAACTTCGTTTATAATTGAATTTTCCAAAGAATTAGAAACACCCACTAATGGCAATCTAACCGTATCTCCACAAATATCTAAATGTTTTAATGCTGCCTTAACACCAGCGGGGTTGCCTTCTGCAAAAACCATTCTGGTAAAGTCTACCAAACTTAAGTGAGCTGGAATGGCTGCTTTAAAATCGCCTGAAAGACAAAGATTAACCATTTCAGAAAATTGTTTAGGTAAAGCATTTCCAATAACTGAGATAATTCCGGCAGCACCCATGGCAATCATAGGTAAAGTAATAGGATCATCACCAGAAATTAGAAGGAAATCCTTTGGCTTATCTCTCATAATTTGGTTAAACTGATCAAAACTACCAGAAGCCTCTTTAGTGGCTATAATGTTTTTAAAATCGTGTGCTAAACGGCAAGTTGTTTCCGGGCTCATGTTGCTTCCGGTACGCCCTGGTACATTATATAAAATTAAATCCAACGGACTAATTTCACTAAGGTATTTATAGTGTTGATAAATACCTTCTTGCGTAGGTTTGTTGTAATAAGGACTAACCGATAATATGGCACTGTAGCCTGTAGTATCAAAAGTTTTAATATCTTCGGCCACAGCTAAAGTGTCATTACCGCCAATACCGGCAACCAAAGGCAATCTATTATTGTTAATTTCAGCAGTATAAGCCCAGATCTTCTTCTTCTCATCCTTGGTCAATGTAGCGGTTTCGCCGGTTGTACCTAAGGAAACGAGATAATCTATCCCTCCATTTATCAAATGATTAATCAAGCTTTTTAAGCCATTATAATCAACTGATCCATCTGTGTTAAAAGGTGTAATTAAAGCTACACCTGTACCCTGAAATTTGTTCATTATATATTGTAATTATTAAATTTTTGAATGAGAGATAGAACGAATGCTTTTATAGTTCCATCATTCTCTCATTTATTTTATCATTTCTAAAAGTTCAGCATCACTTATCATTGGAATATTTAGCTTATTTGCCTTTTCCAATTTTGATGGTCCCATATTATCACCAACAACCAGGTAGTTTAATTTTCCTGAGATGCCGCTTAATATTTTCCCTCCGTTTGCCTCAATTATATCTTTTAGTTCATCGCGACTAAAGTTTTCAAAAACGCCCGAAATTACGAATGTTTTTCCAATAAGTTTATCACTTGCCAGTGTAATTACCTTTTCTTCAATTTCAAAAGCTAATCCTGCTGATTTTAATAATTCTATTTGCTTTAAATGCTCTGTTTTTCCAAAATACTCAACAATGCTCTCTGCAATGCGTTGTCCTATTTCATCAATAGCAATTAATTCTTCTATCGTGGCAGTAGCCAATTTGTCGATATTTTTAACGCCAGCAGCTAATTTCTTCGCAACGGTTTCTCCGACATAGCGGATGCCTAATCCAAATAATACCTTTTCGAAAGGCATTTCTTTAGATTTTTCTATTCCTGCAAGCATATTTTCAATAGATTTTTCGCCAAAACGATCTAAAGTTTTTAACGCAGCAGATTTTTCATAAAGTGTATATAAATCACTGATGTGATTTACAAGTCCATTTTTATAAAACGTTTCTATAGTTTCATCGCCTAAGCCATCAATATTCATGGCTTTTCGGCTAATAAAATGTTGAATTTTACCAACGATTTGCGGTGGGCAACCTTCATCGTTAGGGCAATAATGAACTGCTTCGCCTTCTTTTCTAATTAATTCTGTTCCACATTCTGGGCAGTTGTGTAAATAATGCACTTTGGCTGCACCTGGTAAACGTTTATCTAAATTAACTTTGATAATTTTAGGAATAATTTCACCACCTTTTTCTACAAAAACCGTATCGCCCTCATAAAGATCTAAACGTTCTATTTCATTAGCATTGTGTAAAGTAGCCCTTTTTACTGTTGTACCCGCCAGTAAAACAGGTTTTAAATTAGCTACGGGTGTAACAGCACCTGTACGCCCCACTTGATAGGTAACCTTATCTAAAACGGTTTCTACTTCGGCGGCCTTGTATTTATAGGAAATTGCCCATCTGGGAGATTTAGCCGTAAAGCCCAATTCTTGTTGTTGAGCATAACTATTAACCTTAATTACGATGCCATCAATATCATAGCTTAATTTAAAACGTTCATTTTCCCAATGGTGAATAAAGTTTAAAACATCATCAATATTATTAACCAATTTGTTGTGCTCGCAAACGTGAAATCCCCAATCTTTTACTGCATTTAAGCTTTCCCAATGGGTTTTAAATTCATTTTTATCAGTATAAAGAAAGTAAATAAATCCGTCTAATGGACGTTTAGCAACTTCTGTGCTATCTTGCATTTTTATCGTTCCCGATGCAAAATTTCTAGGGTTGGCGTAAGGGATTTCGCCTAATTCTTCTCGTGCTGCATTTAACTTTAAAAACGCTGCCTTATGCATAAAAATTTCTCCACGAATTTCGAAATGTTCAGGAGCCGCTTTAGTTTTTATTTGATGTGGAATAGTATGAATGGTTTTTACATTATTGGTTACATCATCACCCTGTGTACCATCACCTCTGGTAACAGCTCTTAAAAGTTTTCCATCCTGATAGGTTAAACTGATTGATAAACCATCAAATTTTAACTCGCATACGTATTCAAAATTATCTCCAATTGCTTTACGTATCCGTTCATCAAAATCGCGTAAATCCTGCTCATTATAAGTATTGCCCAAAGATAACATTGGGTATTTGTGCTTAACCGTGATAAAGTTTTTGGTGATATCTCCACCTACACGTTGAGTTGGGGAGTTTGGATCAGCAAAATCAGGATTTGCTTTTTCCAGTTCAGCTAAATGTTTCAGTTTTTTATCAAACTCATAATCGCCTATGGTCGGCATAGCCAATACATAATAATTGTAATTGTGCTGGTTAAGTTCTGCAACCAGGGCACCCATTTCTTCTTTAACTGTAAATAGCGACATGAAACAAAGATAAAAAAAGGAAGGATTGATTTAATAACTAAAACAAACTACTAATTCGTTTAATGATTATGATATGGATATTATATCATAATCCCGTTTTCAGATTATAAAAACTGAAATAAATTTAAGGGAACGGAAAAATATTTGCTTATGTGATACTTATTAATTTGCTTTCTATTTCATGAAATATCTTCATATAATCCTTTTCAAGTTGTTGTTTATAAAAAGTTATTTGAACGGTTAAATCTAACAACTGCTTTTCATCAAGGCTTTGTGGCCAAAGGCGCATGCAAATTCTATTTAAAGCATAGCTAATGTTATCCAGTTTTTGGTAACTTAATAAATAGCGGCTGCTGATAAATTTTTCAAGGAAATTAAAAAAAACATCTGGTTGTTTAAAATTACAGTGCTCAAGAAAATCAGCTAAAGAATCTTTTTCTACTCCGTTTAAATGGTCGTAGAAATGAGGCACATGAATTAAATTATGCTCTATTAGTAAATGGTCTAAAAGTAATTCTAAACCAATATGGGCCAAAAAAGACGGTCGAACAGGTGTACCTTCAACAACGGGCTTAATTAATATTTTTAGTTCTGCTGTTTTTTCTAAAAAGAAATCCGATGAGTGGAAAAATAAATCTACTGCCAAATGCCGTTTCCAACCTCTTAATAAGTTCTCTTCATTAGGATTTCCTTTAAATAAAAACTCATTTTTTTGGGGATACAAATTGGCTTCTTTTGAAGCATTTTTAATAAGATCGGGCAAAACGGTACCCATCACAACATTTGAGTTGGTCGATAATCTGTCAAAATAATAGTGTGATAGGAAATTCATTCTTTATAATTAATACTTCGGATTAAGCCAAGTTAGTTTTGGCAAGATAATATTTTAAACGTTTAATTTCTTTTAGTGGAGCAGCAAAAAAGTAAAAATTACAGTAGTTAGTCTTTCCTATTATTATAGAAGACAATTTGTTTCGAGTATTCTCTTACTAACTAAAAACTCCAAACTTCTTTAACCTTTCAGCTTAATAATTATCTTTGCCCAATTAATTTTATACCATGACAAATTTTGTTGAAGAGTTACGTTGGAGAGGCATGTTGCACGATATTATGCCGAATACTGAAGAAAAGTTAAATGAAGGTATGACTTCTGGTTATATCGGTTTTGACCCGACTGCAGATTCGCTACATGTAGGCCATTTAACTCAGATCATGACTTTAATTCATTTCCAAAAGGCTGGTCATAAGCCATATGCGTTAGTGGGTGGTGCTACAGGAATGGTTGGTGATCCATCCGGGAAATCGGATGAGCGCAATCTTCAAACAGAGGAAATGATTGAGCATAACCTTGCGGGAATGAAACGTCAGCTTGCAAAATTCCTGAAATTTGAAGATGCGGGGAATGGTGCTGTAATGGTTAATAATGCAGATTGGTTTAAGGATATGAACTTATTTACCTTCATCAGAGATGTGGGTAAGCATATTACCGTAAACTACATGATGGCAAAAGATAGTGTTAAAAGACGTTTAGAAGGTGATTCTGGACTTTCCTTTACTGAGTTTTGCTACCAGCTAATTCAAGGATACGATTTTTACCATTTATGGAAAAATAATAATTGCTTAGTACAAATGGGCGGTTCTGATCAATGGGGTAATATTGTAACAGGAACAGAGTTAATTAGAAGAAAAGATCAAGGAACTGCTTACGCTATAACTACGCAATTAATTAAAAAGGCCGATGGTACCAAATTTGGTAAAACCGAAAGCGGAGCCGTTTGGTTAGATGCAGAGAAAACATCACCATATAAATTTTACCAGTTTTGGTTAAATGCTACTGATGACGATGTTAAAAAGTGGATTCGTATTTTTACTTTAAAAACGAAAGAAGAAATTGAGGCGCTAGAAAAAGAACACGACGCTGCACCGCATTTACGTATTTTGCAAAAAGCATTAGCTGAAGATATTACTGTAAAAACGCACTCGGTTGAGGCTTTAGAAACTGCTATTAAAACTTCTGAATTTTTATTTGGAAATGGATCACTTGAGTTTTTAAAAAGTCTATCATCAGCGCAGGTTTTGGAAATGTTTGAAGGTATTCCTCAATTTAATATTTCTAAGGCTGAGTTGGCTAATGGCATTGATGTAGCATCTTTATTGGCAGAGAAATCAGCTGTGTTTCCATCAAAAGGAGAAACTAAAAAATTAATTCAAGGTGGTGGTGTATCTGTAAACAAAGAAAAAGTTGGAGATGCAAATCAAATTTTTAACAAAGAACACTTAATAAATGATAAATTTATTGTAGTACAAAAAGGTAAGAAAAACTATTTCCTCTTAATTGCTGAGTAAAAAGCTAATAATGTATAGATTAAAAAATCTCAATATAATTATTGAGATTTTTTTTTGTTTAGTAAATTACCAGACAAAATGCATATATTTAGGGATAATTGTCTGGTATGAAAAACAAAAATATAGTAGAAGAACCAGCTGTGGCTTATACTGCTATGGTTTCAAAGCCCTTAACTGTAATAATGGGAAATCAATTTGCTGATCCAAGCGATTTTGATTTACTTAGCGTTGCCCGTAAAGGCATACAGAAAAAATCTTTAACGGCTCTTGCAAAGCAGATATCTTTAACAATTGAAGAAATTGCTGGTGTTTTGCATATATCTGGGCGCACACTTCAGCGTTATACGCCAACTACTTTGGTTAAAACAGAGTACGCCGATAGGGCGATAGAATTGGCTCGTTTATATGAGCACGGTATTGATGTTTTAGGAGATACAAAAACATTTAACACCTGGATGCGCAGTCCAAATAAAGCCCTTAATGATGAAATTCCATTAAATTTATTAGATACTTCAATCGGCTTTGAGCTTGTGTTAAAGGTTTTAGGCAGGATAGAATATGGTGTTTTTAGCTAAATGATTTTATATCGAATTTCTAATTGCAAACATGCAAAAGACGTTAGTGGAACGGGAGCCAAGTTATTTGGTGGCCGATGGAATTCTGTAGGAACGCCAATGCTTTATATGGCAGAAAATAGGGCTTTGGCAGCATTGGAAGTTTTGGCTAATAAAAACTCAATGAACTATTCAAAGAATTTATGCTTAACAATTTTTAATCTACCAAAGGTTGATTTTGAAAGTGTTGAAATAAAAAGCTTACCAGATCATTGGAAAACTTATCCTGCACCTATGCAACTTCAAAAAATTGGGGATAGTTTTATAAGAGAGAATAAATTCTTGTTGTTAAAAGTGCCATCAGCAATAATTGATGGCGAATTTAACTTTATAATGAATCCATTTCATCATTTAGCTTCCGAGATGACTGTTTTAGAAGTTAGTCCTTTTAGTTTTGATTCTCGTTTACTGAACCAATAAATTGCAGCCTCTAATATCAGCGTTATCAAAACGACCTAAAACCTCAAAGCTACCGTCGTTATTTATTCTACCTAAATCTTGAGTGGCTATAAATGAACAAGAATTAATATTAGCCAAATCGATTACATTAATGCCCCCGGTTTTTCCTTTTTCAATTAATGTTAAGGGATCATTTGTATCTCGAATAAGAACCTGCATCCAGTTTGGACAATTAAAAACACCCTCACCTAAAGAGTAAGCTTGAGAGAGTAACTCTGTCATTCCATATTCGCTATGGATAGATTTAATGCCAAAACCTTTGGTAAGTTGTTCGTGCAATTCTTCACGTACCATTTCTTTGCGCTTCCCTTTCATGCCACCAGTTTCCATTACAATTAAATCAGGGAAATTAACGTCGTGTTGCTCAATAAAATCAAGTAAGGCATATGTAACCCCAATTAATACCGTTTTTTGGTTTTTTGATTTTAAATCTAATAAGGTATTGAGTAAATCATCATGATTATAAAGAAAATAACCACTTTTTGAGTGCTTACTTTTCTCTATTAAATCATTAACCATATAAATTAATGAAGAACCAGATCTCTGTTGGTAAGAAGGAAGTAAAGCTAAAAAGCAATAATCTTCTATGTTACCGTAAAACTGATTAAAAGCTTGGAGATAACTCTGTTCATATAGTTTTACATCCGTTACATGATGACTACTTGTAACCATTCCGGTAGTGCCAGAGCTGCTAAAAGTAATTTCAATAGGATTCGTGCTACTTAAAATATTGTGGCTTTTAAAAAAGCTAATGGGTAAAAAGGGAATCTGCTCAACCCGATTAACCGATTGAACATTTACACCTAAATGGTGGATATACTCTTTATAAACAGCACAATTATTTGCCTGAAATTTAAAGGTTTCTAATGCAACGACGTTAAACTGGGCCGTATTTTGAATGGAAAATATATCTTCTGAATGCTTTATCACAAGGCAAAAATACGAAGCATAATGCTATTTAAGCGTCAGATTTTTTCACAAGCATCGCTTTGCGGAATTGATAGCCACAATAACCACTTATTCCTGCTGCTAAACCACTAAGTATACCTGTAACCAAAAGTAATAACCACCAAATTTTTACACCCGTCATAATCGCTACGCGACTAGCCAAAACGTTATCATTAGGTAAACTTTTAAAAAGTGAATAACCTATCCATAGAAAAAATATGGCAAAGAAAGACTGCCAGAAAGCTATTTTGCCAGTTTTACCAATAATGCCGCAAGTGGCAAACGAAATAACGATAATAACCCACCAGGGTAAAACCATTTGTAAAAGGAAACAAATTATTAATATTACGATGAAGACCATTTTTATTTTTTAGATATTTTTAAACGAGAAATAATTGTGCCCGACTTATCATCGGGTGTTTGCATGTAAAACAGATCGTATAATTTGCCATTTGCCCAGGTATCAACCATGTTGTCATAAAATTTACTTCCTGGATTACCAGATTGTCCGCCTGGATAAACTCCATGTCCTTTAGGTGTTTTGCCCAGTTCAATAACCATTCGCCATGATGGACCGTTGCTTTCGCTGATGGCATTTATTGTGCTTTTTGCCCCGCCAATCATTAAAACTTTCGATCCAAAACCTGGTATTTTGGCCAAATGCGGAACATTGGTTTGTTTTACATTTGCCCAGTTCCAATCTTGGTTAATTGGACCAAAACGTTTTTCTAAACTATCGCAGCTGTATTTAAAAGATTCATTAACCAAATCGGCAAGGGTTTCTTTTTTACTGGTTTTAACATTATCGTACCATTTAGCATTGGGTTCTTTCAAAACCATTTCTACCGTTCTATCTCTTGATGGATAGCGCATTGGAACACCTTCTACTTCAAATTCATCATTCCAGATGTCAAATGATAAACGTTTTGTCCATATTTCGAATACACTGGCTGCAATTTGATTGGCATCGTATCTTTTATTCCACTTATTTAAATAGCCAAGTGCTTCTTTTTGCGTGGCATTTAATTGTTCGGTATTAACTAACGGAAGTATGGCAGGTAATAAATTTTGAGCCATAATACTGTAATTGTCCGTTTGCATTAATCTAATGCTATCAGCTGTGGCGTGGTTCATTACGGCAAGGCGATCATTAATTCTTTTCCCTCTTTCGTACGGAGAAAACTCCCAATTAATGTAATAAGGATAGGTTTTATCTGTTGAAGATTGATTTGCTGAACTTACAAAACCTCTTGGCGGATTTTTAACTGTTGGATTTTGCGCTGCAGGAATCCATCCTTGCCAATCGTAAGCTGGATCCGTTCCATCCAAAATAAACTTACCCTGATCTTTCCATTTTAACGGAAACTTACCATTAGGTGTAATGGCGATATCATTATCTATACTAGCAAAAACAAAGTTTTGTGCAGGAGCGGTATAAAAAGTTAGGGCTTTTCGATAATCGTTATAATTTTTACCACGATTTAAATAATAAAAAGTCATCAACTCATTTGATTCTTCATGCGCAATCCACCTTAAGGCATCGCCAACAGGAACATTATTTGCTCTACTGTATTTTGGTTTTTGAAAATAAACAACCGGACCGTGGTGTGTATAATAAACGGTATCAATTTCTGGTTTGGAACCACGAATGTTGATGGTTTCTAAACGTTTAGTGGTTTTATTCCATTTATTGTTGTACCAATACTCGTTGTGCGAATTATCTTTAAATTTAATCTGATAAAAATCCAGCACATCGGCAGCCACGTTGGTAACGCCCCAAGCAATTTTTTGGTTAAAGCCAATAATTACACCTGGTGCACCAGGAAGCGATACGCCATAGGTATTAACGCCCGGGGCATGCAGTTGTATTTGATACCAGATAGAAGGTAGGCTTAAATCTAAATGTGGATCATTAGCTAAAATTGGATAACCAGATTTTGTTTTTGAGCCAGAAAGTGCCCAATTATTACTGCCAATACCTTCTACTTTTTCTTTTGTTTTTACATCACCAGTTATAGCTTTAGTAAAAGATTCAGGCGTTTTTGGAATTGGTAGGGGGCTGAAATCCCATTTGGTGCCAACCGGGATAATTGGATCTTCACGAAAAGGATAATCTGGGAAAAGATCTTTTGTTACTTCAGGACCAAACTTCCTCAAAATATTAGTCATATAAAATTCATCAGATCCCATTGCTAAAACTGCCGACATTTGCTTTAATAGTAAGGCGCACTTTATGGGTGTCCAGTCTTCTGGTTTAAAATCTAAAATTTTATATTCAATAGGATAATTTGCCTGATTTAGTGTTTTAATATAAGCATTAATTCCTTCGGTATAGGCCTCGATCATTTCTTTGGCCTTTGGATCAGCCATCATTCCTTTTAAAGAATTTTCTGCGCCATAAACCATGCCCATGCGGCGCTGATACCGATCTACTTCAATGGCTTTATTGCCAACAACCTCACTTATTCTTCCTGCAGCAAAACGAGTTTGAAAATCCATTTGCCATAGGCGGTGCATTGCCGTAACGTAGCCCTGCGCAAGATAAAGATCGTGATCGTTTTGAGCAAAAATATGCGGAATCATCCGGTCGTCGAAAACAATTTGCACCTCATCAATTGCTCCTTTAATTTTCGCTTTATGGTTAAACATAAAATGATTGTTCTCCGCATTTTGCCAAAAACCCATAAAAGGATTCAAAAATTTTAGTAAGGGTGGCGTACTGCCTATTTTAGTATTGAAGAGGAAAGCTATTGCGATTGGAATGATGATGCAAAAGACAGCTTTAATTTTATTCATATGGTTAGCGAAAAAATCCAGGCATCATTTAATTATGAGCGGATAGATACAAACTGCAAAATACAAAAAAATATCTATCTAGAATATATTTACATTTTCAAAATTATTATGCATACATAATTTGTTAAAACGAAAAAAAGCAGTTAAGTTTATATAACTAAAAACCAATAACCAAACTATAATATTTATGAGCAGAATTTTTACAAAGATCTTCTTTGTGCTTTTTCTTGTATGCGCAACGGGGATTGTGGTACACGCACAAAGCATTACGGTAAGTGGAACCGTTAAAGATAAGCAATCTAAAGAGGCGTTGGCCGGGATTAGTATTACCATAAAAGGTCAATCTGGTGGTGCAGCCACAAATGGTAATGGTATATTTTCTTTTACCACCACAGCAAAGGTTCCTTTTACTATTGTAGCCTCATCAGTAGGTTTTGGTACGGTAGAGCAACAGGTAACTGGTAGCACAAGCAATGTTAATATAGAAATGGAAACTGCTGTTGTTTTAGGCGGTGATGTAGTTGTATCTGCATCCAGAACACCAGAACGTATTTTGGAGTCTCCTGTTTCTATTGAAAGGTTAAGTGCTGCTTCGATAAGAGAAATTGCTGCTCCGTCATTTTATGATGCTTTGAGTAATATGAAGGGCGTAGAAACCAGTATGCAAAGTTTAACGTTTAAATCTATTAATACACGTGGATTTAACTCAAATGGAAATACTCGTTTTAACCAATATATTGATGGAATGGATAATCAGGCACCAGGATTAAATTTTTCTGTTGGTAATATTGTTGGTATTACCGAGCTTGATGTGGATAATGTAGAGCTTTTGCCAGGCGCTTCATCTGCATTATATGGTGCTGGCGGAATTAATGGAACTTTATTAATGACTTCAAAAGATCCTTTTAAATATCCTGGAGCTAGTTTTCAATATAAAACAGGTGTAAACCACGTAAACGATGCAAATAGCAGTGTACAGCCTTTTAATCAATTGGATGTTCGTTTGGCAAAATCATGGAACAATAAATTTGGTGTAAAAGCAGCTTTCTCTTTTTTACAAGCTAAAGATTGGTTCGCCAATAATTATTCAAACTATGATCGTGTAGCAAATAGTGTTAAACCTGGCGATCGTAACTCAGATCCAAATTATGATGGTGTAAACAGTTATGGTGATGAGGTTAATGCAAACCTTCGTTTTGTAGCTGCTGGAATGGCAGCTAATCCTCAACTTGCACCAGCTATTGCAGGCTTTAATAATGTTATGGGGCTTTTCCCTACATTAAAATATGGCGATTTGGCTACTTTAATTAATACAAATCCTGCGTTTGCAGCATTAAAACCAGGCTTGCCATATCTTGGTTTAGCTTATGGATTAAAGAATGGTTTAATATCAAATCAAGCTGTATCCCGTACCGGGTATAACGAAGCAGATTTAGTTGATTATGATACTAAATCAATGAAATTATCTGGCGGCTTATACTATAATTTTACACCAACAATACAATTGGTAGCACAGGCAAATTGGGGAACGGGTACATCTGTTTATACAGGTTCAGATCGTTACTCTTTAAGAAATTTTAATATCGGCCAATATAAATTAGAATTAAAAGGACAAGATTTCTTTGTTAAAGCATATACGACCCAAGAACGATCAGGAGATTCATATATATCTTCAATCTTAGGTAGTTACATTAACGAGAAAATAAATCCTTCAAAAGCAAGCTGGTTTCCAACTTATACTGCAGCTTATGCAACTGCAAAGGCTCAGGGCGCTTCTGATGCAGCCGCAAATGCAGCCGCAAGATCAGTTGCCGATGCAAACAGAGCATTACCAGGTTCAGCGGCTTTTGAAACAACCAAACAGGCAATTATGAACACAAATATCAGTGCAACAAATTTTGCTACTGGTGTTTATGGGGCAAAATTTGACGATAAAACAAACTTATATCATTATGAAGGAATGTATAATTTTACAAATGCCTTTAATAATGTGATTGAATTTCAGGTAGGTGCATCATCAAGGTTATTTCAATTAAGATCTGCAGGAACAATTTTCGATGATTTAAATCGTAAAATTGATATTAACGAATATGGCGCCTTTGCTCAGGCAGGAAAGAAATTTGGCGAATTTTTCAAATTAACAGTTGCTGGTCGTTACGATAAAAGTACCAACTTTGAAGGTCGTTTTACACCAAGAATTACTGGAGTATTTACTGTAGCTAAAAACAATAACATTCGTTTATCTTACCAAACAGGTTATCGTAATCCTACTACACAAAATCAATATATTGATCTTTCTGTTGGTGGCGGTTCTCAAAGGCTTATTGGTGGCTTGCCAGAGAGTTTAGCAAAATATGGTTTAGGTACCGAAGCTACTAAAGGGTATACAGAAAGTAGTTATAGAGCTTATCAGGCTGCACAAGTTAGTGGTTTGCCAACTGCCGGAATTTTACAGAAATATACTTTCGATAGCAGAGGGGTAAGACCAGAGAGTGTGCAAGCTTTTGAAATTGGTTACAAAGGCTTGTTAGGCCCTAAATTTTTAATTGATGCATATGCATATTACAACCAATACAAAGATTTTATTACTGCAGTAAACGTTTACCAACAAGTTGGCGCAACAACAGATTATGTTAAATATGGCGTTCCAGTTAATGCTACGGGCAAAGTAACCTCTTACGGTGCAGCATTAGGTCTTGATTATCTGATTGGTAAATACAACGTTAGTGGAAACGTTTCTTACAATAAAATTGGTGATTTACCTGATAATTACATCAATGATTTCAATACACCAAAAATCCGTTACAACCTAGGCTTAGGAAATAAGGAAGTAATCAAAAACTTTGGCTTCAATGTTTCTTACAGATGGCAGGATAAATTCTATTGGAATTCTTCTTTTGCAGCTGGCGATGTTCCAGCTTACAGCTCTTTGGATGCTCAAGTTAGTTTAAGAGTTCCATCAGTAATGTCTGTAATTAAATTAGGTGGTTCAAATGTTTTGAATAAATACTATAACACATCTTTTGGTAATCCAGAAGCTGGTGCCATTTACTATTTGGGCTTTACATTTAATCCATAAACATATTTATTTCTCTCCAAAGCCTCCGCACTTTTAAAGTGTTGGAGGCTTTTTTATACCCTTAATTTTTACTGCAGTATTAAACTTAAATCAATTTGAACCACACATAATGTTAAATTGTTTGTTTTTCCTTTTTTATGATTTAATACAACCCTTTTATAAAATATTTGTATTATAGTACTTTCTTAAGCACATTCCGGTTTGAGAGTTGGATATTTTTAAATTTTTGAAAAAATAGGATGGAACCGCAAAACGACAAGCAAGACGAAATCAATGAGTTAATTGAGAAAGAGCAAGAGATACAGCACTTAAATAACCCAGTAGATATATCTGTAAAGCCAATTGTAAAGCAATACCTTGGCGAAGTAAAAAAAGTAAAAAAAGAAGGAAATAGATTCTATTTTTCTGATGGAGATGCCCGCGTCGAAATTAGGGTAGTAAGTGATGATATTATCCGAGTTCGCTTGGCACCACACGGTGTTTTTTTAGATGATTTTTCTTACGCAGTACCTGAAGTAGATCAAAAAGTATCCTTATTTAAAATGCAGGAGCATGATGATAGTTATACCGTATCTACACATTCAGTAACCTGCAAAATTGAAAAAGCTAATTTTCATATTTCCTTCCATGATAATATCACCAATTTATTAATGGTTGATGAAGCCAATTCTATGCATTGGGAAGAAAACGTAGATTTTGGCGGTTACTATATTTTTGCAACAAAAAAATGCCATCCAGAAGAAAATTTCTTTGGCTTGGGCGATAAATCTGGAAACTTTAATCTCCGCGGACGTAGGTTTGAAAACTGGAATACAGATGCCTATTCATTCGGCTGGAACCAAGATCCCTTATACAGAACCATTCCATTTTATATGGGGATCCATAATCAGGCAGCCTATGGAATATTTTTCGATAACACTTTCAAATCTTATTTTGATTTTGGTGGCGAAGATGTAAATAAAACCAGTTTTTGGGCAGATGGAGGCGAATTGCAATATTATTATATCCATGGCCCACACATGATGGATGTTGTAAAACGTTATGCAAGTTTAACAGGTACACATCCTATGCCTCCAAAATGGACATTAGGATATCAACAGTGCCGTTGGAGCTACTATCCTGAAACTAAGGTAAAAGAAATTGCAAAGCAGTTTAGAGATCGTAAAATCCCTTGTGATGCCATTTATCTGGATATCGATTATATGGATGGTTACCGCTGCTTTACTTGGAATAAAAAATACTTTCCTGATCCAAAAAGGATGATTAAAGAACTATCTGATGATGGTTTTAAAACTGTAGTAATGATTGATCCTGGAATAAAGGTTGATGATGATTACTGGGTTTTTAAAGAAGGAAAAGAGAAAAGATTTTTCTGTCGCAGAAGCGATGATTATTATATGGAAGGGCATGTTTGGCCTGGTCGTTGCCAATTCCCTGATTTTACAAACCCTAAAGTTCGTACTTGGTTTGGTAATTTGTACAAGGAGTTAGTAGAAATGGGCGTTGCAGGTTTCTGGAACGATATGAATGAACCAGCAGTATTTGGATCAGGGACTTTCCCTAATGATGTTCGCCATAATTACGATGGTTTCAGGGGTTCACATCGCAAAGCGCATAACGTTTATGGTATGCAAATGGTTCGTTCTACTTACGAAGGTTTGAAAAAACTAATGCGTAATAAACGCCCTTTTACCATTACAAGAGCGGGTTATTCGGGTATGCAGCGTTATGCAAGTGTTTGGACAGGGGATAATATCGCAACTTGGGAGCATCTGAAAATCGGAAATATCCAATGCCAACGTTTATCTGTATCTGGTGTTCCTTTTTGTGGTACCGATATTGGTGGTTTTAGTGGCGAGCCTGATGGAGAACTCTTCTCTCGTTGGATTCAGTTAGGAACTTTCTCTCCTTTTATGCGTGCACACTCTGCAGGAGATACCGCAGAACGAGAACCATGGAGCTTTGGAGAGTTTTTTGAAGATATTAATCGCAAGTTTATAGAATTAAGGTACCGATTAATGCCTTATTTATACTCTGTTTTCTGGGAACATCACCGTTATGGTTTCCCAATATTGCGCCCACTAGTCATGTTGGAACAAGAAAACATTAGTAATCACTTCCGTCAGGATGAATTTACCTACGGTGATAAACTTTTAATTTGCCCTGTTTTAGAGCAAGGTGCAATATCTCGTGTTGTTTACCTGCCAAAAGGTAGCTGGTATAATTATTGGACTAATGAGGTGCTTGCCGGAGAAAGTGAGCACACTGTGGAAGCCAAAATAGATAGCATGCCTATTTTTGTAAGGGCAGGATCGGTTATTCCTGAATATCCAGTGATGCAATATGTGGATGAAAAAGCAATTTCTGAAGTAACCCTAAATATTTATTACAGCGATTATGAAGTAAATTCATTTATGTATGAAGATCATGGCGATACTTTCGCCTATGAGCAAGATATTTATTTGGAAAAGAAATTTACAGTAAAAGGTGATACCCAAAACTTAAAAATTGTACAGCTAAGCGAAGGTTTGTATACGCCTAATTATGAGCTGTATGCATGTAAATTAATGGGTGTTAAATTTCAGGTAAGAAAAGTTATGGTGGATGATAAAGAAATTAAAGATTTTTACACCGACGATAAAAATTGCGTACAATTTAAGTGCAATAAAAACTTCTCCGAAATACAGATTTTCGGTCTGTAAATCTTTTAGCCCCAAATGCTGTTTAGTATTTGGGGCTAAAATTATCTAGCCAAAAAAAATATGTCAGCAGTTAAAAAAGTTCCTGCAAAAAAAGCAGTAGTACCACAAATTGATCAAAGCCAACCAGTTTGGGCTTATAGTTTGTTTAGTAATTACGATGTTGACTTGTTTTTGGTAGGAAAACATTTTCGTTTATACGAGAAGATGGGTAGCCACCTTTTAACGGTAGAGAATACTGCGGGCACCTATTTTTCTGTATGGGCACCAAACGCCATTAAGGTTACCGTTATTGGAAATTTCAATGGGTGGAATCGTGGAAGCCATATTCTAAATAAACGCTGGGATGCATCAGGTATTTGGGAAGGATTTATTCCGAATGTAACCAAAGGAGAAGTTTATAAATATTTTATTAAAGGCTTTGACGATTCGGAGCACGAAAAAGGAGACCCTTACGCAAGGCGATGGGAGCACCCGCCGAAAACCGCTTCTATAGTTTGGGATACCGATTATAGCTGGAAGGATAAAGCATGGCTTAAAAAGCGCCCAAAATTAAATGCATTAGATCAGCCAATTTCCGTTTATGAATTGCATTTAGGTTCTTGGCAGCGCGATCCTGAGGACCCTGAACGGGTTTTAAATTGTAGAGAAGTTGCAAAAACATTGGTTCCATACATTACCGAAATGGGTTTTACCCATGTAGAACTAATGCCAGTAATGGAATTTCCTTATTTCCCTAGCTGGGGATATCAAATTACAGGGTATTTTGGAGCCAGCTCTCGTTATGGCTCACCACAGGATTTAATGTTTTTAATTGATGAACTGCATAAAGCAAATATTGCGGTTATTTTAGATTGGGTACCATCACATTTTCCTGGTGATAGGCATGGATTGTATGAATTTGATGGTACACACCTGTACGAACATGCAGATATGCGCAAGGGTTTTCATCCCGATTGGAAATCATATATCTTTAATTATGACAGAAATGAAGTCAGATCTTTTTTAATTAGCAATGCACTATTCTGGTTAGATCAGTACCATGCAGATGGATTAAGGGTTGATGCAGTAGCCTCTATGCTTTACTTTAATTTTTCGAGAGAAGAAGCAGATGCGGCAACAAACGAATATGGTGGAAGTGAAAATTTAGGTGCCATTCAGTTTTTAAAAGATTTGAACGAAGCTGTTTATGGTAATTTTGAAGGTGTACAAACCATAGCCGAAGAAAGTAGCACCTACCCAGGTGTAACGCATCCTGTTTATGCCGGCGGACTTGGCTTTGGTATGAAATGGATGATGGGCTGGATGAACGATACCTTGAAGTATTTTAAAGTTGATCCCATTGGCAGAAAACACCATCAAAACCAGTTGAGTTTTAGCATGACTTATGCTTTTACGGAAAATTTCATGCTTCCTTTCTCTCATGATGAAGTGGTGCATGGAAAATCGCCGATGTTGTATAAAATGCCAGGTGATGAGTGGCAGAAATTTGCAAACTTAAGAGCACTTTACGGCTACATGTTTACGCACCCCGGTGCGAAGCTTTTATTTATGGGGAATGAATTTGGAGATACAAACGAATGGAACTTCACTCAATCCTTAGACTGGCATTTGCTCCAATATGCGCCACATAAAGGTATGCAGGAAACAGTAAAAGCTTTAAATTTTTTATATCGTAAGGAACCTGCACTACACCACTATAATTTTAGTTATGAAGGTTTTGAATGGTTAGATGCCGATAATAGCAACGAATCTGTATTTGTTTATATGCGTAAAGGTACAAAGGCAAAAGATACTTTAGTTATTGCTTTAAACTTTACGCCAGTTATTCGAGAAAATTATAAAATAGGTGTACCATTTCAAACTAAATGGAAGGAGTTATTTAACAGCGATTCTAAAGAATTTTATGGAAGTGGTAAATCAAATACAGGTGATATCATTCCAAGCAAAGAGGACTATAATAATCAGCAGTTTTCAATTACTGTAGATTTACCTCCACTTGCTGTAGTTATTTTTAAAAGTAAATAATATTGCATAAAAACTTTTAGCCTTGAATTTAGTGATTCTAAATTCAAGGCTTTTTCATAAAATAAAATAAAAAAAAGCCTTTTATTCTTTGTAGTTGTTTGATTATTAGTGTAATGTTAAACAATTGTGTCCTAAATAGAGTTGATGATTTATATAAGGGCAAAACGATTACCATGGTTACAACTTCTACAAATTATACTGAAAAAGAAAACTTCAAACCTTGGTTATCTCACCAAACTTCATTTTTTTATGAGCTTAGAAGTCAGGATTTAAAAGCCTTTAAAACTTTATACCAGCAATATGCTGCAGCATTGTACGGATCTATCTCCAGAACCTTATCAAATCAGCAGCATGCCGAATATGTTTTAGAACAAACATTTATTGAAGCTTGGAATTGCATTTCAACTTTTGATGAATCTAAAACTAAAATCTTTACCTGGTTAAGCAAAATTGCCAAAACTCAATGCTGTAAGTTCTTGTAGCGAAATTCAAATATTTTAATAAACCAATAGGGGTAGAACAATATCTGAGTGTCTCATTTTAAAATGAAACCTTATGATCTGTTCAGAAATATTTATAATGCTTGGCTCCATCGGACTAGTAATTCTAATCATTCTATTTTTAGCAATTTATCCAGTTGTAAACAGTATTCATGATACTGACGACGCAAAGCATTAAGCCATTTTATATATGTTTCTATTTAAATTGGTTGATAAAATAGGTCAATATTTTGCATATTGGATTATTTATGCTGTTTTGTTATTAATTAGTTTGCTGCCTCTTAATTTTTTAAAATACACCTTCGGTAAAGTATTATATAAATTATCTTATTCAGTTTTAAAGTATCGTTACCCAGTTATCATTCAGAACTTATCACGCTGTTTTCCAAAAAAATCCTATGCCGCCATTAAGCAAACAGCTTTAGCATTTTATGCTAATTTAACTAATATGGTAATTGAAACTATTAAACTCCTTAGTATCTCCAAAAAAGATTTATTAAAGAAGGTAAGAATCGATAATATCGAGCTTTTAGATTTTTACTTTAAGCAAGAAAGGGATATAATCGTTATGCTTGGTCATTATGGAAATTGGGAATATCTTAATATTTTACCAGAAATAATTCCTTTTCAGGTTAATGCCGTTTACAAACCGTTGAGTAGTTTGGTTATGAGTAAGCTGATCGATAAGTTGAGAACCAGGTTTGGAATGAAAATGATTCCTGCAAATCAGGCACTCCGAACTTTATTAAGGGAAAATAATAAACCGCAAATGTCGCTATTTCTGGCAGATCAATTTCCAGGAGTAGCTGTAAAATCTACTTTTAGCTTCATGAATCAGCTCACCACTTTTTTTACTGGAGCAGAAAAATTAGCTAAAGCAACAAATTCAGTTGTATTGTATTTAGAAATAATAACAAAAAATAACAGTAATTGGGCGCTTAAATTTTCATTAATTACAACCGATCCAAAGCAAACCGAAGAAAATGAGATCACACAATTATTTATTAATAAACTTGAGCAAAGCATTTTTTGCGATCCAGCTCAATGGTTATGGTCGCATAAACGATGGAAATAACTTTCTACATTAAAATTTAATTTTTGGTCATGTTTTTGTTGTTTAACTCACATAAATTAATGAAAACTTATTATGATGAAAAGAGTATTTACAATAGCAATTATAGGTGGTTTGTTTTTGGCATCCTGCAATAGCGACTCAAAAAAAGGAGAAACAAATAATACCGATACAACTACAGTTAAGGAAGAAACTATAACAGATTCTTTAGTTAATGAAGACGGTTCAAAACTCGTGATGTTTTTTAATAATACGAAAAACACAGCTACAATTCTTTTAAATGGAGAAAAGATCGAATTGGAAGGGCAAAAGCCAGCTTCAGGCATTTGGTATAAAAACGATCATTATGAATTAAGAGGTAAGGGTAGAGATTTAGAATTGACAAAAGATGGCAAAATTGTTTTTACTCATAAAGATGATGTGGTAGAAAGTACAGTGATCGATAAAAATGGGAAAAAGTTGCAAATGTCTTTCAATAATACCTTAAACCAGGCTACGTTTTTGCTTGATGGGCAAACCATAGAATTAAAAGGAGATACAACAGGCTCCGGTATACAGTATCATAATGAAAACTACATTTATACAGAACACCAAGGAAATATGGAGCTAAAAAAAGATGGTAAAATCGTTTTTGAAATAAAGAAATAATTTTGTTTTATTTTAGAAAAACAAGTTCGTGATGAGATAAATTACGGACTTTTTTTTGCCTCATATTCTATTATTTCTCATGGAAATTGTAGATATTCAATTATAAAGAAAGAGAAAAAGGTTAAGGTGTTTTGGGATAAAAAGCGAACCTTAAATGCGTTAATTGCTAAAAGGGTTTACTAAAAAATGAAAATTAGAATAAAAAATAATTTTATTTTCATTTTTATGTTTTCAAAAGGAAAATTAGCCTAGTTTAATACCTGTTTTTAGCTTTTTTTAAAGTGGTTTTTAGCCTAATCACCTAGTTTTTAGGTAGTTTTGAAATGCTTGGTTTTTGATTGATAAGAATGGCTAAAAACAATAATGTTTAATAGTTGTATAAGTAAGAATACATAATTTATTTTTTGTGCAAACGTTTATTAAACAGCAAGTTATGATGTTGTTAAATTTAATATTCACTGCATTTTTATTAATGGATTTTTGATTATTTTCGACTGAAAAATCCCTTTTTTCGGTCTGTTTAAGCTAAATAAAAACCACTTTTTTAAAGTCTTTTACTTAGTTAAGTCGTGTGTTGAAATTGTAGGAAAGCCTTCGTGCTTTTTGAATAATTTTTAGCCACGCAAACACCTCACTTAGTGGATTTTGATCAATTGCTTATGGTTAAAAATCTACTTAATTACTTCTATAACGTATTGCTGGTTTTTTTATTGCTGGGAACAGTTAATAAAGCCTTTGGTCGTTATATAACTAAGCCAGATTTTAGCCAAAATAACAGTGTAAATTTTTTTGCTGTTAAGAATAAGATTACACCTCCAAGCTATTCGAAACATTATATAGCGCCAGCCCCGTGGCAATATTGGAGCAAGGCAAATGAAATTGTGATTACTTCGGATGTGGGCACGGTTACTGGAACAATCTCTAAAAGCGATGGTACGGTTTTATTTAATTTTACGTGTACGCAAGGCACGCCTTATGTTCAGCGCTTTGCTGGATTACCAAAAAATGCACCGGCACATGCTTTAAATACAGTATTAAATGCTGCGGGTTTAATTGTTCAAGCTACAGGATCTATTTCTGTTAATTTAAGAAACGTTGCTTCTGATAATTTGGGTAGTGATGGTGCTGATTCAGACATCAAAGGAAATGCATCTCTTTTTAGCTTTGGTGATGCCGCGATCGGTACTTCTTTCCGAGTAGGTTATTACCGCGATGGAAACCTTTCGGGAAGTACTCACGTGCCAATTTATAGTATTATGGCAGTTGAAAATAACACCATTGTTAAAATTGGAGGAGTAGCTACAGCAACATTAAATGCGGGGCAGAGCTATTTGTTTAATGCGCCGATAGGAACTTTGGTAGAATCTTCAGGCTCTGCGGTGATGAATACATCAGCAGATATTGATGCACCAGGAGGCTGTGGTGATGGTGCATTTAATCCAATTCCGCCAATTGCTTCACTAGGAAAAGAGTATGTAATTGTTAGGGGAGAAGGTAATTTGATTGCCGAGCAAACTACAATAATTGCAACTGAAGCAAATACCAGCATTACAGTAATACATTTTGATCAAAGTGGAGCGCAAAAAGGAACAGCAACTTACGTTTTAGCGCAACCAGGGGATAAAGTAACCTTTAATCATGGGTATTTGAATGGCGCATATAATTCGGCAACTAATACAGGAAGATATTCTTCGACCTGGATTTCAGCAACAAAAAATATAGAAGTTTTCTCTGGTACTGCAGGTGCATCAGGTGGTGCTGGCTGCGAAGTAGATGTAGCTACTCTGGTTCCAATATCGAGCTGTTCTGGATCAAAAAGGGTTGAAACTACAAAGTTTACAGCTTACGTTCAAACAACTAATCTTGATTATTTTGGATATATCCTGACCAGAAGTACAGATAAAATCTTTTTAAACGCAAATGGTACGCCACCATATCCTAACACAGATATTGAAACGATAACAGGAATTGGTACCCGTCGATCTTTAGGAACAACTGGTTTATCTCTAATTAACTTTACAAACAGTAACATAGGTTCGCCAAGTACAATTATTATAACCAGTAACAGTAGGCTTACGGTTTCTATGGTGCAGCAGAGCAGTGCATTCTCTATGTCTAACTTTATTTCTCGTTTTCCGGAAAAGGCAGAACAACCTATTGCAAGTCAAACCGATTGTACAACAGCAACACTTACAGCAACAGCAAATGCAGGTCCATATCAGTGGTATTTTAATGGTGTGGCTATAAATGGAGCAACAGGAAATACTTACGTAGCTACCGCATCAGGAAGTTATGCAGTGGCAACACAATTAGAGTGTGGTATAAGTGCGCCATCCTTACCGGTTAATATTTCACTTTGTAATATAGATAGGTCTATTATTAAAACGGTGGATATTGCTTATCCTGAACTTAATACAAATGTCGTTTTTACCTTAAAGGCAGAAAATTTAGGCAATGGTAATGCAATAGGTGTATCCGTTTCAGATAAACTTCCGGCTGGATATTCTTATGTATCAAATGTTCCATCAGCAGGTACAAGTTATGATCCTGTTTCTGGTATATGGACCATAGGCGATATGGCTGGTGCAGCGGCAGCAACTTTAAAAATTACGGCTAAGGTTGTGCTAACAGGAATAAATACCAATACCGCTACAATAACAGGTTCGCAACCCGATCAGGTAAGTAGTAACGATCAAAGTACTGCAACAACAACAACGGGCTCAGGAGATCGCATTGTTTGTGTAAATACATTAATGAACCCAATTGTTTATAATATGCCTGCAGGCACCTCAGGAGTTACAGTAACTGGGCTGCCAACTGGCATTATAGGAAATTATTATTCAAGTACTAGGAAATTAACCATTAGTGGCACGCCTACCGTAGCTACTTCAGCAATGACTTATACTGTTTCTTCTAATCAAGGTACAATTAATGGCAAAATAACTGTAAATAATAATGTAACAACGCCAGTTTTTAACACTGGTTTGGTAGATAAACGTTGTATTGGCGCTGGTACAAATACTTATGTGGCTACAGCAAGTAATACAAACGGTATTGTGTATTCTATAGCACCTTTGCAGGCTGGAATAATAGATGCAGCCACAGGAGTGGTTACTTGGTCTGCAACATTTTCTGGTACAGCAACTATCACTGCAACAGCAACGGGATGCGATGAGAAAAAGCAAGATTTTATAGTTACCGTTAGTGGCTTGCCAAATTTAACTTTAGGTGCTAATCCCGAAGTTTGTGCAGGCTCTGCAAGCTCCTCATTAACCTATACGGATGCTGTTAACAACCCCGTAACATATAGCATTAACTGGACTAGCGGAGGTTTTGATCCTATTGTAGATCAACCTTTACCAATAGGAAATATTCCATTCAATATTCCTGAAAGCGCAACAGCTGGCACTTATAATGGTGTTTTAACCATTAAAAATGCAATAGGTTGTAGTAATCAAATCAATTTTAGCGTAAAAATTAATCCAAAACCGGGTGCTCCACATGTGTTTGTGCATCCAACTTCACAATATTAAATTATTAAACAAACTAAAAAATCATCCCCATGAACAGTAAAATTTCAAAAACCATTTTAGCATTAACTTTCTTGTTAATCTGCAACGTTTACCGTCTTTCTGCACAAGTAACGGTACTGCCAACCACCCCTGGTGTTAACTTATTTTGCCAAGGATCAGACCTTACTTTACCTGCACCAACCGGTGATGAAAGCTGGATTGTAAAGTATAGTGCAACACAAACTACTATGCCAACACTTGGTGTCGCATTAACTGGTAATAAAATTTCGGCCACCGATTTAAAAACTGGTTATTACTATTTAAGCTCAAAATCTGCCGCAGCTGGTGCCTGCGAATCTTCTATGCAAGAAATTCCTGTTTATGTGCTTAAACCATTGGTTCCAGCTTTTACACCAGCTGGTTTTTGTGTTGAAACGCCAGTTGCCCAAGTGGGTTCGGTTACCAATCCCGAAGATCCAACAATTACTACACTTGCTTACCAATGGTATACCGTTTCTGGTAGTACAGAAAGCATTATTGCTGGTGCAACTAATCCTAGTTATACACCAACTGCGCCAACTGTAGGTACAACAACATACCGCTTAAAAGTTGGTTACGTAATTAATGGCAATAAGTATTGTGCTCAAATTGTAGATCATGATGTAAACATTACAGCTAAACCAACCAAACCAACCATTACTATTGGAACGGTTAACGGTACTGCTGCTGCTGTTACTTTCTAAGGTTTATTGCATTTTATCTAGTAAACTATAAATGAGGCAAAGGCTGTGTTCCTTCCTGTTTTTGGTATTCTTGTTGTTTTTTGTAACAGCAGGATTTAGCCAAGCGGTGCCCAATGAGCTCCAAACCGTCAGCATCCGTAAAGGATCGTCGGCAGTTTTGCGTGCAAATTCGGCAGGGGCAAGCTCGTACCAATGGTTTAAGGATGATATTTTAATAAAAGGACAAAATAAACAGATGCTCATTACGGCAACAGCCGGCGTTTATAAGGTAATGGCATTTAATAGTTTTGGGTGCTCATCCGATGCTTCAGAGAAAATCAGGCTTCTTGTTTTGCCAGAAATTTCTGCAGATGTATCCATTACAAAGCGATCGGAAAATAGAACGGTGCTAAGTAATCAGGTTTTTGACTATTATTTAAATGTTAGAAATAATGGTGTAGATGATGCCAATCAGATTAATGTTAAGGATGCATTACCGGATAATTTGGTATTTGAAAGCCTTGGTGAACCAACGGATGGTACTGCAGTTTACAACACCGCTACAAGAACAATAAATTGGAATATTGCATTTTTAGCCAATCAGAAATTTGCAGAATTAATTATAAAAGTCCGCTCTAAGTTACCAGGTACTGTTAGCAATACGGCCACGGTAACGGCTAATGAGTATGATCCTAACTTATCCAACAACACTTCTACTGATAATAAAGAGATCTCAGGTTTAAGAATACCAAATGTATTTACGCCTAACGGGGATGGGAAAAACGACAGTTTCTATATCGAAAATCTAACCTCTTTTGAATCAAATGATGTAACAGTAATTAATCGCTGGGGAAGCACCGTGTTCCAGTCTAACGGTTACCTTAACGATTGGACAGCTTCAGGATTAAGTGATGGAACATATTTCTATATAGTAAAAGTTAGAAACGGAACATCTGCTTGGTTAGAGTATAAAGGTTATATAACAATTATCAGGTAAGTAAAAACAAAATAGGATGAAGATTTTGAAAAGGATATTTTTTGTTTTGATAATGATGACAGCATCTTTCAAACTTTTTGCACAACAAAATGCGCAGTTTGGGCAATATGTTTTCAACGGAATGTATATTAATCCTGCTTATACCGGATATAAGGAAGAACTTTATGTACAGGCATTTGCTAGGGCACAGTGGACCGGTGTTAGGGGAGCACCGCAAACTTTGTCAATTTCTGCGGATGAAGCCATAAATAATGAAAGTCTTGGAATAGGATTAATTGTAACTAAAGATAAAATAGGGGCGCAAAGTTCCTTAAATGCATCGGCAAATTTTGCTTATAGAATTAAGCTTGACCGTACAGAAACCAATGTTTTAGCCTTTGGCTTGGGTGTTGGTGTAATGCAAACATCGCTAAATGGAAGCATGCTTGATGCTATTGAGCAAGGCGATAACAGAATTCCGGCAGGTTTCGTAAGTCAGGTAATGCCCGATATTCGAGCAGGAATTCATTACTCGAATGAAAAGTTTTATATAGGTTTCTCTGCCGATAATCTTTTATCCAAATCGTTATCTGTTTTTAAAGATTATGAATCGCTTAATGTTAAAGTAGAACCTCATTTTTACTTAAGCGCAGGTATGGCTTTTCCATTGAATGATGACTTTGTTTTTAAACCTACATTTTTAATTAAGGATGATTTACATGGTCCAACCTCGCTGGATTTAAATACATTTCTGTTAGTTAAAGAACGTTTTTGGATTGGCGCAGTGTATAGAACATCGGTAAAAATATATCCTAAATCAAACCTTCAAAATGACTTAAGTAATAAAGCCGCAGTTGGGTTTATCAGTGAACTATTTGTAAGGTCTAACTTAAGGTTAGGCTATGGTTATGATTATAGCTTAAATAAACTGAGTAATTACGATTATGGATCGCATGAAATTTCTGTTGGTTATTATATCGTTACTAAAAAGAGTAGAAGACCGAAGTGTTATTTCTAACGGAAAATTTCAATTAGGATTAAAGATTAATTTGTTAATTAAAATAAGAACGCATCAATAATGTTGTAATAACTTGGTGTGAAATTTTATAAAATGAAACGGTTTAAAGAAGCTAGGAACTAATTAATCCACAGGAACATAAGACGCATTTTGCCCTAAAATAAGAAAAGAGACAATCTATCCAGACTTGTCTCTTTTTTCTAACCAAATATAAACCTGTTATGAGCCAGGCTTTGTCTTAAATTTCTATTCGAGCTTTCGCTTTGCAAGAAATGATTTATCTTTTTAATACTTAATAAAAGAATCTCTTCGTTTATTACTCTACAAATATAGGAAAAAATTTGATAGTGTAAAAAATACACTAAGAAAGTTTTACGTATTTTTTTTGTCATTTTTTAATTGCAAACTTTTTTTAGAAGTATTTTGGGTTCAAAAACAACTGCCTCACAAATATAATATAAAAAGTAAAGTGATAATTGTTAAATATTGTCAAATAATTAAATTTTATATTCAAATAGTCTCAATTTTAATTTAGTATTAGCTATTTGTGAATTTTTAACTTCATAAATTCTTGTTTTTGATTTTTTTAATACGTTTTTTGTTGATATTATTATGATTAAGTTGTTTTTGATATGAAAATTGTCATTATTAATTTTGAAAAAAATATAATTGCACAAAAAAAGGTGTCAATATTTAATATTGACACCTTTTTTATGATATGAAAATGCTTATTAAGCCATTTTACTATTTTAAGCTACCGTAGTATTCTACAAATTTAGCAAGTGCAGAAGAATATCCCCACTCGTTATCGTACCAAGATACAACTTTAACGAAGTTATCATTCAATGAAATACCAGCTTTAGCATCAAAAATAGAAGCGTGGTCATCACCAATAAAGTCTGAAGAAACAACTTCGTCCTCAGTATAAGCCAACACGCCTTTTAATTCGCCTTCAGAAGCTGCTTTCATAGCTGCTTTAATTTGCTCGTAAGTAGCTGGTTTTTCTAAACGTACAGTTAAATCTACTACAGATACATCAGCAACAGGAACGCGGAAAGACATACCAGTTAATTTTCCTTTTAATTCAGGAAGTACCATACCTACAGCTTTTGCAGCACCCGTAGAAGAAGGGATAATGTTAGAGAAACCACCACGACCACCTCTCCAATCTTTAGCAGATGGACCATCAACTGTTTTTTGAGTTGCAGTTACCGCGTGGATTGTGCTCATTAAGCCTTCAACAATACCGAAGTTATCATTTAAAACTTTAGCAATAGGAGCTAAACAGTTTGTAGTACAAGATGCGTTTGAAACGATAGTTTGATCTGCAGTTAATTTATCGTGGTTAACACCCATAACGTAAGTAGGAATGTCGCTATCTTTAGCAGGAGCAGAGAAAACTACTTTTTTAGCACCAGCAGCGATGTGTTTTTCAGCATCAGCACGGGTTAAAAATAAACCAGTAGATTCAATTACCACTTCAACACCAACAGCATCCCATTTCAAATCTGCTGGGTTACGCTCAGCAGTAACGCGAATAGTTTTGCCATTAACAACTAAATTACCATCAACAACTTCAATTGTACCATCAAACTTGCCGTGGGTAGTATCATATTTTAACATATAAGCCATATAATCTGGCTCAATTAAGTCATTTATAGCTACGATATCTAATCCTCTTTTTAATGCAGCTCTGAAAACCAGTCTGCCGATACGGCCAAAGCCGTTTATTCCAATTTTGCTCATTGTTTTTGTTAATTAGTGTAATGTTTTAATAAATTTAATATTGGTTCTTTTATAATTGTTTTAATTTCCAGGTTGTGCCTGGCTGCGGTAAGTTGTAATCTGCCTTCCAATTCTGCAGCTACTTTACCAACAAAATGTAAATCCTGATAACCATATTTTGCAACTGTGGGTAAAATATAGATCTGGAAATATTTTTCAAATCCTTCATCAATCATTTTTATGATGTAAGGATGTTCTGTATTCTGTGTGAAAAAGTCAAAAAAGGACGTTAAAAATATATTCGCCTGCGGCTTATTATATATCCTTTCTAATATTTGAGGGCGATCCAGGTTATAAGCCCGAATAAATTTAAATTCAAGATCTGCAGGTAGCTTTTTGCTTAAGAAATTTTTAAGCAACATTTTACCTAAATAATTTGCTGATCCTTCATCACCAAGTATATAGCCCATGCCAAAGTTATTGGCTACGGGTTTTTTACCATCGAAATAAGCGCAATGTGATCCGCTACCCAATGTGCCTACTATACCTGGTTTATTATGACATGCGGCTTTTGCAGCACCAAATAAATCATCTTCTACAACAACTTTGCTATATCTAAAAAATAAAGATAAAGTGTCTGCTAATTCTTTTTTCCTTTCGGGAGAAGAAGCTCCGGCTGCAAAAAAATAAATCTTTTTAATACTTTCTGCATTGTTTACCAAAACCACCTTCTTATTTAAGATTTGAAGAATGGTTTTAGAATCTACAAAACATGGATTAATACCAGCTGTATTGCAGTGCGCAACTACTTGTCCATTTTGAGTAAGTTTCCAAAATGCAGTTCTCGATCCGCTATAAACAACTGCTACCATATTATATAGAAAGTACTTCTGTCATTTCCATTAAATCGGGTTCCAGCTTAAAAGTGTGTGCAGTTAAAGCATCAGCAATACTGGTTAACTTAATTTCGTTACCATGTAAACCAACCATTTTCTCTGTTTCTCCTGCAATTAGCGCGTTTACAGCTGCATAACCCAAACGACTACCCAAAATACGATCAAAACTGCTTGGGCTTCCACCTCTTTGTAAATGGCCCAGGATGGTTACTTTAGTATCGTAATGGTCAAAGGTTTCTTTAACTTTTTTAGCAATATCATAAGCGCCGCCCTGTTTATGCCCTTCGGCAACAATAACAATACTTGATGTTTTTTTAGTTGAGGCACCTAATGCTAATTTGGTAATCAACTCATCAATGCTGGTTGCCCGTTCTGGTAATAATACCGCTTCGGCACCACTTGCTATTGAACTTCTCAAAGCAATACAACCAGAATCGCGACCCATTACTTCTATAAAGAATAATCTGTCGTGCGCATCTGCAGTATCTCTGATTTTATCAATTGCTTCTATAACCGTATTAATGGCTGTATCGTATCCTAATGTAAAATCCGATCCACTTAAATCATTATCAATTGTGCCCGGTATACCAATTACTTTAACGCCAAACCTTTCCGAAAAGAGTTTTGCGCCAGTAAAAGTACCGTCACCACCAATAACGACTAATCCATCTATGTCGTTCTTTTTTAAATTATTGTAGGCAATCTCCATGCCCTCAGGAGTTTTGAATTCTAAACAGCGAGCCGTTTTTAACACGGTTCCGCCCAAGTGTAAAATGTTACTTACAGAACGGGCGTCCATCGGTTTTATATTATCGCTGATTAGACCCTGGTAACCTTGCATTACTCCGAACATATTTAGTCCATGGTAAATGCCCGTACGAATAACCGCTCTAATGGCAGCATTCATTCCTGGAGCATCTCCGCCTGAAGTAAGTACAGCTATGTTTTTAATATTTGGCTTCATCTTTATAATACGAATATAGTGTGTAATTTTTACACTAAGTAATTTTTTTTATTTTTTTTACTTAATATTGAAAGTACTACCTTTATCTGCTTAAAATAACGAAATTTTACCTTGGAACAAATTTTACCACATTTAGATTCCGTATTCTCTATAGATTGCGTATTGTTTGGATTTGATGGGAAGGAATTAAAAATCTTACTTATCGAAAGGAATGAAGAACCTTTTAAAGATTGGTGGGCTTTGCCCGGTAATATAGTTGGTCATGATGAAAGTTTGGATCAATCGGCATCCAGGATTTTATATGAACTTACCGGTTTACGTGGAATTTATATGGAGCAATATTATGCTTTTGGAGATCCGAATAGGCACCCGCAAGGTAGGGTAATTACGCTGGCTTATTATGCTTTGATACGTTTAGGGGGAGATAAAGAACTCCGCCCGATCAGTAATTATGCTAAACAGGCTAACTGGTTGCCAATTTCTGATTTGCCTAAACTAGCCTTTGACCACCAGAAAATTTACGATAAAGGTTTAGAAAAAATAAAAAGAAGAATTAAGCATCAGCCTATTGCTTTTGAATTATTGCCTGAGAAATTTACACTAACTCAGCTGCAACATGTTTATGAATTGGTATTAGGGAAAAAATTGGATAAACGTAACTTCAGGAAAAAGATTACCAGTTTTGGTGTTTTAAAGGAACTTGATGAAAAACAGAAAGGTGTTTCTTATCGTGCAGCTACTTTATACAGATTTGATAAACGTAAATACGCCAAGTTATTTGGTAAAGAAATATCTTTTTAAACTAAAATCGTTGAAAAGCAAAAAAGTCCTGGTTTGATATTCAAACCAGGACTTTTTATTTATTGTTAATTGATGTTTTAAACTAAACTATCCTTCTTTTGGAGATAATTCTAAGTGGTAGTGTACCAAATCATCTATAGGAGAACGGATAATTTTACCAACGCCCATTTCATAACGATCTGCAACGATGCTTAAAATATCACGGAAACTATAACCTACAGAACCTACACAGTTAAGTTTATGATCTTTATAGTTAGGGTAGTGAATAACTAGGTTTTCGAAAAATGCCGTAAAAGCATAATCAATTGTACTGAAAGTATAATCTTCGTAGCTTTCTTTAAAGTCGTACAAAAATTTACTAAAGCTTGCGCAAAAACGATTTGGAAGCGGTTTATTGTAAATATTATCGAAAATATCTTCGTTAGTTAAAGCGTAATTGTCATAAAAAGCTTCACGCAAGCCCTTCGGCATATAGCCTTTCATGTAATCGCTTAAAATGCGTTTACCGATGTAAGAACCACTTCCTTCATCACCTAAAAAGTAACCTAAAGAATCAATGTTCATGGTAATATCGGTTCCATCATATAAGCAGGAGTTTGTTCCGGTGCCTAATATTGCAGCAAAACCCGGCTCGTTACCAAGTAATGCTCTGCACGAGGCAAGTAGATCATGACCAACAAAAACACTGGCATTTGTAAAAATTTGTTTCATAGCATCAGCTACAATTTTCACGTTAGCAGGAGTAGAACAACCGGCACCGTAATAATAAACACCCGTTAATTTCTCTCTTTCCAAGTGGTCTGGTAGAGTCTCATTTAATGATTTTACAATGTACTCCGTTTTTGAGAAATAGGGATTGTAACCTTCTGTATTAAAATAAATTTTTCTGCCGGCCTCGTTAATCAAGCACCAATTTGTTTTGGTAGATCCGCCGTCTGCAATTACTATCATTTTATTTATTTTTGGTTTTAGCACGATAAAAGTATAAAAACTCTTATATTTTGTATCTTTTTTTTTAATAATTTTTTAACAATTTGTTGTTGTTGAAAATTAAGTGTGTAAAAAATACACTATATATGGCGTTTAAACCGCTAAAAACCTTAAAATTATACCAGAAAAGGCAATAGTCTTTTTTTTGAACATCAAAAACTTTTTACAATTCATAGAAAAAATGAAGAACGATTTTTTAGATTTTAGGAGTGATACGGTAACCAAGCCAACCGCTGGAATGATGGATGCCATGATGCATGCGAAAGTTGGAGATGATGTTTTTGGAGAGGACGAAACCGTGCATGCACTGGAAACAAAACTGGCTGCAAAATTTAATATGGAAGCGGGTTTATTTTGTCCTTCGGGAACCATGACCAATCAAATTGCAATAAAATGTTTTACCCAACCTATGGATGAAGTAATTTGTGATCAAACGGCGCATGTTTACCGTTATGAAATTGGTGGTATCGCTTTTCATTCGGCAGCTTCCGTTAGGTTACTTTATGGCGAACGCGGTATTTTAACGCCCGAGCTTATTGAGCCGGAAATTAATGAGGACAATATTCATTATCCTAATTCTACTTTAGTTGTACTTGAAAATACAGTAAATAAAGGTGGAGGGAGTTGCTATACATTGGATCAAATTGCAGCCATTCATCATCTTTGTAACATAAAAGGACTGAAATTACATTTAGATGGGGCCAGAATTTTTAATGCATTAGCCAAAACAGGAGATAAGGCACACGATTATGGCCATTATTTTGATGGCATTTCTGTTTGTTTATCAAAAGGTTTAGGAGCGCCCGTAGGTTCAGTATTATTAGGAAGTAAAGAAACTATAAAAAAAGCCATTAAAATCAGGAAAGCTTTTGGTGGTGGTATGCGGCAGGCTGGTTTTTTGGCTGCAGCAGGTATTTACGCATTGGATAATCATGTAGAACGATTACAAGAAGATCATCAGCATGCAGAAGATTTGGCAGATGCACTACTTAAAACTGGTTATGTGAAATCGGTAATGCCTGTAGAAACCAACATTGTGATTTTCGAAGTCGCTAATGGATCGGCATCAAAAGTTGTGCAACAGTTTAAAGATAAGGGTTTGCTTTGTAATACCACAAGCGCTAGTACCATTCGTTTAGTTACACATTTGGATCTTAGTGCAGCAATGATTGATCGGGCAATTGATATTATAACACATTTACAATAGCTTATACATTCACTAAATCTTTTGAAAATGTGGTAGTGTTTGCTGAATGAACTCATCTTCTTTTTGATTTTTTCATTAAGTTATCTACATTGTACCTGTTAATTAATTATGAGAAAAATTCTGATTGCCAATCGTGGAGAAATTGCCTTACGTATTATGCGTTCGGCCCGCGAAATGAATATTAAAACTGTAGCTGTATTTTCTGAAGCCGATCGTAACGCTTTACATGTTCGCTATGCGGATGAAGCCATTTGCATTGGCCCGGCACCTTCAAATCAATCTTACTTAGTAGGTGAAAAAATCATTGATGCTTGCAAAAAAACTGGTGCAGAAGCCATACACCCTGGTTATGGGTTTTTATCAGAAAATGCAGGTTTTGCCAAAATGGTTGCCGATGCAGGACTGATTTTAATCGGACCATCGCCAGAAGCCATGGAAATTATGGGTAATAAGCTTTCTGCGAAAGCGGCAGCCTTAAAATATAATATCCCAATGGTTCCGGGTACTGAAGAGGCCATTACCAACGTAAATGAGGCAAAAGAAAGAGCAGTAGAGGTTGGCTTTCCAATTTTGATAAAAGCTGCAGCAGGCGGTGGCGGCAAGGGAATGCGCATTGTAGAGAAAGTGGAAGATTTTGAAGAACAAATGCAATTGGCAGTAAGCGAAGCAACTTCTGCTTTTGGCGATGGTTCTGTATTTATAGAACGCTACGTAACTTCTCCACGGCATATAGAAATTCAGGTACTGGGCGATAATCATGGTAACATTGTACATCTTTTTGAAAGGGAATGTTCTGTTCAGCGTCGCCACCAAAAGGTTATTGAAGAAGCTCCATCTTCAGTACTTACTGAAGAAATTAGGCAAAAAATGGGGAAATGTGCAGTAGATGTTGCCCGATCTGTAAACTATACGGGAGCAGGAACGGTAGAATTTATTTTAGATGAAAACCTTGATTTCTTCTTTTTAGAAATGAATACTCGTTTGCAAGTTGAACATCCTGTTACAGAGTTGATTACAGGAGTCGATTTAGTAAAAGAACAAATTAAAATCGCATCGGGCGAAGCCCTAAGCTTTAGTCAGGAAGATTTAAAAATAAACGGACATGCCATTGAATTAAGGGTTTATGCTGAAGATCCAAATAATAATTTCCTGCCGGATATAGGCACTTTACAAACCTATAAAACTCCAAAAGGAAACGGCGTAAGGGTGGATGATGGCTTTGAGCAAGGCATGGAAATTCCAATTTATTATGATCCGATGATTGCTAAACTCATCACTTTTGGTAAAGATAGAGATGAAGCTATTGAGCGAATGGTTAGGGCAATTGAAGAATATGAGATTACCGGGATAGAAACTACCTTGGGTTTTGGTACTTTTGTAATGCAACACGAAGCTTTTAAAACAGGTAATTTTGATACTCATTTTGTAAATAAGTATTTCAATGCCGAGAGTTTAAAAGTAGAAAATGAAAACGAAGCTTTAATTGCTGCGGTTATTGCTGCAAAACTATTTCAGAAAGATGCTGGTGGAACGATTAACAACGAAATCGTTAAAAATTCATCAGATTGGAGAAAGAACAGATTAAAGTATTAATTAGAAAATATCGTCTTTGCGGAATGTTTTTTCACCTGATGAAGCAATCTTATAAGATAAATTGATGAAGAAGGAAGATTTTGATATTCTTCCTTACGATTATAAACAAAGAACATGTTTACCGGAATTATAGAAACCCTTGGCGAAATTACAGCCATCAAAAACGAACATACTAACGTTCATTATACAATTTCTTCGGCCATTAGCCACGAGCTTAAAATAGATCAAAGCGTTGCCCACAATGGGGTTTGCTTAACCATTGTAGCCTTAAACGATGGTATGCACACCGTTACAGCAATTGATGAAACGCTAAATAAAACTAATTTAAGTGCTTTAAAAGTAGGTAGTAAAGTTAATTTAGAGCGTTGTATGCAAATGAATGCCCGTTTGGATGGACATATTGTGCAAGGACATGTAGATCAAACGGCTGTTTGCGTAAAAAGAGAAGAATTAGACGGCAGCTGGGAATATCGTTTTAAATATGATGCCAGAGCAGGTAACGTAACGGTAGAAAAGGGTTCTGCCTGTGTAAACGGCATTAGCTTAACGGTTGTAAACTCCGGAACCGATGAGTTTTCAGTTTTTATAATTCCTTATACTTTTGAGCATACCAATTTACACCAGGTTAATGTTGGCGATACCGTGAACCTTGAATTTGATATCATCGGTAAATATGTTGCCCGTTTAATAGGAAACAAATAGTTTAAACACCAGTTGTATTTGAAAAGCAAATGTAGCCTTTCAATTAAAGTTGGTTCCCGCTATTTGCTATTTCCGATAAAAATCAGAATCGCTACTATCGGGTTTAATTTACTCGGGCTTGTACCAGGATTTTCGTTTCCAGCTCAAACTCAATAATATTAATGTACAGTAAAGAAGAAGCGGCAAAATTACGCCAGCAGTTTTGGATTAGTTTTGGTCAATACATGAAACCTGTTCCATCGGCAAGTGGTTCTACCGTAAATTGGATTAACTATAAAACTGGTGTTAAGCACATTTTTTTTAAAATGGATGTAGATCAAAAAAAAGCATCTATTGCCATTCAGCTTACACATCCTGACGAAGGCATCCGCCACTTAATTTTTAACCAGTTTGAAGAATTTAAGCTTATGCTAACCAATACCTTAAATGAGGAATGGGATTGGAGTATAAATTTTACAGATGATTATGGCAAAACGGTTAGCCAAATTTTTATTGAACTAAATGGTGTCAATATTTATAATAAACAACATTGGCCCGAACTTATATCTTTCTTTAAACCAAGAATTATTGCCCTGGATGATTTTTGGGACAATGTAAAACCTGTATTTGAAAATTTAAACTAATCGGTTTGATTTAACTGTTCAATTCTGGCTTTTGTATATTTAATTTCTTCCGCATCTCTAAAGGTATCTGGTTTGTTTTTAAGGTATAAGCTATAATAACTCAATGCGTTTTTCTTGTGTTTATACTTTATATCGTAAAGAATTCCTAAGTGATAGTAAATGCTTGGATTAGTTTTATATTGTAGTCCTTTTTTATATGCAGCAGCAGCAAGGCTAAGTTGGTTGTTCTCATCATAAATAAGTCCCAGCAAATCATAATAGTTGGAAGTATTGGACGAAATGCCCTCTTCAATGGTTTTCTTTGCATAAATTCCTGCATTTTTATAATCTTTCAGCTGTCTGTAACTTAAAGTTGTATAATATAAAGTTGCTTCATTTTGCATAGTTAGCGATTCTAGCATTTTAAGTAGCGTAATGGTTTTCTGATACTTTTTGGTGTAATAGTAAGCCATTGCAACATCCTTCAATACATTTCCATCAGCACCATCTTTTAATAAATTCTCGCCAGTTTTAATTACTTCATCATATTTCTTTAAAGCATTAGCAATAGGTAGCTTCGCTCTTTGCAAAAGTAAATTTCCTGAATCTGCTGCAATAGCTATGCTTAGGGTTTTATAAGCCAAATCATTATTTTTTAATTTTTGATAAGACTCAGCCAAATCATAAGCAACATCACCTTCCAACGGATTTAATTTATTAGCTTTTTGCAAATACAATAATCGCAAGCTATCTGTAGGTATAGGATATAAATTAGCCAGTTGTTTATAAACGTTGAAGTTATTGCTATCAATTTTCACAATCTCTTTGTAATATAACTTTGCTTTGTCATTATTGCCCCTTCTAGAGTTTATACTGGCTAAACTAAACAGAATAGGCAGATTTTGCGGTTGCTGTTGGTAGGCTTTAGAATAATATTTCTCAGCTTCAACGTAATTACCAGCCATTAAGGAACAATAACCCAACTGCGTTACCGCTTTAATATCCATTACATTTTCTCCGTAAGTAGCCTTTAAATATTGTGCCGCTTCGGCATAACGTTGGGTTTGGTAAAAATCGTAAAGTTTTTCTTTATCAATAATTGCATTTGTTTGAGCGAAGGCAGAAAGAATTGGAAAGATTAACAACAACAATAAATAGGGCTTTTTCATGTTAGTTTAATTTTAAACTAATTTATTAGTTGTTTTTCTTGAATCCAAATTTATGTTGTGATTTTTGATGAAAAAAACAAAATGAGATGGTTATTGGTTGTTATTATTAGTTATACAATTAAAAACAAAGACTTATGAATACTTTAAAGAAGTTTGAATTAATGGAAAAGATTGTGCGTGAATTAGAGGATTTACAGAATTCACAACAGGCGCTGATTCAAAAAATCGGTAAGATTGAAGTAGATAATATTGAACTTGGTGATAAAAGATTAGAGAAAGATTTACCAGATATGCACCAACGTTTGGCAGATAACTTAGATACAATTGTTTCAATTTTAGATTATTTTGCAGATAAAACAAGTAACTTTGGTGATAAGAATAACGTAGATGCGTTAAAAGAGCAGCAAGCTATTAACGATGCTACAAGTTAATTTTAAAACCAAAACATTTTAATTTATGAAATCGATTTACATCACCCTTGCCTGTTTATTTTTAGGCTTCTATGCAAGCGCACAGGTTTTACCAACTTTTCAACTAGGCGTTAAAGCCGGAGCAAATTTTTCGAAATTTGATACAGAAAACACATTTAGCAGCGATAACCGCACAGGTTTTTATGGTGGGCTTTGGGCGAGGGTAGGTGCAGCAGGTGTTTATTTTCAACCAGAATTATATGTTTCTGGCAAAAAAACAAATCTTGTTGATGCAAGTGGACAAGTTAATTCTGTTCGTTTTACAAGTTTAGATGTGCCTTTATTAATAGGAACTAAATTTGGTGCAGCTGGTATTGGCTTAAGATTAAATACAGGACCTATGTTCTCTTTAATTTTAGATGATAAACAAAGTTTTAGTCAGGCTGCAGGAAATGTTTTTAAAGCAGACTTTAAAGATCAGGCAGTTTCTTGGCAATTTGGTGCAGGACTGGATATTAAAAAGCTCAGTTTTGATGCTCGTTATGAACTTGGATTATCAAAAGTTAATAAATCTGGCTACCCAGGTACTAAACTAAATCTATTTACTATAGGTTTGGGTTACAGGATTTTGTAAGTTATCAACATTTTAACTTTTTAGAGCTGATTTGGACTAATAATTGTATTTACAAAATAGATCTAATCAAAATATCAGCCCTATGAATTTAAAAGAATTATTATTGAAAGGCCAAAATTTTATCGCCTTACTTAATCAGTTCCGGATTGATGTAAATGATTTGATTATTAAAGATGAGGAAACAATTTTTAATAATCAATCTCATCAAAACAACGAAGTGGTTAAGGAAACGGTTTGGATAGAAGGCAAAAGTAACGAAGGTTTGGTAAACCTTTTTGGTACATTACATTACAATTTTTTAAATAAATTGGCAGTATTTGAAATGCAAGGATACGAAAAGGTTAATGCATTAAACTAATATTAGCTATTAAAACAAAATGGGCAAAATCAACATCTGATTTGCCCATTTTGTTTTTTAAGTTAGTGTTCTACCTGAGTTAGTTCATAAGCATAAGCCCCATTTTTTGGTATAATTGGAGTTTCCCGCTGCTCGCTTAAAGCTTTAATATACGATGCTCCAAAATAAAATATTAAAGAGGAGTAAAATACAAAAAGCATAATTACAATTATGGAACCAGCTGATCCATAGATATTACCAATATTGCTTAATGGTAATAAAATACGCAGTAAATATTTTCCTACGGTAAAAAGGCACCCCGTTAGTAAACCACCAGATATAGCAGCTTTCCAGGTGGGTCTTCCATTGGTTAAAAACCTAAATAATATGGTAAACCAAGTGGTTACAATAATCACAAACATTATTTGGTTAATAACCGATGTGATTACAAGTTCAAATGAGGGTGAATTTGTGGTAATAAACGAACCAATAATAGCTTGCAAACTATCGGCAAGTAAGCCTATAAAGAATAAAATACCCGCTAATAAAATTATTGTAACAGAAATTGCTCTTGATTTTAATGTATTTAAAATTCCTTTACCACGCTCATTTCCAATATTCCAAATTTGCTCCAATGAGTTTTTAATTACGTTAAATAACGTTGTAGCTACAAATAAGAAAAAAATAAAGCTGAATAAGGTAACATACCATGCCTGATTTATTCCTCTGATATTTTTTAGTGTAAGCCTAATTTGTGCAATACTACTATCGTCCAAAATATTAGCTAATCGTTCAAAAATGTGAGTTACGAGCAAACGTCTATCTGTAAAAATACCGAATAAACGAATAAGGATAATTAAAATAGGGGGAAGGGCAAAATTGGTGAAAAAAGCTGTTGCACCAGCTAATCGCAAAGGATCGTTCTTTTGAAATAGTATAAAAGCTTTTCTAGAAGTAGAGAAAAAGAACTTTAAATCTCTTTTAATTGTTAATGGCATCCTTTGTTAGATAAACTAAAAAGCCCGAAAATACTAAAAATAGATTATTCAGGCTTATTTGTAAATGTTAATTTACTGGGCTATTTTGTTAAAAATTAAGACTGTTTTAGCTCCATTTAGCAAATGTAGCTTGCCATTTTCTAGCTTGGCATTAGTAGTTTCTTTCAGCGCAGTTAAATATGCCCTTTCCAAAGCTTCAGTTTCCTGACAAAACATTTTTGTACTAAAAACATTTTTAACCACAACTTTATTGTCTGCAATTTCGGCCTGTCCGCCATAATTATTGCAGAAAGATTTACCACTAATTCTTAGCTCTTCACCAAAATTTAAAGTCGCTTTAGTATTAGGTAATTTTAAACCTGGCAATTCTATCAATTCCCACTTGGTGTTAGTTAATTTAGAAGGATCGATTTTTTCGAGGCAGGCACTGAATAACCCTATAACAAGCCCACAGATAATTAGATTTTTCATAGGTAGTGATTTTCATTTTTATCAACAAAAATTAATCCAATGCAAATTGTAATTTAATAAACGTGAGCAAGAACAAGGTTTGTTCTTTGAGTTTTTAGTTTTTCTTTTTTAAAAACATGGTTTTAAGCACTAAAACAGTACCGTTAACACGACCTTCAATAGCGCCTGGATCATTAGTTAACCTAATATTTTTTACCGCAGTTCCCATTTTAATATCGGATGCCATTCCTTTTACCTTAAGGGTTTTTATTACTGTTACAGAATCTCCTTCGTTTAAAATATTGCCGTTGCTATCTTTTACTTCCATGTTATCATTATTTAAGATCGCGAAATTAAAACATATATTCAATAAATGATTATTGTTTCTCAATCTTTAGCCAATGATGTGGCTTGCCATCGTATTGGAAAATGTTGACCCGCTTCAATCCTAGTTTCTCTAATATTTTAATAGATGCCAGGTTATCAATATCAGCAATTGCGTAAACCTCGTTTGCGTTTAGTTGGTTAAAGGCATAAGAAATTGAAGCTTTGGCAGATTCTGTTGCATAGCCTTTACCCCAATATTCTTTAATAAAACGGTAGCCTAAATCATAGTAATTTATATGCCCATTAGTTAAGTCTGTTATAAGTTTTAAACCAGACCAGCCTATAAATTGATTAGTTTGTTTTTCGATTACTGCCCATCTACCAATTCCATTATCAATATATTGCTGACGGATGTAGTTTAAGTTTTGGCTGCTTTCCTCAATAGTTGATATGGTTTTTTGTCCTAAATATTGATGTACTTCAGGGTCAGAGTCCAACTGAAGCAATCCATTAATATCTTCTGGTAATAATTCTCTTAATAATAGCCGCTCAGTTTCGGCAAATATTTTCATAGCTAAAACTGATAGAGTTTAATTAAATTTCCGAAACCATCATCAAAAGTAGCTTCTGTACCCCCATGAGTTTTTACTGGCTCATTTTTAAATTGAACACCCAAAGCCTTTAAAAGCTCATATTCTTTGTTAATATCATCAACAGAAAATACGATTACAGGAATGTTTGAACTGTAAATTCCTTCTTGATAAGTTTTTGCAATAGCATTTTCATTAGGTTCGAGCATTAGCGATGTTGAATTTGGTTCTTCGGCTGAGGCTACTATAAATAAATTAGCTTCGGGCATTTTTAACTTTTCAACGAAGCCTAAAATTTCTGTATAAAATTTAAATGCTGCTGCAGGATTATTCACAAACACGCTTGTTAAGGCTATTTTCATAATAAATTATATATATGGTTCTAACCAAAAATATAATAAATCTGTTAGAGCTGCAATTTAAAAGTCTTCGAATTAATTTAAGATAACCATAAAGATTCCTCTCTTTTAACTAATAGAAATTCCTCTTCATTTATAGTTAAATAGCCATATTCATAGCAAAAAATATAGAAATTTCCATTCTGCGCTTGATAGGTATGCGTATGATAATCAAAATTAAAACCAGCAGTTAATAACTTTTTTCTACGAACTTTAACTTTCTCTTTAGGGTTGAGTTTTGAAAGGATATTACGATTCTTTCTAAGGATAAAATTGATTCTTTTCAAAATTGCGCTATCCTCGCTTTTCAATCGGTTGTTATAGTTGTTTCGACATAAATCATCACAGAATTTTTTGTCAGTACGTCCTTTTAAAGGTAATGCGCAATCAAGGCACAAGCGATCCATATATATGTTGTATTTATATTATGGGATGCATTTAAAAGTAGTAAAAATATTTTTTCTTTTTTAGAAAAAAAACATCGTTAGAATGCTTAGGAAGAGTGTTATCCGTTTTTAAACGTTTATAAACGACTATAAATATTTAAAATACGGATATTTTTTAATTCCTTTTCACTTTTGTACTGTCGGTAGTCAGTTAGATTACTGTTCGTTAATAACTAGAAACTTAAATTAAAGATCATGGGTATCGTAACAAACAAAGTAGTATTAAGTGGTTTTGCAGGAGCAGATGTAGAAGTAAAAAAACTTTCAGGAAATTTAAAATTAGCGAGAGTAAATCTTGCGGTAAACGAAACATATAAAAATTCGTTAGGCGAAGAAGTTAAAAAAACGCAATGGTTTACCTTAATTTTTTGGAATGCAAAGGCAGAGATGGCAGAAATAGAAATAAAAAAAGGTACAAATATTACTGTAGAAGGTAGATTACAATGCGGCTCTTATGATGCAAAGGATGGTAGCAAGCGTTATACAACTGAAATTATAGTGCAAGAAATTTCATTTAAAGTACCTGGAATAGTTAACTAAAATTTGATAGTTATATTATTTTTTTGAGAAGTATCATAGATTTAGTTTACGATACTTCTCTTTTAAAGTTACAACTTTACTGAAACTCCAGCGTAAAAGTTAATTCCCGCGGCTGGGTTAAAGTATCTGTCATTAGCTGCGTTTAAATCATTTCCTAAGCTATATTTTTCATTAAATAAATTATTAATTCCTGCAAAAATATCTAATCCAGTTTTCTTAATTTTTAAAGATCTTATTCCGCCTTTCATTTCTACAATATGATAATGATTAGCATAGGTTGTATTTGAATCATTTAACGGAATGGCAGAGGTATAGTTGTGCTGCACAAAAAAGTAAAAACCTTTATTAAATGAAAACTCTAAATTGCTTATAACATTATATTCAGGAACACCTGTGAGCTTATTTCCACTGTAATTTGAAGTGCCATCAACAAAACCCTTAAATCGGAAATGAGAATAGGTATAGCTACTTCTCAGGTATAAATTATTAAGGAAAGCTTCGCTATTATTTTTAAGGATTTGAAAAACAGTTTCCACCTCAATACCATTTTGTTCAGTACCACCAGCATTTAAAAAATATTCAGTATCAATGTCTTTTTGTCGCCGTACAATTGCATCTTTTAGTTGAAAATTAAAAACATTAATATTGGCATAAAATCGATTATTTTTTGTTTTGAATCTAAATCCCGTTTCATAGTTCCAACCAGATTCTGCCTGTAAATCATTATTGATAATATTACCTGATGGACGAACTTCGGCTGTGGTTGGCGGAGAATAACCTTTGCTTGCAGATGCTCTGATAGAAAATTCTGAATTGATGAGATATGAAACTGCCACTTTCGGCATAAACTGTTCATTAAATCTTCTTTTTTCTTCATGAGAAGCTATCGGAAAGAAACGTTCATATTTATAATTGAAAAAGTTTAAGCTCGAAGATAATTCAATTAATAGTTTACGATCCAGATCGAAGTTTAAGCGCATAAAGGCAAAATCCTGATTAGCCTTTAAATTATCATAAACTTGCATGGTACTGGCTAAACCTGAATCATTTTTGAAATTTTTTATCTGAATCTTTGTGCCTGAACTTTCCAAACCAATTTGTGCATTCCAATTTACATGCTTATCTGCGGTAGTAAATTCTAAAAATGTTCTTAACCCAAGTGTACTTTCATACCTTTTTTCATAATTGGTAATAAATGGATTTTTGAAATCGGTGTATGAAGTGAATAAAGAAATAACGTGCTTAAATTTACTGTTAACTTGGTAGGTATTAGATATTCCTCCAAACACGGTTTTATTATAGATTGCAGCCTGTTGCGCTATTGCGCCCGGAGTTTTGGAGGTTGATGGTCTTGCAGACCTTGGATTTTGCATTGCCTGTTCTGCTGTTAATCCTCCTGGTGTTTGGTAATTTAAATTACTATAAAAGGCAAAAAGTTCTAAATTTCCGGCTTTACTGTAATCCCACTGATGAAAAGTTTGGAAATACTTACGATTTAATGCACTATTTTCTCTGAAGCCATTACTTTTTTGGTAACCCTCAGTAAAGCTAAAGCGATAATTTTTAAAACTTTGCTGGATATTACTCTTTTGATGAAATAAACCATAAGAACCAGCAATTATGGAAGCATCAATCTTATTTTGAGTTAAATCTGGTGTCGAAATTAAAACTGCTCCACCTGTATTTGCTCCAAATATACTAGCTTCTGGTCCTTTATAAATCTCTAAATTACCTACAGCGGTAGCGTCTAACGCATTTAAGTAAGTATTTCCGCCTGCATCAGTTAATGGGAAGTTGTTGACATAAATTTTAATGTTTCTAATGCCAAACGGCGATCTTAATAAACTTCCACGTAAAGATAATCTGTAGCTGCCCGGAGATCTTTCTTCCATTCTAACACCTGATGCAGTATTGAAAATGCCAACTAATGAATTGCTCTGCTGATTTTTTATTAAATTGCTATCAATAAGTACTACTGCAGAAACAGATCTTAAAATTGGCTGTTTATTGTAATAACCTTTAATTACAACTTCATTTAATTTTAGTGAATCAGTAGGTGAAACTTGAGAAAAGGTAACAATTGAGCTTGATAATAAAAGGAGAAACAGTAGTGTTGATTTCAAAATATGGCGTTTAAAAAAATGCATACCCATAAAGATATGCATTCTGTAATATTGTAATTAGTAAAATTATTTCTACTTAGCTGCAACTCTCCAAACAACCCCACTTACATCATCAGCAACCAATAGTGCTCCATCTTTTGTAAGAGTTACGCCCACTGGCCTGCCATATACTTCTGCCTTATTTGCATCGGCTATAAAGCCAGTTAAAAAATCTTCGGGCTTTCCTGTTGGCTTACCATCTTTAAAAGGAACAAAAGCTACTTTATAACCTGAAATTTCTGATCGGTTCCATGAACCATGTTGACCTATAAATGCGCCACCACGGTATTTTTCCGGGAATTTCGTTGCTTTATAAAATGCTAAGCCTAAAGATGCAGTATGCGAGCCAACGGGTACATCTGGAACTATGGCTTTTTTGACCATTTCGGGGTTTTTCCCTGCTAAACGTGGATCTTCATTTTGTCCGTAATAAGAAAATGGCCATCCGTAAAATGCCCCTGGTTTAACACTTGTAATGTAATCAGGCACTAAATCATCTCCCAAACCATCCCCTTCATTTACAGCAGTCCATAACATGTTAGTGCCAGGTGCCCAATCAACTCCAACAGGATTCCGCAAGCCGCTGGCGTAAATCTTTTCTCCCGTTCCATCCGGATTTATTTCTAAAATATTGGCTCTTCTTACTTCATTTTCAAGCCCATGCTCGGCAACATTACTGCCAGAACCTACGGTTACATAAATTTTTGTCTGATCGTTATTCGTAATTAAATTTCTTGTCCAATGATTATTATACCCTCCGGCAGGCAAGCTTAAAATCTTTTTACCCGTTCCGGTAATTTTCGTGTCGCCAGTTTTGTATGGGTATTGCCAAACCCCATCTGTGTTAGCCACATAAAATGAATTACCAATAATAGCCATACCATAAGGCTGATTTAGGCCCGATAAAAATGTTTCTGTCGTTTCTGCTACTCCATTATTATCGGTATCTCTGTATAATAAAATGGTATTAGCACTTTGTCCTGGCACTTCAGATTTTGCCTTACCTGTAACTGCATTTGCAACAGCCTCGGCCTTGCTTCTTTCAGAGTTTGATAATACAACTAAAACATCGCCATTGGGGGTAATAATCATATTGCGTGGACTTTTAATCCCTGATGCGAATTTGGTTACTATGAAACCTTCTGGTGCTATTGGAGTTTTACCTTCTGGCCAGCCTATTACTTTGCTAAACTTAGTTTTTGAAGCTTTTGTATCAGGCGCAGGAAGATTTAATTCTCCTGTTTCTGTTTTTACTTCTGTTTGCTGTTGCGAATTAGATTTAGATTGACAGCCAAATAAAACTGCGGAAGAGAATAATGTAGCGTATAAAAACTGATTTTTCATAGGATTATGTTATTAGATTGAGAATGGGATGTTTCACAAAACAAATAACACAGAGAATGCTAAGAAAGTTTGTATAACGTGAATAAGGCTATATGGAATATGGAATTTTTTCATCTTTAATTTTGATATTGCAAAATAATAGCGATTAATATATTGGTGATGAATGCTGAAATTGATTTCGGGAAAATGAAGGATTATTTGTAAAAATGACGAGTATCATTGAACTAATTTAACCTGTGGATGTTACTTAATTCATTCGTTTATTTTATCTTTAGGCGATTTTGAAATCAATGGTTTAAATACAAACCAGTTGATAGATTAACTTAATAGCAAAAAATTAATATATGTCAAACACATCAAAAATCATCTATACAAAAACAGATGAAGCGCCTATGCTGGCCACTTATTCATTTTTACCTATTGTACAAGCTTTTACCGCTTCAGCTGGTATTGATGTAGAAACCAGAGATATTTCCTTAGCCGGAAGAATATTAGCAAACTTCCCTGAGTACTTAAAAGACGATCAAAAAATTGGTGATGCTTTAGCTGAGTTAGGTGCCTTGGCAACTACCCCAGAAGCAAACATTATAAAATTACCAAATATTTCTGCATCTATTCCTCAATTAGTAGGTGCAATTACTGAGTTACAATCGCAAGGTTTTGCAATTCCAAACTACCCGGATAATGCACAATCAGAAGAAGAAAAAGCAATAAAAACTAAATATGCTAAAGTTTTAGGCTCGGCTGTAAATCCTGTTTTACGTGAAGGTAACTCAGATCGTAGAGCACCTAAAGCCGTTAAGAATTATGCAAAAACAAATCCTCATTCAATGGGCGCTTGGTCTGCAGATTCTAAAACTAAGGTAGCAAGTATGAGCGAAGGTGATTTTTATGGTTCAGAAAAATCAGTAACATTATCTGATGCAAGTCAGTTTAAAATTGAATTTGTTGATGCAAATGGAGCAGTAACCGAATTAAAAGGATTATCGCCTTTAAAAGCAGGTGAAGTAATTGATAGCTCTGCACTGAGTTTATCTGCCTTAAAAGCTTTTGTTGCAAAAGAAATTTCTGAAGCTAAGGCTGCAGGTGTTTTATTATCTGCGCACTTAAAGGCAACCATGATGAAGGTTTCTGACCCGATTATTTTTGGTGCGATTGTAGAAGTTTATTTTGCTGATGTTTTTACAAAATATGCTGATTTATTCGCTTCGCTAAACGTTGATACCAGAAATGGCTTAGGTGATGTTTACGCAAAAATTGCTGGTAACCAAAAACAGGCTGAAGTTGAAGCGGCAATTGCTGCAGCAATTGAAAATGGACCAGCTTTGGCTATGGTGAATTCTGATAAGGGAATTACCAATCTTCATGTTCCATCTGATGTAATTGTTGATGCTTCTATGCCGGCAATGATTCGTACTTCAGGTCAAATGTGGAATAAGGATGGTAAAGCGCAAGATACAATCGCTTTAATTCCAGATCGCAGTTATGCTGGTGTTTACACGGCTACAATTGATGATTGTAAAGCACATGGCGCATTTGACGTAACTACAATTGGTTCTGTACCAAATGTTGGATTAATGGCCCAAAAAGCTGAGGAATATGGTTCTCACGATAAAACTTTTCAAGCAACTGGAAGTGGAACTATTCGTGTAACTGATGCAGATGGAAAAGTTTTCTTCGATCAAAAAGTAGAAAAAGGAGATATTTTCCGCATGTGCCAAACTAAGGATGCTCCAATTCAGGATTGGGTTAAACTTGCGGTAAACAGAGCTCGTTTATCTGATACTCCAGCAGTTTTCTGGTTAGATGAAAACAGAGCACACGATAGAGAAATTATCGCTAAAGTGAATAAATATTTGCCTGATTATGATACAAATGGTTTGGATATCCGCATTTTATCACCAATTGAAGCTACTAAATTTACTTTAGAAAGAATTCGTAAAGGGTTAGATACTATCTCGGTTACAGGTAATGTACTTCGTGATTACTTGACAGATTTATTCCCGATTTTAGAATTAGGAACTTCGGCAAAAATGTTATCTATTGTACCTTTAATGAATGGTGGTGGTTTATTTGAAACTGGTGCAGGCGGATCAGCTCCAAAACACATCGAACAGTTTATCGAAGAAGGTTATTTACGTTGGGATTCTTTAGGCGAATTTTTAGCGCTTCAAGCTTCTTTAGAGCATTTATCTCAAACTCAAAATAATGCAAAAGCCCAGGTTTTAGCTGATGCCTTAGATGAAGCAAATGCGAAATTCTTAGCTACAGATAAATCTCCTGGCAGAAAACTTGGATCAATTGATAATCGTGGATCACACTTCTACTTAGCTTTATATTGGGCAGAAGCATTGGCTGCACAAACTAAAGATGCTGAATTACAGGCTAGATTTGCACCTTTGGCAAAAGCCTTAAAAGAAAACGAATCGAAAATCAACGAAGAGTTAATTGGTTCTCAAGGCAAGCCCCAAAATATTGGTGGCTATTACAATCCTAACGATGAATTGGCAAGTAAAGCAATGCGTCCTAGTGAAACATTAAATTCTACTTTAGCATCACTTTAATAAGTTTTATTAATCAATAATATAAGCGTTCTGGTTTAAAATCAGAACGCTTTTTTCGTATAAGCGGAATATAAAATGCTTAATCTTTTTGTTGTTAAACCTTTAATGATACTAAAACCTTATTGGTACCAAGTTGTTATATTTATATAAATTAAAAGAAACTATATCATGGCAAATAACGAGAATAAACCAGCAAAAGATAAATTACACAGTACAACAGAAAGTAGTGAAATTAACAATGAAAACTTATCTTATGATGAGACTAAGCAGAGTTATGAGCTGGATGTGAAAGGTACCGATAAAGATTACGATCACCCGATGGGTTATGAAACTGTAGCTGTAGGTGCCAAAGATGATGACTCTACCTATGATGAGGCAAATCCTTATGTTGGCGACGAATATGCTAACGATGATGAAATTGCTAACGATAATTTAGAAGAATTAGGTATGCATGTTGATAATGGTGAGAGTGTTAAACTAAGTCCTGAGGACGAAATTTTGGCCCGTACTCCAGAAGATAATCGTGATGACTTGGATGAAGAAGGCTACCCAATTAACGATACACCACAAAAATAAAAAGAAACCCCATGTAGATTAACTGCATGGGGTTTTTTATAACATTTTAAGGGATAAGATCCAAGCCAAATTTCCGGCGCAAATCTTCCAGCTTTGGATTTTTATTTACCAGATAATCGTAACGCTCTTTAGAAGTATATAATCTTTTCTCATGTGCCCGTTCTGCATGTTTATAAGAAATTTCAACACCGAAATTTTTCAGGTTATTACGCAAAAAGTTCATTAACTCAACCGATTCACTCTGTACAAAATCTTCTTGTGCTTTACCTTCAACCGAAATTACAATATGCTCTTTCCCTTTTAAAGTGGGAGCGAAGTTGTTTAAAATTGTGTAAAGATTAATTTTGTTCTCCCTCTTTAATTTTTCAGCATAACTACTCCAAACTTCCAGTAACCTTTCATATGTAAAATCTTCACGGGCTTCGCCAGTTACAGTTTGTGGCCCTTTTGCTTCTTCAGCACTTGATACGCGATCCAAATCATTTAATGAAGGAATTAAAATGCTTCCAGCATTACTTTTTGAAAGGTTAATTTTAATGGTTGTAGCCGAAGATGCTAAAGTTGGCCTTTGGATTTCAGAAGGTTTATCGGGTTGGTTACTTTTTGGAATTTCTGCTTTAACTTCTGCATCAATCGCTTGAGGTAAAATAGCAGTATTTATAGCTTTTTGCTCAGTTGGAGAAGTATTTTCAGCCTTTTGAACTTCGTTACTACCGCCGACTAAATTAGTTTTTTTTTTATCCTGATCTTGGTCAGTTGCTGTATTTGAGGTCGGGCTTAGAGGTTGCTGTGCAAGTTGCACAACCGATCGGATATGACACATCTTAATCAGTGCCAGCTCCACTTGTAGCCGTTGATTTTTGCTGTTTTTATAGTTTAAGTCGCAAGTATTTGCCAGGTTTAAAGCCGTTAACAGAAAGGAAAGCTCTGTTTGCCTACACTGCTCCAAATACTTTTGCTTAATATTTTCACTTACTTCTAGTAATTTAATTGTTGCAGCATCTTTACCAACTAGCAAATTACGGAAGTGGGTTGATAAACCATTGATAAAGTTATTTCCATCAAAACCATTGTTTAATATTTCATCAAACAAGAGTAAGGTTTCGCTAACCTGTGCTGCGGTTAAATATTGTGTAAGCTTAAAAAAGTAATCGTAATCTAAAATATTCAGGTTATCAATTACTGCACGATAGGTGATATTCTTATTGGCATAACTGGCAATCTGATCAAACATTGAAAGCGCATCACGCAAACCACCATCTGCCTTTTGAGCAATAATATGTAACCCGTCTGATTCAAATGCAATGTTTTCACGTTGTGCAATAGTTGCCAAATGGCTGGCAATGTCTTCAACCTGTATTCTATTGAAATCAAAAATTTGACAACGTGATAAAATGGTTGGCAAAATTTTATGTTTTTCCGTCGTAGCCAAAATAAATATAGCGTACGAAGGTGGTTCTTCCAATGTTTTAAGAAAAGCATTAAATGCACTTTGAGAGAGCATGTGCACCTCATCAATAATATAAATTTTATACTTTCCGGCTTGTGGCGGTATCCTAACCTGCTCAATTAAGCTACGGATATCATCAACAGAGTTGTTTGATGCCGCATCTAACTCATGTACATTAAAAGAATGACCATTTTGGAAGGACAAGCAATTATCGCAAGCTCCACACGCTTCCATTTCCGCTGTAGGGTTAGTACAGTTAATGGTTTTGGCAAGAATACGTGCACAGGTGGTTTTACCAACTCCCCGCGGACCGCAAAATAAAAATGCTTGTGCAAGTTGATTGTTTTTGATGGCATTTTTAAGTGTACCCGTAATATGCTGCTGACCAACTACGGTTTCAAACGTGGCTGGACGGTATTTACGGGCAGAAACAATAAAATTTTCCATCGCCACGAAAATAGGAATTTTTGTTAGATGTTAGGTTACAGAAATGTTTGATTGTGGAAAAAATTAAATCTTAAATGTACAAACCAAACATCGTAACATTTAAAACAAGTGATTATCTAAACTATAACTCGCTTGCTGCAAGTGTAATTATAAAACATAAATCAAACCCTAAACAAAAAATGAAAAAAATTATTCTATTTACACTCGTCCTTTGTTCTTTTGGAATTTACTCAAAAGCTCAGGTCGATACCATTAATGCTGCCAACAATAAATTAAAAATTGAGAATTTAAAAGAAGGTAAAAGTACTTATCTGGTTTACTTTACCGATACGCTTGATAAGAAAAGAACTGTAGGCGATTTGTGGGAAAGAAGTACAAAGTTTACTAAAGTTAATGGTGCCGATGTGGTGGCATTCGATTGGAAGTGGATTCATGCAGATACGGTACTGGCTAACATTCTTAATATTTGCGATCATAAAACCTTAGCACCTATTTATCATAAAGCAGATTATAAAAAGAGAGGCATTTTTGCATACGATTATAGAGATGGCTTCATGGTTCCTTCAGATACTATAAATAACAATGAAGCGGTAAAAAAAGGTAAAGTTAAACTGGATATTCCTATTATTAGCTGGGAATTGGATTTGGAAACTTATCCGTTATTACCAATAAAAAAAGTAGGACAGAAGTTTGATGTTTCCTTTTTTGATCCAAACGAAAAAGTTGCTACCTACCACAGGTACGAAGTAATTGGTAAGGAGGATTTGGTTTTGAACAGTGATACAAAAGTGAAATGCTGGTTACTTAAAATAGATTATAATAAGGAAAGCTACGCTACTTTTTGGCTTACAGAAAAATCTAAAGAAGTAATTAAGATGAAGGAATACTTTAAAGGCAATTACAGAATAAAAGTTAAACAATATTAATTAACTAGATTATTCTATAATTATCTCATCTTTTTCTTGATTAATCATTTGATTTTAAGAAATATATTGCTACATTTGCAGCCCGAATTATATCGGAAAATAAACAAAAATTAATTAAATAACAATGAATCAGTACGAAACTGTTATCGTTCTAACCCCGTTGTTATCAGATGAAGCTGCGAAAGAGGCATTAGCTAAATTCAAAAACATCATTACTGGTAGCGGAGCCGAAATTATCCAAGAAGATAATTGGGGTTTGAGAAAATTAGCGTATCCGATTGACAAAAAAACAAACGGATTCTTCAACTTAACTGAATACAAAGCTTCAGGAGAGTTGATTAGCAAATTAGAGCTTGAATTAAAACGCGATGAGCGTGTGTTACGTTTCTTAACCATCAGGTTAGATAAACACGCTATTGCTTACAATGAGAAAAAGCGTAGTGGTGCTTTTAACAAAAAAACTAAGGAGGTTGCAGCGTAATGGCAAGAGAACAAATACAATACGTTACTGCCCCTAAAGTAGAGGATAACCGTAAAAAATATTGCCGTTTTAAGAAAAATGGTATTAAATATATCGATTACAAAGACGCAAACTTTTTGTTAAAATTTATTAACGATCAAGGTAAATTATTACCACGCCGTTTAACTGGTACATCGTTAAAATTCCAACGTAAAGTGTCACAGGCTGTTAAACGTGCCCGTCACATCGGTTTATTACCTTTCGTTGCTGACCAATTAAAATAGGAGGATTTGATATGGAAATTATTTTAAAACAAGATATTAAATCATTAGGCGAGAAAGATGATATCGTTACAGTAAAGGCTGGTTACGGCCGTAACTATCTAATTCCGCAAGGATTTGCTACTTTGGCTACTTCTTCTGCTAAAAAAGTATTAGCAGAAAACTTAAAGCAAGCAGCATTTAAACAAGATAAAATTAAGAAAGATGCTGAAGGTATCGCTGAGCGTTTAACTAGCGTTAAATTATCAATCGGTGCTAAAGCTGGCGAAAGCGGTAAAATCTTTGGAGCAGTTAACACTATCCAAGTTGCTGAAGCATTAAAAGCTCAAGGCTTTGATGTAGATCGTCGTCGTATTACTTTCGAAACTGAACCTAAATTTGTTGGCGAATATGTTGCTAACTTAAACTTACACAAAGAAGTGAAAGTTCAGGTTCCTTTTGAAGTAATAGCTGAATAAGCATTCTTTTTAAGAAAATAAAAAAGGGTTTTGCATTTGCAAAACCCTTTTTTGTGCCATGTAATATGGAATAATCGAGCAACTATTGTTACTATCCTTTAGGTGTTGTGGGCCTAATTTCTATTTTACTCGGGAGTGTTCTGGCAGGCATCTTAAGTAAATCCACAATAAGTTGTCCCATATCTTCTGGCTGTATTTTCCAGGCATCTTCGGCTGTATTTGGATTATGATCATTAAAATGGCTAGCCACAGATCCTGGCATAATTGTGCTTACTTTTACACCATACTTACGCAAGTCAAGCATTACAGATTGTGTAAAACCAGTTAAGCCAAACTTACTGGCATTATAAGCCGAACCATTAGCGAAAAAGTTTGCACCCGCTAAACTTGAAATTGTAAAAATGTGGCCTTTAGATTTTTTTATCTCTTCAACAGATGCTTTAATGCTGTAAAATACACCGGTTAAATTCGTGTCTATTGTTTCTTGCCAAATATTAATGTCCATTTCATCAATAGGTGCAAAATGCCCAACTCCAGCGTTTGCAATTAATACATCTAACTGCCCCCACTTATTGATTATAGCCCTTAATGCATTTTGTTGCGAAGCATAATCTTTCACATCAGCTTCCAGTGCAAGTATATTTTCCGAATTGCCAAGTGATTCGGCCGCTTCATCCGCTGCCTTTTTTGAACGACTTGTAATGGCTACTTTATAACCTTCTTTTAAAAGTGATTCTGCTATTCCAAAACCAATTCCTTTACTTCCTCCAGTAATGAGGGCAACTTTTATACTCATATTGATTTCTTTTTATAATGTAACGAATGGAGAACAAATATGTTTAAATGAAAATCGTTTTTAGTTACAAAAATGTCATTCTCTTAAAACATAGATTTATCTGTTTCAATTGGAGATTAAAGATTTTATTACCTTTGTTGCTATGGCTAAAACGCGATCATCTAAAACGAAAACCAAACGTCCTTTATTAAAGAAAATAACCAACATTGCTTCAAAAGTATTTATTTATTTTTTGTTGGTTTCAGTGATATGGGTTATCGCATTGCGATTTATAAATCCTCCAATTACCTTATTAATGGTTTTGCGCAATATAGAGCGAAAATCTGATGGGAAGCCTTTTAAAACAGAGAAAAAGTGGGTTAAGTTTGATGATATTTCCGATAATATGAAACGTGCTGCTGTATCAGCGGAAGATCAATTGTTTTTAAAACATATTGGATTTGATGTGAAAGCGATTGAAAAGGCCTTTGCCAGTAATGCTAAAGGAAAAAAGGTTAAAGGTGGGAGTACCATTTCGCAGCAAACAGCCAAAAATGTTTTTTTATGGCCTGGGCGTTCATACATAAGAAAGGCATTTGAAGCTTATTTTACCTTGCTAATTGAGTTGTTTTGGAATAAAGAACGTATTTTGGAAGTTTACTTAAATGTAATTGAAATGGGAGATGGTATTTATGGTGCTGAAGCTGCTGCTCAAGAATATTATGGAAAATCTTGTACTAATCTTTCTAAAAACCAAGCTGCTTTAATTGCTGCATGCTTTCCTAATCCAATTCGATGGACACCAAAAAATGCCACGCCATATATTAGACATCGCCAATATTTGATTTTAAGAAATATGAACAGGTTGGGACCGCTGGATTTTTAGTGAATAACTAGAGTTTTTTTTGAATGAATGAATGATAGAATTTTGAATGATAGAGTGCATTACAGATCGTTAATTACTCTTCGAGATTTTACATTCTTTAATTCACTCATTCTGTAATTTAATGCTTCTCTAACTAATCATGGTCTTTGTTCCACCTGATTTTTATTCCACCTTTTTCATCATCTACCGCTTTAAGATGAAGTACAATACCTTTCATTCGTGCTTCTTTTTTCTGCTGGCTATCAAGGTTTTCATCGCCCTTAGGATTTCGTAACGGAATATCCATTGCAATATTTGTACCTGTACTTAAAGCGTAAATTCCTTTAACATTAAAATTTAAAGCTGATGAATTAACTTGCATCGGGCTTATAATTACTTTGTCGCCTTTTACGGTTAAAGTGCCATCTAATTTTGGTATTTGGATGTCGGATAAATTTCTTCTTGGAAAAGCAAATTTCCCCACATCAGCAATTGGCGCAAAATTAACCAAAGCAGCATTTCTCAGGTTAAAAATTACTTTACCATCCATTGATCGCGGTAGGATTGTACCTGTATTGGAAATTCTACCAGATATATTAACCAGCGAAGATAAAAAACCTTTTAAGTTTTTGTTGGTAATCGTATTCTGTCCGAAATTATCAAAAGAATAAAAGAAATCTTTAACATTTACATTGCTTATTTTGGAATTAAGCATAAACCTGTTAGAATTTCCTTCTTGTTTTACATTTCCATTTAATGTTAAACTGCCACCTGCATTACTTACATTTATTTTGTTGAAGAAAATACCTTCACTGCGTAATGATATATCAGCATTAAGGTTTTTTGCTACAAACTTTTGATAAATAGCCTTATCTACATTTAACAAAATATTCATTTTAGAAACCTCTAAAACGTTGCTTAATTGAGCGGTAGTTTCTTTTAAAGAGCTTTTTGATTTAGACTTACTTTTACGCTCACGAGGACCAAGAAAAGGTAAAAATTCATTTAAGTAGAGTTGTGGACTACTCATTTTTAAGTTTACCAAAATCTTATCGGGTGCAGTATAATATAAATTGAGGAAATTATCTATGGTACAATTTAAATTCAAAATACTTTTACCTAATTGGAAGTGTCCATTTTGAATAGATAAATTGTTTTGTGTGAAATTAATATCTAAAGCACTTTTAACTAAACGAAGTTTGCGTGGCAGGTACATTATATCGGCATCAATAACGCGTACTTTACCCGAAACAACAGGTTTTGTGAAGTTGAAATTATCGATATCAGCTTTGCAATATAATCTTACGTCAGCTGTTCCATTTTTGAAATCGAAATTTTCACCGCCTAAAGAATTATTAAGATTTGATAACGGGAAATTAGACGTTACAAGTCCTGTTGCAATTGGTCGCGATAAATTTGTAACTAGAAATGTATCAACTTTAATAGGGGCATTAAAGTAGTTTGCATTAAGTTTTAAAAGTTTAATAATAGAATTTTCATCTCCAATAATTCCTCCTAATGTATCTTGATTAGTGAAAGAGCCATCAAAACTGCAATCGGTTAATTTAATTGCTGGTAACATAGAAACTACGTTATCTCTTACCGTCATGCTAACTTTAATTAATGGATCTCCGTATTTGCCACTTCCATCATCAATAATATTACCACGAATATCAATTGGCTTGTCGATTTCAAACTTTAACAGTTTAGACGATATATTTGGTGCTAATAAAAGTGCTACTTCTTTAAAAAGGATTTTATCAACGGCTATATTTATAGCAAAAGCGGATTTACTTAAATCTATTTTGGCGCCAATTTTAAAAGGAGAACCACCAATGTTTAATATTTCTGGATTGATAATCACCGCATCCTCCGCCTTACTGTAGTGAGCAGAAAGTGTGCCCTCTAAAGTTTTATCTTTCAGGAAACTGCCCTTTCTGGTGTTAAATGCAAAGCTTTTTACAAAAGTTTTAAGCTTAATTTTTCCTGTCCAGCCACTATCTGGGTATTCAATTCTACCTTGAATTTGATCAATATTAAAGTTAAATAGCTTAAAGCGTTTTTGATTGTCCACAACAAGATTTACCTTGTTAAAATCAATTTTGCTGATTTCTAATGGTGCAGATTTGGATGTTGATTTCTTTTTATCTGGTGCTTTACTTTTAAAAATACTCGTATTGCTATATCCAGAAGAATCGGTATAAACATATATTGAGGCATTATTAATAGATATTCGACTGATTTTTACATCTCCAGCGATAAGTGAAAAAACATTTAATGACACGTCAATATCCTGCGCATTTAAAAGATCGTGTTTGTGGTTGGCCCATAAACTATCACGTAAAACCACCTTATTTAAGGAAACCGAAACTCCAGGAAAGCCCTTTAATAGAGTAGGCTCCATACTACCAGCAGAGATTTTACCATTAAGATTTTTATTTAGCTGTTCTAATATTGTACTGAGAACTTCTTTTTTATTTCGATTGATATAAAATGCTCCTGCTACCCAGATTAGAATAATAACAGACGCAAAAACCGCAAGAATTTTGAGAGAAATTTTTAACCACCGAGCCATACAGATTGTTTGATTGAACAATATAATACTTTTAAAGCCATAATTGTTTTTGAAATGGTTGATTTTTTTCTTTATAATTTTGATAAATTATTGGTAATTAAATGTTTTTATATTTGAAGAATGAAACGCATACTCTTTATTCTGCTTCTTTTCCCTTTTATGGTAAAGGCCCAAAAGGTTGAAACAGCTCCAGTTAAATCTCCTGTTGTAGCTACTTCTGTAGAAAAGCAACCCGAATTTAATGGTGGTATAGCTGCCTGGAGAAAGTTTATACAAAATAATCTTGATGCATCTAGAGCTGCCGAATTGCAGGATAGCGTAACTTTTGCCAAATATGGTATTCGTCAAATGGCAATTGTTAGATTTACGGTATGTGATGATGGAAGCCTCTGCGATTTTGAGGTTGTAAACAAAAACAAAGTGAGTCCTGCGGTTGCTAATGAAGCTTTAAAGGTTATGAAAAAATCGCCTAAATGGGTTCCAGCCCAAAATAATGGAGTAAACGTTAGGGCATTATTTCAACAGCCTATTGTTTTCTACTTTGGTAATTGATATAAAAAATGTTTACAAAAGGTGGGCGAAAACTGTAGAGTGCCAGCTATTTTTAAAGGCAACTTCCCATTTGTTTTCTAAATCGGCAAGGTTTTGAACCATATTATTAAACACAATGGTTTCTGGAGTAACCTGTTTTATATTTACAAGCGTTTCAAAATCTTCTTTGCTTTGTACTTTAACTTCATCATCTATTTTATAGGCGATGTTAAAGCGATTGAATAAATCAACATTGTATTCTTGTTCAATCTCTTTAATTAAACGTACAGAGCTATCAATAGAGCAACCAGTTACATTAGCTTGATTTTCATCAACGGTTAAAATGATGAAAAAGCCGTAGCGAATCTCAGCTTTAGCTAACAATTCATTACCATGGGCTTTCCATTGACTGGTAAATGCAGATAGCTTTTGAAGAATTTCGGCTTCTTCAGTCTGACTAAATTTTCTATCGCTTTGGTAAATCCAAACTCTTGATTGTGGAGAAAAACTCATATTACAAATTTAATATTTTAATTAATTTGGTCTATCTAAAACTTCATCCTTATGAAAAAGTTTACATTAAGCTTGAAATTGCCTGTTATGATGGCTTTCAGCCTGTTTTTATGTGCTTTTACTACTCTCGATACTACTGATGAATATGTTAATTACCTCCAAAAAAGTTTTACAGATCATTATGATTTTAACCAGGAGAGTAATCAAATTAAAAAATACGAACTTAATGTTACTAACAATGGGTTTTGCCGCTATAAGCGCTATTTTAATAATGGAAAGATAGAATATTTTGCTTTTAAACTGGCTAAATTTAAAGATATGGATTATATTGGTTCAACAACATCTGGCAGGCTTTATTTGCACACCAAGAGCGATGATGTAATTGTGCAAACCTACAATGATAAGCGTGGTGATGTAGATTCTATGGGGACTTGTATTGCTATACCGATTAAGAATATTGAGGCCGAAGACTTAAATATGATTAGAGAAACATTAGTTAAATTAACGCCAGAGGCGCAAGTTATAAAGCCTTAGCCTTATAACCCGTTTGCTCTTGCTGTAATTTCGGCAATATCCAAAACCTTTACTTCTTGTTCTTTATCTTTTAATTTAATACCATCGCTAAGCATAGTCATGCAAAATGGGCAACCAGCTGCAATAACTTGAGGATTGGTTTCTAAAGCTTCGTCAATTCTTTCAACGTTAATATCTTTATTTCCTTTTTCAGGCTCTTTAAACATTTGTGCGCCACCAGCACCGCAGCATAAACCATTGCTTTTGCAACGTTTCATTTCAACCAACTGAGCATCTAAAACTTCTAAAGCTTTTCTAGGTGCTTCGTAAATTCCATTACCACGCCCTAAATAACAAGGATCATGGTAAGTGATTTTTTTGCCTTTGAAACTTTCGCCACCTTCAGCTTTTAATTTGCCTTCATTTATTAAATCCTGGATAAGTTGTGTGTGATGGATAACTTCGTACGTACCACCAAGGCCAGGATATTCGTTTTTAATAGTGTTGAAGCAATGTGGGCAGCCAGTAACAATTTTTTTAATGTTGTAAGCATTCAAAACCTCAATATTGGTCATAGCTTGCATTTGAAATAGAAACTCGTTGCCGGCACGTTTAGCAGGATCGCCGGTACAACTTTCTTCTGTACCTAAAACGGCATACTTTATACCTACATGATGTAAAATTTTACAAATGTCGCGGGTAATTTTTTGCGCTCTTTCATCGTAACTTCCAGCACAGCCCACCCAAAATAATATCTCTGGTTCTTCACCTGCAGCCATTAATTCGGCCATTGTAGGTACTTTAAATTCCATTTTTTTAAGTATTTTAATTTAAACCTTCCGTATTACTACTTTCGATTTTTTAACTTCCAACTGTTTATTAATTCCCTTCTGCCCAGTTAAAACGATCAGCTGGAGAATATTTCCATGGCGCCTGGTTATTTTCTATATTACCAAGCATAGCATTAATACTTCCCGGAGCTTGCGATTCTTCCATAACCGCATAACGGCGTAATTCCATGATAATTTGTAAAGGATCAATATTTACAGGGCAGGCCTGTACACAAGCATTGCAACTAGTACAAGCCCAAATTTCTTCTCTACTGATATAGTCATCCAATAATGATTTGCCATCCTGATGTTCGGCGCCATGCTTGTCTATATTTTTACCAACTTCGGTAACCCGATCACGGGTATCCATCATAATTTTTCTGGGAGATAGTAACTTTCCTGTAATATTGGCTGGGCAAACAGACGTGCAACGACCGCATTCGGTACAGGTGTAGGCATTCATTAAGTTAACCCAGCTTAAATCTGTAACATCCTTAGCGCCGAATTTACCAGGAGCCGTTTCGGCAGGTACGAAGGAAGGATCAAGCATTGCTTTAACCTCATTAGTAACCGATTCCATATTATTAAACTCTCCCTTTGGTTCTAAATTTGAAAAGTAAGTATTTGGGAAAGCAAAAAGAATATGAAAGTGTTTAGAGTAGGGCAGGTAATTTAAAAAAGCTAGTATTCCAATAATGTGGAACCACCAGCAACCACGCTCAATATAAACTAAAGCACTTTCTGTGTTGGGTAATAAATTTTGTAAAAACTGACTAACAGGAAAAGAACCTGCATTAACGTAATGGCCTGCGCCTAAAGCTTGAAGTTTTGCATCAGCGGCATTCATTAATAAAAAAGCAGACATTAACAGGATCTCGGTTATTAAAATATAATTCGCATCAGATTTTGGCCAGGTTGTCATTTCTACCCCTCTAAAGCGTTTGATTTTTAAAATATTTCTACGAATTAAGAAAATAGCACATGATAACCAAACACTTAAAGCGAGTATTTCAAAAGATCCAATTAAGAAATTATATAAGCCACCTAAGCCATGAAAAATTCTGTGAGTGCCAAATAATCCATCGATCATAATTTCGAGCACTTCGATATTGATGATAACGAAGCCCACATAAACAAAAAAGTGAAGGAAAGCCGGGATAGGGCGAACAACCATTTTTGACTGTCCAAAAGCAACTCTAATCATCGTTAAAAGCCTTTTTTGCGGTTGATCATTACGATCCACCGATTTGCCTAAACGGATATTGCGAATGATTTTACGGAAGTTGACCGTAAACAATGCAACCGCTGCAAGTGTAAGAAGTAGAAATAGAATTTGAGCCACCATACAATTATAATGATTGTTTAAACGCTAAATTAGGATATTTAATTTAAATAAATTGCTATGCATGCATAAAAAAAAGCTTAAAATTATTAGTTTGTACTGATTCTAAGTAAGAATGAATTATTTTTTGATACTAGATGAAAATTTAATTAATTGATAATCAGAGTAGGGGTGTTTGGATGGCTGTTTTTTTGAATAAAAAATTTTGTCTTTTAAAAAAGAACACTACATTTGCAATCCCAAACGGATGGTGCCATAGCTCAGTCGGTAGAGCAAAGGACTGAAAATCCTTGTGTCCCTGGTTCGAATCCAGGTGGCACCACATCCAAAAGCCTTTCAGAAATGAGAGGCTTTTTTGGTTTCTAAGGGTTTCATTAATAGATTTTTATCGTCAGATATTTCCTTTTTAACGACACATTTTTGTGTGTATAATTTTTTAAAATCATATTGGATTAATATATAAATTAGCTGTGTCACAATTTTTTAATTGATTATTACGTATATCTATAAAAATATTCTAAACATCTATATGAAAAACAATAAATTTAATGTCTTGCCAATTGCTTTAATGCTTTGTATTGGGATATTAATATCCTGCAAAAAGAATAAAGCTACGCCTGATGATACTGGCACTACAACTGGCACTGTAACGCCTCCAGGTAATCGCACTGAATTAACAAAAGATTCTATCTTTTTATATGCGAAAGAATTTTATTACTGGAATACTTCGTTACCAACTTACGATGCTTTTAACCCACGAAGTTTCTCTTCTAATGAAACAGAATTATATGCAATTACCCAATTTTCCAATAATCCAACCACAGGAAAGCCTTATGAGTATGTAGCCAAATCTACCAACCCAAAATATTCATTTATAGATTATGTAAGTACAGCAGGGAAAACGGGTGCTTTAAAAGCCGATATAAATACAGAGAATGATTTTGGATTTTCCGTTTTATACGATGCCTCAGGTGCAAATTTGTATGTAAAATATGTTTATCAAAACTCCTCTGCAGCAGCACAGGGTTTGGTTAGAGGCTGCAAGGTTACCAGTATTAACGGTCGCACCAATTTGGCGTATAGTGATGATAATGTCGATTTCTTAAACAATGCAATTTTTGGAAGTAATACAAGCATTGCTTTAACTTTTAATGATTTAAGCGGAGTATCTAAAAGTGTAACAGTAAATGCTACTTCTTATACAGTAAACCCGATATTGTTTACCAGTGTTTATACGGTTGATGCGAAAAAGGTGGGCTATATTGTTTTTAATAGCTTTACTGATAATCAAACAACAGCATTAAATGCAATTTTCGCCAATTTTGCTGCACAAGGTGTAACGGAGTTGATTGTAGATTTGCGCTATAATGGAGGTGGTTATATCTCTACCGCTGCCCAAATAGTAAACCTTGCAGCCCCTGCCGCAGAAACCGGTAATACCATGTTTACATATTACTACAGCTCTTATTTGCAAAATTTAACCACAGCGCAGCGTAAGTCCTCAGTTTTAATACACCAACCTTTATTGGATGATAACGGGAAATTGCAAACGGGCAACTTTGTAAATGGGAAGTATGCTACCTATGCGGATGTTGATTATACACCTGCTGCAAGCGATAACGTGGAGAAATTTGCTAAACTTGGCGCATTAAATTTAAGTCGTGTTTATTTTATTGTAACAGGTTCTACGGCTTCTGCGAGTGAATTAACTATAAATAGCTTGCGACCAGTTATGGATGTTAAATTAATTGGTTCTACTACTTACGGAAAGCCTGTTGGGTTTTTCCCGGTAAGAATTGATAAGCTTGATCTATATATTCCTGAGTTTGAAACTAAAAATAAAGTAGGCTCAGGTGGTTACTATTCTGGCTTAACTGTTGATAAAGTAGCTTCAGAAGATTTAACTAAATCATGGGGAGATACGAGTGAACCATTATTAAGCTATGCTTTACAGTATGCTAAAACTGGAAACTTTACAACGCCTGCAACTAAAACCGCAAGTTTAAAAGTTGGCTCATCAACCATAGCGGAAAAATTATCTGATGAGGAATTTAAGCATGTTTCTGGTAGTTTGGATGCCCACAGTTTTAACGGAATGATTAGAGAGACTAAAAGAACACATTAATAAACTTTAATTATAAACAATAAGGGCTATCTAAATTAGATAGCCCTTATTGTTTATAGCAATATTTTACTGCTAATATCTTTATTTATGGTAATGTAACCCGGATATTTAACTGGGGTATTACCGAGCATAAACGTTGGTTTTATTTTGATGGTTAGCAAACCAAGTTTTTCATCTTTGGATGTTCCGCCTTTTTTTACAGCCTTAATGATGTCGTTAAACATGTTTCCATTATTAATTAAGCCATAAATATTACTAGTTAATTGCACAGGTACAGTAACGGTTTGGCCTTGGGCAATACTTACATTCTGATTTACAATGCCTTCGGCTAAGTCGGTGTTGTTTACTAAAATTTTATATTCAAACTGATTGATTGCTGCAAGTTTTGAAGACGGATTTGAAATTTCGAGATTAAGGTTAGCCCTCAACGGAATATCTTTTCTTAATAAACCTAGGGCGACACCTGGTAAACTTGTTAAGCTAAAATCCTGCTGATCGAGCAAACGTTTAATATCAGTGCCTGCAATTGAAACCTGCTGTACACTGGTAATTTTGTAGGTACAATCCTCTAAAGCCTTTATTTGTTGTGCCTGCCTGTTTATTCCACAACCAAACATGGAAATTGTTAAAAGGCAAAGCAATATTTTTTGTTTCATGTTAATCATAACGCCAAAATAGTAAAACTATTTTAGATGAGCTATAAGATGTTTTTTTAAGGTGCTACTGTCTCAATATCATCTGCCTTATCATCTTTTGATGAATCTTCTTTATTGCTTTCTGGTTTAGCTTTATTCTCGTTGTTTTTAGCTTCATCTATTTCTTTTCCAGCGTTTTTCTCCGTTTCGGGTGTAACGGTTTCAATATCTAATTGTACATCATCAGATGGTTTTGGATGCGTTTGATTTTTTGAGTTGTGCTCGATTGCTTTTTTGTCGTTTTCCATATTTTTATCTAATTATCTATTTAATAAATAATTTAAATGCACATTTTGTTTGAGCTTTTTTAATAAGCTTTATTCGCATTTTATAACTTTACAGAAAAAATTACAATGGCTATTACTTTTCGTAAGATAGAAGAAAGAGATAATAAAGCACTTGCAGGATTGATTAGAACTGTATTTGAAGAATTTAATATTGAGAAGGTGGGTACGGTTTATTCTGATCCTACAACGGATTATCTATCCATCGTATTTCAAAACCCACAATCGGCTTACTGGCTTGCAGAAGAAGATGGTATTTTATTAGGTGGTTGTGGCATTTATCCAACTGAAGGTTTACCGGATGGTTGTGTAGAACTGGTTAAATTTTATCTTTCTTCAGCATCAAGAGGGAAGGGAATTGGAAAAGAGCTAATGCAAAAGAGTATAGAATCCGCACAACAATTAGGCTATAACGAAGTGTATCTGGAATCTTTCCCTGAACTTTCTACAGCAATAGGAATGTACGAAAAGGCCGGATTTAAAGCTTTATCCGGCCCTTTGGGTAATTCAGGTCATTTTGCTTGCAATGTATGGATGCTGTTGGTATTGTAATAAGTTAGCCACCAACTCTGCTTTCTTCATCTCCTGTACCTGTTTTTCTGTTTCTGGCGGTTTTTATTTTCATGTTGCCAAATTTATAGGTAAAGGTTAAAGATACTTTACGGCTTTCCCATTCGTTTTGCCAAAAGGTTTTAATGTTATTGTACTGTAAATTAGCTCTGAATTTGCTGTTGTTAAAAATATCATTCACTTTAAAAGCCAGCGTAGCATTTTTGCTCCAAAAAATCTTTTTAGCGCCTACATTAACCTGCGAACTTTCTAAACTGTGAAATAAACCCGAAACATTTGGTGAATCATAATATGCGTAAACTGATAGGCTGTAGTTTTTAGGTAAGGTAATGGTGTTATCGGTACTTACAGACCAGCTCCAGGCTTCGGCGTTATAACCGCTGCCCTGTATTGGAGATTGCGTTTTATTATAAGATGCAGAAAAATCCGTATTGGTATTCCACCACTTGGTTACATTAAAAGGGCTACCAGTTGATAGATAGAAATTGGTGGTCTTACTTAAATTTTCTGGTCTTGAGATGCTTTCCTTTGTAGAATTGTTTTGATAAATAACTTCTGAAATAAAGCCATTTCCTCTAGAATAGCTTAATGTTAAAATCCTAAAATCCTTATAGCTATAATTAAATTCAAAGCTATTTGAGTATGAAGGTTGCAACCAAGGGTTACCTTGTAAAGCGGTATAAGGATCGGTGTAAAATGTAAAAGGATTTAAGCTGCTGTAAGACGGTCTGTTGATGCTTTTGCGGTAGGCTGCGGTAATCAAATTGTTTGAATCAAGCTTAACCGATACGAATAAGGTTGGAAATAATTTCCAGTATTTTCTTTCTATTAAAGCATTTGTACCCGTTGATACGCCGTTGCCTACGGTTTGCTCAGCTCGTAAGCCTCCTTTTATTTGTATGTTTTTAAAAGATTGATCTAATGAAAGGTAGCCCGCATTAATATTTTCATTGTAAGAAAATAAATTGGTTCTTCGTGGATCATTAATCCAGCCTTCATTTTTTAAAGAATCGAAGCTTACATTGCTTAACGATTTTACCCAGCTGCTTTTTAAACCTGTTTCTAGCTTTAAAGTTTTAGAAAAATTAAGCGAATAATCTGCTTTTAGCGAATAGATAGAAACATTGCCCATTCCATTATTGCGTAAATTAACTGGGGCACCAATAATGTTGTTGGCAGCATCTAAGTAAGTATTAACAAAAGTTTCGTTCTTACTATTGTCGTATCTAACGTAATCAGCATCAAAGCCAAATTCGCCGCCAAGTGTATCCGTTTTAAAACGATAATTAAGATTAACGGCATGATTTTTTTCGGTATTGCTTTGCGGGTTAAACATTTCTGTACCGCCAGCTTTTGCACCTGCGGCATTATAATTTACCGAGTTGCTATTTACCTTAGTTTCTTCTGGTGCGGTAAAACCCTTTACCATTAAACCAAGCGTATTTTTATCGTTAATAAAATAGTCGGCACCGGTAGAGTAGTTAAGACTATTGGTGATTGGGTTCCAGAAATTAACCTGGTTGTATTGCTCATCGCCAATGGTTCTGTTTAATGTTAAGCGATTATAAGATCCATATCGCCCTGCGTTAAGCCTTAAAAAGGTGCTTAACTTACCTGTGTTATAGTTTAAATTGGTACCACCGTAAATTTTTCCATACTTGCCGTAGCCACCACCCAAATTCATGTTGCCATTAAAGCCTTGTATTCTGTTTCTTTTCAATTTAATATTGATAATTCCTGCAGTACCAGCCGCATCAAAAGAGGATGGCGGATTAGAAATTAACTCAAGTTTACTTAAAGCATCAGCAGGAAGCGATTTTAGATAGGTTGTTAATTCCGTTCCGCTCATGTAACTCATTTTGCCATCAATCATAACATTAATGCCCGATTTTCCCTTCAAAATAATATTCTCGTCTTTATCTAATTTTACACCGGGCGCTCTGCTTAAAACCTCAAGGGCATTATCGCCAGCGGTATTCATTTGCTCTACATTAACGATAACACGATCTGCTTTTTGACTAATAACGGGCATTTTAGAGGAAATTGTAACTTCTTTTAACTGTTGGCTCATCTCTTTAAGTGTAATTAAGGGAATATTAACATCGCTACTGGCGATTTCAAAAGCTGCTGATTGGTTTTTTTGATAACCCACGGCAAGTGCTTTAATTAAATACTTGCCAGCTTTTGCTTTAAATTCATAAGTTCCATTTTCGCTGGTTGCTCTTAAACTCACCGAGGCCGAATCTGGCAAATGAATCAGTGAAACTGAAGCATAACTTAATGCTTTTTTATTTTGATCGGCTACGATGCCACTAACTTTAATGCTTTGTGCTTTGGCATTTTGCAGGCACAACATTAAGGCAATTGAGAAAATAAGCTTTAATAGAGTTTTCATTATGACGTTAGGTTATTATATGAGATAATTTTATTTTAATACTTCTTTCAGTTCTACAACTTTAAATTTGCCTTCAACATCTATAAACTGTTTAAGCATTGCAATGTGCCCCGAGCCTAAAAGAATTACAATTTTCTTATCGGTAGATTGAGTAATTTTTTGAATCAAAGAGTACATATATAGGTTTCGGCGGTACCACTCAGAAACCAGGTAAGCACCAGCGAAGTTATTTTTAGCCCCCGCTTTATTAAGCATTTGAAGATAAAATCCGGCGTTCTCTCTTCTGGATTCTTCGGTGTTTTTATCCAGGATAAGGTCAGTAAGACCCATAGTTTTTCTCTTTAGGTTTTCTACCTTTCCAGCCGCTTTAAACATGCTGTCAATCTCTTTAATAAGTGTAGTTTGCTTAGCGACCTGCATGGCAGTCATTACAGAATCAAATGGAAGATCGAAAGGGTAATCTATTCCGTAAATGTTTTTTAACCCAGCTTTTTTACCTGCACGAAATGCCAATTGGAAGCCTTCAAACTCATTGTACATTGCATACTGATTAGTGCCTTTATATTTACTGTTAATGTATTTGTTGTAAGTGCCATTTATATACAGCTTATATAGGCTATCTAACTCCGCTTGTTTATCGTACTCCCACTCTATAAATATTTTATCAGGACCAAAAGCTTTAATCTTATCAGTTATATTTTCAAGCTCTTGCTGCGGTTTGCTTCCCAAAACATTAAAGGCATCTGTTTTAATGGCATCAACATTTGGATTGCTGAAGTGAAAGGTGCCAATTAAAAGCACTTCTTTTTGCTCTTGTGCCTTTAATGGAAAGTATAAGCTTAATGCTGTGATAAGTAATGCGAAGGTTTTTACAATTGATTTCATAATATTGTTTTTGATTATGATTCAAAGGTGCAGCCTTACCGTTTACCCTGAAATTAAATAATCTCAACCCCTCAAAATATTATCCCAAAGCCAAATTTGGTTCATTTTGGGGTTTATATACAAAAAGAGGGGGTTGGGATAATTTTTTGCAGGTTTGGAATAAGAAAATAGGTAGTTGAAAAACCTTTTGATAGTTTTAAACCATGAAAAAAACACGCATTGTTTTAATCCACATTATTTGTTGGATACTTGTTTTGGGATACTTTTACGGTTCCGATATAATAAATGGAGTTCCATTTAAGCAAGCTATATTTAGCTACTCCATGAACTTTATTCAAATAGTAGAATTTTACATCTGCTTTCTTTGGGTGTATCCTAAGTTTTTAAAGCGTGGTAAGGCCCTTCAACTTATTGGTGGTATTATATTTACAATTGCCATATTTATTTGCATGCGCTACCTTTTAGAAGAAGTTTTGTTTTTAAAATGGTTCGGGTTGCACAATTATTCTGATGGCACACCAATTTGGTACTACATAACCGATAATATTTATTTCAGTTTAGCATTTATTGTTGTACCTGCCGCTATATATGGCGCAAAATTGAGTTTTGAAACAGAACGTACCAATCTTAAACTAAAGGATGAAGTAGTTAAATCTGAATTGGCCTTTTTAAAGTCGCAAATCAATCCACACTTTTTATACAATACATTAAACTATGTGTATTCATTGGCTATCCCAGTTTCTGATAAGCTGGCAAATGCAGTATTGCGCCTTTCTGATTTGATGCGTTATACCTTAACCGATAGCCCAGATGGCTTGGTGAGATTAGATAAAGAAGTAGATTATTTAGAAAGTTATATCGAGCTTTTTAAAATGCGCTTTGAGCCAAAATTCTTTGTTGATTTTAAAACTGAAGGTATTTCCGACCAGAAAGTAGCCGCTTTGGTTTTAATTCCCTTTGTAGAAAACGCATTTAAACATGGTGTAATTAATGATGAAGCACAGCCCGTACGCATTACCTTAACCGTTCAAAATAAAAGATTAAGCTTTGTGGTGAGTAATAAAATTAGCCATGCCCAAAAAGATCATTCAAGCGGGGTTGGTTTGGTTAATATTCATAGGCGGTTGGATTTAATTTATCCCGATAAGCACGAACTGTTAATTTCTAACAACGGTAATACTTATAAAACAACGTTGATTATAAATCTATAATTCTTTTCTCTTAGTTTTGAATAACCTAAAAATAAAAATATGATCCGCTGCCTTGCCGTTGATGATGAATCTTATGCATCAGATATTATTGCTGCATTTATAAATAAAACTCCCTTTTTAGAGCTTGTAGGTACCACTACAAGTGCTTTTGAAGCTTTAAACCTTGTTCAGGATGGTAAGGTAGATCTTGTTTTTCTGGATATTCAAATGCCTGAGCTTACAGGTATACAATTTCTTAAAATTTGTGGTAATAAATGTAAAGTTATCCTTACTACCGCCTATCCAGAATATGCTTTAGAAGGCTTTGATTTAGATGTTGTTGATTATTTACTTAAGCCAATTTCTTACGAACGTTTTTATAAGGCAGCCTCAAAAGCACAGCAAATATTAGAACCCGTTATGCCTGCGCAGTCTGAAAATGTGGTAGTAGCCACACCGCAAACAAATGATTTTATCTTTATTAAGGGCGACACTAAAAATAAGTTTATCAAAGTTAATTACGACGATATTTTATACATCGAAGGACTAAAAAACTATGTTTCGGTTTATACTGCAACCCAACGCATTATTACCTATCAAGCTTTGCGAGAGCTGGAAATACAATTGCCACAACCACCGTTTTATCGCATTCATAAATCTTACATCGTTTCTATTGAAAAAATTAGAATGATTGATGGAAATACCGTTTTTATCAATGAACAGGCTATCCCGATAGGCGAAACTTATAAAGAGGATTTTTTCAAGATTATTAAAGAAAGTAAGTAAAGTTTAGTCGAAAGCAATATTAATTGGATGATTTGTAAGGCATAAAGTAGTCAGTTTTTAAACCCTGTAGGATATTTGTGAACATTTAAGGCGATCGACAATGTAATGACGATCGTTTTTTGTGTTTATGTAATTCATTATTTAAGTAGGTTAATTTAATAGCCATTGTACAGGTACAAAGGGTGAATTCGGTTGTCGTGAGTTCATCTATAAAAGTTAATTTAGCGATCGCTTACCCCACATATAAGTCCAAACCACTTTTCTTTGTTAACCGCTTAATCGGCATGGTCAATTATTCGGGAAGCACAAGCCAAGCCTAACCCCTAGCTTAAACAGAAAAATTGCGAGCCGACACTTTTGGTTCTTTTGGTGGCAAAAGAATAGAAGCCCCCGCGGCAGCGAATAAAGCACTTCAAGGTAATGATGGATAGTAAGTAAACCATGTAAGACATAGAAGAACATTTAAGCTATTCGTTTTCTTTGAACTGGAAAAAGGGTTTAATTTCGACACTTTTGATGCCAAAAGAATAAAAGGCCCCGCTATGTTTATAAATTAACGAAATTATATAATGCTATTTTTTTAAGTTTGCCAGCAATAAAATCAACATTGTTATGCAAGAAACGAATTCATTAAACCAGGTTGCTGAATTTCATACAACCTTTAAACATCCAATATTAGCTACCCCAGTAATTCCATCAAAGCAGAGGGCAAATCTGCGTATTTCGCTATTAGCCGAAGAATTAAAAGAATTGCAAGAAGCTGTAGAAAATGATGATTTGGTTGAAGTTGCAGATGCATTATGCGATTTGCAATACGTTTTGGCAGGCGCTATCCATGAGTTTGGATTAGGCGGAAAATTTAAAACTTTGTTTGATGAAGTACACCGTTCTAACATGAGTAAAGCCTGTAAAACGGTAGAAGAAGCAGAGCAAACCATTCAGTTTTATTTAGATAAAGACCAAACAGAATCGTACTATAAAGAAATAGATGGCTTGTTTTTGGTATTCAGAAAAGCGGACGATAAAACCCTAAAATCTATCAATTACTCTCCTGCAGATTTAAAAGGATTGTTAAATAATGCATAAATCCTAAGTTAGGCTCAGCATAGCGGTTCTTTAATTTTATGTAATCGTTATGCTGAATTTATTTCGGCATCTTTCCTTTCAAAATATATTTAAACTCAAATTTATTCCAGGTTGAAAAAGCTAAAGCAAATTATTGCAGATATAAACAATGCTCGCCTTCAAGGCATCAATGCAGATAAATTAATTCGGAGTTTTGTATTCTACTCGCCCAAAATGCCACTCAGATTGCAGCAACAACAGTTGTTGGATGAAGCGAAGAAATTTACGCTGGAGGTTTACGATACCTATTTTACCCAAACTAATTTAACGATAAACGGCTTTAGTTGGGGTAATGGAAAAAATAAAGTATTGCTAACACATGGCTGGGCATCAAAAGCAGCAGATTTCTCTGAGCTGATTACCGAATTAAGAAGTATAGATGATTTGGAAATTATCGCTTTCGATGCACCTGGAAATGGCAGTTCTGTTTCTGAATTTTCCAACCTGATGTTGTATGCAAAATCTGTTGAAGCTATTGTAAAAAACTATGCCTACCCAGATTTTATAATCGGACATTCGCTAGGTGGAATGGCTAATGTTTTGGCTGTACAGGAAACTGAAATTGAGCCGAAAATTTTGATTAGTATTGCTCCTTTAATTCGGTTGAAAGAAAATTTTGAGCAAAGTTTAAACTCCATAAATATAGAACAAGGCGATCAAGAAACCTTTTTTCAAAACTTTAGTAACGAATTTCCTGTACCTGCAGAGTACTTTAATTTAGTTGACTTATACCATGCTGCAAAACATCCAAACCATTTCTTAGCATTTGATCCCGAGGATCACATCGCCCCATGGTCTTATCTCAACGAGTTTTTAGATGCAAATAGCTCAATAAAATCCCGTTCTTATGAAAAAATTGGACACTTTAAGATTTTAAAATCAGTAGATGTAATTGGAGATATTGTTGGGCAAATTAAATCTGCCATTGCTTAGCAAAGTAAACGGAATCTTAAATTTAAGTGCGTGACTTTAAAAATTAAATAGTTGGTAAAAATATCTCACTAAGAATCTTATTAATTTTTATAAATCCTTACTTTTATTGCCTAAATAATTTAGCATAAATGAGGGAGCAGTTTGCAGATAATAAACCAATAGAAGAAAATCCTTACGATTATATTTTAAAGGATTTTAACTTGAAGGATTTAAGCAATCTGGTTATTTTAAAACACCTCAATCAACAAATTTATACCGATACTAAAGGTTATTACAACATTTTTCCTGAGCAGTTAGAGGTTGATTTTGGTGCTTTTAGTCATGAAAGTTCTGCCTTGCCATTCCCAATCGTTCAGGTGCAACAACATGCAAATTTTGTTAAGCTTTCTTGCCGTTGCAATACGCCTAAAAATAAGCTTTGCGAGCATCAGGCGCAGGTTTTATACAATATTTTAAAGAGATCTGAATTACAGATTTTCTTTGATGAAAACCTGCGTAAAGAAAGGATAAAAAAAGTTGCTGCCGATTATGGTTTGGAGCAAGAACCACAGTTAGATATACTTTTTAAAGTAAGCTATGATAACGGCATTACAGTAATTAAACCGCGAATGGATGGCCTGCAGCCTTTTGATAAAGAATCTCAACAAGCCCTGTCTTCTATTTTATTGCCACAGGCGAAAGCTAAAAAGCCAAATAAAACGGATAGAAACGATCAGCTTAAATTGCTTGCCGTTTTGGGTTATCACCGCTATTATAACAACCTTACTATAGAACTTTATGAAGCCGAAACAACCAAAAGCGGTAAGGTTAAAAACCCTTTAAACCCAATTCATCCATCGGCTTTGATGTTTAAAACTGATAATAGTGATGAATTAAAATTTTACAGCGGAGTGGCAAGGTTTCAGCAAAATTATAATGCTGAACAAAATGATGCTGACCTGGAAGCTTTAAAAGCTGTGGTTAAAAATCCATTAGGTATTTCTGTTTATCTGCACGATGCCAAGAAATCAGCTAATGTACAAGCTTCTTCGCTTATTGCCGTGCAGGTTAAAGTGCTGGATACAGATTTACGCCTTTCTGTAAATCAAAAAGGTGATTATTATGATATCAGTGGCAGGTTAATGATTGAAGGAAAGACTTATGAGCTAGATAATCTGGTAATTAAGCACGATTATTTTGTGCAATTAAAGGATACGCTTTATTTTATAGATCGGGCGGATTTTGTTAGGGTAATCGGTTTCTTTCAAAAGCAAAGTAACCGTTTGGTTTTGCATAAAACGAAATACGCCGAATTTCAAAAAAATATTCTCATCCAGCTAGAGGGCAGCATTCATGTAGATTATTCTTATTTAAAACCTGCTACAAAAAGTCAGATTGAAGAAAAGGGATTTGATTTGGAAAACGAACAACTGGTTTACTTGTCAGAATCTGAAGATTATATTCTCATTACACCGGTAATGCGTTATGGTAATATTGAAATTCCAGTATTATCTAAAAAACAGATTCAGGCGCAGGATAAGCTTGGAAACCTTTTTACACTTTATCGAGATGAAGAAAAGGAATTGCAGTTTATAGGGAATATTTTAAAGCAGCATCCCTATTTCTACGATCAGGAAACGAATGATTCTTTTTATCTCCACAGGAAAAGATTTTTAGAGGAAGGTTGGTTTTTGGATGCTTTTGAAACTTGGCGAGCGAAAGAAATTCATATTTTAGGCTTTAACCAACTTAAAAATAATAAACTTAACCAGCATAAAGCCGAAATTAATATTGAGGTTTTAAGCGGTACCGATTGGTTTGAAACAAAAGTTAAGGTAAAGTTTGGCAAGCAACGTGTATCACTTAAACACCTGCATAAATCTATTCGCAATAAAAGCAAATTTGTTACGCTTGATGATGGTACACAAGGTATTTTGCCTGCAGAATGGATAGAAAAATTTATCGGATACTTTAACGCTGCAGAAATTGTTGAGGAGAGTTTGCTTACCCATAAAATTAAATATGCAACCATAAACGAACTTTATGAAGATGCCCTGCTTAATAATGAAGTACAGAATGAACTGAGAATATTTAAAAAGAAATTTGAAGGTGCAGATGCGATTCAGGAAGTTGAATTGCCAAAAGCTTTAAATGCAGAATTAAGGCATTACCAAAAAGATGGGTTAAACTGGCTTAATTTTTTGGATGATTTTAATTTTGGTGCCTGTCTTGCTGATGATATGGGGTTGGGGAAAACCATTCAAATTTTAGCATTCATTTTATCACAGCGTGAAAAAGTTAAGCACAATGTAAACCTGGTTGTAGTACCAGCCTCCTTAATTTTTAATTGGAAGGCCGAAGTAGAAAAATTTGCACCTTCCATTAAAGTCAAAACTATTTATGGCGCAGATAGGGCGAAAAGTACCGCAGGTTTTGAGCATTACGAAATCATTTTAACATCTTATGGTACGCTATTATCTGATATTCGCTTTTTAAAAGACTACCATTTTAATTATATCTTTCTTGATGAATCTCAGAATATTAAAAACCCCGAATCGCAGCGTTACAAAACGGTTAGGATGTTGCAGGCACGTAATCGTGTAGCCATTACAGGTACTCCTGTAGAAAATAATACCTTCGATTTATACGGACAACTTTCTTTTGCATGCCCAGGTTTATTTGGTAGTAAACAACAGTTTGCAGATTTATATTCTACACCAATAGATCAGTTTAAAGACAGTAAAAGAGCTGCAGAACTGCAAAAAAAGATTAAGCCATTTATTTTAAGACGTACAAAAGAGCAGGTTGCAAAAGAACTTCCTGATAAAACTGAAATTGTACTTTATTGTGAAATGGGCGATGAACAACGCGAAGTTTACGAAGCAAATAAAAAGGAAATTCAAGATTATATTTTAGGTAAATCAGAAGATGAACTGCCTAAAAGCTCCATGCATGTTTTACGAAGTATTACCCGTTTAAGACAAATTTGTAACTCGGCGGCATTACTGGCAGATGGTAAATCTTATTTGCAGGCTTCATCTAAAATAGAAGTTTTAATGGAGCAGCTCGAAAGCAAGGTGCAAAATCATAAAATATTGATCTTCTCTCAGTTTGTAACCATGCTCGATTTAATAAAGAAAGCACTAGAGAGCCGCGGAATTAAGTACGAATATTTAACAGGACAAACAAAAAATAGGGGAGAAGTGGTGGAGTCTTTCCAAAACAATGTAGATATTCCTGTTTTTTTAATCAGTTTAAAAGCAGGGGGAATTGGACTTAACTTAACAGAAGCTGATTACGTTTACCTGGTTGATCCGTGGTGGAACCCAGCTGTAGAAAATCAGGCTATCGATAGAGCATATAGAATTGGACAGCATAAAAACGTTATGGCTGTGCGCTTAATTTGTCCTGATACGGTTGAAGAAAAGATTATGAAATTGCAGGCTACAAAAAAAGATCTGGTAAAAGATTTAATTCAAACCGATGGCAGCATGTTTAAAAACTTAACAAAGAAAGAACTGCTTGGCTTGTTGAGTTAAATATGTTGTTTTTAACTGAGAGAACACAAAGGTTGGATTCATAATTACCTAGCGTTTCTTTGCGGAAAACTTAGCGTACTTAGCGGTTAAATCTGCATCAAAAATCACAAACTTATCTCAAATGCGTATCGCAAAAACTTTGGCACATTTAAACTCTCTACGATCTTCCAGTTCTGTTTTTCCTCCACAAATTCAGGTTCAGGCAAGGCCGAAATTTTAGCCGCATTTGTATAAAAGTCCTTCCTTAAAGGATGATTTGGATTGCAGGCATTATATGTTTTTCCGAAAGCTTTTTTTGAGATAATTGCAGTTGCAATGCCAACGGCATCACTTTGATGAATTAAATTAACGGGTGCCAACCCATTAGGAACTTCTTTTTTACCAGCAAAAAATTTACCCGGGTTACGGTTTGGACCAATTAAACCTGCAAAACGAATAATTGTTGCACAGAAAGAATGTGGCATATTAATTAGCTTCTCGGCTTCTAGCACCATCTTTCCTGAGTCTGTATCTGGAACTGGATTGGTGTTTTCATCTACATTTTCGTTCGTATCGCCATAAATACTGGTGGAGCTTATCAAAATTACATCTTTACTTTTGCCTTCAGCTGCGGTTAAAATGGCTTTTATTTTATTTGGGTATTCACTAAACTCGTGTGAATTGCGTTTTGGAGGAATGCAAATAAACAAAACATCAGCCTCAAAAAATATCGGGTCAGCAGTTATATTTTCTGTAGAAAAACTGATTAGAAAGGGCTGTATTCCTTCCGATTTTAAAGTAGCTAATTTATCTTCAGTAGTAGTAGAGCCACTAACTTTATAATTTAAGGAGATCAATTTTTTAGCCAAAGCAAAACCAAACCAGCCACAACCTAGTATAGAAATGCTTTTAATAGAAGGGTTTTCGATAGAGTTAAGGCTCATTAAAATATAAATTAACCTTTACCAAGGTTATAACAAGCTCTGCATCTCGGCTCGTAGCTTTCTTTTTCTCCCAATAAAACTGTAGAATCGTTGGCTACCGTTCTGTAACTATAAAGGGCAGGATTGCCACAACAAACACAAACGGCATTTACTTTGGTTACATGCTCTGCAATAGCCATTAATGCGGGCATTGGTCCAAAAGGTTTGCCTGTAAAATCCATATCTAAGCCAGCAACAATTACTCTGATTCCTTTTAATGCTAATTTATTACAAACATCAGGCAGCTCATTATCAAAAAATTGCGCTTCATCAATTCCAACTACCTGCGTGTTGGTTCCCAAAAGTAAAATGGCCGAAGCACTTTCTACAGGTGTAGATGGAATAGAATTTAGATCGTGAGAAACCACGGCTGTTTCATGATAGCGGGTATCGGTACGAGGTTTAAAAATTTCGACATTTAACTTAGCAATTTGTGCACGTTTTAACCGACGGATTAATTCTTCCGTTTTACCCGAAAACATAGAACCACAAACCACTTCTATACTTCCTGAGAATTCGCCTCTTCTTCTAAAATTTTGTTCGCTAAATAACATGCTCAATATTTAATAATCATTTAGTAGGTAAAAGCAGGATGTTTGCTTTTTATTTTTTAAAATGCCCGTACTTAAATGAAGATGTACTATCCGGTATGAATCTTGAATTTTTCAACACCGAACTATAATTTTTAAACCGAACAAATATCATAATTATGTGTTATTTTTGAAGACTTAGTTACCAACATAAATCAGCTAAAATTTCGTTTTAACTTTATGATGAATCAACAGGATATTTTTAGAAAAATAGGAAATATTTTAACAGAATTAAATGAGCAATATCAATTTCTTGCTCAAAATCCCGATAAATTGAATGATTTAGAGGTTGAGCTTTTTCTGGCAAATGCCAATTTTCTTTCAGATCATGTTCATATCGTACAGAAACTTAATGCCAACAAGGTCGAAAATAAGGCTCATCAAATTGTAAGTACGCCCGTAGTTGAAGAAAAAGAAGTTCACAATGAATTTTTTGCTACACCTGCAGATGAAACCATTAAAGAATTTAAACCTTCTGAAAACAACTTTTTTACGGAAAATCAAACCGCTGATTTAGAATTAGAAGAAGTTGCTGCCGCCGAAGAGGAAGAAGAACGTATAGATATTAAACCTGAACAGGAGATTTTTGACGAAGAGAAAATACACGAGGAAACGACGGAAACTTTGCTGAAAAAGGACTTTTTTAAACCCGATCAGGAAGACCACACTTTCGAGTTTATTTTAAGTAATCATGATGGAAATGATAAGTTTGATTATGAGGAAAAATCTGTTGAACAAATTTTCGACAGACCTTTAAGTAAGGAGGAGGAAGAAATCCTGGCGCAGAAGAAAAGGATTCATGAGAAAGAAGATGTGCCTGCTAAGATTGAAGGTGAGGTTTCTGCTGCGGATGAAGATGAAATTGGTCCTGAACCGTTTTTAATTTCCGAGGAAATAGAAGAACCTAAAGAAATTGAAAAACCAATTATAGAGGAAAAAATAGTGGAGGAAAAAGTTGAGGAACCAATCGAGCAATTGAAAGGTGTTGATTTTAATGAGCCAATTATTTCACCACCAGTAGAAGAGCGTCCAATTTTTACTCCTGAGGCTGTTCCTGTTAAACCTATCGTGCAGCCAATTGCCGAAAAACCTATACCTACTTTAAATGATTTATTGTCTAAAACAAACAATAATCAAAACGAGCAAATTAAAGCCCCAATTCAGGATTTAAAACAAGGAATAAATTTAAATGAGAAATTGCTTTTTATTAAAGATCTATTCAGTGGTTACAATATGGCATATTCTGAAGCAATTGATTTAGTAAACAGAATGAATAGTTTTGAAGCAGCTGATAGTTTTCTGCAGAAAAATTACGCCATTAAAAATAACTGGGCAGCAAAACAGGCTACCGTAGATCAGTTTTATGAATTGCTAAATAGAAGGTTCACTTCTTAAAATATTCTTTTGAAATAATAAAAAAGCCCTGAAGTAATTCGGGGCTTTTTTCGTTATAGATATTTATAATAAGTAAAAAGCTTACTAAATAAAGCCCATTCTGTTAGAATCCAGTTTAAGGAATATAAAAATCAATATGGTAAAGCTCCATAGTGATGAACCTCCATAACTGATTAAGGGTAGTGGAATTCCAATTACAGGAATAATCCCAATCGTCATCCCGATATTAATAAATACGTGAAAAAATAAGATGCAAGCAACGCTATAGCCGTAAACCCTCGAAAAAGTAGACCGTTGCCTTTCTGCCAGATTTATTAATCTTAAAAGCAAGAAAATATACAAACCAATTACCACAGAACAGCCTGCAAAGCCCCATTCCTCACCAACGGTAGAGAAAATAAAATCGGTACTTTGCTCAGGTACATAACCATATTTAGTTTGTGTGCCCTGTAAAAAACCCCTTCCGGTAGCCTGCCCAGAGCCTATTGCAATTTGTGATTGAATTACATTATAGCCTGCACCTTTATTATCCGTTTTAAGCCCAAGCATTAATTCAATACGTGTACGTTGGTGTGGTTCTAAAACCTTTGTATAGGCAACTTTAACTAAAAATAAATAGCCAATGGCAACCAGGGTTACCAAAACTGTAGAGATAATTATTTTTTGTTTTCGCTTGTTAGCATAGATAAATAATCCGCCAACGGTTAATAAAATAAGAATTAAAATATAAGTTGGAACGAGGAAATCGGCTACGAAAAGTACAATCATCCCCATAAAAATTAAAAGGAAATAACCCGATAAGCCTTCACGATATAATGGAAACATAAAGGCTAGAAACACCAATGCAGAACCGGTATCAGGCTGGAGCATAATTAACATTAGTGGCGCCAGTACAATTAAAGCTGCAATAAATATAGATTTTACATCTCTAAATTTTGGATTAAAAGTACTTACATACCTGGCTAGGAGTAGTGCTGTGCCAAACTTAGCAAATTCGGACGGTTGCAGCCTAAATGAACCTAATGGAATCCATGCTTGATTACCACCTACGTTTCGACCAACAAATAATACAATAACAAGTAAAACCAACGTAATGCCATAAATAAAGGGTGCAAAAACGTTGAAAAGCCTTCCATCAAATAAAAGGATAGATAAGCCCAAAATTAATCCAGAGATAATGTAAATCATCTGCTTTCCATAATTACTGGCAAAATCAAATTCACCAGGTATTTTATGCGGAATAGAGGCATAAATATTTACAAAGCCAATGGTGCACAGCGCAATATAAATTAACACCGTAATCCAGTCTACATTAAAAAAGAAGCGATTTCCCTGTTGTTGAATCATTTTTTAGTTGTTTCTGGTTTAGTAGTTATTGCTCCGCTGGTGGTTTTGGCTTTTGGTGAAATGATTTGTTTTAATTTAATGGATTTCACTTTTAGGCTATCTTTTATTCTCTTTACAGAATCCGCTTTTTTAGATGCAATACTATCTAATTTCGTTAACTTAATTTTTTTTGGCTTTTCTATAATTGCAGGTAAAAGATTTGTTTCTGCAAAGGCTTTCACGGTATACCCGTTTGATCTTGGTTTAATGCTATCTGTTAAATATTTTTCTACAATAAAACTAGAAATTGGTGCTGCGTATGTTCCTCCGAAACCTCCGTTTTCTACAATTACAGCAATAGCGATTTTGGGATTATCCATTGGCGCAAAACCAATAAATACGGAGTGGTTTTTACCGTGTGGATTTTGTACCGTTCCAGTTTTCCCACACATAGTTATGCCTTGAATTTGCGATTGCTTTGCAGTTCCCCATGGGCTATTTACAGCATCACGCATGCCATCAATTACTGGTGCGAAATATTTTTCATCAACTCCTACATAGTTTTTAACTACATACTCTTTCTTCACCATTTTTTTATCACCAATTCCTTTAATCAGGTGTGGCTTAATGTAATACCCTCTGTTTGCAATAGCAGCCATAACATTAGCCATTTGCAACGGTGTAGAGGTAATTTCGCCTTGACCAATTGCTTGAGAAATTACAGTTGTATAACCCCAACGCTTTCCATAAATTTTATCGAAGTGATCTCCAGTATAAAAAATCCCCCCTTTTTCAAACGGCATATCAATACCCAGTTTTTGTCCGAAACCCCATTTAGCAATTTGCTCATGCCAGTGTGCAAAAGTTTGGCGTTGGTTTTTCATTCCATTTTTGGTGATAATATTTTGGAAAACATGACAAAAATAGGTGTTGCAACTTCTGGCAATACCACGTTGCATGTTAATTGTGCCATCAATGTGTTCACATTTAACTTTATGGTTACCTGCCATATAATAACCTGGGCAGAAAAAGGTGGTTGATGGATCTATTGCACCATCCTGCAAGGCAACTAAGGCATCAACAGGTTTAAATGATGAACCAGGAGAGTAAAAACCTTGAATAGGGCGTACAATTTGAGGGCGATAAGGGTTACGCATTAAATCCATATAACCGTTGCCCCAGTTTTTGCCGACAAACTTATTTGGATTAAAGCCTGGGCTACTTACAAACGCTAAAATCTCACCAGTTGAAGGTTCAATAGCTACAATTGCACCAACTTTATTTTGCATCAACTCTTCGCCAAGTTTCTGAATCCTTATATCTAATGAAGAAATTAAGCGATCACCTGAAACCGCATTAATATCATATTTCCCACCGGCATAACTCCCTTGTGCTACGTTTCGGGCATCATATAAAGTGTTAATTACTCCACGTTCGCCGCGAAGAAATTCTTCATAAGAACGCTCAAGACCACTTTTGCCAATAAAATCTCCTGGTTTATAGTAGCCCTCGGATTTATCAATATCATCTTGACTTACTTCCTTAACCCAGCCAAATAATTGGCCGCCAACACTATCAGGGTAATGCCTTACTGTTCTATCTTGCGTTCGAAATCCCGGAAAACGGTACATAATTTCTTGCAAGCGGGCATAACTTTCTACAGAAATTTGTCTTTCAAAAAAAGTAGATTGATAATTGGATTGAATCCTGGCTTTATTTAGTCTTTTACGAACCCCATCTGGTGTTATACCCAAAGCATTGGCAAGTGCTAAAGTATCAAATTCCTTAACTTCGTTAGGGATAACCATTAAATCGTAAACAGGTTCATTTTGTACAATAACCTTCATGTTTCGATCAAGAATTGCACCACGGGCAGGATATTTATATACTTTACGTAATACATTACTTTCTGCAGAAGCAAAAGCTTTATCGCTTATAATTTGGATATAGAATAACTTACCTAATAAAATTAGGGCGATTACAATAAATAATCCTTGGATAACATATTTTCGATTAAATAATTGCTCCATTAGCGGGATGTTCTTCTATAGAATATAAACTCTACCAATAAAATAATAAGCAGTGTAAAGATACAACTTAGGCCGCATCTCATTAAGGTGTAACCAATCTCTGTTAACCTAAATGTTTCTAAAAAGAACAAAACCAGGTGGTGTGCTATCACACAAAGCAATGCGTACAAAGAAAACCATTGAAAGCCCATATAGCTTAATGAAGGCTCGGGATCATCAATTGCATCGCGGTTTAGGCTGATAGAAATAAAAGAAATCCTTACAAAAGCCAATACAACGCAGGCTGTAGCATGTACACCCATGGTATCATAAAAGGCATCAAGTGTTAAGCCAGTTCCAAAAGCCAATAGATATAATAAAATATTAGGAATGCCAAAAGGCAGAAGTAATAAAAAAAGTACGTAGATGAAAGGGGTAGAAAGATCGTAAAAACCCATATTTTTGAGCAGGAAAATTTGCACAAAAAGGAGTAAAATCCATCTGATAATATTTACGATTATAATTCTGCTATTCATTCGGTTTAACCAGACTTTCTAAAGCTTTTTGTTCTTCAGCTGTTTTATCTTTAACTACATATACATATTGCAATGTGCTAAAATCGGTAAATAAATTTATTTCTGCTGAGAGGAAATTATCATTTGTTGCAACATTTGTTTTACTTATTCTACCAACTAAAATTCCCTTAGGGAAAGAGCCATAGCCTGAAGTTACAATAGAATCGCCAATAGCCATTTTAATATGGTTGGGCACTTCTTTAATTAAAGCCTTTCTAATATCAAAATTCCCATCTCCCCAAACTAATGATCCTAAAGCCTGGCTATTTTTAACAATAACACTAATTTTAGTGTCTTTATGTAATAAGGATTGGATGGTAGCTAAATGATCAGAAACGTCTCTTATAAAGCCTACAACACCTCTTTGCGGTGCAATTACAGCCATACCACTTTTAATGCCGTCCAAAGTACCTTTGTTAATCGTCATTACATTATTGCGAAGTGTAATGGAGTTTTTAACCACTTTAGCAGCAAGATAAGTGTATTGTTGCTTGGTAACAGTATCTATAACTTTAGTGTCTTTGGCAGAATCAACAGTTGTTAGCGCCAATAAATTAGTTTTAAGCCTGGCATTTTCTGCCGCCAAACTATCGTTTACCATTCCTAAATTTAAGTATCTTTTAAAAACGTTTAAACGTTCATAAGCTGTACCCACCACTTCATTACTGGAGTTTAAGGTTACGCTGCGTTGGTAGGCATTATTTTTTAATGTGAGTGAAATACCCAGAATAAAAAAAATGATAAACAAGAAAAATGCGTTGTATCTGCTTATAAAAATCCAAAGGTTACGCATTTTGATTAACGGATTTTAGATTTACGATTTTAGATCTGGCCTATTCGTCAATCTAAAATCGTAAATCGTAATTTAAAATTATTGCATTAAGAATTTATAGCCACCAATGTTTTTAAGGGCAATACCTGTACCTCTAACTACGGCACGAAGTGGATCTTCGGCAACGTGAACAGGCAATTTGGTTTTAGCTGCAACGCGTTTGTCCAAACCTCTTAATAATGCACCACCACCAGTTAAGTAAATACCTGTTTGGTAAATATCGGCAGAAAGCTCAGGAGGAGTAATCTCTAAAGCTTTTAAAATCGCTTCTTCAATTTTAGAAATTGATTTATCTAAACAATGTGCAATTTCAGTATAAGAAACGGTAATTTGTTTTGGTACACCAGTCATTAAATCACGTCCTTGTACTGCAAAATCTGCAGGTGCATCCTGTAATTCAGGTAAAGCAGCCCCAACTTCAATTTTAATTTTTTCAGCAGTACGGTCGCCAATCATAATATTATGCTGGCGGCGGATGTAGTTTACAATATCCGAGTCGAAGTTATCTCCCGCAACGCGGATAGATTGATCGCAAACAATACCCGATAGTGCAATTACAGCAATCTCTGTTGTACCACCACCTATATCGATAATCATGTTACCCATAGGTTCTTCAACATCAATTCCAATACCTACGGCAGCAGCCATTGGCTCATGAATTAAATAAACTTCTTTAGCACCAGCAATCTCGGCAGAGTCACGAACGGCACGTTTCTCTACCTCAGTAATGCCCGAAGGAATACAAATAACCATACGTAAAGATGGAAACATCCAGCCTTTACCGCCATTAAGCATTCGAATCATACCTTTAATCATCGCTTCAGCAGCGTTGAAATCAGCAATTACTCCATCCTTTAATGGACGAACGGTTTTGATATTATCGTGGGTTTTCCCCTCCATTTGCATCGCCTGCCTACCAATGGCGATTACTTTGTTTGTTGTACGATCGAAAGCTACAATAGATGGTTCATCTACAACCACTTTGTCGTTATGTATAATCAGGGTATTCGCTGTGCCCAAATCGATGGCAACTTCTTGCGTAAACCAGTTAAATAATCCCATGTATGAGGTATGTTTTATTATTTTGTCAAATCTATACTATTCCTAATGTAAAAATAGCTTTTTTATTGTTTTAAGTATTATTTTCTTTATTCATTCCATTGTTTTTAAGTCAATTAAAATGATTTAGAAAATAAAAGGCTAAAAGACCAAAGCTGAAAGACCAAAGTTTTAAGTCCTTAAATTTAATAATGACCTTCGCCTTAAGCTTTAGTCTTCAGACTTTACGCTCAATTAGTGTTTAAAATGTCTTACGCCTGTAGTTACCATTGCAATACCTTTTTCATTAGCTTTTGCAACAGAATCTGCATCTTTAATAGAACCACCTGGTTGTAAAACTGCTGTAATACCAGCCTCTGCAGCAATTTCAACGCAATCTGGGAAAGGGAAAAACGCATCTGATGCCATTGAGGCACCTTTAACACTGAAACCAAATGCAGCCGCTTTTTCAATTGCCTGTCTTAAAGCATCAACACGAGAAGTTTGACCAACGCCACTAGAAATCAATACGTCATCTTTAACCAAAACAATAGTGTTAGATTTTGTATGTTTTACAATTTTATTCGCGAAAAATAAATCTTTTAATTCTTGTGCTGTAGGTGCTTTATCGGTTACCGTTGTCATTTGCTCTGGGCCTTCGATAATTAAATCTTTATCCTGCTCAATTACACCATTTAATAAGGTTTTGAATTGTTTTTTACTCAACTCAACATTATTTCGTTGTAAAATAACGCGATTTTTCTTTTTGCTGAATAATTCAACAGCTTCTGGCTGATATGAAGGTGCGATTAAAACTTCAAAAAATAAATTATTAATTTCTTCAGCCGTTGCTAAATCAACTTCAACATTGGTAATTAATACACCACCAAAAGCAGAAACAGGATCACAAGCTAAAGCATCAATCCAAGCTTGTTTAACGGTTGAACGAGAAGCAATACCGCAAGCATTAGTGTGTTTCAAAATTGCGAAAGTAGGATCTTCAAATTCATCGATCAAACTCACAGCAGCGTCAACATCCACCAAATTATTATATGAAAGCTCTTTACCGTTTAATTTGGTAAACATCGCATCTAAATCGCCATAAAATACACCACCTTGATGAGGATTTTCGCCATAACGCAAAGTTTTAGCTTCGGTTACGCTTTGTTTAAATACATCAAGCGGTTCTTCTGTATTAAAGTAATTAAAAATTGCTGTATCATAGTGAGAAGAAGTGTGGAATGCTTTTTTAGCAAAAGCCTTACGCTGTGCTAAAGTAGTTTCTCCATTTTGCTCTTCTAATTGTGCTTGTAACGTTGGGTAATCATTTTTAGATGCAATAATTACGACATCATTAAAATTTTTGGCAGCTGCACGAATTAATGAAATTCCACCAATATCGATCTTTTCAATAATTTCATCAGCTGCACCGCCAGCTTTTACGGTTTCCTCAAATGGGTAAAGATCTACAATAACCAAATCAATTTCTGGAATTTCATACTCTGCAATTTGTTGTTGATCGCCCTCTAAACCTCTACGGTTTAAGATACCACCAAATACTTTTGGGTGCAATGTTTTAACACGACCGCCTAAAATTGAAGGGTAACCCGTTAAATCTTCAACCGCTGTTACCGGCAGGTTTAAATCTTTAATAAATTGTTCGGTACCCCCGGTAGAAAATAATTGTACGCCTTGTTCGGCTAACAATTTTACCAATGGTGCTAAACCATCTTTATAATATACTGAGATTAAAGCGTTTTTGATTTTAATGGATTGACTCATTCTACTGGAAATTTTGAGCCGCAAAGGTAGTAAAACAGGGGCATTTATTTAGTTGTAGAATCTAATAAAATTGAAATTATTTGTATATTTTTCTTTAACGGTTATTTTTTCTTCTTCAACCACATTGTTAAACGGTATCTAATTATTTAAAGCTTGAGAGTTAAAGGATAGAAACAGTTTAATTATTAGACTACTTAGCTGCTTGGAAACTTATCCACCAATCTTCCAAAACAGCAATTACTGGAATAAGAGTTTTGCCAATACTAGTTAATTTATACTCTACACGTGGGGGCGATTCTGCAAAAGCTTCTCGTATAATTAATCCATCACGTTCCATTTCCTTTAATTGTGTTGTGAGCATTCCCTGACTTAAAAAGTTCATTTCGCGTTTAAGCTCTCCAAACCTTTTTGGGCATTGAGAGGCAATGGCTTTAATGAGTACAATTTTCCATTTACCGCCAATTACCTTAAATATACTTGTCAATGATGAGTCATTTAAAAATAAATCCTGATTTTCTGTATTTGTAACTGCTTTATACTCATTATTGGTACTGTTTTGCATACTAAGTATGGTTTTTATGACTACTTGATTGCCTGCGTGGCGTTTTCTTTCTTTGAAGATTAAATATAAGAAAAGCTATGAAGAAAATCCCAAAGTGGTTCCTGTTCCTGATTGTATGTTCGGCTATATTTTTATCGGTAATTGATTTATTTATCGTTAATGTAGCACTTCCATCTATTAAAAATGGGATTAGCGGTACCGATGCTGATATGCAATTTGTAATTGTAATGTACATTATAGGTTATGCATCCTTTTTAATAACGGGAGGAAAGGCAGGAGAATATTTCGGCAAGAAAAAGGTGTTTTTAATTGGGATGTTAGTTTTTACTGTTGCTTCCTGTTTGTGTGGTTTTTCCCAATCGGCAACACAACTAAATTTAGCGCGCTTTATTCAAGGGATAAGTGCCGCCTTTATGGTGCCTCAGGGAGTAGCTTTTATGCCCGATTTATTTCCTGATGCTAAAACAACGCATAAAAATGTTGGGCATTTACGGCAGCATTGCAGGCATTGCTTCAGTTATTGGTCAGTTTTTAGGTGGTTTAATTCCGGATATTGCCATTATTCCAGAAAGTTGGCGGTTAATCTTTTTAATAAATGTACCAGTAGGATTAACTGCCATCATTTTAGGCTTTAAATACCTTAAAGAATCTCCATCAAAAGTTGCCCAAAAATTTGATTTTACTGGTGGATTATTGTTAACGATTACATTAACAGCCTTTATTTATCCGCTCATTCAGGGTAGAGCGTTAGATTGGCCACTTTGGAGCATCGGTTTACTGATTTTCTCTGCAATTTTACTGCTTGCTTTTATTTATTATCAACGTTTTAGCGTAAGGCAGGGGCGAAGTCCGCTAATCAATACTCAGGTTTTTAAGAATTTCGATTTCCGAATGGGACTTTTAGTTTCCTTATTTTATTACTTAGTACAAGATTCTTACTTCTTAATTAATACCGTTAACTTACAAATCGGAATGGGCTTAAGCTCCGTTAGTACTGGAATTTACTTTGTTTGCCAAGGTGTAGGTTATGTGTTAGCATCTATGTTTTTTGCATCTCGTGTGGCTCGTTACGGTAAATACGTATCGCTTATTGGAGCAACAATTATGATTATTTCACTTTTATTGCATTTACTGGTATTTAATAAAGGTGCAATTAATCCAATATATGTAGCTACAGTACTATTTATATATGGTATGGGTTGTGGTACAATTTTACCCTCTTTAATGACGATCTCCTTAAAAAGTATTCCTGAAAGTATGCTTGGTGCTTCAACAGGCATATATTTAACGTTGCAGCAAATTTCTGTAGCTATTGGAGTTGCGATAGTTGGAGGCGTGTTTTTTCAGCAACTGGGAAATCCACCAATACTAAATAGGTTTCCAATTGCCTACCAATGGGGTACCATATTTAATGTAGCCTTTCTTATTATAGTATGTGTATTGCTACTGCTGATGCCTAAGGCAAATAAAAAATTAAGCTAAATATTTATGAAGCGAAAATTTAATGGCAATTATTGTGGTTACTTTTTGATCTTTTTAACTAAGCTTTCAACAACTCTTGGGTAGTGTAAATGTTCAAGTTGCTGGCCTTTAAATTTTACCATTTCCAAATTGTCGTTTTTATCGATTTTATAGCGTGCCTGATAAATGTATTCCCCTTCATCATAATTTTGATCTACATAATGAATGGTAATACCACCTTCAGGTTCTCCGGCAGCCATAACGGCATGATGCACATGATCGCCATACATGCCCTTGCCACCAAATTTTGGTAAAATAGCAGGGTGAATATTAATAATTCTACCCGGATAGGCATCGATTAAATTTTTAGGGATTAGCCATAAGAAACCTGCAAGTACAATAAAATCTATATCCAGATTTTTAAGGAGATCGATTATATTATCGGTTTTGGTAAACTCATGTCTATCGAAAATATGACTGGGAATTTCGAAATTATCAGCTCGCTGCAGTACATAAGCATCGGCATTATTGGTTAAAACCAATGAAATTTCTATCTCTGGATTGGATTTAAAATGCTCCATTAACTTTTGGGCATTAGATCCGGAACCTGAAGCAAATATGGCTATTCTCTTTTTCACTAAAAATTCGATTTCCCCAAAAATAACATTTTTAATGCGCTATCCTAAAATAAGAGTGTAATTCTGTAAATTTGATTTGTTTAAAAAGGCATTTTCTGTTTAGAGCACTCGCCAGACTAAAACTTACTATTTATTTCCTTATAATATTTTTGCATAAGTTATAAGTCTAATACAAATAGAATGATCTGGTAAAAGGAACGTGTTTTATTACTAGAAAATTAAAATATTGGAACACAGAATAATTAAATGAAATAAAAAAATAAAAGTGTTTTGTAATTTGAAAATATTAATCCTATATTTGCAACCCGAATTATAGGAAACGAATAAGAAAAATAAAAGGCTAAATAGAAATGGCAAATCATAAATCTTCATTAAAGAGAATTAGAGCAAACGCTACAAAACGTTTACGTAACAGATATCAGGCAAAAACTACACGTACCTTTATTAAAAGACTACGTGCTGCTGAGGACAAAAAAACCGCATCAGAATTATTGCCTAAAGTGATCTCTATGTTAGATCGTTTAGCTAAAAAGAATGTTATCCACAAAAACAAAGCGGCAAATAACAAATCGAAATTAACTAAATTTGTTAACGGTTTAAACTAAGCTGTTTTTTTACGATATTAGTAACGGCATCCCAACCAAAAGTTGGGATGCTTTTTTTTATCTAAAAAAATGGAAAATTATACGCAAAAACTCGGGATAAAGTTGTGGGCTGAAGAGGATAGACCTCGAGAAAAGCTTTTACAACATGGCAAAAGGTATTTAACCGATGCTGAATTAATTGCAATTTTAATAGGTTCTGGCAATAGAATCGAAACTGCTGTTGATCTTAGTAAACGCATTCTGGCGTTTTATGAAAATAACCTTTCCAAACTTGGCAGAGCGAGTGTACAGGAACTATCAAAATTTAAAGGTATAGGTGAAGCTAAAGCCATCACAATTATTGCAGCGTTAGAATTAGGTATAAGGCGTAAAGAAACTCTTGATGATGCAGTTGTAAAGGTAACCAGTTCTATTGATGCCTACAGGTATCTGGAGAGCACTCTTACCGATTTAACCCACGAAGAATTTTGGGTAATTCTCCTCAACAGATCCAATCATATTATTGGCAAGTACTTAATTAGTAAAGGTGGGCAGGCGGGCACGGTTGCAGATCCGAAAGTTATTTTTAAAATTGCTCTAGAAAACAACGCTGCCAATATTGTTATGGCGCATAATCATCCATCAGGAAACCGAAAGCCCAGTGATAATGACCTTAAACTAACCAGAGATATGGTGGCTTCAGGGCGCTTAATGAGCTTATTGGTTGTAGATCATCTTATTTTTACAAGTAGTGGTTACTATAGCTTCAAGGATGATAATTTGATCGATTAGCACTGTTCAATAATCCCAGCTTAATAATTTTCTAACAATTAGGTTTTATTCTGTTTTTAAATAATTTCCTAAATTGCCAGGATGAAAACCCTAAAACTATTTTATCTTTTTTTGTTGATTTCCATAGCTGCTTTTGCGCAGAAACCTGGAAATCCTATAAACGTAATTTCGTATAATATTCGTTTAAATGTTGCATCTGATGGTGTAAACGCATGGCCAAATCGTAAGGATAACGTTAAGGCATTGGTTAAATTTCATGATGCTGATATCTTGTGCGTTCAAGAAGCTTTGCCAGAACAATTTGATGCTCTGCTCGAAAATTCTAATTTCGATGTAGTAGGCGTTGGTCGCGATGATGGAAAGCGCAAGGGCGAATTTTCTGCCGTATATTTTGATAAAACAAGATTTACCAAAAGGAATGGAGGAACTTTCTGGCTTTCCGAAACACCTGATGTGCCATCAAAAGGATGGGATGCCGCTTTAAACCGTGTTTGCAGCTGGGTTAAACTTTACGATAAATTAAATAAGAAAGAATTTATCGTTTTTAATACGCATTACGATCACATTGGTGTGCAAGCCAGAATAGAATCGGCTAAATTAATTAAAAAGAAAATTCAGGAAATTGCACCAACACTTCCCGTTATCCTTACCGGCGATTTAAACGTAACGCCAGAAACTGAAGCTATATCTACCATTAAATCATTTCTTTTGGATACTAAAGAGATTACTGTAGAACCTCCTTATGGTCCTACAGGAACATTTAATAACTTTAATTTTAATAGCGAATTGAAAGATAAAATTGATTATATTTTTGTTAATAAAGGTTTTGGAGTACAGAAATTTGCCGTATTAACAGATAGCAAAGATCAGCGTTATTATTCGGATCATTTACCAGTTTTCGTAAAGTTGTTTTTTAAGTAAAAAACTGTTTATAAAACCTCGCTATACTTCAGCCTTTCGGCATTAAATATTATCTTTGCGTTTTATAAATTTTGAGCAACAATCAGGATTCAATCTCTGGTTGTTAGCTCGCTACTTGATACTCCAACATGAAAATATCATATAACTGGTTAAAACAGTTTGTACAAATAGACAAAACTCCTCAAGAACTTTCTTTAATCTTAACCAATGTAGGTTTGGAAGTGGAAAGCGTTGATAAAGTTCAACCCGTTGCTGGCGGACTTGAAGGGCTCGTTATTGGACATGTTTTAACTTGCGTTCAACATCCTAATGCCGATCGTTTACGGATTACCACGGTAAATGTTGGCGGTGCAGAAAACCTTCAGATTGTTTGTGGAGCACCAAATGTTGCTGCCGGACAAAAAGTTGTTGTGGCAACAGTGAGTACAACAGTTTATCCTTTAGAAGGCGAACCTTTTAAAATAAAGGAATCAAAAATTAGAGGAGAAGTATCTCAAGGGATGATTTGTGCTGAAGATGAAATAGGTTTAGGTAAATCGCACGATGGGATTATGATTTTAGCTGAAGATACTCAAATTGGTGTTTTAGCTAAAGATCATTTCAAAATGGAGGATGATTTCCTCTTTGAAATTGGTTTAACACCAAACCGTGCTGATGCGGCATCGCATTTAGGTGTAGCAAGAGATTTAGCTGCTTATTTCAGAACTAATTACAAAACGCCAGATTTATCGGGTTTTAAAGTTGATGAAGAAAGTTTAAATATTCCCGTTACCGTTGAGGATGAGGAAGCTTGCCCACGCTACAGCAGTTTAACTATTTCTGGTGTAGAAGTAAAAGAATCTCCTGAGTGGTTAAAAGATAAGTTAAAAGTAATCGGCTTACGCCCAATTAATAATATAGTAGATATTACCAATTTTGTTTTGCATGGTTTAGGTCAGCCTTTACATGCTTTTGATGCCGACAAAATTTCTGGCGGAAAAGTGATTGTAAAAAAAGTAGCAGAAGGAACACCTTTTGTAACTTTAGATGATGTTGAACGCAAACTAAATGCCGATGATTTGATGATTTGCAACGCAGAAACACCAATGTGTATCGCTGGTGTATTTGGTGGTAAATCCTCAGGTGTTGATGCAAATACTAAAAATATCTTTTTAGAAAGCGCTTATTTCAATTCAGTTTCTGTACGTAAAACAGCAAAAAGACACGGTTTAAAAACTGATGCTTCTTTCCGTTATGAGCGTGGTACCGATCCTGAAATTACAATTACAGCTTTAAAATATGCTGCAATTTTAATTAAAGAACTTGCAGGTGGTAAAATTTCATCTGCCGTTTCTGATCTTTACCCTAACCCGGTTAAACCGTTCGAGTTTGAGGTAAGCTATAAAAACATCAATAAATTAATTGGCGCAAATATTCCTTCAACTGAAATAAAAGAAATTATTTTGGCTTTAGGTATTGAAGCAACTAATGAAAGTGTTGAAGGATTATCATTAAAAGTTCCGGCTTTTAAAGTTGATGTAACCAGAGAGTGTGACATTACCGAAGAGGTTTTGCGTATTTATGGTTATAACAATATCGAAATCCCTACTAAGGTAAACGCCTCTTTATCTTACTCGCAAAGACCTGATAAAGAAAATACGCAAAATGTAATTGCCGATATGCTAACTGCAAACGGTTATGCAGAAATTTGGTGCAACTCTTTAACTAAATCTGCTTATTCTAAAAATTTAGATGAAGCTGTACATATTTTAAATCCATTAAGTAGTGATTTAAATGTAATGCGTCAAAGTTTGTTAATGCCAGCTTTAGAAAGTGTTGCCTATAATCAAAACCGTAAAAATGCGGATGTTAAGTTTTATGAATTTGGAAAAACTTATAGCTTAATTAACGAAAAATATATTGAGCGCCCACGTTTATTGCTTTTGGTATCGGGAGCAAAGCAGAGCGAGCAATGGAATCAAAATACAAAGCCCTCAACATTTTACAACTTAAAGGCTGCGGTTGATGCTATTATTTCTCGTTTAGGTATTGCAAGCTATCAAAGCGATGTGTTAAATGATGAAAACTTTGCTTACGGAATAAAATATTTTAGAGGTGATAAAGTGTTGGTTAGTTTTGGTGCTGCAACAAAGGCAGATCGTAAACTCGCAGATGTTAATGCTGAGGTATTTTATGCAGATTTCGACTGGAGCGCTTTACTGGATATTATTAAAAAGAATAAAATTGTAAACAAAGAAATTTCGAAATACCCGCAGGTACGTCGCGATCTTTCGATGCTGATTGATAAAAATGTAACCTTTGATTTACTTAAAGGAATTGCATTTAAAACCGATAAAAAATTAATTAAAGAAGTAAATGTTTTTGATGTTTACGAAGGTGATAAACTACCAGAAGGTAAAAAATCTTATGCATTAAACTTTATTCTGCTTGATGAGGAGCAAACCCTTACAGATAAGCAGATTGAGCAAACTATGCAGAAGTTAATTGCTAATTTAACCCAACAAGCAGGGGCAGAAATTAGGAAATAAAATATAAATTCGTATTTTTAGAAATAAATTCATGACTTCTGTTGCAGATCAATTAGATAAGGTAATACAAAAAACAACACGGTTAATCGAGTTGTGCAACGCCTTGCAAGAGGAAAATGATTTATTAAGGCTTGAAAATCAATCGTTAAAAGTTGCTTTTGATGCAGCAAAAGGGAAAAATGCAGAACTCGATGAAAAGATGCGAGTTTTGAAATTGGCCAAGAGTATCGAAGGAGCAAGTGAAAAGTCACTTGATATTAAACAAAAAATTAACGATTTTGTGAGAGAGATTGATAAGAGTATCGCATTGCTTAAAAAATAGGCAAGCGAAAACACAGAAACTAAGCTAAACAAATGGGAGAAATCTCGATTAAAATAACCATTTCCGACCGTATCTACCCCTTAAAGGTTAATATGGAAGAGGAAGAAATTGTGAGACGGGCAGCAAAAATGATCAATGAACGCATAAAAGACTATCAAGAAAATTATGCAGTCAGAGATAAGCAGGATTTACTCTCTATGTCGCTATTGCATTATGCAACGGCAGTACTAAGAACGGAGAATAAGGCACAAAACCAAGATACTGCAGTTGCTGATAAAGTTGAAGAATTAGATGTTATTTTAAACGGTTTCTTTTCAAAATAAAAAAGGTACGTTCTTTCAAAAAAGTCAATATTTTAAATCAGGCTTAAATCTGATTTAAACGAAGCTGTTAATCAGTATATTGATTTAAAACATATTAGCACAAAAATATAGCCGCAGCTAGTTTTTGAGTTTCAAATTTTATAAAACTTAACACTTCAATATCTATAGGGTTAAGAGGGCGTATTTCATCTGCTTTGGCACCTGAAAATGGCTTAAACCCTAATTATGCTTAGTTGAGGTTTAAAATGTATGAGACTTTAAAAATTAGTTGCGGTTTTTTTATTTAACAAACAAAATGGAAATAGCTGGAATATTAGGATATTTATCTGCCTTAATCGTCGGTTTAGGCATCGGCATAGTAGTAGGAAGATTTCTACTACGTAATTTACTTAAGCAACAAGAAATTGCTGCACAAACTAAAGTAAAAAAGATTTTAAAAGATGCAGAGAATAATGCAGAGATTTTAAAAAAGAATAAACTTTTAGAAGCAAAAGAGAAATTTTTGCAAATGAAAGCTGAGCATGAACAAGAAGTGAATGCGAAAAACAATAACATTAACCAACGCGAAAATACGATGAAACAGAAAGAACAATCTGTTAATCAGCGTATGGAAAATTTTAATAAAAAGGAACAAGAGCTTGATAAACAAAAAGCTAACCTTGAAAAACAAACTGAAATTGCTGTTAAAAAACAGGATGAGGTTGAAGTTTTAAAAAATCAACACCTTAAACAATTAGAAACTATTGCTGGTTTATCTGCCGAAGAAGCTAAAAACCAACTTGTAGAGAACCTTAAACAAGAAGCACGCACCCAAGCGATGATGCAGGTTAAGGATATTGTTGATGAGGCTAAATTAACCGCTAGCAAAGAGGCTAAAAAGGTGGTTATACAAACCATTCAGCGTACTGCAACAGAGGCTGCTATAGAAAACTCAGTGTCTATTTTTCATATTGAAAGCGATGAAATTAAAGGTCGTGTAATTGGTAGAGAAGGTAGAAATATTCGTGCTTTAGAAGCCGCGACAGGTATAGAAATTATTGTTGATGATACTCCAGAAGCTATTATTTTATCTGGTTTTGATCCAGTTAGAAGGGAAATTGCTCGTTTGGCTTTACACCGTTTAGTAACTGATGGTCGTATTCACCCGGCACGTATTGAAGAGATTGTTGCTAAAACTAAAAAACAAATTGAAGATGAAATCGTAGAAATTGGTGAGCGTACCGTTATCGATTTAGGTATTCATGGTTTGCACCCAGAACTAATTCGTATGGTGGGCCGTATGCGTTATCGTTCTTCTTACGGACAAAACTTATTGCATCACTCTCGCGAGGTAGCTAATTTCTGCGCTACAATGGCTGCAGAACTTGGTTTAAATGCAAAAATGGCTAAACGTGCTGGTTTACTACACGATATTGGTAAAGTGCCTGATGATAATCCTGAATTACCTCACGCAATTTTAGGTATGCAACTTGCCGAAAAATATAAAGAACATCCTGAAATTTGTAATGCTATTGGAGCTCACCACGATGAAATTGAGATGACTTCAATGATTTCTCCAATTGTACAGGCTTGTGATGCGATATCTGGAGCTCGTCCAGGTGCTCGTCGTGAGGTTGTGGAAAGTTACATTAAGCGTTTGAAAGACTTAGAAGAGCTAGCACTTTCTTATCCTGGTGTAGAGAAAACTTTTGCAATACAAGCTGGTAGAGAGCTACGTGTTATTGTAGAAAGTGAGCGTATTACTGATGCACAGGCAGAATTATTAGCTGCAGATATTTCAACCCGTATTCAAACCGAAATGACTTATCCTGGGCAAATTAAAGTTACAGTAATTAGAGAGACTCGTTCTGTAGCTTTTGCAAAATAATATTCATGTTTCCTATTCTGATTAGGATAAGGATTTATAAAATACTGAGCGGTGGGTTATCCCATCGCTTTTTTTGTTTTATAAGGGATGAAATTTTGTTTGGAATGGAATTGCAATTGGAATTGCAATATAAAAGTGGAGACATTTTATGCCGCTTCTGTTTTATTTTTCAGCATTGCTCTTTCAACCTGAACTGGGGTTCTGTAATCAAGTGCCGAATGTCTTCTTTTCCTATTGT
>NZ_RQRS01000029.1 GCF_004335085.1 Pedobacter nototheniae | reverse complement strand
CCAATCAACAGCTTGCCGCTGCTTTAGAAACAATAGCCGATGCTATTTTGAAATTCCAGCCCGAGCTTGTAGAGTATGGCATTACCGAAGATGAATACAATAAGCTTAAACGCTTTATTGATGATTACGAAAACAATAAAGATCAGCCTCGTTTGGTTATCACAGATAGAAAAAGCCAAAACAAATCTATTGTTAGCCTGATTAATGAGCTTAGGCTATCATTTTACAAGTTAGATAGGTTGATGGGAATTTGGGAGGATGAACATGTAAAATTTGCCAATGATTATAAAACTGCCCGTATTGTAATTGATTTGGGTAATAGAAGTAGCTCAAAGGTAATAAATATAGAGGGGCCAGACGTTCCTGGTATTTAAAAATTTAATTTATAAGCCTCACTGGTTGCATGCTAGAGAGGCTTATCTTATTGAATTGGTAGTATAGTTTTGACTTTTATTATAGACAATAATACTACTCGTTTTACTGCGTTGTTTGGGTAGATTTAAAAATATTTATTTGTATTTAGGTTTTGTCTAAGTCAACAGCTATCTTAGCTAAATCATCCCCAAATTAAATATTAAAAATTAATTTAAGACACAGATGAATATCTTAACGCTCAATCCATGGAAATTTAGAAAATTGGATTTCCAAATCTTTTTTCTATTCCAATCTGACATGACTACGAATAGTCGAAATCAATTTGAACTAGTTTTATTGAAAGCACTTTCTCAAATCTTTCCTGGTTTGTGCGTAGCTTAAGATAGTATACCTGTATCTCAAATTAATTAAAATTTTCAGCGAATCTGCTTGAAAGCTAATGACTAATTAGATGCTAAGTCAGCCTGTATTTTATTCAAAAAAAAATGTTATACTCAAACTCCAAAAAGTGAAGAAAATTAATAAGTTAGGATACAATAATGTAAAAATGGTTGAGCTCCTTAAAAAGATAAGTAAAATCATTTTTGTTTCAATATTATTTAATGTCTCTGTACTGGCACAAACAGTACCTACAAAAGTTAATTTTAGTACGCCAGAAGTTACAGCATTTAATCGCTCTATGGAAACGCCAGTATCGTTGTATACCGGGGTACCTAATATAAGCATTCCGTTATACGAAATCAATATTAAGGGAGTATCTGTGCCGATTAAGTTAGATTATCATGCCGGAGGCGTAAGGGTAGATCAAGAAGCTACATGGGTGGGCTTGGGATGGAATTTAAGTTATGGTGGCGAAATTTCTAGAAAAACAAGGGGGATACCTGATGAATACTACTATTTTGAAGGATTAAATAACTCAGCACTAAGTGTTAATAGTTTTATGCAAATGCCTAATATTGGATCTCCTGACTTTACAACTAGTATTCAAAATCAACGCATTGAGGCTATTAATCTAGCTAAATTCGGTGGATCCGATTATATGCCAGACGAATTCTATTATTCCGCTTTAGGGTATTCGGGACGATTTATGTTCAGTCAAAATCAGAACAGGTTTATTATGTATCCTAAAGATGATATTACTGTTAGCAAATTTGATGGACCATTAAATTCATTTGGAAGCCCTAAAAAACTTTTTTTTTGGAACTTAAAGTTGCCTAATGGTGTATCTATTGATTTTGGTAAAGAAGGAAGTACCTCATTTGATATGCAAGTAATGAACTTAAATAAAAGAATTACAAACAGTTGGAAAATCAGGGCAATTAAAAACAATTACAATGATAGTATAAGCTATTCTTACGAAAATTATGACTATAGCATTTATAAAATCAATGGACAAAAATATAAAATAAATACATGGGGTTCTGATGGAAGTACTTCTATATCAAATCCGATTTTAGGCGATAGCTATTTAAAAACGATAACATTTCCAGGAGGAAGATTAGAATGCTCAGTTTCCTTAAGAGCAGACATGCCTGGCAAAGCACTTAGTGAGATTAATGTTTATGATAACTTCGATAAAATAATAAAGACTATAAAGTTTAATTACAGCTATTTTTCCGGAAGTGCTTTTGATGTGCTTGGTGTTGTAGATCCTTTTGGTAGTGTCAAAATATCGGATGATTATAGATACAAGAGGCTTAAATTAGAAAGCATAAGTATAATTGCTCCGAAGTCACAACCATTAAATTATATTTTTGATTATTATTCAGTAGATAAGATCCCATCTAAATATTCTTTTTCTCAAGATCACTATGGATTCTATAACGGGATGGATAATGTTAAAAAGTATGGTTTTATTCCTAATTTGGATCCAAAATTTGTAGGTGGAGACAGGAGTGTTAAACCTGAATATAGTCAAGTATTTTCGCTAAAAAGCATAATCTACCCTGAGGGAGGAAAAACAGAGTATGTTTATGAAAATAATACAGCGGGTTTATGGGGTGAGCCTAACGAATTGCTTGCAACATATCAGGATGATAATTTTATAGAGAAACGGGCTGCAATTTCAGTAAGTAGTTACAGTAGACGGTCAAACTATCCCGATCCTGACGAGATTAAAAATGGAATTCGCTATTTCCGTAAAAAGTTTACAATTTCTGGATCTAAATATAATACTACTTCTAACAACTGGACAATTTATACTAATTTTGGAATATCTGAGCTCGAAAAGAATACTCCATATTATGCAGATAATGTTCAATTTACTCTGGAAAAAATTAACCTAGATAATAGCCGAACGCTTGTAAGGACTTTTAATACTACGCAAGTTGATTATCCATCTGGAACCTCTTCCTTAAGAAATGGAACTGATGAGGGCTTTGTAAACTTGACTGGTGGGGACTATGAGATGACTGTGGCTATGACATATTTAAATCAAGCTAATACTCCAGCAGACAATCAGCCTTATAATCTGAGCTTCGTTGTAAAATGGCGAGAATTAGATAAATCTACTAAGAGGCTTAATGTAGGTGGTCTAAGAATTAAGAATATAAATTATTATACGTCTGAAAATAATTTGGCTAAGAGGAAGGGTTATTTATACGTTAATCCCTATGCAGACGCAACAATATCAAATTTTAGTTCAGGAAGGATAGTTTCTTTGCCTCAATATATCCAGTACAAAATGGTAACAAGTACAGTTGATATCTCTAATATTTATAAAAATGTAAACTTTAGTATAGATTATTCTTCTAATTCTATTATTCCTTTGGAAAGTACATCGGGGTCTTTTACAGGTTATGAATATGTGGACGAATATGATATTGATTTTCAAAATGAACAAAATAATACAAGAACAAATAATCGATTCTCATACGATCAAGCATATTTTAGCCAATACCATAAGCAAAATAATACTTGGATTTATGAGCCCAAGGAATGGGCAAGGGGTAAGTTGCTTGATAAGACATATTATAAGGGGGGGGCTCCTATTAAAAAGGAGATTTATGAATATTACTTTGTTTCACCATACGCAGGTAATGTTGAGAGTGCAGAAGATTACGTAGAGGAAATTAATACAGATTTTATTAGTTTCCAATCGTATGTTAGACAATACCTTTACAGCGCGAGTTCATTCCCTGAAGATTTTTATGATTCTACTGGAGGTGTTGATGGAATAGAGCATAACTGCGTATATTTTTATTACAGCCCATTTAATAACCATATTATGTCAAATCAGGGGGTGCCAACAAGTGGTGGTATACCTTCACTAACCTGTGATTACTATACCAATGTCCCTTATTTTAAACGATATACAGGTTTTGATAAATTGAAATCAAAAGTGACAACCTCCTATGACAATCCTTTAAATCCATTGGTTCAAACCGAGAATTACACATATGATAAAACCCCGGTTCATTATCAATTAACCAAAACAACAAGCATTTCGAGTACAGGCACGGCATTAAGTTCTGAGAATAAATACCCCCAAGACTTAAGTTTAACAGGTAGTGAAGAGATTGCCCGTCTCAATTTAATCAGTAATCATCAGTTAAACCAGAGTTTGGAACAAACAACAGAGAAAAACTCTGTTAAACAGATATCAAGAACAGATTACGCCGTTGATCCTTTAACTGGTTTAACCTTGCCTAAAGTGCTTAAAACAAATACCAGAACTGATGGGGGATTTGAAGACCGTAGTGTTTACAACAAATTTGATCATAAGGCAAACTTATTAGAAATACAGCAATCATCAGGCACTAAGCTCAGCTATGTTTACAGTTACAATACCCAATACCCAATTGCCGAGATTAAGAATGCAGATTATGCTACGGTAGAGAATGTTTTGGGAGGTGCAACTGTAGTTAATAATTTCAGCAACTCTAACCCTACAGATGCAGAAGTTAAAGCCTTTCTAGTCCCTCTAAGAAATGGCTTGCCTGACGCCCAAATCACGACTTTTACTTACAAGCCTTTGGTTGGCATGACGAGCCAAACAGACCCTAAAGGCCTTACTACTTATTATGAGTATGATGAATTTCAGCGGTTAAAAAATGTCAAAGACCAAAATGGTAATATCATCAAAAACAATACCTACCATTATAAAAATTAGTGCCTCATGAAAAGATATTTAAATTATAGCTCCGTTCTTCTTTTACTGCTCAGTGGTTTTGGCTTAAAAGCGCAAGATCATAAAATAGTAAGTACTTATAATGGTGAGGCAGAGATTACCGCCCCCTTAAGTGTAACCTTAACCGACGGTTTCCATGCTACAGGTAACGTTCGTATTTATACGACTGGGAAAAGCCTGCAGAACTGTTTCTCTTTGGTCTCCTTACCGAGCAGCAACCAAAACTATGTTTTAACCCGAATATTTAAACAGCGTGGCGTAACCGAAGCCACGTTGGGTAACGCAAGACTGGTATGCGATGAAAATCAAACCATCCAATACTTTGATGGCTTGGGCCGCCCGCTACAAACTGTTACGGTGCAAGGCAGCCCTACAGGGAAAGATCTGGTGCAGCCTGTGGTTTACGATGCCTTTGGACGTGAACAATTTAAGTATCTGCCCTATGCCTCCAGTACAGGAAGCAACGGCAGTTACCGGGCTGATGCTTTAACCGGGCAAGCTTCTTTTTACACCAGCCAGCCTGCCACAAGCGGCATCCCGGTTATCTCTACACCCTTTAGCCAAACGGTATTTGAGGCCAGCCCCTTAAACCGGGTATTGGAGCAAGGTGCTCCAGGATTAGACTGGCAACCTGCACCAAACAGTTTAGCGGGGCATACGGTAAAAATGGATTATGGAACAAATGCATTGAACGAAGTTAAACTCTGGACGATAAACGCGGCCGATAACGGGGCAAGTGCAGGCGTTTACCTACCTGGCAAACTATATAAAACGATCTCTAAAGATGAGAACTGGAAACCAGCAGATGATAAGATGGGCACGGTTGAAGAGTTTAAAGATTTTGAAGGCCATGTGGTATTAAAAAGGACTTGGGAAACCAACAGCAAAAGCCTTTCTACGTATTACGTTTACGATGATTACGGCAACTTAAGATATGTATTGCCTCCTGCAGTAAATGAAAACGGGCAAAGCCCGGTTAGCTCTTTCACTGAAAGCGATACCAGCTTTAACAACTTTATTTATGGCTATCATTATGATGGACGTAAACGTTTAGTTGAAAAGAAGATTCCAGGTAAGGGATGGGAATACATGGTTTATAACCCCCTAGATCAGGTGGTATTCAGTCAGGATGCCGTACAAGCAGCTAAATCACCAAAAGAATGGTTGTTTACCAAGTATGATGCTTTGGGGCGTGTAATATTAAGCGGTTTATATACAGGAGGCGGTGAGCGGCTAACACTGCAGGCATCGGTTGACAGCCAAGTAGCTTCAAACCAGCCTTTATGGGAGAAACGGGATAACGCCAACAGCAATGGTTTAAATACGGGTTATACCAACCAGACCCTTCCAACGGCAAGTATCAGTGCCTATTACAGTATTAATTATTACGATGATTATGATTTTTTGGCCAATACATTTGGGCAACCAAGTGGAGTAAGCCAGGTAAATGGCGGGCGTACCAAAGGATTACAAACCGGGAGCCGTATTTTAACGCTGGGTAGTAGCAGCCAGCTGCTTACGGTAAACTATTACGATGAAGAAGGAAGGGTTGTGCAAAGCAAAAGTCAAAACCATTTAGGCGGAAGTGATGTAGTAGACAATACCTACAACTTTGCCGGCGAACTCACAGCCAGTACCCGTACCCATGTAGCAAGCGGAGTAACCACAACAATTGCCAACCGCTATGAATATGACCATATGGGCAGGAAACTCGGCACCTTTGAAAACATCAACAATAAAGGTGAAGTACTTTTAAGCAAACTGGATTATAATGAATTGGGGCAACTGCAACAAAAGAACCGCCACAGTGTAGATGGAGGCAGTACCTTTTTACAAAACACCAAATTTGCCTATAACGAAAGGGGCTGGTTAAAAAGCAGTATTTCCGATCAGTTCAGCATTCAGTTAAACTATCAGGATGCTATAAACGTGGTCCCCCAGTACAATGGTAACATCAGCAACCAGTTATGGGGGCCAGGGAATAATCCAGCCATCAATACCTTTAATTATAGCTACGACAGGTTAAACCGTTTAACCAATGCAAGCTCCCCTAACCTTGGCGAGGCGATTAGTTATGATGTTATGGGTAACATTACCAGCCTGAGCCGTGATAACTTTGGGACAAACAATTATACGGGTTATACAGGTAACCAACTGACACAGATTAGTGGTTTTACCAATAGTAGTTATGTATATGATGAAAACGGGAATTTAAAGAGCGATAGCCAAAAAGGGATTAACCTGAACTACAACTACCTGAACCTGCCAACACAGGTAAGCGGGAACCAGAACATCACTTATACTTACAATGCCGCCGGACAAAAACTAAAGAAAGTTAGTGGAACAAACACCACCGATTATGTAGCTGGCATCCAATATACGAATGGTGCGATAGAATTTATCCAGACAGAGGAAGGTGTAGCGAGAAGAAACGGAACAGATTACAGTTACGAATACAACCTGACCGATCATTTGGGTAATGTGAGGGCTACTTTTTACAAGAATCCAAACGGGCAACTGGCAGAGGTAATCCAAAGGGACGATTATTTTGCTTTTGGATTAAGGAAGATGGGTATTCCAAATTCAAGTTTAAACAAGTACCTTTATAATGGCAAGGAGTTGCAGGAAGAGTTAGGGCAATATGATTACGGCGCAAGGTTCTATGACCCAGTGATTGGTAGGTGGAATGTTATAGATCCGCTGGCGGAGAAGGATAGAAAGACTAATCCATATGCTTATGCATTCAATAATCCAATACGCTTCATTGATCCTGATGGGATGTTTGCTACGCCCCCTTCGGATTTTTATGACGAAAACGGGAAACTTGTCAATCATATTGAAGACGGATCGAATGCTAAGTTTATTCAGGTAGGTAATGGTTTGTCTAAACACTATGAGTTTTCAGGTTTTGATAGTAGCCAAGGTGGCGTTAATAATATTAATATGACATCTGCAATAGAGGGTGCACAAAATCTTAATGCATCTAATAAGTCTCTTATACCTAATTCAGATACGTATTGTAATTATGCAACTCAGAATATCTTTAAAACTTTAGGCACTGTTACAGGGAGTTCTAGTTTGTATAATTTAGAAGGAATGGCAAACACAATGGTTAATACTCTAGAAAAGTCATCATTATTTCAAGCAGTAGATCTAAAAACTGCTCAAGAAACTGCTAAAAATGGAGGATTGTCTCTTTTGGGTTACGATAATCCAAGTGGGCACGGCCATATAGCCTCGTTTTCGGTTGGAGATAATTTAAGTAAGGGTGAGGTGGCAAACATTGGTAGAAATAATGGTTTTATGAATTCAGAGCCAGGTAATGGTCCATCTGTATTCGGTAAAAAAACAGTTAGTTCGGTTCAATATTTTATACTAAGTCCAAATGTAAAACCAAGTACAGAACTTACAGGTTCGGGCAGTAGTTGGAATTCACAGCCTAATTATGGTGGGAAATTGATTTATCCGGCTTATAGACAAACAAAAAGTTGGCAGTAGAATTAATTAAAATAAATATGATAAAGAAAATCTTAATATTTTATTTTTTATTCCAAGGGATATATATATCATTCGCACAAACAGCGAGTAATACAGTGATGCCAAAGGATTTTTTGGTTGGGATTTGGCAGGTGTCTACCCCAAAGGTAGGAGCAGGCTTGCTTGAGAATATTAAATTGTTTAAGGATGGAAAATTTATCTATACCTTCGATCCGGTGACTGATAATAGAAAAATTATTAGTTTAAAGGGTACATTTAGAACTAATAAAAATCAGTTATTTTTTAAAATTACTCATTTAACAGAGTCTATTGGAGGGGATATTGTAGCCGGTGCAGTTGGTACTGATTTAGACCTTTTTGTTGTAGATAAAGCTATTCCTAAAGAAAGACAAATTGGTTCTCCAATCGAGCTTGACCCATTATTTATATCAAAAATTGATATTAAATCAAAAAGTATGATGATAAACAATAAACGCTTTTTTAAACTGTCCTCAGATGTAAATAAGAAATTTTAGCTAATCCGTTGTGAGCGTGTTGCTCGTGCCAAAATAGAAAATTAGAAGACCAGCTATTCGAGATGTTTTAGAAAATCCAAATTTATTGCAAGGGAAATCTCTTAATCAAGTTCAACGAGCATTGGGTAATTCAGAAGGATGGGTTAACCTCTCTGACTAAAGGCATGAAAGTTGGTGCTTCAGCAATGTATAGTATTGGCAGAACTTGGGTGTATTAGTTTAAGGCTTTTATAAAAATGAATAGAGCAAGTAAAATCATCTTATATTCAATTTTCATTATTCCAGTAATATTGCTATTTAGCTTTTTTTTCTGGTTAGTTTTTTTTGACGGAACAACAGAAGAGGTAATTAAGGATAGTGATTTGGCTGAAAATTTTGCGGGCAAAGTAGATTCTTTATATTTCGATAAGCAAAATCACAATATTAAAATAGCTGTATTGGCTAGCGGTTATAAATATCAGATTTTTAGAAGGTGGGAATATAAAATTAAAATAGGAGACTCGTTATCTAAGAGAAAAGGATCATTAGAGTTGATTATTTATAAGGATGGTGAAGTAAAAGCTATCTTGGACTATAGAGATACCTATAGAAAGTAGCCCCTCGTTACTGCAAGGTCAATGTCATTAAGTTAAGGGTTTTTCATATTCCAGTTATTCGAGATGTTCCGCAGGGTATCTCGAACTAAAGATAAAGACGGATTTGGAATTTCAGTCCATACAATTATGCGTTTGGAAATCCGATACGGTTTATAGACCCCGATGGGATGATGCCAAGTGATATAATTTTAACAGGGGCGGATAAAAAAGAATGGAGGATAAAGGCACCAGGCGAAGATTTTAAATATAATGTCCCAGTTGATTTAAAAACAAACAAAACTATAAATATTGGTTTAGATAAAGTTACCAACGGTAGCCACTATGCAGTAGGTTATTCGGAAAGTGTATCAGCAAGTGGGGCAGCGGGTTTAGGTGCTTCGGGTGCTGCAGAAATTAGCGTCGTTAACTTCACGAATAAAACATATGGGGGTTATAACTACTCTTTTGCGGGGCTTTCTTCAACAGCAAGCGTAGGTGCTCAGGAAGGGATTTCTGCTGCTGGCGGAGTAAACTTCTTTGTTGCAGTAAATACTGACGCAAAGAATGACTTTCAGATGCGTCCGAGTACTTTTGAAGGTGAAACAAGTTCTGTTGGGGTATCTGCTGACCTAAAGGCAATTGTCGGTGGTGGGTTCAACGTATCTGGGTTCAGTATGACTTCAGGCTGGAAAGGCATTTCAGTTGGTGTATCTGCGGGGGTTGGAGAAAGTGTAAATGCAGGGTCAGTAAATAAGGGTATTTCCAATTCTAAACTTCTTAACAGCGAAATACCTACTGCAAAGCGTAGTTTTGCCGATAGGTATTTTAACCAACAAAATCCCATTGCCACTGGAATAATAAATTATTTGACAAAATAGTTCACAGGATTATGAAAAGAGTATTTTATGTTCTATTGGCTGGTATAATAATTATTTTAATTTCTCTTTATTTCAATCTTAAAACCGAAACTAGGTTGAATAAGGCAACTCTTGAGGACTTAAACTTGCAATTGACAGGCATTGTTTATAAGGTTGATAAAGTTAAAGGCTATAATGGATTTGGCATTGCAGATTTAAAGATAATAAATTCGAATATCAAAAATTATGACCCTCGTTCAAAAAACGATTATTATTATTGTATAATTAAAAATGGCAAAATAGAAATATATGATATCGTTGTCAACGCAATGACAATTGGCGATACCATAAAAATTGACACTAAGAATAAAACAATCCTCTATAAAAATGAGGGCCGAAAAGAAGAGGGGACAATTATGGTCAATACAGATGATGGTTTTTATAATTACATAAAAAAGCACCATCAAAAACTTTAGTCCTTGGTTGGCACCCCTCCTATATGGAGCAAGGTTTATAACTCGATAAACCCTAGCGCAAGTTTCGACTTGTGCCCCCGCTACCGCAAGCGCAATGCCATTAACCGCTGGCTCAAAATGGAGCGATTTCCAAAATGCCTTGGGAGGTATGCTGTCTGCACTTAAAGCAGCAGAAGTTGGAGGGGAAATAGGTGCAGCATTTGCGTCAGGAGGTATTGCTGCAGGGGAGATTGGTGGGAGTCCAGCTATTCGAGATGTTCCGGCGGTCATCTTGAATTAAAGATAAAGACGGATTTGAAATCCGATGGGTTAAAACTAATGGATGCATTCAAAACAATAAAAACCCTCCACCCTATTCATGGATTAAGGGTCAGGCCTATAATTCCTTCAAATTTTAAACCCCACCCCGCAGTAACTGTTGGGGCTGTTGTAGGTACAATTTTGCTTATTTGTCTGGCACTTTCTGGCGCATAATAGTTAATGAAAAATTGAAAAAGAATGAAGAAAAAGTATTATTATCAAGTTCACTTGGAAGTTGTTTTAAAAGGATCGAATTTTGTTTTTTGATTTATAAACATTTCTAATATCCCTTATCAAAAATTTGAAGAACTCTTTCTTGATCAAGTGACTAACGAGAGATTTATGTTTGATGATGGAATGAGTTACTTTATTGAAAAGAATCTCTATAATAAAAACAAAGAGTTTTTAGATAATGAAATACCCTTTACCTTTGACTTGTTTGAATACAGTGTTGCCTTAACTGGAGATGATTATAGTAAGCTTAAGCCTTATTGCTATGATGAATTACCTCCCTTGCTGGATCGTACTAATGATATGAGAAATAGGCAGAAACCAACTGGTAAGGGGTTTAGACAACCAGGTAGACCACCCAAATTTGGAGAATTTTAAAATTGATATATGGAGAAAATAGGAGAAGACGAGAATGTTATACATTATTTAGTTAATGATTTAAGCTTAATTAGTTCTAGATTAAAGGATATAATTATTACAGGCAGTGATGGTAACGTTAGGATTTCTATCACATTTTTATTGTCCCGAATTAACGCTGATGTAGTGTTAGTTTTTCATAATGTTTATGAATACTCTTTTTATCATAACAATAAATATGATTTTTATAATGTAGAATATTTAAAATTCTTTAAAAAAAATGAAAGGATTTATCTAAGCTTAGACCCAGCTGATGGCTCAAATATCTCAGACGATGATAACGATTTTATTCTTAGTGAAAGCATAGAAGGATTCATACTATATCATATATAGTATGAAATAAGTTGAAGATAAGAATTAATTATGGTATTTAGTAGTGAAAATTAACCTCACGGTTCTGGAAATATTACAGTTCCAAATGGAGTAAATGAATTTTCTCACCATCACGATAGAGATAAGCTTTCTGGGAATGCTATGGAAGGTGTAGTTGCTGCTTTTTCTTCTAATGAAAAGGTTGAGGGTACATTTGGAGCCCATAGTAATGCTTCTTTTGTAAAAGACGTAGGAGCATTTCTAAAATCTTGGCAAAACAATAAGGTGGATAATAAAAAAATTATTGATGATTTTGTAAGAAAAAAGCAAGCATAAGGTATTAAGGTGACCATAAATTAGACTAAATGAAAAATTCAATATTTCTCAGATTATTTTTTTATATTTTAATAATAATATTTTTTAGTGTCGGATATATTGTTGTGGGATATTTGCTTGGATTTGGTTCTGCAACTAGCCATTTCAGAGCAGAATTACTATTAAATATAATATTTTTCTTGCTGAATGTTTTGTCATACTGGCTTTTTCTTTATTTAATTAATTTTGGAAAAAAACATTTAGAATTAATAATTATATCGGTACTTACATTAATATTTTACATATCGAAATTTATGCTTTTTTACCAAGATTATTTTTTTGGCAGATAAATTACCCTTCTGCTATAGCTACAGTGGACAAAATTAACCCTGCGCCATCAACATTAGAAGCATTTCCGAAGGCCGGAAAAGGTAGATATAATCCTGAAAGCGACAGAAAGAGATGGGTTTTACCGGATGGTAGAATACTTGAATGGGATTATGAAAATGGACAAGTTGAAAAGTATGACAAGACGGTAAAGAAACATCAAGGGCAATGATCCTGAAAAGGGTAAACAGACGGGAGATGCCAAAAAGGATCGAACTAATCCTAAAATGCAAGAAATCGAACCTGATGCTCAACAAATTATAAATACCAGGCGGTAAGTTTTTCCGGTATTTAATACCAGCTATTCGAGATGTTCCGCAGGTCATCTCGAATTAAAGATAAAGACGAATTTGAAATCCGATAGGTTAAAAATAACTGATGCATTCTAAACAATAAAAACCCTCAATCCTATTCATGGATTAAGGGTCAGGCCTATAATTCCTCTAAATTTTAAACCACAACCCGCGGGAACAATTGGTGCAGTTATTGGGACAATTGTGTTAATTGGTCTTGCTTTTGCAGGTGGATAGAAATTACAAAAATAAATTTAACGAAAATAAAAATGGCAATAATTGAGATTGATGGATTTAAGGCTTATAAAGGGATTGACGGAAAGATATCTATAATTGTTAATTCAAATCATATAGAGGAGTGCATGCGAATTTATAACAATCATAATCTATGTGGCGTTATCATTAGTATTTCGCATAATTACGAACTTCAAAATATAGATTTTCTTGCTAACTATCCAAACATAGAGCGGTTACAAATTTCAGATGGAATTAAAGTATAAGTGCAATTCATAGCCAAAACAATTTGAAATCATTGTTTATAACAGGCAAAAAGAGGAAGATTGATTTTTCGGTCTTTCCTCTTCTTAAAATCTTGAATATCGATTGGAGTCTACTGCTTTCAAACATAGATAAATGTAAGCAATTAGATACTTTAATACTTAGAGGGTACAATCCAAAAGATAAAGGCTTTTCAAATTTACCAAGTGTTGTATGGATTAAAAGATTAAAATTCGTTCAATCTACCATATGTTCTTTAAATGGATTAGAGAAATTCCCTAAGCTTGAAAGATTAGAATTTTATTATTGCAATAAGTTAGAAGACTTATGCTGTTTAGAAGCGAGTAGTGAAAGTTTAACCTATTTATTTTTTGATCACTGTAAAGCAATAAAAAATCCTGAATATGCCGAAAAATTATCTCATTTAAGCACTTTGGCTTATAATAACTGTGGAGTTATATCGTCAATAAAATTTATAAAAAACATAGTCTCTTTAAAAGATATAAGATTTGTAGGCACTGATATAAAGGATGGGGATATGACACCCTGTGTTGGCCTTGAATATGCTGCATTCACTAATAAAAGACATTTTTCTCATACGATGGAAGAAATAAAAAGTCTTTCAAATACTTAAGCTTATTTCCTTGATTTTTTCCATGCGATATATCTGGGAAGTTTAATAAATTCAATTAATTCATCCCTTTCTGAAGTAAGGGATAGGTTTTCTATTTCTACATGACCAATGTCCAAAGCATTTGATTTTTCGCCTAAAATAGTATCCAAAACTAAATATGCTGCTGTTAAAAAATCTTTTTGATTATCTAAATTGTAATTCTGTATATATATTCTCAGTCCGATTTTTTGAGATGCTTTATTGCTGAGAGGGATAAAGTACATCATTTCTGGATCAAGTTTAGCTCCATTGTATTCAATAATACCATTTCCCATCGCAGGCTTAAGGGCAATTACATTCCAGTGTGCTAATAATGGTGCTTGATTTACAAGAAGTTCTACTTTATTAAAAAAAGCACTGTTGCCATCAGCGGTAATGATAAGGTCTTGCTTATCATTTGGGTAGCCTCCTATTTCAAAGAACAATTTATCACAATATTTGTGTAAATGATCAAGGAAGTCATCTAAAATTCTTTCTTTCTCATTTATATCATTAATCTGATTAAGAAAAAAATACTTGTCTTCATTTGCTTTACCAATTCCAAAATAATTGTTCTTTATTCATTGTATAGAATATTAATTTACGAAAGCCTTATATGCTTTAACGAAGCTAACATTTAATTGAAGAACTCTGTCAGAATAATCAAAAATAGCACGTAAGTTTAATAATCAATTTACTCTGATATATCCAGTACCTGGTTCTACTGAAATGGTGAAACTTGTACAAGTGGTTGCAGGTTTCGGATCATCACCTCCACCACCAGGAGCTTCACCCTTGTTAAACTGTTGGCTTTTATTGTTAGAATTTGTAGTCACATTATCGTTTAATGCTTTTAATGTGCCAGAACTGCTCAAAGACTTTAGCGCCAAACGGAATTCTAATGGTGGGCTACAACCTGAAATAACCTCAATATAGTTTGATAGGCTTCCCCCCGCTGGAATATTAAGCACAGAATATTGCGTTTGTGTTGAGCTGGGATCACCATTGTCATATTCATTAGTATAAAATACTTTACAATTTATATTCATTGTATTTGTAGCCACATAAGGAATCGTGCAGTCCTGATTGCTGAAAAGATGAGCTCTGTACTTTGATACAGTAATATTATAGCCATAGCTATAATCGACGGTTAAAGATTCAATAATCATTTTTGCATATACTGGTGTAGGGCATACGAATGTAAATCCTATTGAAATCGTACGTGTTGTTCCGTAACTAACGCTAAGAGGATTGGAGTCGGTTTGAATCATTCGCTGTTCACCCGTATTGTTACCAGCTTGATCAATCTGACAGTAAGACTGTGTATCTGTCCAAACTGCGGCTCTATTCATGTAGTTGTAAGCAAAGTTTTTGATGATATTGCCCTTATCATCTTTGATGTTGAGCAGCCTGTTAAAACCATCATATTCATAATAATTCACCAAGTTTTTAGTATCGGTTAATGTGGTAATACCTGCTCCTGTTTTATAAGTATAAGTGGTCATTTGAGCATCAGTTGGATGTATTCTAATGTCATCATAGGCAGAACCATCTGTCAAAATCATTTGTGGGCCTACATAAGGTTTTTCCATGAAAAGCCAAGAATACCCAGATAAATACCAATAAGAAATTAGATATGAACGTTGGTTCGGCAAAGTCCAATTTACGGTATAGTTGCCCACATGGCATCTTAAGCCAGTATGAGCAGTGCCTAATTGCTCCACTAGGTTATCCTCAAAATCTTCCACTAGAAATTCATCTGGTTCTGCATTCCTACATTCTGCGATTGGATGATTTCTTTTGTTACTGCTTGTTGTGCCAACAGGATCAATAGCCTCATAACCCCACTTATAGGATATTGGAATAGCAGCTGCCACATGTTGCTTTTCAAGCTTGCCATAACTATTATATTGATAGCTTACCTTCTTCTCATAGTGGCTGTCGCTGACTAAAGTGGTGTATTTTCCTTGCCCATTGAGTGGTTCATTATTTAGTGTTCTTAATATGGATTTAGTATTAAGTGCATAAATATTTATTGGTTTGAACTTCTGTGCATCGAATTGATTTATTGTTCCTGAGGTAATTACTGAATCGGTTAATGAGGTTTTCTTCCAGACTTGGGTCTCTATCTTCGCATCCATATTTGCTGCCGCCAGCGATGATTCGGCTGGCAACGAATAATCCGAAGCATATTTGTATTTTTCAATTAACTCTGTTCCGTTAGAGAGCTTTTTTCTAGTATAAAGGAGATTGTTTGTAATAGGATTATAAGTATTATCAGTGATAACTTTGATAGAATCTCCATCGTAGGAAGTTTCAATTACTGACTTGATTTGGTCCCATCCAGACATTAGCTGATACCCATCATATAAATAGTGCGTAAGGTATTGAGGTTCACCCTGAGTATTTTTATATGGAGGTTTAACTGCCGTAAAATATGTTTGTACATCTGTATTGTAGGTATATTCAACTTTAGATTGAGGAATAAAATTGTTGTTTAAATGCTTGTAATCTATCTTTTTAACTAGCTTTATTCCGGCATAACTAATTTCATTATCGAAATTTCTATAATCATATATTGATCTCAACTTGGTTCCTGACGAAGAAGAAGTTTCTTCAATTACTGTAGAATAAAAATAAGGAGTACCCATCCCCTGTCCTTCAGCAATTGAAGAAGTCATCAATGTATGTTTCAGCCATCTATAGAACCCTGCGGCTGCTATGATTGGGAAGTATACAGCTAGAGAAGTATTATTATAAGTGGGTAGCAGCCCTTTTCCATGGAGGTATTTATAGCTTTTTTCAATTGTTGAACCAGAAACTGGATGGTTTATGATCTTTTGTACCCTTATCCCATGTGCATCCATTAAATTGGGAATATTAGTTTGATTGTTGTAGGTAACCTGTAAATCTATTTTATCCTCAGTTTCATCACAATGTACCCTGAATATATAATCACCAGCTGAAAGATCAACATTTACGCTTTGTCCAGAATTGATTGCCGACCTATACGGACCGACAGTATAAACAAGAGTTTGAATGCCATTTTCAAGCTTATAAACAAATACCTCAGCTTTCTTATTTTCTCTAGCCACACTATCCATTGAAATAGGTGCTTTACCAGTTCTTGCGTACCATATATTTACTTTTTGATCACCATCTAGATGAAAGGGCTTTAATGAATCTATTTCAGAAAAATCATCTGGGATACTACGGTAAACCGATAATGACATACTTTGTTCAGTGGAAAGAAAATTGCCAGTCTCAATCTGATTGCTTTCATATATAAATTCAGAATACCCACCAGTTGGGTAGTGAATCTTCTTTAATGCGCAACTTTTGGCAGGAATGAATGAGGGTTCACGGTTTGCTCCGCCTGGCATCATTGGAATTGTTACACCACCCTGAATTACTTTTTCAGGAATAAGATTTGAAGATATCACACCATTATAATATCCGTAATGATCAATCCCTGTCGGATGCCCTTTAATCGGTAAAGGACCGTCTTCGTAATCAAAAGTATGAACTAGAGAATCAGTCACTACCGTTGAAGCGCCCAATGACCTTACATTATATTCCTTGAGTGCTAGGAGGTTAAGGTATTTCGAAAGTCCAGCTCCAAAGTAACCATGATCAAGTTTAATTTTTTTTACTAAATCTCCTATCCTATTCTCAATTCTGATGCTTTTTAGCGCATAAAATAACAGATTAGATGGAGCAGGGCTAGCGCTTATATCTTCTCTTGGGGTGCTTTCTGGGTCAAAGGTGATTTTATATTTTTCCGAAATGATACTAGAAAGCCTTAGACATTCTACTGTTGTAGCCATGTCTGCAGTTATCGGATAAAGTTGATCTCTGGGAGCAGGCCCATCTCCAGCTGGATTTCCTATTTCTTCATATTTAAGGTAGGATTGTGAAAATCCACCAAACTGGGCAAGCTTTCCTTCTTGTATGTAATTTAATCTGATTTCTTCAGTTTGAGCTGCATTGGTTATGCGGGTGAGATACCATGAAGAAACAAAACTTCCAAACGAAGGTACTTCAGGGACAGTCTTTTGACGGGTCAACTCAGGTGCGTAAAACTCATACCTATTCCCATTTTCTGCGGTAATGATAAACCCATTATCTGCAGTGCCCTCTATTTTTAGTTTGCTTGCCGGAAAACAGTAAAACTTACCCTTAAATTTGATAAATTTTCCTGAGTATCCTGCAAAATTAAAACTATACATATCAGGCTCTCATAAGTAGCACTTTTTGCGGTTTCTGAAAGGATAGTTTGGTTTACTGGAGTAGCTTTTGTAAGTGAATCCACGATCTGTTCATAATTTTTCCCAGCAGAGGCGCTACCGTCAGGAATTCCTCTTACATTAACCGTTATCACACCACCAGCCAGAAGAGACCAGCCCATTCCTACCCAACCTATTTGGTCATTAGGTCTTAGCCCGGTATAGTTATAACTTAGGCTTATTGGGAGGTTAATATCACCGCCATCAATATTAAATATTGGTAAAGAAATATTAGCCTGTCCCAGATACATTGTTACAGGTATATCACCATATTTTGCCAAGTTTGCAGCGGTAGGTGAGGGTTGAATGATATCCATGCGAAATTTATTAGCAGGATCTTGCGCTTTTAGAGAAATGGCGGCTTGTAAAATCAGAAAAAAGGTGTAAATCTTCTTTTTCATTGAGAGCGAGATGATGGTTTAATGTTAATTATTGAAGTAATCCCACATTTTCTATAGTATATGTAATCGATAGGAAGTTGGGATGCGAAATCTAAACTTAATTAGGTTTCAGATTTTTGAAAGAGGCAAAAAGATAGATTTATAAAGGTCAACATAAGTTAATTAAGATGGGAAGAGTCTAAGTAGAATACGCATAATTTAGAAATTCATCCCAATATGCCAATAAAAAATGTATCTCAAAAATATTATATGAAAAAGATATTCATTGAATAAATACTTTCATTAGTGGATATATGAGTATTTCAAGTAGCACGGAATTAAAATTAGCCTCAACAAAAAAGGAGCAAATTTTCGTTGCTCCTTTTTTATTTATCTTTTTTTGCTCTTGTTCGGAAATTTCATTTTGTAATCCGTTTTGATGTTTCCTTTTGAGATGGCATCTAGCTTGCTTTTAAGCATCGTTTTACGTAAAACACTTACTTTATCGGTAAATAATTTACCTTCAATATGATCGTATTCATGTTGAATTACGCGGGCTGCTAATCCATCTACATCTTCGGTATGTTCCACCCAGTTTTCATCCAGATAGTGTACTTTAATGTTTGGCTTACGTGAAATATTTTCGCGAATATCAGGAATACTTAAACAGCCTTCATTAAAAAACCAGGGTTCGCCAGTTTCCTCTAAAATCTGCGCATTGATAAAAACTCTTTTATAGCCTGGATTTCCGTCATCATCTACACCTGTATCAACAATAAACAGCCTGATTGGCAAACCAATTTGTGGAGCAGCTAAACCAACACCATTTGCATAATACATGGTATCAAACATGTTGGCAATTAGTTCCTTTAATTCAGGGTAATCTTTTTCTATATCAGTTCCTACTTTCTTTAAAACCGGATCTCCGTAGGCTACTATTGGTAATTTCATTTTGGTAATATTTTTTCAGATCGTAAGTCTGAGTTATTAATTTTTTACTTGTCAATCAGTAATTATTTAGGCTTTAAGTGATTTCAAAAAGCTTTTGCTGATGATGTTATAAAGATTTGATTCTACAAAAATAAGAATTATTCCCCTATTGGACAGAATGTAAAAATGTTAAGCTTGTCTTTATCTAATACTTCCGCACTTATTTCTGCAATTTCATCGGTTGTAACCGCATTAATTTTGGCAAATACAGTTTCTAAACTATCAATTTTATCATGATCGATCAGGCTTTTTGCCATAGCAATGATTAAACCAATTCTGTTTTCTTCTCCAAGTGCAATTTGACCAATAAATTTATTTTTAGCTTTTTGTAGCTGTAAATTATTCAGCGGATTATCTCTTAATTTTTTAATTTCCTTAAAGATAAGTGAAAGTGCTTTTTGTTGCTTTTCACGATCGGTGCCAAAATAAATGGTAAATATTCCAGTATCGCTAAGGGGAGAAAACCCTGATTCTATGGTATACGCGATTCCATACTTTTCTCTAATCTGTAAATTAAGAACGGAGCTCATGCCGTTGCCACCGAAATAATTGTTTAAAAGCAATAATCCGGCTTTATATGGATGATGAGTTGAATAAGTTTGTGCGCCCAATAAGCAATGCGCTTGGGTAATAGGCTTGTATATCGTTTTATTTTCGGCTTGATGAAGGATAGGCTTTACACGTTCTTTTAACGGTGAGTTTTCTGGAACATCGGCAAAATGCTTTGAACCATTATTTACAACCGTTTTAAAGCTGTAATTTCCTAAAACGGCAACAACAATTTCACTGGTTTTATAATTTTCCTTTCTGAAATTGATAATGTCTTCACGTGTAAAATTCTCAACAGTTTCTGTTGTACCTAAAATGTTATGACCAAGCGGGTGACCTGCAAAAAGCAAATCTTCGAAATCATCATTAATTGCTTCTTCGGGCTGATCGATATACGAAGAAATTTCATCTAAAATTACGCCCTTTTCTTTATCCATTTCATCTTCAGGAAAGGTAGAATGAAAAATTATATCATTAAAAAGATCTAAAGTACGACCGAGATAAGGATTTAGAAACGAGGCATGAACACAGGTATATTCTTTGGTGGTGTAGGCATTTAAATCTGCACCAACACTTTCTAACCGGTTTAAAATCTGATTGGTACTGCGCTTTTCGGTACGTTTAAAGATTAAATGTTCTATAAAATGCGCAAGTCCTGCTTTTTGGTCAGACTCATCGCGAGAACCCGTATTTACGATAATACAGGCATGAGATATAGTTGAAGCCGAGGGCACATGTAATAAGCGGATGCCGTTAGGCAGCGTATGAACGTTGTATTCCATTGATTTGCAAAGATAAGCATTTGCACCCTACCTAAAGCGCAAAGTGCAAATGCCATCCGTCAGCATACTGTTATAAATTCTGATTGGGCAGATTTTTATTTGTTTATCCCTTCCAGGGCGAAAAAGAACGCATAAGTTAAGGCTTCATCTTTCAGGTAATCAAAACGACCAGATGCCCCGCCGTGCCCAAATTCCATATTGGTTTTAAGCAGCAAAACATTTTTATCGGTTTTGTTGGCTCTAAGCTTTGCTACCCATTTCGCAGGCTCAAAATATTGCACCTGACTATCGTGCAATCCTGTTGTAACGAGCATATTTGGGTATGCTTTTTTCTCCACATTTTCATACGGAGAATAGCTTTTCATGTACTCATAAGCTGCTTTTTGCTTAGGATTTCCCCACTCATCAAACTCATTGGTGGTTAGTGGAATACTTTCATCCAGCATGGTATTAATTACATCAACAAAAGGAACATCGGCTACAATACCGTTCCATAAATTAGGTGCCATATTTGCCACTGCACCCATTAATAAACCACCAGCACTACCTCCAGTTGCATATAAATGCCCTTTTGAAGTGTATTTCTGCTCAATTAAATATTCACCACAGGCAATAAAATCTGTAAAAGTGTTTTTCTTTTTCATCAGTTTGCCATCTTCATACCATTGGCGGCCTAGCTCCTGCCCTCCCCTTATATTGGCAATTGCATATACAAAGCCACGGTTTAACAAGCTTAACCTTACCGAAGAGAAATAAACATCAGAGTTTGATCCATATGAGCCATAGCCTTCAAGCAATAACGGCGATGTTCCATCCTTTTCTGTACCTTTTTTGTAAACCAAAGCAATCGGAATTTTTGTTCCATCTTTTGCAGTGGCAAAAACACGCTCAGTTATATAATCTTTAGGATTGTAGCCACCAATAACTTGCTGTTGTTTCATTAATTTCTGATCTTTTTTCTCCAAATCATAATCGTAAACAGAGCTTGGTGTAGTTAAAGAGGTATAGTAATACCGAATCGTTTTACTGCTGTATTCAGGGTTTGAGCCTACACTGGCATCATAAGCTGGTTCGTCAAATTTGATGTAATAATCACTACCATCTCTTTTTTGAACACGAAGATCTGTTAAGCCATTTTTACGTTCGGATAGTACAATATAATCCTTAAATTCTTCTACATTTTCTATTAAAACATCTTTGCGGTGTGGAATAACTTCCTTCCAGTTTTCTTTTGAAGTTTTATCTAATGGACATTCCATCAAGCGGAAGTTTTTAGCATTCCAGTTGGTTAAAATCAAAAATTTATCATCAAGTGGCGTAACATTATATAACACATCTTTAGTTCTTGGTTGAAAAACCTTAAATGAACTTTCAGGCTGGTCGGCATTAATTAATTGCCATTCAGAAGTTAGGGTTGCTTCTGAAACGATATATATCCATTTTCCATTTTTAGATTTTCCTATGCCGATATAATTGCTGTTATCTTTTTCATTATACACAACCACATCTTTTTTCGCATCAGTGCCCAGAGTATGTTTTTTTATATTTTCACTAAGGAGGGTAACTGGATTGTTTGCCGTGTAAAAAATGGTTTTGTTGTCATTTGCCCATACACTGGCTCCATCTGTATTGGTAATGGCATCTTTGTAAACTTCTCCTGTTTCTAAGTTTTTAATATTAATTGTGTACTGTCGGCGAGAAACCTGATCTACTCCATAAGCCAATAGCTTATTATCTGGGCTAACACTAAAACCCGTTGCACTGTAGAAAGAATGCCCTTTTGCAAGTTCATCTACATCTAAAAGTACCTCTTCTTTTGCTGTTAAACTTCCCTTTTTACGGCAGTATTTAAAGTATTGCTTTCCATCTTCGGTTCGGGTATAATAAAAATAGCCATTCCTAAATACCGGTACAGATTCGTCTTTTTCCTTTATTCGGGCTTTCATTTCCTTAAATAAATCACCCTGAAATTTTTCCGTGCCCTTCATCATGGCATCCAAATAAGCATTTTCTGCTTTCAGGTAATCTACAACTTTTGTACTATCAGGGCCTTTTTTGAAGTAATCGATCATCCAATAATAGTTATCTACTACGGTATCGCCATGTATAACTCTGTCTTTCTTAATAATTTCTGCCACTGGGGCTTTAGCATCGGGCCATTTGTATGGATTCATTTTTTCTTTTTGATTTTTGCAGGCAGTTATTGTGCTTAACAAAAGTAAGCAAGGGATATATAACTTCATAAGAGGTTGATTTTATGGTTAATGCAATTTATAAAAAACAATGAATAAATAGCATTCACGTTACGCAATTAAAAAACAAATATTAAATTGCCTTTTTTATCATCGTACCAAGCAGAAAATGAAGTTAAGCTACAAGAAAATCATCGTTAAAATTGGATCAAATGTTATTACTCAGGCAAATGGATTGCCCGATGAAAACAGAATAAAACACCTTGTGGATCAGCTTGCAATGATTAAAAAGCTTGGAATTGAAGTTATTCTGGTTTCCTCAGGGGCGGTTGCTTCCGGGAGGAGTTTAATTTCTATTTCTGAAAAGCAAGATGCCGTTGCTTCGAGACAATTACTAGCTGCAATTGGCCAGGTAAAACTGATTAATACCTATTCGTCTTTTTTCGAAAAGCATCAAATAAAATGCGCCCAGGTTTTGGTTACCAAAGAAGATTTTAGAGATAGAGCACATTACCTGAACATGAAAAACTGTATGCAAATTATGTTGCAGCACGATGTGATTCCGGTAGTAAACGAAAACGACGTAGTTTCGGTAACTGAACTAATGTTTACCGATAATGATGAGCTTGCAGGGTTGATAGCTTCCATGCTTAACGCTGATGCACTGATTATTTTATCGAACGTAAATGGGATTTATAATGGCGATCCTAAGGTGGAAGGATCGACTGTTATTGAAGAAATTAAGGGCGATGTGGCTTATTTGAGTTCATTTATAAGCACAGGAAAATCACAATTTGGACGTGGTGGCATGATTACTAAATCTACCATGGCGCAAAAAGTGGCTAAACTGGGCATCTCTGTACATATTGCAAATGGAACTAAGGATAATATTTTAATAGATTTATTAAATGGAAATGTGATTCATACACGTTTTGTGCCTGAAAAAATAAAATCTGGTAAAAAGAAATGGATTGCGCACTCTGAAACCGCAGCTACAGGTATTGTTAAACTAAATGATGGTGCAAAAGCGGTTTTAACCTCAGGCAAGGCAACAAGTTTGCTTCCTGTTGGAATTATTGAGATACAATCGGACTTTTTAAAGGGCGATATTATCAAAATTGTAGATGAAAAAAATAAGCTAATTGGGCTGGGAATTGCAGAATATGGATCAGACAAGGCCAGAGAAAGAATTGGACAAAAGAAGCAAAAGGCTTTAGTTCATTACGATTATTTTTATTCAGCGATTTAATATACATATACTAAAAAATGGAGTACCAACAATATTTTGAAAATGCTAGGAAAGCAAGTCGTGGGATGGCAGCATTATCTAAGGAAAAAGTAAATCATGTGCTTTTAGATTTAGCTTCCATGCTGGTTAGTGAAGCGAAAACTATTTTACAGGAGAATGAAAAAGACCTTGCTAAAATGCCTGTTGAAGATCCAAAATACGACCGTTTAAAGCTTACCGAAGATCGGATTAGAGCAATTGCTGCCGATGTAGAAAATGTAACTGGTTTAGTAAGCCCGTTGGATGAAATTCTTTCAGAAAAAGTGCTGGATAATGGATTGAATTTAAAAAAGGTTCGGGTTCCGCTTGGTGTTGTTGGCGTAATTTATGAAGCCCGTCCGAATGTTACCGCCGATGTATTTTCTTTATGTTTTAAAACTGGAAATGTTGCTGTTTTAAAAGGTGGTAGCGATGCTGAATTTTCAAATCTCGCCATCACTAAAATTATTCATGAAGTATTAGAAAAACATCATATTAACAAAAATGTATTGGTGTTATTACCTATTGAAAGACCCGCAACCGAAGCGTTATTAAATGCCGTAGGTTTTGTTGATGTTTTAATTCCTAGAGGAAGTCAATCTTTAATTAACTACGTTAGAGCGAACAGCAAAATTCCAGTAATAGAAACTGGAGCAGGCATTGTACATACTTATTTTGATGAAACAGGAGATTTGGAAAAAGGCAAGGCCATTATTTTAAATGCTAAAACTCGTAGAGTTAGCGTTTGCAATGCTTTAGATTGTGTTTTAATCCATCATAATAGATTAAATGATTTACCTGCATTGCTCACACCTTTGGCTAATGCAAATGTTGAACTTTTTGCAGATGCAGAGAGTTACAAAATATTAAAGCAATCTTACCCTGAAGCACTTTTAAACAACGCTACAGCAGAAAGTTTCGGTACAGAGTTTTTATCGCTTAAAATGGCGGTTAAAGTGGTTAATGGTTTAAATGATGCGTTGGATCATATTGTTGAATATAGTTCGAAACATAGTGAAGCCATTATTGCCGAGGATGCCGAAACAATTACCCGTTTTTTAAATGAGGTTGATGCTGCCGCGGTTTATGCAAATGCATCCACAGGTTTTACCGATGGAGCACAGTTTGGTTTGGGCGCTGAAATAGGTATTAGTACTCAAAAACTCCATGCCCGTGGACCAATGGGACTTGATGAATTAACCAGCTATAAATGGGTAGTTCGTGGTGATGGACAAGTAAGAAAGTAAAACTTTAAGCTTCTGATTTTGAGTCTACCAAATTAGTTTTATAAACCCCACATACTTTTAAAAACTGTGGGGTTTATAACTTGCTGATGCTACAATTCAAAAACCTCTCCTCTTTCGGGGATAGAAACTGTAAATCCTTCTTCTTGTAAAGCTGTAGATAAACTCTTTAAGCTACTGTCTTCACCATGCACCAGAAACACTTTTTTTGGATGCCCAGTTTGCTTTACGGTTTTAATCAAATCGTTATGATCGCCATGACCGCTTAATAAATCGGTTTGACGAATAGTTGCATAAACCATCATTTCTCGATCTTTAATTTTCACAATAGGATCGCCACGTAATAACTTATTTCCTAAGGTTCCTTTAGCGCAGTAGCCGATAAAAAGAATGGTACAATAATAATTTTGGATATTGTAATAAAGATGATCCTGAATGCGGCCACCTTCCAGCATTCCAGCTGAAGAAATGATAATGCAGGGATCAAAATAATTGGAAACATCCTTACTTTCTTTCATGGTTTGAACGTAGGCAAGATGCTCAAATTCAAATTCATCACCCATGGTTTGGTAAAAATCTTTCGCTTCTTGATTAACAAGATTATGGTGTTTACGATAAATTTCTGTCGCCTGCACAGCCATTGGGCTATCTACAAAAATTTGAATTGGTGGCAATAATTTTTTGGTAAAAATTTGGTTTAAAGCAAAAACCAGAGATTGCGTTCTTCCGATACTAAACGCAGGAATAATTAATCTGCCTGGGCTTTTTATGCAAGCTTCTGTAATTTCTTTTATTAAACGCTCTTCAAGGGTTTGATCTTTGGTGTGGAAACGACCGCCATAAGTAGATTCACTCACGAGGTAATCCACTTCAGGTAAAGCTTCTGGATTAGTTAATACAGGATAATTTTCTCTGCCAATATCGCCGGTAAAGGCAATTTTCTTTTCTTCGCCATGCTCATTTATAGTTAATACAGCTGCGGCGGCTCCAAGCAAGTGCCCAACTGGTATAAAAGTTAAGCTGATATCTCCGTTAATGCGAAAAGGTTTATTAAAAGCAATGGTTACAAATCTATCGATGGTATCCATTACGTGTTTTTGCAAATACAGCGGTTTCGGACCGCTAAAATTACCTCGTTTTGTACGAGGCTTACGTTTTTCTTTACTTAGAAAAATATTAACAGAATCAAACAATAAAATTGCAGTTAAATCTGCTGTTGGTGCGGTACATAAAACTTGCCCATCAAAACCCATTCTTACCAATGTAGGTAAATTGCCCGAGTGATCAATATGGGCATGTGTTAAAATAACTAAGCTTATACTTGATGGATCAAAGGGGAAATGTTGATTTTCTTCCTGATAGGTATCTTTCTCATAATCAAGGCCGCAATCGATTAGTATTTTATATTGTCCAACTTCAAGCAGGTGCATACTTCCTGTTACTTGTTGTGCTGCGCCCCAAAACGTTAACTTCATCTTTCTTTTCTATAGGGTTATCCAGGTGTAAAGTAGTATAATTGGTTCAATTTTTAAGCAAATTGGGGTAATTTTTTTAATGGACTAAATTTTATGGCGTTAAAAAGTATAGCTTATCTTTGCAAGAAAAAAAGTTATGCAAGAACCTTTTGATGTAGAAGTTGGACCAATTACATATGCGGTATTTCCGGAAGGGAATGATACTTATACCATTTTTAAAAATGGCAAAGAATACATTCAGATTTTAAAGGATACTTCGTCTATCTGGTTAAAGTTGGATTATAAAACTGAACTTCCAATTTTTGAGGAGGATGAAGAAGTAAATGCAATCGGTACCGCCATTTCAAATTACACTCCAGAGGAGGAAGACGAGGAAGAGTAGTTTTTGGCTATCATTTATCCTGATTCATAAAACTTTCAAAAGCATCCTCTGTGATGCTTTGTAAATCCAATAGTTTGCGACGCTTTAACGGTGTCCACTTTGTTTTTGGCTTATTTACTTTATCATCAAACATGTTTCCACCGGTGGTATTGCTTTGCTTAAAGGTAGAAAAGTTGCTGCTGGTTTCGTACATTTCTCCTGATGAACGATGGTAACTCCTATCGTCAGCACCAATTAATTCGAAGCGATTATTTTGATAGCGAAAAGTATAATCTTGGGTAGTTACTTCCCAAGAGCCACAAGAAAGGAAATATTGAAATGATAAGTTCAGCAATCCTTTTTTAATAAATACTGCACCTGTTTCGCTTAAAGGGTCTTCCAGACAGCTATTTTGCATAGAATTTTTAGTAGGAATAAACTTGGTGTTTTCTGCAACAAGATCGTAACCAGTTTTGTTTTTCAATAAAATCAATAATTTTCTGGGATTGATATTTAGAAGTTCTCCACCCATTCCATCGTTTTTAACAATATTTTCAGGGTTTGTATTTTCGATTATTATAGCTTCATCAGGCAAAAAATCTTTATTTAAATCGCCTTTGGCTGTATAAATTATTTTCCATCCTTTTGGTACAAATGCATTTACTGTAGCGGCTGATTTTTTGATAACCGGGTTATCGCTTTGCGCAAATAAGCTGTTACAAATAAGCGTAACTAATAGAAGGCAAAGTATATTTTTATTAATCATTTTTGGTATAATTTGAAGGACCGTTAATGTTGATGGTTTCGCCCATAAAGTGTGGGTTTCTATTTCTGGCAACGTCCAATACTGATTTCACGATAGCAAAACTTTCTCTAAAACGTACATAGTTGTAACCTGGATAAGTGCCTTGGTTTGCCACGAAGCCATAGGATTTTATACCCAATTTATTGCCAATATAAATGGCTCTGTTTAGGTGATATTTTTGTGAAACCAAAATGGCGGTATCCACTTTGAAAAGATTTTTTGCCCTATACATAGTGTAATAGCTATCGAAACCAGCATAATCGATGTAAATTTTTGTGGTATCAACACCATGTTCATAACAATAAATTTTCATTACCGTTAATTCATCGTGCGCATCATTGCCATTATCTCCAGATAATAAAAGTTTTTGAACCTTATTTTCTTTGTAAAGCTTAATGCCGGCATCCAGCCTATCCTTTAGGTATTTGCTTGGTTTATTATTGTTTATGCCTGCGCCAAAAATAATTGCCACATTGCTTTTTGGCAATCCATTTTGGTTGCTAAAAATAGAAGGATTTGTTTTAGATTTTACGTAATAATTAATGCCAAAAATAAAGGCAATTCCTGCAATAGCAAGATAAATTATAGGTTTGAGTAGTTTTTTTATTTTCACAATTACAATTTTTCTGTCTTATGGTTTACCTACATTAACTTTAAAAACATAACTGAATTTAAATTTTTTAAGAATTTTATTTTCGTAAAATTCCGGAGTGCTAAAGGTAGCTTTGCCGTAAAGTAGATCGTTAATGCCAATTTCTTTTTTGTTGAGGATAAACTCTTCAATGTTACAAATTAGATTTAGGTTTTCATTAAGGCTATCTGTTGATTTTACCTGAAAAATAGGATCGTATTTTCGCCAGTCCTCATAAATAATTTTCACTTTGTTTTTTACAACCATTATTTTAAATCTCGGGAAAAACACTCCTGTAAAAATGGTAAGTGTATCGCCTTGCAATATTGCCCCGCTATGATCTGGCTGATACAAATTTTCTGACGTACCAGGGTTTAGTTCTTCTTTGTTATTATTGATTATAATTTCATCAAACTTGGTAAAAATACTCCATCCAACTTTTGCATTTCCATTGAATAAACCTGTTGATTGTCTCTTTTTAATTAAACTATCCTCCTTGTTTTCCAGCTGGATTAGCTTCTCTTTATAAGGCTGCGGAAGCTTACTGAATGCGTTTTCAAAAGCAATTTTTGCTTGTGCATTATAAATTAATTCATTCTTTTTCTGCTGTGCATTTGTATTTATGGCAGCTAAAAAACATAAGGTCATCATTAGAAAGTTGAATAATTTTATTTTCATGGTTTTATTCAGGCTTCTGTAATACTAATTTTCCGGTTTTATCTATTTTATAAATGTAGGTTTTCCACCTTGCATTATCTTTGCAGGTAACGGCAAGTTTCTTTGCCTTTTTATCAACTTTTAAATTATTAAAATATCCACAACCAATATCTTCAGGTTCTTTTAATGGCGAAAATCTTTTCGTCGTCGGATTATAAATAAACACATTGTAAACAACATTTAAGCCTTCGCCATCGGTAACAGAAAAGGCTATATCATCAATTCCATCGAAATTATAATCATCAATGTAAACATAGCGGGGTTTCCCCTCGTTTACTTCATAAAGCTTAAATTTTTCCTCCTTTAAATCGGGATATTTTATAATTAAATCATCTTTAAAAAAGGTATAAAAATGGATTTGAATGCCGTGCAATAATGCCATGTTTTTACCTTCATATTTCTCGTTTTCATCAATTTCAAATTTAAACGTTCTTTGATCTTTATAGCGTAAATATTCCACATCAGAAATGGTTCTGAGCATCGAGGTAAGTTTATATTCGCCTGTGGCTTTTCCGTTAACAAGTTCAGTCCATTTATAATATTCAACATCAGGCTGATGATCTTCTCTTTGGCTGGTGTCTCTTTCGTAATGCTTTAATTTTAAGGCAATTGGTGATTTCTGTCCATCGTACCAAACGTAGGCACCTTTTTTATTGTGCCACCCAAAATGGAAGGAAAACGGTTTTTTTTCTCCTATGGAATTAAATTTAAAGGGTTGCGCATTGGCTTGTATCAAGCAGAAAAAGAATAGATTAAAAATTAGGATTGAGTATCGCATGTTAGTCTATTTTTGTAAAATTGCAGTAATAATGAGAACCATGTGAATTAACATTTAAAGCTTTGAAAAACTCACGTATTGTACAAAACGAGGGTGCGTTGATTTATTTTTACTTGCCGCATGTGGAAGTGTATTACGCCAAAGAATTACATCGCCTTTTTTGCCTGGTATAAATTCTCCAATTTGCTCTTCACGCATTTTATTGTGCGCTTGCTGCAGGTTTTCGAATGATTTTATCCAGTTTTTAAATTGATTATGAAAGCCAGGAACTGCTTTAAAAGCACCTCCGTTTTCGGGTACATCATCAAGGTAGACTAAGCCCTGAATATAATCTTCGTCTAAGCGGTTAAAGTCAATATCCCAATGTAATTTATCATGAGAAAACCGCCATTTGTCTGTTTCTGGTGGATTATAACTCAATTTATCTACATTGGCTATAATATCTGTATTGTTATAAAGTTCGGCAAATAGATTGAAAAGATTTGTATTGTATCTAATCTTATTAATGGCCTCATCTTGATAAAGTTGTACCATTAACCCATGCCAGTTTTCGTGGTTAAAATACCAGGTTTCGGGTTTAGAAAGATCAATATTTAGATAATTGCAAATGAGTTGTTTTACATCGTCGCAATGCGAATCAGGAAAAAGATTGCCTATTTTTAAATAACCATTAACTTTCCAAAATTGGAGTTGCTCTATACTTAAACCTCTCGGGATTTGGTGGTTGGTACTTATATTGTTTTGCGTCCAATGATTAAATTTTAAGGTGGCCTGTTCTACAAAATCTACTCCTTTAAGTGATGTAACCCATTGATTAAAATGTTCAGCATCTTTACACGCTCCATAAATAAACTGAAACGTTTCCAACTTACCCAAGCCAAAAATACTCAGCCAAATTTCTTGTTTGCGGTCAAAATCAGGATCTAAAATCTTTCTCAAACCGGTTTTTAAATCGCTATGGTATTGGAAAATAGAATTGGTAAACTTATTTAACATGGAGAACGTTGGTAGAGATAAATTATTAGAATTTAATTATAAATTGAAGATATAAGTAAGGTAAAAACTAAATTAGTATTAAAAAATTAAATTAGCATGGAAAAAAACACCAGTCTTATCCTCTCATTTCTAAATGAGATTGGTTTAAAATATAGCTTAGAACCCATTTATACAGAAACTTTTTTACCTGGACTGAAATTAAGAACAGGAATACTAATTATAGATATGGAGAAGTTACTTTACCCAGGCGATATTTTGCACGAGGCTGGACATTTAGCGTGTATGCCCCCTGCTATAAGGCAAACGATGAGTGATAATTTGGAAAGTGGCGATTTGCATAATGGTGGTGAAATGATGGCAATTGCATGGTCTTACGCGGCCTGTGTTTATTTAAAAATAGATCCTGAAATAGTTTTTCATGAAAATGGTTATAAAAATGAATCCAAAAATCTTATCGAAAACTTTAAGGGTTCAAATGGAATTGGTATGTCTCTTTTGCAATGGCTCGGAATGGCTTATGATGAAAAGCAAGCCATTGTAAAAGGCGTTAAGCCCTATCCTACCATGCAGATGTGGTTGTGTACCGAGAGGCCTGCATAATTACGAATTCTTATAACCCTTTAACTATTTAATTTTGTTAGCTTTTAAAATCTGATTAATCTTCTTGTCTAAATCCAAGTCATCCGTATCTTCAAAAGAGCTACCAATTTGATTAATCATATTATTTTTGAGCTTATAAATACTATAATGATTTGTGCCCGCTAGCGCATACGATAATATAATTTTATGCTTTTTATCGTAAGTCGGATTTACAATATTTTCGAAATCTTTTATTCGGGTTAGCTTATGTTCCTTAGGATTTTTTAGGAGTAGCATGAAAAATGAATTGCCACCTCTGCCGCCACTATTCATATAAATTACCATGTCTTTTATGCCATCTCCGTTATAATCTATATATTCAATGTTATCCTTAATTAGGCGCATAAATAAGTGTGTTTTCCAGAAAATCTGATCCGAAGATCCATTGTTTTTTCCAAAATAGATATTAGTGTTTTCACCTTTAATACCTGTAATTTCTTCACCTAATTCATCTTCAATATTTTGAATAGCCAAAACATAGCGCTTATCCGTAAAGGGATGATAATAGTACCAATTGCCTTTTGCTTTAGGCTGATGGAAAACTTTCTTTCCTGATTGAGCAAAAGCCAAATTTTGAAAACCACATAATGTCAATATTGAAAGGATTACTATTCTAATCAACATATAATTGCTATTTTTTGGTAGAAACCTGTACGCTTGTTACATATTTATTGTTGTAAAAACCAAGCTGTACATAATATTGATTTACCTTAAATTCTAAAATTAAAAAAGCTTTTGATTCCGTTGCGCTTACTTCTGTAGTTTCCTGGTGCCAGGTAGGTTTGTATTTTGCAAACTTAGATTTGCATTGATCAAAAGTAGATTCATTAAATATTAATCCTAAAGGCAATCCAGAAATTTTTTCATCACCAAAATAAGCAATACTCGCGTACTGATTCTTGTCTTTTAAACGCGAATAAATAAGGTTAACTTCATTTTCTAAATCCCATATATAGTAAATGCCCTTTTCGCAAAGCTCGTTTTCGGCAGTTCGAGGTTCAAAACCTAATTTTTTTGTAAAGTAATCTACGGTTACTGGTAAAGGAATCATTTTATTTTTATCCAGTAATTTACCTAAATCAGCGTTAGTGCTTTGATTGGTCGCTGCGGCTTCGGCAACATCTACAGCTTCTTCAGTACTAGTGGTGCCAATAATATATTCTTCTTTATCGGTATTGCGCTCGATAAAGTTTTTTAGCATTTTCTCAAGTTTTCCGCTTGATGTGGTTTTAGTCGCATCAATTTGAGACTTTGAAATCTTATCTGCATCAATTTTTGCTAACCTTACTTTAACAACGGTTTTATTGGCGCTTATTTTTTTAAGGGTTATATTCCAGGTTGATGATACGGTTGCTTTTGTGGGCTTACTTTTATACTTGATTAGTAAAAAATTATCTTTTTGCGTTAATCCATACTGCTCCTTATTTATGGCAATATCCGTAGCAAACATATTGTCACTTTTTACAGCATCAAATTCCTGGTTGGCCAATTGGCTTTGAAATTTACTAACCAAATCTATTGTTGTGTTAAAATTTTTGGATACAGTAAATTCTTTTTCTTGAGCGAAAGAGAGGCTTGCCTTTAACAAAAGCAAGCCAAGGATAAGGTGTTTAATTTTCATAGGTAGGATGATAACTGAATATTATTTTTATTAAAGCTACAATTGAAAACTTTAATAAAAAGTAATATTTGCTATTTGCCGTCCTTTTTCAGCTATTTGCCAGTTTTATATGATTATTCGTAATTATCCTGCCCAGCCATCCCTATCTAAGCTTCGGTAATTTATAGATTCTGCTAAGTGCTCTAATTCTACATTTTCGCTGTTTGCTAAATCTGCAATGGTGCGTGCTACTTTCAAAATCCTATCATATGCTCTTGCAGATAAACCGAGCCGTTCCATTGCGGTTTTTAAAAGTGTTTGGCCAGCTTCACTAATTTGGCAAACCTTACGAACCATTTTAGGACTCATTTGGGCATTACTGTGCAAACTCTCATGGTTTGCAAACCTAATATCCTGAATTTCTCTTGCTTTAATAACGCGAGCTCTGATTGATTCACTTTTCTCTGTATCTCTAGTTGATGCCAATTCGGAAAAACTAACTGGCGTTACTTCTACATGTAAGTCAATACGATCTAACAAGGGACCGGATATTTTACTTAAATATTTTTGAACAACACCAGGTGCACAAACACATTCTTTTTCTGGATGATTGTAAAAACCACATGGACATGGGTTCATAGATGCCACCAACATAAAGCTAGCAGGATATTCTACAGAAAATCTTGCCCTTGAAATAGCTACTTTCCGATCTTCAAGTGGTTGACGCATCACTTCCAAAACGGTTCTTTTAAATTCAGGGAGTTCATCTAAAAATAATACACCATTATGCGCTAAAGAAATTTCTCCAGGCTGTGGATTCATGCCTCCACCCACTAAAGCTACATCAGAAATGGTGTGATGCGGAGATCTGTACGGCCTAACCGTCATTAAAGCATCAGCTGCAGAGAGTTTGCCCGCAACAGAATGGATTTTTGTAGTTTCTAAAGCTTCGTGTAAGTTTAATGGAGGTAAAATAGTAGGTAAACGCTTAGCTAGCATGGTTTTACCCGCTCCCGGTGGTCCAATTAAAATTACATTATGACCGCCTGCCGCGGCTATTTCTAAAGCACGTTTAATATTTTCCTGCCCTTTTACATCAGCAAAATCATGTTCGTAATTACCTATATTTTTTAGAAACTCCTCTCGGGTATTGATTTTTGTCGGTAATAAATCACTGCTTTTATTGAAAATAGAAATCACTTCTGCTAAGGTTTCTACACCATAAGCATTTATACCATCAACTATTGCGGCTTCTCGTACGTTTTGTTTGGGTAAAATGAAACCTTTAAAGTTTTCATTTCTAGCTTGTATAGCAATTGGCAACGCACCTTTTATGGGCTGGATATTCCCATCTAATGACAGTTCGCCCATGATAAAATAATTTTCTAATTCATCAGCCAGTATTTGTCCTGAAGCAGCTAAAATGCCAATAGCTATTGGTAAATCATACGCAGAGCCTTCTTTTCTAATATCTGCGGGGGCAAGATTAACTACAATTTTTTGGCGTGGCATTCTAAAACCTGCAAGATGAATGGCACTTTCCACACGTTGCAAGCTTTCTTTTACGGCATTATCTGGCAGGCCTACCATAAAGTATTTATTGCCTGCACTTATACTTACTTCAACAGTAATGGTTAAAGCATTTACGCCGAAAACGGCACTTCCATAGGTTTTTACAAGCATTAATTCGTTTTTTACGATAAGAACGGGATGTAAATGCTGCGGGAGATTTGGGCTTTTTCCGAATATAGTAATTGTTTAGTGCATTTTAGCTTACATGGATTTGATTAAAGAACTTTTCTTGTGAAAAACCCTTAAACAAAAAATCCCAACCATGACTGATTGGGATTTTAATATTTTGATTTTTACTTGAAATTATCTTTTTCCAAAAGGCATTTTTGGCATACCTTTCATCATAGCCGCTGCGGCAGCAGGGTTTGAAAACTGCTTCATCATTTTGCGCATATCTTCAAACTGTTTAATCAGCTTGGTAACTTCTTCAACTTTATTTCCGCTACCTTTTGCAATGCGCAAACGGCGGCTTTGTTGAATGCTATCTGGATTTTCCTTTTCAAAGGGAGTCATTGATTGGATAATCGATTCGATTGACTTAAATGCATCGTCTTCAATTTCTACATTTTTCATCATTTTGCCCACACCAGGTATCATTCCCATCAAATCTTTCATGTTACCCATTTTCTTAATTTGTTGAATCTGGTTATAGAAATCGTTGAAATCGAATTTATTTTTGCGGATTTTCTTCTGTAATTCAGCAGCTTCTTTCTCATCAAACTGCATTTGCGCACGCTCAACAAGTGAAACCACATCACCCATACCCAAAATACGCGATGCCATTCTATCTGGATAGAAAACATCAAGCGCTTCCATTTTCTCACCTGTACCAATAAATTTAATTGGTTTGTTTACTACAGATTTAATCGAAAGGGCTGCACCACCACGGGTATCACCATCTAACTTGGTTAATACAACCCCAGTAAAGTCTAATCTGTCGTTAAATACTTTTGCAGTATTAACAGCATCCTGACCCGTCATTGAATCCACTACGAATAAAATTTCGTGCGGTTGAGTTTTGGCCTTAACTTCTGATATTTCGTTCATTAACGATTCATCGATCGCTAAACGACCGGCGGTATCGATAATGATTACGTTATTTCCATTTTGTTTACCGTGTGCAATACCTTCTAATGCAATGGCAACAGGATCTTTAGAATCTCGGTTTGCATAAACAGATACACCCACAGATGTACCTAAAACCTCCAACTGATCTACAGCTGCTGGGCGGTACATATCGCCAGCTACTAATAAAGGTTTTTTACCTTTTCCTTTTAGGTGTAAAGCTAATTTACCTGCAAAAGTGGTTTTACCTGCACCATTTAAACCAGCAATTAAAATGATGGTTGGATTAGCTTTTGTTTCCAACTCAGTAACCTCACCGCCCATTAAAGCTGCGAGCTCATCATTCATTATTTTAGTAAGCAACTGCCCAGGAGAAACCGATGTTAATACGTTTTGACCTAAAGCTTTTTGCCTAACATCATCAGTAAAAGTTTTTGCTGTTTTGTAATTTACATCGGCATCCAATAAAGCTTTACGGATTTCTTTCATGGTTTCTGCCACGTTAATTTCCGTAATGCTGCCTTGTCCTTTTAGTACCTTAAACGCCCTGTCTAGCTTGTCCTGTAAATTATCAAACATAATTGGTTCAAATTTCTTTAACCGCAAATATATTCATTTTTTGACTAAAAACTACTTTTACTCCCTTTTGTACAGCTATTTTCAAGTCATTTCTTTTTGAATTATTAAACCAATTATTTTATTTGTAACGTTAAAGTTACTTGCCTACTAATGGATTAGTTTGTGTCTTAATTAATTAGTAGTACATTCGTTTAATAATTTTGATACGATGATTAAACTGGCAAAAAGAGAAGAGCAAATTATGCAGGCATTTTGGGATGTAGAAAAAGCATTTATCCGAGATATTATACCGTTACTGCCTGATCCTAAGCCGCATTACAATAGCGTGGCTACTATGGTAAAAATTCTTGAAGAAAAAGGATTTTTAGGACATGATGTAGTTGGAAATATGTTTTGCTATTTTCCTTTGGTGAGCAGAGAAGAGTATCAAAAACATGCTTTAAAGGATGTAGTTAGCCAATATTTCGATAATTCATACCCAAGAATGCTGGCCTTTTTTGCTAAAGAGCAAAACCTTAGTGAAGAAGAACTTAAAGAAATAGTTGATCTTATTAAAACCAAAAAGTCATGATATATTATTTGTTAAATGTTGCCCTTATACTGGCGGGATGTTTGATTTTTTATAAATTATTACTTCAAAAGGAAACCTTTTTCCCCTTAAACCGCTTTATTCTGCTAAGCTGTTTGGTATTGGCATTTAGTTTGCCATTTGTGCCAGTTCCTCAGCAATGGGCATTCAGAAAGGCAGATGTTCCCATAGCTATTAATCAAACTGTGCCGGAAAGCGTAAAAACACAACAACAAAAAAATGCAAAACCAAGTACGGTTACAAACTATAATAAAATTGAAAAGGAATCTATCTTTAAAGAGATTTCTATCCTGAAAGTACTAATCTGGGCGTATTGGCTTGGCGTAATTATTTTTGGTATCAATTTCTTGTTTCAGCTTTTTGTTTTGTTATATCGTGCTTATTCAAGGCCGGTAATTAAAGATGGGCGTTTTAGAATTGTTGAACTTTCTGGAGATCAGGCGCCTTGCTCTTTTGGAAATAATATTTTTATCAATCCCGAAAAATACGATTGGGATACCTACAATCAAATCATCCTTCACGAAAAAATCCATATACAACAAGGCCATAGCTATGATATTTTAATAGCCGAGCTTGCTCTTGTTTTTCAATGGTTCAATCCCTTTGCATGGTTATACCGCAAGGCGATGGAAGATAATCTCGAGTTTTTAACAGACCACGAATTGCTGCAGCATTCGGATGTAGAACGCTCGAGCTACCAAATGAGCTTAGTGAAAGTGTCGGCGCCACATTTTCCGGTAAGTCTCACGACAAACTACAATCAATCCATTCTTAAAAAAAGATTAATTATGATGAACGCAAAAAAATCAAATGTAAATTCTACATGGAAATATTTATTTATCCTGCCACTTTTATTGCTGTTTGTTTCATTGTTTAATGAACCAAAAGTATACGGAAAGGAAAATACTTTAACCGAAAGTAAAAGCACGCCAAAAGATATCGCCACTGATGGATCATGGTTTGCTGTAATTAAAGATGATAAAATAACCATTCGCTTTGTAGCCGATGATGAAGAAAACAGAAACAATGGCAGCAGCAGTACTTTTTTATTAAGTGAGTTGAAAAATTTGCCTAAAAATGCTTCTGGAACTTTTTCTTTAACTCGCGATCCTGGTACAATGAACTTTGTTGGAAAAATGGAAGGTAATACTGGCATGGGAACTTATAAATTCACCTCCGATCCTAGTTTTATAGATTTTCTAGCTAAAGAAGGGGTTAAAAATGCCCAAGAAAAAGATGCATTGGTTTATTACATGATAAACATGGACAGAAGTTTTGTAAGTGTGCTTAAATCAGAAGGTTATACAAGCCTTACTAAAGAGGAATTAATCCCTTTGGCAGCTTTACGTGTTGATCAAAAGTTTATCCGTTCGCTTAAAGATGCTGGGCTAAACAAGCTAAGCATACAAGATCTTATACCACTTAAAGCACTGGGTGTGGATGGCAACTATGTAAAGGAAATAAGAGATGCGGGTTATAAAGATGTTACAGCAAGCAAATTGATTACCTTTAAATCTCAAGGGATGACTGGCCAATTTTTAAAGGATACAAAAAATGCCAAAGCTGCTAGTAGAGAAATGCTGTCTTCTACGGATGATAATAGCAAAAAAACTACAAAAGCTAAAATCAAACCTAAAGACCAAGAAGATGACGATGATGACGAAGCGTTTGGAAATCTAATTGCAAAAAAAGCATTAAACATTACTGCTACTTATGTGAAAGGTTTTACCGATAATGGTATTAAAGCTTCTGATGATGACATTATCGCCATGAAATCACTTGGTATCACTCCCGAATTTTTCAAAAGTTTCCAATCAGCAGGTATGCCAAGCCTTAGTGTTGATAATGCCATCGCTTTAAAGGCGATTGGTGCCACTGCTAATGATTATAACGAATACAAAAAATTTGGATTTAACAGCCTAACGATTGATGATTTAATCTCGGCAAAGTCTACAGGCACCTCTCCAACTTTTATAGCTTCAATGATAAAGAAAGGCTACAGCTATAAAAACATAGATAAGTACGTACAAATGAAAGTACTTACTGCAAACTAACCCTAAACCTCCACATAAACCAAACAAACTATTTCCAGGGCTTATTAAGTGCTGGAAATAGTTTTAAGGGCAGAAGCTTTTCAAAGTATACCAGGCAGTTTCTTGTAATACTACACTTAAAATCTTTAAAAACTCTTTATAGACTGAACAATGCAACATTTGTTTTGGCAGGGAGTCTTATGGGTTATAGGTAAGTTATGAACTGTTTTTAATTTATGCCCCTATTAATTTAATTAAATAAATTTTCTACATGCAACGACTCATTACTTATTTATGTCTTATTAGCAAACCAAACCTAATGAGACTACTCTTTACCTGCCTAATATTAATACTGTGCACCAACTATGGCTTTGCCCAAAACGGATTAGCTGCCGTGAAAAAACTAGAGGCTAAGAGAACTACAATAAGCCCAAAAATTGATGGTGTTTTAGATGATGCATGCTGGATTGATGTGCCTATTGCAACAGGTTTTGTTGAAAATCGGCCGGTACCAGGAAGAATAGAAAGCAATGAAAAGCGTACCGAAATAAAAGTTTTATATGATGATGGCGCCATTTACTTATATGCACGAATGTTTGATAAGCCTGATAGTGTTGTGCACGAGCTTGTAACCAGAGATAATATTGGTAATGCCGATTTTATTGGGGTTGTTTTTGATACATTTTTGGATAGAAGAAATGGAAATGGCTTTTTTGTTACTGCTGCTGGCGTACAGTTCGATGCCAAATATGCTCCAGATATTGATGAAGATGCTAATTGGAATGCAGTTTGGGAAAGTGCCGTTAAAATTGACGATAAAGGATGGACTTGCGAAATGAAAATTCCCTATTCTGCCTTGCGTTTTTCTAGCAAGGATGTGCAAAACTGGGGTATAAATTTTATTAGGAAAAGACAAGTAGCCAATCAGCAAACGTTTTGGAATTTTGTCGATCCTAAGGTAAGTGGACTAATGAATCAAAGTGGTACTTTAGAAGGTTTAAAGGATATTAAAGCGCCATTAAGGCTTTCATTTTCTCCCTATGTATCTGCATATATAAACCATTATCCAGCAAACTTACCAGGCGTAAAAAATACAACATCACGTTTTAATGGCGGTATGGATGTTAAATATGGCATTAGCAATAGTTTTACATTAGATATGACTTTGGTACCCGATTTTGGTCAGGTGCAATCTGATAACAGAATTTTAAACCTCACACCGTTTGAGGTGAAATTTAACGAAAACCGTCAGTTTTTTACAGAAGGAACGGAGCTTTTTAACAAAGGAGATTTATTTTATTCTAAAAGAATTGGTTCTATCCCATCGTATTATGATCGCAGCGGAATAAGTTCAACAGATAAAGTTATCAAAGATCAAACAGAAGCAAAAGTATTAAATGCAACAAAGGTTTCTGGAAGAACATCAAAAGGCTTAGGGATTGGGATTTTTAATGCCATAACCAACTCAATGCAGACCGAGGTTGAGGATGCAAACGGCAATATAAGACAAGTAGAAACCCAGCCACTAACCAATTACAATATTTTAGTTTTCGATCAATCTTTAAAAAATAATAGCTCGGCAACTTTTATTAATACCAATGTTTTAAGGCAGGGAAATGCGTATGATGCCAATGTGAGCGCATTACTTTTTAACTTAAATGATAAGAAGAACGAATATTTTATAAGCGGAAATGGTAAATTAAGCTATTTGAAAGGCAAAGAAAGCAACACGGGTTATAGTTATGAGTTTAAGGGTGGTAAGCAAAGTGGAAATTTTAGGTGGGAATATTTGCAAAGCTATGCAGATGATAAATTCGATCCATCTGATATGGGATTTTTTACCAACAACAATTTTCTGGATCAAAGTATAACAACTCACTACGATATTTTTAAGCCACATTCATGGTATAATAAATGGTTAAACTATAGCAGAATTAGTTATTCAAGAAGAGTTAATCCTGGCGATTACCAAAGTTTTAGCATAGAAGGTGGTCCATACATTGAATTTAAAAACTTTTGGTCGGCAGAGGTAAATTTGAGTTACGGGGCATCAAGAAATGATTTTTACGAAGCTAGAAATGGGCAGGTTTATAAAACACCAGAACAGTTTAGCGTAGTGCTTTATATAAATCCAAATCGTGCGAAAGCTTATAATTTTGGTGGAAACATAAGGTACAGGGAGCAAGAGCTTTTTAAGGGAAAGGAATATAATTTCTACCTGTTTCAAAACTTAAGGTTGAGCGATAAAATTGCCCTCGGCCTGGATTTAAACTTTAATCCAAATTACAATTATGTAAACTGGGTAAAGGCCATTGGAAACCAAGCTATTTTTTCAAGATATGATAGAAATACTGTAGAAAATTCGTTTGATGCTAAATATACTTTTACTAATAAAATGGGTTTAACCGTGGTATTGAGGCATTATTGGAGCGATAGAAGAAATAAATCTTTCTATTTGCTTAAAAACGATGGAAACCTAGCCGATTATGAGGGCGCACCATTGACAGGAACAGATCGTAATTATAATGTGTTCAATATCGATCTGATTTATACGTGGCAGTTTGCTCCCGGCAGTGAGCTTTCATTATCGTATAAAGATGCTGCAGAAACGAATGATGTTTATTATACTAAGCGCTATACCAAAAACCTGGATGGAATTTTATCCGCTCCACAGAATAATAGTGCATCCATTAAGGTGTTGTATTACATTGATTATTTAAATTTAAAGAAGAAAAAGAAAGCATAGAATAGATTTCTTTAAATTTTTAAGGAAGATCTTTATCCTTTATTTTTGCCAGGTGTAACACCAAACTTTTTCTTAAAAGCATGGCTAAAATGCTGCACAGATGAATAACCTAAATCATCAGCAATTTGTTTAATAGTACAAGCACCAGATGATAACATATCTTTTGCTTGTGCCATTTTATGATCGCTTAAATAGCCAAAAACAGTGTTTTGGAAGGTTTCTCTGAAGCCATGCTTTAATTTAAACTCATTAATGCCAGCAATTTTTGCCAGTTCGCTTAACGATGGCGGTTGATTTGAATGCTCCAACAAATATTCACGGGCATAGTAAATGCGCTCTTTATCGTAGGTGCTTTTTACAACGGTATTATTGGTTTCCTTTAATGCTAACTCAAAGGCTTGAGCTTGCAGGGCTAATAATTCGACACATTTAGATTGCAAAAACAACAATTTTAAACCACCGGTAACATGGCAGTTAATAATGTCGTTAATGCAACTGTGCATAGCGAGACTGATTGGTAAGTTTTCTTTGGATATTTCTACCGATTTGTTGTTCATAATGTTTTCGGCAAATTTCATCAACAAGGGGCTACTATCTTTTGTAAGCCCCACAAAACGATCTTTACTGAAATGAACTTCAAAAAATTTAAACTTTTGATCTGTCGGAAATTCTGCAATTCCATCAAAATCAGGTGTATAAATAATGTTGTGCTGGTTCGGTTTAATGTTAAGCCTTCTGTTGGTTAAGTAGTTTTCCATTATGCCACCACCATTGATAGAAAAATGCATCTCTACCAGTTCAGGCTCCTCGAAAGATTTAACCCTTAAGCGGCCATGCTTTACCATCATATCGCCATAAACAATGTAAATACCCGAAAAAGCAATTTGAACCAGTTCTGCATCCCCAAAAGGAAAACTGTAAACATCCTTTCTTTCGGTTACCAAAGCTTGGTTTAATTCGAAGTTTGTAAGGTGGTTGCCAACAATATAATGCTGGTCAAAATCATCGTAAATGCTTAAAGCCATGAAATCCCTTTCATATAAATTTTAATCCTTATTGTGTAAAATAAGTGTTGCATTGGACGATTAACTTTGCGTAAAGTTACTAAACAAATTAATACGATGCCAAAAATACCCACATGGTTAGCTAATGCCGTTGAGAAATTCATTAGCGACAAAATTCATCTCGTAGAAATTGTTAAAACAGAGATGATTAGTCAGGATATAAAACAGATAACGTTTAAGGGCGACTTTTTTACAGCAGATTTTGCTCCCGGTCAGGAAGCACTTTTCCGTATTAATGAGCACGAATACCGTCATTATACACTTTCATCCTTTGATAAGGAAAATGGAACTTGCGAAATTTTATTCTACTTAAATGGAAAAGGAGAAGGAAGTGCCTGGGCTAAAAACCTGCAAGTTGGCGAAAGCTTAAAGTTAATAGCAGATAAAGGGAAAATCAAATATGATTATGATGCAAACCAGCACTTTTTCTTTGGCGATGAAACATCCATAGGTTTATATGAATGGTTTAAAAACGTATCATTAAACTTAGATCACGAGTATTTCGGAATTTTAGAAATGCAGGAAGAGAATGAAGAATCATTAAAAAGAATAAAGCTTTTGCTTGATGCGGTACCCGCTAGCCCGCAAGAGCCTGCATTAAACGCTATCAACTGGATGGAAAATATGCATCCAAAGTGTTGGGAGATGTGGAAGGATGCTAAATTCTACCTTTCGGGAAGATCAAGATCTGTGCAAAAATTTAAAAAATACTTGCGCCAAAAAGGAGTAGCTACTAAACAAATAAGCAGCATTCCTTATTGGGAAATTGGTGTTTTAGGCTTGTAAACCTATCTCGGAAATATAAAGGTAAAACCAAGGGCCAGTGTTTGGCTGGCCTGTACCTTTGTATCGGTATCTCTATCGTAAAGTACAACTCCGGTTAAGCTTGTATTCATAAACCGGTTAATTTTTGCTGTTAAAGCAACGTCCAAACGGTGATCTACATTTTTAACGGCAATATCCTCATAAGGGATAAACATAGCATAACGAGCCTTTAAATTGGTGTTAGTGAAAATATCCTTATCAAAAGCAGCAACCACCTGAAAAGCCAATTCATTTCTGAACCTTTTTCCAGGATCTACCCCAAAGTTTTTAGAGTTTGTTTTATATAAATTTGTATCCAAAACAAAAGTTTGGCGGGCAGTACCTGTACCAATTCGTGTAGAGAAATATTTATTTGGCTTATATTCAAAACCGACAGATTCTGTTAAATAACCCGGCCCCATAAATTTAGAGATCAGTGTTGCCGTTTCTGCACCATTTACCGTACTATAAGAATAACCGTTATCAAACTGTGATTCAAAGTTTATGGAACCAAAGAACGACCAGTTTTTAGATAATAAAAATGAAGCCTTGTTATCCCAGTAAATACGGTCGGTTGTTTTTTTCTGTAACTGGGCTTTGTTTTTTACTTTTCCATATTGTAAAATAACTTCGCTCACATAACTATAACTGTTTTTGTTGTACTCTGCCTTATAATTAAGCAAACCACCAACCGCAAAAGAGTTTACACCGCCACCTTTCCAGTTATCACTAAAAGATGCCTGATTAATATTTATGCCTACCGAAGTTTTGGTTTTCCAGTAGTTTACCTTAGCATTTACTATAAAAGGCTTAAGTTTTACAGGTTCAAAATTTAACGGCCCCTGCCTGCTTGGCAACGGATTACGCTTTAATTTTATGTTCAGGTCTTTTGTATTGATTGGAATTGTATCAATTTCCTGTGCATATAATTTTGTGGAGCAGATGCTTAGAATAACTAATAGTACGGCTAAATAATTCTTCATTGGTTACAAAGAAAAAGAAAATTACTTATAGATAAAAGGTTTAACGAAATGATTACGCAGTTAGATTTATATTTAATGCTTCCAATTTCTTAACCAACCAAACCAGTTACCTTTCTTCAAATAACCAAAATTTGCTTCATGTTTGTAAGCTTCTCGCTCAAAAATAATATTGCGGTAAGCTAAATCATGGTTTTGGTATTTAACCAGATTGATTAAATAATTGAAGAAGTAAAGCGTATAAAACGGAAAAATTAATAGCTCCATTTGCTGCCGAAGGTGAATTTTTTCGTGATTGATAATTTCAGGATCTTTTTTTAATCGGGCAGATTTTACCAGGATAAATGGAAATATAGCCATGCCTGCTGCTGGTAATTTTTTTACAATTAATATTGGGGCTTTCACAGTTTATCAATACTTAACTTGGGCAAAGCGGGTAGCTGTAATGCCCTGGGGTTTAGCCTGTAACTTTTGTATGCATTTCTAATAAACAAGTTAAAAGAATAATCGCTAGCATCTAACACAAATTGATACGTTGGCCTGTATTGTTGCATAAAACTGGTAAGTTCAGGATCTTTTATTCCTAAAACTTGTTGTACAAGAGTTGCGTTAAAACGATAATCAATCAAATCCTCTCGATAATCTTTTTCCAGTATTTGTTGCAAATGACGAGCATTTCTGCCTTGTCTGCTCAACAGATTATATATGGCATCAATGCCTAAACCAACTCCACCGTTGCCTAAATTTAATAAATCTTTACTGCTACCTTTCATCGTTTGGTAGCGATATTCTTTAATTGTTTTTTCGTACTGTTGCTGGGGCGTTAATCGCTTTTGCTGAATTAAAACATCTCTCAATCTAATCCCTAAGGATTTTAGCTGGAAATAGGCTGCCGGCTGACCTTTAAAAACTAAAGTATCCACACCATAACCAGATAACGCGGCTACCAAAGTATCTCCAGGCACGGCGTAGGTGCTAAATTCGCCCTTGGTGTTGTTGTACATACCATCTCCAGTGCGAGTATTGTAAATATAAACTTTAGCCAAACGCTGTTTGGTTTCCTTATCTATAACAATTCCTTGTACCGGTTTTTGTTGGGCATAAAGCATCACCGAGATGCTTAAAAAGGAAATAAAAGCAAAAATAAATTTCATTAGTCTACAAAACTACAAATAAGCAACAGTCAATGTTTACGATTAACATTATTTAACCTTAAGCACCTGGCCTAATTTTATTCCATCTGTTGTAATGTTGTTGAGCATTTTCAATTCATCAACGCTTAAATTAAATCTTTTAGAGATGTTATAAAGTGTATCACCCTTAACAACGGTGTAAGTTCCATCGGCAGTAATTGGTTTTGCGCCAGGAGGAGGCGTTTCAACCGGAGTAAATTTCTTCTTTTCCTGAGGGATATTTTCATTTATCTCTGTAAAAACACGATCCTCGCGAGCTATTTTCTGCTTTTCGGTTTCCGATTGGTCGTATTGGTAGAGCTGATATTTTTCTATGGTTGTAATCAACAAATCTGGGTATTTTGGGTTGGTAGCATAACCAGCAGTTTTTAAACCCTGAGCCCAGCTTTTATAATCATTTTTATCCAGCTGGAATAAAAAGCTATAACGCTTACGCTTTAAAAATTCAGAATGGTCTTTAAAAGATTCGCGGGCATCCTTATAAACCCTAAAGCAATCGTCTTTTTTATCATCATCACGGAAATAGTTTTTCCCTTTCCAATCCGAAGTACATTTAATCCCGAAGTGGTTATTGGCATATTTAGCTAAATCGCTATTTCCACTACCCGATTCTAAAATTCCTTGAGCAAGGGTAATACTCGCCGGAATTCCGTAAGCATTCATTTCCTCTATTGCCACCGCCTTAAATTCATCAATATAACTTATGGTATTATAACTTTTATAGTTATTATTATTGGCTTTGTTTGCGGCTTTTTCTATTTGCTTATTGTTTCTACTGTATTGGCGGGTTTTACATGCGCTAAATAAAACAACAAGTAAAGCTAAATAGAGGTATTTTAATTTCATTTTAAGGATGATGTATATTCTTGATTGATAAATAAGTAGGATAAAAGATTTGCTCTTTGCGTATTCTAACTAAACTTTGATCTTTTGTCCGGGTTTTAAATTAGCCTTTTTAAGACCGTTTTTCTGCATCAACTTTTTAACAGTTGTACCTTTCTTTTTCGCAATAATGCTTAAGTTATCCCCTGTTTTAACCGTGTATTTTGGAGCCGAAGAACGATTTCTGCTTCTTTTATGATGATAAATCGGCGTAGCATAAACAGGCTCTTCGTAACCATCAGGGCGCTCATCATACTGGTAAAGCTCGTATTTTTTAATTAGCGCAATAACCTGGCTAGACCATGATCTGCTGTGCGCATAACCACAACGCTGTATCCCTCTGGCCCATCCTTTATAATCATATTGATCGTACTTTTCGAAAAGATTATTAAAAGGAGATCGCGTTTCCATAATCTCCACAAAGTGACTATAAGATTCGTCTGCATTTAAATAATCGCGGTAAGACGAACGAATTTCTGCATTATTATTTGGGCCTTTAACGCCAAAATGATTGTTTAAATGTTGGGCAATTCTACTGTTTCCTGCGGCAGATTCGTGTACAGCAACGGCTAAAATAATGCTTGCCGGGATTTTGTGATCCCGCATTAAGCCCTGCGCAAAATCAACATGCTCCGCAATATAATCCTCAGTATCTTGTGCTTTAGCAAAAAGAATGCTTAAAAGTAAAAGGCAAAAGGTAAATAATTTCTTTATCATGGTTAACTGTATAAATTGTTTAAATGGCTAATTATAAAAATTAACCGATTAATCATGGTATGTTAGCCTTTCTTCCTAATCACAAATAATCCATCCCTAACAGGCAGAATTAATTTCTCAACACGCTCATCATTAGCTATTTTATCATTAAAAGTAGTAATATTTCTGGTGTCTTTATCTTGCTTATCCTGAAGTACTTTTCCACTCCATAGTACATTATCCACAATGATGATTCCGCCAGGGCGAATCCGGTCAAAGACTAAATCGTAATATGTGCCATTATTTTTTTTATCGGCATCTATAAAAACCAAGTCAAAAGTTTCGTTCAAATCATTAACCGTTTCAATGGCATTACCTAAAATGTATTTAATTTGGTTATTGTATTCAGATTGTGCAAAATTGGCTCTCACCATATCCTCCAACTCAGCATTAATATCTAAAGTGTAGATAATTCCTTCGGTTGATAAACCTTCCGCAAGGCAAAGTGTAGCATATCCGGTAAAAGTGCCTATTTCTAAAACTCTTTTTGGCGAAACCATTTTGCTTAACATACTTAAAACCCTACCCTGGTAATGGCCAGATAGCATGCGGGGCATTAAAACTTTAAGATTAGTTTCGCGATCTATTTTTTGAAGCAATTCGCTTTCAGGCTCGCAGTAATTGAGAAGTAATTGTTGTAAATCGTCGTTTATCAGGCTCATTATTTGTTTATAAACGGTTGCTTTCCATAAAATATTGTAAAATTAGAGTTGCAGCAATGGTATCAACCCGCTCCTTATCTCTCCTATCTGATTTTTTTAAACCACTTTGCATAATGGTTTGATGCGCTATTTTAGAAGTAAAACGTTCATCAACCCAATGCCTAGGTACATCAGGGAATGATTTTTTTAGCAACGTTGCGAAACCTTTTACGTGTTGGGCAGATTCTGATGGAGAACCATCCATTTGCTTAGGATCTCCCAAAACAAAAGCTTCAACCTGCTCAGTAAGCATATATTTTTTAATAAACTCAATCACATCTTTAGGATGCACAGTATCCAAACCCGTTGCAATAATTTGCAAAGGATCAGTTACCGCAATACCAATGCGCTTAGTTCCATAATCAAAAGCTAAAATCCGAGCCATACAAATTAAAAGTTCCAAAGGTAAGGTTTTTTATATTTCCGTTATGGCGAGCTTTAGTTTGCAGATATATTGAGTTTAAAATCAGTAGTTACAGATGCAAATTTTGTAATTAATAAATGTCTTTAACCCTTAAAAAATTATGGCTATGAAAGAAGTTCGGCTAAACGAGTCTTTAAATATCACATCTATTTCTTATTTTGCACCAAATGCAGTTTAAAGAAATCATAGGACAAGAAAGAATTAAGCAACAATTGGTGCAAACGGTTAAAGAAAACCGAATTAGCCATGCGCAACTCTTTTTATCGCCAGCTGGTTCAGGAGCAGTGCCTTTGGCAATTGCATATGCACAGTACATTAATTGCCTTGAAAAAGGTGAAAATGATAGCTGCGGTACCTGTTCGAGCTGTAGAAAGTATGAAAGATTAATTCATCCGGATTTACATTTCTCCTATCCATTTTTTGCTTCGGCAAGTATAAAAACCGCTGTTGATGTGCTCGATGAATGGAGAAATATGGTTTTGCAAGACCCTTATTTTGACATGGATATTTGGCGCTCAAAATTAGATGCCGCCAATAAACAAGCCAACATTAACATTGCCGAGTGCCACGATATTATAAAGAAACTGAGCTACAAAGCCTTTGAAGCCGAAACAAAAGTTTTAATTATGTGGTTACCCGAATATTTGGATAAAGCAGGAAATGCTTTGCTAAAATTGATTGAAGAACCACCCGCCAATACTTTATTTATTTTAATTGCTCAAAGTCAGGATCAAATTTTAACTACAATTTTATCGCGAACACAAATAGTTAAAATACCAAAATTAAGTAGTGAAGAAGTTTCTGGTTATTTATTAGAAAGTAGCGGCTTAACAGAACACCAAACCGTTGACTACGCCTTTTTAGCTGATGGAAATTTAATTGAAGCTAAAGCATTGGCAGCGGATACGCAAAGCGATAGTTCTGGCACTTTTACGGCATGGTTAAGGATGGGTTTTGGAAACAAAGTTCCCGATTTAATCGAATTTACTGATGAAGCGGCTAAGTGGGGACGAGAGAATCAAAAGAATTTTTTAAAGTATGGTGTAAATTATTTACGCGAGTGCTGTTTAATTTTAAGTGGTGCCGAAGAATTGGTGAAATTGCCACCATTAACCTTCGAAACGGCAAAAAAACTAAGTACACATGTACTTACATTACCAATGGCAGAAGCAATAATTGGCGAACTGGAGAAGGCACACTATCATATAGAACGGAATGCAAACCCGAAAATTCTGTTTTTAGATGTATCTTTACAACTGGTAAAAATTATCAAGTTTAAAACGCTCCCCGCGGGGACTCAATATATATACAATTAATATGGGATGTGGAAGTTGTTCAACAGGTGGTGGTTGCACCCCTAATGGATGCAAAAGTAATGGCTCATGCGGCACCGGTGGGTGCCAAACAATGGAAGTTCACGATTGGCTATCCAACCTGGATATGCCCTCTAATTATAAACCGTTTCAGGTTACAGAAATAAAATTTAAAGGTTCACGTAAAGAGTTTTTTCTAAATAGCGATAACATTTATCTGGAAATTGGTGAGTTGGTAGCTGTTGAAGGCCCAACGGGTGGTTTTGATGTCGGTCACGTTTCGCTTACCGGCGAATTAGTTCGGATTCAAATGAAACGCCGCAAAACAACAATGGATCAGGTGGTGAAAAAGATTTATCGTAAAGCGACCGAAGCTGATGTAGAAAAATGGAATGCCGCTAAAGAAATGGAATGGGAAACCATGCATAAAGCCCGAAAACTGGCATTAGATTTACGTTTATCAATGAAAATTAGTGACGTAGATTATCAGGCTGATAAAACCAAAGCCACTTTCTTTTACACTGCTGATGGACGTGTTGATTTTCGTGAGCTCATTAAAAAAATGGCCGAAAGCTTTAGGATCAGGATTGAAATGCGCCAAATTGGAATGCGCCAGGAAGCTGGTCGTTTAGGTGGAATTGGCTCTTGCGGACGTGAATTATGTTGCTCAACCTGGCTTACAAACTTTAAAACAGTTTCTACAGCGGCGGCTCGTTATCAAAACTTATCTTTAAATACATTGAAACTTGCCGGCCAATGTGGTAAACTTAAATGTTGCTTAAATTATGAGTTAGATACCTATTTGGATGCTTTAAAAGATATTCCTGATAGAATTGAAAATCTTGATACCGAAGCTGGTTATGCCCGCCATCAAAAAACAGATATTTTCAAAAAAATAATGTGGTTTAGTTACCCGAACGACGAAAACTGGATTCCGGTTGCGGCGGCTCGCGTAAAAGAAATCATGGCAATGAACAAAGCAGGTAAAAAGGTGCCTAATTTGAAAGAGGAAGCCGTTAAAATTGCTGCTCCTGTTGTTGTAGAAAAATCTTTTGATTACGAAAATGTTGTTGGTCAGGATAGTTTAACCCGTTTAGATGAACGTTCTAAAAATAGAAATAACAACCAAAACAAAAACAACAATCAGAAAAACAATCGCAACAAAAGAGAAAGAGTTCAAAGTAGCGATGCGGCAGTTCAAACCCCTAAACCGCAACAAAATCAAGGACAAGGACCACAGAAAGGCGGAGGAAAGCCTCAACAAAATGGTCCTAAACCTCAACAAAATACTGCGCAAAAACCTCAGCAGCAGGCGGTACCAAAACCACAGCATGTTAATGGACCGAAACCTCAAAATGCACCAAAGCCACAGCAAAATGCAAAACCTGTTGTAAAAGCTGAAGGAAATGTACCTGTAGATGGAGTGAAAGCTGAGCCAGGGAAAAATAAAAACAGAAATAATCGCAGGAAAAACAATAATCGCCGGAAAGATAACAATGGCTCAGAAAATAAACCAGCTGCGGAATAAAAAAGCGGCCCTATTTTTAGGATTTTTATTCTTTGTTGCATTCCTTTCGGGATGCACAACCAATAGTATTGTTGATACGAATGTGCAAATACCAGATCGTAAATGGACTTACAGAAACCATATTGCAACTTCTTTCGAAATTAAGGATAATACCAAAGCCTATAATATTTATTTTAAACTAAGGCATACTGCAGAATATCGGTATTCTAACATTTATATTTTAGTGCATTTTTTTGATGGGAAAGATAAAGTAACAAAGCGCTATCAATATAAATTGGCTAAAAATGATGGAGAATGGCTAGGAAGTGGCTCTGGTAGTATATTTAATTATACTTTGCCGTTACGTACACAATATCGTTTTCCTAAAAATGGTAAATTTAAAATAGAAATAGAACAAAATATGCGTGATAATCCATTAGTGGAAATTAGCGATGTTGGTTTAACCGTGAATGAATCACCAAATAATTAAATAATACATGAAAACGTCTCTCTTTAGATTAATCTTTTTTGGTTTAATCTTAACACTTTCATCATGCATCACAGTATATCAGCTTAGCCCAGCTAAGAACAATTTCAACTACAAAAATAATGTAGAATATGAAGTTTATGGAATGAGTTCTGCAAGTCAGCAAGCCACGGGAAACAGTAGAATTGTTGCTAAAAAGGGCTATACTTTTGTTAGTGTAAAAATGAAAGTGACTAATAAAACAAATGAAACCATTGATTTAGATTTCTCAGATGTTGCCCTATTGGATGTTGTAAATATGGTGAAATATCCTGTTTCTTTTGTGTACCAAGCTACAGTAGTTGCAATACCAGCAAAAAATAAAACAACTTTAGGTCCTCAAAAAAGTTTAAAAAGAATATTGCTAATTAACTATCCTGATAAAATGAAGCCTGAACTTTTAGAAGTTGCTGGTGAAAGGTATGAAATTCAATTTTCGAAGTAGTTTATAAGTATTTTAACAAACTTTCTAGTTTCATTCCTCTTGATCCTTTAAGTAAAATCATGTTGTTTTTAATGGGGTTTTCCTGTAGGTAATTGGCTGCTTCATCGGGGGTTTTAAAAAACTTACCTTTATTTTCGTCTTGGTAAGCGTAAAAATCCTTACCAATAAAAATTACCTCATTTAGACCGCTTTCAAGAGCTTGTTGAGTAATTAACTGGTGTTGTTTTGCTGATTCAGAACCAAGTTCAAACATATCACCTAAAATTGCTGTTTTTTGATTAGCTGTTAAAACGGAAATGTTATTTAATGCCGCAGACATGCTGCTTGGATTAGCATTGTAAAAATCGCAGATAACAGTATTATTCTCTGTTTTGGTCAATTGCGAACGATTATTTTTAGGCTGATAATTAGCTAATCCATTGTTAATAGATTCTGGAGTCATATCAAAAAAATCGCCAATGCAAATTGCAGCTAAAATGTTTTCGAAGTTATAACTTCCAGTTAGTTGTGTTTTAACAACTGATTCTTTCTCATGGTTTGTCCAGGCAACTTCAATAAACGGATCGCTACTTTTCAATTTACCTTTAATTGTATTCCCCGTTTCCGTACCATAAAAAATAAGTTTATTTAGCTTGGATGTTGCGCTCATTTCCATTAAAAATGGATTATCACGATTAATAAATGTGTACCCCTTTGTTTCCTTTAAATAAGCATAAAGTTCTGCCTTTCCTTTTTTTACGCCTTCAAAACCACCAAAACCTTCTAAATGGGCCATGCCAACATTGGTGATAATGCCGTGTGTGGGCTGTGCAATGGTGCAAAGTAATTCTATTTCTTTTTGATGGTTTGCGCCCATTTCTATAATTGCAATTTCTACATCATTACGAATAGAAAGTATAGAAAGCGGCACACCAATATGATTATTCAGATTACCAAAAGTGGCAAATGTTTTATACCGTTCAGCCAAAACAGCATTTACCAATTCTTTACTTGTTGTTTTTCCATTGCTCCCTGTTAAACCTATAACCGGAATATTTAATTGTTTCCGATGATAACGAGCTAAATCCTGTAGGGCGGTTAAAACATCATCAACTAAAAGGCATTGATCATTGATTTTATACTTTTCTTCATCAATAATGGCAAAAGATGCACCATTTTCAAGCGCTTGAGCAGCAAATTCATTGGCATTAAAATGATCGCCTTTAAGAGCAAAAAATAAACTGCCTTTTATAATATTACGAGTATCCGTAGATATTTGAAGGTTTTTAAGGTAATGGGCGTATAAAATTTCTGTAGTAACCATGCTTTGTGTAAAAAGTATGCAGTAAAATTAAGCTTTCGTAGCAAAAAAAAACAAAATTAGTACATTAGATAAAATATTAGTTCAAAATATTGATTGTCCGATTAAACTAATTTGAACCACTAACCAATCACCAACTTTCTATATGAAAAAAATATTTACGCTCTGTTTGGTCGCATTTGCATTAATTTCTTTTGCACAGGCACAGGTTAAATCTCCTGATGAATTTTTAGGTTATGCGCTTGGCGCTCACTTTACTCCACATTTTAAAGTGGCTGATTATTTTAGACAGACTGCTGCGTCTGCGAAAAATGTTAAGCTCGTAGAATATGGTAAAACTAACGAAGGCAGGCCGTTAATGGTGGCTTTTGTTTCATCTGTAGAGAATATTAATAAGCTTGAACAAATTAGGGTGAATAATTTGCAGTTGGCAAAAGGAACGGCAAATAATGTTGATATTAATAATCAGCCAACCTTGCTGTGGTTAAGTTATAACGTACATGGAAACGAGGCAAATTCTACTGAAACAGCTATGAAAATGTTGTATACTTTATCTGCCGGACAAGATAAGCAAGTAAATGAATGGTTAAAAAATACAGTTGTTGTGATAGATCCTTGTTTAAATCCTGATGGCAGAGATCGCTACGTAAATTATTTTAATAGTGTAGTTGGGCAAACACCAAATTCTGATCCTTCATCAAGAGAGCATATCGAACCATGGCCAGGCGGTAGACCGAATCATTATTATTTCGATTTGAATAGAGATTGGGCGTGGCAAACGCAGGTAGAAAGTCAGCAGCGTTTAGCGCTTTATAATCAATGGATGCCACAAGTGCATGTTGATTTTCACGAACAAGGATATAACGAGCCTTATTATTTTGCACCGGCAGCCGAACCTGTTCATCAGGATATTACGCCTTGGCAAAAAAGTTTTCAGATTGTAGTAGGCAAAAATAATGCGAGGTACTTCGATGAGCAAGGCTGGCAATATTTTACAAAAGAACGTTTCGATTTACTATACCCCTCATATGGAGATACTTATCCTTTGTATAATGGATCAATCGGTATGACTTACGAACAAGGAGGAATAAGAGCAGGTTTATCTGTGGTAACGAATGATGGTGATACACTTACCCTGAAAGATAGGATAGCGCATCACTTTACAACGGGCATGTCGACTCTAGAGGTTACAGCTCAAAACCATAATAAGTTAATGGATGAGTTTAAAAAGTATTTTCAGAATGCACTAGTCAGTTCCCCAGGAGTTTATAAGAGTTATATTATTAAAGCCGACAACATTTCAAGATTAAAAAAATTAGCTGTTTTACTTACCAAAAACAAGATAGAGTTTGCTTATGGAGGTGATCGGGCAGGTAGAGGTTATGATTATGACACGCAAAAGGAAGAAAGTTTTAACATCAATCGTAACGATTTGATTGTTAATGTCCAGCAATCAAGAGCAGTACTTGCTAATGTTCTGTTAGAACCACAAACTGTCGTAACAGATTCTAATACTTATGATATTACGGCTTGGGCTCTGCCATATGTGTATGGATTAAAAGCTTACGCGAGTAAAGAAAGTATTAAGGGTAAATTTAATGCGCTTGAAGAGTACAAAATTTCATCCACAAATATGGATAAACCTTTAGCTTGGTTATTTAATTGGGGCGCTGCCGAGGATGTACGTTTATTAACAGCACTACAAGATGAAAAAATTAAAGTTAGGCAGGCGGATCTACCTTTTTCAGTAAATGGAAAAAGCTATTCTGCTGGTACTTTGATTGTTTTGCGGGCAGAAAACGAAAAACTAATAAAGGATATCAAAGCAAAAGTAACACAGATAGCAACAAATTTGGATATGCCGTTGCAAGCAATTAGCAGTGGTTTTGTGGAAAAAGGAAAAGATTTTGGATCTTCAGTTTATCCATTGCTGAAGCAACCTAAAATAGCAGTTGTTTCTGGTGCAGAGGTATCTTCCCTTGCTTTTGGAGAAGTTTGGTTTTACCTGGAACACGATTTAAAATTGCAGGCAAATATTATTAATGCAAAAGACATTAACAATTTGGATATCAGTAAAATTAATACGCTTATTCTACCAGATGGAAGCTATTCTAATTTCATTGGCGATGGTTTAACCGCATGGATTAATAAGGGTGGAAAGTTAATTTTAATGGAAGATGCTATTGGAAGTGTAATTGAGAAAAAAGGGTTTGATATTAAAAAGAAAGAATTAGTAACTAAAAAGGACGAGAAACCTGAGGTAAGTAAACTTCTTTTTAAGGATAAAGACAAGGATAATTATGAAAATAGTATTCCTGGTGCTATTTATAAAATTAATTTAGATGCTTCACATCCATTTGCTTACGGCATTGGGAAAACTTATTATACATTAAAAACAGACAATAAAATTTACGAACCTTTTGTAAAAGGCTGGAATGTTGGTCAGTTTAGTGATAAAAGCTTAATGGCAGGTATTGTAGGGAAGAAAGTTAGAGATGAATTAAAGTCTGGATTAGTGATTGGAGTTCAGGAGTTTGGGAGAGGCCAAGTAGTTTATTTAGCCAATGATCCTCTTTTCAGAAATTTTTGGGAAAGTGGGAAAACACTTTTCGGAAACATTATTTTTTGTAATTATTAAACCTACATTTTGTTAACTTTTTGTTAAAAAAACACTATTCCTATTATAATTACGCTGTCGGAACATGTTAGTTGGCAGGTAAATAGCAAATTCAATTACGATTATGCCCCAATTTTTGATGCTAAAATCAAATTTGGGGCATAAATTTTGGGGCATAAATTTCTCGATTTTCCGCAAAAAAATGCCGTTGTATATGTTTTTTAGCATTTTTTGAGAATATTGTGTTAAAACATGTTAAAATATGTTAAAATAAATTTGGTTCTATAGTCAACTAAGTATATTTTAGCAAATCATTATTAATCATTAACTAACCTATTTTCAAATTATGAAAAAACTTCTACAAAGTTTGTTCATTCTTGTGCTTTGTGCATTTTCTGCCTTTGCTCAAGAAAGAACTGTAACTGGTACGGTTACAGCACAGGAAGACGGACTACCAATCCCTGGCGTTTCTGTTAAAGTTAAAGAGGTATCAAACCTCGGTACGCAAACCAGTGGCGACGGAAAGTTCTCGCTAAAAGTACCATCAAATGGAAAAACACTAATTTTTTCTTACTTAGGGTATGCAACTAAAGAAGTTGCTATCACTTCAGGAAATGTATCAGTTTCTTTAGTGTCTGATACAAAATCATTAAACGAGGTTGTTGTAACAGCTGGAGGTCTATCTGCTACTAAAGCTCAATTAGGTACAGCTTCTACAACTATTAAAGCGGAATTACTTACTCAAGCTAAACCAACAAACGTTGCAGCGGCTTTAAGTGGTAAAGTAGCTGGTTTACAATTAAATGTTGTAGGAAGCGGTGTAAACCCATCTTATCGTTTAGTTTTAAGAGGTAACCGTTCATTATTAGGTAACAACACTGCGTTAGTTGTTGTTGATAATGTTATTGTTCCAAGCTCTATTCTTGGAAACCTTAATCCTGATGATATTGAAGATCTTCAGGTATTAAACGGTGGTGGTGCAGCAGCACTTTATGGTTCTGAGGCATCTAATGGTGCATTAGTTATTACCACTAAAAAAGGTAAAAGAGGTTCAACAAACTACAAAATTGGCCAAACAACAAATGCAGAGTGGGTAAGTTTCTATCCTAAATTGCAAAAAAGATTTGGTTCTGGTACAGAGCCTGATGTACAGACTTATAATCCTCATGAAAACCAACAGTATGGACCAGCTTTTGACGGCGTAGTTCGACCAATTGGTGATGCGCTTGAAAACGGAGCAATCCAGATGGTTCCTTACGCATATAATGATTCTAAGTATAAATTCTGGGATACTGGTGTTACAAACATGACTGATTTCTCTATGTCTACAGGTGATGATAAATCATTAACGTTTTTATCAGCTCAGTATTTAGATGCAACTGGTACTACACCAAAAGATGCTTATAACCGCTTTACTTTACGTTTAAATGGCGATAGGGACTTTGGAAAGGGAGTAAGCATGTCATTCAATGCTAACTATGTTCAAAATAGATCTAATGTTACCACTGCAACATCATCTATGTATGATCAGCTTATGCAAACTCCGAGTAATATTCCAGTAACTGATTATAAAGATTGGAGAAATAACCCATTTGCTAATCCAGATGGTTATTATAACGCATACTATCAAAATCCTTACTATACATTAGACAATCAACGCCAAGCCGTTAGAAATGACTATTTGACAGGTAATATCGATTTAAGATATAAACCATTAGATTGGTTAAGATTTACATACCGTGTGAACATTACTTCACAAAATGCATCAAATAAAAACTGGGTTGATAAATTTGTAAGATCAGCTTATACAAAGGGACTAGGCTTATCATCATTAAAAAATAATGATATTGCTGGTAGTGTTTCTGATGGCGAATCGTTTTCAAATCAATTACTAACTGAGTTTCAAGCTAACATAAACAAGAAAATTACTAAAGACTTAAAATTGGATTTAACTCTTGGCGCAAGTTTAAGAAATAATACTGCAAAAAGTATTGGTGTTGCTGCTTCTGGTTTAACTTTCCAAGGTTTATTTAATATAGCTGCACGTACGGCAGCAAATATTACTGGTAATGAAAGTAACTCTACTGTACATCAGCAAGCAATTTACGGTGATATGAGGTTAAGTTTTAAAGATTATTTGTACTTACACGCAACTGCACGTAATGACTGGTTCTCTACATTACCTACAGCTAACAGATCTTTATTCTATCCTTCTGTTGATGCTTCATTCATTGCTACTAACGCAATTGATGCTTTGAAAGATAACAAGTTCCTTAACGTGTTAAAACTTAGAGCAAGTTATACAACTGTGGGTAACGTAAACTTAGGTGCTTACCAATTGCTAACTACTTTTAGTCAAACTGGAGGTTATCCTTATAATAATAACCCAGGTTATGCTATTGGTAACCAGGCTGTTAATCCAAATTTAAAACCTGAGAGAACTAAAGGTTTTGAAGGTGGTGTGGATGCAGAATTTTGGGATAACAGAATTAGTTTGAGCAGTACACTTTATTACACAAGTACTACTGACCAGATTGTGCCAGTAAACATTTCATCTGCTTCTGGTTTCTCTACTTATTTAACAAATACTGGAGATGTAACCAACTTCGGTTCAGAAAACAGCTTAAATGTTATTGCTTACCGTAATACTGACTGGGAGTTTGCCGTTGGTGGAACGTTTACATACTATGAAAACAAAGTAAAATCTATTAGTGATAAAGTATCTAGATTAAATCTTTCTACAGGTGGTAATGCACAAGTTGTTGCGGAAGCTGGTCAAACTTATCCAATGTTAAGAGGAACAGATTTCAAACGTGATGCGCTTGGTCGTGTTATTGTTGATATAAACACTGGTTATCCTTCAGCTACAGAATCTGGTGTTCTTTTAGGTAATACAAGTCCAAAATATATTATGGGTCTTAACCTTTCAGTTAAATATAAAACCTTAAGATTAGCGGCTGTTGCTGAGTACAGAGGTGGATATGTTATTCAATCTCCTGATGCAGGAACAAGTTTTGAATTCTCTGGTTCTGGAGAAAGAACTGTAACTTATAACAGAGAGCGTTTTGTTTTTCCTAATTCATCTTATTTAGATCCAGTTACAAACCAATACGTTGCCAACAATAACATTACCGTTAGAGATGGTGGTGCGGGTTTCTGGCCTTCTTCAGCTTATAATACTGGTATTGCTTCTAACTATGTTTATAGCGGTGCTTATTGGAAAATTCGTGAGATAAGTCTTTCGTGGGATCTTCCTAAAAAATGGTTAGGCAACATGAAAGTAGTAAAAGGAATAAATATTGCTGCTCAAGGTAGAAACTTATTCTTATTCGTACCAAAAGAAAACCTTTACACAGATCCGGATTATATTTTAGGAAATAATGCTATCGGTATTACCACTTTAGCACAAACGCCTCCAACCCGCTTCTTTGGAGGTTCAGTTTCAGTAACATTCTAATTGAAAAAAACATGAGAAAATTATTTAATATATTCATTGTAGGAACCTTGATTTTATCAGGCACATCTTGTAAAAAGTTCCTTGATGTAAACACAAATACAAATAATCCAACATCATCTGTTCCCAATATCGTATTGCCGCAAGCAATTGTAACATCTGCTACAGCAATGTCAAGTTATGATAACTTTGGAGCATGGACAGGTGGCTATAAAGCTAATGCAGGCGGTTATGGTGGATGGGGTACCGTTTGGACCTATAACTTTACAACCGCAGATTATGCTGCGATGTATACCAATACCTTTTCTGGTATTAACCAGTTAAACTTTGTAATTAATAATACTACTGCTGATGGACCATTGAAATATTATAATGCAATGGCTCGTATCATGAAAAGTTTTCTATATACAAAACTTGTAGATCAATATGGAGATGTTCCTTATTCTGACGCAGGAAAAGGATTGGATAACTTGAGTCCGAAGTATGATAAGTATACTGATGTATATAAAGCATGTTTTACAGAATTGAATGCTGCAATTGCAATTATGAATACAGCACCAATTACCAATGTAACTACTGCTGTTACAGCTGGACAGGATCCACTATTTGGTGGTAGTGCTACTGCTAATTTGGTAAAATGGAAACAATTTGCGAACACTATAAAGTTAAAAATGCTGGTTCGTACAAAAAATGTTTCAGACCTTTCTGCTTGGGTAACTACCTCTATTTCTTCTTTACCAACTACTTCTGCAGAGTATTTAAATGACGATGCAATTGTACAACCTGGATATTCTGCTTCTACTGCTAGTCAGTTTAATCCAAGATGGACAACTTATGGTTGGGATATTAATGGTACTGCAGCAACAAGTGGTTTATCTAATATACCTACCCCATGGATTCTTACTTTCTATAATGGTACAAAATTAACAGATGCTGTTCGTGGTGCTGCAATTTACGCATCATTTGGAACTAATGTTTCGCAAACCATTAATGGTAATACGATCACATTTACGGCGCCTGCAACAAATCAATTAGGTTATGATGTAGAACCTGTTAGACGTGGACAGAATGGTTCATGGTGGTACAGTGGTATTGGTAGATCTGCAAGACCAACTAGTACAACTGCTAACTCTGCAGCGGATGTAGGTGGTGTTTTAAAAGGTGCAACAATGGGTACTGTATTAATGTTAGCTTCTGAATCTTATTTTTTACAGGCTGAAGCATCTTTGGGTAGCGTAGGTATTCTTCCTGCTTTATCAGGATCTACACAGGCTTTATTTGAAAATGGTATAACTGCTTCCTATACATATCTGTATAAGAATGCGGCTAACGTATATTTCAATACAAATCCTGCAACTACTTTAAAAAACAACTATATAACAGCAAACGCAACTAGCCCTTTAGTAAACTGGACCTTAGCAGCAAGCGATGCACAGAAATTAGAGGCTATAATTACGCAAAAATATATTGCTGTAAATATGATTAATAGCGAGGAAGGCTTTAACGAGTACAAAAGAACGGGCTACCCTACAATTTCTGCTGGCTCTACTACAGCTACAGCTACTTTTGCATCATTAAAATCGGGTGCGCCAGCGGTAGATAAATTACCAACTAGAGTTCTTTACCCAGCTATTGAATTTCAGGTTAACTCTGAAAACGTTCCTAAAGGTGTTAGTGCTTATACCACTAAAATATTTTATGCGAAATAGTAACCACAATATTAAATTTCAAAAAAATGAAAATATATAAATTATTCATCACAGGAGCAATCATGACAACTATTTTGTCATCTTGCTTAAAGAATAAATTTGACTACATTAATCCTTCTGGAAGTGTGCCTGTAGTTGAGTTTAAAAACCCTGGTGCCCCCTCTTCAGAATCTCCTGAGGGTGCTATTTATACTGTATTTCCAGTTGCTTATGCTTCTGGTGCAACTTTTGAAGCAACTTACACTGTTCAATTAACAGGACCAGCTGCTGCTCCTCAAGATGTAACTGTTAATATCGGGACAAAAGGCTCTGCCGTTACAGAATTTAATGCATCAAAATCGAATGTTGCTTCTTATGTACCTTATGTAGAATTACCAAGCTCATTGTACACAATTTCTAATCCAACGGTAACCATTCCTGCGGGGCAAAATACGGCAACGGTTAAGGTTGTATATAAAACAAGCTCATTTAACTTTGCTGCCAAATATGCACTTCCTCTAAGTATTACAAGTACTAACTATGCAGGTATAAGTAAAAATTTCGGAACCATTTTGTTAAATGTAGCCGCAAAAAATGCTTGGGATGGTATATATTCAATGCAAGCAGGTAGTGCAGTACAGAGATATAGTGCACCTGGTGTTCCAACGGTGGGTGATGCCTTAAATGGTAGCATGGCTGGAAACCCAGATATTACCTTAACCTCTATTAACGGTACTACCGTAGAGATTGCTAATTTAAGATGGCAAGGTGGTGCTTCAGGTATTGCAGGTATTGATAACCTTCAGGCTGTTATTGACCCAGCAACTAATTTGGTAACTATGAAGTCTTTAGGGAATGCCACACTTAAGAACATTCCGGGTAAAGATAATAAATACGACCCTACAACTAAGACGTTTACTTTAAACTTTGACTGGAATCAAACTACTGCTCCAAGAGAAGTATCGTTAGTAGTTAAATATAAAGGATCAAGATAGAATTAAAGATTTTGTATATTTATAAGAAAAAGAGAGCATAATGCTCTCTTTTTTATTGTTATAATTTATTTTCTGTGTGAAACAGTTAACAACTATTCGTAATTAAAAATTAATTTATCATTCAAGCAATTGCAGTTTGAATCATCTATATTATTAGTATTACTAAATTTTTTTTGATATGAAAAAACTATTAACGTTATTAATTTTATTTTACTCTTGTTTTTTGCATGCGCAAAATCTTCAAGAGAAAAAATTTGATCTTCCTGATGGATCAAAACTGATTTATCAAACGATTAATAATGCCCTTAATGGCTTATATGAAATTAAGGATGGATCTTTAGTTCTTCTAAGAGGAAACTATGTTAATGAGAAGCGTGTTGGGAACTGGTATTTATTTAATAAGGATAAAAGCTTGTTTGCAAGATATAATTATGATGCAAAGAAATTATTATTTGTAGATAGTAAAATGCTTGCTTTAGCAACAATTAAAATAAATTCGGGAAATACAGAAATAGACACTAAAGCATCAGTAAGCTTGCCAATTCTATCTATAGAACAATATTTTCCTATTGCTAGTACACTTGCAACGGATGCCATTCCTGATAAGGATAAAAATACATTAGATCCCAATTCAATTACTATAACAGCTGCAATTGATGAAGTTGGCGCAGCTAAGTATACTGTAAACTACCTTATTAAAAATGAGAAGATAAACCAGAGATTAGAATTGGATAAATTTCCTTTTAAAATTGACTGGATACCGGCTTCTTATGAAGGAAAGGCCTATCCATCTGAATTTATTATCAAAGTTAAAATTAATAATAAACCAGCGGATGGTAACCATAGAAGATTTAACTGGTTATAGAAATTTCTGTAAACTTTAGAGATGAACATTAAATCTCATTTTGAATGAACTCACTAGTGAAAAGGTGAAAAAATATTCTTGCCTTTTCACTATTAAAGTACCCTATCTTTTATCTACACTGTATTTTCCTGGCCCTATAAAGGTTAAACCGATAAATACAATTCCTAGTTCTATTGCGTGAGATGCCCCTCCTATTCCATCTCCTTTAGAGAAATGTACTAAAGCCGCGATAACCATTGTAAACAATAATAACAAGCAAGCAGGTCTGAAAAATAAACCTACGATTAATAAAAAACCACCGAAAGTTTCTGTTGCTGCTGCCATAAATCCCCAAAAAACAGGGAAAAAATTAATACCTATTAATTTCATGCTGCCACCCAGTCCTTCCCAACCTGGAATACCACCTGCAATTTTTGGAAAGCCATGGATAATAAACATTACGCCCAAACCCAAACGGATTAATAGTAAACCTGTGTTGCGATATTTGCCTAAAGAGTCGAAAATTGCCATTTTTATAAATATTTAAATCTAACGTTGTTTGTTTCTATTTCTAATTTAATATTTGCGCCCAAAATCATACTTAGGTTATTATCAATATGCCCGGTTGGGAAGTTGAAGCAAATAGGATAATCGTATTCCTTTACTATTTCCCAAATTACCTGTTCGGCTGTTTGTCCGAAAGAAATTTTTTCTTCCTCAATTTCATTAAAGGCACCAATAATTAGTCCATTTAGGTTTTTAAGTTTGCCAGCTCTCTTCAGCATTCTTAACATTCTATCTATTGAGTATTCATGTTCGCCAACATCTTCCAGAAATAAAATTTTATTGTTGAAATCCATTTCTGACACTGACCCTTGAATCATGGTTAGCAATGTGAGGTTGCCTCCTATTAAAATACCCTCACAGTGTCCTTCTTTATTTTTAAGTGAACTAATGTAATGGTATTCTTGTGTTTCGCCGAATAAAGCCTTCTTTAGTGATAATAGAGATAGTTTTGTAGCTTCTTCAAATGTGTAAGGCATTTGACCATGAATGGATTTAACGTTTTGTGTTGCAAAAATATGGGAAAGGATTACCGTAATATCACTAAAACCAACAAACCATTTGGGGTTTTCAGCAAATTTGGTGAAATCTAAATCATCAATAATCCGAATGGCTCCATAACCACCTCTTCCACAAATAATGGCTTTAATTGATGGATCATCTAAAAAATCTTGTAAATCTGCGGTACGAAGTTTATCGCTTCCAGCAAACTGATGATGACTTGCATAAACACTTTTACCTAGGATGACTTCTAAACCCCAGTCTGTTAAAACCTTAATTCCAAAATCAATAGACTTGGGTAATTTCTTCGCTGGACAAACAATAGCGATTTTATCTCCTTTTTTTAAATACTGGGGCTGCTTTATCATGTTCAAAACACTTATCTTTGCCAAATTAATAAAAAATGTTTTGGATAATAGTAAAATAAAAAGATATACAGTAACCGCGGCGCTTCCATATACCAATGGACCGGTACACATTGGCCATTTAGCTGGGGTTTATATTCCTGCTGATATTTATGCCCGCTATTTACGCTCCAACAAAAGAGATGTGAAATTTATTTGCGGTTCTGATGAAAATGGAGTACCCATTACCTTAAAAGCCAAAAGAGAAGGCGTTACACCACAGCAAATTGTAGATAAATATCATAAAATTATTGGCGATTCTTTCAAGGAATTTGGGGTTTCGTTCGATATTTATCACCGTACATCTTCTTTAACTCATCACCATACCGCAGCAGATTTCTTTGAAACATTATACAAAAAAGGTGTTTTTACTGAAGAAGTTACCGAGCAGTATTATGATGAAAGTGCTAAACAGTTTCTTGCAGACCGTTACATTACAGGTACTTGCCCAAAATGTGGTAATGAAAATGCTTATGGCGATCAGTGTGAAAATTGTGGTTCTACATTAAATGCTACAGATCTAATTAATCCAAAATCCACCTTATCAGGAAATAAACCCGTATTAAAAGAAACTAAGAACTGGTTTTTACCATTAGATAAGTACGAAGGTCGTTTAAGAGAATATATAGAGAGTCACAAAGAATGGCGACCAAATGTTTATGGTCAGTGCCAAAGTTGGTTAAATGCAGGTTTGCAGCCAAGAGCAATGACTCGCGATTTAGACTGGGGAATTAGAGTACCTGTACGTGGAGCTGAAGGCAAAGTGCTTTACGTTTGGTTTGATGCGCCTATCGGTTATATTTCGGCAACAAAAGAGCTTTGTAATTATGCAAAATTAGATGTGTGGAACCCAAAAGCTGAAGAATATTACATCAGTAATGTAGAAACCGATAAATGTGGTTGGGAAGAGTATTGGAAAGATGAAGATACTAAACTGGTGCATTTCATTGGAAAAGATAATATTGTTTTCCACTGCATTATTTTTCCAGCGATGTTAATGGCGCATGGTGATTATATTCTGGCTGATAACGTTCCGGCAAATGAATTTTTAAACCTTGAAGGACAGAAAATTTCAACCTCAAAAAATTGGGCTGTATGGCTTAATGAATATCTGAGAGAATTTGAAGGTAAACAAGATGTTTTACGTTATGTGTTAACGGCTACTGCGCCCGAAACTAAGGATAATGATTTCACTTGGAAAGATTTTCAGGCAAGAAATAACAATGAACTGGTTGCAATTTTAGGAAATTTTGTAAATCGTGTAGTGGTACTTACTCATAAATACTTTAACGGTGTTGTACCTACAATGATGGGCATTACTCCAGAAGATCAGACTGTAATTGATGATTTAGCTACTTATCCAGCTAAAATTGCAGCCTCAATTGAAAATTATCGTTTTAGAGAAGCACTTTCTGAAGTTATGAATGTTGCTCGTTTAGGTAATAAATATCTAGCGGAAACCGAGCCTTGGAAAATCATTAAAACAGACGAAGATCGTGTTCGTACTATTTTAAACATCGCACTGCAAATTGCGGCTAACATCCAGATTTTAATAGAACCTTTTTTACCTTTTACAGCAGAAAAATTAATGAAAATGCTTAAAAATGGTGGGCAGATATGGGAAGATGCTGGTTCTGTTAATCTATTAAAAAGAGGACATGAAATTGGTGAAGGAGAATTACTGTTTGAAAAAATAGAGGATTCAGCTATCGATTTCCAAATCGAGAAATTAAACCAAAGTAAAGTTAGTAATAGTGCTGCTGCTGTTGAGGCTATTCCGGCCAAAGAAAATATTCAATTTGACGATTTCTCTGCAATGGACATCCGTGTAGCAACTATTATAGCTGCAGAAAAGGTGGAAAAAACTAAAAAATTGCTAAAGTTAACCGTTAATACTGGTATTGATGAGCGCACCGTTGTGTCTGGTATAGCTGAGCATTATAAACCCGAGGATATTATTGGAACTCAGGTAAGTATAATTATTAATTTGGCTCCTAGAGAAATCAAAGGAATTTTATCACAAGGAATGATTTTAATGGCCGAAAATTCGGAAGGAAAACTTACTTTTGTGGCACCTACTCAAAAATTTGAAGAAGGTAGTGTAATCAGATAATTGCACATGGTCCCGTAGTTCAACGGATAGAATAGAAGTTTCCTAAACTTTAGATATGAGTTCGATTCTCGTCGGGACCACTTCCTTAGATTCAAACCAGAACATTGCCGCACAAATCGTTGATTTTCAAGGCTTTGTTTTGGTTTTTATGACACATTAAGACTCGTTTTCGACCATTCTGAATGGTTAATTTTAGTGAGTCGAAAACTGACGATTTTTTGTAAGATACTGTAGGTCAGTGGATTGATCGAAACATCAAAGCCAGAATTATTCCGAAATGTTCGGGTGCTGGATTATTTTGTAAGATATTGATTTACAGCTCGTTCGACTGACGAACATCTTGATGACTCACTGGCTCAAATGTACATTTGTTTAATTTTAAATGTATCATTATGAGTTACAATTTTCATCTTTTATTCTATCTGAAAAGACCAAAAAATTTTATCAAGGGCGAGATGATGCCCATCTATTTACGGATTACCGTGAAGGGAAAACATTCGGAATATTCTGTCGGCAGAGAAATTATTCCCAGCTTCTGGTCGGCGCTTAAAGGAAAAGGTACCGGCCTGCGCGAGGAGATCCGGGAACTTAATGATTATCTGGACACGCTGGCCTCAAAAGTTCGAAGGTTTCATACCTCTCTTGTTGAGAAGGAAGATGAGGTGACAGCGGTGATTTTACGGGATCATCTTACCGGTAAGAATACGTCTAACCATAGCCTGCTGAGAGTTTATCAGAAGCATAATGACAATATGGAAAAACTGATTGGTAAAGGATACAGTTATAGCACGTTTCAAACCTATCAAAGTTCCATCAGACATGTTAAACAATTTCTTCAGCTCAAATATGAGGTTCAGGACATTAACGTTAAAAAGGTGGATTTTAAATTTATCACCGATTATGAGATATTTCTTAGAATAGATCGAGGAAATAATGCAATGTCTGCCCGGAAATATATTGTTCACCTGAAAAAAATCATGCTGTATTGCCTGGGTGCCGGGTGGATTGTTGGTAATCCATTTTTAAATTATCGCAATACTGCTAAAGCTAAGGCAAGGACTTTTCTAAATATGGAAGAGTTGGATAGAATTAAAAACAGGGAATTTCCACTTGAGCGCTTAAACATCGTTCGTGACATTTTTATTTTCAGTTGCTACACAGGCCTTTCTTATATAGATGTGAAGCAGCTTCGCCTGGATCAGATTACAAAGGGTGATGACGGTAATTTATGGATATTCATTAAACGGCAGAAAACGGAAACACCCTGTCACATCCCCTTGTTGGATGAGGCAAAAATAATTCTTGATCGATATAAAAACCACAGGATATGCCGATGGAGAAAAGTGGCGTTGCCGGTGCTCACCAACCAGAGGGTGAATGGGTATCTGAAAGAGATCGCCGATCTTTGTACCATCACTAAGGTGCTTACCTATCATCTTGCCAGGCACACTTTTGCAACCACTATTACGCTTTCCAATGGTGTGCCGATTGAAACAGTATCCCAAATGCTTGGACATAATAGCTTGAAAACCACCCAGCATTATGCGAAGGTGATTGATACGAAAGTTGGTACTGAGATGTCTGCATTACAGGAGAAGCTGTTAGACCGAGATAAGAAGGAAGAAGATACAGGTGATATGAAAGTTATGAAGCTATTTAGATAAATTGCTTTCAATGTAAACGGAAATCGGTTGTAATTTGTCTTGTCAATCTTAATGTAATTGCCAGTATTTGTATCAACACTAGGCAGATAATTTTAACACAAGGGTTTAAAAAATAAATAATTATTATACTAATAGTATTACTTTTTATGGTTTTTTAAACTGGTATTAAGATGTCTGCATTACAGAAGAAACTTCTAGAAGGATAAAGAGGAGGATGATGGTGATGTGAAGGTTATGAAGCTTTTTAGCTATGTAGCTGTTATAGGCTTTGAATATTGAAGCAATGTTAATTTAGATTCTTCTTAGTTGAGTAAAATCATTAAAATATAGTTCATGGTGTAATCTTTTTAGGGAACATTTTTATGGCAACTGTGAGTTTTTATAATTATAGTGTTTTGAGGTATTATGGTAGCAAGGCAACTTAAGAGAAAAAACGGGCCCAATCAAATTTACAACAGATTTAGGAAGTGCGAGTAGTAAGTAGACTTAAGTGACTGATTATAAACAAGTTTTTTGATTATTTATATTTTGTTTTTATCTTTGATAATCTTCGAAGAAAATCCAAAAATTTTAAAAAATAGGCCTTTTTAAAGGGATCTCTGTGCCCTTTATTCGCTTACTGTTTACCGAATGGCAACAAAGTTGCCATTCGGTAAACAGTATAAAAGGCACTTGCTGTATAGTCATGGCCCATCTTTGATGGGCCATGACTTATTCCTATACGTCAATCATTCTTCTTATGAGCCAAAAAAAGCTAGTATAAAGTGTCACAAATATTTCATAAATTTGTGGCAAAATAATTCATTTTAATATGAAATATTCAGCACATAATCAGATAGTTAACAAGATAATAAAGAATAAGCGCGGAAAGCTGTTTTTCCCAACCGACTTTTCGGATATTGGTAGTGCTGATGCGATCAGGAGCAGCCTGTACAGGCTTGAAAGGGATCATGTACTGGAACGGCTTGCGCATGGAATTTATTTGTATCCGAAGATAGATCCTGTTTTTGGTAGCCTCTACCCTTCTACTGAGGAGATAGCGGAAAGTATTGCTAGGCGTGATCATGCGAGGATTATTCCTACAGGATCTGCTGCTTTACATAAACTGAGGCTGACTACACAGGTGCCGATGAATGTTACTTATCTGACTGATGGTGCGCCCAGGAAAATCAAGATCGGAAAGCAGCGGATTACTTTTAAGCCTACAACGGCAAAGAAGCTGGCTACTAAAGGAAAGATCAGTACGCTGGTGATACAGGCGCTTTCAGAACTGGGTCAGAAGAATGTGGATAGCCAAATGCTAGACCGTTTGAAGTTGGTACTGAAGGATGAAGATAACAGGAACATTGAACATGACGCTAAATTAGCACCGGCATGGATTGCGGTGATATTGAATGAACTCTCTAAATCGATAGAAAATGATAAACTGGCTTAAATCAACGGCTGAACGTCAGAAAGAATTATTGGGACTGGCCAGTAACAAGACTGGTCTTCCCGCTTATGCGATAGAAAAGGATTGGTGGGTAACTTTGGCGCTGTATGCGATATTCCGGACTCCCTGGTCGGATCATTTGGTGTTCAAAGGCGGTACTTCTTTAAGTAAATCCTGGGACCTGATCGAGCGTTTTTCCGAAGATATCGATCTGGTTATTGACCGGTCGGTACTGGGTTTTGGGGAAGAGTTGAGTAACTCCAAGATTAAAGAATTGCGCAAGGCTTCCTGTGCCTTTATTTCAGGGGAATTTAGGGACGGGTTGGAAAAGGAGTTGCTCGATTTGGGCATCCCTGCAGATCTGTTTTCTTTAAAAGTGGCTGAAACGACAGAATCTGACCGGGATCCTCAGGTACTGGAGCTGTATTACGAGTCTGTACTAGAAAAAGGCGGTTATTTAAAAGAGGCTGTACTCATCGAGATTGGTGCCAGGTCGCTAAAAGAGCCTTCAGAGCAAAGGGAAATTAGCCCGATTATTTCGCAGGCTTTGGGCGATTTTAACATAGCTGGGGAACAGTTCAGCGTGCTTACTGTTCTGCCAGCGCGTACATTTTTGGAAAAGGTTTTTCTCCTACATGAGGAATTTTGTAAGCCTGCTGAAAAGATAAGAACAGAAAGAATGTCGCGGCATCTATATGATCTGGATAGGATTATGGATACTGAGCATGGTAACCAGGCGCTGCAAGATAAGGATTTATACAAGGGAATAGTGGAACATCGGGCAAAATTCAATGTGATCCGAGGAATTGGTTACGAAAAACATGGGTATCAGGATATCAGCTTTATTCCACCGGTTGAGGTATTGGGAGCTTGGGAAAATGATTATAAGGCCATGCAGGAAAGTATGATCTATGGTGACTCGAAAACGTTTAAAAAGTTGGTCGGACGTATGGAGGAACTGACCAAAAGGTTCCGAGATGTAAAATAACTTCTTTATTTCAGGAGGATAAATTGCCTGCTTTTTTGTTTTAAGGTTTATTCATACCAGCTGGATTTTGGTTTACGAAAATGGGAGTTTTCGGCGATGATCGCCGCAATTCTCCGTTTCGGTAAACCGAATTTGCGTGTCAATGCACCTATTATACCTAATTACTTATAAGCCAATTGATTTTTTAGATAAACAGTGATTAGCTAAATGATTGTTATTTCAATCATTTATGTTGATTAAGTTTGAAATAACAATCATCATACATCGAATGCAGTCATCCTTTTTTGTAAAAACGTTAGGAACAATTTCTGTCTGAAAAACCATAATATATTCGAATGTTATCAACTAAAGAAATGAAAATAAAGATAATTAGCGACCTACATCAAGAATTTGGAATCTCAGATTTGGATTTTAGCAATGCTGATCTCATTATCCTGGCTGGAGATACAAACCTGGGGACAAAAGGAATAGAATGGGTAAAGCGAAACATCCCTGATAAACCGGTAATATATTTATTGGGTAATCACGAATATTACAAGGGATCATACCCGAAGACACTCAACAAAATACTTGAAGCATCCAAAAACTCAAATGTAAATGTCCTTGAAAATAATATGGTTGAGTTTGAGGGCATAAGGTTCCACGGTGCAACTATGTGGACGGATTTTTCCTTATATGGAAATCCTGTGGAGTCTGGCATTATTTGTCAAGCCAAAATGAACGATTATGTGCAGATACGCATAGATCCAGCTTATTCAAAGTTAAGAACAATAGATACCTATCAGATTCACCAGAAATCAAAATCTTGGCTACAAAAAAGTCTTAAAGAATCACGCGGTTATAAGAATGTGGTAATTACCCATCATGCACCTAGCCTGCAATCAATACCCGAGCTTTATAGAGATGATATCTTGTCATCTGCCTATGCTTCAAACCTTGAAGATGTGATTTTGGAGCATCAGCCTTTGTATTGGATTCATGGCCATATCCACACGCCTACTAGATATACTATTGGTAACACTGAAATTATCTGTAATCCACATGGCTATTTGAATGAGGAGTATAATGGCTATGAAAAAGATTTGATCATTAATATTTAGTTTAGAATGCGGCTATGCGGAACGAGTAGCCAAGTATTCAGTTACTCAACATTGTGTATTTACGGTTTCCCGTACAATATGAGAATTTCTAATACCTAATTTGCCAATAAAAATTAAACCATGGCAAAATCTAAAGAGACCAAAGTTGTTAAGACTAGTGTAAGTGACGAAGAAAATGAGATTATAGCAAATATGCAAAATCCACGGTTAGTAAAATTGATCGTGAAGAATTTCAGGTGTATTGGGCCTAAAGCAGTGCACATAGATCTCAATGATATTGTCGTATTGGTGGGGTCAAATAATGCCGGCAAAAGTTCCCTTCTTCGAGCCTACGAACTGGTTATGTCAGAAGGCTCTAATGAGGCAAAGATTAAACAGGATGATTTCCCCAATAACTTTATTAATCCGGAAAACCTTCCCGAAATCGAACTACATACTATCGTCTATGAAGAGCGTGTTGGAAAACAGTGGGTGGATGTAACCGAGAATGGTGAGCTTTTGGTAAAGGAGAAATGGACCTGGGCTAATGTCGGCGCTCCGATAAGACGTGGCTGGGATGTCACGGCAGGAGACTGGCATACAACAAAGGCGCCCTTTGGTCCGGCAGGGGTAGCAAATACACGAAGGCCTGAGCCGCACAAGGTTGATGCGTTCAGTAAACCTGAAGATCAGGCTGAGGCAATAAAAAAACTCCTGATGGCCGGCATTTTGGAAAAGGTAAACCAGTTGAAAACCGAAGAGCAGAAAAATGAGTATCACAAGATGCTTGATGCCATAGAAGTAGTTCAGAATAAAGTGATCAAGGATACTCGTGGCCAGATTGATTCTGCAAATGACGAGCTGAGCAAGTTAATAGATAAGGTATTTCCCAATTATAAAATAAATTTTGACGCGCAGCCAGATAGTAAGTCTGAGTCTGTCCTTTTCAAGTGGACCGCTGATCTTTTGATGGGTCCTATGGATGGATATATGAGTACGATAGACAAACAAGGGAGTGGAGCAAGAAGAACTCTTCTTTGGACAGCTCTTAAATATATCTCGGAAACGACAAGGCCGAAAATGGCTGATGATGTGCCAACTCGACCACATATATTACTTATTGACGAACCTGAGATATGCTTACATCCAAACGCAATTAGAGAAGCTTGCAAGGTTCTGTACGATTTGCCGGGGTTTGGGAATTGGCAGGTGATGGTAACCACTCATTCTCCAATTTTTATTGATTTTTCAAGGGACAATACCACTATTATACGTGTAGAGCGTAATGCGGAAGGCGATGTGGAAGGAACGACAATCTTTCGTCCGGATAAAGCAAAACTCGATGATGGCGACAAAGAAAATCTGAAATTATTGAATATCTGTGATCCATATGTGGCGGAATTTCTTTTTGGCGGAAAGGTGCTTGTGGTTGAAGGTGACACCGAATATACTGCTTTCAATTATATCAAATCCAAACTTCCTGAGGAATACAAAGGCTTACATATCATTAGAGCAAGGGGAAAAGCTACTATCGTTTCTCTAGTCAAAATCCTCAACCATTTTGGGGCGAGCTATTCTGTTTTGCACGATAGTGGAATTGCAATATAAAAGTGGAGACATTTTATGCCGCTTCTGTTTTATTTTTCAGCATTGCTCTTTCAACCTGAACTGGGGTTCTGTAATCAAGTGCCGAATGTCTTCTTTTCCTATTGTACCATA
>NZ_RQRS01000028.1 GCF_004335085.1 Pedobacter nototheniae | reverse complement strand
CTAGTATAAAGAGTTGTTGGAAGTAATAAAAATTAAATATTATATTGTACCAGTAAATCAAATAAACAGGTGTAAAAAACCTTAGTAATTAATCACCAAAACTGTCAAGCTATTTTAGGAACGGTCAACTGCAAACATAAAACTATCAACTGAAAGTTCAATACTGTTAACTGAAAGTTCTAAACTGCCAACTTCAAACCTTAAACTGTCAACTGCAAGTTCAATACTGTTAACTGAAAGTTCTAAACTGCCAACTTCAAACCTTAAACTGTCAACTGCAAGTTCTAAACTATCTACTGCAAGATCTAAACTGTCAACTGCAAACCTTAAACTGTCAACTGCAAGTTCTAAACTGTCAACTGCAAGATCTAAACAATACCATGCTCCACTCGATTCCATCGGGAGCTACAAACGTATAAATTTCTTTAAAGCCAATGCGGTGATGTTCATCGATCTATCTCAGATTTTGCGGGCTGTTAAACCCCAACGGAGTATTTAGGAACATATTCTGAACAGTATTTTACTGCTTAGAATATGTTGGGTTAGCTAACATACTACCTAGGGTTTACATTCCTTCCTTAAATTGTTACATTTAAAACGCCATGAGCAGCTTAAACCCATCTTGTTAATTTAAGTCATACCTCTCCTTATACGGCATTAGGGTTTAAAGCTAAAAAAGGCTGTAACATCCTTAATACAACATTTTTATGGACAACTAATTGAATATTTTTACAAAATTTTTTAAAGGATTATTATTATAATTTTACCTTCCAAAGAGGAAACACACAAACAAACATGAAGAAAAGGTATATTGTATACGCTGTTTTGGCATTAGGACTGGCTTGGTTAGTTTATTACCGAATAAGTGCAAATAAAAAGCTAGAAGGAAAAGGTGGTGGCGCATCAGCAGGAAAAGGAAAAGATGGCAAGGGCGCAAAGGGTAATCCACCGCTGGCGGTTGAAGGAATAATTGTGAAGACAAGTACTTTTAATAACGATTTGGAAATTACGGGCGCTATTGATGCCAATGAATCCGTAGTCTTAAAAAGCGAAGTTTCTGGCCTGGTAACAGGCATTTTTTTTAAAGAGGGCACCAATGTATCAAAAGGTAGTGTGCTTATTAAAATTAACGATAGAGATATTCAGGCGCAATTAAACGAAGCTTTAACAAAGCAAAAATTATCTGCAACCAACGAAAACAGGGCTAAACAATTATTGCAAAAAGGAGCAATTAGTCAGGAAGAATACGACACTTCGCTAGCCGATTTAAAATCGCTCCAAGCACAATCACAACTAATTAGGGCACAGCTGGCAAAAACAACCATTCTTGCACCTTTTAGTGGTAAAATTGGTTTACGCAATATTTCTTCCGGAACTTATGTTACGCCGGCAACTGTAATTGCCAATTTAGTAAGTACAAACCCAGTAAAAATTACATTTTCAGTGCCTGAGAAATATGCTGGACAAATAAAGATCGGTTCAGAAATTTCATTCTCAACGGATGGTTCAACAAAAAAATACACAGGAAAAGTTTACGCTATTGAACCTGGCATAAATACAACAACCAGAACTTTACAAATAAGGGCTTTAGCTCCAAATGCCGATAATTTGCTTTTACCGGGATCTTTCGCTAAAATAAAACTGGCCTTAAACACCCTTGAAAATGCAATCTTAATCCCTAACCAAGCCATTGTACCTGTACTAAATGGTAAAATTGTGTACATAACAAAAAATGGTAAGGCACAAGAAACTAAAGTAGAAGCTGGTACAAGAACTGATGAAAATATTGTAATTACAGCTGGCTTAAAAGTTGGCGATACCGTTTTAACAACTGGATCAATGTCGCTCAAAAAAGATGCGCCAGTTAAAGTTCATCTCGTTAAAGAATAATTTATGAGTATTTCGACAACGAGTATAAAAAGGCCGGTTCTTGCTATTGTAATGAACCTTTTGATTGTTTTATTTGGTGTAATTGGTTACAATTTTTTGGGTGTTAGGGAATATCCATCAATTGATCCAACGGTAGTTTCTGTTAGAACATCTTATCCAGGTGCTAATTCGGATATTATTGAATCGCAAATTACCGAGCCGCTAGAGAAATCTATCAATGCTATTGATGGTATTCGCAACATTTCATCATCTAGTAATCAAGGTACCAGTAACATTACGATTGAATTTAATCTTGATAAAAACATTGAGGAAGCTGCAAACGATGTGCGTGATAAGGTATCACAAGCGGCTAGAACATTACCTAAGGATATTGATGGTTTGCCCGTTGTAAGCAAGGCAGATGCTAATTCGGATGCAATTTTATCTATGACAATCCAAAGTGATAAGAGAAACACCCTGGATTTAAGTGATTTTGCTGAAAACGTAATTGCTGATAGAATCCAAACCATTCCTGGTGTAAGTAGTGTACAAATTCAGGGTCAAAGAAAATATGCGATGAGAATCCGTATTGATCCAAATAAGTTGGCTGCTTATGGTTTAACCTCACAAGATATTGTTACCGCTTTAGATAATGAAAACGTAGAACTTCCATCGGGTAAAATTACAGGGGCAACTACTGAACTTACGGTAAAAACCTTAGGAAAATTAACTACTGCCGATGAATTTAATAATCTAATTCTTAAAAACGACAGTACAAATGTTGTTAAACTACAAGATGTTGGTTATGCAGAAATTGGATCAGAAAACGAAGAAACAATTTTGCGTGAATCTGGCAGGCCAATGGTTGCGGTTGCAATTATCCCTCAACCGGGCGCAAACTATCTAGATATTAGCAAGGAATTTTATAAGAGATTTGATAAATTAAAAGCCGATATTCCTCAAGATATTAAACTTAAAGTTGCCCTTGATAATACTTTGTTCATTAAACGTTCGGTAACGGAAGTGGCAGAAACCATCGGTTTATCGTTGGTATTGGTAATTTTAATTATTTATCTCTTTTTTAGAGATTGGGCAATCGCCTTTCGTCCTTTAATTGATATACCGGTATCCTTAATTTTTACATTTTTTGTAATGTATGCCTTCGGGTTTTCCATAAACGTACTGAGTTTGCTCGCTATTGTACTGGCAACAGGTTTGGTGGTGGATGATGGTATTGTAGTAACCGAAAATATATTTAAGAAAGTAGAAGAAGGCATGTCGCCTTTTGAAGCAGCCATAAAAGGTTCAAACGAAATATTTTTCGCCGTAATTTCCATTTCAATAACACTGGCAGCAGTTTTTCTTCCTGTAATATTTTTGCAGGGTTTTGTGGGCCGCTTATTTAGGGAATTTGGTATCGTAATCGGCGCAGCCGTTTTAATCTCAGCTTTTGTATCGCTTACCTTAACGCCTATGCTTAATGCATATTTAATGAAAAAAGGCGGACATAAACCTTCCAGATTTTACAATTTTACTGAACCTTATTTTGTTAAGCTAAACGATGCCTATCAATCTAACTTGAACAAGTTTTTGAACAAAAGATGGCTTTCCATCCCAATCATTTTAGTTTGTTTAGGTTTAATTTTCTTATTCTGGAAAATATTACCAAAAGAAACTGCCCCATATGATGATAGAAGTGCAATTAACATTAATGTAACCACTCCAGAAGGTTCGTCATACGCCTATACCGATAAGTTTATCATGAAACTGAACCAAATGATTATTGATTCAGTTCCAGAGAAAAATGTAAATATTACTATCACTTCTCCAGGTTTTGGTGGTTCTGGTGCAACAAATTCAGGTTTTGTAAGAATGGGATTAGTTGATCCAGAAAATCGTGAACGAAGTCAAAAAGAGATTGCCGATCAACTAACAAAGATTACCAAAAAGTATAGTGAGGGTAAAACCATTGTAAATCAACAACCAACAATTTCAGTTGGCCGTCGTGGTGGTTTGCCGATAAGTTATATCATTCAAGCACAAAACTTTGAAAAATTAAGAGAAAAAGTGCCTTTATTTATGGATGAGGTGGCAAAGGATCCAACTTTTACAGTATCTGATGTGAATCTTAAATTTAATAAGCCAGAAATAAATCTAACAATAGATCGTGATAAAGCAAAAAACCTTGGTGTTTCTATTTCTGCAATTGCACAAACTTTAAACTTGGGTTTAAGCGGGCAACGTTTTTCATATTTCTTTATGAATGGCAAACAATACCAAGTTATTGGTCAGTTTGATCAGGTTGACCGTAAAGCGCCCCTTGATTTAAGCTCCGTTTATGTAAGAAATGATAAAGGCGATTTAATTCAGCTTGATAATCTGGTTAAGGCTAAAGAAGAAAGTAGCCCGCCACAGTTATATCGAAACAATCGTTTTATTGCGGCAACGGTTTCAGCAGGATTGGCGCCTGGTAAAAGTATTGGCGAAGGTATTGATGCAATGGATGCCATTTCTAAAAAGGTTTTGGACGAGAGTTTTTCTACCGATTTAAGTGGCGAATCTCGCGATTTTAAAGAAAGTTCTTCCAACACTTTCTTCGCCTTTGGTTTAGCATTATTACTAGTTTATTTAATTCTTTCAGCACAATTTGAAAGCTTTAAGGATCCAATTATCATCATTTTAACAGTACCAATGGCTGTTGCCGGTGCATTTTTATCACTTTGGTTGTGCGGACAGAGCTGGAATATTTTTAGCCAGATTGGTACAATCATGTTAATTGGTTTGGTAACCAAAAACGGTATTTTAATTGTAGAATTTGCCAATCAACTAAAAGAAAAAGGCATCCCTATTCCAGAAGCTATTCGAGAAGCAGCAGTTTCTCGTTTACGTCCTATCTTAATGACGAGTTTGGCCATTGCAATTGGCGCTTTACCTATTGCATTAGCTTTAGGTGCTGCTGCAAAAAGTAGAATGAGTATGGGTACCGTAATTGTAGGTGGAACATTATTCTCCTTAGTTTTAACCCTATTTGTAATTCCAGCGATTTACTCTTACTGGGCAAAACCTTACAAACCAAATAAAGAATTGAAAGATGCCGAACGTTTTGAACAGGAAGCCATGAAAACATCAGAAGAATAAAATGAACAAGAGATTAAACCTGATTATCGCATTATTGAGCCTTTGTTCCTTTTCACTTTTGGCACAAGAAAAACTGAGTTTGCAGGAAGCAATAACTGTTGCACTCCAAAATAATTACGATATAAAAATTAGTAAAAACAATATAAATATAGCCAAAAACAACGCAAACATTGGCAATGCAGGAATGCTTCCAAAATTAGATGGAACGTATACAAATGGTGGTAGTATCCAAAATACCAGACAAACGCCTGCTACTGGTGCCGATAGAGTAATTACAGGCGCTAAAAGTACAAACAACAGTCTTGGTGCTGATTTAAACTGGACTATTTTTGATGGCTTTACCATGTTTGCTAATTATGACAGGCTGAAAGAACTTCAAAAGCAAGGCGAATTAAACTCCAGATTAACTATTTTAACAACCGTAGCAGATGTAATTGCGGCATATTATGATGTAGTAAGGCAACAGCAATTGGTTGTAGCGGCAGATAGCGCCATGGATGTTTCGGTTTTAAGAACAACTATTGCTAAAACAAAATTACAGCTGGGCCGTGGTTCGAAATTAGACGTACTTACCGCACAGGTAGATTATAATGCGGATACATCAGCCTATTTACAGCAAAAGAATGCCCTACAAGTTGCCAAGGTTCGTTTAAATCAACTAATGGTTAGAGAGATAGGTACAGCTTTTTCTGTTGAAGATAAGATCAATGTAGATGCAGCACTAGTTTATAATCAATTGGCAGAGCAGGCCGAAAAGCAAAACCCAAATGTTCAAAATGCCTTTATTAATCAAAGAATAGCTTCTTTAACGTTAAAATCTGTTCGTGGTGCTCGCTATCCTTCAGTAAGTTTAAATTCTGGTTATAGCAGAGCGAATAGCACAAGCCCAACGGGTTTTAACCAAAAATTTGCTGCCAATGGCTTCACTTATGGTGTTACAGCAAGTATTAATATCTTCAACGGTTTTTTACAGAGGCAACAGGAAAGAAATGCGAAGATAGAAATAGATAACTCTACACTAAATTTGAACAAAACCAAGTTAGATGTTAATGCACAACTACTTACAGCCTATCAAAATTATACTACTTACCTTGATTTGGTTAAACTTGAACAAAAAAACCTAGAAATTGCAAAAGAAAACCTAGATATTACCTTAGCCAAGTATCGTTTGGGCAGTATTGCACCTTTAGAATTGAGAGAAGCGCAAAGAAATGCGATAGATGTTCAAAATCGTTTCATTGAAATGCAATATCAAGCAAAGCTTGCCGAAATCACACTAAAAGAAATCAGTGGAAATATAAATTTATCTAATTAATTTTTATATTTATTGCATGATACTTGTTGCAGACAGCGGCTCATCAAAAACAGATTGGATGGGCTATTTTAATGGTGAGGTAATAAAGTTTAGTACTCCCGGAATTAACCCTTATTTTTTAAATGAGCAAGATATCAGCAAACTGATTTTAAAAAATGAAACTTTAGTTCAGTATGCTGAAGAAGTTAAGGAAATTTACTTTTTTGGGGCTGGTTGTTCCTCTCCAGATAAACATGAAGTAGTTTCTAATGGCTTATCTTCTATTTTCCGAAATGCCTATATCTCTGCAGATCATGATCTTTTAGGCTCGGTTTATGCAACATGTGGTGATGAAGAAGGCTTAAATTGCATTTTAGGTACTGGCTCTAACATTTGCCATTTCGATGGAAAAAAGATATTGGAAGGTCATCATGGCTTAGGTTATGTTTTAGGTGATGAAGGCTCAGGAACATTTTTCGGTAAAAAAGTGCTATTAAGTTACCTCTATCAAAAAATGCCTCAGGATTTAGCTACAGAATTTAAAAAAGCTTTCCCAGCAGAAAAGGAACAAATTATTACCAATGTTTACCAAAAACCTTTTCCAAATATTTATTTAGCAGGCTTTAGCCGCTTTATGGCTACACAAAAAGAACACCCGTTTATACAAAATATCTTGAAAACCGGTTTTCAAGAATTTGTTGATACCAATATCAAAGATTACCCACGTTACAAAACTATTCCATGTCATTTTGTAGGTTCAATTGCCTACTACTATCAAGATGAATTAAAAGCTGTATTAGAAGATAACGGTATTCCTGTCGGAAAAATTCTGCAAAAACCAATAGAAGAGCTTTTCAATTTTATTTTACGTAAAGAAGGTGTTGTAAAACAGGCCATTTAACGCAGATATAAACTAATTGTTAAAATCTTTTTAAGATTGTAAACAGAAACGACAAGTAATTGTTAATATTACAGCAACATACAAATGCTTAAAACATATGAAGAAAATACTGGTAGTAGATGATGATATTGAGGTTTTAGAAACCATTCAATTAATTTTGGAAATAGGCGGGTTTAAAGTATCGTCATTAAGTGACGGTGAAGAAGTATTTGATAGGATAGAAAGTTTTAAGCCAGATTTGATTTTACTGGATATATCTCTTGGTCATATTGATGGTCGTGTACTTTGCGAACAATTAAAATCCATTGAAAACACTTCATTAATACCTATTTTATTAATTTCAGGCTTATACGATCCAAAAGACTTTACAACTTTAAATTACGGTCAGGACGATTTTTTATCAAAACCTTTCCAAATGGATGTGCTACTGAAAAAAATTAGTAAAATTCTTTCACTTGAAGAAGATAAGCCAAGCTTTCATTTAAATTAAAGCAAAGCTTTTTAAAATATACAGCCGGAAAATATTCTATTTTCCGGCTTTTTTGTATCCCATCCTTAAAAAGGTAAAATTAAAGAGTTCAAACTATGAAATTGTTATCAGATTGATTTGATTTAGCCTGTCATTTTGGCAAATAAAAAATTTGGAACAACCCTTGTTATGCAGCATATAGATTAAACAATTTATTTACATATGAGCATACAGGAAAAAGGAAATATCTCCATACATACCGAGAATATTTTCCCGATAATTAAAAAGTTTTTATACTCTGATAACGAGATTTTTCTTCGCGAATTGGTTTCTAACGCAGTTGATGCGGTTCAGAAAATTAAAAGGCTGGGTTCATTAGGTCAGTTTCAAGGCGAGGTTGGAGCTCCTTTAGTTCAGGTAGCGGTTGATAAAGATAAAAAAACCATCACCATTAGCGATAATGGATTGGGTATGACCGCCGAAGAAATAAAAAAATACATTAACCAAGTTGCATTTTCTGGCGCAAGCGAGTTTGTTGAGAAATTTAAAGATGCTAAAGATGCCAATGAAATCATTGGTAAATTCGGTTTAGGCTTCTATTCAGCCTTTATGGTAGCAGATTTAGTTGAAATTAATACTTTATCTTATCAGGATGGAGCAGAGCCAGCACGTTGGGTTTGTGATGGAAGTACAGAATTTGAAATTACAGAAGGTACCAGAACAACCCGTGGTACTGATATTATTTTACATGTAAACAAAGATTCTGAAGAGTTTTTAGAAGAATCAAAACTTCAGGGCATCCTTGATAAATACGCTAAGTTTTTACCTGTTCCAATTAAATTTGGTACTAAAACCGAATCGGAAGAAGATGGTGAAGATGAAGAAGGTAAAAAGAAATATAAAGATGTAGAGGTTGATAACATCATCAATACTACAAATCCAATCTGGACTAAAGCACCTGCAGAATTGTCAGATGAGGATTACTTAAACTTTTACCGCGAATTATATCCGTTTTCTGAAGAGCCATTATTCTGGATTCACCTAAACGTAGATTATCCTTTTAACCTTACCGGTGTTTTGTATTTTCCGAAATTGAAAAACGATTTCGAACTACAGCGCAACAAAATTAAACTGTACTCCCGCCAGGTATTTATTACTGATGAAGTTAAGGACATTGTTCCTGAATTTTTGATGCTTTTACACGGCGTAATCGATTCTCCGGATATTCCTTTAAATGTATCACGTAGTTTCTTACAAGCTGATAGTAATGTTAAAAAAATCAACAATTACATTACTAAAAAAGTTGCTGATAAATTAGCGGAATTATTTGCTAAAGATCGTAAGGCTTACGAAGATAAATGGAAAGACATTGGTCTTTTTGTTAAGTACGGAATGATTAGTGAAGAGAAATTCTACGATAAGGCTAAGGATTTTGCTTTGGTTGGAAACACCAAGAATGAACTTTTTACCTTACCAGAGTACAAAGAAAAAGTATCGCCACTACAAACAGATAAAAATGGTACGGTGGTTTATCTTTATACAAATGATGCTTCGAAACAAGATGCTTTCATCCAATCTGCCAATAAAAAGGATTACGATGTATTGGTGTTAGATTCTCCTATTGATAATCATTTTATTAATCAATTAGAGCAAAAATTAGAGAAAACGTCTATTAAACGCGTTGATTCTAGTGTAGCTGATAAGTTGATTGAAAAAGATGAAGTAAATGAGCATGTTTTAAGCGAAGATCAGGTAAAAGAAGTTACCACAATTTTCGAAAAAGCAATTACCAAACCAGGTATGCAAGTTGAAATTGTAGCTTTAAACCCTGATGAGTTACCAGTTACCATCACAATGGATGAGTTTATGCGTCGTATGAAAGATATGGCAGCTATGGGCGGCGGAATGGGCTTTTACGGCCAAATGCCAGATAGTTATAAAGTTGCCATTAATGGAAATCATAAATTAATCAGCAAAATATTAAAAGCTGATGCTGATGAACAGAACACTTTAGCTAAACAAGCTGTAGATTTAGCTTTATTGGCTCAAGGTTTATTAACAGGTGCAGAATTAACTGCTTTTGTAAGTAGAAGCGTTGAATTAATTTAAAATCGTTACTATTGAAGGTACAAGTAAGATTGCTTTGTAACTTCAAATAATGAATTATTAAATAGGTACCTATTCTAAAAAGAAAACCCCTTCCGATTTTAACATCAGAAGGGGTTTTCTATATTGGGTTAGAATATTTTTATTAGCTAGCTAAAGCTGGTTGTTTGTGAGCCACATTGAAATAATCTCTGTGCTCTTCAATTAACCTTGCAATAGTTGCAGCTTTAGTATCCGTAATTTTAAATTCGAATAAAGGCTCTGAGCTTTTTTTGCTTCTTACCATTTTCTCAGTATAAAAACGGTAAACTAAGCCGTTGGTTAATAAGCCATATTTAGCTTTTGTTTTGCGAAAATATTTAGATAAGCGTGAATCATGAATATCTAAATTATCGTTGTGGTGTTTACATTCTACTAAAATTGTTGGCTCACCATCTTTCATAATGGTATAATCAACTTTTTTACTTTTTTTAACGCCGAAATCTAAAACAGCTTCACTTTGAACTTCTGAGGGATCAAAGCCCAAGATCTGAATGAAAGGCATAACTAATGCATTTCTAGTTAAATCTTCAGATTGAACTTGAGGAAGCATTTTCTTAATTCTAACGGCAAATTGCCCGATTTCATCTTTAAGTTCCATTTTAATAGCTGTTAAATGTATATTTTTTAAGGTAGTATCTTAATGTTTTAATTTTCACTTTTTTAAACCCAATATTGTATGGCCTGTTTCTGAGTTTCCTGTACACAGGCTACACAAGGTTGGGTAGGTAGATGTTTAAAATTTAACCAAAGCCTTATTAATCATATTGCTATTGATTATTTGTTTTTGGCAAACAGTTTAAAGATTACAAAAACATTCGATCAGGCTAACTTTTTTACATGAACCCTGTAGTATTTTACACGAAACCCTAAGTTTTATGTGATGAAACTGGAACAACATTTTTTATATAGGATGATTAAAGCAATTCTTTTTTTATTTATCTTGCATAGAAATCATTCCAAACACACTTATCGAATATCATGAATTTAAAATGCGTTGTAATTGACGACGAACAACATGCAATAGAAGTTTTAACGGATCACATCTCAGAGATGCCGGGGCTAACGGTATTTAAAACCTTTACCAGTCCGGTGCAAGCACTTACTGAAATAACAGTAGAAGATGAAATAGATTTGCTTTTTATGGATATCGATATGCCAGGTATAAATGGCATTGAATTAGCAAAAAACATTAGAGAAAGGGCAAAATATTTAATTTTTACTACTGCACACCCGGATTATGCACTACAAGCTTTTGATGTACAATCAGACCAGTATCTTTTAAAACCAATTTCTTTTGCAAAATTTGCTTTAGGTATTGATAGGATACTTAAAAAAGAGGCAGCAAATGCTAAAAGCTCTACAAAAGAAGCAGATCAGGTTGCGGCATTATACATAAAAGGAGATCATAAATATGCTTTCTCTAATATTGCCATAGATGATATTTTATACATTAAGGCATTACAGAATTATATCCAGATTATAACGAAATCAGAAACACATACAACTTATTTAACCTTAAAAGAAATTGAAAAAGCCTTAGAAAATCACGCCTTTATCCGCGTAAATAAATCGAATATTGTTGCAAAGGCATCAATTAAGAAAGTAGATGGAAATATAATTAGATTAGTAAACAATGAAATGATCCAAATTGGCGAAGGCTATAAGGAAGCTTTCTTCGCCTATGTTCAGAGCAGTTTACTTAAATCGAATAGGAATCAATAATTATTTTCTGAAAGAAATGTCAGATATATCAAAAGTCAAAATTGTTTTTGCTGTAGCCGTTGTAGGATCAGTATTAAAATTGTTTTGACCCTTAGCACTTTTATAAATAAATACAGTCTTTTTAATCAGTTTACTTGCGTGTTGATCTTTCATATTATTTGTTAAAAGATATGTCAAAAATATCAAAAGTTAATATTGTTTTTGCTGTAGCTGTTGTTGGATCTGTGCGAAAGTCATTTTGACTCTTACCATTTTTAAAAACAAACACTGTTTTTTTAGCTAATTTACTTGTATTTAGAGCTTTCATATTATTTATTAAAAGAGATGTCGAAATTGCCAAAAGTTAAAACAGTTCCTCCTAAAATTGATGTAGGATCTGATACAGGGTCGGTACGGAAATCATTTTGGCCTTTTGCATTTTTAAAAACAAATACTGTTTTTTTAGCCAATTTATTTGTGTTTAGAACTTTCATATTATTTGTTAAAAGAGATATCGAAAATGTCAAATGTTAAAATAGTTTTTGCTGTAGCCGTTGTAGGATCAGTACGGAAATCGTTTTGTCCTTTTGCATTTTTAAAAACAAATACTGTTTTCTTTGAGAGTTTATTTATGTGTTGAGCTTTCATATTATTTATTTGTTAAAAGAGATATCGAAAATGTCAAATGTTAAAATAGTTTTTGCTGTAGCTGTTGTAGGATCAGTACGGAAATCGTTTTGTCCTTTTGCATTTTTAAAAACGAATACTGTTTTCTTTGAGAGTTTACTAGAGTTTTGAATTTTCATTATATCTAAATTTTATATGTTTTTATCTATTGTTATTAGCAACGGTGTAAAGATGCGGTAGAAAATTTATCTACTATATTTTTTTACACAAACACACCAATATAAGGGTGTAAACGCCCTTTTTTCAACAAAAATCAACGAAAATGAGTTTTTTTAATTTAAGTAATTTCTATAAAAAGTATAAAATCCACCTAATTGTTTGGAGCGTATATATTATTTATGAAGTTATTATTGCCGGCTTAATAAATAATATATTCGGACAGGTTGGTAGCTATGTTCTTTTTTACCTGGTGAACATATGCCTCTTCTATTCTCATGCTTATTTATTCAATATTTTATTAAAAAATAATAAGCTAAGTTTTAAAATTATCGGAATCCCAGTTTTAATTTTTGCGGAAATAGCTGTCTATACCATTCTGGTTTATTTACTACAATTACTATTTATCAAACTAAATTTTATCCATCGGGATGATTTTCCTGTTATAGATAAAGATTACGTAGCTAGATGTATTTTCCGATCTCTTTTATTTATAGGCTTCTCTACTGGTTATGTTTACATTTTGAAATCTTTTGAGGATCGAAAAAAGGTAGAAGCACTTGAAAGACAAAGCCTTGTTACCCAAATAGAGAAACAATCATTAGAAAACGATTTGGTAAATTCTCAAAACAATTACCTTCGAAGTCAGATAAATCCGCACTTTTTATTTAACACCTTAAATTTCATCTACAATGATGCCCGTAAAAAGGCACCTCTAGCAGCAGATGCTATTATGAACCTTGCAGAAATGATGCGTTATGCTTTAAAAAGACCAGAAGCATCTGAAATGGTTCCATTAAGTGAAGAGGTTGAGCAAATTGAGCATTTAATTAATTTACACAGGCTGCGTACTGGCAATACTATTAATTTAGAATTGGAGGTTACCGGTGATTTATTTGGAATTAGATTTCCGCCATTAATTTTATTAACGTTAATAGAAAATATATTTAAGCATGGCAATGTGTCTCATTCAACACAACCAGCACAGATTAAAATTAACTATGAGAATAGCCACCTAAGCATCAAAACCATAAATATGATTAATGATGTTAAAAGCAAGGCAAGTGATAGCCACCATGTTGGTGTAGAGAATATTGGTAAAAGATTACACAATTTTTATAAGGAATCTTGTGAGTTTAAATTTTATCAGGATCCTTTAAATCGTTATATAACAGAAATTAATGTGGACATTATTAATCCACTGGCAAAACTTAATGCAACGGTTTAAGCCGTTGCATTTCTTCTTTGTAACTCTTTTAGCAAGAAATAATACATCACCATTTCGTGGCTTCGTTGATCTTTGGCAAACAAACGGTTAACGTGCATATGAATTAAATCACTAAAGAGTTTTACCCTTTTCTCTGCTGAACAAACTTGCAAAATTTGAATAAAGGAAATTGCAAAGGTTTTAAATAATTCCGCTTGAGATGCATTAACTGCAGGAGAATTTTCTTTACGATAAAGCTGGTATTGTGCGTTTAATTTTTTGAAATCCGCAGCTTCCAGATTATGTTCTTCATTAAAGGAGTTTGATATTATTTTTATAATATTTATAAACTTATTTGCTTCAAATATACCTGCTGCCTGAATTTGATATGCTACAGCTGCACATAAATTATATTTATTAAAATTAGAAAGTTGTGTTTCTATAAGTGAAAGTACAAACTGGCTATCTGCACAAAAATGTGTTTCAGCCATTTCTATTAAATCATGTCCATAACGCTCAGATTCTCGCTTATAGGTTCTAATTTGAACATCAGATACTAAGCCTGCTAAAAGATTTTCTTCCAGATAACTGCTAAGTGCAGCCGTTAATGCATGCCCACGTTCAATATCACTTAATAAAACTCTAAATCTTAAATGATTTCCATTTTCATTATACCTAATAAAAAACCATTGCTTAATATCATCCTGGTGGGTATCCAAAAAGTAAGCAATTGGGCCGGCAAGAATTTCATCTGCTCTTTGCTGGTGACAATAAATTTCAAAGTACAGCCATTCAGTTCCTGGCGGAAAAATTTGTTTCACTTGTATTGGCTGTTCAATTTTAGCTGCATTTATTTCGCTGTAAACTTTTTCGTTATGGAAAAGGCTCACCACAAATTGTCCTAAATAAGGTTTTAATGCTTGATCTTGAACCAAACTTTCTTTAGGTAAAATCACTTCTTCTACAAAAAAATCCTTTTGTTTTTGTGCGTATTGAATAAATGCAACCAAATCTTCGTTGCTATTTAAACTAAAGCATAAAGTTTGATCTGATGATCCTGCCTTAAAATAATCGCTTACGCCAAGCTCCAAAAGATAGGCTTTACATTGTTGAACCGATGGTTCGTTATTTTTGATTTTAAAAAGATCGTCTTTTTTAATTTTCCACCTCGCCTGGCTTAAAACAATATTTTTGTATTGAAACCGTGGATAGTAATCTAAATTTGGGAATAAAGCTTCGAGTGAAATATTTAGATTAGTTTGAACTGCATGGTGCTGTAAATCGCAAAGCAGCCTAAAAACTGATAAATCCGATCGGGTATAATTATAGGCAGAAGCCATTTTAGGAATAATACGTTTTCCTAATTTTTTCGACCTTAAAATAATTTCATCTCCTTGTACGGAAACCATAATATCACAGAGATTTAGTGGATCGCTTGAGGTATCGAAGTTTAAAATGGAGAGTTGGTGATTATAAATAATTCTGCGCCTATTTACATTATCTACATTAGCCTCAACCATGTAGGCTACATCAAAAAATAAAATCTCTGGATTGGCATTTTGCTCAATTTGAGCAATCCGAATGCAATTTTCTAAAACCTCTTGTCCGGCTAACGTAAAGCGCCCACTTAGTGAATTTGCTGTTGCCCCTCCTATTTGCTCTACCTGCACTAATTCATCGCATATACTCATCATAAAGCTAAATGAATTCGGAATTGGCTTCAACTCTTCATTTAATAGGAAATGAGTTGTATTGAGCAGAAGAGTTTTACCCTTTTCAAATTTCTCTGCGATAAGTTCTTTTCTTAAAACAGATTTCAATTCGATTTCTGCCTTTTTAGACTTATTTTTTTGCTTAAACTGCGATACAAAATCGTCATCATCTCCTGCCTGCTCCAACTCATCATAGCCAACCCCCATTTCTGGATCAAGCGCTAAAAGCAATGGAACTTCTTTTTGTTCAAATTTCTTTTTAAAGCGACTGATAAAATCAATTAAAGCTGGTTTTTCTATGTGAGGTACTGCCTTATGTAAAAACTGAACTAGATCTGGAATATTTTGTAATAAGTTTTCAGCAATCTGACCAGAAACTGGTTCTCGCTCTGCTATTAAGTATTCTGGCAGTGTATGATCTGCATGCAGGTTTAAGCGTTCAAAATAATCTTCGCCTATAATATTGGGATCGTAATTTGTAAAAACCAATTGCAAGACATGCATATCTTCTAATAAAGCGAATAAAGATTGCTTTTCTTGCTCATTTAAATTCAGACATTCAATCAGTTCGTTTACTTTAATGGGCTTTAAACAGGCATCCAAAATTCGACGAACAAAAGGGTCTTCTTCAATTTCGGCCAACTCAAAAACGCCATCGGTGCAAGCAATATATCTAATACTTGTTGGGGTGCTGTAATAACTACTATTGCTAAAAATAAGGCAGTTTTGCTGGATCAAATCCGTTAAATTAAACTGAATTTGGTTTTTGTAAGGCCAATCTATAAATCGGTGAACTTTTTGTAATTCGTTTAGTGTTATAGTTTCGCCATAGTTATTTAATGCATTTTTTAAAAGGGCGAAGCTGGCAAATGTGCCATAAGGTGTTGAGCGATATTTGGCCCGGTTAAAGTACTTCCAAATGGTAAAGAAAACTTTTGGTGGTAAATGGCTTAATTCTTCTACCTTAACATTTTTAATGGTTTGGTAAAAGGCATCTGATGATATGGCAATATCCTTTTTAAGTTCATCCCAAGAGGCTGGTAAATTTGCCTGATAAGAAAATTTTGGTGTTCTTAGAATTACAGTTGAGTGGATATTTAATTTCATTTGCTTTAATGGACTGCGAAAATTACAAAGATTATATTGAAGTTGTTAAAACTTTTGGTTGTTTAGTATTTTTTTTGAGTAAAAGCACAGAAAAAGGAATCCAATGCATTAACACCCAGTTTCTGGCTGATGTTCAAATTAGATTAGCAAAAATTTAGGACGATAGAAGTATTCTAGATCTAGAAAATATTGATTTTGGTTTAACCATTAGTTTAACTAAGCCTAAAAGCGAATTATTTTTTTTGGAAAACATTGTCAGTAGTTTTTGGCTCCTGCAGCCCCGCCCTTTGCTAAATCCCGATAGAAAAAATCGAGATACCGCTGTTGGTTTTAAATCGATCGTTTCTGCTATTAAAAACCAAATTGATACGGATGAAAAGATTGCTTCGTCGTTCCTCCTCGCAAAGACGTGCGGTTTTGTAATTCTTATTTGTATACGACCGTCATTGCGAACGGAACTAAGGATTGTGTTATGGCGTAAAGTAATCTCCTTTATTAGGTTTAACCCTTACATTCTAAACCCGATAGGATGAATGCCGATTTTTCTTCGGCAGTAAGGATAGCGGGACTTCACCGCGTTAAATGCTTCTGTCTGCTCATTTCCAAATGTTTATTTTAAGTTTTTTGGAAAGCAAAGCCTGTAGTTCTTTTGAAAATTGCTTCTTGCTTTCTGCTTTATCCCGATAGAAAAAATCGAGATACCGCTGTCGGTCAGGTTTATTTAACAAGGCCAGCAAGAAAATTTATACCTGTAGCCGGTTTTTAAATGATTGGTGATAATAGCAACCACAGGAGTAAGTTTGATACTATTAATCTATAATTTAATACTATTAGTATATAGCTTGATACTATTAATCTATAATTTGATACTAATAGTCTATCGCTTGATACTATTAGTATATAGTTTGATACTATTAATCTATAATTTGATACTAATAGTCTATGGCTTGATACTATTAGTATATAGTTTGATACTAATAGTCTATAATTTGATACTATTAGTGATTAATTAATCACTAATAGTATCAAAAATGAAGTAAAAGGTGTTAAACACAACTCTTTAGTTTTAAATTAATGGCAATAGAAAAAGCCATCTCTATGTTTTATAAGAGATGGCTTTTGAATATAAAGGATACTAAGTTATTTTTTGGTTACTTTGAATTCTGTACGTCTATTTTTTGCTCTACCTTCAGGATTATCCTTACCATTTTTGAACGTATTAAGTGCAATTGGCACCTTTTTACCATAACCTTTGGCGGTCATTCTGTTGGCGGCAATATTTTTACTAACTAAATAATCTACGCAAGATTGTGCTCTTTTTTCTGATAAAGCTTGATTGTATTCATCCGTACCAATGGCATCGGTATGTGCGCCTAACTCAATTTCCATATCTGGATTATCTTCCATAATGGTTACCAGTGCATCTAAAACCTTTTTCGATGGCTCTGTTAAATCGGCACTATTAAATTCGTAATACACATTATCTAATACAATGGGTACATCAGGTATAAATGAAGTTATGCAATAATCTTTGGCAATTAAGGTATCGGCTTTTGCCATTTCTTCATAAACGTAGTTTTTATTAATGGAGAAATAATTATCCTTTGAAAACTGAATCCTAACAGGTCTTTTTGCATCAACTTTAAGTAAATATTTACCGTCTTTACCGGTAGTCATTTTTTGTTCTCCTTCATAGTTTGAAATCGAAACTGTTGCATCTGCCAAAGGTTTTTTAGTTTTACAATCGGTAAGGATTCCTGTTATAGAGAAAAATTCTTTTTTCACTTCAAAAACTTCTAAACAGCACGATGATTCTCTATCAGAACTAATGTAACCTCTATCGCCACGTGCATCAATAGCTGAGAAGTAAACATCATCTTTGGATGAATTAAATGGATAACCAAGATTTTTCGGTTCCGACCAGGAAATTAAATCGCCTTCCGATTCAAAAAAATCTAATCCACCCAAACCTATTCTTCCATCGGTACTAAAGAGGAGTTTTTTTGTTAAAATATTATAATATGGAGCTCTTTCATCATTTTCGGTATTAATTGTTGGACCTAAATTAACGGCCTGCCCCATTGAGCCATCGGTACGAATTGAGCAATACCAAATGTCGAATTTACCATAACCACCAGAACGATCGGAAGAGAAAAACAGAAATTTCCCATCGCTGGTTACAAAAGGCTGTGCTGAGTTAAAATCCTTACTATTTACTTGTAAGCCCAATGGTTGTGGGTCAGACCATTTATCGCCTGTTTTGGTTGAACTATATATTGAGTATTTCTCTTTATCTCTCCAACCGGTAAAATACACAACGTTTCCTGCCGGATTAAAAGTAGTTGCAGCAACTTCCATATCCTTTGGAAAATTAATATCGAGCATTTTAACAGAAACTTCCGTTCCGTTATTAATTGCGCCCGTAGTGGCATAAATATTATTTACAAATGGGTTAGCTTTGGTGGAAATTTGTACGTTTCCGGCGTCAGTTTTCACAATATCTCTTTTAGAACCTACTGCAACAGGCCTTGAAGATGTAAAATAAAAGTCGTTATTAACCTTAACCGCAGCATAATTAGAACCTAGCCCGTTTATATGATTTGGCATTTTACTTATTTGAATCATCCGGGGATATCGCATTTCTTCCATAGCAAATTTGCATGAAAGAATCTCCCTTTCGGCGGTTTTCAGCAATAAATCATTAGGGTTTTTACGGTTAAACTCTTCGAAAGCTTTTATAGCTTCTGGAAATTTTTTATTGGCTCTTAGGCTTTCACCGTAATAAAAAATAGCTTTTCTATATTTTGTATTGGTAAAAGTGCTGGCTACACCATAGTATTTTTCGGCTTCAGAAAACTCTCTATACATTCGGCTAGATTCTGCCAGGTTATAGATAGAGCCCTCATAATCCTCAATTACCTTATCTTCTTTAGTTGGCCTTTTATCCTTTCCATATGGAATGATAGCCTGCGTACTATCGCCATCAATTTTTAAAGCCTTTTTATAGAATGTTGATGCTGCGTAATAATCCTTATTTTGAAAATAGGTATCTGCAACTTTTTTATAATCTACCACATATTGAGCGTTTGCAGTGCCAGCATATGCGAATAAAAGGAGTAGGAATATTTTTTTCATTTGATTGTTTATTATAAACGTGGACAGAAGAAGTTAGGGCCAATTATTCCATTGCGACCAATTAACGTAACTGATAATTCTAAACCTCCGTTACTGTTTGATGCTCTTTGAAAGGTTGATGTGTTAATATCGTAGCTTAAACCAAAAACCATATTTTTAAGTTGCAAACCAACAAAGGCAATTGCAGCATCTTTAACCCTATAATTTCCACCAAATAAAATATTTGAGGAGTTGTTAAGGGTTAGCTGGCCGTAAGCACCAAGCGAAACTTCACTGGTATTGCCCTGGTACATCACTAATGCATTTGGAACAATATCAAACATTTCCGAGGCTCTAATTCTTGCGCCCCCATGTGCTGTAAAACGAATGGGTGTACGTTCACTTGATCCAGAAAAACGTTCGACAGGACGATTTAAATGTGCAGCACTTGCTCCTAAAAATACATTTACGGATTGATTAGGATTTCCATCGAAATACATGATACCGGCATTAATATCGGGTACAAAAGATGAAGAAGAAGATAAAGTTTCGCCGCTTCCCAAGCCACCATCGTAACCCGAAACAGGGTTAAACTGATCTCCGAATCGAGCTTTTGAGAAATCGAAACTGCGATTTACAAAGCCAGCCTGTAAACCAAAACTAATCATTTGTAAACCTTCTACGCCAAACCTTAATCGGTAAGAACCAGAAATTAAAGCACTTAAATAGTTGAAGTCCAAATCTCCTGCCCTTTGATTTAAAACTGTTGCACCAAAGGCAAAATTCTTTTTAGGTGCAAGATCAAAGGAGGCCCCACCTGTTAAAAAGGAATTATTTAATCCACCCCATTGCTGCTTAAAATTAACAGATGCTCTATAATCGCCATCTATAACCCCTGTTAAAGCAGGGTTTAACCATAATGGATAAGCATAATACTGGGAAAAATGCGGATCTGTTTGGGCAAATGATTTAGCAGTTAGAAGCATCAAACCCAGTACTGCATATATTTTTAAAGCCGATAGTATTTTCATAATATTCAATTTTGTCTGTTAATAATTTATCCTGCTTATCATTATCTAATTAAAGTTATAGTACCCTTTTTAATCGATTTGGTTCCATCGTTAAAAGTCACATCAACCATGTACACGTATACGCCTGTTGTTTGGTTAACGCCCTTATATGTTCCATCCCATCCGTTGGCAACAGAATCCGACTGGAATATAAGATTGCCCCATTGTGTGTATACGTACATTTTTGCACTTGCTATTGAGGTTCCATAAATAAGGAAGATATCATTTTTACCATCGTTATTTGGCGTAAATGCATTTGGTATATAAACTTCATTTCCAAGTGGGTTTGTTGCCTTACCAGTAAACGGAGTTGAGTTTGCACTGGTTTGGCAATCAATCTGTCCTTTGGCTCTAACAATAATAGTTACCGCCTGATCTGGTTTTAAACCTGCTACGAAGTACGTTGTACCTGATGCTCCGTTAGTAGGGCTTTGCCATGTTAAACCGTTATCTGTAGAAACTTCGTACCCTGTTGCGCCATTTACAGCTGCCCATCCAAAAGTTACACTACCAGCGTCTGAGGTTCTTAAAACAACAACAGGTTTTTCAAGTACAGGTAATATATTTATAGTTACGGCTGTTCTTGTTGCACTAGCACAACCACCAGTAGCAATACTTTCTACATAATATGTTGTATTAGTGGTTAAAGCAGGCGTTGTAAATGTTACACCTTCTGCAAGTACATTACCTCCAGAACTAGCAGCGTACCATCTATAAATTAATCCCGTAACCGGATTGTTAACGGTTAATACAGTTGTACTACCTGCGCATAATGTTCCATTGGCCGGTGTTGCCGATGCTGGTGCAACCGGTACTGGCAATGGAATTACATTAACTGCCGTTCTTGAGGTTGATGTACAAGAGCCTGAGGTAGCTTCTACATAATAAGTAGCATTTGCTGTTACTGCCGGAGTAGAGAATGTGCTTCCTGAGCCTACTGCTGTTCCACCTGTTGCAGTTGTAAACCAGTTATAGGTTACATTTGCCTGAGGGTTTAGCACGGATAGCACAGCTGCACTGCCTGTACATACACTTACCGATGATGATGCAACTGTTGGCACATTAGGTTTAGTATTTACCGTTACAGTAATTTTAACTCTGCCTCCGTTGTTGTTACAACCGCCTGTTCCAATTGCAATTATATAGTAATCGGTTGTATTGGCAAGCATTCCGGTTGTATAAGTTGTACCGGTATTTAACAAGCTTCCGCCCGTTGCAGCGCTATACCATTCGTATGTTACACCAGGTTGCGGGTTAGAAATTGTTAATGTTGTAGCATCGCCTGCGCAAATATTTGTTCCAGTACTAGAAACTACAGGGTTTGTTGGCAATGCATTAACTACAATGTTTACTGCACTTGCATTTCCTGCGGTGTTTTCACATCTGTTATCGCCTTTTACGGTAACATAATATGTAGTGTTGGCAGTAAGCACAGGCGTTGTAAATACGGCACCTACATTAGCTACGCTGGTTAAGGCAGCATCGTTATACCAGGTAAATACCGGATTGATAATCGTAGTACTTGTAGCGGTTAAACTTGCTGATGCACTGGCACAGATTGAAGTAGAACCTGTTACAGAAACATCAGATGCTGTTGCTGATGGATTAACTTTTACCGTAATGGTTTTTGCATTTGCACTGCTATTTTCGCATTTGTTGGCACCTTTAACGGTTACATAATAGGTAGTGGTTGTAGTTAAAGTTGGCGTTGTAAATATTGGCCCAACAAAAGCAACACTGGTAAGTGATGCATCATTGTACCAGGTAAATACTGGGTTGGTAACCGTTGTACTACTTGCATTAATTACAACCGTACCTGTACCGCAAATGGTTGCTGGAGTTGATAAAGTTATATCATCTGCCGTTGCAGCAATATTCACTGTTACGGTTACTATTTTAGCCGTTGCAGCTGAACTTTCACATACATTATCACCTTTTACAGTAACATAGAATTTAGTTGTTGCATTTAATGGATCAGTTGTATAAGTAGCGCCAACAAAAGCTACCGTAGTTAAGGCAGCATCTTTGTACCAAGTAAATATTGGATTGGTAACCGTTGTTGATGTTGCCGTTAAATTTGTAGATGAACCTGCGCAAATTGTTGCATCTGCAGCAGTAACATCTGTTGATGATGCAATTGGTTTAATGGTGATGCTAATTGATTTAGCTGTACCTGGAGCGTTTTCGCATTTATTATCGCCTTTTACCGTAACATAGTAAGTTGTGTTTGCAGATAAAGCTGGTGTTATAAAATTAGGACCAACAAAACTTACATTAGTTAAGGCAGCATCACTATACCAAGTAAATACTGGGTTGGTAACCGTTGGCGATGTTGCATTAAGTGTGGTTGATGATCCTGCACAAGCAACCGTTCCTCCATTAACAATAATATCTGTAGTAGTTGCTAGCGGATTAACAGTTACCATTACTTGTTTAGCATCGGCAGCAGCATTTTCGCATTTATTAGTGCCTTTAACCGTTACATAGTACGTGGTAGTGGCAGTTAATGATGGGATGCTAAATGTTGGCCCAGTAAATACTACACTTGTTAATGAGGCATCACTATACCATGTAAATACAGGTTGTGTTACCGTTAAGCTTGATGCCATTAATGATACAGCAGATCCTGAACAAATATTTGCATTGCTAACTGTAATATCTGCTGCTGTGGCGTAATCTTTTACTGTAATGCTTACAACTTTTGCATTTGCTTTATTTTCACATCTGTTATCCCCTCTCACCGTTACATAATAAGTTGTATTTGCGGTTAAAGTTGGTGTTGCAAATGTTGCCCCTGTATAGGCAACGGTAGTTAATGCAGCATCACTATACCAAGTAAATACCGGGTTGGTAACTGTAGTGGTAGTAGCGGATAAAGTTGTTGATGACCCTTTACATATAGAGGCTAACCCACTAATGGTTACATCAGCATCGGTTGCTACCGGATTAACTGTTATGGTAATTGATTTAGCAGTTGCCACTGTATTTTCGCATTTGTTATCTCCTCTTACAGTTACATAATAAGTGGTAGTAGCGCTTAAAATTCCTGTTGTAAATGTTGCGCCTTCAAACACTTTGTTTGTTAAAGCGGCATCGGTGTACCAGCTAAATATTGGGTTTGTAATTGTTGTACTACTTGCCATAAGCGTTGCAGTAGAACCACCACAAATTGTGCTTGTGCCCGATAAGCTAATATCAGATGCTACAGCCACCGGATTAACTGTTATAGTTACTTCCTCTGCACTGCCTGGCGCATTTGCACATTTATTTGTACCACTTACCGTTACATAAAACTTAGTTGTTGCAGTAACTGGTGGCGTTGTAAATTGTGCTGTATTGGCTACCTGATTGGTTAAGGCAGCATCGCTGTACCAGGTAAATATTGGGTTAGTAACCGTTGTGCTGCTCGCAGTTAATACGGCTACGCCTGATGCGCATAATGATGTATTTCCAACAACGGTAATATCACTTGCTGTTGATGACGGATTTACAGTAATGCTAATTTTTGTACGTGTAGAGTTAACACAATTGCTTCCGCTCACGGCCTCTACATAATAATCATATGTAGCACCCGCAGCTAAAGAAGCAGATGTAGTGAAACTACTGTTATTATTTACTAAAACATTTCCTCCTGTTGCGGCATCATACCAATTATAAGTAATGCCAGTTACTGCTACCACATTTAGGGTTGCTGGTGTGTTTACACAGGTTACAGTTGGATTGCCTGGCGATGGAACCGGATTAACTGCTGGCGGTAAAATCGTTACCACTACCTTAGTTGGCTTAGTTTCGCAACCATATGCAGATGCTGTTACAAAGAAATCGTAACTACCTGCAGCCAACGTTGGATCAGTAGTAAAGGTTACCCCATCTTTACCTGCTTGGTAAATTGTACCTTGATACCATTTATATACAGTATTTGCTTTTGGATTTGTAACAGTTAGCGTAGCTGCTGTACCTTGACAGGCACTAACTGTAGCCGCGGCAACCGTTGGCAATGTTGTTGTACGTTGAGCATAATTTAAATTAACAGAAGATAAGGCACCTAATAAGCCAGAGCTTAATCTTACTTCTACCCCATCAAATGGTGATGTTGGCACAAGCTTAAAGGTTGCCCCACTACCATCTGCCAGCAATTGTAAATCAATTAAAGGATTGGTAACTGCAACACCATCATTATTGCTGGTGCTACCATTAAAACTTGTTACAGTTAAACTTGGCAATACCGCTAGTGATAGTAATTTACCTGGCGAAGTGATGTTTACAATTAATGTATCACCAACATTTGATAATCCTCCGGCAAATCCTAAGCGTTGGTATACAGAAGCGCCTACTGCACCAACTGGAATAACCAAACTCGATCCTGTGTTAATATCATTATCAACCGCAAGGTTAGGATTAAATACATCAGCTAAAAGCGCCACTCCTGTAACTCCCTTATCTGCTGCAATTGTAGCGGCACCACAAGGTGTAATTATTGGAGTACCATTAGGAATAACAGTAACAATTACTGTTGCTTTGTTTGTTGCCGGACAACCCCCAGGCACCGTTGCCTCCACATAATATGTAGTAGTGGCATTTAAAGGTGGTGTTACAAAAGTTTCTCCTGTAAATACTGGAACTACAGCCGCCGGACTATCATACCAATTTATAACAGCACCCGCTGTACTTGATGTTGCCATTAACGAGGCAACAGATCCTTGATTTATAGTAACCGCTGATGGTGTAACAATCGGAACATCGATAGAACCTACTGTAACAATAGCTTCTGTTCTTGCAGATGCTGTACCGCAACTATTTACTGCCTCTACAAAGTAACTTGTACCGCCTACAACAGTTGGTGTATTAAATTTATCACCTGTAAATAAAATAGTTGTTGATGTTGAAGAACTGTACCAGTTATAAGTAGTACCCACAACTGGGTTTTTAACCTGGAACGTTGCCGATGTTGATAAACAGGTATTCACATTTGGGGCTAATAACTCTGGTACTGAAGCTAAAGGATTGATGGTTACATTAACCACCGTTCTATAACTTACACAACCAGATGCTGATACACCCGAAACATAATATTTAGTATTTGCAGTTAGTGCTGGGGTGGTAAACGTTGTTCCATCTTTACCAGTTAAATAAGTTCCAGAAGCATCGTACCATCTATAGGTTAATAATGCTGATGGATTACTAACTTCTAATTGAGCAGTTTGACCAGAACATGCAGTAACATTTGCCGATACCACTGTTGGTGCAACCATTACACGTTGTGCATAATTAAAGTTTATAGAAGCTAGCGCACCCAACAATCCTGAGTTTAACCTCAATTCGATACCATCAAATGTTGCTGTGGGTACAAATGTGATTAATGCCTGGCTATCGCCACTTAATAATTGAACATTTAATAATGTAGTGTTATTTAATAATTTTGTATCGTTATTACTCGTTGTGCCGTTATAAGTTGTAACCTGAGCACCATTTAATAAGCCCAATGATAATAATTTTCCTGGTGTAGAAACCAACATACGTACGGTATCACCTACGCTTGAAAGTGAAGCAAATTTAACCGTTTGATAAGCGTAAGCACCTAAAGCCCCCACTGGCATTACCAATGAAGAAGCCGTTTGGGTATCGTTATCAATTGCTAAATTAGGATTAAACACACCTGATAATAAAGCCACTCCTACTACATCGCTGGTTTGACTTACTGGCGCTTCGCAAGGAACAGGATTTGAAGATCCGCCGCCATCTACAGTAATAGTTACCTGAACACGACTTGCAGATACACATCCTGATGTATTTGATACCGACTCTACATAATAAGTTGTTGTAGCGGTTAATGGAGGTGTAACATAAGTATCACCTGTGTAAACTGCGGTAGTTGCATTGGCACTAGTATACCATTTAAAACTAACATTAGGATCTGTAGGTCCAGCATTTAAAATAGCTGTTTGGCCTGGGCTAACTGTTGATGCAGATGCCGTAATTACAGCCAACGCTGGTCTTGGTGTTACCGTAACCACAGCTGCAGTACGTGTTGCACTTATACATGTACCTTGTAAAGCCTCTACATAATAAGTGGTATTGGCATTTAAAACAGGGGTTGTAAACACAGATCCTGTAAATACAAGGTTTCCGCCAGTAGCTGCATCATACCAATTGTAAGTTATGGCTGCATCGGGGTTACTAACCGATAAAGTGGCAGAAGAACCCTGGCAGGCTCCAGCTATTGGAGCAAGCACTGGTGCCGCTAAAACTGGTGTAACAGTTACAGTTACCGGAATTCTTGTTGGGTTAGCGCAAGTTCCCTTTAATACCTCTATATAATAAGTTGTTGTTGCCGTTAAAGCAGGTGTTGTATAGGTTCCGCCCGAAGTTAATAAGGTACCACCTGTTGCAGCGCTGTACCAGTTTAACGTTGTGCCTCCGTTTGCTGTTGCCGTTAAAGTGGCTGTACTACCCGAACAGATGGTTTGATTTCCAGCGGTTAATGTAGGGTTAGGATAAATAATTTGTGCACCATAAATATCTAAACTGGTTATTGCAGAAACTAAAGCGCCAAATCTTACTTCAACACGGTCATATACCCCGCCTGCAAGTAAGGTAGCCGTAAAACGGTTTCCACTTAAAAGTTTTAGATCTAATAAAGATGAATTTAGTTGATAAGTTTTTACAATGGTTGATCCATTCAGTACGTTAACGGTAATATTTCCTAAAACGCCAAGATCAAGTAATCCCGTTGGTGTTGCTAAATCAAGGCGAATACTATCTGTAGCTGCACCCGCTGCAGGGAAAATTAATTGTTGATAGCCAACTGATGTTACCCCAACGGCAAGTGAGATTCTGGTAAAGTTAGTTAAATCTGCATCTGTAGAATTTCCAGGACCAGTAATACCGCACAATAAACAAATACCAGTAATACCTGTATTTTGGCTATTTGCTGCATTACAATTTGGATTTCCAGGTCCAGTTATTACTGTAACCGTTACTGGTACTCTGCTAGCACTAGTACATCCATTACCATTAACGGTTTCAACATAAAAAGTTGTTGTTGTAGTTAAAGCTGGTGTTGTAAATGATGCACCTGTAGCCAATTGTGTTCCTCCAGTTGCTGTTACATACCAGTTAATTGTATTTCCAGCATCTGCCGTTGCAGATAATGTAGTGGTTTGACCGCTATTTATAACTTGATTATTGGTTGTTATCACTGCTGGAGTTGCAGGTGGGTTTATTGAAACCGTAACCGCCGTACGACTACTCACTGCTGTGCCCGATACAGCCTCAACATAAAATGTTGTTTGTGCACTTACCGCAGGTGTTACAAATGTACCTGCATTATTGGTTGCTAAAGGTGTACTTCCTGATGATGCATACCAATTATATGTTACACCAGTTTGTAAATTACTTACGCTAAGCGTAGCCGGACTGCCTGCGCAAACGCTTACGCCTGCAACAACTGGAGCTTTAACGGTTACCGAGATGGTATAATCTGTATTAACCTTGTTATTATTTGCATCTGTAGCAGTTAAAGAAATAGTATAATTACCACCAACTGTTGGCGTGCCTGATATTTCTCTGGTTACAGTATTAAAACTTAATCCCGGAGGGAGGTTGGTAGCCAAATAAGTGTACGGAGCCGTACCACCAGAAACTGCTGGAAGGGTTTGTGTTGTATAAACATCGCCAACTACACCGTTTGCTAATGTTGCCGATGGCAAAGAAAGTTGTCCAATAACCTTTAACGAATAACTGGCGCTCACTGTTTTGCTTTGACTATCAGTAGCTGTTACCGTAACCGAATAATTTCAGGCTTGCGTTGGTGTTCCAGTAATTGCTCTTGTTGCCGGATTAAAACTTAAACCTGGAGGCAATCCAGTAGCGGTATAAGTATAAGGTCCGACACCGCCAGTTGCCGCAGGAATATTTTGCGGCGTATAAGTTACACCAACTGTACCATCCGCTAAGGTAGTTGTAGCAAGTGCCAGTGGGTTGGTTACTGCTAATGGATAATTTGTAGTAATTGTTTTTCCATCGCCATCAGTAACGGTTACCGCAACGGTATAATTACCAGCCTGTGTAGGTGTTCCAGTGATTGCTCTTGTTGTTGGATCGAAACTTAAACCCGGAGGAAGTCCTGTTGCAGAGTAGGTAAAAGGTTCTGAACCACCTGTAGCCGCAGGAATTATTTGTGGATTATAAACAGTTCCTGTAATTCCACCTGCAAGTGTTGTTGTAGGCAGAACTAATGGATCGGTTACTTTAAGTGTATAATTAGATGTAATCGAATTTCCATTAGCATCAGTTGCAGTTACTGGAATTGTAAAGGTTCCTTTTAACGTTGGCGTACCAGAAATTTGTCGCGTTGCGGGATCAAATGTTAACCCTGGAGGCAAATTAGTAGCAGTATAAACATATGGAGAAGTACCACCCGTTACCGCAGGAATAGTTTGCGTAATATAAACTGTACCAGTAACCCCACTTACCAAGGCACCTGGTGTTAAAACCAATGTTGCGGTTACCTTTAGGGTAAATGGTGTGGTAACCGTGCAACCTTTACTATCTGTTGCTGTAATTGAAAAACTGTAATCATTTGCAACAGTTGGTGTGCCTGTTATTAATCCAGTTGTAGATAAACTTAATCCAGCTGGTAGTGTACTTCCAGTTGCTAGTGTATATGTATAATTTGGTGTGCCACCAGTTGCTGCATTAATTTGTTTTGTATAAGCAAACCCTACTGTAGCATTGCTTAATGTGGTTGTATTAAAAACTATTGCCGGATTAACGGTTACAACAATAGGCACCCTTCCAGATTCTGCTGTACATCCTATTCTTCTGGCAGCAACATAATAAGTTTTGTTTGCAGTTAATAAACCTGTTGAAAAAGTTCCATTATAAGCGGTTGTTGCCAATGCTGTTCCTCCATCAACAACATCATACCATCTTAATTCATTGGCAGCAGTTGTTGTTGCAGATAAATTAGTACTTGTGTTATAACATACAGAAACCGCATTACTTGCCGGTGCAGTAAATGTTGGCCGCCCTGCTGATCGTGTTAAACCGTAAATGGAAATACTTTGCGTTAAATTTACATTTAACAGCGATGATACAGTTACCTTAACATGATCGAAGGGCACGAGTGGTGCAAATGGAATGGATACAACCTGGCCATTTTGCAACAAGCCTAATAAATCGAGATTTAATAAGGTAGATGCAGGTTGGCTAAATACCTGGGTATTGCCGTTGTAGGCTGTTACTGTTATATTATTTAAAAGTCCAGCATTTAATAATGCTGCTGAAGTTTGAAATCTTAAATTAAATTCATCACCTGCATTAGATAATGTTTCAAAATAAAAATTTTGACTGATTGATCCTGCTACACCTAAAGCACCTAAACTTACTTCAGAGTAATTGGTTTGATCGGCATCTATAGCTCTTTCTGCATTTGTTACTCCGGCTTTGCCTAAACCTAAAACATCAACGGTTAAACCATCTCCTTCGTAACCTGTAGCAAAAGCTTGTGCACAAGGATCGATTCCTGTTCCATAAAAAGCGTAGTATACTTTTGTATTGTTTGTAGCACCTATCAATAGTGCTTTTGTTATATCTTTTATGTAAACCCTATCATAAGGTTGATTTGGCGTTATCGCGGCATAAAAAAATCCATTGCCATCTTTAACTAATCGTAAACTAGGGTTTGATAAGGCTGTTGTACTTGAGCCACTAATAATTGTAGTTCCACTCGAATTTCTTGCCCCAATCTCAAAAGAGTGATTTCCTAACACAACGTTCCCTAATACATTGGCTAAAAGTCCTCCGAGGTTTCCTCCTAATAAAGCGTTTAAAACATCAGGAGCAAAATCTATTCTCACATATGATGTTGTTCCTGCAGGAACAACACTGGGATATTTTAACTCCAATTCTCCATTATAGGCAAGTAATCCTGCTGCCAGCCCTCCATAAGAATTAACGGTTGCAAAAGTAGTTGTACTCTGCGTTACAGCATTACCAGGATCCGTTACATTGCTCTGGATAGTTACCTCATTTGCATAAACTCTGGTTTGCGCATACGATTTTGAATTTAAGAGCGTTAATAAAGTAATCATTGCAAATACGAGCGTATTGCAGATTCGTCCTTTAAGGAGATGAGAGGTAGAGTTTTTCATCATGTCAGCGTTTATTAGGGAAATACTATAAATAGTATAGTTTTCTATTAGACTACAAGTATTAAATGATTATGACAAATCTACATCTACACCAATCACCTTATTTATCCATTACTATTCATTCTTAAATTTGGGCATCGCGTTCATTTCATTCATAGAAATCTTTCTTATCAAAATCATTTCAATGATTGTGAAATTATGATGACATTAGCAAAGTCATCCATCTCTATATTTAATGAACGCTAACGAACTCCATCAGGAACTAAGGAAGTTTGTACTTATAAAGTCTGGTCTAAGAAATATAGACCCCGGGCATTGTAAAGTAATTTCTGAATTTGTATTTCAAGAAACTAAAAATTATGTTAGTGAAACGACAATAAAGCGGTTTTTTGGATTTGCAAACACTTTACATAAGTTTTCTCTATTTACTCTAAATAGCCTTTCGCAATATATTGGCTATTCTGATTGGGATTCTTTTTGTAAAGACAAGGAAAGTCAGGTTTCATCAGTGCAAAGTATATGGCAAAATTTAAAGCTTAAAACCCATGCCATTACCGATACTTCCTTAATTGCAAAAAAGAATAATTCGGGTGTACCGTTTTCTTCTACCTCTAACCGAAGCTTTTTTTATCCGGATTTTGAATATTTCTTAAAAAACAATTATCAATTCACTACAGTTAGTGCGCAACCGGGGCATGGCAAATCTATTTTGCTGGCTCATTTGGTGGAGCATTTCTTTTATTCAGAAAATGCTCTTTATAAAAACGACATTGTTTTATTAATCAATTCTGCAAGTATAAATACGGTTATTCAAAATGGACTTACCTTTAAAGATTGGTTTTTAAGGGAGTTTAAATTTGGGAGTGTTAGTGAGTTAATTGCTTTTTTTAAGAAAAACCCAGAAAAACGGGAAGGACGCTTTGTGTTAATTATCGATGGAATAGATGAATACTTAATGAAAAGTAGGTATTTCAAAGTTTTAATTGATTTTTTATGCAGTATTGAGGAGAATAGTTTCTTTAAAATCGTTTTCGGGTTAAGAACAAATTCGTGGATAAATTTACAACCAGTAATAACGGGTTCTGCCTTTTTAACTAAAACGTGGTATAATGGTTTATTTTACGATTCGGATGTATTAAGCAATGTTCCTTCTTTAAATACAGAAGAAATATTATATACATTGAGCAATATAGAGGGTAAAACAATTAGTAAACAGGATATTCACCCAAGTTTACTTAACCAATTTAAAACGCCTTTTTGGTTACAGGTTTATTATAAATTAAAAAGTGAAGCCAACCAGTTCGAACTGTCAAACCCTTTACTTTGCTATGAGCTGATTAACTATTTTTTAGAGAAAAAAGTTTTCCTTTCTAAAAAGAGTACAGAGAAAATATTTATCCTTAAGAAAATTAGTGAGTGCTTAACTCAAGGGAATAAAGGATTAAGGGTATCAAAAGAACAGATCTTAAACTATGCCATTTCTTATCCCGATGCTTACGAAGAATTAACTTTTACAGGTATTATCATCGAAGAAAAAAGATTGAGTACCTCTATTCCTACCGAAGTGATTCGCTTTTTGAACAATGATATTTATACCTATTTTATCTTTATTCAAATTACCGAGAAATTTCAGTACAAACCTAGCAAGGAGTTTTTCGAATACATTTTGAAAAATTTTAGCGATCAATCTAATTTACGGGATCATATATTAAACTGGACCATTAGATTTTGTATTAATAGAAATAAAATTGCTGAACTAAAAAATATTTTTCAGCTTCCATTCACCAATCTGGAAAAAAATACTTCTTTCGACTTTATATGCTACGTAGCTAGTTACGAGCTCAACAAACCCAATTCAAACTTTAATAAGCAAACTATTAATATCGATTTTATTGATATTATGACGATGGGTAGAACAATGGGCAGCTTATATAAGGAAACGATTAAAAGCATATCTGACAATGTTTTAAATGAAGATATTCAGATTATGCTTAACGTAATTGAATGTGTAATTTACCTAATAGACCTTGATAAAACTGCCTTAAATAATAATATGCAGCTTTTAAAAAGAAATTATAAAAGGTTAGGTGAGCTTTTTCCGATTAACTTATATGACTTGATTTTATACTTTAATAATAACCTTAATAATAAACCAAACGAAAGTAAAACTTTAGAGGAAAAAATTATAACGCTTTGCCGGGAAATAGATAAAAGTAAACCACTAAAAAATGAGGATTTAACTACGGCAGAAATACTTTCGTACAGATTAGTTTTACTCACACTTTTTTCTCAAAAAAACTATGCAGAATGCCATAGGTTTATAATGGCGATTTTAAATAAATACCCAAATATCTTTTATATCCGGTCTTCCGTTTTCTCTCCTTTTCTATTAATTATTTTGGGCCAAACTTATTTACAGCTGCATTATTTTAAAAAGGCACAAAGAATTATTCAGTTCCTCGAAAAAATAATTAGTTCAAATTATACTTACCATACGCCATTTGTTATAACGGCTTTTCATGTATTTAAAGCCAACTTTTATAACTATACCGATAATTTTGACAAGGCTGGTGATGAGATAGATTTAGGGATTAAACTTGCTTCTAAAAATGAGTTTAAAATGTATGAAATTTCCTTAATGTTAATCAAAATAGATTGTCTTAAACATACAGATGCAACCGAAGAGGTATCAAATGTGATTAAAGAGTTATTGAATTTTTTAACCGTACACAAAATTTCCATGCCCGATTATGCAAACTTAAACGGAGTAGATTTTGATCATACTTTTAAAATTCTAAAATCATATAAACGAAATTCATAAGCACAAAAAAAGCCCCGGCATAAATGTCGGGGCTTTTTTTATCATTTATAATTACTTAATTAAATTGTATAGTTCATCCAATTTAGGTGATAATACAATTTCAATTCTTCTATTTTTACTTCTTCCATCGGCACCGGTATTTGGCCCAAGCGGTTGAAACTCGCCTTTACCCGTAGCCGTCATTCTTACACCTTCAACTTTTTCGCTCTCCGTTAAAAAACGTACTACAGATGTTGATCTTAAAACACTTAAATCCCAGTTATCTTTAATCTGTCCTAAGTTATTTACCTTTTGATTATCGGTATGCCCCTCAACTGCAATATTAATTTCAGGCTGCTCCTTTAAAACTTTTGCAAGCTGTGCAAGTGCTTGTTTTCCTTTTTCATCAATAATAATACTGCCCGAAGGAAATAAGAGTTTATCCATTAAAGAAACATATACTTTTCCGTTTCTAATATCAACCGTTAATCCACTTTTAGTAAAACCTAATAAGGCTTGTTGCAATTTTTCTCTCAACTGATTAGTTGCTTCATCACGCTTACGCAATACTTCTTCTACTTCTTTAAGTCGTTTTTCTCTCGCAGCTAAATCTCCAGATAGTTTAGTGATTTCTGACGAACTGTTATTCTTTAATTTCTTATAGTTAGCATCAACAGTATTGTAACGGCCTTGAATATCACGTAACTCCTCCCCCATTAACGCAGTATCTTTCTTTAATTTTTTGATTTCACTCTCCAGATTCTCAATTTTAATTTGTCCTTCATTAAAAGCCGTATATAAAGAATCTTTTGTACCCAGTAATGCCTTATATTTTTTTGGCGACATAACCACACAGGAAGTTATTGAGGATACAAATAGTAGAATGGCAAAAGCAAGAAAGGTATTTTTCATTATAATTATTTTGGTTGTTGGTTATTTTTAAATGGTTAATTACAAGCTAATCTCTATAGTTAAGCGTCAATGGCATTTCGTAAAAATGCAACTAATGGTTGAACTGTTTTAAAAGAACTTATCAACTTATTAACGAGTGTGGGTTTAAAAAATTCTTCATCATCTAATTGCATGGACGCTTCAAAACTTTTTAATTTTAAAAATTCAATATTTGGATCGGTTGGATCATAACCTTTGGGTGCATTTTTTAAAGCGCCTGCAGTTCCCAATTTAAAATTGCTTTTAAAATCCTTTTGATTTATAATTTCTTTAAAGTCGCTAATGTTATAATCTATTTCCTGGCGAATTAGTTTTATATGTGGCGCATCGGGCATCCAATATCCTCCGGCTACAAAACATTGCTTCGGTTGAATATGCAAGTAATAACCTGGCTCGTTACCGCCTTTGCTGCGTGCAGAAAACCAAATGCCAAAGTTGTTTTTGTATGGGTCTTTATTTTTGCTGAAACGAACATCACGATAAATCCTCAATAAACATTTCTTCGCATCTATTTCTGGAGATATTAACGGATCAATTTTAGCAATTTCAGGGATGAGCAAAGTAACTAGATTAAGTACATCTGCCTTAGCTTCTTCGTATCTATATTTATTTTCGGCAAACCATTCGCGATTGTTGTTTTCGGCAACATCTTTAATAAAATTTAAGGTGTCTTTTTTAAGCATAGTTTTTTGGTTAACGTGGTAATTTAGGGGTTAACTGTATAAACTGGTTATTGATAATTAGGAATTAATTATCGTAATATGGTTTGTACTTGATATTTGGAGATAAAACGTGCAATAAAATGATTCTCGAATACCGATAATTGAACGGGTATAAGAGAAAGCATCCAGCAAAAATTACAATTAAATACGTCCAGAAGGTATCATCCGTTAAGGGCCCGCAAAGCAGATAGGTAATAAAGCTAACGATGAGCATTTCAATCACATTCATAGCATAGCTTACATACATTGCGGCATAAAAATAACCAGGTTCTATTTCTATTCTTTGTGCACAATGGCTACAAATTTCTTTTGTATGCTGAATATTAAAACCGTACATACTACCCGTAAAAATATCGCCTCTGCGGCAATGCGGGCATTTTGCATGCACTATTGCATATAGCTTCGAGGTTTTATCAGCCATAAATTTAGTTTAAATTAACTGGCTCATTTTTCATATTGATCTGAATGTTCTTTTTACGGTATTTTTTATACCAAACCACACCAACAATAATCGCCATTAAATATGGAATACATAACAGATAAATAACACCAGTGTTTAATCCCTCTGCTTGTGTATTACCATTTTTTACACCTTGCTCGGCATTAATGCTACACATGGCACATTGCGCATTAACCTTAGGGGTTATGGCAAAAGTTAAAGCAAATAGAAATAAGATAAAAACGACTTTCTTTTTCATTACGCAAATATACAGATAAAACGTTTGGAGGGATTTAAAAATTATGTCATAAAAAAGCCCCCGAATTTTCGGGGGCTTTAGGAGTGCTTGAAATAAACAATATTAAGTTGATTATTATAGACTACATTATAAATTCATGGCAACATCGCCTATTATAACCCCGTAAGATTTATAAGATATTTGAAATCCATTTGCATCAAGTACTCTAAATAATTTTGCACCAATAACAGGCTCTAATGAGAAATACTTACCATATACAAAATCAACATAATCAACTAATCCAACTGGAAGTATTCCCGTATATGACAGCAGCTGATCTCGTCTGGTCAATCTATCTTCGGGAATCTCTAATTCCCCATTTGAGTTAGTAAAAATCGCAGCAATAATGGTATTGAAAATTGTTAGTTTATTTCTTGCAATTACATACTCTTGCTCAGTAAACGGCTCAGGCACATCCAATAAAGCCCAATAATATTGCATTAAATCTATTTTAAATGTAGGAGGAACCATGCACGGCAAACACTCTGGCGCTGGATATATTGGTGGTTTACCTGGCATTGTCAGATTGCCTAAAGTATTTCTTCCGGCTAACATATCATCCATACAAGAATCGTAAGCATCATTATCACGATAGCCTGAACTTGATGGATCAGTAAGTCTGATGGCACAACCAATTGTACCTCCAACCTCATATGAATCAAAATTAGAGCCTTGCTGCTTAGCATTTTTATTCAGATTCGTAGGGTTAATATCTTTTTGTAAGATTTCACTTTTTTTACAAGAGAGCGATAGTGCAATGAGAACTATCAAAAGCATTAATTTATTTTTTTTCATTTCGAGTTAATTTAGAGTTATAGATACAAAAGCCCCCGAAAATCGAGGGCTTTAAGAGAGTATGTGTTAATTTAATAAAACTTCATTTGGAAAAATTATTGGAATGTTATCCAACTTCTTGCATCCGCTACAGCAACTAAATCATAAACTTTAGTCCCTGTTTGAATCACATAAAAACCACCTGCTTTTATGAAGTTATTTGTTACATTATTTATAATAGGTGCGATTGCACCAGGAGCATTACCATAACTACCAGCTAATGTATAAGAGATTTTACCATCAGCACTTACTGTTGGTGTAATAGCCGGACCATATGCACCATATGCAGTACCTAACCAAAATCTAACAGCTCCATAAGCTTGTCCAGTAATTTTATGATAATAGTCTATAGATCCAAAATTTGGAATCGTTTTAACTTTATAAGCATCTGCAACTCCATCTACAGTAAATCCATTATAATTTTCACTATAAGTACTATGAATTGGATTAGCTAAGAATCTTGCGGCAACTGTTTGATCATAAGATAGTGGGGTTATAGCCTCCTTAATTTGTAAAGTTTCTCCACCAGATAGGCTTGCGTTTATAAAACCTGTTGAAGCATCATAACTTACTCCATTAATGGTAGTTAAAGATGTTTTTCCTATTACCAATGGATCATATAAAATAATTGATGTGCCAGAAACAAAATAATTACTACTTACAGTTTTTAATGTTGTACCATCCAAATAATTAAAGCCAAATACTCTATTGGCTGGATCTAGTTTAACTTCGCCTTCAATACCTCCTATCGTAGTACGTTTAAAATAAGTTCTCAATTTACTAAGCAAAGCAGTCATATCATCCACAGCGGAAAATGCTGTAGTATTATCAGCTGCAGATTTTGAACGCACCAAAATCAATTTACTTTTATTAAAAGTCCCTTCTAATTTTACGGTATCTGTACTTGCCGACAGAAATGCAAATTCGAAATCTGAATTATAGCCATCACCTACATCTCCTCCAATAACATTTGGATTTGGATCGGCAATTAAGTGTAGTGTAGAATAGGTATCAAAAAGCAGGGTTGGTCTTTGCAATGCTTTTAAGCGGTAAGAACTTTCTTTTGCTGCAGGAGCATAATCCGCAGACATGGTTACTCTATTCTTATCTGTAAAACTAAAAAGGAATGTGGCTGTAACCTTAGAATCCGTTAGCAAATAACCTTTCCAACCAAATTGGGCACTTGCCAATTGGGTTTGATATCCTGTTAGAACGGCGTTTAAACGCTCATCCGGATTGCCTAATTCAGCTGCGGTTTTATCCTTTTTACAGGCCGTAAAGGCAATTGATATCAATAAAAAATATAATAAATACTTTTTCATTATTTCGATTTTAAATAATTTATAATGTTCCAAATAAATATGAAGTCGCATCTGTAGTTTTTACAAACCCTCCAAAAATACTCTTAGACTGTGGAATGATATCATCTACCCAACGAACATTAAATGATTGGTTATTAAAGTAGGCCAATAAAGCTGGTAAATATGCTTCTATAAGTCTAGCGTTTGCATTTGTTGGTTGTGGGTTTGTATAGGTTAACGTAAGTACACCATTTACATTTGTAGTGGTATAGTTAAAATCTGCATTAGAACCAGCACTAACCGTAGCTGCAGGGTTTAAGTAATTTACCCTAAGCGTCATTCTGTTTGTTGTAGTAAAAATCAATGAGATATTATCAATATACAAAGGCGTTGACGCAGCAAGCATTGCATTATTAGCCGTGTTATAAGCGGTTAAAAACTTAGCTGATAATCCTGTTAATTTTTGAGGATTGATGGTTACTGTACCATAAGTTTTGCCTGGGCCTAATAAAGTATTAAAATCTGGTGTTGGCGAATTTGCTTCGATAGCGGCCTGAGTTTTAACTTGTAAATCGGTTAAATTAATACCCCAGCTATCTTTCATATAAGCTACAACAATGTTTTTCTTTTTAGTTAGCTTATTTCTTGCATCCGTATTTTGCTCATAAACACCTTTTCCATTTCTTTTGATAAATGATCCATCATAAACAAAAAGGTTATTAATGATATTATCAAAATTAGCTTGTCCACCTTCTAACAACGTTGATAAGGTTTCAACAAAATCATCATCTTTATTTGATCTTGAGTAAGGTGTAATAAAGCCTTTACCCCAAAAATCTGCTTCGTACATAATTTTATCAAGAGTAGCATTTGTTGAATAAGCACCTCTAAAAATATTAAACCATGTTGCAGTATAATCTGATGGAGTTATGGCTTGATAATCAGGAGTTACAGCTATATTTTGATTAAGAATGTGGCCAAACTCATGGTGCATGGTGTGCAAAATTTGTCTAACCGCTGCTTTATTATTTGGATCAAAAGTATTTAAATCAAGTAATACAATTTTTCTACCTGCTTCTGCTGTACCTAAAGTGATGGTACCATTGCTGTTATAAGATGGACTTCCTGCTAAATAAAACTGCTTTTGGCAGTATTTTTTCATAAAGTCTTCGCCTTTTATAGCTGCATACGGCTCAATCCAGGTTTTCTTTATAATACTCATTACTGGTATTACAAGCTCTTCCTTAATTGGGATAACATTTTTATAAATCTCAGGTAATTCAGATCTGTCCCATTTATATTTAACCTCAATATTATACGGTGTGGTATAATTTGTACTAATCCAGTCATCAATTGGTCCTTTAGCCCAGGTATCGCCACCTAATCCAACTGGAACTTGAGATAAATCATCTTTTTTACTGCAAGATGCCAGCATAATGGTTGTAATTGCAACCAACGTCATTTTAAATATTTTACTTTTCATAACTTCTTATATTTATGATTATTATCTAGGATTGGCAGCTAACCCAGCAGCAACAGCATCTTGAGGTATTTGAACTATCCTTTTTGGATTATCAGCATTTAAGGTAATTACTGTTTTACCATCAAATGAGGTATGAACAACAGGAATTTTTAATCTTATCATGTCTAACCATCTTAAACCTTCGTGCATATATTCCATACGTTTAAAGTTTAAAATAGTTCCTACAAGGGCATCTTGAATAGTTGTATTTGGGAAAAATGCCGTAGCTTTTGCTTCAGTAAATTTATCTGCTGTTGCACTATACCCAACAATTCTTTTTGATAAGTATGCATCTAAATCAGCAACGGTTTGGCTGTTATTACCCAACATTGCATTTGCTTCTGCTCTGTTAAATAAAACCTCTTCGCTTGTTAATAAAGGAACCATATTGTAAGCATCACCGAAATTTGCGCTGATGGTTTCCTTCACAAAATGTTCTCTAAATTTTGGAATATTATAAACAACTTCTGTTCCTCCAAAAATCTTACTGCTCATTGCCAAAGCCTTTTTGCTTGGGTTGTTTGCTGCATTAAAAATAGGAAGTACCGAAGAGCTTAAGCCATAATTGTAACCCGGAAAGCTTCTTCCCCAATAAGAAGCAGCTTCTTGCAATAACAAGTTTGCTGGTTCTGTCGATTTTGTATAAATGGCTTGTAACTCATAATAACCCAATGCATTGTAAGTGGTATTCCACGCTCTTAAATTATCGGCAACAGTTACACCTGGAAATAAAGCATTTGCATGATCTACTACTTTTTGATACGCTCTTTTGAAAAGATAAAAACGTGTTGCAAAAGCATGCGCCGCTTGAGTGGTGAAGTGATATTTTGGAACACGATAAGTATTATTTTGAATTAATGGTAATCCTTCTTCCAAATCTTTCTCAATGGCCGCATAAACAGAAGCTACAGTACCTCTTGTATAGTTACCTTCTACCGTTTTTTGCGGTACAGTAACATATGGAATACCTGGATCTGATGCTGCAGTAGCAGGATCATAAGGTTTTGCGAAAAATGTAACCAGCATAAAATGAACATATGCTCTGGCCACTAAAGCCTCGCCTTTACTTGCAGAATATTCTGCTGTGTTACCTGCTTTATCAATCGCCTCCAAAGCATAGTTTGCAGCACTAATGGCTTTATAGCAAGAATTCCAGTAAAATGGTGGAGTATCTTCGGTATCAGCATTAATTTGATCAACAAAATTCCATGGAGATGCATTAGGTAATTCTCTGCTAATTGTTCCTTTATCACCTGCATTATCACTCATCGATTCGGCAAATGTTATGTAATTGCCATGAGGATATGCATTAGCCAATAGCTCAGCCACTTTAACAGGCGAATTTAATTCTGTACGATCATCTGGTTGATGATCCAGAAATTTCTTACATCCGGATGCCAACACAACGGCAAAAAAAGCTGAGTATAAGAATATAATATTTTTTTTCATTTTCATTTCAGATTAAATTAGAAGCCAACTTTTAAAGACAGTGTGTATTGTTTTGGAATTGGTAAAGCCACACCACCAGATGCAAAAAACTCAGGATCTTGTCCCATAAGTTTCTTATCTGAATAAATTAGCCAGAAATTGTTAGCTACAAGACTAATTGATGCATTGTTTGCGCCAATACTTTTGATGATTTTTGGACTTAAAGCATAAGATAATGCAATTTGTTTTAAGCGGATAAAACCACCATCGGCAACTCTAACTGATGAATAATTATAAGTATTGTATGGATATGTGCCTGCAATATTACCTGCAAGTTCAACATCAGGAATTGATGGTACATTTGTTTTTAACTCATCGCCTGGTAATGTCCAACGGTTTTTAAACTCGTTTGGCATCGCATCCAAATCTGAATAACTTGTACCAAAAGCTGGGTTTAAACGAATTTTATTACCTGCAGAAAAAGTAAATAGTGAGGTAAATGTAAAGCCTTTATAACTTACTGTATTGTAAAAACCTCCAGTTAATTTTGGATCTGTCGGACCTTCATATTTAAGGTATTTAGTTTCTAAACTCTGTAAATAAACGTCAGAACTTACTTCACCTTTTTCGTTAATAAACTGCGGCACACCTTTATCATGACTTAAGCCAACAAAATCTACAGAATATAACCCACGGTAAGGGTGATCTACCTGAGGGCCACCATCAGCACCTACCAGTGTAAATATGTTTGGCGTGCTAGTTAATTTGGTTACTTTATTTACGTTATAACCAAAGTTAATGTTACTTCTCCAAGACCAGTCTTTAGTTTTAATAATTGGTCCGCTTAAAGTTACTTCTAATCCTTTAGTGTTCATATCCGCATAGTTTGCATCAGTAATAAACTGACCTCCAATGCCTGAAGTTCTTAAAGGGCTAATTAAATCGAATCCATTTCTATTGTATAAATCAACAGTTAAGTTTAATTTATCTTTAAAAAATCCAAGGTCTAAACCAATATTAGTTTCATATTGCTTTTCCCAAGTAAGATCTTTATTTTCAATATAAACGATATTCATTACTGATTCAATTTCGTTTGTATATGGTCTTAATGCACTCGAATTTTTTAACACTAAGGCAGAGTTTGTCGCACTTCCTAAACTTGCTGTTAAACCATAAGTTGCTCTAAGTGTTGCACGGTTTAATACATTGCTTACTTTAGATCCTTCGTAAAAGTCTTCTTTATCAATATTCCATGCACCAGAAACGTTCCATGTTGGCAACCAACGTGCCGTTGCAGAACTACCTAATTGGTTTGATCCATCGTATCTACCTGTTGCATTAAAAGAATATTTTCCTTTATATGAATAAGCAGCTCTAGTCATAAACGCAGCAAAACGATCGTATTTATGCCCCATTGAGTAATAGTTCAAGTTATTTAGGGTAGCTTGTTTAATGATATTTGGATCAACAAATGGCACACCACCTTTATCATATTGGTAACCGTAGCCAATGTTTGATCTGGTTTGACGGTTAGCTAATCTTGTTTCCTGAACGGCATAAATGTTAATCAAGTGATCTTCATTAATGGTGTTATCGTACTCAACAGAGTTTCTTACCATGTAAGATTTTAAGAAATCATCCGTAGTATCGTAAAAACCACCATAAGGCAATACTACAATAGGTTGTAATTCTGGATGCTCAGGATCACGGAACAAGAATCTGTTATTATCTTGTAAAAATGAATCGCCATTTGCTCTGTAAGCAGCAGCCATGTTTGAGTTTTCTCTTACTTTATGCTCATTACCACTTTTTACATAGCGCATTGAAGCAAGGAAATCATATTTAAAGTGTTTATTAAATTTATAGTTTAAACCACCTTGCAATTTAAAATCAAGCATGCTTAATTCCAAAGTGTTATTATCTAACTCGTTTAATATGTTGAAATCAGCAAAGTTTCTGCTAAAATTCTCTCTGTTTCCATTTAAATCATAAGCAGTTAAAGTTCTACTTGTGTTTAAGGCATAACTGAAAGGGTTAATATCAAAATCTCTTGAGTATTTTCCTTCAACCGGATTACTTACTCGACCCAATGTACCTGGTGCCGTTTGATTACGAATTGATCCTGTTGTAATAAAATTAAGCGTTAATTTATCAGATATGTTAAATACAGCATTTACGTTTGCGGTATATCTTTCAACTTTATTGCCTGCTGCCCAACCATTATCATTCAAATAACTTGTAGAGAAGTATAATTGTGATTTATCAGTACCTGATGATACACTGATTGCGTGTTCTTGCTGAAGGGAGTTTTTAAATAAAACATCAAACCAATCTGTATTTGCAGTAGTATAGCGACTTAAAAATGCATTTCTTGCTTCTGGTGTATTGGCTAAACCAAACTGTCCTGAAGTAGCATCGTAAGTATTAATTAATTGGTACATTTTTGTAAAAACTCCACCATCTGCTGCTCTCGATGCAGAAGAGTGATTTAACCAACCTTTACGGGCTAACTCAGAATAAATCGACATTTGATCTGCTGAATTCATGATGTTATAATCATCATATGTTGGTTTAAGGTAGGTAGAAAAGTTACCTGTATAAGAAACCAGTGGCTTACCAATACGTCCTTTTTTTGTGGTAATTACCACAACCCCGTTCATGGCACGGGCACCATATTGTGCAGTTGCAGCTGCATCCTTTAAAATATTGAAACTTTCAATATCATCGGCATTAATACCTGCAACAGAAGAACCAATTAGTGTACTTACATCTCCTGATGATAGTTGTTCATTGGAAATATTTACAACATCTTCTAAAATTACTCCATCAACTACCCAAAGTGGTTTATTATCTCCCGTGATAGAAGTTGCACCACGAACACGAATTTTTGGTGCAGCACCAAATGTTCCTGAAACGTTTTGTACCGAAACACCAGCTACACGCCCTTCAAGCATACGACTTACATCGGTAATACCATCTTGCTTAACATCAGAACCTTTTAAAGCTGTTGCCGATCCTGTAAATAATTTCTTATTTAAATTTTGATAACCTGTAGATACGATATCAACGGTTTTTAAATCATTAACATTTTCTTTTATACTTACATTAATCGTTGTACGTCCATTTACAGCAGTTTCTATGGTGTTGTAACCTACGTAACTAAAAACTAAAGTTGCTTTTTCGTCTACTCTAATTGTATATTCTCCATTTGAATTGGTTGTAGTAGAGTTGCTCATCCCTTTTTCGCGGATACTTACACCCGGCATGCCTCTACCATCTTCACCTAGTACCTTACCTTTAACTTCAATAACAGCAAAGTAATTTACAATCTTATCTAAAATAGATTTCTCTTTTGGGGTTATTAGAATGGTTTTATCTTCTATAGAGTAAGTTAAATCCTTACCAGATAAAATTTTATCCATAATAACTTCGATGGTTGCATTATTAAAATCAGCATTAACCAGCGTTGTACTTTTAATTTTATTGGTTGATAATAAAACATCATACCCTGATTGTATTCTGATTTCCTTAAATAGTTTCTCCAACGTTACGTTTTTCTCTTTCAACGTAACTAGTTGACCAAAAGAAGCGGCACTTACCTGCATAAGTGAGGCGAGCAATATGACCGTAACTAACTTCATCATTAATAATAATTTAGGTATGTAGCCGGGAGGCATACACAAAATTCTGGTATAAATTTTATACATTTGATAGTCTGTTTTTTGTGCGAAACACTGATTTGTTTAAGCGCTAAAAAGCGTTTCGCGGTTAATCCAAGAAATAATTGATTTTTTTGATCGATGTCCGGTTATACCGGTTGGTTAACAGATACACAGAAATAGGGGTGTTACTTCCAATAACACTCCTATTTTGTTTCTATATAACCTGTAATCTAAGTTTTTAGTGCAGTTTTCTTCATGTTAGTTAGGTTATGTTTGTTGATTAATAATTAGTTACAATATGCTTTAATGTTATAATGAAGGCTGGTTAATCCCTCAACATTTATTTTCTTTTATCTTCTTTGTAAACTATAATTTTATTGTCTTTAATGTCAAACCGTACTTCTCCGGTTTGCTCAAGTTTTCTTAATACTTGTGATACTTTTCCAAAACGCCCTACCGTTCCGTAATACATTACTTCTTTGGCATCGGCATCGGCATATTCAATTTCCACATTATACCATCTGGAAATTTTACGCATAATACTTTCTTGTTTCTCATTATTGAACATAAAATAGCCGTTTTTCCAAGCTATTGCTTCTTCTACATCAATACCTTTAATATTAATACCAGTACTTGATAAAACGGATTGCTCACCGGGTTTTAATATTTCAGTATCATGAGTTGTATTATGCGATACACGTACGCTACCCTCAAGCAGCGTGGTTTTAGTTACATATTCATCTGCATAGCAGTTTATATTAAAATGAGTTCCTAAAACTTCAACCTCCTGCTTTGCTGTTCTAACTACAAATGGATGTAATTTATCTTTAGCAACTTCAAAATAAGCCTCCCCAGATAAATCCACTACACGCTGCTTAGCCGAAACAAAGCTTAATGGATAGGTTAAAGATGAAGCTGCATTTAACCACACCATGGATCCATCAGGCAATTGTACCTGCCATTGCCCTCCGCGTGGTGTAGAAATAGTATTCATCTTGGAATCATCACTTTCATTAACGCCCCCCGAAACCTTATAGATTAATTGGCCATCGGCTGTTTTAGTTATTGATATGCCTGATTGTTTTGCAATATCTCCAGCAACGGCATCTGTTAATGAGATTTTCTTCCCATCGGCTAAAGTCAAAACGGCTTTATTTCCGCCAGGTAAAACATCTTGAACAAAAACATGTTCCTTTTGCCCCTTATTTACTGAGTAAAAATAGGATGTTACAGATATTGCAATTAATATAATAGCTGCTGATGCCCATTGTAAAGCGGGTGTTAAAAATCTTCTTCTTACTTTATGTGGTTTATCAGCGGCTAAAATATTTTGAAGAACAGTATCCCACTTTTCATTAACCTCCGTATCCTTAATAGATTTTTCTTCTTCCGCGATCATATGAACTAATTCATTATTAATCACCTCTTTATTTGATTCTACAAGTTCTAAAAGCTCCTGTTTTTCAACATTATTCAGCTTTCCTTCCTGAAATTGATTTAATAAATGGTTAATTCTTTTTTCCATATGATCTTATACTAAGAAGCCGCTCAATAGATTTAGGACTATTGGGTATTTATTTATTTTTAAATTATTTAAATAACGAAATGAAAATGAGGTAATCAATAAGCTAATAGGCTAAAAACACTTATTAATGAGGGAATAATTTATCGAAAAAGCCCAAAAACAACAACATGCTTAAAGTTATTCCATGTTGTTCTAAATTAGCTCGTATGCTTTTTAATGCAATTACCAGTGCATTTTTAACTGTGCTAGGTGATAAATTAAGAATTTCGGCTATTTCGGGAATACTTTTGCCCTCCAGTCTGCTTAATTCATAAATTTTTTTCCGCTGTACGGGAAGACTTAAAATGGCACTATTGATTATTTTGTTTACCTCGTTGAGGTGAATGGTATCTATTGTATTATTGCTATGATCTGAATGGGTACTTTTAAAATTATCGATGGTTTTAACATGCCGAAGCGCTTTTCTTAAATAATTTAAGCACTCATTTGATACATATTTGTATAAATATGCCTTTATGTTATCAACAAACTCTAGTTTATCTCGATTTATCCAGATTTTTAAAAAGCTATCCTGAATAATTTCTTCAGTTGCATGCTCGGATTTTGTGAATTTTAGGGCAAAAGATTTTAAAACAGGAAGATACTCATAAAACAAAACTCCAAAGGCTTTCTCGTCCCCTTCGGCAATTTTCTTTAATAAATCCTGATTATTTTCATTTTTCTTACTCAAAGCAAGCCCTTTTAAATCCTCTTTTTATCTTTTATCTCTACAGTGGGGATGGTATCTCAATAATAGATAATTATTTTGGTTCTTGAGCTAAGAATTAATGAAATATATAAAAAAAGCAATTTTTTCAATACAAAATACTTCCTAATTTTCAAATTAAAGCAGTTTTTAAGATTACAAATTCTTGAATTAGAAATTGACTGCTTATCGAAAGAATTAGTAAGGTATTGCAAATTTGAAGAGAATAAGTTTTCTGGATATTAAAATTTTAAACATAAAAAAACCCCAGTGTTTTAAACTGAGGTTTGTAGGTAGATGAATATAAAAGAGCGAATTATGTACCTTATAATGCTCCAGCAAAAGTAAATGTTGGATTTTGAACACTTGTAAATTTGGCATACAATGATCCGGTAATTGGATCTACCAAATAATCAACTGTAAAATTATCTAGATTTAATCTCTGCCCTAACAGCGGCGCCATGAAATTCACGCATAAATTTCCGTTACCATCAGCATCCACAAAGTTAAATTTAAACACACCCGCATCTGTTTTGGTATAGGTGTAATTAATGGTACCAACGTACTGGGTTGTATTTTGTGGCATATTTACTTTTAATGTAAGTTTCTTAAACGAATCACTGAAAGTAAACGCCATATTTTCCAATCGTAAATTATAGCCGCCTGTTAACATGGCGTTAGCAGAAGTTGCTCTTCTAGCAACATAGTCTGCTCCCCAACCAGAGTAAGTTGTAGCGTTTGGTAATGAAACTGTGGTATACGCCGAGCCTAATAATATAAATAATGGCGTAACTGGACTGGTGCTATTTTTAACAATATATTCTTTGCCGGTCGAATCATAAAAAGCTAAAGTAGTTGCATCTTTCCAGCTAAATTTAACAAATTTAATTCCTCCATAAGTTAAGCCATTACTAAGAATATCTCCTCCATCTAATGAGAAAGAAAACTTTCCTACTCCGCTTGAGGCTGTAATACCATCTGCTAATACACCAGTAAATGTTATCCTTTTACCTGCTGTTAAATTGTTTGTGGTATTAAATGAAATTCCTGCTTTTAAAACTGAAGATCCTGATGGAATTTCTAAGTATGGAAATTTATTGTCGGTAATAAAAGTTTTTACTTTATCGATGGCAGTTTTAAGACCTCCGGCTTCGTAAAGAGCCTTTTGGGCAGCTGTTGCCTTAACAAACTTAAGAGATTGCCTGTATTTTTTGCCGGTAAAAATAATGCTATCAGCAGATGATCTGTCATAAATAAAATCAATATCACTACTGTAACCTACTTTACTTGCACCACCTAAAACAGAGGAATTTGGATCATCAAGCATTGAAATGTAGTTGTAGCTATCAAAAACCAAATCGGTACCTAAATCTTGCTTCACTCTATAATAAGATTTGGCGCCAGTTGCTGCGCTTGTGTTGGTCATATCTGCATACATAACTACATTTTGATTGTTATCAAAAGTCATATAAAAGGAATAACCACCGCCAGCCTGTGTAGGTAAAGTTGCTATCCATCCGTTAGGCGCCGAAGTTAAGGTACTAGATACTAAAGCAATCTGCTCTGCTGCACGTTCTTGTGGTGTTTTATCAAATGCTGGCACATAAGAACTTTTCTTACAGCCTGATATCGTTACGATTAAGGCTGAAATATAAAACAATATTTTTTTCATATTTTTCATATTATTAATAAGCTAATTGACCATAAAAATAACTGTCAGGATTTCCTTTTAAATAAAAGCCTGCATATTTCATATAATTATCGCCGTTAATATTAGCGGGTAACCAATCAGCCACAAATGTGTTGTTAATTAAATAATCAAGATAAATTTGAACACCTGGTTTTATTGCACTAGCATTAGCAGCCCATGTTGCATCAGTGCCTCCAGCAGTTCCATTTGTAAATTTAACTTCTCCTGTTGTTTGATTTATAGCAACATTAATAGCATACTTTGCATCAAGCACAGATCCAGCTGTATTTGTATAATTAACATTAACAACCATCGTGGTTGCGGTAGGAAAATCTAATCTAATATAATTTAGACGGCGATTGGCATTTCCTGCAGCTGCAACTCCCATTCTTACTCCTTCGTAAACCGCTGTAAAATCTGATGATATACCAAAAGTTTTATAAACATCCTCATCCAGATTAATCATCATAGACGAATAAAGCTTTTGCCCTAACCAATATGAAAACCTAGATTCATTTAAATTCAATGTATTTTTCATGTACAATTGAACTTCCTTTTGCAAATCCTTGAAATTAATACCTAAGCTTTTATAGTAGTTTATAACATTCAATTCTTTTTGAATTAATCTATTTTTTCCTTCTGCTGATGATGTATTTGCCCAATAGTCATACCATGCCTGACCATTAATTAGTGCCCAGCTTATTGTTTCGGCATAATCTTCTGTTGGTTGTCCACTGGCATAACTAGTAACAAAACCGTTGGCATGGGCTGTTGCGATTGGCGTATCTTTGTATGGTTGTTTGTATAATCCTTTAGAAATACCTTCCCAATCTGTTGGAATTGGGATAATTTGATTTAAAATATGCCCAAACTCGTGATGCATAATTCTGTGTCTATCCCAAGCATAAAATTGGCCAGCTGGTAACGGTTGATAATCATTTAATCCATAAAGCGTAATTCTTCGTCCTGCGGCGGCTGTACCTGCAACACCAGGATCGTTAGAATCTGCATAAGAGTAAGAACCGAACAATACCCATTCTTTTGGCATATATGTTTTGGTAAAATTACTCCCGGCAACTTTTAGATAAGGGCTAATAAATCCATCAAGCACAATTTGCATGGTTGGTTGGATATTATTAAGATTACTTGGAACTACGTTTGCTGTGTTTCCGTGGTAGTACCTGTTATATCTATATATTACCTCAATATTGTAAGGATCTAAAAAGGTTGATTTTAACCATTGATCTAAAGCGGTATTTGTAGTGGGATTGTCGGGGTTAAATTTGGATAAATCAGCCTCAACAGTTTCTGTTTTTCTACAGGAAATTGTCAGTACAAGTACTGCTATAAACCCTATTAATTTATATAATGTTTTCATATTCTTATTATCTTGGATTAAGTTCAATACCAGACAAGTTTACCTCTAATGGCAGTTGAAAAAGCCTGCGTGGATCATTTGGTCCTAGCTCTACAAAAGTTTCTGTTGTTGTTGTGAAAATGTTGTGAACAACAGTTAATTTCCGTCTAACAATATCAAACCATCTAATACCTTCTTGTAAAAATTCTGCTTTTTTAGCATCTAAAATGGTCTTAATTAAACCTTCTTTAGGATCATCAATTAAATAAAATGCTTTAATTTTAGCTAGAGTAACTGCATCTGTTGATGGATTAAAGCCCGTTATTCTAACACTCATAAAATCATTTATATCCTTTAATGCCTTATCAAACTGGTTTGCTTCAACATAAGCTTCGGCTCTATTCATTAAAGCCTCATCAACTGTTAACAATGGCGTATAGCATAAATTATAACCAATACCTGGCCCTGTATTAAAAAAGTAGCCTTTGTATTTATAGGTGGTATAATCATTTGAAGAGTAAGATAAAACCCTATTTGCTAACACTTTACCTGTAACATTTTTCTGTGTAAACATTTTAGCCAATTTGGGCCCGTAACCATGTCTTGGTGAATTACCAAAAGAAAAATACGTTGAGTAACAGTTGGCAATTAATAGATTATATTTTTGTGTACTGCTATTAAAGTTTGTTCTAAACTCCTCATTCGTTATACTTTTCAAGTCGGTTGTATACCTTCTCATGTTGTTTACAAAATCATTTCCTGGCACCGTTAATGTAGCGGCATCTATTGCTTTTTGCCAATCACCTATAAAAAGGTAAAACCTTGAAGCAAATGCATTTGCAGCTGCAGGAGTAAAATGAAACTTAGGAGATTTATAAGCAGAAACTGATAGTAATTTAATTCCATCTTCTAAATCTTTCTGGATTTTTTCATAAGTTGTTTGAACCGTGCCTCTACTATAATTAACCAAAACTTTAGTTTCCGGACTGGTTATATACGGAATGCCTGGAGAACTGTTAGCTCCTCCTTTTTCGTAAGGTTTTGCAAAAAATATTGATAGCATAAAATGGGCATATGCTCTTGCAACTAAAGCCTCTCCTTTGTAAGGTAAAGCTGCAGGGCCTAAGTTTTCTTTCTCAATTGATGCAAGTGCTTGGTTAGCTGCTGCAATTGATTCATAAGAAGCATTCCAATAACCAGATGAACGATCAGAACCAGAACCGATAAGATCAGCCCATGCATAAGGCACATCTGTTCTTTCGTCGAGGTTTCCAATACCTACTCCTTTATCTTCGGCATTATCTGATGCTGATTCTGCAAAAGTTACGTAATCATTTGTTGGATACGCAGTTGCTAATAACTGAGAAACTTTCTCTATTGAATTTATTTCTGTTCTATTATCTGGTGCAGTTTCCAGGTATTTCTTACAAGATGCAGTAAGTACCAAAACAGAACCTAATATTACAAACGTTGATATTTTAAATATTTTCATAACTAATTAAATTAAAAACCCATTTTTAATGATAGTGTAAACTGTCTGGCAACAGGTAAAGCAACCCCACCCGAAGTATAAAATTCTGGATCCTGACCATTTAAGCGTTTATCAGCATATATTAACCAAAGGTTGTTGCCAACGATAGATAAAGATGCATTGGTCATTTTCAATTTAGAATAAATACTCTTAGGGATATTATAGCCGAAAGAAACTTGTCTTAGTTTAATGTAATCGCCTTTAACAACTCTTTCGGTTGAGTAATTGTATAAGTTATATGGATACCTTGAATCAACCGAACCTCCATCAGCATTTACAATTTTGGCTGCAGAAAGAGGATCTAAAATAGCTGGGATTGAAGTAAACTTCTCATCGCCTGGCATTACCCATCTATTTAATAAATCTCTAGTCATGGATGTCATATCATCATAACTGTTTTTAATAGTAGGTTTTAAGCGTAAAACGTTACCTGCAGAGAATCCGATTAAAGCAGATAGCGTGAAGTTTTTATAAGTAAACTGGTTATAAAAACCACCTGCAAAAGTTGCATCTATTGGTCCTTCATATTTTAAATAAGTTAAATCATTACTCTGTAAGTTAACATAAGTAGTTTTTCTTCCATCTAAACCAATAAATGTAGGATACCCATAATCATGATCTAAGCCTGCAAATTGTACTGAGAATAAACTTCTTGATGAATAGCCCACAACAGGAGAACCATTTGCGGAAACTGATCTCCAAACATTAGGATTTATATCCAGTTTTGTAATTTTATTTGTGTTATATCCAAAGTTAAAATTGGTTCTCCATTTAAATGAATCATTCTGAATTACATTTCCTGAAATGGCAAATTCTAATCCCTGACCTTTCATTTTACCGTAGTTGGCCATTTTAGTGTACTCGCCACCAATACCAGAGGTTTGAATAGAACCAATTAAGTCATAAATATTTCTCTTATAAACATCAATTGAAACGTTTACTCTATCTTTCAATAATGACAAGTCTAAACCAATATTTAAATCTTTGGTTTTTTCCCAGGTTAAATCTTCATTTTCTAAGCTTGAAATAAATGTTTGTACTTCTTGATCGGCAACACTATTTCTATAAGAGTTTCTGTTATAAAATACAGCTGCAGAATTTGTTGCACTTCCAATACTAGCAACTAAACCGTACGATGCTCTTAGTTTTGCACCTGTTAAGATATCGCTTTTAGGAAAGAAACTCTCTTCGTTAATATTCCAGCTTCCTGATACGTTCCAGGTTGGCAACCATCTTGCTTGTGCACTTTTCCCCATCAAGTTTGATCCGTCGTAACGACCAGACAATTTCAAAGTATACTTTTCTTTATAAGTATAACTTCCATTTGCCATGTAAGCTACATATCTATCAAAACCATTTCCCATACCAAAATATGGTTTTCCGGTTTCTGTAGCTTGTTTAAAATAGTTGTAATTTGAAGTTACTAATCCCCCATTACCAAATTGGTATCCAACGCCATCAAATGATTCATCTTGCCTATCAGCAAACCTAACTTCCATACCACCATAACCCATAATATTGTGGTCTTTGTTAAATGTTTTATTATACTGTAGTGATTGTCTGAAATAGTATGATTTTAAGTTGTTAGTAGAAATTTTATAAAAACCACCTTTTGGCAATACGCTAATTGGCAAACTGTTTGGTATATCAGGGTCTGTATATAAATTACCGTTTGCTGCCGCTGATGTTGCATCATCAATTGTTCTAAAAGATGTAGCCATGTTAGAGTTTTCTAAAATTGAGATCTGACTTTCAGTTTTAGTAAACCTATAAGCACCATTAACAGAATAAGTTAAACTTGGAATAATTTTATAATTAATATTACCCTGCACCTTAAAATCTATCATCCCAAGAGATAATGAGTTTGTATTAACCTCATTAATGATATTAAAAGGAGCACTATTTTGTCTAAAATATTCTAAGTTTCCGTTTTCATCATATGCAGTGGTAATTCTACTTGTACCCAAGGCGTAACTATATGGGTTAATGTCAAAATTTCTATAATAATTACCATAAACAGGATCAGATTGTAGTGAAGTTGCACCAGGTGTTTTCTGGTTTCTAATGGATCCGTTTGATAATAATTCTGCACTTAATTTTTCACTAAGTTTAAAGTTAGCTCTATAATTCCCTGTAAATCTGTTTACACTGTTACCAATTGTTACTCCTGCATCATTCAAAAATGAAGTTGAAGCATAACTCTGAAATTTTTCGGTACCAGAACTCACACTTAATGAATGTTCTTGTTGTAGTGAATTTTTAAATAAGATATCAAACCAATCTGTATTTGCATTTGCGTATCTCGATAAGAAATTAGTTTTACTTACATTATCATTTTTCAAAGCATAAGTATCAGTAGCCGGGTCATAGTTATATAAAAGATTATACATTTTATAAAATACCCCACCAGAAGTTCCTCTTGAAGCACCAGGAATTTGATAATAACCTTTATTTTGCATTTCAATCATTACCGCCATTTGATCTGCCGAATTTAAAATGTCAAAATCCGAATAAACAGGTTTAGAATAAGTGGTAAAATTTCCAGAATACGTTATTCTCGGAGCGCCCTCAGTTTGTCTACCTTTTTTAGTGGTAACAACAATAACGCCGTTCATTGCTCTTGCGCCATACATACCAGTGGCAGCAGCATCTTTCAAAATGTTAAATGATTCTATGTCATCTGGGTTCAAGCCAGCAACAGATGATCCGATTAATGTATTCGCATCTCCAGTTGTTAATGCTTCGTTAGAAATATTTACAACGTCTTCTAAAATGATCCCATCAATAACCCATAAAGGCTTATTATCACCAGAAAATGAAGTTGCCCCACGAACTCTAATTTTAGGTGCAGCACCGAATGTTCCCGAAACGTTTTGTACAGTTACACCCGCTACTTGTCCTTCAAGCATTCTACTTACATCAGTAACACCAGCACGTTCAGCATCTTGTGCCCTAATTAAGGTTGATGATCCCGTAAAGGTTTTCTTTTCTAAAGTTTGGTATCCAGTTGATACCACATTTACCTCTTTCAATTGAGCTGCATCTTCTTCAAGTGAAACATCAATTGTAGTTCTTCCATTTACTGCAATTTCTACTGTTTTGTAGCCAATCGAAGAAAAAACTAATGTAGCACCATCCTTAACTTTAATCTGATACTCTCCTAATGAATTGGTTGATATAGCATTTTTAACTCCCTTTTCGCGAACACTAATGCCCGGCAAAGCACTTCCATCTTTTTTCTCGCGAACCTTTCCTTTAACAATGATTTCTTTAATTTGTACAGGAATTACTGGCTGAAACCTCAAAATAACTTGCTTACCAATTAGTTTGTAAGTAATATTATTTTCAGTTAAAGGATCAAGTGCCTGAGTAATTGATGTGAATTTTTCTGGAACATTAAGAATCGTTCCTTTATTGATTTTATCAGCGTCATAAACAAAATTCACTTTGTATGCCACCTCAACTTTTTTGAGATAGTTATCTAGTCTTTCGGGCATTAATTTCGCTTGTCTTGCATCAGCCTGAGCTGTTATGCCCCACAAGATTGCGCAAAGAAGCAACACCATTCGATGTAACTTAGTTCCAGCATGTCTTTTGTAGAGATTTTCCTCCATAGTTTAATAGTTTAATTTGATTAGTTTTTGGTTGTTTGGGATGACTTGAGGTTTTGTTTGTTGTTTTCTTAGTTTTTGTGGTTAATTGGGTTTAATGATTATTTTATTATTCTCTTTTTTAATTTTCACTCGGTACGCACCTTTTAGTGCTTCCAATACTTCATTTAGGCTAATGTTGTTAAAACTTGCATTAAACTTTTTATAAACACCATTATCATCTTCTAACACAAAGTCGATTTTATAATAGGCACTTAGCTGCTTGCAAACCTCTTTCAATGGTGTATCTACAAATTTCAAATCCCCGGTTAGCCATGCATCTCCATTTTGTGATAGCATTGCCGAAACCTGCTTAGTATTTAAATCATAGTTGATATTTTGCCCAGCGGTTAAAATAGAAGATACCGCCCCATTATATGGCGTAAACATTACCCTACCCGTTTTTACAGTTAAATTAATGGCAACTGGTGAGTACCAAATATTAAAAGAAGTACCTAATACTTGAATCGTAGAAGCACCTGTGCGAATTTGAAATGGATGTTTCTCATCTCTAAAAACTTTAAAAAAAGCCTCCCCTTTATTTAGTGAGATTGTACGCTTATCTTTTTTAAACTTTTCAGGATAGGAAATTGATGTGTTTTTAGAAAGAACTATTTTAGAGCCATCTGAAAGAATAAGAGAATCAATTTGATCCATTCCTGTTGTTTTAACAATTAAGCGCTCCTCATTATTGATAGAATAAAACCAATAACCAATCGCAATAACCAGGCAAGCTGCAGCGGTTGATATTATCCAGTTTAATGGCCTGATTCGAACAGGTGTAATTCGCTTTAAATCTTTTCTAAAACGTTTTTGTGATGCTTCAATATTAATAAGCTCTAAGCGGCTTGCCTCTGCAGAGGTATTCCAAATCTGTTCTATTTCAAGAAAATATAAATCATTTTCAATAGATTGGTTTCTAAAGTCCTGCACCTCCTTTTTAAGGGCAGCATTTTCCATATCATTAAAATAACGGATGATTAAATCCAGCGAATTTGGTTCAGAAAGCATGTAGTTTGTTTAAGTTACATGCAAGACAAGAAAAAATGAAAATACCCCTAGTGAATTTTATTTTTTTTTGAAAAAAAATAAAAATAAATGTAAAATATGCTTAAACGCGTAAAAATAAGCTCTAATAAAGGAAAAGAGTCATAAATTTTATCACATCACCCGGCTTAGTATCTGTATGCTTGATAGATTCGGTTAGGCGTGCCCTTAATGTTTTAAGTGCTGCCCGAAGATGGTTCTCTACCGTTCTCTCTGAAATGTTTAACTTTTCGGCAATCTCTCTGTATTTTAAAAGTTCAAAACGGCTCATTTTAAATACTTTTCTACATTGCTCCGGCAGCCTATCAATTTCCTGATAAAGCAAAACAATTAAAGAATTTTCTTGGTCTATAATGTCCAGTTCATCCTCTGTTAATTGTTCGGGCATATGTTCTTCATAAACAATAATGTTTTTTTGTTTGCCAATATGATTGATTGATGCATTTACGGTGCTTTTGTACAGATACGATTTTAATGATCTTACTTCGGATAATTTATATGGGTTTGCCCAAATTTTTATAAAAACGTCGTGCACAATCTCTTCAGCAACAGGCATATCTTGAACATACTTGTCGCAAAGGAGTAATAGTTTTTGAAAATACTGGTTGTAAAAAAGTGCGAAATGATTAGAATCCTTTCTCTCGAAAAGGTTAATTAAATCCAGGCCTGTCTCAATTACTTTGATTTTCATGTAGGGTATATCCGTAACGAAATTCAATTATACAAAAACTGGCGCATAAAAAATTAATTTCCAAAAATTAACATGGAAATTAAGTCATTATGTAATTTAATAAGTTAAAATTATCCTTAATAAATATAATATGGAGAAATCATAAGGTAAACAACCACGCCAGTAATGGCAACATAAAGCCATAGTGGAAAAGTTATTCTGGCTATTTTACGATGCTTATCAAAGCGTTCGGCCAATGCCCTTACGTAGGTAATTAAAACGAGGGGAATGATAGCAATTGATAGCAGAATATGCGTTAGTAAAATAAAGAAATAAACATATTTAATAGTACCATCACCACCAAATTTAGTAGATGGCGTGGTCATATGATAAGCTATATACATTACTAAAAACAGCAGGGAGCAACCAATAGCCGTCTTCATCAAGTTTTTGTGCAAGCTAATTTTGCCATTTTTTATAGCCCACACAGCTACAATAAGTAAAATAGCTGTAATGCCATTAATAGTAGCATAAATTGGCGGTAAAAAAGGTAAGGTTGGGGCATTGATCCCTAGATCTTTCAATTTTACAACAAATAAAACGGCTACAGCTACTGGTATGAAAATGGAAAGAATAATAATCCATTTCTTATATTTCTTCTCAATTGGGGTATTTTCCATGAGTTTAATAATCTTATTTTTCTATTTTACTAATTTCTTTGGGCAGCTATGAATTGTTAACTCGAAACTATCTACCGTCTTTTAAGTTTCTTAAATCCTCTGCAACAAGAACTTTAATTTCGTCGTCTAGTTTAGCTAATGCATCGGGGTTTGTGGCCTCATAATAGCCTCTTATCCGGTGTTGGTTATCGAGAAGTACAATTTGATTACCATAAATAAATTTATCGCTTCCAGCATCCTGATGTGCTATTACATCCAAGCGCAATCCTTTTCTAATCAGTGGATAAATTTGGGTGGTATCGCCAGTTAAGAAATCCCATTTACCAGCTTTAGCCTTTAATGCAGCGCTATAAGCTTTAAGCTTGATTACGTTATCAGCTGGATCAACTGATAGGCTTACAAAGCGGATTAAAGGGTTTCTTTCGTAGTTTTCTACCGCTTGCTTAACGTTATCACTAACGGCCTTAACAGTGGTAGTAGTATAAAACAAATTAAGTACTACAATTTTACCATTTAAGGATTTCCAGCTAATGGAATCATTGTTTTGATTGACTAGATTAAAATCTGGTACAGCGTGATAAATGGTATCAGGAATTTTCTTCCCTTTTACAGTATGAAAAGTAGTAGCTACAATCTTTTCGCCATATATAGGTAGGCTTTTATAACGGTTTTTGGCGAAATGGGGCAATAAGTAAAAAAATAAAAATCCCGGTATAGCTAATATGCTTACCAGGATTAATACCTTTTTTATGGGGCTTCTTTTCATTAATGATTAAAGAACATGTTTGTATTTAAATGTCCACCTTCTATCAGCATTAAAACAATAAAGTAAATAATAAAGATAAATGAAATGGTTAATGAAAGCTGCAAACCTAGTTTCTCGTACTTTAAGTGCATAAAGTAGGCAACAATATAAAATGCTTTTACTAATGTTAAAAGGATATATACAAAATTACCAACGTGGTGAGACATGTATCCATTAGGTAATACCCATAATGCCACGATAAATTCGATAACCGTAATTAATAATAATATGCCGAATACTTGCCAAATTTTACCTTTCGATAAACCTGCGTGTTCTTCGTGCTCGTGTCCTTCTGTATGTGCGTGATTTTCTGACATGATAATATTTTTATAATATGATAAATTAAACCAAATAGAAGAATGTAAATACAAACACCCATACTAAATCTACAAAGTGCCAGTATAAACCAACTTTTTCTACCATTAAGTAATGTCCTCTTCTTTCGAAGGTTCCATTAATTGTCATAATTAAAATAATGATGTTAATGATTACACCACTAAATACGTGGAAACCGTGGAAACCTGTAATGGTAAAAAATAAGTTTGCAAATTGTTGTGCTGCAATTAAAGATACATCACCGTTAAAGAAATGCTTTAATTCTTCAGGCGAAGGAATATGTCCCCACCAAAAACCTTCGTGGTGTAAGTGTGTCCACTCTAAAGCCTGACAGCCCAAGAACATGAAACCACCGATAATGGTTGCAATCATCCAACCGATAACTTCTTTTTTAGAACGACGGTGACCAGCTTCTACAGCCAAAACCATAGTAACCGAACTCATAATTAAGATAAAAGTCATGATACCCACAAATACTAATGGTGCACCACTATCTGTTATACCAGGGATTGATTGGAAAACCAAATCAGGATCTGGCCATGTTAATTTAGAAAAACGCTGTGCGCCGTAATAGATCAATAGAGATGAAAAGGTAAAAGCATCTGACAAAAGGAAAAACCACATCATGATTTTACCATATTCTACCGACCACGGAGAACGACCACCATTCCATGGTCCGGTTTTAACTTGATCTAATTGTGATACTGAATTCATTTGGAAATAGTATAATAGTTTGTTAACAAATTTAACGGTTCAAAAGTAAAAAAACATACAGATATATCCATAATATATCTATAAAATGCCAAAAAATAGAAGCAATTTCCATTCTGTACTTGCCTTTGGCTGGCGTAATATTTTTATAACTGCCCACTAAAGCACTGGAAATAAGTGCAACACCGGCAATAATGTGTAATAAGTGCATTCCAGATACTACATAGATAAATGAGATGGCAGCATTATTACCAACCATTGTAGCACCACTTCTAACCATGCTTCCCCATGCATTAAACTGCATAACACCAAAAACAACGGCTAAAATTACCGTTATCCAAAGCATTGAGCGTTGTAAGCTAAAGTTAAGGTTTCTTAAAGCTCTTGAAGCTAACATTAATGTTATACTACTTGCAATAATTACCAAACTGCTGTAAATAAAGGCGTCAGGAAGAACTAATCCATGTCCTTTACCTTTGGATGCTGCGAATACCAGATAATAGCTGGTAAAGCCGCCAAACATAATTGTAGATGATACGACAAAAAGCCAGACAATAAACTTTCTGGGTTTTGGATCGAATGTATCTTGGGTATTTTCCATTGTTATAACCATAAAAATTATTTTGCTATAAAATCAAATAATAACACCAACTGCACAGCTGGTATATAAAAAAACGAACAGAACATCACTTTCTTCGCATCTACGAGTTCTCTGTTCATTAAAAGTTTAAAGGCAAGCCAGCAAAAAATAAGACCTGCAATTAAAGATAATCCTGCTATATAATAACCACCAAAACCATAGAAAGTTGGTAATAAGCTTACGGGAATTAAAATTAATGTACCTAAAAAGGTCATTAATGCCGAAATCTTATCTCTTTTTTTGGTGGGTAATAATCTAAATCCAGCTTTTTTATAGTCGTCATCTAAAACCCATGCAATTGCCCAAAAATGTGGAAATTGCCAAACAAATTGGATTAAGAATAATACTACAGCAATTTTATAATCAATATCTAAAAATAACTCAGCTTTTAAACTTCCAAAGGCTGCTAAGTATCCAATAAGTGGTGGTAAAGCACCTGGAATAGCACCAACAAAAACGGCTATTGGCGATTTTCTTTTCAAAGGTGTATATGCAAAAGCATATAATAAAATTGAAAACACCGATAATAAGCCTGTTTCCAAGTTTAATCTACCCAATAACCAGGTACCAAAAAATGCCATAAAAAGACCTAATATTAAGCCTTGTCCGGTTGTCATTCTGCCTGCTGGCATCGGTCTATCCTTTGTTCTGCTCATTAATTTATCAAGATCCTTTTCTATGATCTCGTTAAAGCAATTTGCTGCCGCTGTAACCAAAAATCCTCCAGCTATCAGAATTAACCAGTTTCCCCAATCAATTGAAGGAATATGACCTCTTCCTATTTGCATTTTCTGACCAATTAAAAATGAAATTGATGCAGAGAACACTACCGTAAAGGATAGCCTGAATTTTATAAGTTTAGAAAAATCTGAAAAAAATTGTTTCAATTTCCTTAAATATTATTGTTTATAGGTACTTGTACGATAAACCAACAAGTACAGATAAAACTGTAAACTAAATAACAGCGTAGAAAATAAAATGTGCAATGCTTGCGCTGCTGGTGGAAAAGCAATATATGCTAATGCAAAACCACTTAATAACTGTATTAAAAGCGTAATTATAATCAGCCTTGCTGTTAATAACGGGGCTGCTTTACCACTAAAGCGATCGATAACCATTTTGTAAACTACTCCATTTGCAATTACAACTAAAATGGCCAAATCTCTATGGTAAGAAAAAATACTTCCTACTTTACCAATCCAATTTGCTTTGTTACTGTATAAAAGAGATTTCGCAATCACATCAACAGCTTCTCTAACTTCGGTACCCAATACAATTTGGGCTATGCTTAAAATAACAGTAAAAAACAAAAATCCTTTTAGCCATAATATGCGGTACATGATAACCGATGGCGTTTTATTTAGTTGTTTAGCGTAGTTATAAGTATAAATAGATATAGCTAAAATAACTAAAGCTAAAAGCATATGCACTGTTACTACCCATTGCGCTAGGTTTGTAGATACTACAATAGAACCCAACCAAGCTTGATAACCAACAACAAAAATGTTTAAAATACTTAGTACAATAATTCTTTTAGCTGTTTTTTTATAGGTAAAAGAATAAACTGCCGTTAAGAGCAAAAATATACCTGCTAAAACACCAGCTAATCTGTTAAGGTATTCTGTCCACGTTTTTGCAGGATTAAACTCTTCAGGGATTGTTATGCTTTTATCATGTCTGATACTATCAGCGAGTTCGGTTTTACCCATGCTCTCCAGATATTTGGCAAACTTTTCATTCTTTTTAAGCCTGCCTGCAACGTATTTCTCTTTATAATTAGCTGGAAGTTGCGATACATTGGTTGGTGGAATGTATCTATCGAAACACTTTGGCCAATCCGGACAGCCCATTCCTGAGCCTGTACTGCGCACAATACCACCAGCTAGTATAACCAATAAAGTAACGATTATGGTTATAAAATTAATTCTGATAAAACGTTGTTCTGATCTGCTGATCATATCTCTTTTAAGATGAAAAGGGTATCCGGATAAGCAGAAACTTAATCAGATACCCCTTTTATTTTGTGTAAAGCTTAAAACTAGCCTTTATTTTCTGTAACAGGATTAGCTAATTCCCAATCTTGTTGTATTTTTTCTGCTTCTGCATTTCCTTCAAAATCATGAGGCAAGTTTGAACTCATTGTTTGAGAGAAAGGTACTGTTTGAGGAATAAAATCTGCATCATGACCAGGTTTGCTATAGTCGTACGGCCATCTGTAAACTGTTGGAATTTCACCTGGCCAGTTACCATGAATGTGCTCTACTGGAGCAGTCCATTCTAATGTATTAGATTCCCAAGGGTTTTGAGTTGCTTTTTTACCTCTATAAATTGAATAGAAGAAGTTAAATAAGAACGCTACTTGAGCTAAAGCAGCTAAAATAGCAGCCCAAGTTACAAATACGTTAACAGTTAACCATTTCTTCATAAATTCAAACTCTGTAAAGGCATAGTAACGACGAGGAACGCCATCTAAACCTAAAAAGTGTAATGGGAAGAATACTAAGTATGCGGCAATGAAAGTTAACCAGAAGTGCAAGTAACCTAATTTAGCGTTCATCATACGACCGAACATTTTAGGATACCAGTGATAAACACCTGCAAGCATACCAAAAATTGCTGCTGATCCCATTACCAAGTGGAAGTGGGCAACTACAAAATAAGTATCGTGTAAGTTAATATCTAATGATGCATTACCTAAGAAGATACCAGTTAAACCACCTGAGATAAAGAATGAAACTAAACCGATAGCAAATAACATTGCTGGAGTGAAACGGATGTTACCTCTCCATAATGTAGCTAAATAGTTAAATGTTTTTACTGCTGATGGTACTGCAATAATCAATGTTGTAATCATAAACACACCACCCAATAATGGGTTCATACCGGTTACAAACATGTGGTGACCCCATACGATGAATGAAAGTACAGTAATACCAATTAGTGAATAAACCATTGCATGGTAACCGAAAATAGGTTTACGTGCGTTTACCGAGATAACCTCTGATGAGATACCCAATGCAGGCATAATTACAATATATACCTCTGGGTGACCTAAGAACCAGAATAAGTGTTGCCATAAAATTGGAGAACCACCTTCGTTAGGTAAAATATTTGTACCCATAACGATATCTGATAAGTAGAAACTTGTACCAAAACTACGGTCAAATACTAATAATACCACACCTGCAACTAATACAGGGAATGATAAAATACCTAAGATAGCTGTTAAGAAGAACGCCCAAATTGTTAAAGGCATTTTCCAAAGGTCCATACCTTTAGTACGCATGTTTAAAATTGTACTTACATAGTTAATACCACCCATTAAAGATGATGCTACGAAAAGTACCATACTTACTAGCCAAAGTGTCATACCACCTGCTGATCCTGGTATAGCTGTAGGAATAGCGGATAGAGGCGGATAAACCGTCCAACCACCTGATGCTGGTCCTGTTTGAATAAAGAATGAAGACATCATGATCACACAAGCCATAAAGAAGAACCAGTATGAAAGCATGTTTAAGAATGGCGATGCCATATCTCTTGCTCCAATTTGTAATGGGATTAATAAGTTACTAAATGTACCACTCAATCCAGCTGTTAGTACAAAGAAAACCATTATGGTACCGTGAATGGTTACCAAAGCTAAATAGAAATCGGGTTTGATACGACCTCCTTCGGCCCATTTTCCTAAAAATGTTTCTAAGAATGGGAAATTTTTATCTGGCCAAGCCAATTGGATACGGAATAAAATGGATAAGCCCATTGCTATAACCGCCATAATAATACCGGTTATTAGAAATTGCTTTGCAATCATTTTATGGTCCATACTGAAGATGTACTTCGAAATTAAAGTCTCCTTATGGTGTCCGTGATCGTGGTGATCGTGATTGTGATCGTCGTGTATTGCTATTGTTGACATAATTCTTTCGCTCTGCGGTAATATTATTTATTTAAAGCCACTTGGTTAGTTTTCACTCCTGCTGAATCTTTAGCTGTTGAATCAGCTACTGATTTTACTGGTGCAGGTGCCACTGGCAAATTAAATTCTTTTCTTAAATCATCATTTAAGTAGGTTTTCTGTTTAGCTATCCATTCTGCATATTCTTTTTCAGAAACAACACGAACGTCTTTTTGCATATTCCAGTGACCTGAACCGCAAATTTTAGCGCAATAGAAAAGATATTTAAAATTAGGATCATTTGTTTTCTCCTGCATTTCGCGAGTGGTAATGGTTGGAGTAAACTCAAAAATAGTTCTCATACCTGGTACAGTGTTTAATTGTACTCTAAAATGTGGCATGTAAAAACTGTGGATTACATCCTTACTTGTTAAAATTAGTTTTACTGGTTTATTAACCGGAATTACCATTTCATCTGCCATTTCATCATCACGAGAGTTTAGATCTTTAAAATCGATACCTAGTGGATTGGTTGCAGTAGTTAATTTATAATTTTTATTACCAACGATACCATCAGCTCCCGGGTAACGGATAGACCATTTGAATTGCTCAGAAGTTACCTCAATTTGCAAAGGTTTATTGTTAGGATCTTCAACTTTGAAGAATATAGATCTCCAGGTTAAGAAACCCATTAATACCAATACAGTTAAAACTAAAGCTGGTACAATAGTCCAGATTTTTTCGATTGTATTGTTGTGAGGATAATAGTATGCTTTTCTTTTAGCTGAGTATTTATAGATATAAGAAAATCCGAATAGTAAGATGTGTGTTACCACGAATACAATTGTAGTGATGATTAATGTTAAATTAAACATTTTATCAATACGCTCTCCGTGGATCGAAGCTGCATCTGGCAATAACATTGCGCCGTGTACTGTATATTCCCAATACACACCATATAAACCTAAAACAAGGAATAATGCAAACAAACTTGCATGTACTCTGTTCCAGTTAATACCTACTGGCTTACCTTGCGCTTCGCGGCTTAATTCATATACTCTTATGGCTTTACCCACAATAGCAATGAATAAACATATAGCCAGGAAAACCAGAACATAAAAAATTACTGATTTATAAACCTCGCCCATATCAACAGCTTTCGGTGCCGCCGCTGCTGCTGCATCTTGTGCAAATGCGCTCGTGTTTGCAAAAACAGTAAGTAATACTGCTAAAGCTGCGGTCGTTTTATTCGTGATAAACTTTCTTAAACTCATTTTCTTAAAAGTAGTACGCTGTACTGCTAATTATAATAATAATTAAATATTTGCTCTTATAAAATCATCGGCTATAGCTGATGATGCAAACTTTCTTGTAATAAAGGGTGATTTTTTGCGATTAAAGGCTTTTTGCTTAAGGCCGATAAAACTGTAAAGGTAAACAATCCTACGAAACCTACAGCAGTACCAATTTCAACAATACCAAAACCGTTGTGACCATCTTCTACCGCTCCTGGCATAATCATTTGGTAATAATCTACCCAATGACCTAATAATACCACTATTGAAACGAATAATAGTTTTACATCTGTTCTTTTATTATCTCTATCCATTAATAATAATACTGGCGCTAAGAAGTTCATTGCTAGGTTTAAGAAGAACCAAAACTTGTAATATTCAAAACGTTTGTAGAAATAAACAGTTTCTTCTGGCATGTTAGCATAGTAGATTAATAAGAACTGTGCAAACCATACATAAGTCCAGAAGATAGAGAAACCGAAGATAAACTGACCTAAGTTGTGTAAGTGGCTATTGTTAACCCATTGCATGTAACCAGCTCTTCTTAAAAGAATAATGATAATTGCAATTGTTGCTAAACTACTAACCCACATTGCTGCGAAGTTGTACCAACCAAACATAGTAGAGAACCAGTGTGCTTCTAATGACATGATGGTATCGAAAGCAAATACTGGAGTTGTAAAACCGTAAATTACTAGGAAGATACAAGCATTTTTAAAGCTTTTTCTGTATGAATTTAATCCTCCGGCCAAATCTTCGTTATAAGAAAATTTAACAAAAAGCATAGAGAAAATGCTATATACACCTAAGAATACTACCTGACGACCTAAAAAGAAAGGAACGTTTAAGAATACTGATTTACCAGCGATAATAGCATCGTACTTAGAACTATTTGGATCTGTTAAACCATCAGCATGCCAGTGGTGATATAAATTGTGTGTGTATAAACCAGCTGAAATAATTACAACAAGTATTACAGCAGCAATAGGCAATGTTTTTGCCATAGCTTGTGGTACACGTAAAATTGATGCAGACCAACCAGCCTGAGCAACGTATTGAACAGCTAGGAAAAATGTACCTGACATACAAACGCATGCAAAATAATATCCCATAAGTAACAGGTTGGCAAAAGTGCGCTCGTGCATCACTTTATCTCCGGCTAAGAAACCATAAGCTACTGCAATTACACCTAATGCAATTCCAATAATGCTTAAAGTTTTTACTTTTCCTGTAAACTCAAATTGTTCACTAAAATTAATATTGTGAGTTCCCATTTATATTCTGCTTTACTTATTGTTCTTTTTGTAATTGTTGAACATACATCACCACTTTCCAACGATCTGTTGGTGAGATTTGTGAAGCATGTGAGCCCATGTTATTTACACCATATGTAATGGTATGGTAGATTTTACCAGCGGTAAGATCTTTCATAGCACCACCTCTTGATGAACTTCCTTCGTGGTATGAAGGTACACCGTTAAATTTCTCAATTTTTACTAAGTGTCCTTGTCCATCACCTTTTTCTCCATGGCATGGAGCACAGAAAACGATAAATGAATGTTTACCTTCTGCAAGGTTTGTTGTATCTACAGGCAATGGATTAACCATATTTGCTCCGGCAGCTTCATATCCTTCTTTAGTATTAGGATACTCATCATACTCTTTAAAACCTACTGGTTTAGTATTTGCTGGTGGCAACTGTGCAGTTTTACCATCCTTAAAATTTTTATTTGGTTGATCCGGATTATAAGCAATCGGATCATACATGTTCCTTGCATATTCTAGCCCGGTACTGCGTTTATCTTTACAAGCCGAAAGAGTAGCTGCAAAAGCGATAGCTAAAAACGCGGCATAAACAAATTTATTCTTATTCATAGCTAATGTACTTCCTTTCATTATACTTTACTTCTAAAGCACCGGCATCTTTTAATAAACCATCAATAACTGTATGTTCAGCATTTTCTTTTGCATCTACTGCAATTACAAAACGATCATCAGTAGCACGCAGATCCATTACTCGTGGAGCTCTGCCCGGAAACAAGTGTGTAGATGCATAGTAAGTTAAAACCATACCGAATGCACAGAATAATACTGTTAATTCGAACATTATCGGAATAAAATCCGGCAATGCAAATGATGGTTTACCACCTATGTTTACTCTCCAATCGATAACTGCGCAAAAATAAATTAAGGCGAAAGCGGCACAAGTACCAGTTATACCAAAGCAAAATGCTGCGATATCAATTCTTGATCTTTTAATTCCTAATTTGGCTTCTATTCCGTGTATAGGCATTGGAGTATATACATCATAAATGCTGACGTTATTTTCCTGAAGTTTTTCGATGCCGTGCATCATTTCATCAGGATCACCAAAACTGCCTAAAATATATTTGATATCACTCATTGTTATATTTTTGCGTAATCTTCTTGTTTAACACTATCAAATTTCTCTAAAGATTCTATGTATTCTGCTACATATTCTTTATTCTCATGACCTTCTTTAATCTGCTTCATTTTAGCCTGCTCACTTGCAGTTTTCAATAACAATTTAACCTCTGCAATAGCAATTGAAGGTAAAACTCTTAAGAATAAAAGGAATAAAGTAAAGAATAGTCCGATTGAACCTACGAACACACTCACATCAACCCATGTTGGATAAAACATTGCCCAACTTGAAGGAATATAATCACGGTGTAAAGAGGTAACGATAATTACGAAACGCTCAAACCACATACCTACGTTTACTACGATTGATAAAATCCACGTAGCACGAATGCTTAAACGGATCTTTTTAAACCATAATAACTGTGGAGAGATTACGTTACATGTCATCATCATCCAGTAAGCCCACCAGTATGGACCAGTTGAACGGTTAATGAAAGCATATTGCTCATATTCTGAACCAGAATACCATGCGATGAAGAACTCAGTTAAATAAGCTACACCTACGATTGATCCTGTTAAGATGATGATTTTATTCATCGACTCGATGTGGAACATGGTGATGTAGTTTTCAAGGCCTAATACTTTACGTGCAACCAATAATAAGGTTAACACCATTGCAAAGCCTGAAAAGATTGCACCTGCAACGAAGTAAGGAGGGAAAATGGTGGTGTGCCATCCCGGAATTACCGAAGTTGCAAAGTCCATTGATACAATTGTGTGTACCGAAAGTACCAGAGGTGTAGAGATACCTGCTAAGATTAGAGACACTGCCTCAAAACGTTGCCATGTTTTTACACTTCCACTCCATCCAAATGAAAAGATAGAATATACTTTTTTACGCATTCCTGTAGCGCGATCGCGGATGGTTGCAATATCTGGTAATAAACCTGTGTACCAGAATAATAATGATACAGAGAAATAAGTTGAGATTGCAAACATATCCCATACCAATGGTGAGTTAAAGTTTACCCATAATGATCCAAATTGATTTGGTAATGGTAATACCCAATAAGCTAACCATGGGCGGCCCATGTGTGATACAACATATGTTGCTGCACAAATAACCGCAAAGATTGTCATTGCTTCTGCTGAACGGTTGATTGAGTTACGCCAGTTTTGACGGAAAAGTAATAGTACTGCCGAGATAAGTGTTCCGGCGTGACCGATACCAACCCACCATACGAAACCGGTGATGTCCCAAGCCCATCCAACTGTTTTATTTAAACCCCAAGAGCCTATACCATTCCAAAAAGTATAACTCACGGCAACCACCCAAAGTAAAGCACCTAAAGAGGCAAAGATGAAACCGATCCACCATGCTTTGTTTGGTTTATTCTCTACCGGGCCTAAAATATCATCCGTAATTTTTGCATACGTGATGTTATCGCCGGTAATTAATGGTTCTCTAAGTATTGATTCGTTATGTCCTGACATAATTTGTATTTTCTTTATACTAAAGCTTACGCTTGTACTGTTGTATCTGTGTTTCTAATTTTTGTCATGTATCCGATACCTGGTTTCACGTTGATTTCTTCTAAAACGTAGTAGATACGCTCAGAACGTAATGCTTTTGAAACCTCAGAGTTTGGATCGTTTGAATCACCAAATATGATTGCATTTGCTGAACAAGCTTCCTGACAAGCCATTTTAATATCGCCATCTTTTAATGGGCGTTTCTCAATTTTAGCTTGTAATTTGCCACCTTGTATACGTTGAATACACATAGAGCATTTTTCCATAACCCCTCTTGAACGTGTAGTTACATCAGGATTTAAAACTAATTGAGTAAACTCGTTATTTAAATAGTTATCGAAACGAGAATCGTTCCAGTAGTTAAACCAGTTGAAACGACGTACTTTATATGGACAGTTGTTTGCGCAATAACGTGTACCTACACAACGGTTATAAGCCATATGGTTTAAACCATCTGATGAGTGTACAGTTGCTAATACCGGACAAACGGTTTCGCAAGGTGCGTGATCACAGTGCTGACATAACATTGGTTGGTGAACAACAGAAACATGATCTAAATCTTCCAATTTAGCAATTTCTTTCTCTCTTGTTACATCACCAGCTGTAGTTTCGTAGCTATAATAACGATCGATACGAATCCAGTGCATTTCACGACGACGGCGAACCTCATCACGACCTACAACAGGAATGTTATTTTCTACGTTACAAGCAACAATACAAGAACCACAACCTGTACAAGCATTCAAATCGATTGCCATAACCCAGTTGTTACCTGGTTTTTCGTACTGATCCCAAAGATCATAGTTTTTATGTCCTTCTTCGCTTTTGCCTGTTCCTGCACCAGCATCTTTTAAATATTCTTTGAAAGTTGCTTCGCGAATTACGTTACGACCTTCAAAAGAGTGGTGAGTTTGTGTTTGAGCTAACTCGTAATGGCCACCTGTTGGAGTGATTGTTACGTTGGTAGCATATTGCATTGTTCCATTTACAAAAGTTGCAAAAGGGAAAGCATTTTTACCTACACCATTACCTGCTTTACCTACTTTCTCACGTCCGTAACCTAAAGCGATAGATGCTGTACCTTGTGCTTGTCCTGGTTGGATTAATACAGGCAAATCTACCGAATATCCATTGCCACCTTTAACGGTTACAACATCAAATTCTTTAACATTTAATTTCTCAGCAAATTTTGGAGCAAGGGCAACAAAGTTATCCCATGTTACTTTTGAAACCGGATCAGGTAACTCTTGTAAGAATGCATTGTTTGCATTTTTACCATCACGCATTGGTACGTTTTCGTAAACTTCTAACTCAATATCTTTTGCTAAAGCTTTGCTGCTGTTAGAAATAGAAGTTACAACTGCTGCTAACGATAAACTGAAGCTATAGGCTGCAGCTGGTTTAGCAGCAATAGTGATAACACCTTTATCTAAAACATCTTCCCACTTAACACCTGCTGCTGGTAATACTTTAGTTTCCCAGTTGCTACGTACAAATTGATAGTAATCTTTAACTGGTGCATCAGCCCAAACTAATAAGCTTTCTTCTGCCTGACGGCTATTGAAAACCGGATTGATGGTTGGTTGTACAATTGAATAATATCCTTCGTAAGCATTTGCATCACCCCAAGACTCTAAATAGTTGTGGTTAATTGCAATGGCATCACAAAGTGAAGCAGTTTCATCAGCACGATCTGCAAATGAAATTTTTGCAGGAACTTTAGCTAATGCTTCTGTAAATGTTTTGTTGTTGATGTAATCGTAAGCTGGGTTACTGTTTAAGAATAAAACTGCACCAACTTCGCCACGGTTCATTTCTGCAATTAAACCTGCAAATTCTGCATCGTTACCTGCGTATAAATGACATGCGTTATCTAAATCAATAGTAGTACCATAACTACCGATAGCAGCATTGATGGCATTAACTAAAATTTGAGTAGAAACATCGTTTGATCCACAAACTACAAGGCCTTTACCTTTAGCTTGTACTAATTCTTTAGCAACTAATTTAATTACTTTATCTGCAGTAGCGTTATTACCTAATGTACCACCAGCTAAAGATTGACCTGTAATTGCATTGTATAAGGCGATTAACGCAGGACCTTGCTCTGATAATTTAACCGGAACACGTGTATCTGCATTAGTACCTGTTAAGCTCATTCCACTTTCGAATTGAATGTGGCGGCTCATTTTTTTATTTTCTAATGATTTATAGTTACGGTTAGCTGTGTATTGCGAAGTAAACTCTTCACCGCTAATCCAAGTACCTAAGAAATCTGCACCAAAACTTACAATTAAATCAGCTTTATCGAAATTGTATTTTGGTAAAACTGCTTTACCAAAGCTATTTTGATTTGCCTGAATAATACCAGTGTAAGAAACAGCATCATATTGAACTAATTTAGCTGCTGGGTATTTAGTGATAAAACCAGCGATAACTGCATTAGTAGATGGACTGTTTACCGTTGATGAAACGATACGAATCTTTTTACCTGAAGTTTGTGCTTTATTTAATTCACCTTTTACAAATGCATCAATTTTAGCCCATGTTGTTTCTTCATTTTTAAGAACTGGTGCTTTTAATTTAGATACATCGTACAAATCTAAAACAGAAGCTTGCGCTCTTGCATCAGTACCGCAATTAAACTCGCCCGCATTTGGGTTTGGTTCAATTTTAATCGGACGACCTTCTCTTGTTTTAACTAAAATACTCTGGCCATTAAAGCTTGAGGTATAATAGTTAGGAATACCTGGAGTAACCTCTTCAGGTTTTACCAGATAAGGAATAGATTTGTGAACAGGAGTGCTTTGACAAGCTGCTAACGTAACTGCACCTAAACCAAAACCTAACGCCTTTAAAAAGTCGCGGCGTGGGGTAACGGTACTTAACCCTGCTTCATTTAAAACATCTTCTATTGGAAGTGGCTCGGCAAATTCGTTTTTGTTATTTTTAACAAAATCGGGTGTATTGTTATACTCCTCTAAGCCTTTCCAGTATTTTTTGTTGCTTTCCATTTAAGCTATATTACTGTTTATTCGAACGTTCTTACTAAACTCTATTTATTAATAGTGGCATTTACCACACTCTAAACCACCCAACAACGCTGGAGTAATTTTTTCGCCTTTTTTAATTTTCTCATGCGCTTCGATAACCTTAGCGTAGAAAGCATTATTTTTCTGACCAGAAATATCAGTTTCTTTGTGGCAGTTGATACACCATTTCATGGTTAATGGAGAATATTGATAAATTTCTTCCATTGTATTAACCGGACCGTGACAAGCGAAACATACTGGTTCTGTTGGCTGTAATCCTTTTGCTTTACGAATTGCATCTTCTGCAACAACTACGTGTTGAGAGTGATTGAAGTAAGCAAAATCAGGTAGATTGTGTACACGTACCCACTCCATTGGTTTTGATTTACTTTCATCGTATTTCTGAGTCTCAGGATCATAACCTAAAGCATTATAGATTTTTTTGATCTCTGGAGAAATCTGTCCGTCATATTTATCTCTTGCCTGTACTGCTTTGTGGCAGTTCATACAAACATTTAATGATGGAATAGAAGCATTTTTAGATTTAAACGCACCTGAGTGACAGTATTGACAATCTATTTGATTGATACCTGCGTGTAACTCGTGTGAGAATTTAATTGGTTGTACTGGTTGGTAACCTGTGTGAACACCTGTGTTCCACATACCCATCCATCCAAATGAACCTAAACAGATGATTAAACACAAAATGAAGAACATAACAAACTTTTTGTTTTTGAACATTTTGCGAACACCTACCTTTAAAGGCACATCTTCTTCAATTTCAATTCCTTGTTTTTGTAAAATTAAGCGCTCTAATAATTTAGAAGCACGACCTAAGATTACTAAAATTACGATTGCTATTAAAACGATAGCTACAATACCAGCGATTGATAATCCTGAAGTAGAATCATCTTTAACTGGAGCAGCACCAGTACCAGCAGCTGGTTTTGGCTCACCTTCTTTAATATACGCTAAAATGTCTTTAACCTTAGCTTCATCCAATTCTGGGAAGGTGGTCATGGCAACTTTACCGTTTTCGTTGAAAAGTTTAACAGCAGCAGGATCACCAGCAGCGATCATTGCAGCGTTATTCGGAATCCACTTTAATAAGAAGGCTTCCGGGTGACGATCACTCACGCCTGTTAGGGCAGGACCGATCAATTTGGCATCCAGGGCGTGACATGAAGCACATTTTGCTTTGAAAAGCGTTCTTCCCTCTTTAGCATCCTGCGCATTAGCGGCAGAAACCGCTATAACAGAAATAGCCGAAAACAAGAATAACGACTTCCAAACACTTTTTAAAATCATCGAGATATCTCTCATAATGAACACTTTATACTTATTTAATTTACTTTTAGATATGAAATTGATGCTTAGACGATAGCCTGCCTATCAAAACTTCAACAAAAGTATAACTTATTAATAAATCCGATGACATAATAATGACTGGAAATACAATTTATAATCATTCTAAACAAATGTCGTTTCAAGCCTCTCAGTCAACAAAAATGGCCATTTACAAAAGAATTGTAAGTGGCCATTCAAAATTTCGAATTTTGATTGTTTAATTTTTATTTTAATGTTTTAAAATCCAGGCAAACATTAGAGGTGCCACAATTGTAGCATCACTTTCTACAATAAACTTAGGTGTATGGATATCTAATTTGCCCCAGGTAATTTTTTCATTTGGTACAGCACCTGAATATGATCCGTAAGAAGTTGTAGAATCTGAGATTTGGCAGAAGTAACTCCAGAATGGAATATTTTCCATTTCCATATCCTGATAAAGCATTGGTACAACACAAATTGGGAAATCGCCTGCGATACCGCCTCCTATCTGGAAAAAGCCAATTCCTTTACCTGCGCTATTTGCAATATACCAATCGGCTAACCAACCCATATATTCAATACCACTTTTCATGGTTACTGCTTTTAACTCTTTTTTCATTACGTAAGAAGCAAAAATATTACCCATAGTAGAATCTTCCCATCCTGGTACTACAATTGGTAAATTCTTTTCTGCAGCCGCTAACATCCACGAATTTTTAGGATCAATTTCATAGTATTGTTCTAAATCGCCACTTAAAAGCATTTTATACATATACTCATGAGGGAAGTAACGTTCGCCTGCATCATCAGCATCTTTCCATATTTTGTGAATGTGTTTTTGTAAACGACGGAAAGCTTCTTCTTCTGGAATACAGGTATCAGTAACACGGTTGTAATGGTTCTCTAAAAGATCCCACTCATCCTGTGGACTTAAATCACGATAGTTTGGTACGCGTTTATAGTGTGAATGTGCAACAAGATTCATAATATCTTCTTCTAGGTTTGCACCTGTACAAGATATAATGGCCACCTTATCCTGACGGATCATTTCGGCTAAAGAAATACCAAGCTCTGCAGTACTCATTGCGCCAGCTAGTGTAATCATCATTTTACCGCCTTCATCTAAGTGCGTTTCATAGCCTTTAGCTGCATCCATCATTGCCGCAGCATTAAAATGGAGGTAATTGCGCTCCATAAACTGAGATATCGGTCCTCTTGTATTGCTCATTTTGTTTTGTATTATTTGCCGCAAAAATAGACAAACCGTTTGCAATTTGCAATTTTGAAACTGAATGAGGGATTTTGAACGATTGAGTTTTGATTGAATGAGTGAATTTTGAATGAATACTATAATTCCTTAATCATTACTTATATACGTTTAATCATTCCATAGTTACGTTTAGTCATTAATTATATACGTTTTATCATTAAGTAGTTACGTTTAATCATTATTTATATACGTTTCATCATTCTATAGTTACATTTAGTCATTAATTATATACGTTTTATCATTAAGTAGTTATATTTAATCATTAACCGTTAACATTCATTCATTCAAAATGACCGTTCCTAAAATAGCTTGACAGTTTTGGTGATTAATTACTAAGGTTTTTTACACCTGTTTATTTGATTTACTGGTACAATATAATATTTAATTTTTATTACTTCCAACAACTCTTTATACTAG